>JAKLFB010000016.1 GCA_022711435.1 Verrucomicrobiota bacterium
CCGCCCCCCGACCCCTTACCTTGATCCGCGCCATTCGCATCCTCAATCCTTTCCCTTCCGCCGTTTCGGTCGTTTGAAACCAGTTCTACCCCAGCCCTGCCAACCCTGTCAACTATGAACCTGTCACCCTATTGACTCCTGGACGACGGTCCAGATCCTGGCGAAAGCCGACCGAACGGGCCGCAGCTCACAGGCCATATCAACTGTGAACCTGTCACTCTATTGGTATAATCCAACACCTGGATCCATGCTATCCCCAGCTATGCGTTTGCTGAACCTGCCATAAACCGCCCTCCCCACCATTGCTCCCCGCTCAAGCCCATAATATGGAGAGCCATGATCCTCTGAGCCTGCTCCCCGGGGATCATCGCCCATCTGTATCGGGTACGGTCCTTCTTCTTCTCTCTCCGCGATGGGCCACTCGATCCATCAGCATATGCATAATGGACCGAGAGCCCACCTCTCCGGGCGGGCGGGCAGACAGCCGGCGGCCAGGGCTGTGGGTTACTGGCCGACCTCGATGAGGATGCTCTGGGAATGGCTGTTGAACTCGGGGGCGTACATGCACTGGATTTCGGCAAGGCCAGACTGGTAACGGCCGCGGTGGAAGACGCGCGCGGCGTATTCGAACACGTAGGCGCCTTTGGGGAGGTAATCGATGAAGAAGTGGCTGGCGGCATCGCGGGTGGATTCGTAATAGGCGAGGCCATCCTGGTAACGGTAGCCGGAGAGGACGGCGAGGGGTTCGATGCCGCTGCCGCGCTGGTCTTTGAGGTGGACGTATTCCATGTCGCGATCGACACGGAGCTCGAGGCGGACGACAAGCTCGTCACCCACGGCAAGCGGGCCGCGGATGGGTTCGAGCATGGGGCCGCGAGCGGTATTGCGGCGGACGAAGAGCGTTTTGGCGAGCTGGAGAGGCGTGCCCTGGTAGGGAGCGACTTTGGCGGCGTCCTCGAGGTACTGCCAGTGGATGCTGCCCCAGGCGACGCCGTCGTCGAGTTTTCGGACGGTGATTTCGCCGAGCCGCGGCTGGATTTCGGGGGCGGAGAAGCGTTTTTCGTAATAGCCGGTGCCGGGCTCGACAGCGGGGGGCTGGCCCGGGGTGGAAGGGCCGGGCCGGGGCGTGATTTCGAGTCCGCCGAGGGAGACTTGGACGAGGCGATCGGAGGCGAGCAGGTTGGAGCCGCGGAGGAGGAGCGCGTAGATGGCGTCGGCGGTGGCTTTGGTGGTTTTCCAGTTTTGGGTTTGTTTTTGTTTGAGGAGCCAAGTTTGGCATTCTTCGACAGCGGATTCGTCGCGGGCGATCTCGGCGAATGCCTCGATCATGAGGGCCTGAGTTTCGATGGGGGCGCGGTACCACCACCAGGAGATCTCGGTATCGCGCCAGAAGCGTCCGAGCTCATCGCTGGTGACGGAACGCTCCTTGAGCGAGCGGAGGATGGCCTGGGCGGCGTCGGGATCGCCGAAGCGCTGGAGGGCGAGGGCGAGGTGTCCTTGGGATTGGCGGTGGCCGAGGGAGAGCCAGAATTTCCTGGCCTGGCCGAGGAAATAGTTGACGGCCTCGCGGGGCGGTCCCTGGAGGGGGCGGTCTTTGAGGAAGAAGCTGCGGCCATAGAGATAGAGGGCGATGGTCGAGCTGAGGTGATTATCGTCGGGATGGCCTTTTTCGAGGATGTCGCGGTAGATGCGGTCAATCCAGGAGTCGAGCCGGGCGAGGGATTTAAGGGCGGGATCGACGGGGAGATCGATGCCGAGGTGGCGGAGGCGGCCGAAGCCGGTGGTGATATAGAGCGTGATGTAATCGTTGGCGGGGCCGCCGGGGAACCAGGGCCATGAGCCGTCGCCATTCTGCATGTCGGCGAGCTTGGTTTGGGCCTTGTCGAGCTCGTAGTTCAGGCGGTTATCGTCGAAGAGGACGCCGAGATTGCGGCGGGCCTGGCTTTCGGACTGGGCCTGGCGAACCCAGGGCGTTTCGGCCAGCAGGACATTTTTAAGATCCTCGTTTTTCTCGAGGGGGCTATCGAGCGCGGGCGTATTTTTCCACTGGTCGAAGATGCGCCGGATCTTGGGATCGGACTGGGCGATGAAGCGGGCGAGTGCATTGGCGTAGAGGCGGTTGAAGATCTGCTCGGCGCACTCGTGGGGGAATTCGAGGAGGTAGGGGAGGGCGAGGACGGCGTACCATGCTGGCTGAGAGACCATCTGAACGGTGAGGCTCTGGTGGCGGAGCGTGTTGGAGCGGGCGGATTCGAGGAGGCGCTCGAAGCGGAACTGGCGTGTGGCGGGGCCGCGGACGGGCAGGGGGATCGACTCGGTGACGAGGATGCGGCGGGCGAGCACGGGGAGGCAGCCCTCCTCGCCATCGGAGACCTTATCGGAGGCGGCGACGGCCTTGAAGGTGAGGACGGAGAGGCCGTCGGGGATCGTGATGCGCCAGTGGAAGGCGCGGGATTCCTTGCTGGGGATATCGAAGGGCTGCTCGGTCTGGGAGAGGCCGAGGAGGGCATCGGCGGGCTGGTCGGCCATGCCATCGAGGAACGTGAGACGGACGCGGCCGGACTGGCGCTGGTTGCTTTGGTTGGAGACTTTGACGGCGAACTCGAGGACATCGCCTTCGCGGAGGAAGCGGGGGGGATTGGGCTGGACCATGAGGTCCTTGGCGGTGACGGTTCGGGCTTCGATGAACCCGGAGCGGAGCTGGCGGTCGTGGGCGAAACCGAGGAGGCGCCATTCGGTGAGCGCCTCGGGCATTGTGAAGGTCATGCGGACGATGCCGTCGCGATCGGAGAGGAGCTGGGGAAAGAAGAAGGCGGTTTCATTGAGGTTCTTCCGGGCGGCGACCTGGCTGAGGTCCGCTTTCTTGGATTCGGCGGGAGCAGCGCCGCCGAAGCCGCCGCCGGGTGCGGGCGCAGCGGTGGCAGCGACCGGCTCTTCGGCGAGGCCGAAGGCGGCTTTGGCGGCCATCGGCGCGGGGGCGGCCATAGCGGCCATGGGAGCGGCATCGGAAAGCACGATCATTTCTCGATCGGCGGCCGCACTCGAGGTGGGGGCGGCGTTCCGGAGCATTCGGCTGGGCATGACGCCGCGTCTGGACAGAAGATAATAGCGGTCGCCCAGGATCTCCGGCGGGAACGCGCGGTAGCGGATGTCGACGGCGACGGGATTGAATTCCCAACTGCCGAGGAAGCGCTGGAGGCTGATGGCGCGGTTCATGAACTGGGGTTGGCCGGTTTCGTAGTCGCGGTAGAAGAAGCCGAAGCGACGGATCCAGTCGTGGCTGACGAAGGCATCGAGCGAGGCGTCGTAGAGCGTGGCGACCATTTCAGCGGCGGCCTTTTCGGCCTGGGGCCCGGTGAGAACGGCGGTCCAGGTTTCGGACTTGCCGGGCTGGAGATTGGAGGTGAAGTGTTCCCAGCGGATATCGAGGTGTTTAGGTGTCCATGGGACTTCGATGAAGCGGGTATCGAGGTAGGCGCGGTTTTCGCGGATCTGGGTGACATGGAGGTGGAGGCCGCCCCGGAGATTTTCGGTGATATCGACAGGGATCCGGGCCTGGGTCTGGCCGGCGGGCGTCCAGCGTCGGGAGAGGATCTTGCCGCGGTGCTCGATCTCGATGAGGGCGCGTCCCTGGTCGTAGCCGGTTCCCCAGAGGGCGTAGAACGGATCGCCGGGTTCGGCGGACGACTTGGGCAGGGCGAGCAGGTGCGGGATGCGGAGGGCGAGGCGGGTGGAATCGGGATCGAGGACGCGGATGGGGAATTGTGCGGTGACATTTTTGCCGAAGCGGTCCTGGGTTTGGAGGAGGGCGCGGTAGAGGCCGGCGGGGAGGGAGACATTCCATGTGGCGCGGCCATCGGCGTCGGTGGTGAACCCCTTTTCCGAGACGATCGAACCGAGCGGCCACTGGTTGGGATCGGCGCCGGAGGGTCCGGGTTGGTCTTCCTGGAGCGGGCCGTATCGGAACTGCTGGAAGATATCAGGTCGCTGGACCTGGGGGGGTGGGTGGAGGGCATAGATTTTCAGCGAGCCTTCGGCGGTTTGGGGCGTGCCATCGATCGACTCGGTGCGGATCGTGAGGGCGACGGGAGCGTTTTGGACCTGCCACTCTTCGGCTTCGATTCGGGCGCTGAGGGCGGTGTAACCGAGGGGGACGGCGCGTTCGTCGGAGCGTGTTTCACCGGCGGCATCGGTCACATCGGCATAGAGGCGGAAGATAAAAGTGGGTTCGTCCTTTTCGGGAACAGCGGGATCGGGCAGGGCGCGGAACTCGATGGCGAAGGATCCATCGGGAGCGGTTTGGGTGGTGCCGTGGGCGATTTCCTGGCTGGGGCTGGAGGCTGGACCGTCGATGAATCCGCGTCGGAACCAGCCCCACCAGGGGGGCATGCGGACCTGGCGGACGACGCGGTAGGCGACCTTGGCGCCGTCGATGGCGGCGCCGGTGTAAGCGAGAGCGCGGCCTTTGACGGTGACGGGTTCGCGCAGGCGGGGAGCGGATGCGGGTGCATCGAGCGTGACTTGGAAGCGGGGGCGCTTGTATTCCTCGACGCGGAAGTGGGTGCTGCCATCAGGGCCCTGGGTTGTGTGAATGAGCATGGCGCCGAGGACGCGGTCGCGGGGTGCGGTGAAGCTGCCGGCAAAGGATCCGAAATCGTTGGCGCGATGGGTTTGACGGGCGATCTCCTTGCCATTGGGATCGGAGAACGTGACGGTGACGGATTGGCCGGGCAGCAAGCGGTATTGGTTTTGGGCTGGATCGACGCTGAGGCAGATGCCTTTGTATTGGATAGTCTGGCCGGGCCGGTAGATGGCGCGATCGGTGAAGAAGATGGTGTGCCGATCGGGCGTAGGCGGCTCGTGGCTGGGGATATAGGCATCGAACTCGGAAGCGATCGCGTGGCCGCGATGGCGGGCGCGGACCAGGAGGCCGCGCTCGGCGGATTTGGGGAAGGCGAAGGCGCCGAGGTCATCGGTGGTCCGGGCGGGGACGGCGACGCGGTTGCCACTGCGGTCGAGCTGCCAGGCGTCGATGGTGGCGCCGGCGATGGGTTCGCCGGAGCCGGCTTCGAGGAGGAAGCCCTCGAGCTGGCCGGCGCGAGGGCGCAGGACCAGGGCGAGATCGGAGACCCAGACATCGGCCATCGAGACCTGGTTTGTGGATTCGCCGAAGTCGGGCGATCGGCTGCCGACGAGGAAATAGAAACCGGGCTTGAGGCCGGCTGGCGCGGGCAGATCGGCCGTGTGCGTTTGGTAATCGGAGGTCGGCGGCAGGGGCTGGGACCATTCTCGAGCGGGCTTCTGCTGGAGGATCTCGATCCGTTCGGCACGGGTGAGCGAGCTGGGCCGATTGCGGCGGCGATCGAGGAACGAGTCCCAAGAGGAGGGGATGGCGCGGAAATGGACGCGATCGATGTTGCAGTATTGGACTCGGATTTTGGGCAGGGGCTCATTCCAGATCCGCTCTGTGGCGATGGTGAGAGCGGGGGTGTCGATCTCGAGGATGAGGTTATGGCAGAGGCGGCCGCCGGGGCTGTCGGGGTGGGCGTTTTTGCCTCGGAGGGCGATGGCCCGGGCATGGACGAGGTCGTTCTCCTCGCGAAGGACTCGAGCCCATTGATAGCAGGCGGTGGAGGCCAGCTCATGGTCGCCCCATTGATCGGCGATGGCCTGGAGTGTTTTTTTGAACCGCGGATTTTTGGATTCTCCGAAGGCGGCATTGCGGGCGTAAACGAGCCGGGCGATATCGGCATCGAGGAATGCGGAGGGATCGGGGTTGTCCTGATGGAACCGGAGGAGCTGCTGGTAGAGGAGGATGGCGCGGAGGACCGGCGAGTTGGTGTCGGCGGTCTGGGGATTCCAGGCGATGAATTCGGAGGCGGGAGCGAGCATGGGGCTGTCGGCGTCGGGCTGGAAGGCGTCGGCGGGTTTGGCGGCGGCTTGTTCGCCGGAGGTGTAGAACTGGAGAGCTTCCTGGGCGATGAAATCGAACAGGGTGGGGCGATAACGGTCGGGCATCGTGCCCTGATCGAGCAGGCGATCCCAGGCAGCGACGGGTGTGGACCGGAGGAACATGTCGGCTGAGAGGGCTTGGCGATATCGGGCATCGATGGCGGCGAACAAGCGAGGGAGATCCCATGTGGTGAAGTCTTGTCCGGGGGCCTCGGCGGTGGCAGTGCGGCGCATGAAGCGCCATCGGTTCTGCTGGAAGTATTGCCAGTACCAATGGGCGAGGATGGCATCGAGGGCGGGCCGGACTTCGGGCGCGGCGGCGTCGAAGGCGGCTTCGAGGCGTGTGATTTTCTCCTCGGGTTTATTGCCCTGGATGACGCCTTCGAGGGCGATGCGCTGGACGAGGGCTCGCGCGGCCTCGGCAAAGGCCCGGTCCCGGACGGCCTCGGATTCGACAGGGAGGAGGAGCTCGATGGCGGTTTTCGGCAGGCCCTGTTTGAGGGCTTCATCGATCTTCATCCAGGATTCATCGCGAGAGGCGGCGGGCATGATAATAGGGGTTAGGGTAATGGCGAGAAACGCGGCGCAAACCATCAGCCGGCGGAAAGGCAGGAGCGAATGAGAATGCATGGGGTTTAACATAGCGGATTTTGTGGGGGAAACAACCGGGGTTTCGAGGCACGGGCGACCCGGCGGGCAGCGCTGTCGGCTGAACAGATCGCGACAGGGCCCCCGGCGGGGGGGCGGTGATCAGCGGGGATTGGCGGCGGCATCCGGATCATGGATTTCGTAGATCCTGCCATCGAGGTAGAACTGGACCTGCGCGCCCAAGGCCAGCCAGGGCAGCACTTGAGGATGTTGCGCGGCGAGCGCGAAATAGTCGGGCGAATTGAACGCTATCCGGGCTCGGGGCGCATTCGGATGGCGCTGCACCTCGGTCTCGATCCAGCATGCGTCGTTGAGATAGAAGCTGCGTCCGCCAGCGAAGGAGGCGGCCGGAATCGCCGATGCGGGGGCGGCTGGAGTGGCAGGGCGGGAGAGGACGGCGGGGCCGGCCCCGGACAGGGGTGCGGGGGCGACGACGGTGACGGAAGACCCCGCATAGCCGCGATCGACCATCCGGTTGCCATCGGCGATGGCCTCGGCGGCGGATTGGGCGGAGCGCAGCGCCAGTCCGTACCGGGAGGCTGCGGCGGCGGCATCGCCGGATTTCTCGCGGGTGAAATCGTTGTAGAAGCCGGCGAGGCGCTGGCGAGATTCGGGGCTGCGTTCGAGGCTGGGCATCGAGCGCAAGGAGAGGGGGACATTGCGCCGGGCTTCGTCCTCGACGATCAGGTAAGAGGTATAGGGGGTGACGACACCGTAGCGTCGGGCGAGCTCGGTGACCTCGTCGCGGAGCTCGGAATTCTCGCCGCGCAACCGGATCTCATCGAGGAGGAATCCTATGCGGCGAGTGGCCCAGAGGCGGGGGATGAAGGAATGGGCATCGGAGCGGCCGGGGAACCGGACGGTCTCGGAGTAGCGGCGGGATTCGGACTGGGCATTGCCTTCGATGGCGAGGGGCCCGCGTCCCTGTCCGGAGTAGCGGCCGACGAGGATGAGCTGGTCGCCATGGAAGAGGTCGGGCAGCGGGGATGGATAGAGCTGGCGGGTCCGGACGCCGTCGGGAAAGCGGAGCTTGAGCTGGGTGAGGACGGGCTCCTTGATGCGGGTGAAAAAGCTCGAGACCTTGAGCTCGAGGTCCTCCTCGGGCAGGACATATTGGCTGTAGGCGCGGGTGGCTTCGGTGATTTTGTCCAGCAGGTGGGTATTGACGTCCGTCCCCACGCCGAAGCAGAAGATCCGGGTCAGGCCGGGGTCGGCGGCATTGGATCCGGGCGATCGGACGCGGGCGACGATTCGATCCTCATCGGTCTCGCCGATGGTCGGTCGGCCATCGGTGAGGAAGATGACGACATAGGGCCGGTCGGCGCTCGAGGGGCGGAGGGCGACGGCTTTGCGGAGGGCATCGTCGATGGCGGTGCCGCCGATGGGCTGGAGGTCCTGGATAAAGGAGCGGGCCCGGCGGCGATGGTCGGGGCTGGTTTCCACCAGCCGGTCGAAGAGAGAATCGGTTTCCGTCGAGAATCGGATCAGCTCGAACCGGTCCTGGGGATTGAGGTTTTCGACGCAAAAGGCGAGCGCTTTCTTGGCCTGATCGAGCTTGCCGCCGGCCATCGAGCCGGAGGTGTCGAGGACGAGAGCGACATCCTTTGGCACCACGCGTTGGCGGTCCAGCTCGAACCCGGGAGCGGCGAGCAGGAGGAAATAGCCGTCCTGATCGTCGGGGCGATGGGCGAGCAAGGTGAGTCCGATCTCGCCTTCCTCGACGCCGTAGTAGAGGTGGAAATCGTTGTCGGGTTTGGTCTCACGGGCCTCGAAGCCGATTCGGGCATGGCGTTCGCCATCGCGCCGGATCTCGACCTTGTGGGATGGGGAATAGACGGTTTTGAGGGGGCGCCGGGTTTTGAGCTCGACGTTGACGCTGACGTCGGGGATGGGCTGGGAGGAGAATTTCTCGGTGTTGAGCGGGTAGAGGAAATGGACCATGCCGTCCTCGGCGCGGAGGATCTGGGTATAGGTGAGCTTGATGTGCTTGCGGCTGTGGGGCTCGATCGGAAAGATCCGGACCTTGAACATATCCTGGCCGGCGTATTCCATAAGGGCGGGATCCTTCATTTGGCGGACGATATCCTCGTAGATTTTGCGGGCCTTATCAGCGGGGAGCAGCTCGGCGGGGACCATTTTGCCTGCGATCTCGAGGTTGAACTTGTCGATCTGAGCTCCTTTGGGGACTGGGAAGATGTAGGTGCCTTCGAGGGGGCGCGGGTTGGGATTATGGAACTCCTGATCGACGGTGATGCTGGCGACCTGGTCGTCAATCTGGGCCTGAACGCGGTGATAGGTTACGGCCAGGGGGGCGAACGGGTAGACGCGGGGCGGCGGGTGGATCGGGGGCATCCAGGGCGGAATCGGCTGGGGCGGCCGCCAGGGCGGCACGGGCCGCGGCATCGGGAAAGGGTCATGGATGACGATGAAACCATCGGCGAGGGCCTGGGGGACAATGGCCAGGGCAAGAAGAGACCAGAGCAGCGATCGTTTCATAATCAGTTAGACGGATCCGAACCGCGGATGCTCCCGCGAAAGGTGCCAGGGCGCGTGCCTCATCGGATTGCGATTGACCGGGAGGGGGGACTCGGCCTAGGTTGGACCAACGCACAATCGAAATCCCTGCAAGGGCAGTGGCCCGGCATTGACCATGAATCCATCGGGCGTTTGCATTCTGGGAAGCGGCAGCCGCGGAAGAGCGGTTTGGAGGGCCGGATTCACCTTGATCGAGCTATTGGTGGTGGTAGCGATCATTGCGATATTGGCGGGCATGCTGCTGCCGGTATTGAGCAAGGCGAAGGCGAAGTCGCATCGGGTCCATTGTGTCAACAGCCTGCGCCAACTGGGGCTTGGGCTGACGATGTATGCGGACGAGAACAAGGATCGACTGCCGACGGTGGTTCGGACGGCATCATCGTTTACGACGTATTACCTGCGGCGCAGCTACGACGACCACATGAATCTGGGGATGCTGCTGAAGCACAAGCTGGTGACGTCGCCGATGTCCTATTACTGCGCGTCGCGGGTGCGGCGTCCAGGCGAGGTGCTGGCCTACAACGCGCCGGACAACGAATGGGATGGGCCGATAGTCCGGTCATCGTATCCGGCGAGGCTGCTTGAGATCGACGGGCAGCCGATGGAATCGACGGGGGAATGGAAGCTGCCGCAGTATGTGCGGAAAGTGGTCTACAGCGATTTTGTGGGTGTGATGGGGTATCAGGGGGGCGGGATCACGCAGTTTCACATCTACTTGCCTCATGACGGCGCCGGGTACAACCGGCTCTTTGGGGACGGATCAGTGCGTTGGACGCGGCCGGGGCCTCTGACCAGCCGGATCAGCGAGACGGCCGCGCCGCCGTCGCGGCAGATCAAGTTTTACGAGGAGCTGGATTCGCTATAGGGCCGGCCTTTTCTCCGGTCGGGCGAAGGGGCCGTCCATGTGCCGGGGGAGCCGGAAGACATCACCGTTTTGGCGGCAGAAGTAGAGCCAGGACTCGGAAGGCTGGCGGGCGTGGCCATCCGCCCAAAACGCGTAGAAATCAGGGTGTGCGTTGACGGGGCGGCGGGCGAAGGTGTGGTTGCGGGGGCTGTTGCGGGTGAGCTGTTTGATTTTCGTCCAGGTCCGGCCCTGGTCGGAGCTGGTCCACATGGCGATTTCGCCGCCGGGGTTATAGGGTTGCGGGCCGGTCTCGGTGGGGGCGATGATGCGCCAGAGGCGATCCGACTCGAGGTAGAGGGAGCCCATGTCGTAATTGTTGCCGGATTGCATGGCGGTTCGGATGTCCCAGGCCTGGCCGGTCCAGCAGGCGAGGCGCCAGATTCGGGGGTCGTTTTTAGGCCCGGACTCGTAGCCTTTGCTGGTGAGAAAGAGGATGACGGGGTGCCCATTTGAATCGAACAGGATATCCTTGATATAGACGAGGAGGTCTTCGGCGACATAGTCATGGACGAGGGCGGGGTTGTCGCGCGAGGTCAGGGGCAGCGTGAGGGGAACGCCGGCGGCATTGTGCCAGGTGCGCCCGCCGTCGCGGGTTTCGACATAATAGAGGTTGCTGCGCCAGTTGAGGCCCTTGCCCTGGGGATGGAAATCGAAGGCGGAGGCGGCACGGCCGGGGGTGACGGCGCTGATCTGGTAATGGCCGGCCTCGATGGCCGCCACCCGCTGCCAGGCCGACCACTGGACACCGTCGGGACTCGACATGAAACAAATCGTGCGGGCGGCCGGGTAATTGTAGCGGGTGAAGAAGCACTCGAAACCGCGATCGGGGACGTGCCAGGCTTGGTAGTAGGAGAAATTCGTCATGGGCGTTGTCCGCCCCTCTTCGAGCTTGGAGGCGGGGATCCATTCGAACTCGCGGACATCGAGCGGCTGGCGGCTGCGGTGGATGTAGGATGGCCGGCCGGTGCCGTGCGAGGTCGAGAAGATCCAGATGAATCCCCGGTCATCGAGCGAGATCACCGGATTGTCGTGGGCATCGGTGGTGCGCTTATCGAGCAGCAGCGTTGGCCGCGGCACCATGCCTGTCCGATGATCGTAGTAGGAGACAAAATGGAGGAGGTGGCGCGAATCGTTTGTCGGGGCGCCGCCGTAGCAGAAGAACGTTTTGCGGGCTTTTTCGGAGTAGACGGCGAAGGGCTGGTGTTTGGCGCAGTAAGTGCCGAGGCCGCCGCTGTATTTGTAGACGTATTCGTCGTTGGAGGGCTGGTTCATGTACCAGACGCCGCGGTAGCCATCCTCCTGCCGGTTGAGGGTGACGCCGGGATCCGGGAGCGCGGCGAAGCCGGCACCGGGGACGAGGAGGCCGAGGATGAGGCAGCCGCCGGCCCAGAGCCGGCTGGTGTGTTTTATGACGCGAGGTTTCATAGAATGTCTAGCATTTCTCGGGCTCCGTAACAACCGGTCGTCCCTGGCGGCCGGGCCCCGCATGGCGAGGCCGAACCCTCCCGGGGCGCGGGGGCGGAGCGATGGATCACTGCGAACGCCGGACCCGGTAGAACCGGATCGTGTCGGCGGGGTTCGAATCGGTGGCGTGATGCGGGTTGCCGGTGCCGCTGACAGTATCGAGCGTGGTCCATCCGGTTGGGGCGAGCTGGGTATTGTATTCGACCACGTACTGGGCTCCTGAGCGGGTGGGGAACTGGAAATGAAATCCGGCGCCATCGAGGAGCGGATCATCGATCTGGATTTCCTCGGGCGGAGGCGGGACCTGGGCGAACACGAGGTAATTCAAGGCGAGGTCGGCGGTAATTCCGCAGGCAGCGAGGCGGAAGGTGGCGGGGCCGTCGAGGGAGAGCACCTTGGACTGGCCGAGGTCATCTTTGAGTTCGGCGTGCTGATAGCCGGCGCGGGCAGCGAGGTTGAATCGGCCGAGGGCGGAGACGGATTGGCCGGGCTGGGTGGGATCGCTGGTTACGGATTGCAGGCAGACTTGGGCGGCAGCGGGGGTGGACGCCCGCAGGAACACCTGGTATGGGCCGGCGGCGAAGGTCCGGGTGTAGTTGAGCCAGTCGGTCGGGCTCCACTGCCAGACATCATAGTCCGGTGCGCCGCTGCTCACGTATTTGGATCGCAATCCATCGAGAGTGTAGCGGGTCGTCGTTGGGTCGAAGAACCGGTAGGCCTGCTGCGGATCGCCGGCGGAAGGAACGGCGATCGAGAAGTCCACGCCGCTGGTGCCGGCGCGGTCGAAGTAACCGTTGCCATCGGGATTGATCACGGCGCCGCCGGGAGTCAGGCCGGAGGGGGGCGGATCATTGATGTATTGGCCGCTGCCGAAGTTGTAGTCCTCGACTTCGACCGACAGGGCGCCTGTGGGATAGAGCGTGTTGAACTCGAGCGTTTGCGAGACCAGGCCGAGGACGTTTTGGGCCCGGATTTCGCCCTCGTAGAACGCGTTGGGCTCGAGGCCGCGGTAGACGGCGAGCCGGTTGGTCGGATCGCCGCTGATTTCGAGGGCGGAGCTGACGTCGGCGCCGTTGAGGATGAGATGGATGTCGGATGCGGCGGTGTCGGCGACGGAGACCACGTGGAAGGAGACGCCCTGGCTGGCCGTATGAAAGCTGGTCTGGTTGGCGGGGACCAGGTTGGCGATGGCGGGCGGGAGGGGGGTGAGGCTGGCCTGGAGGTTATCGATCTGGGCGAAATCGCCCGGGACTCCCTGGTCGGCAGCGATGCGCAGCCGGCCGAGGTACTCGCCTGCGGAGATGCCCTGTGCCCAGAGCAATCCCTCGCCTCGAACGGTTCCGTCCATGACCAGATCGAACGTGTGTGATTTCGGCCCGTCGAGGTAATTGATGATCTCGTAGTGGTGCCAGGACTCGTCGAGGTCAGCGATCTCGTACCACGTGCTGGCGCGCAGGCGGGCGATTTTGCCCGGGATGACTCCCCAGCCGAGCGAGCTGGCCTGAGTTTCCTGCCCGGTCCGGTTGACCGACAGGAGGAGCGTGGGGGAGAAGGCCGTGCTGGCGCGGGCATCGAACGCGATCGTCAAGATGCCGGAGTTGAACGGGGTGAAGTCCATGATGTCCTGGCTGGAGACACCCGTCTGGGCGCGCTGGAGGGCTTTGCCATAGGGCGCCACACCGGAATCCACGATTTGAGAAGGATCGCCCAGCCGGCCCGCGGTCCAGACGGCGAGGCCATCGGTGACATTGCCGAGCGGCCCGAGGGGGTAGATCGTGTTGTCGGCGAAACCGTGGGAGTCGACGACGGTGGTCTTCTGTCGAATCGTGTTGAACTGAACGGTGGCGGTTCCGATGCCGAAGGCATTGCTGGCGGTGATTTCGGCGGTATAGACCTGGTTGGGCTGGAGGCCTGGGAAGGAGACCTGGCGGGCGAGCGGCTCGCCGGCGACGACGAGCTGGCCGCTCACATCCTGGCCGTTGAGCTGCATGGTGATGCCCGCGGGATCGATGGCCCCTTCCGATGTGACCTCGAACTGCATCCCGTTGGCCGCGGGGTGGAAATGGGCCCGATGCGCAGGCACGATGTTGGCGATGACGGGAGGCGGCAGGTTTTCCTGGCTGGCGGTGACGCGGAGGTTGTCGAGTTCGCCGTAGGTGCCGGCGGTCCCGCGGATGGCGCCGAAGCGGAAGCGCCCGAATCCGGTCCCCGCCGCGAAGGTCGACCGCCAGATGAGGTTGCGCCCGACGACCTGGCCATCGACCTCGAGATCGAACGTGGCGCCGCGGGGGCCACTGAGGTAGTTGATCATCTCGTAGTGATGCCACTGGGTATCGAGATCCATGATGGAGACCCAGGCGGATCCGTCGTAAAAGGCGAGTTTGCCAGGGTTGATGCCGAAGCCGATGAAGGAGGCCTGGGAGGCGCTGCCGACTGGCTGCATGCCGATATCGAGCGTCCGCCCCGTGGCCGTTGAAACCCGGGCATCGAAGGCAAGCGTCAGGATGCCGGCAGCGACGGGAGCGACTTCGAGGTAATCGCTGTTGTCCGTGCCCATCTGTTCTCGATGGAACACCTTGGCATGCTGGCCGTCGGCCAGATCGACGATTTGAGCGGGCACGGCCGACGGAAGCCACGTGCCGCCGTCATGGGTGATGGCCTGCAGATTGCCCAGAGGATACACGGCCTCGCTCTCGAATCCGCCGGAGTCGAACAGCAGCACCTCGCCGGTTGCGGTGTTGAACTCGAAGGTCCACGAGACGGGGCCGCTAACGTTCTGCGCCGTGATGACGGCGGTGTAGGAGCGATCGGGCTGCAGCTTGTTGTAGGCGACGAGGTGATTGGTCGCGCTGCTGACGATGGCCAGATCGGCGGTCACATCCGCGCCATTCAGCGTCAGGGTGATGCCCGGGGGCGCCAGCGGAGCGGCCGATCGAACCTCGAAATGGATGCCTTTCTGGGCGTCGTGGAAAGCGTGGTTGACCGGGGTGACATTGACGATCTCGGGCGGCAGAACGAGCCCGGCGGCGGGCGCGATCCGGACCGAATCCAGGTCGAAGCCGCGCGCGTCATCGGCGGCGCTGCATTGGGTTCCCACGTGCAGGTTGGTATGGGCGCCGACGGGGGCGGCGAGCTCGCGGAACCGGTGGGGGGCCAGGCTGGTGAACTGCTGGACGGCGGTCTCGTCGGCCAGGTGGACGGCGAAGATCCGATTAGGCGGATCGAGGCGGACCGTGATGGAATAGACGTGCTGAGGGGCGAGGGTGATGCCGGTGTCGACGGCGTTCTCGATGATGACGGAGCTGCCGTTGCCGGTGACGTTGTCGTAGATCCAGAAGGTGCGTCCGGCGTAGGCGCCGGACGCGTGGGCGGCGCCGGCGGCGAAGATGCTCCAGGCCGTGGTTGAATCCGTGCCGGCAGTCAGGCGCAGCCCGTTTCGGCCGAAGATATGCAGGCGGTCGTTAAAGGCGGTGAAGGTCGATTCGAAGGCGGCGGGATCTTCGTTCAGGCGGAACTTGAAGGAGATCTGGTGGGGCTGGGTGACGTCGACGCCGCCGTCGGTCAGGTAGGCGCGGGCGATATTGCGGGCGCCGGTGCCGCTGCTGGTGACGGCCAGATAGGGCGTGGGCGCATCGATGGGGCTGGCGGTATCCACGCCGATGGTCAGGCCGGCGGCTTGCTGCCAGCCAGCGACCCAGCCGGCTCCCGCGTCCCCGGGATACACCAGATCGTCGAAATTGGATTCGATGTCGCCGCGGAGTCCGGCAGCGGTGGCCAGGACTGCCGCACCGGTTGCGATCGTGAAGGAAGCCGCCCGCCGGAACCGGCGAGCCATTGGAGATAGAGTGTTCATGGCCTGCGGAAGGGATGGGTTCGATTTCGCCTATCCTTAACCCGATGGGGCGCGATTGACAAGCCGAAAGGGCCGGTTCTTCCAGCATTGCCAAGGCGCGACCATGGGGATTATGTTTTGAGCGGCGACAGGGTGGCCGATCCTGTCGGATGCATGACCGAGCCCAAGGTTCAGCTGGACGTGTTCGAGGGACCGCTCGATCTCCTTCTGTATTTGATCAAGAAGGAGGAGGTGAGCATTTACGAGGTGAATCTGACCCGGGTGGCGACGCAGTTCATCGAGCATGTGGAGCGGATGCAGCAGCTGGACCTGGACGTGGCGGGCGAGTTTCTGGTGATGGCGGCGACGCTGATGTATATCAAGAGCCGCGAGCTGCTGCCGGCGGACCAGGCGGTTGCGGCCGAGGAGGAGGACGAGGCGCTGGATCCGCGCTGGGAGCTGATCCGCCAGCTCGTCGAGTACAAGAAGTTCAAGGACATGGCGGCCCACCTCCAGGGCCGGGAGATCGCCCAGGAAAGCACCTACGTGCGGCAGCCGCCTCCGCTGGCCGACGAGGGGCCGCGCCCGGCAGCGCGGGGGGACGTGACCCTGTTCGACCTGCTGCGGGCGGTGGGGGAGATCCTGCGCCGGCAAAACCAGCGCGGCCCTGTCGAGGAGATCTTCGAGGAGCGCTGGACCGTCAGCGACAAGATCGAATGGATCCGCGAATCGATCGCCCAGCGGCATCGGGTGAGGTTCTCGGAGCTGTTCCGCGACGACAGCGGGCGGGTCGAGGTGGTGGTGACGTTCCTGGCCTTGCTCGAAATGGTCCGCCTGCGCTGGATTCGGATCCAGCAGCCCGAGGAATTCGGCGAGATCGAGGTTGCCCTGGCCGATGCCGGTCCGGGCGGATCGGCGCCTCCGGCGGCATCGACCCCCACTTCCCCCACTCCATCGCATGGAAACCCCTGAAGTGCCTCCGGCTGTCCCGGAGCTGAAATTCATCCTCGAAGCGGCGTTGTTTCACGCCCAGAAGCCGCTGACTGTCGAGGAGCTGCGGGAGCTGCTTGCGGCTGCCGCGCAATCCGAGGAGCCGGAGACCAAGGCGTGGAAAAAGGTCCGGACCGACGATGCGCGCCAGGCGCTGGAGGCGTTGGCGGCGGAGCTGGAGAAGGCCGGCCGGAGCTTCCGGCTGGTGTGCGTGGCGGGCGCGTGGCAGTTTGTGACCCAGCCTGTGTATGCGCCCTGGCTGCGGTCGCTGCTCGGTCAGAAGCCCCGGCTGCCGCGGCTTTCGCAGCCTGCACTCGAGACCCTGGCGATCATCGCCTATCGGCAGCCGGTCACCCGAGCCGAGATGGAGCAGATTCGCGGGGTGTCGGTGGACGGGGTGCTGCAGACGCTGCTCGAGCGCGGCCTGGTCGAGCCGGTCGGCCGGGCGGAGGCGATCGGCCGGCCGGTCACGTTTGGAACGACGGCGGCGTTTCTGGAGTATTTCGGGCTGCGCGATCTCGAAGGGCTTCCGGCGGCGGACGAGCTGCGGCGGGCGCCGGCGGTTCGGCCGGAGTCGCTGGCGACGGCGGAGCCGGGCCTGGCGACCGCGCCGCCCGAGGATCTCCAGGACGCATCCGGCGTGTCCGGGCCGCCCCCTGCGGGATCGGCGGCTGCCGATGCGCCGCCTCCGGCTTCGGGCCAGCCTCTGCCCGGCGCACCGCGGGATCGAGGGCAGGGAGAGGAGCCGCCCCTCGATTCGGAGGTTCCAGGCGGGGGCCCTGACCCGGGGAATCCTCCCCGCGAAGGCGAGCCATGAACATCACTCAACTGCGGAAGGCGATTGACCGGCTGGACAGCAGGATCGTGGAGCTGCTGAACGAGCGAACGCGCCACGTGCTGCGGATCCGGGAGGCGAAGCTGGCGACGGGCGGGGAGGTCTACGCGCCGCACCGGGAGCTGTCGGTGTTCGAGCGTGTGACGCGGCTGAACCGCGGGCCGATCACGGAGGAAGGCCTGCGGGCGATCTACCGCGAGATCATGTCGAGCGCTCTGGCGCTGCAGAAATCGATGACCATCGCCTATCTTGGGCCCGAAGCCACCTTCACGCATCAGGCGGCGGTTCAGAGGTTCGGATCGAGCCTGCGATATTCGGCCCAGAAATCGATCGCGGACATTTTCGCCGAGGTTTCCCGGCAGCGGGCGGATTACGGCGTTGTGCCGGTGGAGAACTCGACGGAGGGGGTGGTGACCCACACCCTGGACATGTTTGTGGACAGCGATCTGAAGGTGGTTTCGCAGATCGTGATGCCGATTCGGCAATGCCTCCTGAGCCGGAGCCGGCGGGGCCGGATCCAGCGGCTCTATTCGCATCCCCAGGCGCTGGCCCAATGCCGGGGATATGTGCAGAAGAACCTGTCCCACCTCGAGATCATCGAGACATCGTCGACCACGCGCGCCGCCGAGCTTGCGGGGGCTCACGCCGACGCGGCCGCGATCGCCAGCGCGATGGCCGCCCAATGCTATCGGCTCGAGATCATCGAGACCGGCATCCAGGACAGCTCCGAGAACGCCACCCGGTTCCTGGTGCTGGGGCGCGAGTGCAGCCCGCCGACCGGAAAGGACCGCACCAGCCTGATGCTGAGCATTGCGGACAAAGTGGGGGCGCTGCACGCCGTGCTGGCCTCGTTCCGCCGGTATCGCATCAACATGACCAAGATCGAGTCGCGGCCCAGCAAACGAAAGGCGTGGGAATACTTCTTTTTCATCGACTGCGACGGCCATTTCCAGGATCGCCGCCTGGCCAAGGCGATTGCCGACCTCGAACCCCAGTGCAACTTTGTCAAGATCCTCGGATCCTACCCCAATGCGGAGTGACGATTTTTCTGGTTGGGCGGTCCTGGGAGGATTTGGCAGGATAGCCGCACATGGGCATTGAGCCGCAGCAATTCGAGGCGATGCGGAGGCGTGTGGCGGGCGAGAGATTGAGGCGCCGGCCGGCGCCGGTGCTGCCGGGCGCGGCCGGAGGCGGGGGCCGGGTGCATCGGGTCATATTGGGGGTGGATCCTTCCCTGAGGGGGACGGGGTATGGCCTGGTGCGGGTGGAGCGAACGGGGATGAAGGCGCTGGGGCACGGGACCATCCGCTGCCCGTCGAGCTGGATGCGATCGCGCTGTCTGGCGAAGATCGCGGAAGAGATCCGGGCCGTTGTGGGCCGGCACGGGCCCACCGTGTGCGCGATCGAAGGCTTGTTCTACGCGCAGAACCTGCAGACGGCGCTGCTGATGGGAGAGGCGCGCGGGGCTTGCCTGGCGGCGGTGGCGGAGGCGGGCCTGGAGGTTTTCGAGCTGGCGCCGCGGCGGGTGAAGCAGGCGGTGGTCGGCTACGGCGCCGCCCAGAAGGACGCGGTGGCGCGGATGATTCAGCGGCTGCTGGATCTGGAGGTCCTGCCGGAGCCGGATGCGGCGGACGCCCTGGCGCTGGCGGTTGCCTACGCGCAGGAATGCCGAGCCGGCGTGCTCAGCCCTTTGAAAGCCATTTGAGGCGTAGCGGACCGATGCATCCATGATCACGTTTCTCCGCGGCACGTTGGTTGAATCGCTGCCCACCCAGGTCACGGTCGAAGTGCAGGGCGTGGGCTACGAGGTGCTGATCCCGCTTTCGAGCCATGCCAAGCTGCCCGCGCCGGGCCAGCCGGTCCATCTGTTGACCCACCTGGCGATCCGCGAGGATGCCCATGTGCTTTATGGATTCATGTCGGGCGCCGAGCGGGATCTGTTCCGGCTCTTGATCAACACCGTTAGCGGGATCGGGCCGCGGCTGGCGCTGAACATCCTGAGCGGGATGAGCGTGACCGCCTTTCGGGGCGCGGTGGCCAGCGGCGATGCGAAAGCCCTGGCACAGATCTCCGGCGTCGGCAGGAAAACCGCGGAGCGGATCGTGGTCGATCTCAAGGACAAGATCGGCGGGGCGGCTGCCTGGGAGGCGAGCAGCGCCGCGCGTTCGATGACGCCCGAGGAGCAAAAGCTCAACGACGCGGCGCTGGCGCTCATGGCCTTGGGCTACAAACCGGTCGAAGCCCAGGAAGCCCTGCGCGCCGCCCGGCCGAGCCTCGGGCCGGAAGCCACGGTCGAGGATTGGGTGCGAGCCACCCTCAAACACCATCGCTAATGGCCGGCACGCCGACGAGGACGTCTCGAGTGGTCACGCCGCGGTCGCTGACCTGGCCGAACCGGCTGGCGGCGATGGGCGTCTACGGCATGATCCGGGCTCTTGCGCTAACGGTCCGATGCCGGCTGGATCCGGCGTCGGCGGGGTATGAGCGTGTGAAGGCGGGCCCGGTTATTTTCTGCATATGGCATGACCGGCTGGCGCTGTGCCTGAGCCTGTATCGCCGCTACGTGACGGGCCCTTGTCCGGGGCGGCGGATGGCGGCCCTGGTCAGTGCGAGCCGAGACGGGGCCTTTCTGGCGAAGATCCTCGAGTGCTACGGGATCGAGCCGGTGCGGGGATCGACCAGCCGGCGCGGGCCGCAGGCGCTGCTCGAGCTGACGACCTGGGGCGAACAGGGGTTCGATCTGGCCATCACTCCGGATGGCCCCCGGGGCCCGCGCCATGTTGTGCAGGAGGGCATCATGGCGCTGGCGCAGCTGACGGGGCTTCCCATCGTCCCGGCCGCGTATCGTCTGGGCTGGAAATGGCGGCTGCGAAGCTGGGACCGATTCCAGGTGCCGCTGCCGTTGAGCCGGTGCCTGGTCACTTTCGCCCCCCCCATGTCCGTGCCCGAGTCCGCCACCGACGCGGAGCGCGAGCGGTTGCGCCAGGCGCTGGAGCAGGTCATGCACGAGATCGCCCCGGACTGAGAGCGTGGCGCCCTCCTCGAGAAGCGCCCCGACGGGAGCCAAGCCGCGTTGAAGGCAGAAAATCATGGTTTTCGGCCGCGGAGCTCACTAAGCTGATGATGCGATGTCACTGGCTGAATTGACGGACCAACGGTCGGCAGTCCAGATCCTCCAACGCAGTCTGGACCGGGGCCGGCTGGGGCATGCCTATCTGTTCAGCGGGCCGGATCTGGATCTTCTCGAGGTCCTGGCATCGAACCTGGCCCGGACTGTCAATTGTCTGCATCCGCCCCAGGCCGGAGCGGGCGGCCTGCCTTTGGATTGCTGCGATGCCTGTGCCAGTTGCCGGAAGATCCAACGCCTTTCGCACGCCGACGTCCACTATCTCCGGCCCGAATCGAAGCTCCGGATCATCACCATCGATCAGGTCCGGCAACTCAACGAGGCGATCCACCTCAAGCCGGGCGAGGGACGCTACAAGGTCGGGATCATCCAGGCCGCCGACCGGCTCAACCCGGAGGCGGGCAATGCGTTTCTCAAGACGCTCGAGGAGCCTCCCGGGCAATCCTTGCTGATGCTGCTGTCGACCGACCCCGGGCGCATGCTTGAAACGCTCGTCTCGCGGTGTCTGGTGCTGCCGGTGGCCGGCGAAACCATGCCGCGGCTCAGCCCGGCCGAGCGGAAGCTCCTCGATCAGTTTATCCAGATCCTCGCCACACCCCGGGAGGGAATCTGGACGCGCTATCGACTGCTCGGGCTCTGGATCCAGGAACTGGCCCAGGTCAAAGCCGCCGTCGAAAAAGAACTCTCCGAGCGTTCTCCCCTGCGGTTTCACGACGACGTCGATCCGCGTTTGAAGGAGAAATGGGAGGATGAGCTCGCGGCGGCCATCGAAGCCGAATACCGGCGCCGGCGGTCGGATATGATCCTATTGCTGCAGCGTTGGATGCGTGACTTGTGGCTTTGCGGACACGCCATAGCGGAGCCCGGGCTTTTCTATCCGGAACTGGCGGAGCCGACCAAAGCGGCAGCCGGTCGACTGGGTGAAACCGGCGCGCAGGAGAACGTGCGACTGCTCGAACGTCTCCACCGGATTCTCGAAACCAACGTGCAGGAATTCCTGGCCATCGAGGTCACTTGCCTGAAGATGGCGCTCTGAACAACGGGCATGACAACCATCGCAGCCCGCCGTGGCAGTCCATCGGGTGTTCTCACCCTAAAACCGTGGCCCACAACCCTGTTTGCGGCTTTGTTCGGCTTTTTTCTGGGATTAGCCCTTGTGAAGTGGGGCAATCCGGTCGTTCTGGATCACCTGGTCAGGGATTCGAGCCGGATTCCCGGATTTGGGATTCAGGATCAATCCGCGGGGCGGGACTGGCAGCGATCGCTATTCGATCCATGGCCGATCAAGCACGGTTTGGCAATGCTGGTCGGTTTGGCGGTTCTTGGAGCTGGGGTGTACTTTTACAGCCGCCGGCAAGCCCGATCCGGTTCCTTTTCAACAAGAACCAATGATGCTTGGCCATTGCTGGCATTGTTTGGCGGATGGTTTGGATGGCAGGTGTTATCGAGCTTCCAGTCGGTCCACCCGCTCTTAAGCCAGATCACACTGCTGCACTTTGGCGGTTGCGCGGCGTGTTTATTGGCAGGATTCCTACTGCTGGGCAGAGCGCCGAATCTAACCGGGTTCTGGATCGGGCTGGCTGGGGGGTTATGCCTGGTTTACTGGCAGGGCTTGGGCCAACATTACGGCGGGCTCGAGGCTCTGCGCCGGTTCATCCAGGAACAATCGGGGCCCCAGTCATACCCGGAGGAGTTGATCCGCCGGATTATGCGGGATCGAATCTTCTCGACCTTGGTCTATCCGAACGCCCTGGCTGGGGTGATCCTGCTGCTCCATCCGGTGGTCACCGTAGCCATGTGGAATTGGACAGCACGAATGGGCAATGTGTTTCGAGGGGTTATCACCGGCCTATTCGCTTATACAGGCCTCGCGTGCCTTTACTGGACAGGTTCAAAGGCAGGACACCTGATTGCCGTGATCCTGGCGGTTGCGGTAATCCTCAACAGTCGAATCTCGAGATGCTACAAAAACGGGATAATAATTGCCGTTATTGGGATGGGATTAGCAGGATTTATCGTTAAATATGCACAATATTTTCGAGGCGGTGCAACCAGTGTATCAGCGAGGGTAACCTACTGGAAATCCGCAATTGAAATAGCGGTAGACAATCCGGTTTTTGGGGTTGGTCCAGGGGCTTTTTCGATACCGTTTCAAAAAATCAAGCCACCTGAGGCTGAAATGGCAAGGCTAGTCCATAACGACTATCTCGAACAAGCTGCTGATTCGGGTTTTTGTGGATTCATATTGTACGGATCATTTATTGGCAGCTCAATGGTTTTGCTATATCGAAAAAGTAGAAGTGCAAATCTTTGGTACTTTTTTCCGGTCTGGCTTGGTCTGTTCGGCTGGACGATTCAAGGGCTGGTTGAATTCGGTCTTTACATCCCTGCATTGGCTTGGCCAACATTTGCCCTGATCGGATTGCTGGCTGGCATCGACGAATCGCCAAGCAGGAGCGTGTCACGGTCAGCGGAATAAGATTGTTCAACCAAAAGCGGCGGAAGAGGCATGAAAATCTTGATCTTGAATGGACCGAATCTGAACTTGCTTGGCCAGCGAGAGCCGGAGACGTATGGGCGGGCGACACTGGGACAAATCGAAGCGATGATCAGAAAGAAGGCTGAGCAATTGGGAGTCGATGTTGACTTTCGCCAATCGAATCACGAAGGAGATTTGGTCACGTGGATTCAGCAGGCTCAGGGCTCCTATGACGCGATCATTTTGAATGCGGCTGCGTACACGCACACCAGCGTGGCGATCCGCGACGCGCTAACCGCGATCAAAGTCCTCGCGATCGAGGTGCATCTGAGCAACATACACTCGAGGGAACCGTTCCGTTCGAGCTCGATGATAGCGCCGGCATGCAAAGGGCAGATCAGCGGATTTGGGCCGACCTCATACTTGCTGGCGCTCGAAGCGGCTTTATCGTTATTGGACAAGAAAACAGGCCCTGTTTAGTGGTTTTCGATGTTTTTTTGTTGGTTAAGCCGCTCCATCTTCAAAGGTTGCTTGACTTCGTTTTCGAGGTTGATATTATCGGTCCCCACAATGGTTGAGCTTCGAAGCGAAGCGGGGGGTTCAGCTGTTGGAATGACCTACAGGCTTGGAGCGGGCGGTTCGCGGAGTGAAGCGGACACGATTTAGGAGATTCTTGTGGATCTGAAAGACATTAAGGCGATCATCGATCTGATGAGGAAGAATTCGATCTCGGAGTTCGAGCTCGAAAGGGAGGGCTTCAAGGTTCGGCTCAAGCGTGGGCCGAGCCCCCAGTCAGCTCCGGTCGTGTTAGACGAGGGTGGGTCGTTTGCGTATGCAAGCCCGGCGATTGCAGCCGTGCAACCTGGATTGCCACCAGCTTCGCAGGCAGCTGCGGCTGTTTCGACGACCAAGGAGATCGAAATCAAGGCGCCGATGGTCGGCACCTTTTACCGAGCCCCGTCTCCCGATGCCGCACCCTACATCGAGGTTGGCAATGAGGTCAGCGCTGAGACCGTGGTATGCATTATCGAAGCGATGAAGGTGATGAACGAGATCAAGGCGGAGATCCATGGGGTCATCACCCAGGTGCTGGTCGAGAACGGCAAACCGGTTGAATATGGTCAAGCACTTTACCGAGTCAGGCCGGTGTAGCTAATGACCGAAAGAAGGGGTTGCTATTCAGAGTTAACGATAGAACCCCGATCGCCAAGAGCCAAAACATCCGCCTGCCTAAGTTTCTCAATGTTCGAAAAGATTCTGGTTGCCAATCGCGGAGAGATTGCAGTTCGGATCATCCGTGCGTGCAAAGAGCTTAACATCCGCACAGTAGCGGTTTATTCCGAGGTGGATGTGAACTCGATGCATGTGCAGATGGCGGATGAGGCGATATGTATCGGTAAAGGGCCCGCCCAGGAGAGTTATTTGCGAATCGACAGGATCATCAGTGCCGCTGAGATCACGGATGTCGACGCGATTCATCCGGGCTATGGGTTCCTGGCCGAGAACGGCCATTTTGCGGACGTATGTGAGAACTGCAACATACGGTTTATCGGGCCTCGTTCGAGCGCGATGACGGCCTTGGAGAACAAGGCTGTGAGCCGTGATCTGGCCAAGAAAGCGGGGGTTCCGACGCCGCCGGGTTCTGATGGGATTGTGGAGAACGAGCAGGACGCGCTGGAGACGGCTCGGCGGGTGGGCTATCCGGTCATGATCAAGGCGGTGGCGGGCGGTGGCGGCCGGGGGATGCGCATCGCCCATAACGACATGGCGCTGCTCAAGGGCTATCACACGGCGCGAAGCGAAGCGGAGAAGGCCTTTGGCAATCCGGGCGTCTACATAGAAAAATACATCGAAAGCTCCCATCACATCGAGTTCCAGATTTTCGGCGATGCCAAAGGCAACATCATCCATCTCGGGGAAAGGGACTGCTCGATCCAGCGGCGCAACCAGAAGATCATCGAGGAAACCCCATCGCCTCTGATCGAGGATCGTTTCAAGGATCTTCGGAAGAAGATGGGGAGGGCTGCCGTTCGAATCGCCGAGCTGGCCCATTACACCAACGCCGGGACCGTCGAGTTCATCGTCGATGACCATGGCCAATACTATTTTCTGGAGGTGAACAAGCGGATCCAGGTCGAGCATCCCATCACCGAGGAGGTGACCGGCATCGATCTCGTCCAGCTTCAGATCCAGGTTGCCATGGGCGAACCGATGCGGCTTTCGCAGAGCGATATCCAGTTCCGCGGGCATGCGATCGAATGCCGCATCAACGCGGAGGATCCGTTCGACGACTTCTGTCCGAGCCCGGGCCGGATCCAGATGTATTATGCGCCGGGAGGCCGAGGGGTGCGCTTGGACAGCCATGCCTATGCCGGGTATGTGATCCCCCCTCACTACGATTCGCTGATCGGCAAGCTGATCTCCTTCGGCAAGACCCGCCGCGAAGCCATCGATCGCATGAGCCGCGCCCTGAACGAGCACCTCATCACCGGCATCAAGACCACGATCCCCTTCGAGCAGGCGATTCTGCAGGATCCGAATTTCCGGCGGGGCGTCTATTCGACGACATTCGTGGACCAGCTGCTGGGAGGGGCCCGTCTCGAGCTCATCGAGGATCGAGCCTGAGAGCGCGGCCCGCCTTTCTCAGGGGGGATACGGTTGCGGGAATCCAGGATTGACCGTCGCGGCTACGGGTGCGGAGCGTCTTCGGATCACAAGCTTGGAGGCCTTGAGTCGTAGGAGTTGCTGCCGCAATCGCCACCGGAAATCACACCGTAATCACCCTCCTGGAATCGGCTCGGCTCGCCACAGGCCGGACAGACCCGTTCTTTCGAGAGCGGTCTCGCCGGGACCTGATTCTCCCTGGCGCATTTTGGGCACCGGAAACTGGCATCCGTCCCTTCAGGAACGATGATCCCCTTCTGTGCCAGTGGATCCAGAGCATGGCCATCCTGGGATTCGGAGAACTGGATCTGGATGCTGCTGCCTGGACCCGCCGCCAGCATCATCAGCCCCATGATGCTCTTGCCGTTGACGCTTTCCCCATCCTTCTCGATCCGAATGTCTCCCGGCAATTGGGCCAGCCGCTTGACGATCTGGGCGCACATCGTCGCAGTCAGGCCCTCGGGATGGACCACCCAATAACGGAAAGACGCGCCGGCGGGGATCCGATCCCGGCTCTTGAATATCCATGACAAGGGAACCGCCCCTCGAGCGGTCGCGTCGGCCGAGGCGTCCCATGGTCCCAGGATCTCGTTGACCTGGGACTGCAACTGTTCGAGGCGCGGCAACGGCTCCTGCCACTGTTGCCGACGGCAGTCGGCCAGGCTCGTTTCGATCATGCGCTGCGCCTCGGATCGATTCCCGCTCAGGAGTTCCAACTGGGCCAGTGCCTGGGTCGTCCACACCAGCACGTCGGGCTCGCAGAATTCCAGGCCGTATTGGCGTAACTCGGCCAGGAGCCGCAAGGCCGGCTCTTGGGCTTGTGGCAATTGGCCTTGGAGGATGGGAGTCGCCAGCTCGGCGGCTGTGCATCTCAAGACCAGCAGAGCCTGTTGGACGGGCGGCTGCAGGCGGTGCTGGAGACACCTGCGACACCCATCCGCCAGCTGGGACAGACCTTCCTCGGTGCGGTGAAGCGCGCGAATCTTCAGGATGCCTTGGTTGAGTATCCCCTGGGCCAGGCCGCGCTCGTTCGATGTCTGGCGGCAGATCTCCTCCTGTTCCGCCAGCAATTCGACCGCGCGATCCACCTGGCCGATGTCGGCGAGGATGGCGGCCTGATTGCCGAGGCTATGCTGGAGCTCATCCATCGCGCCCAGCTTCCGCGCCATCCCGCCGGAATCCCGATGCAGCTCGAGAGCGGCGGCCGGGTCGCCTCTGGCCTCGAGGACCAAGGCCAGATCGCCCTTGGCGCCGCAAACCGAACGCTCGTCGCCCGCCGCTTCGAACCGATCGATCGCCTGGCGCGTCAGGCGTTCGGCATCCTCGAGCCGCCCCTCGCGCCGCGCAAGCCGCCCCAGGCGCCGCAGCAAATGGCCCCATTCGTTTGGGTGGCCGGATTCTCGAGAGTCGGTTTCACTCGGGCCGCGTTCTTCGATAACGCTGATCTCCCCTCTCTCCCGGTCATACATGAACTCGCACTGGCACTCAGGGCATTTCATGCCGAGTCCAGATCCGCTGTCCAGGATCGACCGCGCCAGCTCCTGGTCCTTGGGTATCCTCAGGCTACCGCACTTCGGACATCGGATCCGGATCCCCAATTGTGGCGATGGATTCGCGGCCCCTGCTTCGTTGCACATGAGATGCTCCTGTTGTCCCGACAATCGGTTTGCCCCATGATCATGATGACCCGGCTGCCGCCGATGCCTGCGCCATTTTCGCGCGGCCGCGGCACAGCAACTGCACCAGCGACTGCATGCGGGACTGCCGGGCCAGATCCAGCGCCTCATCCATCAGGCGCATGGCCTCCGTTCGCCATTCCGGCAGCTCCCAAAGCAGCTCCGCCTGGCGGACCATCGACTCGACGATGCCTTTCGGGCTCCCCAGTTCCCGCGACAGCTTTTCGGATTCCTTGAACAATCTCATGGCCATATCCAGATCGCCCATTTCGTAATAGTCGTCCGCCTGGTTATGGATGGCCACCGCGAGGCTGATCCTGTTCCCGGTCTCCCGATCCATCTGGGCGGAGCGCCTGTGCAGCTCCATGGCCCGATTCAATTGGCCGGTTTCCCGGAACACAATGCCTTGGTTGGACCACGCTCTCGACAGCCCCCCTTTGTCTCCGACCTCCTGGCAGATTCTTTCCTGTTCTTCGAGCAACGGCATCGCCGATTCGTGTTGATCCTCCTGGATCAGCAACACCGCATGGTTTCCCAGGCAGGTGGCCAAACTCATCTTCCTCCCCATCTGACGGCAGATGCCCTCCTGCCGCTCGAGCAGCAGTTTGGCCAGCCCCGGTTCTCCCCGGTCCATCCGTGCCATCGCCTGATTGCCCACGCAGGCCTGCAGCCCGTCCAGATCGCCTGCCTCCTTGCACAACCGCTCCTGCCGTTCGAGCAAGGCCAGCGCCTCTTCGTACTCGGACCGCAGATAATGAATGACGGCCTCGTTCCCCAGCGCGTGCATCACGCCCGTGCGGTCGCCCAGTTCCTGCCAAAGCGCCCCTGCCTCCCGCTGGAGATCGAGCGCGCGATCCAGCTGCCCCTTGTCCTTGTGCGCCAAAGCCGCGTTGGCCAGCGCCGCCGCCCGTCCGCGAACCGAGCCCTTCACCGCAAACACCTGACGGACTTGCTCGTAGATCGTCAAACACCCATCCAGATCGCCGCGGGCGCGCCTCAGATCCGCCTGAAACAGAAGCGCGGCGGCCAGCGACTCTTCATCCCCGTTCTTTCGGTAGAGCTCGACGATGCGATCGGTCAGCGCCGATGCCTCCGGAAGCTGCCCCATGTCGAACAGGAGCTGGGAGAGATTCGTCAGCATCTCGGGGGAGTGGATTTCCGGAAGCTCGAGGGCCAGCCGATACGAATCGGCGATCCGAAAACCATGTTCCTCGAGCCGCGCCCAGTAGTTCTTAGCGTCAAACTCGTTGGCTTCCCATATCGCGTTCAAGGCATGGCCGTCCGACAGCAGGGCACACAGGGGTTCCCAGGCTTGCGCGGCCGCCAGTTGCCAGGGCAGCTCGTCCGCGCGACGGCGCCCCGCGCCTTCACCACTGAGATGGTCCGCCGATGCGATCTCGATCTCGATCCCATCTTGGGTGCGGACCTTTTGGATGCGGCCCTTGCCGAAATAATCCGCCAGCCGCAAATGAGCCTGCTGCCGGCCAGGTTCAGCCGGGAGGTACACGTCGCGCACCGCGGTCCGGAGGAAATCATGGGCGAATGTCAGCAGCCCGTGCCGGCTCACCACGGCGTCGTCCATCGCTAGATACAGCGGCGACCACACCGCCCTGGGCAGGGGCTGGCCATCCCGGCCCAGAATATCGAGCAGTTCGGCCTCGCTCAGGCCTCGCCGCGCCGCCCATAGCAGGGTGAGCGTGTCCCGGGTCATCTCCGCCCCAAAATCACTCTCCCACCTGGCGATGACTTTGACATACAGCTCATAGGGCGAACCCGCCTCGAGGTAGAATCCGATCCGCTCGTCGAGGCGCTGGCGCTGGCCGAAGATGCGGAGTTCATCCAGCAGCACGCGCAAATAGAGGGGGTTGGCCGACTGCGGCGCGCCCGCGATCCGCTCCGCCCGCGCCGAGCTGAGTTCGCGACCGTAGCCGCGCAGGAACTGGCGGATGAGCTCCTTGCGCTCGTCCACGGTGAGCGGCTCGACCTTGAACACGGGCCAGTGGCGCCTGGCGATTTCGTCGAGCGACCGGCCCGGCAGGGTGGAGACGATCAGCCGGACGTTCTCCGGCATCGCTGGCGGCAGCCAAAGCAGGTCGGGCGCGCCGTCCCTGTCTTCGAGCTGGCTGAGGGCGTCCAGAACGATCACGATCTCGGATGGCGGCGCCGGGGAGGAAGCCGCCCCTCCGCTATGCGGATCGGGGCTTTCGACTCCGTGCTTGGCGCTCTGTGCGGTCGCGGCAGCCATGTGGAGCCAGTTAGGGAAGGCGCTCCGCAGGGCATCCGGATGGTCAGGGATGTCTTGCGTGAGGCCCAGCTGTTGCTTGAACTCGCCCAGGATGCGCCGGAGCATCGCCGCCCAATCCGCGCTGGCGGGCGTGGCGCCGATGTAATGTTCGAGCACGAAGGTCTCCGGATGCGCCTGCCGATACCGAGCCGCCCAATTGGCCAGCAGCGCCGACTTTCCCGATCCGGATTCGCCGAGGATGACCAGCGGCTCATCACCGCGGCCGACCGCATGGGCATCCAGTCGGGCGAAATACTCGGGCCGGCCGATATAGACGCGCTCGCGGCTGCGGGCGTAGGCGGCGTGATCCAGCGCCTCGCGCTGGAGCGGGCCGGGCTGCGAGCCTTCGGGCCAGCGTTGGTTGATGACCGCCGTGAGGTCAGCCAGCACCAGCTCGCCTAGCGCCTTCGGATCGGGATAGTTCGGCCGCACCAGCAGGCAGCTCTGGCGGATCAGCTCCTTCAACTGCTTGAGCTTCATCGCAGCCTCGGGGCTCTCGGAGAGGAAGTCCCCGCGCTCCGGCTCCGGCAGGGAGCTCGCATAGGCCGGGTCGCGGAAATAGAAGTAGGCGTGATTGGCCATCGCCGGGTTGCGCAGCACGCCGTGGAGGATTTCCAGCTCGGTGACGGACTTGCGTTCCTGGAACGGCTTGCGCAGCCAGGCTTCCTTTTCGAGCAACTCGTCGGGAACATTCTGTGGCACGGAGCCATACCGCTCGCCCAGCAGGCCGATGAAGTAGGGCCGGCAGCGGTTGATCTCCTCCAGACAGATGGGCAGGACCCTGCCTTCGGCGACAGCCTCATCGGTCACACCCCAGCGCAGATCCACCTCGCCCCAGGTCACACCGCGCGCCTCGCACAGCCGCCGGAGTTGCGGGAAGATGACCGTGACGAGGTGATTGCGCTCCGCGTGCATGTCCCGAAACGTCGAGGAGATAAAGACACGCAGGTGCCGGTCCGAGAGCGGACTGATTGGATGCGCCTCCATCATAGCTGGTTTACGGTGTCACCATGTGTTATCGAGTCAGCCTGGATCGCTCACCTCTTTGGAGTAGAGCACGGACCATTCGGCGGCTTCCTGGACGAAGTCGGTAGCCACCCGTTCGGTGAGGCGGAGGGCGTCGTGGGACCAACTGCCGGGATCGCTGGCGGGTTGGCACTGAGCAGCGGTGATGCGACGGGCCAGTTCATCGGCCAGCTGCCACCGGCCGCCAGCGTATTCAAGCCCCTTCGGGGCCGGAGGTCGGCCGCACAGGTGGCGGATGACGTGCCAGGTCGTCCCGAGATGGACTTTGATTTTCTGGCAGCACTTCCACCCGAACGACACCGGTTCCGGTCGCCGCACAACGGTTTGCCTGCCGGCGAGCATGATCCGCATCACGGCCGAGCGCTCGGCCAGACGCTGGCATTCGGATTGAAAGCGGATGCCGTTCAGGGCGGCCATGATGGCAGGCAAGACCGCCGAGATGCAGATCAGCCAGGGAGTGGCAAGCTTCGTCCCCGGTTCCCATGCGTTCGGCAGCCAGTGCAGGAGTTCGCTGAACAGGATGAGGATGTCCAGCGCCACGACGAAGATCACGGTGAAACCGAGACAGACGGTGGCATTTTCGACCGCATGGTCCAGGGCATGCATCGTGCGGGCATTGCGGTCGTGGTACCTAGCCTGCTCGCCGACCCATGCATCGCGGACCGCCGCAACCACCGCAGCGGGCTGAGGGCAGAAGAGTTTCTTCACTTGAACCGTGCCGATCCCGTTGTGGGCTGTTATGACCCTGGGCTGGGCGTCGGGCAGATCGGCCGGCGAGATGGCGCGGACGAGAGTCTCGAAGAGCCAGTCCACAGCGCTCTGCCGGACGGCCCGAGATGCGAACTGCGGGGGGGCGGCAGTGGGCGGTTGCTGACTGCCCACCCGCGGCAGGTAGTACATCCCGCGCAGGCGCTCGGCCAGGTAGCGGTAGTTGACGGCACGGTCGTTCCATTCTTCGCGGTTGGCACGGCGGGTGTTGCGGGAAATGAATATGAGAATGCCCAGTTTGACAGTGGCGAAGGTCAGCAGCGTGGGCATAAGCCAGTCCGGGCCCGCATGCACGGCAGTGGCCAGCAGGGCCAGGCTCACGGCCGCCAGCGCCACCGCCACAATAGCAAAGGCGTAATTCAACAGAAAGGCCCCTCGATACAGGCCCGCGTAGTGGTAGTTCAGCTCCGTGGCGCGGGAGCGATACACATCGTAAGGCTTCAGCTTGGGATCGTTTTTCGCTCCAGGTCCAGAGCGGAACCGCGTTTCGAACCATGTCCAGGCCTGCTTGCGGAACCGGGCAGCGATTCTCCGCGCGTCCTGGGACGGGCGAGTTGCGTCGTTCAGGAATTCCTTCAGCATTGCCTCCCCATGTTTTCGATCGGAACCGTGTTGGGCCTCGCCAGGATCGAGACCGCTGTCGGGGTCAGCGGTCAATTGCGTCACCCAATCGCCCAGCGACCTCTGCCATTGCGCGGTGGCAGGTGCGGGCCGAGCAAGGGCTGAGTCCAGGTCGTCGTCCGGCGCAACGAGATGCACGCTGCCGTTGCCGATGTGGATGAAGACCACGGGCAGCTCGAAGGCCAGCGCCGCGCGAACCGTTTCAAGCGTGCCCCCCGCCCGGCCGGGCTCGTCCGGATTGGCTGCAGCCACCAACAGGTCGCTCTGCCGCAGGATAAACGACGATTGCGCGCGATAAGCCCGTGCGCGGCGGCTCTTCGCTAACGCGGTGTCGGGATCTGGTTTCTCGTAAATGCCGTCCAGGGCCAAAATCCAAGCGCAACGGGACAACTGACGGTCAAACTCAGCTTGGAACGTCAGGGGCCGGCTCTGACGGTAGGTGACCACATCGAAAGGCAATACCGCCGCCAGTTCGGTCTCGAGGCGCCGCGTATCCTGCTTGCCGGGAGTCCCGCTATCAGGGGAGATTCTCACCCGCTCCAACACCTGGGCGGCCAGGGCGTCGGCGCCTTCGCATAGACCGGTGACCAGTCGCAGCAACGGGCATTGCCGGGCGTAAAAGGCGGATGTCTGTGGCTCGCGACCGGCCTCGACCGGCACGCCCGGCGCCATGGCCGCCAACCGGTGGCCCAGGGTGCTCAACACCTCCTGCAGCAATGGCTCCAGCCGCACTCTCTCATCGGTGGATAGATCCTTGCGCCCGGCAAAGCCCACCCGCAGGACCAAACGCGGGCGGGGCGGGAGTGGGGATCCAGCTGGAGTTGGGGTGGGTGGCACGCTCATGTCGGGGAGGCCGGCGGTTTCAGCTGCTCGAAGTGTTGGCGTATCGGGGTGTCCATCAGCGCCTCGAGATCCGCGAGCGGCAGGGGGCGGCAATCTCCTCCGGCGGGGCTCTGGCCGGTATTATCCTGATTTTTCGAGGTCAAGGGCGATTTGGCGGATGCGATGCCATGCCTGCTCGACGTGGCGGAGCTCGGAGTGGGTCTGGCCGACGCAGAATCGGAGCGTGAACCGGTCCCGCAAGACCGCATGGGAGAGGAAGAGGGCGCCGCTTTGGTTGATCCGATCCAGGAGGGTGCGGTTGAAATCGTCGCCGGCCCGATGGCGGAAGCAGACGAGGTTGAGGGGGGCGGGGGCGGCCAGCTCGAACCGGTCATCGGCCTGGATCCATTGGGTGAACTGGCGGGCCAGGGCGACGTGCTGGCGGACGTGATGCTGGAGGCCTTCCACCCCATAGTGCCGGATCACACACCAGAGCTTCAGCGACCGGAAACGCCTTCCGAGAGGCACATGCCAGTCGCGGTAATCGATGACGGCGCCGGACTCGGTGGCGCGGTTGCGAAGGTATTCGGGCAGGATGGTCAGGGTGCGGATGAGCGCGGCTCGATCGGCGACGTAGAAGCAGTCGCAATCGAAGTTGGTGAACATCCATTTATGGGGATTGAAACAGTAGCTATCGGCCAGCTCGAGGCCGTCGTGGAGATAGCGGAACTCGGGGCAGAGGGCGGCGGTGCCGCTCATGGCGGCATCGACGTGGAACCACAAGCCCTCGGCCCGGCAGATCTGGCCGATCTGGCGTATGGGATCGATGGCGTTGGAGGAGGTGGTGCCGATGGTGGCGCTGACGAAGCACGGATGGAGGCCGGCGAGGCGGTCGGCCTGGATCTGGCGCGAGAGAGCGTCTGGCCGCAAGGCCAGCGTGTCGTCCACATCGATCAGGCGGAGGTTGCGGCGGCCGAGCCCGGCGATCCGGACGGCTTTTTCGATCGATGAATGCGCCTGGGTCGACGCGTAGGCCGTCAGGGGCGCAGCGAGCCCCTGCTCGTTGCTTTCCCAGCCGGTGGCGCGCTCGCGGGCGACGAGAAGGGCGGTGAGAGCGGCGCTCGAAGCGGCGTCCTGGATGACGCCGCCGCCAGGGCCGCTCGACTTGAATGCGGCGGGCAGCCCGAGCATCTCGGCGAGCCAGTCGAGGACGAGCGACTCGAGCTCGGTGCAGGCGGGGCTGGTGAGCCAGAGCATCCCCTGGACGCCCAGGCCGGACGAGAGGAGGTCGCCGAGCACGGCCGGCCCGGAGGCGTTGGCAGGGAAGAACGCGAAAAAATTCGGCGATTGCCAGTGGGTGATGCCGGGGAGGATCCGCTGCTGGAGGTCGGCGAGGATGGCTTCGAACGGTTCGCCATGGAGAGGCGGTTCGGAGGGCAGCCCGGCTCGGATCTCGCCGGGCTGGACCCGGGATAGAACCGGGTAGGATTCGATCCGCTCGTAATAATCGGCGATCCAATCCACCGCGGCCCGGCCGGCCCGGCGAAACTCATCGGGCGTCATATGGAAGCCCGCGGGCGGGATGGGTCCGGGATCGTTCATAGCAGGGGCGCGGCCAGCCCGCAGGATCCATGAAAGGCCCGAGCGCAAGCGATCGGCCGAGCGGGATGCGCTCGGCCGGGCGGCCTCGGCCTCGAGAATGGCTGTTCGAGGATTTTACGGTGCGTAAGCGCGGTAGTAGCGGATCGAGGTGAGGGGCTCGGGATCGGCCCACTGGATGGCGCCGGTGGGCGAGCTGTTGGTGCTGACGGACTGCCAAGCGCTCAGGTCGGTCGAGGACTGGATGATGTAGGACTGGAAGGGCGAGCCTTCGAGCTGGACGACGGCGCCGCCCGCAGGCGAGAGCGACAGGGAGAGAAGGGGGACCTGGGCAGGCAGCGGCAGGTAGAGGTTGTCGATGAACGCGGCGTCCAGACCGTCGCTGTGGGTGGGATCCTTCACATAGCGCCACTCGAGGGTGTTGACCCCGGCGGGGACGGGGAACACGAACTTCTGCCAGGCGGCTTCGCCAGACCAGCGCTTCACGCGCTTGCCGTTGAGATGGAACTCGAGCCAATCCCAGCCGTCTTCGGAGCTAACGCGGAAGTGGAAGAAGGCATTGCCGGCTACGGAGCGGAGCTGGAGGAGGAGCCGGCTTTGCTGGCCGTCGGCGATGGCGCCGGAGCGGACGGCGAACTGGCCGCCGGCGGTCTCGCCCTTCTGGACGGACCACGGGACATTCCCGGAAGTGGACCAGGGCAACGTCAGCAGGTTGCCGGACTCGAACGTCTCGGTGTAGTTGTCGAAAGCGAAGACGGGGATGATGGTTTTATCGCTGTTGAGGAGCAAGTCGAGGGGGTTGTTGGTGGAGGAGACGCTCCCGCTCCAGCGGATGAACACGTAATTGGGATCGGGGAAAGCGGTGAGCACGAGGTTGGTGTCGGCGAGGTAGTTGCCGGACGGGGGGGTGACCGTGCCGCCCTCGGCGGGGACGATGTTCAGGAGGTAGGCGCCGGGGAGGGGCTGGCCCACAAAATCATAGGCGAGCTGGATATCGCCGAACGCGCCGCCGTAGCCATCGACCGCGATATAGTACGTCTCGCCGCTCTTGACGTAGAGGGAGACCTCGCTGTGGGAGATGCCGGGTGTGACATCGTCATTTTCGGCGACGAGAGTGAGGTTGGAGACGCTGTCGCCGGTGTAGACGGCCAGGAGAGTGTCGAAGCTCGAGTTGGTGGTCGTGACGAACAGCAGGCCGTCTTCGGGAGCGATCCATTTGTACCAGATCGAGTGGCCGCCTTCGTTGCCGCCGTGGTTGGGCTCGCCGGGGTCTTTGCCGGCGCGGCCGTTGATGGCGAGGTCGAGCCCGGCGGGTCCGGGGAGCGTGATGGGGCTGCCGAAGGTGTCGTTGGTGGGGTTGATGAACTTGACGATGATGCTGTGGACGGCGCCGGTGTTGCCAGCGTAATCGACCCCGAAAGCGTTGATGGTATTGGTCCCCGGGGGGAGGTCGAGGGTGACGGTCCAGTTGGTGGTGCCGGTGGCGGGGACCGCCGGGGTTTCATTGATCTGAAGCATCACCCGTTCGAGCCCGGACTCCTTGGGGAGGAGCTCATCGCCCTGGCCGCTGAACTCGACCAGGTTGGTGGTGAACAGGTCGTTGTCGAGAGGGCTGAGGATCGTCACGCCGGGCCCGTTGGTGTCGGGGACGGCGCCGGGCTCGATGCGGAGGCGGATATCGCCGACATCGTTGCTGCTCTGGCCGGCGATGGCGATGCGGTAGGTGACACCCGCGGTGGCGGTGAAGTGGACGTAGGCCTTGTAGAGGTCTTCGCCGGTCGAGGAGGCCACCGAGGCGAGGTTCGTGAGCGCCAGGCCGGTGTAGACGCCGAGAACGGGCTCGAAGCTCGAGCCGGCGGTATCGATGAGCACGTTGGTGGTGACGGGGATGGACCATTTCCACCAGACGGACGCATCGATGGCCTCGGCTTCGGCGTGCTTGGGCTCGCGGTTTTCGATGGAGGCGTAATTGTTGGTGTGGAGGATGAGCGCGCCGTAGGGGACGACCTTGAAGGCGTTGGTGAACCGGTCGTTATCGGGCCGGCTGAGGAGAACGTAGCTGTTCGTGAACCGGTTGGTCAGCGTGGTGATCTCCTGCTGGTTCGATTCATTGGTGTAGGTGAGGTCGTCGCCGATGATGGTGATCAGGAGCGTGAGGTTGGTTTGGATGGCGACTTCGGGGGCGATGAACTCGGCGCTGAAGGTGGCGTCATCGGCCGTCAGGTCGGGCGGGTTGCCGCCGTCGTTGAAGTCGAGGTCCCGCCCGCCCAGCGTGGCGCGGAGAGTGAGGTTGGAGAAGTTGGCGGTCACGACCTCGTTGGTGATGGGCTCGCCTCCTTCCTCCTCGGGGTCCTCGACCACGAGGTTGGTCGTGAGCAGGTTCCCGATCGTGAGGGTGAACAGGTTGGTGGTCTCCTCGACCAGGATGAACTGGTCGGGGGGCTCGATCGTAACCTGGAAGCTGTTGGTGTTGGTTTGCGCCCAGAGGACGCCGCTCGACAGGATGAGAATCCAACCGACCAACAGAGACTTTGCTCGGACCGTCATACGCGCTTTGTTCGTTGCGGACACTTCAATTGCATTGAAGGGCGCCAGCCGAAACCGATATGAATCGTTTCCGGCGCCGCGCGCCTTCCACTATTCCATGATCATGCAGCACCTTTCGGGCCACGTGGGGGCCTATCCTTCCAAAACCGGTCCGGCAGGGCAACAAGAATTGCTTTCGAGCTTTTCAGCGGGCGCGCGGGGTGTAATGTGCGGGCATGACGTTGCGGGAGACGATGAGGCAGCTGGCGAGCCGGGCGAAGGAGTCCGCCCGGGAGCTGGGACGGCTGAGCCGGGAGGAGAAGGACGCCTGTTTGCGGGCGATGGCGGAAGCGCTGGACGCATCCCGGGACTTGATCGCCCGGGCGAACGCGGAGGACATGGCGGGGGCGGCGGAGAGCGGAATATCGGCGGCCATGCTGGATCGGCTCCGGCTGGACGACCGCCGGATCGACGCGATGATCCGGGGCTTGCGGGATGTGGCCGGGCTGCCGGATCCGGTGGGGAGGGTCCTGGACGACCGGGTGCGGCCCAACGGGCTGCGTCTCCGGAAAGTGGCGGTGCCGATCGGCGTGATCGTGATCATTTACGAGTCCCGGCCGAACGTGACGGTGGACTCAGCGGGGCTGTGCTTCAAGTCGGGCAATGCGACGATCCTGCGCGGAGGCAAGGAGGCGCGACGCTCGAGCCAGGCGCTGGTCGAGGCGCTGGTCGAGGCGGGCCGGCGGACGAACGCCCGGTTTCCAGCCCACGCCATCCAGCGCGTCGAAACAACCGATCGCGACGCGATCCGGGATCTCCTGGCCTGCACCGAGTCGGTGGATCTGTGCATACCCCGGGGCGGGGAAGGCCTGATCCGCGCGGTGTCGGAATGCTCGCGGGTGCCGGTGATCAAGCATTACAAGGGGGTGTGCCATGTCTATGTGGACGGGGAGGCGGACCCGGCGATGGCATCGGAGATCGTGCTCAACGCGAAAGTCCAGCGGCCCGGCGTGTGCAACGCGATGGAGACGCTTTTGGTGGATGCGGCGATCGCGCCTGCGTTCCTGCCCGACATGGCGCGCAAGCTGGCGGAGAAGAGCGTCGAGCTGCGCGTGGACGACCGGGCCGCGGGGCTGCTGCCGCCGGATTTGCCCCGGGTGAAACCGGCGTCCGAGGAGGACTGGCATGCGGAGTATCTGGACCTGATCCTGGCGGTGCGGGTGGTGGATGGAGTCGAGGAGGCGATCCGCCACATCCACCGGTATGGATCGGCGCACTCGGATGCAATCGTGACGCGGAACGAGGATCGGGCGCGCCAGTTCCTGGCGGAGGTCGATTCGGCGGCGGTCTACTGGAATGCATCGACGCGGTTCACCGACGGCGGCGAGTTCGGGCTGGGCGCCGAGATCGGGATCAGCACGGACAAGGTGGGCGCGCGAGGGCCGATGGGGCTCGAGGAGCTGACGACCTACAAATGGATCGGCCTGGGCACGGGCCAGGTCAGGAAGTAGCCAGGAAGCACCATGCCGGGTTCCGGAGCCAGCAGCAGCGGGTTCGAAGCGCCTGGGGCGGCGGCAGCGGCCCAACCTGTGCCGAGGCAGAACGATTCGAGCCCCGATTCCAGGCTCGAAGGCCCGAACGGCGAGCCCTCCGATCTGCCTCCCCGCTCTGCCGGCGAGCGCGGTGGCGAGGGCGGCCCAAGGCAGAGCGAAGCGCAGCGAGAGAAGGACTGCGTCCGCCGGATCCGGGCGCAGATGCCGGAAGGCGGCTTGTTTGCGAGGCACACGTGGCGGACGGCGGCCGCGCCGTTTGCGGTGGGCGCGGAGATGGCGCGGTCGCTGGAGCAGATGGGGCGGGTGCTGCTGCAGTTTTACCGTGCGGCCAACCGGCTGTATGAGCTGAGCGTGGAGGGGCGGCAGCCGGCCTGGGTGGCGAGCTGGCTGGACCAGGGAAAGCCGTCGGAGCTGGTCGCACGACAGCGGGCGGAGGCGTTTCAGAGAGAGCTGCCGTCCGTGATACGGCCGGACCTGCTGTGGACCGAGGAAGGGCTCGCGCTGGTCGAGCTGGACAGCGTCCCCGGGGGAATCGGGCTGACGGGCTGGCTGAACCGTGCGTATGCGCGGGAGGGCTGGCCGGTGCTCGGCGGGGAGGATGGAATGGTGCAGGGGTTCGCCTCGATATTTGGCGGGGCGCGCCGAGTCCACATCGTGATCTCGGAGGAGGCAGCGACCTACCGGCCCGAGATGGTCTGGCTCAGCGGGCAGATCCCACAACCGCCGATGGCGGTGCGGGGGACGGATTTCACGGATTTCGCCGCGGGGGATGCGGTCTACCGGTTTTTCGAGCTGTTCGACCTGCCGCAGGTGGCGTGCGCGGAGGCGGTGATTGGCGGGGCGGCGGCTGGCCGGTTGCGGATGACGCCGCCTCCGAAGCCGCTCTTCGAGGAGAAGCTGCTGCTGGCCCTGCTCTGGAACCGGAACCTGCGCGAGTTCTGGCGGCGCGAGCTGGGTGAAGGATTTTTCCGGCGGATGCAGGAGTGGGTGCCGTACACGTGGGTGGTGGATCCGGCGCCGTTGCCGGCTCAGGGATCGATCCCGGGTCTGGAGCTGACGGACTGGCGGCAGTTGGGGGAGAGCACGCAGCGGGAGCGGGAGCTGGTGCTGAAGGTGTCGGGTTTTTCGGAGCGGGCGTGGGGATCGCGCGGGGTCTATTACGGGGCGGACCTGTCGCAATCGGAATGGCGGGCGGCGGTCGAGGAAGCGCTGGCGTCATTTCCACGCACGCCGTATATATTGCAGCGGTTCCGCCGGCCCAAGCCTGTGGCGGTGCGGTGGTATGATCCGGGCGTGGACCGGGTGGAATCGATGGCGGGCCGGGTGCGGCTGTGCCCGTATTATTTTGTGGCGGGGCGCGGAGACGGGGCACGGGCGCGGCTGGGGGGCGTGCTGGCGACGGTGTGCCCGGCGGACAAGAAGATCATCCACGGGATGAGCACGGCGGTTCTGGCTCCCTGCCGCGCATGAGCATGATCGAATACATCATTCTGGCGTTCAGCTCGCTGTTCGTGATCATCGATCCGATCGCGGTGATCCCGGTGTTTTTGGCGATGACGCCGCGGGACACGGCGGCGCAGCGGGCGCGGATGGCGGGGCTGGCGTGTTTTGTGGTGGCGGGGGTGCTGCTCTTTTTTTCGCTGACGGGGCAGTGGATCTTCCGGCTGATGGGGGTGACGCTCGAGGCGTTTCAGGTGGCGGGGAGCATCGTGCTGCTGCTGGTGTCGCTGGACATGCTGCGGGCGCAGCGGTCGCGGGTGCAGGGGACGGCGGAGGAGGCGGACGCGGGGGTGGAGAAGGACGACGTGGCGATCACGCCATTGGCGGTGCCGATGCTGGCGGGGCCGGGGGCGATCACGACGTCCATCCTGCTGAAGAACCAGGCCAGCGGGGTGGGACAGATGGTGGCCCTGTGCGGCTGCATCGTGGCGGTGTCAATGGTCTGCTACCTCATGTTCCGGGTGGCGGTCTGGCGGGCGCACTGGCTGAACCCGATCGCGATGAAGATCACGACGCGGATCATGGGGCTGCTGCTGGCGGCGCTGGCGATCCAATTCATGATCGACGCCGTGGCCAAGCTGAAGGAGACTCTCTGGTAGCGAGGCCGGAGGCGGGCCGGGCCGATGATGAAACAGAAACCGAAAACGCGGCGGGGGCGATGGTTCAGCTGGGATCCCCAGTGGAGGTTTTCCATCTGGTATCTGGTGGGTGCGCTGGTGCTGCTGTCGACCTGGCAGTACAGCCTGGGGCGGTTCTCGGTCCGTACGATCCCCTACAGCGAATTCAAGGCGGCTTTGGGGCGGGGCGAGGTGACGGAGTGCTATCTGCGGGAGGATGAGATCACGGGCCGGATCCAGCCGCGGGCGGAGGCGGCCCAGGATGGAGGGACGAACCAGGTGACGGCCGGGCCGGCGATCGAATCGACCAACCGCGCGCCGGGGCCGGCCGGCCCGGGCGCGCCTGCCGCCAAGGAATCCAAGAATGAGTTCCTGTTCCGGACGATCCGCGTCCAGGACGACAAGCTGGTCGAGGAGCTCCAGCGGTCGGGAGTCAAGTTCGGGGGTGTGCGCCCGAACTATCTGCAGCAATTTCTCCTGGTCTGGGTGTTGCCGCTGGCGCTGTTGTTCTTGCTGTGGGGCGCGCTGGCCAAGCGAATGGGGGCCGCCGGCCAGTCGGTTTTGAGCATCGGGAAAAGCCGCGCCAAGCTGGTGGCGGACCGCGAGACGGGAGTGACGTTCGCCGACGTGGCGGGATGCGATGAGGCGAAGTTCGAGCTCGAGGAGGTGGCGGATTTTCTGCGGCGTCCCGACCGCTACAAGGCGCTGGGCGCGAAGATACCGAAGGGGCTGTTGCTGGTGGGGCCGCCGGGGACGGGCAAGACACTCCTGGCGCGCGCGGTGGCGGGGGAGGCGCGGGTCCCGTTCTTCTCCCTGAGCGGGAGCGATTTTGTGGAGATGTTCGTGGGGGTGGGGGCGGCTCGGGTGCGCGACTTGTTTCAGCAGGCGAAGTCGCAGGCGCCCTGCATCATTTTCATCGACGAGCTGGATGCGGTGGGGCGCCAGCGCGGAGTCCATATCGGGGCGGTCAATGACGAGCGCGAGCAGACGCTGAACCAGCTCCTGGTCGAGATGGACGGTTTCGAGGCGAACGCGGGCGTGATCCTGCTGGCGGCGACCAACCGGCCGGACGTGCTCGATCGCGCGCTGCTGCGTCCGGGCCGGTTCGACCGGCAGGTCGTTCTGGATGCGCCGGATCTGCCGGGGCGCGAGGCCATCCTCCGCGTGCATGCGAAAGGAAAGCCCTGGGATCCGGCCGTGGATTTCCATCGGATCGCCCAGGTGACGCCGGGCTTTTCGGGGGCGGATTTGGCCAACGCCTTGAACGAGGCGGCGCTGCTGGCGGCGCGGCGGAAAGCGAATCGGATCGGGCAATCGGATCTGGAGCTGGCGGTCGAGAAGGTGGTGGCGGGGCCGGAGCGCAAGAGCCGGCGCCTGGGCGAGGATGAGAAGCGGCGAGTGGCCTATCACGAGGTGGGGCACGCCCTGGTGGCAGCGGCCAACCAGCACGGCGATCCGGTGCACAAGATCAGCATCATCCCCCGGGGCAGGGCGGCTTTGGGGTACACGATGCAGCTGCCGACCGAGGACCAGTACCTGATGACACGGACGGAGCTGAAGGAGCGTCTGCGGGGGCTGCTGGGCGGCCGTGCGGCGGAGGAAATCGTCTATGGCGAGGTGACCACGGGTGCGCAGAACGATCTCGAGCAAGCGACCGGGCTGGCCCGGCAGATGGTCTGCCTGTTCGGGATGGGCGACCAGGTTGGCCTGGCCCAGTGCGGACGCCCCATGCAGTCGGCATTTCTGGGAGGGGGAGATGGGTATTTCCAGCGCGACTGCAGCGAGGAGACGGCCCGCATCATCGACGAGGAGGTCCGGCGGATGCTGGATCAGGCCTACCAGGAAGCCCGGGAGATCCTCCAAAGCCAGCGGCAGTTGCTGGATCAGGTTGCGGCCGAGCTCCTGCTGCGGGAGACGCTCGATGGACCGGCTTTTTACAGCCTGATTGGCAAGCCTTATCCGGGACACCCGTCGGCAGCCGAGCTGTCCTCTTCGCCGGCCGATCCGAAGCAGTGATGCGCGGAGAACGCGGCCGCTCTTGGCCGGTTTCGTCCAGCTTTCAGCGGCCGGCCAGCTCGGCCTCCGTCAGCGCAGGCAGAATCTCGTAGGAGTCCCGATCCAGGTCGATCGTCACCCGGGTGCCGTCAGCGAACGCGAACTGCTGGCGCCGCCCGGCCGGCTCGATGAATTTGTGATCGGTCATTTCGAGAAGGCCGACCCGCCGATGCAGCGCCGTCATGGTCCTGACCCGCTCGGCTTCGAGCGGGGAGGGGTGAAGCGAGAGATAGGGCAAGCCGGCGTTGCCCAAGCCGTGGAGGAATCCGGAGTCGGTTTCCGGGATGCCCCAGGCGCCCCGCTCGAGCGACCAGGGGATCAGCAGGGCGTCGTGGTAGACCAGGTTGAACAGGGGGGTTGGGATCCCGAGGGCCGGGCCCTTGCCCGGGTTCGGATCGAGGGCATACGGGCCATGGTGGACGAGATCGAGGTGCGGGATCGACCAGTCGCTGGGCTCCTCGGAGCTCACGATTCCGCCCCAGGCGCGCACCGAGTCCAGGGCTTCCCCACGATGCTGCAGGCAGTCGGCCCGAGTGACCGGGTGATCGGGATGATAGCATTCCTCGGGCGGGACGACGGAGAAGACGTCGAGGTAGACGCCGCGCAACGCCACGCCGTGGTCGAGGATGGCGCGGTGGTTCTTGCGGACATGTCCGGGGGCCAAGCTCGGGCAGAGGACGGTCTGGCGGCCGCCGTACCAGGTCGAGTGAACCGGGCGTCCCCCGTCCTGCTGCATCAGTGCGTGCCGGGCGTCAAAGGAATCGGCATCGAGGTAATAATCGCGGTATTGGTCGTGCAAGGCCAGCGGGCAGCCCAATCGATCGCAGGCGGCGGCGAGCTGCCGCAAGCCGTGCCAGCCGCCGGCCTCGGGGCCGGGGGGCAGGACATCGGGATGGAGGTTGTCATAGCCTCGGCGCCCCCATCCATCCAGGTGGACATAGAAGCGGGGGAAACCGCGCTGGGCGAGGGACTCGAGATCGGCGGCGCGTTCCGCGAACGTGACGCCCTGGTGGTTGAGAGCCGGGTTGTCCTTGTGGTAATAGCTGGAGGCGGGCTCGATGTGATAGAGGATGCTCGTGTGAACGACCGGGCTGCCCAGAAGGCGGGCGACAGCCGGATTGCGGGCGATCTTCTCCTCGAGAGAGACAAAGCGGCCCGTCGAGATGGCGTGCTGCCGGTAGCGCTTGGCCAGGGTCACGTGATCGCCCTCATCGAAGAAACACCACCGCAGCCGGCGCGGGTAGGCCCACCGCCCCAGCGAGTGAATCCATCGGGGCGCGATCCTCGTGGGCCCGCCGGCCGGATGCTCGAAGCGGCAGCCGGCGTCCACGGGCGTCTCGAGCAGGACCAGCACGGCACCCTCTTTCTGAAGATTGCCCCATAAATGCCCCCACCACGGCTGGTAGAGGCCGCGTCCGAACGACATCGTGTCATACAGCGCGACCTTCTTCGGCCACTCCTTGGGCAGGCGCATCCCTTGCATGAAGGGCACCACCGTCGTGTCGTAACAGCCTGGATCAAATCCGGCCGGCCACCGGCATTCCTCGACCGCCGCGGCGGTCTCGATGGCGTTCAGATCGAACACCACCTCCTCGTCGGGCCCCTCGAGCGCGACGCGCAGACGGAGTTCGATCGGGACCAGGGCCGGCGCCTCACCGAACTCGGACAACCGGATCTGAAGGCCGCTCTGGAATCCGTTGTGATAGGGAGCGATCTCGCGGCGCCGGGCGGCAGAGAGCTGCAGCGGGCGGCTGGCGCCGGAGTGCCGGACCAGGAGATCGCCGGGCATCGACGCGGCCGTGAACCATGCATGCCCGGGTGTTCGGACCTCAAGGCGCAGCGTATCGGGATCGAGGATCACTTGGCGAATGCGGCCGGCGACGTGCCACCGCCCCTCGCGGGCCTCGACCCGAGCCCGAAACAGGCCGGTCTCGGACGGCGGCGCCTTCGGGCGAGCGGCGGGCGGTTCGGGAGAGGCAGAAGGTTTTAAAGCCGCGGGTGCCGGCTGCGGAGAAGGAACTATGGCATTGGTCCCGGCGCGCGAGGGGATGAGGCCGGCGGGCGTCTGCAGGCCGGGTCCCCTGCCCTGGCGTTGCGGACCGATGACGCTGTTGGTGGCGGATGCGGAGGCCGATGGCGCCGATGCGGCCTTGGGCGTTTTGCTGGCAACCGGCTCGATCCGGGCCGCCCAGGCCGTGCCGCGCCGGAACAGCTCTCCGACAGCAGGCGCTTCGAACGCCTTCAGATCGTGGCCGAGCGGGCTGTGAAAGATCCGTCCCTGGCCATACCCGAGAACGAACGCCATGGGATAATCCTTGCCGTCCACGACGGAACGGGCGGCAGCGAGGATGTGGATGGGAAGGGCGCCCGCCAGGCAGGTGTAAAGCTCGTCCTCGGTCCGGAAATCCTGCAGGCCGCGCGTGACGGGGTGGGTTGAATCGAGAATTCGCACCTGGAACGGCCCGCGGGGATCGTGCCCGCGCAGTTTGGGATCCCAGACCTGGCCGGCAAGCGAGGCGAATTCGGGCCAATCCTGCCAGGCGCCGCATGCGAAATGGACAAGCACGAGCCCTTTGCCGCGGGCGACGAACCGGCGGAGGTTCTCGCGGGCGGCGGGGCCTGGCGACGGCTTCTCCCAATTCATGAAGTGGAGCACCGCGGCGTCGTAGCGGTCGAGCGCGGCGGAATCCAGAAAATGGGGATCTTCGATCGTGGTCACCCGGAGGCGGGGATCCTGCTCGAGGAGCTGGGCCAGGCGGGGCGCGGTCTGTTTCCAGGGATGCCCCGGGTAATCGATCCCGGTGACGATCAGGACTTGAGCGGCCGGGGGCGTGGGCGGCGGCTCGGCGGCCGGGACCGAGCCGGCCAAGCCGGCAGCGAGCACGAAGACCATCGCATTAGATGTGCGACGCCGGCTCAGGCCGGTCTGCCGCGGCGGGCAGGCCGATCGCGGCAAGACTCCCGCTCCTGCAGAGGACGCCCATGCCGGCCCATCCCAATCGGCCCCGGATGCGGTCCTGGAGCGGGCCCGGCCGGCTGGATCCGAGGCGGGCGGCAAGCAAGCAAACCCATTGGTCATGCCGCTTTGTAGCCTGCTCAGCGCCGCCGGGCAACCGCCAAAGAAAATCAGCCTTCCTCGACGATCTTCAGCCCCATCAGCCGGCCCAGATGGCGAGCGGTGTCCACATGATCGCCGTAGAACACCACCCGATGCAGCAGGGTCATGGCGTCTTCGGTCTCGAGGACGCTGCTCCAACCGGCCGCCATCTTGGCTGCGTCGCGGACTTCGGTGACGATCTGGGTGCGGCAGCCATGCACGGATCGGGCGGGCACTTCAATGATCTTGCCGGTGGAGATGAGGATCGTATCCAGGTTGACGAACTTGGTGCGGGTGACGGTCTCTCCGAGGCGGTATTGGACCTCGGGCACGCAGCCGCTGCCGCCCACCTCGGAATGGCCGCGCAGCAGATAGGGGGCCTGCTTGCTGTTCACGCCTTCCATTTTTAGCGGCGCGGTGCAATGCGCGGTCCAGAGGGCGTTGCGCGAGGTGTCGAACGTGGCGTTGCCTTGGAATCCAGCGCGGTCGATCGCGTATTGGAACAGGATCATGGTCAGCAGCGAGTCCATGTCGCCCTCGCAGGCGGCGGGGATCCCGCTGTCGCGGAGGCGAGTGAAGCCCAGGCATGGGAATCCTTTCGGGAGCCAGCCCATGCAGGTGCCGATGGCCAGGCCCTGGGCCTGTTCCCGGGCGATGAGCCGCTGGAGGGCCACGCTGATGCAGGCCGCCTTCGAGATGTCATCCCGGGTCGGCTCGACGATCTCCTTGGCCTCGTTCGTCCAGCGCCGGATCTCGGTCCGGACGGCTTCATCGGTCGGGGGAGGGATCTGGGCCTCCATGGCTTTCTCGTCGACGACCACGACATCGGCTCCGAGCCGTTTTTTGATTTGCTCGGGAGACTGGGCGGGCTGGGTGCCTCGAGCGGGCGGGAAGAGGAGGATCCGCGTCTGCTGGAGCATGGGGATGACGCGGAGGACGCGCAGCGCGCGCTCCAGATCGTTGTAGTCGCTGGTGGGGAAGAGGGTGACGGGATGGCCTTTGCGCTGCCAGCGGTGCGGGTACATCCAGTCGTGCCCGCTGGCAGGGAGCGAGAAGACGGCCAGAGGATGCCCTCCGTCGAGGATCGGCTGGGCCATCCGGGTCAGGGTGAAAAGCTGCATGTTGATGGCCAGGACGGGCGCCTTCGGCCCCGCCTTTTTCAGCAGCGCGGCCGCCTGCTCGGCATTGGATGCCTGGCCGATGACCAGCTCGATGTTCCCCAGGTCCTGCTCCGCCTTCGCCAGGCGAGCCTTGATGGCATTGAGCTGCGCCGGGTCGGCGTTCCACCCGCGGTCCGCCGGGCCGGGATCCGCGGTGAAGAGGACGCAGATCCTGGATTTCCGCCTCGGTTCAGGGGCCGGCGCCGCCGAGGCCATGGTGTAGGTCCAGGTCGCGCTCGAGAGCAACAGCCCGGCAGCCATTCCCGTTCCAATGAACTCCCGCCGCGTACAATGATCGCACATGGTAATCAGGTCCTCGTAGTATGGTGGTTATCGGCTCTCGGGCTGGCATCGGCTGCCGGCCGTCCAGCATCGGTTATTCGTGGTTTGTTCGGACTTCGGGCCATGGTGTCGGGGCCGGAGCCGATTGTCAAGGCGGGCGGATCGCCGGCAGCGCGATACAAAACCAATCGATGCCGGTGTGCGCGGGCATCGGCAGCCGGCGGCGGACTATGGGCCGGGGGCGTTGGATCCGGTCCAGCCGGACTCGAGGGATCCACTGGGCACGCAGCTGGGGTTGGTCCATAGTATTCGAGCCAGAAGGAGGTCGCCTTTCCAGCCGTCGGCGGGGCGCTCCTCGCCGGTGGTAACCCACGATTCGAAGGGCGAGACGGCCAGCGGATGGAAATTGCCCATGCGCGCCACCCGGGCAGGATCGCGGGCGTCCATGGGGAACACGACTCGTTCGGAGGCGCGGATGAGCCGGAGCGAAAGGGGATCGACGGCAGCGATGAAGAGGGGTGCGCGCCATCGCATCACCGCGTCGTTGTCGCGGGTCCTGCGCGTATAGACCAGGTGGAGGCAGCCGCCGTGGGGCAGCCAATGCTGCTGGGTGGTGGACATTGCCAGCAGCTCGCCGTCATCGAAGGCCCACGGCCGGGGGGCAGCCCAGCGGAGGCCGTCGGCCGAGCGCGCGATGTAACCGCGGCCGTCCTCGGCGCGGATGGTCATGAGGCACTGGCCCCGCCAGCGGACCAGGCTCGGCTCGAGAAGGCCGCGCTGGACGGGATTCGACAGCTCGCTGCCGACCTTTCGGACCGTGAGCTCGCGGCCGTTGAAGGCGCACAGCAGAGTGGTCGCCATCCGGTGCGTCTGGCCGGCGGGCGCGAACGAGATGGGAACGAGGACATCTCCGTTATCCATCAGCAGGCGCTCACCGCAACCGCAGGTGTAGATGGCCGAGCCGCGCGGGTCTTCCCAGCGCAGCCGCCGGCGCTCCGACCAGCGCCCATCCGGCGTCCGGACGGCATAGACGGGAAACCGCTTTTCCTGGGGCCGGGCGAGTCGGCCGGCGCGGTAGTAGACATTGTGGCCCATCGCGAGCACGGCGCCGGTCTGCGGATGATATTGCGGGACGACGTCGCACACGCCTTCCTCGAGACCGTTCGGGAGCCGATTCCGACCGAAGGCGGGGATCGGCTCCGGCTCGCGCCACGTCTGGCCGAGATCAGCGCTCGTGGTCCAGTGCACCTGCCCATAGTAGTCCGATCCGGTGATCTCCTGGAGCGTCATGAAGACGATGGGATCGTTGGTTGCCGCCGGCGATCCAACGAGGCATGCGCGCGGATGGAACCACGTGGTCCCCGATATGCGGCCGTTCCAAACCACCGTGCGCTCGATGCGGGCGACGGCGTCGGCAATCGAAGCCCCGGCGCGGGCGGGGTGGGCGCCGATGCTCGACAACAACCATGCGCATCCCCAGAGCACCGGGTGCAGGAAGAGAGCTCTCATGATCGGTTTGTATTGCCTCGGACCGCCCGCGGCAATCCGGATTTCTCTTGTGAACCGGAGCAAGAGACGACCCGGGGGAGCACATCGGCCAGATCGAGCGCGAAGCTGGATCGGGTTTCTGTTTGAAAAAGGGATTCGTTTTTGCCATGGTGGGTCTTGACCTATGAAACAAATCACTCCCCCTCGGGCGGCGCATTGGGGCGGTGCCGCCCCGACTCATCGATCGGCTCATGGCAAGGCGGGCAATCGGGCGCTCGGGGTGGCCCCAACCGCTCTCTTCATGGTCGCCATCCTGTGGGCCTTGGGGGCCGCCGTGGCGGCCTCCGCGGCGGCCAACGGACGCTGGATCAATGTCAATGGAGGGAACTGGGGCGACCCCGCCAACTGGCTCGATGGAACGGTGGCGGATGGAGAGGGCAGCCTGGCCGATTTCAGCGCGGCGGATCTGATGTATTTTGTGCCGACGGTGAACCTGGACACGCCGCGGACGGTGGGGAGCCTGCTGTTCGGGGATCCGGATCCATTCTCGTATGGGGGATGGATCCTGAGCGGCAGCCTGCTGACATTGGGCCATGGCGCGGCCACGCCCACGATCACGGTGAGCGAGCTCAACATGCCGGACGTCAGCCTTTCGGATCCGACCAACGATGTCATCATCGCATCGGCGATCGCGGGCTCGCAAGGGTTCATCAAGCAGGGCGCGGGGACGCTGACGCTGATGGCGAACAACACCATGGGGCCCGTGCAGATTGACGCGGGGTGGATCGCGCCGGGCTTGGGGAGCGCGCTCGGCGGAGGCAACCAGGAGGTGCGCTACAACGGGGGCGGCTTGCGGCTGTGGAACGGGCTGGCCAATGTGGGCAACACGAACCGCGTTCTCACGATGGCCCAGATTCTCAACACCAACGGCAACTATGACGGCCTCAACGGACCGTGGATCGGCTCAGGGACGATCCTGGTGCGGTCGTCAGGGCGTCTGACCGTGGGCGGAGGGTCGGCAGGCGCGTTCTCGAAATTTACGGGGCTGATCGATCTGGCGGACAGCCCCAGCGGATGCAACTTGCGGATCAATCTCGGAAGCACAACCAACTATGATCTGAGCCATCTGAGGGTGGACCTGGGCACCCGGAACGGGCGCGTCTCGTTTCGGACGACGTCCGCGAACACCACGGTCCGGATCGGGGCGCTCCTCGGAGAGGGCACAGCGACTCGATTCCACTCGAGCGAGCAGTCGGCAGGCATCCCGCTGACGTGGGAGATCGGCGCGTTGAACCTGTCGACGACCTTCCGGGGCACCATTGGAGAATACGCGTCGGGCCGGGTGGGCCAGCTGGTGAAAGTGGGGACCGGCACGCTGGCGCTTTCCGGGAACAGCACCTACACAGGATTCACCGTGGTTGCCAACGGCGTGCTGGCCTTGATCGAGGGCGGCGTGTTGGCGAACACGCCTTCGATCTCAGTCCGGAGCGGGGCGGTCTTGGATGTCTCGGGGGTGGCGGGCGTTTGGGGGCCGCGATCGGCCCAGGCGCTCGGAGGCGGCGGCACAGTGACGGGCAACGTGGCGGTGGCCGCGGGAACGGTCAGCCCCGGTGACGGCGTGGGCACGTTGAGCTTTGCCAACCACCTGACGTATGGAGGAGCCAGCGCCGCGACCAATCACTTCGAGATCGACAGCCCGACCCGTTACGACTCGATCCTGGTGGCGGGCGATTTGATCCTGGAGGCGGACTCGACTGTCGTGGTGCGGCTGGCGCCGCTGGGGGCGGTGATCCCGAACGGGGTCTACATATTGTTCAAGTGGGGAGGATCGCTCCCGGCGAGCGACGTGAGTCGATTGACGCTGGAATACCCGGCCCAGCCCGGCACCTTGGCCCTCGAGCAGGATCTGGCGAGCAAGGAAATTCGGCTGCGGGTGACGGGAGTTGCGGGGGCGGCGGACCTGGTGTGGCGCGGGGATGGAACCGCGAACGTGTGGGATTTCTCGGCGGCGAACTGGCGCGAGGGCGGCAGCCCGGCCGTGTTCAAGGGCGGTGACAACGTGACCTTTGACGATTCGGGGCTGCACCAGCCGGCGGTGGATATCGCGGCCGCTGTGAATCCGGGCGAAGTCGTCGTGAATGCCGCCAAGAATTACGTGTTCGGCTCGAGCAGCGGCGGTCGGATCACCGGCTCGGGCGGGCTGGTGAAGACGAACACCGGCCAGTTGACGCTGACCATCGACAACGATTACTCGGGGGACACGGTCATCGGGGGCGGGACGATTCAGCTGGGCGATGGAGCGGCGGTGGCAGGGTCGCTGGGCCTCGGCAATGTGATCAATCTCGGAACCCTGGCGTTTTATCGGATCGATTCGGTGACAAACAGCTCGATGATCACGGGGACAGGCGCGGTCGTGCATCGCGGCGGCGGGCAACTGACTCTGAGCGGCAACAACTCGTATAGCGGCGGCACGACCATTCGCGACCAGGGCACCTTGCTGGCGGGGAGCGCGACGGCGCTGGGATCGGGGCCGGTCACGCTGGCAGGCGGAATCCTGAGCTCGGCGGGGCTGCAGATCAACAACGCGGTTCAGGTGACGGCAGACAGCACGATCAACAACACGTCGAGCAGCTCGTTGCAGCTCAACAGCAGCGCGATCAGCCGCACGGGCGGGACCCTGACGCTGTCCGGCAATGGGCCCATCCGGCTCAACGCCGCCGGATTGACCTACAGCGGGCCGATCGATCTGCAGACCACGCTGCAGTCGTATAACACCGAAGGAGCCCAGGTGCTCAACGGGGCCATCTCGGGCCCCGGCGTGTTCCAGCGCCGCTGGCCGGGCCAGAATTACACCGGCGAGACTGTCCTCAATGCCCAGAACACTTATTACGGCGGGACCCTGCTTCGAGAGGGGAGCATCGGATTGGGCGCCTCGACCGTGTCGACTTTCCCGGGAATGATCGACTCGGGACCGATTGGCGTGGGGGCATTGAACCAGGACAACGCGACCTATACGGCTGTCTACGCCGCCGGCGGGGCGCGGACGGTGGCCAACGAGATCGTCCTGAACAGCGCGGGCCAGGCGTTCATCATCAAGGGCGCCCATGACTTGACCTTATCGGGCCCGGTGAATTTGGGTGGGGCCAGCAAGGCGATCCAGGTCGAGAACACCGCTCGAACGGTCCTGAGCGGGGACATCTCGAACGGGGAATTCGTGAAAACGGGCAGCGGCGTTCTGTTCATCAACGGCAACAACAACGCCAGCTCCAGCACCGTCAGCGCCGGCGCGCTGGGCGGGATGGGAACTTTCGCGGGGCCGGTGACGGTCGAGGCCGGAGGCGCGCTTTCACCCGGAGCGCCGTTCGGCGCTCTGATCCTTCAAAGCGACCTGACGATCGGAGGCAACCTCGAGGTCGAGATCGACAAGGGCCGAACGCCGACTAGCGACAGGGTGTCGGTGGGCGGCATTCTGACCAATGCGGGCGCGGGGACGGTGACCGTGTCGAACCTCGGACCGGCGCTGGCGGTGAGCGACAAGTTCACTCTGTTCGACAAGCCGGTGCTCAATGGCGGTGCGTTGGCGGTATCGGGGGCGGGTGTGGTGTGGGCCAACCACCTGGCCGTAGACGGCAGCATCTCGGTGGCATCGATGACCGTGCCCAAGCCGGCGGTGACAACGGTCGTCTTGAGCGGGGACCAACTGGTCTTTGGCGGCACCAATGGCACGCCGGGAGGCAGCTTCTCTGTCTGGGGCTCGACGAATGTGACGGCGCCTCCCGCCGCCTGGGTATTGGAGTCGAGCGGCTCGTTTGATGGCGCCGGCCGATTCAGCGTCACCAATGTTGTCGATCCAGCGCTGTCGGCGAAGTTCCTCCGGCTGACCGTGCCGTGAGCCGGCCGGGCTCGCGAAACTCGACAGGGCAGCTGCCGAGGGAATGACGGGGTTGGGGTGCGGCTGGCTGGCCCCTCCCTGCGTCCGCGGCTGCGGATCGAGGCGGCTGCCGCGCGGGCGCCATGTCGAGCGCGCCAGGAGCGGCCCTCGCCTGCGAGGTAGATTGGCTGTGCCAAAAGAGGCGCCGCCCGGCAGCCGATCCGGTTTTCGATTTCAGGCGCTGTTCTTGGGCAGGTCTGGCGAGCCCGATTCCGAGTCAATTTTTCTTGAAAATATTCGGAACGCTCTGCATGATCCACTCCTATGAACCTGAGCAAGAACCACTTCAATTCGGCCATTCTTTCGCAACCCGAAGGAAGGGGCCATGCGGCGACGCACGCTCGAGCTTTCCATCCCAAGCCCGCCGGGCATGGGACCAAGACCCGGGCATGGAGATGGGGGATCATCCTTGCAGCCGGCGTGCTGGGTCTCGGCATTTTGGGGGGAGATCTGGCGCAGGGAGCGGATGCGGCCTCGCTGGCGCGCGATGCGAACACGGCGTTGCGGACGGCCCAGGGGAATTTGTTCAATGGCAAGCTGAGCGAGGCGGCGGAGTCGCTCCGGAAGGCCGAAGACCTGATCCGCGATTTGAAGGCGGCGGACTCAGCGCACGCCCAAGTGAGCTCGCTCGAGCAGAGGTCGGCGAAGCTCAAGAAAGACATCGAGTCGCGACAGCCGAAGGCGAAAGACACAGTGGGGCCGTCTGCCGCGGCGGCGGCGAGCGCGGCCACGGCAGGCAAGCTGCCCGGGGGCGCGTCTTATCGGCTTCGCGAGGCGGATCGTTCGCTGACCGAGGCGGAGCGCGCGATCGCGAGCCCGACCGCATCGGCTCAATGGCGGATGCAATCGGCGAAGGCGGGGATCAAGACGGCACAGGAGAAGCTGGAAGAGATCCAGGCCCAGTTCGGAGATCAGGCGCCAGCCAGCCATCCGGACATCCGGGCGGTAACGGATCGGATAGCGGCTCTCGAGAAGCAGATCTCGAGCGTGGCGGAGGGGGCCGCGGCGGCCCAGCAGGCCGGCGATGCGGCGAAGTCCGAATCGGCCAAGTGGGAGGCGCGTCTGGCTCCCTACGTTCTGGGTCCGGGCCGGCAAGGCCACGACAAGGACAAATGGATGCGATCCTCCGCGCCTCGCGCTCTGGATGAGCTGGCGCGCGCGATCAACCTGCAGCGCGAGGCCGGGGCGGCGCTGGCCGAATACGACAAGGCGGGGCTGACAGCTCCGGGCGACACGCTGGCCGAGTATGCGCGGCAGCTGCGGTATGCGCTCGAGTCGTTTGCGAAGTCCCATCAATCGTTCGTGGAGGAGAGCGTGGCATCGGCAGGCGAGCTGCTGGAGCAGCAGGATCGCTTTCTCAAAACCCAGGAAGCGAAACCGCCGGGAGGCAAGGAGCCGCTGCTGACGCTCCAGAAGGATCAGCTGAGCGAGAGCCGGGCCAAGATCAACCTGGCGGCGGCGCTGGCTCCGGCGAGCGATGGCCGCATCGAGGGCATGCGCAAGCGGTTGACGGACATCGAGCGGCGGGACGAGGCGATCCGCAAGGCCCGCGTCGCCAGCACGCGGCTGACCGCGGACCGCTACTCCGGCCAGGATCTCAAGCAGCTCAAATCGAAGGCCGAGGCCATTGTGATGGTGGCCATTCCGGCGGCCAAAATCCTTCGCGTCACGATCATCCGCCCGGATTGGAAAGAGGAGAGCGTGATCGAGCCGACCGACACGACGCGCACGGCCCTTCGATTTCGAACGACCCGGAGCGTCACGGCTCAGGTGGCGGCCCGGGCCGGGGCTGAGGTCAAGCTGCACACGCTGGACATCAGCAAGGATCGGCAGTCGGACGGCTCGTGGGGAGCGCTCTACGGGCATATCATGTTCACCGATCCGATCCTGGAAGAAAACGTGATGAAATAGGCGGGCCCGGTTTCCGCAGACAGACGCCAGGGACGAATCAGACAGGGGATTGGTCATGGGAGCAAGTTTGCGCGAGGTGGCAGGGGCTTGCGACCGGTTGCTGCGGCCCGATCGATTCGACGATTGGGCGCAAGCGTTCAACGGGTTGCAGGTCGAGAACCGGGGTCGGGTGACGCGCCTGGCCGCGGCCGTGGATGCTCGGGAGGCAACGATCGGCTCGGCGATCGAGGCGGGGGCGGACCTGCTTTTGGTGCATCACGGGCTGTTCTGGTCGCCGGGGCAGCCGTGGACGGGGCCGCGCTACCGGGTTTTCGGCCGGCTATGGGAGCATAACCTGGCGATCTACAGCTCGCACCTGCCGCTGGATGCGCATCCGCGTGTCGGGAACAACGCGCAGCTCTGCCGGGCGCTGGGGCTGAAGGCATCGCAGCCCTTTCTGAAACTGCACGGCGGAACCATCGGATGGAAGAGCCGCGCGCGTCTGGCGCGATCGGAGCTGGCCGAGCGGCTCGCGCGGGCCGTGGGCGGCCCATGCCGGGTGGTGCCGTGCGGGCCGGCGGTGTGCCGGTGGATTGGCGTGGTGTCGGGCGGCGCCGGAGACGAGCTTCGCGTGGCGGCGGAAGAAGGCGTGGACACATTCGTGACCGGGGAAGGACCGCACTGGACCTACGGGGTGGCGGAGGAGCTGGGGATCAACGTGCTCTACGGAGGCCATTATGCCACCGAGACGTTCGGGGTGCGCGCATTGGCGGCCTGGTTGGGGCGGCGGTTCCGGCTGCCCTGGGCATTCCTGGATCTCCCGACGGGGCTGTGATTCGAGGGCGGGCCAGCGGCGGCCGGGGTGGCTGCGCGCTGGGGGCTACATGAGGTTGACGGGATCGACGTCGACGGTGAGGCGAATGTCCTCCGGCAAGGCGATCGATGTGACGAGGGCCGCGAGCTCGCGGCTCAGCCGGCCCATGGCCGGGCAGCGGATCAGGATTTGGTAGCGATAGTAGCTCTCGGCGCGGAGCAGCGGGGCGGGCGCGGCTTCGGAGACGGCGAGGTCTTTCCATCCGGCGAGGCGTTGGTCGAGCTGCTTTTTGAGGTAACCGGCGGAGAAGCTGACCTTCTCTTCGTTGCGGCCTTCGAGGGTCAGGATGGCGAACCGGACGACAGGGGGGTAGTTGAGCTGGGCGCGGAACTCGATCTCCTGCTCGTAAAATCCGACATAATCGTGCCTTCGGGCGTATTGAATGGCGGGGTGGAATGGAGTGAAGGCCTGGATGAAGACCTCGCCTTCGACGTCGCCGCGGCCGGCGCGGCCCGCAACCTGGGTCAAGAGCTGGAATGTCCGCTCACCTGCGCGGAAGTCCGGCAGGTGCAGGCCGAGATCGGCGTAGACGATCCCGACGAGGGTGACATTGGGGAAATGAAGCCCTTTGGCGATCATCTGGGTGCCGACGAGGATATCGATCTTGCCGACGCGGAACTCGCTCAGGATGCGGCGGTAATCGTCCTTGCGTTTCAGGGTATCGGAGTCCATGCGGGTGATGCGCGCCTGGGGGAGGAGTTTGGCGAGGGAGGTTTCGACCTTTTCGGTGCCCAGGCCGGAGAAGCGGATGGCTGGGTTGGCGCAGCCGGTCTGGGGGCAGGCCTGCGGGGCGGGAGCGGCGTAGCCGCAGAGATGGCAGCGCAGCTGCTGGACCTGCCGATGGTAGGTGAGGGAGAGGCTGCAGTTGGGGCAGCCAGCCACGTAGCCGCATCGCGGGCATTGGAGCGAGGTGGCGTAGCCGCGGCGGTTGAGGAAGAGCATGGTCTGCTCGCGGCGCTCGAGGCGCTGGCGCATGGCCTCGAGGAGCGGCGCTGAAAAGATGGCGGGCCCTTTCTCTTTGCGCTGGGCCAGCCGCAGATCGACGACGCGGACGACCGGCAGCCGCCGGTCATCGATCCGTGCCGGGAGCTCGAGCAGTCGATACTTGCCGCGGCGGGCATTGTAATAGCTTTCGAGAGAGGGCGTGGCGGATCCCAGGACCACGACGGCGCCCTCCTGGCGGCCGCGGACGACGGCGACGTCCCGCGCGTGGTAGCGGGGCGCCTCCTCCTGCTTGTAGGAATGCTCGTGTTCCTCATCGACAATGATCAGGCCCAAGGGATCGACGGGAGCGAACACGGCCGAGCGCGGGCCGATGACGATTCGGGCGCGGCCCTGGCGGATCTTGTGCCACTCGTCGTGCCGCTCGCCGGCCGACAGCTGGCTGTGGAGGACGGCGACGAGCGTTCGCCACTCGGACGCCTGAAAGCGGGCCTTGAAGCGCTCGACCGTTTGCGGAGTGAGGGAGATCTCGGGGACGAGTACGATGGCTCCGCGATCCTGGCGCAAGGTCTGAGCGATGGCCTGAAGGTAGACCTCGGTCTTGCCGCTGCCGGTCACGCCGTGGAGCAGGAACACCGGAGGCGGGCGATGAGGATCGTGGGCGGCCGTGATCGAGGCCAGGGCGGCGGCCTGTTCCGGATTCAACTCGAGGGGCTGCGTCGCGACCAGCTCCTCCTGGCCGTAGGGATCGCGCTCGGAGACCTGGGACTGGATGGTGACCAGGCCGCGGTCTTCGAGGCGGCGGATGGTATCCGGCGTGGTTTGGGCGATTCGAAGCAGCTGGGAGAGAGGCATCTCGCGCCACTCCTGGATGACCTGCCATATCTCGATCTGCCGCGGGGTGAGCTTCGGGGGATCCCCGGTCCGAGGCCGGGCCCGGACCCAGAGCTGGTGCTTCCATCCGGCCTGCTCGCGCCGGACGGCTTCCGGCAGGGCGCTTTTCAGGGCCAGCTCGAGCGGGCAGCAATAGTAATCTGCCACCCACCGTGCCAGCTCGAGCACCTTCGGCGTCAGCAGGCTCGCACCGCCCACAGCCCGGAGGATGGGACGCAAATCCTGGCGCGGGGAGGAGTCCACCAGGGCGACCACGCAGCCCAGCGCCTCCCGCGTGCCGAACGGCACCTTGACGCGGCTGCCCACATCGATCTGCCCATCGAGCTCCGGGGGAATTCGGTAATCGAATTCCTTGGGCAATCGCAGATCCAGCCGCACCCGGGCAATCATGGCTTCTATGCGCAACGACATCAATCTCGCCGCGTGAGGGCACGCGGCCTACATCGCGAGCGTCCACCCCGTGTAGGCCGGGTCCCCTGACCCGGCGTTCTGGACTTATGACCCTCTGTATGGAATCCTGGGAAAGCCAATTGTTTGGCCATCAGGTCAAGTTTTCTCAGTCCATTATCTTCTGGTCTTCGGGCTTTTCAAGGAATCTATGTAGCGAGGCGTCCAAGTCCGCAAATCCTGGTCGAAGCCTGTTGCGTGGGAACGGACGATGGCCTCGTCGGTCTGAGGCGGAGCCTCGCTCAGCGCTCGGGATGAGAATCCGGACTTTCTTCTGGCGGGGCTGCGGGAGATATGGCAGGCTCGCCTGCACGCATGAAATCAGCGATCGACCTCCAGCAGGCATGAAGGAGCTCCGTTTTGCGATATTCGGCACGGGCTATTGGTCGCGTTATCAGCTGGCGGCTTGGAGGGAGCTGGCCGGTGTGCGATGCGTGGCGCTCTACAACCGCACCCGGCGGAAGGCCCAGGCGCTCGGCGAGGAGTTCGGCATCCGGGCGATTTACGACGATCCGGAGGCCCTGCTCCGCTCCGAGCCGGTCGATTTCATCGATGTCATCACCGATGTGAATTCGCACGCGCGACTGGTGAGCCTGGCGGCGGCCCATCGCCGGCCCGTGATCTGCCAGAAACCGATGGCGCCCGACCTCGAGACCGCGGAGGCCATGGTCGCTTCCTGCCGGGAAGCGGGCGTGCCGCTGTTCATCCACGAGAACTGGCGCTGGCAGACCCCCGTCCGCGCGCTCAAGGCACACCTGGATTCCGGCGTGGCAGGCCGCGTGTTTCGCGCGCGAATCCAATACTGCAACAGCTTCCCGGTTTTCGACAACCAGCCGTTTCTCAAGGAGCTGGATCAGTTCATTCTGACGGACATGGGCGTCCACATACTGGATACGGTGCGGATGCTGTTGGGGGAGGCGGCCAGTATCTACTGCCGGACGGCCCGGGTGCACAGCGATATTCGGGGGGAGGATGTCGCGACGGTCATGCTCACGATGGTGTCGGGGGCCACGGCCACCTGCGAGATCAGCTACGCGAGCCGGCTCGAGCACGAGCGCTTTCCGGAGACCTACATCACCGTCGAGGGCGATCGGGGCTCGATCGAGCTGGGCCCGGACTGCTGGATTCGGGTCACGACCGATCAGGGAACCCTGAGCCGGCGGCACCCGCCGGCCTGGCACGCATGGGCGGATCCTCGATACGCGTTGAGCCAGTCGAGCGGAGTGGCCTGCAACGCACATCTCCTGGGCGCGCTGCGGGGCGAGCATCCAGCCGAGACGACCGGCGAGGACAACCTCAAGACGCTGCGGCTTGTGTTTGGAGCGTATCGATCGGCGGCGACCGGCCAAGCCGTCCGAGTCGAGGCGTGAGCCGGCCGCAGGCCGGCTTTGGCAATGGGCAACGGGCGGATCACGGAGCACAACATGAAAATCGGGATTGGCACCTACACATACACATGGGCGATCGGCGTGCCGGGGCATCCGCCGCAGCAGCCGCTGGATGCGTTCGGCCTGCTGGCCAAAGCGCAGCAGCTGGGGGTTCAGGTCGTTCAGTTCTGCGAGAATCTGCCCCTGACAGGCCTGTCCGAGACCGAGCTGGCCGCGCTGATCGGACACGCTCACAGCCGCGGGATCAGCCTCGAGATCGGGACGCGCGGGCTGAATCCGGAGAACCTGCGGGCGCATCTGCGCCTGGCGGTTCGGCTCGGCTGCGGTTTTGTGCGGCTGGTGATCGATTCCGCCGGAGACGAGCCCAGCGCGGAGGAGGCTGTGCGGCGGCTGGCGCCCTTGATGCCGGAGTGGGCGGCCGCCGGAGTGCGCCTGGGGATCGAGAACCACGACCGCTTCTCGGCGGCGGTCCTGGCGGAGATGGTTCGGCAGCTGGGCGAGGATCGCGCGGGGATTGTCCTGGACACCGTCAATTCGTTTGGGGCCCTCGAGCCTCCCGCCACCGTGGTGAAGATCCTGGCCCCGTATGTCGTCTCCCTCCACGTCAAGGATTTCGTCGTGCGCCGGATGGATCATCGGATGGGGCTGGTCATCGAGGGGCGGCCGGCCGGGGCCGGCCGGCTCGATATCCCCGGGACTTTGGACGAATTGCGCGCCGCGGGGCGTGACTTCAACGCCATTGTCGAGCTGTGGCCCCCCCCTGCCGCGCGCCTGGAACAGACGCTGGATTGCGAATCCGACTGGGCGGAATCGAGCGTTCGGTACCTGCGAACCTTGATTACGGGCTAAACAGAACGCTTGGTCCGGGGGCCGGGCCTACACGGGGAGCGGACGCTGGAGATGCCGCGTGACCTCACGCGGCGCTGGATGACCCAGATCCAACCGCCCGGTCAGGGGACCGGGCCTACAGGCGGCGGGCGAGGTTTACGGTGCGTTCGTGACGGATGCGGGATCGACCCGGTACTTGGGTTCGGGCGTGAATCCGGGAATGGTCCCGCCGCGCTGGAAAAACCGGATGAGCAGGAGCAGCGCCACGATGGCTAGGCCGATGCCCACCCGGAAAAGGAACTTCCGCCGGGCCGCCTGGAAAGCGGCCGAACGAACGCCGGCTTTCGTCAGGGCGGCCGGGTCCGAGGCGGCGGCAGCGGCGGCGGGTGCCGGCTCGAGGACGGCGGGCCACTCCAGCCCGGCCCGGGCGAGGAACTCGACCAGGAAGAACCGCGACGAGCAATCTTTCCGGGCGCAGTAGCCCTGTTTCAGCCGGGCCAGCTTCGGGAAAGCCGACGGGTCGTGGACATCGACCAGCGCCAGCTGGTGCAGGTCCGCTCCGCTGAGCTCGATCCCGCAGGTGACGCAATGGGCGCGGATCGATTCGGCGAATATCGTTTCGAGCTCGGAGGCGGGCCGGCCGGGAGCGGCCAACCGGCTGGCGACATCCGCGCCGAAGGCGGGCAGCTCCGCCACATGCACCTGCCGGGTGAGATCGATGGAGGATGCCATGGATGGGGAGGGTTCAGGGGGGATCATGGATCGAGCGCCTGGCTGTCCAAGGGCTTGTACCAAATCCATTCCCGGGTGGCTTCGTAGGGATAGTAGGGATCGATGGAGAGGGCTTTCGAGAAGTCGTGGATGGCCACGTGGCCGTCCACGAACAGGATGGGCGAGACGAATTCCTGGCGGGCGGTGACCGGATCAGAGATATCGCTGCTGCCCTGGACGTAGTGCCACTGGTACCATTGAGGCGGGGAGGTCGTGCATCCGTAGAGACGGGCGGGCGGCTCGTGCATGAGGATGTAGCGGACGGGATTGGGTGCCCAGCTTTCGGCCTTCTCGGCAATGCCTTCGGCGGTGTCTTCCGGGGTGTGACGGAACCCGCCTCCGGCGAGGGTGGTGAGCCCGCCGGCGTTGTATTGATAACTGCAGCCGATGGTCTCGAAGTTGGACGGCTTCAGGGATGGAAGCGGGCATGGGAGCGTGCGCTGGCCTTTGTCAGCGGGGCATTTGAACACCTCGGAAGGCGGCAGATAGCGGTAGAGAGGACGCGCCCGTGCAGAGGGGAAATGCTCGAGAAGCGCGGGGAGCGGATCGAACCCGCCGAGCGTCATGCGGGTGAGCTTGACCGTGCCGGCGCCGGGCTCCCTCGCCCGGATCGAGGGCAGCTTGTCGTCGTGGTCGTCGACGTAGAGCTTCAGGGCGACGCTCATCTGGTGGAGGTTGTTGATGCAGGTGGCGGTTCGAGCCTTCTCCTTCGCGCGGCTCAAGGACGGAAGCAGCATGCTCGCCAGAATCCCAATGATCGTGATGACCACCAGCAGCTCGATGAGCGTGAAGCCTCCCGCAACGGGTTCTCTCCCCGTGGGTTTGTGCCCCGGGAGCCGCCAATGATGTCGATCGAATCCGCACATAAGCCAGTGGTCGCCGCCTTTGCCGAACATCCTGGCCGAAAGGGCGGTCTGCCGCAATCGCCGATTGCGCACCGTTCGATGGCCAGCCTTATCGTAACTATAGCATATTCCTTGCCACGCCGCCTGCTTGATGCCCGAGCTGCGACAGGCGGGCCCGCTGCCCGCACCCGTTTTCCGGGTTCGGCCATCGGCTGCCAGAACGGCCTAAAAACCCCGGCAGAACGCCAAAAAGAAATGAGCCGGGGCCCCATCGATTTGGCTTTTCAAGAATTCCCGAGGATAAGAGGATCCCGCCACCATGAGAATCCTGCTGGCCATTTTGACAAGCGTGTTGTGGATGCAAGCGGCGGCATCTGGCGCCGCGAATCTTCTGTTCGAGCTGACGTTCAACGATTCGGGGCCGGTGACGCGGACAACCGAGCGGAGCCAATGGGATTGGCCGTTCGAGTTTCAGACGCAGGAAGGAGGGGCGGCCGACTGGCACAGCGCGTTGGGCGGCGGCGTATCGGGGCTGGCGAAGGACCGGTCGTTCGACAACACGGCGTCGACGTTCATGGGTTCGGATGGCCAGGGCGGCCGGGCGGTCCTGCAGGGCATTGACTGGCCGCGATTGGATTCGGTGACCTTCAGCGGATGGTTTCGGACCGAGAGCGAAGTTGCCGGTCGTTTTGCCAGGCTGATCCACCGGGAGGATGGGAAGATAACGGTGTATGCCTATCCTGATGGAGGGCTGTCTCTAGGCATTAACCACCAACACAGCCACACGCAGCCCTTGTATACGGAGATCAACCAGTGGGTGTTCTTCGCCATAGGCTATGACGGCACCCGATCGGCGGACAACCTGGTGTTCTACAAAGGGAGTCGGACGTCGCCTGTCGCCGCAGTTTCGACCAACACCATGGCGGCTGGAGTGCTGGAGTCGTTTTATAGCGTGCTGTCGATCGGCAACAGTCTCTCCTTCAGCCGGCCGACCCAGCCCATGGACGGCTGGCTGGACAACCTGCGGATGCATGGCGGGAACGGTTCGTCGGGGCTGGCGACGCTGGCCGAGCTCGATGCATTGCGGCAGGCGGATGTGGCGGGCGATGCCCCGCCGATCCGGATGCGGACTGGCCTCGAGGCCCGGCTCAGCTCAGCTCCGGGGCAGCCAAATCAACTGACGTTGCAATGGTGGTCGGTGGCCGGCTATCGCTACCAGATCGAGCACTGCGCCAATCTGACTGGCTGGCAGGGCATGCCGGGCGCGGTCCTGGACGGCAACGGGGAGCGATTGAGCTACCAGTTCCATCCGCCAGCGGCGCCCGCGTTTTATCGTCTCAGGATCACGCCGGCGCCCTGAGGCGGCTACCGCTTGCGGGCGACGACGAACGCGTTGAACATGAAGTAGCGCAGCGGCGTGGCGTTCAGGACCAGGTCCACGACACGGTTCACGTAGCGGTCCGTGCATGCCAATTGTTCGATGCGGCAGCCGGCGCGTTCGAGCTGGAATGCGATCTCGAGGGGGTTGGTGGCGACGATGGCGTCGTCGTCGGGAGTGAACGGCTCCTTGACGATCGGGGGCATCCGGTCGAACCGGACCTCGGCGGGACAGGAGCGTATCTGGCGGCGTTTCTCGAGCAGGCGCCGGGCATTTTCCCACTTGTGGCGCAACCCGCGCATGCGCGGGTGGTAATCGCGGAAGCCAAGGACCCGATAGAAGTTGGGGCTGGAGACGACAATGCGGCCGCCGGCCTCGGCGACGCGGGCCAGCTCGGCGATGAACTCCTCGGGCGCCTCGACGTGCTCGAGCACGTTGAGGGCGCCGACGCTGGCGAAATGGCGGTCGGGGAACGGGAGATGGCATCCGTCGTAAAGGACGCAGCGCGGGCTGACTGTCCGGGCGCGCTGGAGGTTGGCTTCGGAGACCTCGACGCCGTGGGCTTCGAACCCGCCGGCATCGAGCCGGGAGACGACCTGGCCGACGCCGCATCCGACATCGAGGGCGCGAGCGCCGGGCCGCGAGGGGCGGAGCGTGTCGGCGTACTTGGCGTAGAAGCCGGCGTCCCATTGCGCGAGAAATTGGGCGTATTCCTCGTTATGGCGATAGGTATCCTGGTGGCTCATGGGAGATGGGGTGGCGGCGGCGGGCCGGCGGCCGGCATCGAGGGGCGGCGGGCCAGGAGGAGGATCAGGCAGGCGAGCGCGGCGGCCCAGGCCGTCAGACTGACGATCAACGGCGTCATGGGCGGCTCGAAACGCCATTCGACGCGGTGCGTGCCGGCCGGGACCTCGACGCCCCGCATGATGAAATTGCAGCGCAGCAAGGGGGCGGGCCGGTCGTCGACGAGGACCTTCCAATTGGGATCGTGCTTGTCGTTGAGGAGGAGGATGGCGGGGGTGGTCGAGGCGGTCTCCATCCGGATCTTCATGGACGAGTAGGACGTGGTGGCGACGCGGTTGGTGGCAGGCGGGCCGTTCTCGGCGGGGGCGGTCGGCGGGGCGATGTTGTCGGCGACGAGGACCGATCGGTGGGGATCGAAAGCCGGGTCGGCCAACTGGCGCAGAGTGGCATCGTCGTTGGTGGACACCTGCCAATGCGAGTAGAGGGCGGCGCGGGGGAGAGCGCCGGTGAACTCGACGAGGGCGCATTGGCCTTCGGGCCGGACGGCGGTGGTGAGGTCTTCGAGCCGGGTGGCGCTGGCGTGGCGGGCGGCGATGTCGTAGGGGGTGTGGAGGCGGAAACGCTGGCGATCGGCATCGAACTGCTGGTTGATGCCCGGGATGAAATCGCCGCCGGGAGCGACGAGGAAGCGGGTGTTCGAGAGCTCCCAGAGGCGGATGGTCGAGGCGAGGTTGGTGCGGGAGAAGGCGCCGCGGTAGGCGCGGTTATCGGCCGACTCGCGTGGCTCCTGGACGACGTCCAGCGAGTGGATCCGGTAGAACGGGAAGAGCTGCTGGAGCCACTCGATCGAGTACCACTGCTGCATGAGAGTGAACGATTCGCCGCCGGGGTAGGCCCAGAGGGTCACGCGCCGCTCCCACGGTTTGTCGCGGAGGATATCGACCACGGGATTCGAGGCGTATTTCTCCTGATAATTGTAGTAGGTGATCCAGGGGAGGTTGGCCCGGCCAAGGTCGATGACCAGAAGCGATCCGGCGGCGATGGCGGCCCAGCGGGCGCGATGGCCGGAGAGCAGGCCGCCGGCGATGGCCACCAGGAGGGCCAGGGACAGGGCCAGCAGGCCGGCCGCCAGGCCCGCCTCATAGACGCTGAACTGGTGGATCGCAGCGGCCTGGGCCGGATCGATCCCGTTGGCGGTCAGATAGCGAATCATCTCCTTGGGCGAGGACGAATAGATGAGCCAGCCGAGGAGGCTGAAGGCGAGCGCGGCGGCGCCGCCCATGAACCACCGGCGGTCGAACGCGGCGGCGCTGGCCCACCATCGGCGAAGCTGCTCCTTGAGAGGGGCGGGGCTGGTTTGCGGACGCTCGACGAACCGCCGCCAGAGGTCCTGCAGACCGTAGCCGAACAAGACCAGCACGCAGAGGTGGAACGGGTGCATGAACTTGATGGGATTCCGGATCGTGGAGAAATAGGGGAGCGCATAGACGATCCTATAGAATGGCGCGTGCCGTCCATAGGCGAGGACGAGCGAGACGATGGCCAGGATGCTCCAGAAGAGGATGAGGCGCCGCTCGCGTTCGGGGTAGGGGCTGCGCGGGCCGCGGAGCGCCTGGGCGGCCGCCCATATGGCGGCGAGCACGACAAAGATCCCGGCGTACTCGCCCGAACCGGAATGGCGCGGGAACCCCTGGCGGTGTTCTTCCCAGCCGGGATGGCGGCCGACGGTGCCCCAGTAATTGCCGCCGTCGGGCGTGTCCATGCGATAGCCGAACAGACCGGGGACAATGACGCGGAGGGTTTCGAGTTTGGGCAGGCTCCACTGGGTGGCCCAGTCCCAGGATCCGGAGGCATCTTCCTTCTGAGGATCGATGCCGACCACGCCTTTGACCTGGGTTTGGACCAGGGTCGAGAGGGCCTGGGCGGAGATCCATGCGGCGCACACGGCGACGAGAGCGACGGAGGCGGCGCCGCGGAGGATGCCCTTGGGCCAGGGATCGGCGGCGGCGGCGTGAAAGAGGCCGTAAGCCGCGATGTAGAGGCTGAAGATGGCGGCGACGTCGTAGCCTTCCATGAGGGCCAGGCCGAGGGAGAAACCTGCCAGGGGGATGGCGATCCAGCGGTGGCGCCGGGCGGGGCCGCTGAGGGCCGCGATCGCCAGCGCCACGCATCCCAGTGTCAAGGCGCGCGTCGGCAGCCCCCAACATGCATTCGAGAAGACGTTCATGTTGAGGCTGGCCGCCAGGGCGCCCAGGGCGCTGACGGCGGGATTGAAACCGAGGCGGCGGAACAGAACCCAGATGCAAAGCCCGAGAATGAAGAGAGACACAGGGGCGTAGATCTTGGAAAAGAGCACCGGCTCATGCCCGGTGAGGAGATAGATCGCCTGGGTGAGATTGGGGAGGGCTTCGGGCTGGCGGGATCCGATCCAGTTGAGGTCCATCCAAAGGCCGCGGAAGGAGCCGAAGGCGTGATCGGCCTGCGCTTGGATGGCGCCCAGCGGGCCGTCGTTCGAGAAGAGGGTTTCTCCGGGCACGAACGATCGGTGGAACAGGGCGATCAGGACAAGGGCGAGGATGGCGGCGGCGATTCCGAAGCCGGCGCGGCGGCGGGTCGAGAGGGTGGTGGGATTCATGGTGCGTGGCGGGTTGGGATCAGGTCGTAGATCTCGGGCGGGCGGCCGAGGGCGGCGCACCCGGCGTCGCGCAGGTGGACAGCCAGGCGGGCCAGCCGCCAGCAGGGGCGCCCGGCGATAGCGCGGGCGGCCGCGGCGATCGCCCGGGCGAACTCGGGGTCCGAGGCGCGCACGAGCTTGATCTTCACGAACGAGCGCGCGGCGAAGAGGCAGACGAGATGGCGGCGGCGGAGCCAGCGGATCGCGCGAGATTCCTTCCAGAGATCGAGCACGAGGTTCATGGTTTTCCACTCGTCGAGGACCCAGGTCTGCAATTGCTGGCGGTGATGGGTCGAAGCGGAGAAAGGGTGGTGCCGGTTTTGGGCGAGGTATTCGGGGATCTCGACGATATGGCCGCAACGGGCGGCGAACTCGGCGAAGAAGAGATTGTCGGCCAGCTGGGGGAGATCGGGGCGGAACCGGCAGGGGACAGGCTGGCGGCCGGTCTTCATGATGACGGCGGGGCAGCAGATGGTCTGGAGCCTGGCCTGGCGGGCGAGGAACTGGCGGAGGGGGATGCGCCGGGGTGGCCGCAGGCGGGGGTGGCGGGGGCGGAAGGGCTGGCCCTGCTCGTTGGTTCGCTCGATGAGGCTGTAGCCCACGGCCGGGTGAGGGATCGGTTCCAGGGCGTCGAGGATCCGGCGGAAGAAGTCGGGCTTGACGCCGTCATCGACGGGCAGGATGTGCAGGTAATCGGTCTCGGGGGCGAAGGCCACGCCCTCGTTCAGATTGTTCATGAGGCCGATATTGGCCGGGTGACGGCGGTATTCGCAGGGCAGGCCGCGAAACTGGCGGGCAATCTCCGGGGTGCGATCGGTCGAGCAATTATCGAGGACGACGATTCGGTCGGGCGGTCTCGATTGGCGGGCGAGGGCATCGAGCGTGCCGGGCAGGAAGCGCTCGCCGTTGAAGACGGGCAGAATGGTGGTCAGGACGGGCATGCCGGGTCAATCGCGGATGCGTTTGACAAAGGCCGACGGCCAGTAGGTGACATGGCTGGCGAGCTTGCTCTCGTTGAAGGCGCGGGGGGGCTCGTCGATGGCGAACTGGGGGTGGCGCTGGACGAATTGGCGGGCCGCTTCGGCGGGATTGTTCCAGGTCCAGTCCGGCTTGGCGGCCGGGAGATCGGCGAGGTCGTGCATGATGCCATCGGCGGCGACAAGGTATGAGCCGGGGGGCACCAGGTCGTGGTAGGCCTCGAGCTCGGCCAGGACATGGTCCCGCGTGTGGCAGGAATCCAGGAGCACGATCACCTTCTCGCCGGGCCGGATGAGCGACTTGACGCGGCCGACGATCTCGGGATCGATCGAGCTGCCTTCGATCATGGTCAGGAGCGGCCGGAGGGGGTGCTGCTCGAGGGCGCGCCGGTTATGGGGGCGGATCTCAATGTCGACGCCGATCACGCGGCCAGTTCCCATGAGACGGCAGAGGCTGGCCGAGAGAAGGAGGGACCCGCCGTGGGCGATCCCGGTCTCGAGGATCACGTCAGGCTGAAGCCGGCAGATGATCTCCTGGATGCGGAGGATGTCTTCGGGCATCTGGATGATGGGCCGGCCGAGCCAGGTGAACTGATAAGAGTACTTGAGGTCCCAGCCGACCTTGAGCCAGAAGCGCGAGAGGACGTCGAAGGCGTCGGGGCTGTAAAGCGGCAGATCCTGCCGCTGGGCGTCCTGTTCGAGGACCAGGGTTTTCCGGGTGGTGTCGATCGTGATCTTCATAGGGTTATGGATCGAGAACGTTGGACATGGGCGACCAATTGGGCGATGCCTTCGCCAAGGCCGACTTGCGGCTCCCACCCCAGTCCGCGGATGCGCGCGGCAGCGGCGATGACATCTCCGGCCGGATCGCGATGTCCGGAGAGGCAATGGATGAGGCCGGTTTTTCCGAGGCAGGCGGCGATTTGTTCCGCGAACTGGCGGACGGTGACGCCTTGGCCGGTGCCGAGGTTGATGGCGCCGGCGAACCGGCGTTCGACCACGGTCAGAATAGCCCGGGCCAAATCGGAGATGTAGATGTAATCCTTGGCGGCGTCCGGCGTTCGGAGGGTGACCGATTGGTTGCGGAGGAGCTGGAGGACGATCTGGCTGCCAAGGCGCGAGGGGTGCTCTCCGGGACCGTAGGGGTAGAAGATCCGGGCCCAGGCCGCCGGTCGGCCGTGGCGAGCGGCGATCTCCTCGAGGGCAACCCGCAGGCTGTTTTTGGATCGGGCGTAGCGGCTGGCGGGCTCGATGGGGGTGTGGGCTTCCGAGCGCGGGCCGCTGGTGGAAGCGTATTCGATGCAGGTGCCCAGGCCGAGCGCCCAGGCGCCGCCATGCCGATAAAACTGCTCGAAAAAGGCGCGGCTCCATTCGAGGAACCGGTCGTTCTCGGGGGATTCCAGATAGACGCCGGGCGTGGTGATCCAGGCGGCATGGACGCACACCTCGGGGCCGAACTTCGCGATCTCGAGCCACGGCGCTTCAGCCAGGGTGCCCGGAAACAGCCGGAGACGGTCCGAAGCGCCCATCGGCCGGAGCAGCTCTTCCCCGGGCGGGATGAGCAGGGCGAACGAATGGCCGGCCGCCAGCGCCCGTTCCAGAAACGCGGATCCGATGAAGCCAGTCGAGCCTGTGAGGAGGATCTTCACGCCAGTTCGGACAGGAGAGGCCATTGGCGATCGCGTTCGGACAGGAACGGGCCGGGGATCGGCCAGGGGATCTGGAGGGCGGGATCGTTCCATCGGACGCCGCGGGCGGATTCGGGATGGTAGAACTCGGACATGAGGTATTGGACCTCGCAGGAATCGGTCAGGCACTGGAATCCATGGGCGAGACCGGCGGGGACATAGAGCTGGCAGAGGCTGGCGGCGCTCAGCTCGAAGGCCTCCCAGCGGCCGAACGCGGGCGAATCCGGCCGCAAATCGACCAGGACGTCGTAAATCGCGCCGGAGGAGCAGCGGATGAGCTTGGTTTCCGGGTAGGGATCAGCCTGGAAATGAAGGCCGCGGATGAATCCGCGCTGGCGGGTCAGCGTCACGTTGGCTTGCGGCCAGCGGGTGTTGAGGCCGCGCACGGCGAACTCCTGTTCGCAGTAGGTTCGGGCCAGGAAGCCGCGCTCATCGGATCGGGGCTCGAGCTCGATTCGCCAGAGGCCGGGGAGAGTGGCGGGGTGGAACTTCATGGGCGGCTACACCACCTGGACGGAGGGGATGGGGATGATGAACCGGCCGCCGCGCCGGCGGTATTCGGATTGCTGGGCGAGGATTTCCTCCGCGAAATTCCAAGTGAGGAGCAGCATGTAATCGGGCTGGCGCTCGAGGATGCGATCGGGAGGGACGATGGGGATGTGCATGCCGGGCGAGAGGCGGCCCTGTTTATGAGGGCTGCGATCGGCGATGAACTCGATGGTATCGGCGCCGAGGCCGAAGAAATTGAGCATGGTGCTGCCTTTGGCGGAGGCGCCGTAGGCGGCGATGGATCGGCCCTCACGCCGGAGCCGGGCCAGGAGGTCGCGCAGGGATTGCCGGATGGCTTCCACTTGGCGCCCAAATCCCGCGTAAAAACCGAGGCGGTCCACACCTTTGGAGTGCTCGATCGCCCGAAGGGCGGCGACGGTCTCATCGGCCGCATGCCCGCCCGCCGGGCTGGCGAACAGCCGGAGAGAGCCCCCGTGGATGGGGATGCGCTCGATGCGGACGATGGCCAGCCCGTGGCGCGCGAAAACCGGCTCGAGGGCGGTCAGCGAGAAATAGAAGACATGCTCGTGGTAGATCGTGTCGAACTCGTTGTGCTCGAGCAGATCGACCGCGTAGGGGAACTCGAGGATGGCGCGGCCGCGTGGCTGGAGGACGGCAGCGAGACCGGCGACGAAATCGTTGATGTCAGGGACGTGAGCGAAGACGTTGTTGCCGAGGACCAGATCGGCGCGCTGGCCGTCGGCAGCCAGCCGGCGGGCAAGGCGGGAATCGAAGAACTCGGCGAGAGTCGGGATGCCGCGGGTGCGGGCGGCAGCGGCGATATTGGCCGCAGGCTCGATTCCGAGGCAGGGCACGCCGACCTGGAGAAAGTGGGTCAGGAGGTAGCCGTCGTTGCTGGCGATCTCGATGACGCGACTGGAAGGGCCCAGGGAGAACTCGCGCGTGTAGCGCACAGCGGCATCCCGGGCATGGCGCATCATGGTGTCGGAATTCGAGGTGAAGTAGAGATAGTCGGAAAAGAGTGTTTCGGGGGGGATGACATCGCTGATCTGGCAGAGCCAGCAGGATTGGCAGACCAGGAGTCGCAGGGGGAATCGGGGCTCGGGCTGGTCGAGGTCCGACGGGGCCGGGAGGCGATTGGCGAGCGGCTGGCTGCCGAGGTCGAGCACGAGCGTGCTGCGGTCGGATCCGCAGGACCGGCATCGAAAGGCGGGCAGGATCATGGGACAGTGGATCGGGTCCAGGCAGCGTTCTGGGCGGCGGCGGCCTGGGTGAACTGGGCGATCTGCTGGCGGGAAAGGCTGAGCAGGTCCGGGCGGCGCTCGGCGTGCCGGGCGCGGTACCAGACGGCGGTTTGGCAGACCGTCTCATCGAAGGTCCAGGTGGGCAGCCAGCGGAGCCGGATGACGGCCTTGTCGATGGCGATGTTGAGACGGATGGCTTCGTGGGGGGCCCGGGGATCCGAGGCGTCCCGCCATTGGCCCGGCCAGTGGCGCAGGAGCGCCTCGACCAGCTCGCGCACGGGGCGATTTGCCCCGGGGCCGGGGCCGAAGTTGAACGGGCTGGCCAAAGGCGAGCCGGAAGGCGCAGATGCCAGGCACGCGCCCAGCCACAGGTAGCCGCTCAGACAATCCAGGACATGCTGCCAGGGGCGCACCGATTCCGGGCTGCGAACCGCGATGGGATCTTTGCGCATCAGGGCGCGGATGCAGTCGGGGACGATGCGATCCGGGGCGTAATCGCCGCCGCCGATCACGTTGCCGCCGCGCGCCGTCGCGATCCGGACTCGGCTGTCCGAGCCGCTGAAGAAGGAGCGGCGCCAGGCGTGGGTGAGGATTTCGCAGGCGGCCTTGCTGGCGGAGTAGACGTCGTGGCCGCCCAGCGGATCGTTTTCGCGAAAGCCAATCTCGCGGCCGATGTTCTCGTAGCATTTATCGCTGGTGACGATCACGACGGGGCCGGCGAAACCGGTAAGGCGGATGGCCTCGAGGAGGTGGGCTGTGCCCATGACATTGGTCTCGACGGTCTGGCGGGGCTGGCGATAGGAGGCGCGAACGCAAGACTGGGCAGCGAGGTGAAAGACGGCTTCGGGCCGCGCCTTGCGGAGGGCGGCCTGGAGGAAGCGGGGATCGCGGATATCGCCGAGGATTTCGCGGCTGAATGCGTGGGAGCGGACGATGGAGTAGAGGTTGGGCCGGGTGGGGGCAGGCAGGCCTGCGCCGCAGACCGTGGCGCCCAACTCCTCGAGCCAGAGGCTGAGCCAGGCGCCCTTGAAGCCGGAGTGGCCCGTCACCAGGACCCGTTTGCCTGCGTAATAGCCGTTAAACATGGGGGGGGGCCCAGACCTTCCACGGCGCGGAGCCGGTTTCCCACATCCGATTGAGCAGCTCCTGCTCCCGGAACGTGTCCATGCATTGCCAGAAGCCGTCATGCCGGTAGGCCTTGAGCTGCCCCTCGGCGGCAAGCCGGGCCATGGGCTCCTGCTCGAGCACGCATTCGTCTCCCCCGAGATAGGATTCGATCGCGCGGCTGAAGACGAAGAAGCCGCCGCTGATGAAGGCATCCTCCTTCTCGGGTTTCTCGCGGAACGCGGTGATGGTCTGGCCGTCGAGGGCGAGCTGGCCGAACCGCCCGCTGGGCTGGATGGCGGTGACGGTGGCGATCGCCCGATGCTTGCGATGAAACCGGATGCTCTGGTTGATGTCGATGTCGGCCAGGCCGTCTCCGTATGTGCAGAGGAAGACGTCATCCTCGATGAATCGCAGCGCGCGCTTGAGGCGCCCGCCCGTCTGCGTGCGCAGGCCGGTGTCGAGGAGGGTCACGGTCCAATCGGATTCCTCGTGCCGGCCGTGATAGGCAATGCGGGGCTTGGGACCGAGCCGGAGGGTGACGTCGCTCGTGTTCCAATGGAAATTGCGGAAGTAATCCTTGATGACCTCGCCTTTGTAGCCGAGGCAAAGGACGAAATCCTTGTGGCCGTGATGGGCGTAAAGCCTCATGATATGCCACAGGATCGGCCGGTTGCCGATGGGAACCATCGGTTTGGGGCGGTATTCGGTCTCCTCGCGCAAGCGAGTGCCGAGACCACCGCATAGAATGACCACTTTCACGCTCGGAGAAGGATAGCGGCCAGGGTCGGCGCGAGGCAATCTCTTCTTGGGGCCTGTGCAAAATCGGAGGTCATCTCTTCGCAGGCCCTCAGCGGGGCAGCACTTCGAGCCGGGCGGCGCGGCGCAGGCGGATCCATTCGTCCCAGCGGTTGAATCGGGGCCGGAGGAACCGGAGGAACCAGATGTCCCCATGGCGGCGCATCGGCAGGAACTGGCGGCGGGATTGGCGGATGTGGCGGCGGAGGCGCCAGCAGTCCAGGAAGGCGCCGCAATACGCGCGCCGGATGAAGGAGATCCGGCGGACCATCAGCAAGGCCAGCAGGCTTTCCAGGCAGAGCCACGCCACCTGGAGGATGGCGATCGCCCAGAGGATGCCGCGGGCGTGCTTGAGGAGAACCAGGAGGCTGTTGCGGTTCGCCAGGAACCGTTTGGATTCGCTGGTGCGAAGGGCGGCGGGGGCCGCGGCGGCATCCTCGAGCAACTGGGCCGCGCCCCAGTGGTGGAGGCGGGCCGACGGAATGGCCAGCGCGGTGTACCCGGCCAGCCAGACACGCCACGAAAGGTCCCACTCGTCGGCATACATGAAGAACTCAGGATCGAACCCGCCCAGGCGCTCGAAGGCGGCCCGATCGATGCAGTAGGCGCAGCCTTCGGGCATCAGGACCGCCGCGGGATCGGGCCGGAGCCGGCGCGTGCTGGGGAAGCCGAAAAGATCCAATCCCTCGGCGCCGAGGGATTGGAATCGGTCGGATTGGTAATCGAGCACGAGGGGGCAGCCGGCAGTGGCGCCGGCGTTCTGCAGGTTGCGGTGCAGCTGCTCCAGGCAGTCCGGCTCGAGCCAGGTGTCGTTATTGAGGAAGAGGAGAAAACGGCCGCGGGCCTCTCGGGCGGCGCGGTTGTTGCCCTCGCAATAGCCGAGGTTCAGGCCGTGCAGGATCACCTGCGCGCGCCGCCACCCGCGGATCAGATCCGCGGCCATTTGCGCGGAACCGTCCGAGGATGCGTTGTCAGCGACGATCACCTCGAGGCAGGCGAAGATCGTCTGCCGGGCGATTGACTCGAGGCATCTCTTCAGCCACCGATCGCCGTTGTAGTTGAGGATGATCACGCTCATCCAGGGATCCTCGATGGCCGCCTCTGCCCGGTCTCGCACGGGGGACGCCAGCCCGTGCGGGCCAGGGGCGGATCGGGCGGGATCGGGCGGGTTGGGCATACTGGATGGATGTTTCGATAAGTTCCACGTCATCCACGGTCTCGGCTGGACAGACCCTTAGCAGCTTTGCTGCGGATCGACAAGGGGATCGAGCAGGGCAACACTATGAACCTGTCACCCTATTCGGCCAACCTGCAGCCCGACTATGCCAAGAAGACACTGCGGCGAAGTCCACCGGTTGGGAAATACCCCCGTGGCGCGTTTGCAAAGAAAATGGCACTATGAACCTGTCACCCTATTTGCTCTCCAGTGGCAAAATCCGGGGCAAGGCTGACAGGGATCCGCAATCGGCTGCGAGCCGAGGTTTGAAAAAGAGTATGGACCGCTGGGCGCCGGCGGGTAAAATCGGGGCCTGGGGCGGCTTTCGCGATCCTGGGAAAGGCTGGATCTTGGCGAACCGCGGGTGGCGGCATGGGCGGCAGGATCAGGGGCCGGCGATCCCGGGGAGAACATCCAGCGGCGCGATGATGGCATGAGAACCTCTTTATTAAACACCTGGCTGGGCGTTGCGTTTCTGGTGGCCGGTTTCCTGGCCTGCGCGGATGTCGTCATCCTGTCGTATCATTTTGTGTTTGGCTGGTCATTGTATTGCGCCGCAGCAGGCCTGTTCGCGCTGGTGATGCTGATCAATCTCATGTATCCGCAAGCGCGCCAGCGGCGATATTGGTGGGGGTTCGGCCTGGCGGTGGGGGGCGGGTGTGTCGGGTATATCCTGAGCCATTCCTACGCGACGAACCAGCGGACGTTCTTTCTGTTGGGATTGGCGGGGGCGCTGGTGTTGCTGGTGTTGGCGAAGGCGGTGATGGTTCGGCGCGCGGCGATCCATCTGGCGATCAACACCCTGCTGCTGCTGATCCTGGTATTGCCGGCGGCGGACGCGATCCGCGCTCCGGACCGCGCGGTCAGCGAGCGGCCGCTGGAGAAGAAGGTCTACTCGTTCGAGGCCGCCCGGCAGGATCCGATCACCTTTGCGCTCTGGTGGGAGCATTTTGTGCGGCAATGGTCGAAGGTGCAGAAGAAGATCCTGATGCCGGATCCGAAGGGCGAGCTTCCGTTTCGGCTGAAGCCGAACAGCATGGCCACCTTTTTCGAGAGCGAGTTTCGGATCAACAGCCTGGGATTTCGGGACGAGGAATTCCCGCGCGAGAAGGGGGATGTGTATCGGATCGTGGCGCTGGGGGAATCGACGACGATGGGGCACACAATGGAGGCGGAGGACAACCCGTGGCCGAAGGTGTTGGAGGGGTATATCCGGGACCGGCTATCGCTGGATCGGCCGGTGCAGGTGATCAACGCGGGGGTGGCGGCCTATTCGCTCCAGGACAACGTGAACCGGCTCGAGGACGATATCCTGTCGCTCGAGCCGGACATGATCATATCGTATCACGGGTACAACGGGTTTCCGATGATCGACGACACGCTGGCGCCGGTCCGGCAGGATGCGCCGCCGGATTTTGTGGATCGGCCGCTGTATTTGATCGCGCAATGCGAGTACCGGCTGCGGATGCTGCATTACCGGCGGAGGTGGGCGGGGGGCGGGACTCGGGTTACGATCCGGGCGGGGGGCGAGGAGGCGGCGCTGGCGACTCCGTATGCGCAGACCTACCGCCGATTGATCCAGATGGCGGACCGGGAAGGCATCGAGCTGGCGCTGGCCAGCTACAACATGTCCGTGACAGCGGAGAGCGAGCCGGAGGTGATCGCCTTCTATCGGGGGGCATTCCCAAACGTGGATTCCGCGATCCAGTGCAACATCGTCCACAACCGGATGATCGAGGATCTGGCCCGGACCCATCCCCGCTGCTGGTATGTGGACACAAGCCAGGGATTGAACGGCTGTCATGACCAGTACATCGACCTGGTCCATTTCACGCAGGAGGGCCGGGAGCGGCTGGCCGAGAACATCTATGCCGGGATCGTCGACCGGCTCCGGCGCGACCTTGAAAAATCCCGCTTTCCAGCGGATGACGGCGCGGGTTAAATGGCGTCGGCGAGCCGTGCGGCCCGCCGGAATATGAGGCGACTGTCGATAGCCCGTGCGCGCCGGATCCTGAGCATGGCGGGGCGAGCGCGGGTGCTGGTGTTGGGCGATGTCATGCTCGATCAGTATATCTGGGGGCGCGTGACGCGCATATCGCCGGAGGCGCCGGTGCCGGTTCTGGAATACGATCGGGAGAGCGTGATGCCGGGCGGGGCGGCGAACGTGGCGCGGAATCTGACGGCCCTGGGGGCGCAAGTCGAGCTGGCGGGGCTGGTGGGCAACGACGAGATTGCGACGCGGCTGAAAGCGCTGCTGCGGCAATGCCGGGTGGGATGCGACGGCCTGCTGGTGGAGGGCGGCCGGCCGACCAGCGTCAAAACCCGGATCATCGCGCACCAGCAGCAGGTGGTGCGGGTGGATCGCGAGTCGTGCCGGCCATTGGGGGCGGAGGTGGAGAGCCGGTTCGAGCGGCGGGTGATGCAGAGGCTGAGGGGTGTGGACGCGGTGGTTGTGGGCGATTACGGCAAGGGGGTGGTGACACAGCGGCTGCTCGAGGTGCTCAAGGCAGCGTGCCGTTCGAGGGGCATCTGGCTGAGCCTGGATCCCAAGCCGGTCCATGCCTTGCGGCTCGAGGGTCTGTCGCTGATCACGCCGAACCGGAAGGAGGCGTTCGAGCTGGCGGGGATGGCGGATGGGCCGCGGGGTCCTGATCCGGGGCGGGACGAAGGGCTGCTTGGGGTGGCGGACAAGCTGCTGGGCCAGCTGCATCCCGCGCTGCTGCTGATCACGCTGGGGGACCAGGGCATGCTGTTGTGCGAGCGGGGCCGGCCGCCGTTCCACATCCCGACTGCAGCCCGGGAGATCTACGATGTATCCGGGGCGGGCGACACCGTGATCGCGAGCTTCACGCTGGCGATCCTGGCGGGCGCGGAGCCGGTTGAGGCGGCGGCTTTTTCGAACCAGGCGGCCGGGGTGGTGGTGGGCAAGGTCGGCACGGCGACGGTGAGCCCGGATGAGCTGCTGGCGAGCATGCGCTTATGAGCGCCGCCGCCGTGTTCCTGGATCGGGATGGCGTGATCATCGAGGAGAGGCACTATCTGCGGGATCCGGAGGAGGTCGTGATCCTGCCGGAGGCGGGGCCGGCTCTGAGGCGGCTGCAGGACGCCGGATTCCGGCTCATGGTGGTCACGAACCAGTCGGGGGTGGGCCGCGGATACTTCACCCTGGCGGACGTCTCGAGAGTGCATGCGCGATTGGAGGCGGAGCTGGGCCGGACGGGGGTGCGGATCGAGCGCATCTACGTGGCACCGGAAGCGCCGGGCCAGCCCAGCCGCGGACGCAAGCCCTCCCCGCAGTTTCTCTGGGATGCGCGGGACGAGCTCGGGATCGATCTGAGCCGGAGCTACATGATCGGCGACAAGCGGATCGATCTCGAGTGCGGCTGGAACGCGGGGGTGAGGCGATGCGTGCTGGTGCGGACCGGGTATGGGGCGGCGACGGAGCGTGAGGAATCGGGCCGGCTGGCAGAGGCGGTGGTGTGCGACGATCTGGCGGCGGCGGCGGCATGGATTCTGGAGGATCGGAGATGGGCGGAGCGAGGGCGGCCGGGGCTGCGGGCGCAGGCCGAGCCCGGCGCGGAGGGAGAGCAAGGATGAGGATTTTAGGCATTGTTCCGGCGCGGTATGCGTCGACCCGGTTTCCGGGCAAGCCGCTGGCGATGATCGCGGGGAAACCGCTGATCCAGCGGGTGGTGGAGCGCTGCCGGCAGGCGCGCTCGCTGGCGGAGGTGGTGGTGGCGACGGATGACGACCGGATTGCGGCCGTGGCCCGGGGGTTCAGCCGGGTGGAGATGACCTCGGCGATGCATCCGAGCGGCACGGACCGGGCGGCGGAGGTTGTGGCGCGGTGCGCATGCGATGCCGCCGTCAACATCCAGGGGGATGAGCCGCTGATCGATCCGGCAGTGATCGACGCGGTGGCGGGGGCCTTGGAGCGATGGGAGATGGCGACGGCGGCAACCCCGCTGCGGGACCCCGCCGAGTATGACAATCCGAACGTGGTGAAAGTCGTTGTCAACGCGGCGGGGCAGGCTCTATATTTCTCGCGCCGAACGATCCCGTATGTTCGCGACGCCGCCGGGTGTTCCGCCGCGGAGCAGATGGCGGCCTTTCCGTTTCTGAAGCACGTGGGGATCTACGGGTATCGGCGGGGGATCCTGCTGGAGCTGGTGCGGCGGCCGGTGTCGCCGCTCGAGGCGGCGGAGCGGCTCGAGCAACTGCGGGCGCTCGATGGCGGTGTGGGGATCGGAGTGGTGCGGGTGGAATACGACAGCGTGGGGGTGGACATCCCGGCGGATGTGGCGCGTGTCGAGGAGCGATTGCGGGCGTGAACACAAAATTCATATTTGTCACAGGCGGAGTGATCAGCTCGCTGGGGAAAGGGCTGACGGCGGCATCGCTGGGCACCCTGCTGGAGAGCCGGGGGCTGAAGGTGACGCTCCAGAAGTTCGATCCCTACTTGAACGTGGATCCGGGGACGATGAGCCCTTTTCAGCACGGGGAGGTGTATGTGCTGGATGACGGGGCGGAGACGGACCTGGACCTGGGGCACTACGAGCGGTTCACGCACACCAAGCTGACCCGCTTCAACAGCCTGACGAGCGGGCAGGTCTACCAAACCGTGCTGGATAAGGAGCGCCGCGGTGTCTACCTGGGAAAGACCGTCCAGGTGATCCCGCACGTGACGGAGGAGATCCAGAACCGCATCTACCAGATCGCCGAGCAATCCAAGGCGGACGTCGTGATCACCGAGATTGGAGGGACGACGGGGGACATCGAGGGGCTGCCTTTTCTCGAGGCGATCCGCGAGTTCGCGCTCGATGTGGGGGTGGGCAACGCCCTGTTCCTGCACGTGACCCTGGTGCCGTTCATCAAGGCGGCGGGGGAGCTCAAGACCAAGCCGACGCAGCAGTCGGTGGCCAAGCTGCGGGAGATCGGGATCTCGCCCCACCTGCTGGTCTGCCGGTGCGAGAGGCCGCTGGCGAAGGAGCTGCGACAGAAGATCTCGGTTTTCTGCAGCGTTCCTTACGAGGCGGTGATCGAGGAGCGGGACGTCGAGCACTCGATCTACGAGGTGCCGCTGATGCTGCAGCGGGAGCGGCTGGACGAACTGGTGTGCCAGTATCTCCGGATCGACGCTCCGCCGGCCAACATGAGCCACTGGCAGGACATCCTGCGCCGGATCATCGCCCCTCAGCACCGGGTTCGCATCGGCGTGGTGGGCAAGTACATCGGTTTGCAGGACGCCTACAAATCCGTCTACGAGGCCCTGAGCCATGGGGGGATCGCCAACGATTGCGGCGTGGAGATCGAGAGGATCGACGCCGAGGAGCTGGAGAAGAACGGGGCTGAGCGGGTTCTGAAAGGGGTGTGCGGCCTGCTGATCCCGGGCGGATTCGGCGATCGCGGGATCGAGGGCAAGGTTCTGGCGGCGAGGCATGCGCGGGAGAACCGGATGCCCTATCTGGGCCTCTGCCTGGGGATGCAGATTGCGGCGATCGAATTCGCTCGCAACGCCCTCGGGATGCCGGAGGCCCACTCGATGGAGTTCGATCCCGCCACGCCGCATCCGGTGATTGTCCTGATGGACGCCCAGCAGAACGTGGTCAACAAAGGGGGGACGATGCGGCTGGGGGCGCAGGCGTGCCAGCTGGTGCTGGAGTCGCGGGCAGCCAAGCTCTACCAGGCCTTTGTGGCCCGGGAGCGGCACCGGCACCGGTTCGAGTTCAACAGTGGCTATCGGGATCAGTTCGAGCAGGCCGGATTCATGATCAGCGGCAGCTCGGCGGATGGCAAGCTGGTGGAGCTGATCGAGCTGCGGGATCATCCTTTCTATCTGGCCTGCCAGTTTCATCCGGAGTTCCAGAGCAAGCCGGACGCGGCGCACCCGCTGTTCAAGGGGTTTGTGGCGGCGAGCCTGGCGTATGCCCGGGAGAGGCGCGTGGCCTGACGGGCGGCAGCCGGCCGGCGAGGGCGCCATGCTCGGATGACCTATTCCGAAGCCATCCATTACCTTTACAGCTTGCGCTGGTTTGGCGCGAAGCTGGGCCTGGATCATCCGCGAAGGCTGGCGGCGCTGGCAGGGCATCCCGAGGATCGATTGCGCTTCGTCCACGTGGCCGGCACCAACGGGAAGGGCTCCACCTGCGCCATGCTCGAGAGCATGTATCGGGCGGCGGGGTATCGGGTCGGGCTCTTCACATCGCCCCATCTGGTCGCGTTCCGCGAGCGGATCCAGGTCAACCGGCGGCTGATCCCCAAGGCGGATCTGGCCCGGCGCGTGCAGCGGATGCAATCGCTGCTGGGCCATTTTGCGGCCGAATCGCACCCGACCTTTTTCGAGGTGGTGACCGTGCTCGCTCTGGGATACTTTGCGGACGAGGGGTGCGACGTGGTGATCTGGGAGACGGGGATGGGCGGGCGGCTGGACGCGACCAACATCGTGACCCCGCTGGCCAGCGTCATCACGAACGTCCAGCTCGACCACCAGCAGTGGCTTGGAGACACGATCCAGCAGATCGCCCGCGAGAAGGCGGGCATCATCAAGCCGGGCATTCCGGTCTACACGGCTGCTGCGGATCGGGAGGCGCTGGGGATCCTGCGGAAGACGGCGCGCGCGCGCCAGGCGCCCTGGTTGCGGGTCCGGCTGGCGGATGGGCGCCAGCGGCCGCTGGGTCGGATCGAGCTGCCGCTGCGGGGCGAGCATCAGCGCCTGAACGCGGCGCTGGCTATCGCGGTGGTGCGGGGGCTGCAGCCGGTTCTGCCGGTTCCGCCGCAGGCTATCCGCGCGGGGCTGCGGCGGGTCGAGTGGCCCGGGCGATTCCAGGTGGTCCGCCGTCCGAACGGCGCCACCTGGGTTCTGGACGGAGCCCATAACCCGGCAGGCGCGGCAACGCTGAGGGCGGCGTTTCTGCGGTATTTTCCGGGACGGCAGTCGGCCTGGATACTGGGGGCGCTGCGGGACAAGGACTGGCCGGCGATGTGCCGGACACTGGCGCCTCTGGCTTCCCGGATCCTGCTGGTGCCCGTATCGAGCGAGCGGACCGCCCTGCCTGAGGCGCTGGCCGAGGCGTGCCGGAAAGCGAATCGGGCCGCCGAGGTCCGGGTGTGCGGCGGTTTTCGCGAGGCGGCGCGGGGGGTGAAGGACATGAGCTGCGCGGTGGTGACCGGCTCGCTGTATCTGGTGGGCGAGGCGCTCGAGCACCTGAGGCGGAGGGCCGGCGGCGCCAGCGAGCGGCACTTGAACGAGTGGCAGCCCCGGCGTCGATAATCCGCAGTTGACGGCTTCCGCCGGGCATTCTTAACTCGATCCGCCATCGGCGGCATCGCCGATGGACGAGCGCATGAGTGTATTGAGCAATCTGATCCGCACATCCGTGGGTCGCAAGCTGGTGATGGCGGCGACGGGCTTGATGCTGTTTGGGTTCGTGGTCGTGCACATGCTGGGCAACCTGCAGACGTTCATGGGGCGGGAAGCCCTGAACGGGTATGCGGCGTTGCTGCAGAAGAACGCGGCGGTGCTGTGGAGTTTCCGGCTGGGGCTGGCCCTGGTGCTGGCGGTGCACGTGACGACGGGGATCGTCCTGGCATGGGAGAATCGGGCGGCGCGGCCGGAGCGATACGAGGGGCCGAACACGGCCTACGGATCGAGCCTGCCGGCGCGGACCATGGTGATGAGCGGCGTGATGGTGGGGGCGTTTGTGGTTTACCACGTGCTGCACTTCACCGTGAAGGTCCCCGGGTTGAACTTCACGGGCGTGGATTTTGCGGGGCTGCGGCATGGGCTGGCCGGGCAGCCGGACGTGTATGGGATGGTCCTCTGCGGCTTTCGATCGTGGCCGGTATCTGCGGCGTATGTTGTGGCGATGGGGTTCCTGGCGCTACACGCGAGCCATGGCTTGGCGGCGGCGGCGCAGTCGCTGGGCTTGAAGCAGCGGTCGTGGTCGCCGGGGCTGGATCATGCGACGCGGGTGGTGGCCCTGGTGCTGCTGCTGGGGTACATCTCGATTCCGCTGGCGGTTCTGGGGGGGATGGGGGACTCGCGCGGGGTGGCGGCAGCGCAGAGCGCGGGGGGAGAGGAGGCGGCTCCCTGAAGTGAGACTCGAGGCCAAGATACCGGGGGGATCGCTCGCTGAGAAATGGGGGCGGTTCAAGGACGAGGCGCGCCTGGTGAACCCGGCGAACAAGCGGCGGTATGAGATCATCGTGGTGGGGGCGGGCCTGGCGGGCGCATCGGTGTCGGCAACCCTGGGGGAGCTCGGGTATGCGGTGAAGTGCTTCGTCTACCATGACAGCCCGCGCCGAGCGCACAGCATCGCGGCGCAGGGCGGGATCAACGCCGCCAAGGATTATCCCAGCGATGGGGATTCGGTGCGCCGGCTTTTTTACGATACGATCAAGGGCGGGGATTTCCGGTCGCGCGAGGCGAACGTGTATCGTTTAGCCGAGGTGAGCGTGAAGATCATCGACCATTGCGTGGCCCAAGGGGTGCCGTTTGCGCGCGAGTATGGCGGGTTGCTGGACAACCGGTCGTTTGGGGGGGCGCAGGTCAGCCGGACGTTTTACGCGCGAGGCCAGACGGGGCAGCAGCTGCTGCTGGGGGCGTATTCGGCCCTGGCGCGCCAGGCGGGCCTCGGGGCGGTGCGCTCCTTGACGCACTCGGAGATGCTGGACCTGGTCGTTGTGGGGGGGCAGGCCAAGGGGATCATCGTGCGGGATCTGGTCACGGGAGAGCTGAGCCGGCACGCGGCGGACGCCGTGGTGCTGGCCACGGGCGGGTATGGCAACCTCTACAACCTGTCGACCTACGCGCGGAACTCCAACGCGACGGCGATCTGGCGGGCTTACCAGCGAGGGGCGGCTTTCGCCAACCCGTGTTTCACGCAGATTCACCCGACGTGCATCCCGATGAGCGGCGATTACCAGTCGAAGCTGACCCTGATGTCCGAATCGCTGCGGAACGACGGGCGGATCTGGGTGCCGAAACAGAAGGGGGATCGGCGGCCGCCGGCGAGGATCCCAGAGCAGGAGCGGGACTACTACCTCGAGCGGATGTACCCGAGCTACGGCAACCTGGCGCCTCGAGACCTGTCATCGCGGGCCGCCAAGCGGATCTGCGACGAGGGGCGGGGGGTTGGGGAGAGCGGCCTGGGGGTGTACCTGGATTTCGCCGAGGCGATCGGCCGTCTCGGCGCAGACCGGATTCGCGAGCGGTATGGGAACCTGTTCGACATCTACCACGAGATCACCGACGAGAACGCCTACGAGGCGCCGATGCGGATCTATCCGGCGATGCATTACACCATGGGCGGCCTGTGGGTGGACTACGGGCTGATGAGCAATCTGCCGGGGCTGTTCGTGCTGGGGGAGGCCAATTTCAGCGATCACGGCGCGAACCGCCTCGGGGCGAGCGCGCTGATGCAGGGGTTGGCGGACGGCTATTTTATCGCGCCGCACACGATCAGCGATTATCTGGCGACCCAGCGGCCGGAGCAGCGGCCGGGGATCGACCACGCGGCGTTCGCGGAGGCGGAAGCCAGCGTGCGCGAGAGGATCCAGCGGCTCCTGTCGGTCCGGGGCCAGCGAACGGTGGCGTCCTTTCACCGCCAGCTGGGCAAGATCATGTGGGAGCACTGCGGCCTGGCCCGGAACGCACCCGGGCTCGAGCGGGCTCGGGGATTGATCGCGGAGCTGCGGGACGAGTTCTGGCGCAATGTGAATGTGCCCGGGAGCGCCGGCGGGCTCAACCAGTCCCTCGAGCGGGCGGGACGGGTGGCGGACTACTTCGAGCTGGCCGAGCTGACCTGCCAGGACGCGCTGCATCGCGAGGAGAGCTGCGGCAGCCATTTCCGCGAGGAGCATCAGTACCCGGACGGCGAGGCCAAGCGGGATGACGAGCATTTTGCGTATGTGGCCGCGTGGCGGCATGACGGGCCGGATCGGCCGCCGGTCCTGCTGCGGGAGCCGCTGGCGTACGAGGAGGTCGAGTTTGTCCAGCGGTCCTACAAGTGATGCCCAGGGCGGAGATCTTGCATGAGATTACGGTTGCGAGTATGGCGGCAGGGGCAGGACGGGGCAGCCGGCGGGTTTCGAGTCTACCCGACGCCGGAGCTGAACCCGAACATGTCGTTTCTGGAGATGCTGGACGTGGTGAACGACGAGCTGACCCTCAAGGGGGAGGAGCCGATCGCGTTCGACCATGATTGCCGCGAGGGGATTTGCGGCACCTGCTCGCTGGTGATCGACGGCAAGCCGCACGGGCCCAGGCGCGGCGTGGCGACGTGCCAAACCTACGTCCGCAGCTTTCGGGACGGCGACGAGGTGTGCATCGAGCCCTTCCGGGCGCGCGCGTTCCCGATCGTCAAAGACTTGGTGGTGATCCGGAAGGCGTTCGACCGGATCATCGAGGCGGGAGGGTTCATCAGCGTGCGGACCGGGGGCGCCCCGGATGCCAATTCGCTGCCGGTGGCCAAGGACGTGGCGGAGATGGCGATGGATGCGGCCCAGTGCATCGGGTGCGGCGCGTGCGTGGCGGCCTGCAAGAACGCGAGCGCCATGCTGTTTGTGGCGGCAAAGGTCTCGCATTTGAACCTCCTGCCGCAGGGGCAGCCCGAGAGAGAGCGCCGGGTGATGGCCATGGTTCGGCAGATGGACGCCGAGGGCTTCGGGAACTGCACGGTGACCGGCTCGTGCGAGGCGGTCTGCCCCAAGAACATCGGCCTGGAATTCATCGCCCGGATGAACCGCGAATACGCGGCGGCGCTGCTGAAGGGCAAAACCTGAGGGTGGAGGTTCTTATGGCCAACTACTGGATCGCGCAACTGGACGAGGCCCCGGGGCAGCCATGCCCATGCGGCACCGCCCGGCGCGCCTTTCGGATCCCGGAGAACCGGTCGGCAAGCGTCCACCTGGTGGACATCCAGGCCGACGCGCGCACTCATTACCACCGGACATTGACGGAAGTGTATGTGGTGCTCGATGGCGAGGGATGGATCGAGCTGGACGGTGAAGAGGTCGCGGTCCGGCCCCTGACGGCGATCCTGATCCGGCCCGGATGCCGGCATCGCGCCCGGGGGCGCCTGAAAGTGCTGAACTTCGTCCTGCCGCCCTTCGATCCGGCCGACGAATGGTTCGATTGATACCCTGATGACATGAGCCGCTCATTCGACATCCAGGCGGCGGGCGCCGCCCTCTGGTTCCTGCCGGTCCAGACGCGCGTGCCGCTGAAGTTCGGGCCGGAGACGCTGACGTCCGTGACCTGCGCGCGGGTTCGGCTGACGGTGAGGGACGGCGAAGGCCGGCAGGCGGAGGGATGGGGGGAGACACCGCTGAGCGTGCAGTGGGTCTGGCCCAGCCCGCAGTCTTACGAGGCGCGGCACGAGGTGCTGAAGGCGTTTTGCGTCCGCGTGGCGCGCGCCTGGGCGAGCTTCGGCGGGCGCGGCCATCCGCTCGAGGTCGGCCATGATTTTCTCGAGCAGGTCTTGCCGGCGCTCTGGCGGCAGGCGCGGTCGGAGGCGGGACCGGACGCGGAGGCGCTGCCGTGGCTGGCGGCGCTGGTGTGCGCATCGGCGTTCGACCTGGCGCTGCATGACGCGTATGGCCGGCTGCGCGGGCTGCCGGTGTTCGAGACCTACGGCCCGGAGCACATGAACCGCGATCTGGCTGCCTATCTGGCACCGGCCGCGGGAGCGAGCGCGGATTTTCGGGGTCGATACCCTCGAGATTACCTGCAGCAGCCCGCTCCGCGGCTGCGGGCATGGCACCTGGTGGGCGGGCTGGATCCGCTGGATCCGACGGAGCTCAAAGGCAACGAGCCGCAGGATTCCCACCCGGTGCTCCTGGCGGACTGGATCCAGCGGGATGGGCTCAAATGCCTGAAAGTGAAGCTGCGCGGCAACCAGTTCGAGTGGGATTACCGGCGGCTGGTCCAGGTGGGCGCCATCGGGCTGGCGCTGGGGGTCGAATGGCTGTCCGCAGATTTCAACTGCACGGTGACGGATCCGGAGTATGTCAACCGGATGCTCGATCGGCTGCGCGACGAATGGCCGCGGCTCTACGGCATGATCCTCTATGTCGAGCAGCCGTTCCCCTACGACCTGGAGACCCACCGGATCGATGTTCATGGCGTGTCGGCGCGCAAGCCGCTGTTCCTGGACGAGAGCGCGCACGATTGGAAGCTGGTGCGGCTGGGGCGCGAGCTCGGCTGGACGGGGGTGGCGTTGAAGACCTGCAAGACGCAGACCGGCGCGATCCTGAGCGCCTGCTGGGCGGCCGCACACGGGATGACCCTGATGGTGCAGGACCTGACCAATCCGATGTTGGCCCAAATCCCGCACGTGCTGCTGGCCGCGCATGCGGGCACGATCATGGGGATCGAGACCAACAGCATGCAGTTTTATCCGGACGCGTCGCTGCCGGAGGCGGAGGTCCACCCGGGGCTGTATCGGCGGCGCGGGGGCGTGGTGGATTTGAGCAGCCTGCTGGGCCGGCCGGGATTTGGCTACCGCCTCGAGGAGATCCGGCGAGAGCTGCCGGCGCCGGCCTTCGAGCAGGGAGAATCGACGGCGAAGCGCAGCCGATGACGGGTAAAAGGCAATGAACTGGAGGCATCTGCGGGCGTTTCCCTGGCTGGACACGCGGGCCCGTTTTGTCGCGGGGACGCCGTCCGGGGGCGCCTTGCTCGATATCGGATCGTGGGACGGCGGGACTCTGGGGCACTTCGCCGAGCTGCGGCCGGACCTGCGCTATTTCGCGACAGACATCGAGGGGCAGCCAGAACGGTATCCGGCCGGGTGCAAGTTCCATCGGGGCGACCTGCGGGTGGATCCGCTGCCATGGCCGGATGGGACGATCGACCGGATCACCTGCATGCATCTGGTCGAGCATCTGGGAGATCTGACCTTGCTGCTGCGGGAGACGGCGCGCCTGCTGAAGCCGGGAGGGCAGGCTTATTTCGAAACGCCGCATCCGAAATCGATGATCTTCTCGAGCCCGCGGGGAGAGGCGGCGGGGCGTTGCACGGTGAATTTCTTTGACGATCCGCAGCACGTGCGGCCGGTGACCTTGGGATCGCTGGCGGGCCAGGCGCGGGCGGCGGGGCTCGAGGTGGGGCCGATGGGCACATCGAGGAACTGGCTGTTCGCGGCGGCGTGGCTGGTGTGCTGGCTGCTGCCCCCCAGCCACCAGAAATACACGGCCTATTTGCACTGGACGGGCTGGTCGGTCTATCTCGTGGCGAAACGTCCGGCCTGACGCCTCGACCGTGAATGGGAAGGCGGCCCGGGCAGAGCCCTTCAACGAGACCCAGTGAGCTCGCTGAACAGCGCCTCGTATCGGGAGGTGATGACCTCCCAGTCGTAGAACCGCGCGACGCGTTCCTGGGCTCGCCGGCCGCATTGGGCGGCCCATTCCGGCCTCTCGACCACGCGGCGCAGGACTGCAGCGAGGCTGGCCACAGGATTCTCGTGCTCGAAGCTCAATCCGGCATCGGCGATGACCTCGATGTTGCCGGGGGTGTTGCGGACGATGACGCAGTTGCCGAAGCCCATTTGATCGAGCAGGACGGGCCGGGTGGCGTCAATGGCGGTGGGCAGGATGAAAGCGCGGGCGTGGTAGCTGATCTGCTGGTAGGCCCGGCCGAACAGATAGCCGGTCAGATGCACTCGAGAGGAGCGCGCCGCCAGCCCTTTCAGTCGGGCGATGTATTCCGCCTGGTAAGGGGCGTCTCCGACAACGACGAGCGGCAGGGCGACCTGGCTTTGAAAGTGAGCTTCGATGGCCAGGTCGGCCGCGTTTTCGGGGGTGAGCCGCGACACATAGAGGAAATATTCTTTGGACCGCAAACCGTAGCGGGCCAGGAAATCGGCGCCGGGATCGTCGGTTACAACATTGGCGCCGTAAGGGATCAGACGCGATTCGATGCCGTAGAGATCGCGGTAGCGCCGCTGGATCGCGCCGTTGTCCGCGATCACCACATTGCCCAGCCGGGCCGCCCATGACTCGCTGCGGTGCAGCCACCAGCGGGCCAGACCCGACCATTTCTCCCGGGCAAAATCAGCGCCATCGACATTGAGCGCCGTCTTCTGCCCCCGCACCCGCGGCAACAGGGAAAGCAGCGCGTTGCCCACTCCGCAGAAATAGGCGATGTCATAGCGGCATCCCAGCGAGTGCAGAACGCTCAGGGCGGTGTGGACGATAGTGTCGGTGGCCTTGGTCCGCAGGGTCGGCAAATGAACGATGCGAACCCCGCGGTATTCCTTTTCGCGGTAGGGATTGAAGGGAACGCGGTTGTAGACCGTCACCGCATGGCCGCGCTGCACCAGCCGGACCGCGAGCTGTTCGACGAACGTCTCGAACCCGGAATAGCATGCCGGGATGCCCCGGCTACCGAAAAATCCGATGCGCATGATGTCGTCTTGTCGGGCCGCTCGACGTCGATACAAAACCCCACCACCCAGCCGCGCCGGTCCAGAGGACACGGAATCCGGCCGGCCGTGCGCCCTGCCCTGCGCCCCTGCGGCAGGCAGGCCTCACGCGGCAAAACTCACGACGCCGCGCATCCTATCGCGGATCGGTCTTTGTGCAAATATGATGTTTGCACAGGCCCTTAATACAGCCGGATCGGCTCCACCCGCGCGGCCCAGCCCGGCGCTCGGGTCCAAACGCGAACCCGGGCATCGAGATCGTCGGGGCGCTTTTCCACAACGGCGCGAATGCCTTGCAATCGAACAGCATCGCATCGAGGCCGGCCAGCGCCTTGGGCTCAGGCCGCATGCGGTTGCCGTAAAGACTGGTCACGGGCAAACCCGTGAGCGAATCCACGCCATCGCCGACCGCGACGCCGTCGGCGGCGTTGGCGCCCAGCCCATGCTCGGGCGAGAACAGGCGTGCCAGACCCGCTCCCGCCCGCATGAGCGCGCCTCGCGATGGGACGTCCGGTTCTCGGGCCAGCCGGGCCGCGTCGTTGGTCACCAGCCCCAGGCGGCTCCCGGGGCGATCCATGGCGGTCAGGAACTGGTCAATGCCGAAGCGGACTGGGCTCATACGCGGCGCCCAAAGTGCGCCTCGATCCGGCATCTGTCACGATCTTGATTCAGGCTCCCGATGGCTGCACCAGCCCCTTCTTCCTGGTCTATCAGGCCGCCCAGGTGAAGCTCGGCGAACGGGGCTTCCTTTCTCGCGACATCACCGTGCGCGATCTCCTGCTCAACCGCAGCGACGTCCACCACGTCTTCCCCCGCAACCACCTCAAGAAGCTGGGCTTGTCCCGCGGTCGCTACAACCAGATTGCCAACTTTGTCCTCGCCCAGAGCGAGATCAACATCGCGATCGGCGACCGTTCCCCCGAGGTCTATTTCCAGGAGCTTTCCAAGCAATGCAATGGCGGTCCCATGCGCTACGGCGGAATCACGGATGAGGCGGAAATGCGCGAGAACCTCCGCGTGAGCTGCATCCCGGCGACGATGCTCGACGGCCCGATTCTTGCCTACGACGGCTTCTTGAACGGCAGTCCGCGCTCACCGTTGAAGAGCATCCGGAGGCGTGGATCGCTGGAACTGCGGGGGCGGCGGATGATTTCCGGGGCCACCCGGTTGCCCGTTTCGCGCCGGGCGCGGCGACCTCTGAGCCAGTCCTCCCAACTGATGGGGCGGCCCTTAGGAATGATAGGGATTGGGTTTTCCGAGTTCATGCGCAACCTCGCCAACCGCTGTTTCCAACACGGGCAAAATAAGGTATTCCGGGCTCTCCGCAAGACGGCGCACCTCCCGCCAGTCCATTTCCACCTGGCCGGAGAGCGCGACCGCGATCAGCTTGCGGGCACATTGTTCGGCAGGTTCATAACGTTGCGGATACACGGAAATCAGGACTCGTTCGATCAGCAAGTCCTCGGGACTAACCAGGCGCACCGGTCCGTAGGGAGCCTCGAGTTCATCAAAAGGTGTGCGCGCCAGCGTCTCCACTTCACCGAGAATGTCGACGAAGTGACCCGCAACCTGCCAGCTTCGCGGCCCGCCCCGGGCTCCCAACCGCCCCATCAACTCCTGACGGGTTCGGATGTCAAGCCGGGGCGGGGAAACCAGACACATGTCGAGATCGCCCGAGACGTAGCCGCCCTCGGTGTAGAACTCGATGGCGGAACCGCCCACAACCACGAGTTCAACGCCCCGTTCGCGAAAGACGGCGGAGACGAGGCTGGCGAGCTTGAAATGCTTCGGCGTGGGATCCGTCTCGGCGGTGATGTCCGCCAACGCGCGTTGGATTTCGGCAATCGTCATAGGCAAGACCCTGCCACGAGCCGTGGCAGCTTGGCGAGCTTTCGCCGCTCGAGCGGCGGGCCAACATGCTTTCTGACACTCGGGAGCCACCGTGCGGTTCAACGGCCAACGATCCATGCAACCTTCTTGCACTGCTGTGACAGCTCATGTCGGCCTGGCGTCTCATAATTCTACAATCATTGAACAGCATCGCCACCGCCGCCCAAGGGCTCAAGAGCTCAGATCAAGTAGCAGGGTCATCGTTCACGATGATCCCCGCGGACGCGGTCGACAGTCTCGGTCGTCTTGCTGGGCGTGCAGGACCGCGTCCCGTTATCCAGACGCTCTGACATCGCGCCGAACCTCCAAGAGCTGAGCCCACCCGCTTTTGCATGGCATGGCATCTGCTCGTATCGCGAATGCGAAACCGCAAGTGATGCAGTCCGGCTGATGAGCAGGCGCGGAAAGGGTGCTCGAGGGGACTATGAAAAGATTTTGGAGATGGCATGGGACCTGGATGCTGGTCATGGCGGTGTGGGGGCTTTCGGTGGGCGGGAACGGCCAGTGGTCGGATCGACGGGACCAATATTTCCATCCGGTCATCGTCGTGCCCCATGGGCCGGCTCCGGGCGGGGCCGTCGCATCGAGATCGACGGGGTGGGCGGGGGATGGACGAGCGAATGGGGCGGAGCCCGACGCGGGCTTGTGGCCGGCTGCGGGCGCTGATGGCCAGTATCGGGCGATCGATGCCTGCCGGTATGACGAGGAGCTCCAGCGCGAGCACGATCTGATCCTGTGCGAGGGACATCGGGTCCTCTGGCGGTTTGGCGAGCAGCTGCGCCAGGAGGCAATCGATTATGTCCGGTGGAGCGCGGCGGGCGGGGTTGTGGGAAGGACGGTCCGAACCGCGCTGAAAAGTGCTCGCCAGACTGCTCGGATTGGGCATGATGCGCATAATGTCGCAAAGGGGACAATTCCCTGTGCTGGCGGGGTCATACGGCAATTTGAACAGCAAGGAACGAAAATCTACTATCGCGTTTTTTCAGGTGACGCTACGACGGGCAGATGGCTCACTTCTGTTCCACCGAAGAGTCGCGCTTGGGCACAAGAAGCCCTGGCTTTGCCGCCTTGGAACAAGGCAACACACATTCAGGAAGTCGTGGTGCCTGAGGGGACCTTGCTCGAAAGATCCCGTGCCATTCCCGTTCCAGAGTGGGGGCGATTGCGGGGAGGAGCGGAGCAGTTCAAGCTGCTTGAGGTGATTCCCGAAGCAAACTTCGGACCGGGGAGGCCTCTGTCATGAATGCCGTCCGTTTCCAGGGTAACTTGCTCTTTGTCGGTAATTCGAGCTTGCCGGTGCCGTATGCGGTTCGCGACGCATTCCTCCTAGAGGGCATGATCATCGTTCTGCTCGATCCTGACGCGTTTCTTAGCGACCCGTCCTACGGAAAAAATCGGCGGCGAGGCGACAGCCCACTTCGCAACCTGCTCGCGCTGTCGACTGACGGGAAATTGCTGTGGGAGGCCGAGTTCCCGGAACGGGCGGACTACTATTATAGCGTTTCCTCGAGATCGCCTTTGACGGTTTTGTCGTTCTCCTCGTTTCGATGCGAGATAGATCCGCAAACAGGGAGAATCCTCAAGAAAGAGTGCTTCAAGTGAACTCGGATAAGGACGGCCGCCGTGGGAAGCCGTAATCCCGGCGATCGAGGAGGCCGAGGGACGGAAGCGGGGCGGAGATTCCTGATCCGTATGGGGGCGCCCCCGATGTGCAGAGAGAGGCTCGCTGTCATCCCCTCGGCAGCCGCCAAGGCGCCCGATATTCAGCCCGGACCATCCGGTTGGCTTCCTCATCGCCCGTCACCTGCTCGCGCGCGTGATCCCAGTCGATCTTCCGCCCCGCCCGCAGCGCCAGGTTCCCCAGGTGCGCCACCGTCGAAACGTGATGCCCCGCCTCCAAGGGCTCGACTGTCTCCTGGCGCGACTTCACGCACTCGAGGAAGTTGCGGATGTGCGCGGGGCGCGGGTCCTGCCCGCCCGGCATCTTGCGCGCCTCGATCGAGTCCTTGGTCGGCTCGCGCAAGATCTCGCAGCCGCTGTCGTTAATCACCAAGGTCCCCTCCGTCCCCGTAAACGACATGCCCCAGGGACGGTTGTAGAGCCCCAAACCCACGCCCACTTTGTGCTCCCAGACCAGGGTGTAGCTCGGGAAATCGTAGACCGTGATCTGGGTGTCCGGCGTCTCCGAGTTGTCCTCGAGCACGTGCTTGCCTCCGCTCGAGATCACGGATCTCGGCGGCTCCGGCCCCATCGCCCACAGCAGCACCTGGATCAGGTGCACCCCCCAATCGGTCATCAGCCCGCCCGCATAGTCCCAAAACCATCGGAAGTTGAAATGAAACCGGTTTGGATTGAACGGCCGTTTCCGAGCCGGCCCCAGCCAGAAATCGTAATCCACCCCCGCTGGCGGCTCGCCATCCGGAGGGCTGCCGATCGGCTTGATCCAATCCAGATACGCCCACGCGCGCGCCAGGCTCACCTTGCCCAGCCGGCCTGACCGCACCAGATCGATCGCCTCGGCATACGCCGGGCTGCTCCTCCGCTGCGCCCCCATCTGCGCCACTCGCCCATAACGCTTCGCTGCATCGACCATCGCCCGCCCCTCGGCAATCGTCGTCGCCAGCGGCTTCTCCACATACACGTCCTTGCCCGCCTCAAACGCCAAGATGGTCGGCAGCGCATGCCAATGGTCCGGCGTCGCCACAATCACCGCGTCCACATCCTTCCGCTCGAGGATCCGCCGGAAATCCCGAACGCTCTCAGGCCGCCGGCCCCGCTTCTCCTCGACCAGCTTCGCGCCAGCCGCCGCGTTCCGGTCGTCCACATCGCATACCACCGGACACTGAACTTGCGAATTCTGCAAGAAAACCGCCAGATCGCCCCGCCCCATCCCTCCGCACCCGATCAGACCCGCCCGCACAGTCTCGCTCGCAGGCGCAGCCCCACCCAACGCCAAACCGCCCCACTGGCCCACGACCGGGATCGCCAGTCCCGCTGTCGCTGTCTGTCGCAGAAATCGCCTCCGGCTCACGGCCGCCATCTTCAGTGTTCTCATATCGCTCACCATCCCACATTATTTTCCCGCCGTCGACCCTTGAAACGCAGGGTCTAATCCGCCGGTTGCCCCCCCGATGACAATCAGTTTCCATAATCCATTCGCAATGAACGAAATCAAATCGGCAGTCCCCGCTTGACAAGGACGGCGATTGCTTTATGATATCATTAAGATATAGAAAAAATATCGATCCAGAGCCTATGAATACTGTCAATCAACCATCGTCGGTCCTCAGCCGCGAGCACACCATCCATGTCCTCAGCGGATGGTTCATGCTCGCCGCCAATCTCATCCTCACGATCGGCGCCGTCGCGCTCCTCATCTATCAGATCGTCCAGGCTGAGCAATCCGGCGTCGACCCGAGCGTTCTCGGCTTGGTCGGCGCCATCCTGCTGGCCATCCTCGGCGGCATCCTCTTCGGCGGCTTCTTCACGCTCCAGCCCAATGAAGCCCGCGTCCTGATCCTCTTCGGCAAGTACCAGGGCACTGTGCGCGACAGCGGGTTCCACTGGACGAATCCCTTCAACCGCAAGGTCCGGATCTCGCTTCGCGCGCGGAATCTCAACGGCGAAAAGCTCAAGGTCAACGACAAGCGCGGCAACCCCATCGAGATCGCCGCCGTTGTGGTCTGGCGCGTGCGCGACACCGCTCAGGCGCTGTTCGACGTCGATCGCTACGAGGAATACGTCAGCGTCCAGAGCGAGTCTGCAGTGCGCCACCTGGCCACCTCGTATGCCTACGACCAGGGCGAGGACAACGAGATCACCCTCCGCAGCAATGTCGAGGACGTCTCGGGCCACCTCCAGACCGAGCTTCAGGAACGGCTCAACAAGGCTGGCGTGGTCGTCGAAGAGGCTCGCCTCACCCACTTGGCCTACGCCCCTGAAATCGCCAGCGCCATGCTCCGCCGCCAGCAGGCCGAGGCTGTCATTGCCGCCCGCCAGAAGATCGTCCACGGCGCCGTCAGCATGGTCGAGATGGCGCTGAAAGAGCTTGCCGAAAAAGCGGTGATCCAGCTCGATGAGGAGCGGAAGGCCGCCATGGTCAGCAACCTGCTGGTCGTGCTGTGCGGCGAGTCTGAGGTCCATCCCGTGGTCAATACCGGAACTCTTTACCACTAGGCTCTCATGGAAACGCGCAAGTCGTTCCTCCTGCGCATGGATCCGGACCTCTGGCGGGCGCTCGAGGCCTGGGCCCAGGAGGATTTGCGCAGCGTCAATGGCCAGATCGAATATCTGCTGAGAGAGGCTGTGATCCGCCATCGCACACCACGCCGGATTACCCCGGATGCCGATCCCGCCACTCCCTCCTCGATCCCCGATCCCGGCCGCCTATGATCCATTACCGGCGCGCTCAGCTCGGGCCGGGCGCTCTTCGCGGGGATGCTCCCTGTCGCGATCATGATCCTGATGGCATCGAGTTTCCAGGTGACAATCCGGCCGAACACCGGTCTATAATACGATCATAACCGGGCTGTTTGGGCCGAGATCGGCGGCGCCGCTGCGGCGGACCGCCCGGTTCAGGATACCTCATGGAAACGGGCATGAACCGAAGCAGAATTGCGCAATCATGACAACTCCCCGACGGTCCCGTCGCAAATGGTGGCTGGCGGCCATTTTGCTGATCATTCTGTCCGGCATTGGCCTTTATGTATGGTGGAAATGGCCGGATTCCGTCATCACCGTCCAGACAGAGAAGGTGATCCGGCGCAACCTCACAGAGATCGTGCTCGCCAATGGCAGGCTGCAGCCGGTGTATTACGTCAAGATCAGCCCCGAGGTCAGCGGCGAGATCATCGAGCTGCCCGTCAAAGAAGGCGAGGCCGTCCAGAAAGGCGACCTTCTTTTCCGCCTCAAGCCCGACAACTATTTGGCCAGCAGCAATGTCGCCGTCGCCTCCTACCGGTCGAGCCTGGCCCAAAACGAGCTCGCTCGAGCCAACCTCGCCAAGGCCGAAGCCGAATTCAAACGCATTGCCGACCTCTTCGAAAGCAAGCTGGTCTCCGACTCCCAGTTCCTGGATGCCAAGACGGCCTTCGAGGTGGCCCGCGCCTCGTTCCAGTCGTCCACGCACCAGACCGAGAATGCCCGTGCTGCCCTCGATAACGCGACGGAAAACCTCGCCAAAACGACCGTGTATTCCCCGCTCACCGGCACGATCAGCAAGCTCAATTCCCAGCTCGGCGAGCGGGTGGTGGGCACCGCCACTTACCAGGGCACCGAGGTCATGACCATCGCCGACCTCAACGCCATGGAAGCCCGCGTCGATGTCGGCGAAGTCGATGTGGTCCTCATCGCCGTTGGCCAAAAGGCCCGGCTCGAGGTCGACGCGTTCCGAGACCGCAAATTCACCGGCATCGTGTCCGACATCGCCAATACCGCCAAATCCTTCGGCCAGGGCTCCCAGCAGGAAGCCATCAAGTTCGAAGTCCGAGTCCGGCTCCAGGAGAAAGAGGCCTTCCGGCCCGGCATGTCGGTCACCGCTGAAATCGAGACCCGCACCCGGACCAACACGCTCGCCGTGCCCATCCAGAGCCTGACGGCGCGCCTGCCCAAATCCGATGCCTCCACCAACGCGGTGCCCTCGACCAACTCGCTGGCTGCCGCCCCAGCGGCTCCCGACGGCACAAATCCCGCGCCAGCCGCTGCCAGCCCCACGAACGCGAGCCCCGCCAGCACCCACGCGGCTTCGGACCGCAAACCCGGCGACCCCCCCAAAGCGGTCGAGGTCGTCTTCATCGCCACGAACGGCGTCGCTCGAATGGTCGCCGTCCTGCGGGGCATCAGCGATGATTCGCACGTCGAGATCCTCTCCGGCCTGGCCGAAAGCCAGGAGGTGATCTCCGGCGGTTACGCGGCCATCAGCCGCCTCCTCGAAGAGGGCAAACGCATCCGCGTCGACAACACCCGCCCCGCCCCTGCGCGCGAGCCGGCCACCGAGTCACCATGATCACGCTCCGCCAGGTCTCGAAAGTCTACCCGATGGGCGCGGAAAACGTCCATGCCCTCCGCCAGATCGACCTTGAGATCAGCCGGGGCGAATACGTGGCCATCATGGGGCCGTCCGGATCCGGCAAGTCGACGCTGATGAACCTCCTGGGCTGCCTCGACACCCCCACCTCGGGCGTGTTCGAGCTCAACGGCGTCAACGTCGGCGAGCTCGATGACAACCAGCTGGCCGATATCCGCAATCGGGAGATCGGGTTCGTCTTCCAGACCTTCAACCTGCTGCCCCGCTCCAATTCCCTGCACAATGTCGAGCTGCCCCTGATCTACGCCGGCGTCCCGGCCATCGAACGCCGTCAAATCGCGCTCGACACCCTGGCCGGCGTCGGGCTCGCCGACCGCGCATCGCATAGGCCCAACGAGCTCTCGGGCGGCCAGCGCCAGCGCGTTGCCGTCGCGCGCGCCCTCGTCAACCGCCCCTCGATCCTTCTGGCGGACGAGCCCACTGGAAACCTCGACTCGAAAACAGGCCAGGAGATCATGGCCCTGTTCGATGAGCTCTGGCGCCAGGGCAACACGCTCATCGTCGTGACCCATGAGGAATCCATCGCCCGGCATGCCCGCCGCATCCTGCGCCTGCTCGACGGGCGGATCGCCAGCGACGAATCCCTCGATCCCGCCGGCCCGCCATGAGACTCGCGCAGGATCTGACCGAGGGCCTCCGCGTCTCCTGGGGCGCGCTCCGAGCCAACCGCCTCCGCTCCGGCCTCACCATGCTCGGCGTGATCATCGGCGTCATCACCGTCACGCTCATGGGCGCCGCCATCGTCGGCCTCAACCGCGCCTTTCTCTCGAGCATCTCCTCCCTCGGCACCGACGTGCTTTATGTCCAGAAATTCCCATGGTTCGAGCGCCTGGATTGGTCGCAGGTGCGCAACCGCCGCGACCTCACCCTCCGCGATGCCCGCTCCATCGCCCGCCTCTCGACGCTGGCCCGGGCCGTCGCCCCTCAGGCCATCACCCTCAGGCCCGTTGCCTACGGCAGCCGCTCCGCCACCGGTGTCCAGATCTGCGGCGGCGGCGCCGACACCGCCCTGGTTGGCGGCCTCAGCATCACTTCGGGCCGGTTCCTGAGCCCCTATGAGATCGATGGCGCGCGCCCCGTCTGCGTCATCGGCGCCGCGCTCGCCGAGAAGTTCTTCCCTCGCGAGTCCCCCCTCGGCCACCGCCTCCGCATCGCCGGCCAGCAATACGAGATCGTCGGCGTCCTCGATCGCATCGGAGAATTCCTCGGCATTGTGAATTTCGACAACCGCGTCATCGTGCCCGTGACCCGCTACTTCACCGACATCGAGCGCTGGCCCAACATCGACATCCTCGTCAAGGTCGCCGATATGAGCCAGATGGACGAAACGATCGAGGAGCTCCGAGGCATCGTCCGGCGCCTCCGGCGCATCCCGCCCGGGCAGCCCGATGACTTCGCCATCAACCGACAGGAGCTGTTCCTCAAATCGTTCCGCAAGCTCAGCGCCATGATCGCCACCGCCGGCTTTTGCATCACAGGCCTCTCGCTCTTCGTCGGCGGCATCGGCATCATGAACGTCATGTTCGTCTCCGTCGCCGAGCGCACCCGCGAAATCGGCATCCGCAAAGCCGTGGGCGCCCGGCGGCGAACGATCCTGACCCAGTTCCTCATCGAAGCGGCCCTCATCAGCCTCGCCGGCGGCGCCGTCGCGATCGGCCTCGCCCTTCCGATCGTCCTGGTCATGCGGCAATGGTTCCCCGCCAGCATCTCCCCGCCGGTCGCCGCGCTCGCCCTCGGCATTTCCGCCCTCACGGGCATCCTCTCCGGCCTTCTGCCCGCCTGGCGCGCCGGCAGCCAGAACACGGTCGATGCCCTCCGCCATGAGTGACATGCCATGAGCTTCTCCTCCCGCCGCCGGCGCTGGTCCGCCGAAATCCGAGAGAGCTTCCACATGGCCCTCGAAGCCATCGCCGCCCACAAGCTCCGCTCCAGCCTCACGCTCCTGGGCGTCGTCGTCGGCGTCTTCTCCATCATCCTCGTCATGACCATCATGCGGGCCCTTCAGCATGGAATCGAATCCGAGATGAGCAGCCTCGGCACCCAGACGTTTGTCGTCCAAAAAATGCCCGCGTTCCCTGTCGGAGGCCCCGAGACTTGGGAAAAGCTGTGGAGGCGCCCCGACCTCCGCTTCCCCCTCGTGGCTCAGCTCCGCGCACGGGCCTCCTCCGCTCGAAGCGTCGGCGCCCAATCCTTCCTCTGGAACGGCCAGGCCCTCTCCCGCTTGGAAAAAAGCAATCCCGACGTCCCCCTCATCGGCGTCACCGCTGAAATGTTCGCCGCTCGGAACTGGAATGTCGCCCAAGGCCGCGCCTTGCTCGATACCGATCTCGACAGCGCCCGGCAGGTCTGCGTGCTCGGCTCCGGCCTGGCCCGGAAGCTCTTCCCCTATGGCGCCCCCCTCCTCGAGGATGTCAAGTACCAGGGCATCCGCTACAAAATCGTCGGCGTCCTCGCCGAGCGCGGCGGCATCTTCGGCGGCGACCAGGACAACTTCATTCTCATCCCGCTCACCGCCGGCCTGAACCGCTACGGCTCCCAACGCAGCCTCGAGCTGTTCGTCCAATCCTGGGACCAGGCAGGCTATGACGATACGGTCGAGCAGGTCCGCGGCGCCCTCCGCGCGCTGCGCAAGGTCCTCCCCGGCCAGCCCGACGACTTCGAAATCGTCTCCAGCGAGTCTCTCATCCGCCAGTTCCGGTCCTTCACCCTGGCCGCCCGGGCCGGCGTCGCCGTCGTCAGCTCCATCGCCCTCCTGGCAGCCGGCGTCGGCATCATGAACATCATGCTTGTCTCCGTCACCGAGCGCACCGGCGAGATCGGGATCCGGCGCGCGGTCGGCGCCAAGCGCCGCAATATCCTCACCCAGTTCGTCCTCGAAGCGATCGTCTTGTGCCAGCTGGGCGGCGTCGTCGGCGTCATCCTCGGAGTCGGGCTCGGCAATCTGGCCACCCTTTACCTCGATGTCCCACCCATGATCCCTCTGGACTGGGTCGCCCTGGGCCTGCTGCTCTGCACCCTGGTCGGCTTGGTCTTCGGCACCTACCCCGCCCTCAAGGCCGCCCGCGTTGATCCCATCCAGTCCCTCCGATTCGAATGAATCCCCACGGATCGGGAATCCGTGCTTGTCCTGACCCGAATCGGCTGTAAGATAACTTTGTGAGTGCGTTGGATAACCTGGAGCGAACGCCCCCTCTCCGAATGGTCACCTGCGGTGGCTGCGGAGTGAAGAATTTCATCCCGGGCGATACTGCCCCGCTTTCGGTCGTCCCCTGCAACCGGTGCGGATTCTCGATCATGATGCCGAAAATGCTCCGGCATTTCGAGCTGCAATCAATCGTCGGAGAAGGCGGCATGGGGACCGTCTTTAGCGCCTTCGACACAATCCTCGAGCGGGAGGTCGCCGTCAAGCTGATGAAGCCCGACCTCGCCAACCATCCCGAGTCGCTCGAGAGCTTCTACCGCGAGGCCCGCGCCTGCGCCTCTCTCAACCACACGAACATCATCCACATCTACAGCTTCGAGGAGTTCGAAGGCAACCGGTTCCTCGTCATGGAGCTTGCCGACCGCGGCAGCCTCGACCTTCGCATTGAAAAGGAAAGGCACCTGCCCGAGCTCGAGGTCCTCGACATCGGCATCAAGGTCGCATCCGCGCTCGACACCGCCCTCAAACACAACCTCCTCCACCGCGACATCAAGCCCGGCAATATCCTCTTCAACGCCGACGGCGAGCCCAAGCTCGTCGACTTCGGCCTGGCCCGCACCACCGACTCCAACGCCGAGGGCGATGACGCCGTGTGGGGCACCCCGTATTACATCGCGCCCGAGAAGATCCGCCGGGAGCGCGAGGACTTCCTCTCCGACCTCTACAGCCTGGCCGGCACCCTCTACCACGCCCTCACCGGCCACGTCCCTTTCGAGGCCGCCACGGTCGAAGAGGTCATCGCCGCGCATATCCACACCCCCCTCACGCCTCCCAACCTGGTGATCCCGGAAATCACCGCCCCCTCCAGCGACGCCCTCGTCTGCGCGATGGCCAAGAATCCCGAGGATCGGTTCGGCAGCTACGACGAGTTCATCATGGCCCTCACCGCCGCCCGCAGCCAGCTGCTCGTCAGCCAGCTGCGCGCCTCTCGCGACGCCTCCCATACCCGCGCCAACGGCCGGAGCTGGTGGCGAAGGTAGGCGCCTCCAACCAGCCTGCTTCAGCTCACCGCCACCAGCGATACCTTCTCGTTGTTCTCCATCCGCGCCTGGCCGTGAGCCCGCGGATCGAGCATCCGCTCCCCATCCACCATAAATAGATACCGGTGGTGCCCATGATGCATCGGGATCCGGGCAATCCACCCCCCGTCCGGCTGGCGATCCATCGGATTCGCCCGCGGATTCCAATCGTTGAAATCGCCCACCACGCTCACCTCCTCAGCCTGTGGCGCCAAAAACAAAAAATTGATCGTCCGGGTCGAGCCCTTCGCCGAATACCGGTCCCGCATCCCAAAACGGAACGCCTTCGCATTGATCGCTGCATCCATCATCTCGATTTCCTCACTCCGATCCTCTTCCGGGGCGCGCCCGGATTCCACTTCTATGTTAGCACTATTCATGCCGGATCGCCATCCACCTTGTCCAGCATGGATCCGCCCATTGACAACCCCCGAGCCCAAACGGTAGTATTTGCCGGTAATTAGCACGGCCGTGCCCCGAATTACCCTTCGGGGTTTTTTCGTGTCGGTCCCGAGGTGACAGAAGTTATGGCGAATATCATTCTTGTCGGCGCCCAGTGGGGCGATGAAGGCAAAGGCAAAATCATCGACGTGCTCACCGAGCAAGTGGATGTGGTCGTCCGCACCCAGGGCGGCAACAACGCCGGCCATACGGTCTTTGTCGGCTCCCAGAAATACGTCCTCCACCTCGTCCCTTCGGGGATCCTCCGCCCCCGCAAGACCTGCGTGATCGCCAACGGCGTGGTCATCGACCCCATCAGCCTGGTCGAGGAGCTCGATGGGCTCGAACGCCTCCGGGTCAAGGTCCGCGGCCATTTCCACATCAGCGAGACCGCCCACCTCGTCATGCCCTACCATCGCCTCCTCGATGAGCAGCGCGAGATCGCCAAAGGCAAGCACCGCATCGGCACCACCAAGCGCGGCATCGGCCCCGCCTACGGCGACAAGGCCGCCCGCGTCGGCATCCGCATGCTCGATCTCCTCGATCCGGAGCGTTTCCAGGCGATCCTGGCGCGGCGGATCAAGGAGAACAACGGCTTCCTGCGCGCCCTCGGCGCTCCAGCGCTGTCGCTTCGCAAGGTGCTGGACGCGTATCGCACCGCCGGAGAGCGCCTCCGGCCCTTTGTCACCAACACCGTCCTCCTGCTCCATCAGGCCGCGCGCCAGGGCAAAAATATCCTCTTCGAAGGCGCCCAGGGCACCTTCCTTGATCTCGACCACGGCACCTACCCCTTTGTGACCTCTTCGAACACAACCGCCGGCGGCGCCTGCACCGGCTCCGGCATCCCCCCCAACCGGATCGATCGCGTCGTCGGCGTTGTCAAGGCCTACACCACCCGCGTCGGCGAAGGCCCCCTGCCCACCGAGAACACCCATATCGCCGACCTTCTCCATCGCATGGGACGCGAGTTCGGCGCGACCACCGGCCGCCCCCGCCGCTGCGGCTGGTTCGATACCGTCGCCACCCGCCACGCCGCCATGGTCAATGGGATCGACGACCTCGCCGTGACCAACCTCGACGGCCTCGACACCGTTCCCGTCATCCAGGTCGCCGTCGCCTACCGCATCCATGGCCGGCGATGCGCCTCCATGCCCAGCGACACCCAGCTCCTCGCCCAATCCGAGCCCGTCTATGAGGAGTTCCCCGGCTGGATGACCCCAACCCACCAGGCCCGGCGCTGGCGCGACCTCCCCCCCAAAGCCCGCGCCTACCTCCGCGCCATCGCCAAGCTCACCGGCGCCCCCCTCAGCATCGTCTCCGTCGGGCCCTCCCGCGATCAAACGATCTTCCTCTGAGGTCGGAAGCCCATGACATCCCCCGCCCTCCACCTGAGCGCCCAGGCCCGGGCCAACCTCCCGGTCCACGTGGCCATCATCATGGACGGCAACGGCCGCTGGGCCAAACAGCGACACCTCCCCCGCATCGAAGGGCACCGCCGCGGCGTTGAATCCGTCCGCGCCATCGTCCGCGCCGCTGGCGAGATCGGCCTCAAATACCTCACTCTCTACGCATTCTCCGTCGAGAACTGGAACCGCCCCAAGGACGAGGTCGACACCCTCATGCGCTACCTCGCCCGCTATCTCAAAGACGAGATCGGCGAGCTCCACCGCAACAACGTCCGTCTTGAAGCCATCGGGCAGATCTATCGCCTGCCCGAATTCGTCCAGACTCAGCTCGCCAAGACCCGGGCCGCGCTCGCCCACCACAACGGCCTGACGCTCGTCCTGGCCCTCAGCTACGGGGGGCGCACCGAGATCGTCGAGGCCGCCCGCAGCCTCGCCGCCCAGGCCCGCGAGGGCCGGATCGATCCCGCCGAAATCAACGAGCAGGTCGTCGCCCAGCACCTCTACACGCGCCACCTGCCCGACCCCGATCTGCTGATCCGCACCAGCGGCGAGCTGCGCGTCAGCAATTTCCTCCTCTGGCAGATCTCCTACGCCGAGTTCGTGGTCATGCCCGATCTGTGGCCCGATTTCCGCAAGCCCCAGCTCTTTTCCGCCCTCGAGGAATACGCCCGCCGCCACCGGCGGTTCGGCGCCGTATGACCGTTCGTGACATCCGCCCGCCGTTCGCGTAATCATCGGATCCATGGTTCCGGATCCGGCCGCTTCGACGACGCCGGCGCCAAGTCGAACCCAGGTGTTCGCCAGGCGCCTGGCTACTTTCGTCATTCTCTGGTCCGCCGTCCTGGCGGCGCTGTTCTGCGCCGGGCCCGCCTTCTCCAATTATTTCTTTCTCGGCGTCATGGTCGCCCTCTCGGCGATCGGCCTGCGCGAGTTCTATGCCCTGGCCGAGCAGCGCGGGCTGGTCTGCTTCAAGGCATGGGGCATGGTCGGCGGCGCGCTCCTCATGATCAGCACGTTCGTCTATTCGTCGGGCGAGTTCGGGCGCGAGATGCCCCCGTCCAAGGTCAACGATTTCGAGACGAGCATTCTGGTGGTGCTGGTTCTCGGCGTGTGCCTCCGCCAGCTGTTCGCCCCGCGCAATCCCGCCGGGCTGCCCGCCATCGCCGTCACGCTCCTGGGCCTGCTCTATGTGCCCTGGCTCCTCAATTTCCTCCAAAAGATCCACTTCTTCTACCAGGCCAATGCCAATGGCCGCTATTACCTCCTCTATTTCATCCTCGTCACCAAATGCAGCGACACAGGCGCCTACGTCGTCGGCACCCTTCTCGGCCGCCATAAGCTCATCCCCCGGCTCAGCCCCGGCAAGACCTGGGAAGGCCTCGCCGGCGCCCTCGCTGTCGCCACCGGCGCCAGCGCCGCCTTCGCCGCGCTCGCCGGCCCTCACCTCGTCGGCATGACGTTCCTCCACTCGATCATCCTCGGCCTCCTCCTCGGCGGCGCGGCCGTCGTCGGGGATCTCATCGAGTCGATGTTCAAGCGCGAGGCCGCTGTCAAGGACTCCGGCCGCTTGCTGCCCGGCATGGGCGGCATGCTCGATTTGCTCGACAGCCTTCTGTTCAATGCCCCCCTGATGTATCTCTACCTGCGACACATCCTCACCCATCAATGAATCCGCCCGCCCAGTCTCCTTCCTCCCCTCCCGCCCCGAAAAACGTCGTCCTCCTGGGCAGCACCGGCTCGATCGGCACCAGCACGCTCAAGGTCGTCGCCGACATGCCCGACCGGCTCCGGCTCGTCGGCCTCGCCGCCGGCCGCAACGCCGATCAGCTCGCCCTCCAGGCCCGCCAGTGCCGCCCCCTCGCCCTCTCCATCGCCGATCCCGCCCAGGCCCAAGCCCTCCAGGACCAGCTCGGCCCCGGCATCCCCGTCTATTCCGGTCCCCAAGGCCTCGTCCGCCTGGCCACCCTGCCCGAAGCCGATATCGTCCTCGTCGCCATCGTTGGCACCGCGGGGCTCGAACCCGCTCTCGCCGCCATTCGCGCCGGCAAGGACCTCGCCATCGCCTCGAAGGAAATTCTCGTCATGGCCGGCGAGATCGTCATGGCCGAAGCCCGCCGCCATGGGACGCGCATCCTCGCTGTCGATAGCGAGCACTCCGCCATCTTTCAATGCCTCGACGGCAAGCCCGGCCAATCGGTCCGGCGCCTCTGGCTCACCGCCTCCGGCGGCCCCTTCCGGACAATCCCGCGCTCCGAGTTCAGGGGCATCACCCCGGAACGCGCCCTGCGCCACCCTTCCTGGACCATGGGCCCCAAAATTACGATCGATTCCGCCACCCTCTTCAACAAAGGCCTCGAAATGATCGAGGCCCGCTGGCTCTTCGATATCGACATCGACCGCGTCCAGGTCGTCGTCCACCCCCAGAGCATCGTCCATTCCCTGGTCGAGTTCATCGACGGCAGCATCCTCGCCCAGCTCTCGACCCCCGATATGTGCCTCCCCATCCAATACGCGCTGACCTACCCCGATCGCGTCGGCAGCCATCGCGTCCAGACCCCCTTGCCCGCCCTCGGCACGCTCACGTTCGAAGAGCCCGACCCCGATCGGTTCCCCGCCCTCAATCTCGCCCGCCAGGCCGCCCGCATCGCCGGCACCGCCCCGGCCGTCCTCAATGCCGCCAATGAAATCGCTGTCGCCGCCTTCAGCGCGCGCCAGCTCCGGTTCGACCAGATCAGCGACCTCGTCGCCGACGCCATCGGCGCCCACTCGCCCGTCTCAAGTCCTTCCCTCGAAGAGATCCTCGCCGCCGACCAGTGGGCCCGCCAGTTCGCCCGCCAATACCGCCCTGCTTAAGGGTCTGTGCAAAAATTGCTTCCGATTTTGCTGGAGGGAATTTGGCGGGCTGGCAAGGCGCGACGAGCGAGCATACCCGCGCGGTCTGTGAGCGAGGAGCAACACAGCCAGCGCGCCCAAGGCCCCCAGCCCGCAGGGGCGGAGCGGCGCCGGGCCATCTGCTTCGTTGCTCGGTCGGTCGAGTATCTCAGGGGGATACACTCCCTCCACTCGCGCCTCGCATCTGGCCCGGCGGCGCTCCCGCCAAAATCGGAAGTAATTTTTGCACAGACCCTTAACCGGACCGCTTGGTTGCTGTAAGCGCCGATCTCCGGCACGGCACTTGGGAGCCGGCTTCCAGACGCATCCATGGCGGCAGAGGGCTGCCGCACTCCAAGACGCTTCGCGGGCGGCCTGGGGGATCGGAACCGGCGCCAGCCTCGTGATAGCCAGCCCTCTGGCGCTTTCCACGCCGGTTAATGGCTGAAAGCGCCGGCCTCCGGCGCGCAGCAGCGTGCGCACCCTGCGGCCAACCTGGATTCGGCTTACGCCGGCTCCCATCCCGGCCGGTAGCTCTCCTTGAGCAACGCGTCCGCTTCCGGCGCGTTCGCCGCCTTCATCGCGACGCTGTCCCACCGGATCTTCTTGCCTGTCCGCAGGGCCACATTCCCCAGCAGCATCAGCTCCGTCAGGCGCGCCCCATACTCGAAATGGCTGCTGGCGGGAGGACCGCCCTTGCACGCATCGAGCCAGTCCCGATGATGCCCGTTGGACCGCGGTATCGACTTCGCCGGCCGCCGATAGGCGTCCATCTTCTCGTCCGGTATGATCCGCGGCGCTCCTCCCCACCCGGCGCACATCATGATCCCGCGATCACCGTGGAAGAGTATGCCGTTGGTCCCGCCGCCCATCATGTCGTCGTCATCCAATGCATCCGGCCGGGCCGGGCGCAGGCCGCCGTCATGCCAGGTCACCTTCACAGGCGGCAGCGCCCCGCGCGCGCCGAACTGATACCGATAGATCGCCCCTGGACACGTCGCCTCGGCATCGATGCCCGCCCCGCTGGCCTCGACCGTCAGTGGCGCGCTTAAATCCAGCGCCCATACCGCCGGATCCAAATTGTGGATCGCCATGTCCCCGATCGCCCCGGTCCCGAACGCCCAATACCCACGCCAGTTGAACGGCACGTAGACCGGATGGTACGGCCGCGCCTCGCGCGGGCCGAGCCACAGGTCCCAGTTCAACCCCGTAGGCACCGGATGGGTCCCCGGAGGCCGGCCCTTTCCCAACGCCCAGTGGCCGGCGTCGCTCCACGCCTCGACCTCGCGCACCGCTCCGATCGCGCCATCTCGGATCCACTCCACGGTCGTGCGAATGCCGTCCCCCGAATGGCCGTGGTTGCCCATCTGCGTCGCCACCCCCGTTTCCCTGGCCACTCGAGCCACCAACCGCGCCTCCCAGACATTATGCGTCAGCGGTTTCTCGCAATACACGTGCTTGCCCAACCGCATCGCCGTCACCGAAACCAAGGCGTGGAGGTGGTCCGGCGTCGCGCACAGCACCGCATCGATCCCTTTCTCCCGCTCGAACATCCGCCGGAAATCCTCGTATTCGGCGCACCGGAATCCCGGCACCTGCGCCCCGTAATGTTTCTCGATCTCGGCCTTCACCGGGCTGCGGCCCGCCCATCCCTTGTAGTAATACGGCTCGTAATCGCTCCGATCGTTCGGATCGCACACGGCCACGATCCGCGCGTCCGCCTCGCGAAACAACGCTTGCGCGTTCGTCCGCCCCTGGCCGCCCGCCCCGATCAGCGCGATGTGGACCCGCTCGCTGGGCGCCACGAACCGCGCCCCTCCGAGCACATGGCGCGGCGCCACCATCAGCGCCGCCGCCACTGTCGTCGTTGTCGACAGAAACTGCCGCCGGCTCATCGTCATCCCGTCGAAATTCGTTTTCATATTCGGTTGCTTGTGGTTGCCCTGCAGAATGCCGCCCCCCCTCCCGAAACTCAAGAAACGAATCGCGCCCTCCCGAGCGACAGTCACTCCTGGCAAACGAGGGCGGCCAGGGAATCGTCGCGGAGGACTCTGGAGCTCGATAATGCGCCGCCCTCGATGAGGCAGCCATCGCTCACAAGTCCTCCTTCCTCATTGCCGGCCGTTGCCCGGCTCAATCCACCGGCCATGCTCGCGGATCAAATCGACCAGACGCTCGACCGCATCCGCCTCCGGCAGGTTGAACCGCACCGCGCGCTTCCCTACATACAGGTTCACCTTGCCCGGCGCGCCCCCCACGTATCCGAAATCCGCGTCCGCCATCTCCCCCGGCCCGTTCACGATGCAGCCCATGATGGCGATGCGCACCCCCCGCAGATGCTGGGTCCGCGCCTTGATTCGGGCCGTCACGCTCTGCAGATCGAACAGCGTCCGGCCGCAGGATGGGCACGCCACATAGTCGGCCTTGAAGGATCGGCAGCCCGCCGCCTGCAAAATGTCATACGCCAGCTTCACGCTCGCTCGCGCGTCCTTTTCGTTCCGCACCAGGATGGCATCCCCGATCCCATCCACCAGCAGTGCGCCCAGGGCCACAGCCGATCGCAGCTGAGCCCGCGACGGCGCCAGAGACGCTTGCGGCGGCGCCAGGCAGTCCTTGAGCAGGATCGGATTTCGCCGCCCCTCCTCGCGCAACCGATGCGCCAGCAGCCGAAACGCCGCGATCACCGGCATGTCCAGCCCGTCCTTCACCGTCACCAGTACCCGCTCCGAACTCACCCCAAGCTCCCGGCTCGGATCCGCCTCGCAGATTTCCAGCTCCTCGACAATCGCCTCGGGCTGGACCTCGCTCCCCGCCCGCAGCGCGCCCCCCGCCTCGGACGCCGCCCGCTCCGGCACGACCACGCGCACGGTCTGGCTGCCTCCGCACCGGATCCCGTCTCCCAGATCGATCTCGACCGCCGGGCGGCGCGCGTAGCTGAACGGATCGAACGGAGGCGGAATCTCGATGCCGGGCGGCCCCTTGCCCGCCAATCCCGCAACCTCCGCCAGCAGCTCCCGGCACACCGGGATCTCCCGGGTCGAGTCCTCCGTCAGCGACACCCGGATGGTGTCGCCCAAACCGTCCGCCAGCAGGGCGCCGATCCCGATCGCGCTCTTGATCCGGCCGTCTTCGCCTTCGCCTGCCTCCGTGACCCCGAGGTGCAGCGGATAGCTCCAGTCCGGCCCCAGCTCCGACAGCCGCGCCGCCAAAAGCCGGTAGCTCTGGATCATCACCTTCGGATTGCTGGCCTTCATCGAGAACACCAGATCGTGAAATCCCGCCGACCGCGCAATCCGCGCATACTCGAGCGCGCTCTCGACCATGCCCCGCGGCGTGTCTCCCCACCGGCTCAAGATCCGGTCGCTCAGCGAGCCGTGGTTCGCCCCAATCCGCATCGCCCGCTTCAGCTCGCCGCATCGCACCGCCAGCGGAGCGAACCGCTCCGCCAACCGCCCCACCTCGGCCGCATACGCCGCATCGTCATACTCGCGCAGGACAAATTTCTTGCCGTCGGCGAAATTGCCCGGGTTGATCCGGATCTTCTCGACCCACTGGGCCGCCTCGAACGCAGCCTCAGGCTTGAAATGAATGTCCGCCGCCAGCGGCACCCGGCATCCCCGGGCGCGCAGCTCTCCCGCAATATTCCGGAGATTGGCTGCGTCCTTGACCGTCGGCGCCGTGATCCGCACCAGCTCACACCCCGCCGCTGCCAGCTCGAGCGTCTGCCGCACGCTCTCCGAGGTGTCCATCGTGTCCGACGTGATCATCGACTGCACCACGATCGGATGCGCGCCTCCGATGATCACCCCGCCGCGCGCGGGATCACCCACCGCCACCTCGCGCGTGGGCCGGCGCCGGTAATGGATCGGCGAGTCGCAGTAGTTCATCGAGACCGGCTCAGGGGGATGGCGCCGGCGCCGGCGCTCCCAGCCCGTTTGTGGCTCCCGGCGGCGCCGACTGCACTTGCGCCGATTGCTTGAACATCGCCGAAAACACCGACCACCGCCGCAAGTCCCCGAACACGGTCACATACAGCATGAACGAGATCAGAAGCACCGCGAAAACCGCGCTGGCATACTCGACCACCCGCGTGTTCAGCGGCCGCCTCCGGATCGCTTCGATCAGCGACAACACAATGTGCCCCCCATCCAGAACCGGGATCGGAAGCAGATTCAAAATCGCCAGGCTTACGTTGAGCAGCACCAGGAAGTTCAGCGCCAGCCGGAAATCCGTGTTCAGCTGGACCGCCAGCATCGACAAGATCCCCACCGGCCCCATCAGGTCCTTGGCCCCCACCCCGGTCTGCTTCGTGTGCACCAGCGCGCTCACCGTATCCACGATCTGCCCCCAGACATCCGCGACCTGCCGCCACGGGGTTGGTCCCGGCCACTTCACCTCGTAGAGATTGGCCGACCGGTTCAGGCTGACCCCGATCCGCCCCGTGCCCGTCGTCGGATCGGCCTTGGGCGTCACCGTCAGCGAGACCATCTCGCCGTTCCGCTGAACTCGGATCTCGCTGGCCTGCCCCCCTCGCTTCTGGATCAGCTCGATCAGCTGCTCCCGGCTCACGATCGGCACGCCCGCAAACGCCACCACGATGTCCTTGGGCTTCATCCCAGCCGCCGCCGCCGCGCTGTCCGCGAACACCTCGATGATCTCCGGGTGATCCCGCGGATACAGGTTGATCACCTTCACTCCGAAGCTCTCGTTCACCACTGCTTTGAGCGAATGCGTAAACTCGCGCCCATCGCGCTCGAAGGTTACCGATACCACATTGGTCAGCGCCAGGATCGTTGTCTGCTGCAGCTCCTGCCACGTGCTCACCCGCTTCCCGTCCACCGCCACAATCCGATCCCCCGCCTGGATCCCCAGCCTCGCTTCCTCCGAGTCCGGCTCCACATAACCGATGATCGACGGATTCACCAGCTGAGGAAGCCCGACCAGAAAGATGACGGTGGCAATGACAACCGCAAACACCAGGTTCATGAACGGCCCCGAGAATGCCACCAGTATCTTCGAAAACGGCGACGCCGGAGGCACCGGGGCCGATCCCTCCGCCGACGCCCCCTCCAGCGCATCCGAGGTGCTCATTTGCGGCAGGCGCACAAACCCCCCCGCCGGAATCCATCGCCACGAATACTCGATCCCGTCCTTCGTCCACCCCACGATCTTCGGCCCGAACCCGATCGCAAACGCCTCGACCTTCATCCCGCGGCGCCGCGCCATCCAATAGTGGCCGAACTCGTGCACAAACACCGCCGCCCCGAACAGCAGCACGACTGCCGCGGCCACATACAGGTAATTTAATGCTATCATCATGGATCTTCCGGCTCGACATCGCGCGCGCAAGCCGCGCCCCGACCTCGCCGTTCCGCCTACTATACCCGCCCGCAACCGGATGGCAACCGTCCTGCGTTGCCCGCTGCGCGCCGGGCTGCAAGCCCACCAGCGATCCGCCTTCGGTCTCACTTCGCCCCGCTTGTGCGCCCTGGAAGCGCGGTGTATTGTCCTGCTATGAACCGCCTGCCAACCGCTGCCGCTGGCATCGCAATCCTTGCCGCCATCGCCTTTGCCGCCTGGCAGCACAACCAGATCCGCCACCTCGCCGCCGAAAACGCCCGGCTGCAATCCGAAAACGCCCAGCTCCCCCCCCTCAAGGCCGACCTCGAACGCCTCCGCCCCCTGGCGGCGGATCCGACTGAACTGCCGCGTTTGCGGGAATCTTTGGCCCAAGCTCAGAAGGAGCTGATCTCGATCCGCGGCCGGGCCAGCGAGGCCGGCCAGGCCCGCGCCGAAGCGGCCGATCTCCGGGCCGAGCTGGCCCGCCAGTCCGGCTCCGAAACCGGCGCTGAAACAACCAACCAGATCTCCGGCGCCATGGGCGAGATGATGAAAAGCGCCATGGAACAGCAGTTGCTCGGCCGGCTGACCCGCCTTCAGGAACGGCTCAACCTCAGCCCCGAGCAGGCCCAGGCCGTCGAGGACATCTTGAAGCGCCAGGCCAGCCAGGCCGCCGAAGCCATGCAGAAGGTCTTCTCCGGCAAAATGAAGCCCGGAGACCTGGCCAGCTTGCGCCAGACCGGCGCCGGCCCGGTCGACGAGCAGATCGCCACCCTCCTCTCTCCCGAACAAAAGGCCGCCTACCAGGAATACCAGCAGGAGGAAGCCGTCAGCAACGCCCGCCTCGTCTCCAATGCGGAAGTGCTCCAGATGCAGAACGCCCTCGGCTTGTCCCAGTCTCAGCAGGACCAGGCCTATGCCATCCTCTATGACCAGAACCTTGCCCAGCTCAAAGGCCAGCTGGCGTCGCCGCCCAGCGCCGCCGCCAGCACTCCGGCCGAAGCCATGCAGGGGCTCCTGGACCAAAAGACCAAAGCCCTCGAAGCCGTCCTTACCCCGTCCCAGCTCGAACGCTACCGCCAGCAGCAGCAAGCCCAGATCAAGTTCCTCCAGACCATGACCGGCAGCGGCGGCGCGGCTGCCGGCGCCGGCGCAGGCGCGGCCGCCAGCGACCGCAATCCCTCCCCCTGAAACGCCCGTTGGGAACCGCCCCGCCTTGATGCGTTTCGAGGCTGCCGGCTGCCTGCCCGCGAATCGACGGCGCACGCGCCGCGCGCCAAGAGCCGCTGTTGCCCGCGAGGGGCATTCCGGCGCACAAAAACAACTTTGACCCTGGATTTCGCAAGCCTTACTTTGAACGCCTGTGGACCAGGATGTTGGCAAAACGGCCCCGGGATTGCCTGGGCTGAATTCGCTGGGCGATCCGGTTGTCGCGAGCGCTTTGGTGTGGGCGGGCCAATGGATCCTGCAGATCGGCTCGCTCCTGCGGGGCTTGATCGCCTTCACCCTGATCATACTCGGGATCGTGTTCACGAGGTGGGAACGAGCCTCGGCGGTGATCCATCCCATGATTCGGAACGAGATCCGCCGGGCCGGAATCCGCCTGGTTCCGATCGTCGCGTTGATCGCCTTCTGCCTGGGCTTCGTGGTGATTGGCCAGGCGGTGGCGCTGCTCTCTCAGGTGGGCGCCCAGCAATACACGGGCACGGTCATGGTCACCGTCGTGATCCGCGAGCTGGGCCCGCTGGTGACCGCCTTGCTGGTCCTGGCATGGGTGGGCACGGGCACTGTCATCGAGCTCGGCAACGCCCGCACCCGGGGCGAGATCGAGGCCCTCGAGGCCCTGGGCATCGATCCCATCCATTATCTTGTCGTGCCCCGCGTGATCGGCCAGGCCACGGCGATTTTCTCGCTCACGGTGTATCTGGTCTTGATCTCCCTGCTCAGCGGCTACCTGTTCGCCTTTTTGCAGGATGTGCCCCTGCGGCCCGGCCAGTATCTCGATCAGGTGATGATCGCATTGCGGTGGGAGGACTTCGTGCTGCTGGCGTTCAAGAGCATCTGCTTTGGGGGGATCATCGCCGTGGTGACCTGCTATGAAGGGCTGGCGCGGCCCCTGCGCCAGCACGAGATCGCCGAAGCCACCACTCGCGCCGTGGTCCGAAGCCTCGTCGCCTGCGTCCTCGTCGACGCCTTCCTCCTGCTCTACCTGCTGGTTTGATCCCGAGGTCCGGATGACTGCCCCGCCCTCCCCCCAGCCGCCCCCGGCCGCTCCGCTCCTCGAGATGATCGGCGTCACGGTGGTCGCATCCCGCAACCCCGCCATCATACGGATCGAGAATCTCGATTGGACGATCCAGCCCGGCGAGTTCTGGGTGGTCGGCGGGCCGCCGGACTCAGGCAAGACCGATCTGCTGGCCACCGCCGCCTGCCTCTCCCGCCCGATGCGCGGACGGCACCGGCTCTTTGGCCAGGACACCCGCGTCGTCCCCACCGAACAGTTCTTGCCGGATCGGCTCCGGGTGGGCGTGGTGTTCGCCGACGGAGGCCGTCTTCTGCAGCAGCTCACGGTAACCGAGAACCTGGCCCTGCCCTGGTGCTACCATCACAATTGCTCCTTCGATGCCGCAGCTGATCGGGTCCGATCGCTGCTCGCAGCCCATGGCCTCGAGTTCCTCGCCGCCCAGCCCTGCCACCGGCTCGGCCGCCCCTGGCGGCAGCGCGTTGCCCTGGCGCGAGCCCTCATGCTCGGCCCCGATCTCCTCTTTCTGGACAATCCCACCGGCGGGCTGAATCCCGGCCAGATCGACTGGTGGATGGACTGGCTCGACCGGCTGCACACCGGCCATGCCCCTCCGGACCACCGCCCCATCACCTTGGTCGTGGCCACCGACGATCTCCGCCCCTGGTGCCGGCCCGGCCGCCAGTTCGCCATCCTCCACCAGAACCGCTGGCGGCTCCTGGGCAACTCAGACAAACTGGCGGATTGCACCGAGCTCGCTGTCCGTGAATTATTGGGCGAACGGTCATGAACCTTTGACATCCCATGGCTCTTCAAGACCTCACACCGCAGTTGCGGACCCGGCTCAGCCGAGTCGAGCGGATCGTCGGCGTGTTCGTCATCCTCGCCGCCATGCTAATGATGGCGGGCTTCATCTATTACCTCTACGCCACCGCCCAGCGCAAAGGCTGGTTCGTGACCAAGGTCACCTATCACACCTTCGTCGATTCCGCCGCCGGCTTCCTCGTCGGCAACCCCGTCCGCCTCATGGGCTTCACCGCCGGCGAAATCACCAAGATCCTCCCTGAACCGCCCGAAACCTACTACCGCAACGTCTACATCGAGTTCGTGGTCCGGGAACCTTACTTCGGCTATCTCTGGACCGACTCGCGCGTCCGGGTCGCATCCGCGGATTTCCTGGGCAACCGCTTCCTCGAAGTCACCAAGGGCGGCGCCTCCGGCAAAAGGGTCCAAGCCACTTACCGCTACAACGCCTCCGGCGAGCTCGAGATGTGGGTCGATCCCGATCCCGAAAACAACATCGCCGGCAACGTCTTCCAGCGGATCAGCGAGCTCAAGTCCGGCACCAATGAGTTCAAAGGCTACTGGCTCATTGCCGATGAATCACCCCCACTCACCGACCGCCTCCAAACCATGGTCACGAACTTCTCCCAGGCGCTCCCCGCCGTGTTCGCCCTCACCAATTCGATCAACAACACGCTCTCCAACAGCAGCCGCACGCTCGTCCGCCTCGAGCAGATCCTTGAAAACCTCCAGCCGGCTGTCACCAATGCTGTCGTCATCACCGATCACCTAACCAACCCCCACGGGTCGCTCGGCCAATGGCTCATCCCCACCCAGATCCATGCCCGGATCGAGACCGCGCTCGTCTCGGCCGACTCCACCGTGCGCACCGCCGAAACCAATCTCCAGGCCCTCTCCTTCAACATCAACCGATCGCTCGATAGCATCGCCGGCATCACCCGCAACCTCCGCCAGCAGGTCGAGGCCAACAGCCTCCTGCTCACTGAGCTCTCCCAGCTCCTCATCGACGCCGACGATTTCGTGCAGGGGCTCAAACGAAACTGGCTCCTCAAGAGCGCGTTCGCGCCCGCCACCAACGCACCGATCGAAAGCCTCCTCGAACCCGCCGCCGGCCGCCCATGACACCACCCACCCCTCATCCACCTGCCCCGCTCCCGCCCTGCAAGACTTCCAAGGGCGAACCTTGGCTCGCCGCGCTCCTCGTCACGATGATCCTTGGCTGCCGCACGGCTCCGCCGCCCCCGCCCGTCCCCGCCGCCCGCCAGCAGGCTCAGCTCATCGCCCAGTCCGCCCTCGCCCTCTCCCAGCAGGCCAACTGGACCGCCGCCGAACGGGAATGGGCACGCGCCGCCGACCGCTTCGCCGCCCTCAATGACCGCGTCCAGGAAGCCGTCGCCCTCCATAACCTCGCCCAAGCCCAACGCCAGCTCGGACGCCTCCTCAGCGCCCGCGATCAATTCGAGCGCGCCGCCCGCATCAACCAATCCACCGGCCAAACCAATGCCTGGTGGCGCAACCAGCTCGCCCTCGTCCAGCTCGAACCCGATCTGGACCCCCCCGTCTCGCCCGCGCCCCGCCTCGATGCCCTCTCCTCTTTGCTGCCCGCGCTGACCGATCCCAGGCTTCGGGGCCTTTTCCTCAACGATCTCGGCCGCCAGCAGCTCCGGCAGGGCGAGATCCCCGCCGCCGAGGCAACCATCCGCCTAGCCCTCGAGACCTTCCGCGCTGCCGCCTGGCCCGCCGGCGTCGCTGCCGCCACCGCCAACCTCGCCGACACCCAGCTCGCCCAAAACCAGTTCGAGCCCGCCTATGCCTCCTGGACCACCGCTCTGCGCCTCTTCGAGCAAGCCGCCGACCTCCAGGGCATCGCCCTCGCCATGGAAGGCCTCGGTCGCACCCGCCTCGCTGAAGCACGCAACCTCCCCCAGGCCGAGGATTGGCTCCGCCGCGCCGCCCGCGGCTACCACCACATCCATCGCACGCTCGACCGTATCCGCGTTCTCGAGTCCTTGTTCCTCTGCCTCCAGCAGCAGCAGCATCCGATCGTGTTCGTCCAGCAGGAGCTCGCCGAAGCCCACGAGTCCGCCGCCGCTTTTTGGGAGGCCGCCGAGTCCCACCCCCGCGCCCTGCGCCACTGGCAGGCCGCCGCCTCGCTCAGCTCGGACATCTCGGATGCCGCCGCACTCGACCGCGCCCAAGCCGGCATCCAGCGATGCTCCAACCCTTGAGACCCCGCGACCTCGTCCGCTACCGCACACCCGGCAGCCCGAAATAGTCCCGCGCGTTCTCGAAGCAGATGCCCCGGATCATCGGCTCGATCAGGCCGTCTTCGGCAGGGATCTCCCCTCGATCGATCTCCCGCCCGATCAGGTTGCACAGCACCCGGCGAAAATACTCGTGGCGCGGGTAGGACATGAACGAGCGCGAATCGGTGAGCATGCCGACGAAGCGCGAGAGCAGGCCCAGGTTCGACAGCGCGTTCAGCTGCCATTCCATCCCATCCTTCTGGTCCAGGAACCACCAGCCGCTGCCATACTGGATCTTGCCCGCCATCGATCCGTCCTGGAAATTGCCGATCATGGTGGCCAGCACGTAATTGTCCGCCGGATTCAGGTTGTAAAGGATCGTCTTCGGCAGAGCGCCCTCGCGGTCCAGCCGGTCCAGGAACGCCGACAGCGCCTCCGCCTGCGGCCAGTCCCCGATCGAGTCGAAACCGATGTCCGGCCCGATGGCCCGAAAGAGGCGGCTGTTGTTGTTCCGGAGCGCGCCCAGATGGATCTGCTGGGTCCAGCCCTTGGCCGCAGCCCACCGGCCGAAATGGAGCATCAACTCGGCGGCATACCGCGCCCGCTCCGCTGGCGTGGCTGCCTGCCCGCGCCGGGCCCGGTCAAAGATGGCCGCCACCGCCGATCCCTCGGTGAAATCCGCATAGCAATGGGGCAGCCCATGATCCGATAGCCGGCACCCGGCCGCATGAAAGGCGTCGTGACGCCTTCGCAGCGCCTCGACCAGATCCTCGAATCCGGCGATCTCCATCTGGCTGGCGGCCGCCAGCCGGTCCACCCATCCGTTGAACCTCTCCGGCTGGTCCACCATCAGCGCGCGGTCCGGTCGAAACGTCGGATACACCCGCGTGGCCAAGTCCGCCGATCCCGCGATCACCGCATGATGAGCCAGGTCGTCGGCCGGATCATCCGTCGTGCACACCGCCGCCACCTTGAACTTCTTCAGGATGCCGCGGGCGCTCATCTCCGGCGACTGCAGCCGCTCGTTGGCCTGCTGCCAGATCGAGGGCGCGCTCCGCTCGTCCAGCAGTTCGTCCACCCCGAAATACCGCTTCAGCTCCAGGTGCGCCCAATGATAGAGCGGATTCCGCAGCGTCCGCGGCACGGTCCGCGCCCAGGCCATGAACTTGTCGTACGGATCCGCATCGCCCGTGCAGAACCGCTCCGGCACTCCGTTGGATCGCATCGCCCTCCACTTGTAATGGTCCCCTTCCAGCCAGATCTCGAACAGATTCCGAAACTGCCGGTTCCCAGCCACATCCCTCGGCGGCAGATGGCAGTGGTAGTCGAGGATCGGCAGGTCCCGCGCGAACTCGTGATACAGCCGGATTGCTGTCCCGCCCTGCAGAAGGAAGTTTTCCGTGATGAACATAGCGCCGCGATTGTGGCATTGGCAGGCATCGTTAGCCAGACGATTCCAGGGCGATGCCGCTGCCCTGGTCCGGAAGCGGTTGCGGCAGAAGTTCCATGTGATAGAATGAAAAAACTGACCGGGGCGCCGCGCAGACCCGGAGCCGCGATCGAGCAGACAAGCATGATCACACGACGTTCTTTTTTTGCCGGACTGATGGCGGGCGGCGCTGCTGCCGCGCGCTGGCACGCGCAGGCAGCGGAGCCGATCGCCCGCATCCAGGGCGAGGTTCGACTCATCGGCTCCCCCCCGCCCGAAATCCCCGTCGACCTGACCAACTTTCCCGAGTGCCGCGCCATCGCGCCCAACCCCCTGACAACCCGCCACTACATCGTCGGCGCCGAGGGCGCGCTCGCCAACGTGTTCGTCCACGTGGCGGACGGGCTGCCTCCTGGCGGCCGCACGCCCCCATCCGAGCCCGTCCTGCTGGACCAGCGGCGCTGCGGATTCCACCCCTACGTGCTCGGAGTCCACGCGGGCCAAACCATTCGGATCCGCAATTCCGAACCCTATCTCGAAACCGTCCATGCCCTGCCCAAGATCAACCGCGAGTTCAACATCGCCCAACCCGTCACCGGCATGGTCAACGAGGTGCGGTTCGACCATCCCGAAGTGCTGATCAAGGTCAAGTGCGAGATCCACCCCTGGGAGTTCGCCTTCATCGGTGTCGTGGATCACCCCTTCTTCGCGGTGACGGATTCCCAGGGCCGATTTGCGCTGCCTCCCGGGCTCCCGCCGGGCCGCTACCGCCTGGCCGCCACCCATCCCAAGGCCGGCGCACATTCCATCGATGTGACCCTCGCCCCCGGCGAAACTAAGTCCGTCCGGTTCGACTTCAAGCCGCACACGGCCCCTTCCTCGCCCGCCTAGCCGAGGGCACCCTTCGAGCGTTTATGCTGGATACCAACCATGAGCCGCCGGAACAGGCCCCGCGGCAGCCGCCGCAGGCCGCCGCCGATTCAGCGGCGGCCGGCCCCGTCTGCCCCGTGCCGTTGAGCGATTACCCGCAGGTGCTTCTGGCCCATGGAGGAGGCGGCAAGCTCATGGACCAGCTGATCCACCGCGTCTTCATGCCGGCCTTCCGAAACCCGACCCTCGATGCCTGCCACGACGGCGCCCGTCTCGCAATCGGGGGCGCGAGGCTGGCGCTGACCACCGACTCCTACGTGGTCCGCCCCCTCTTCTTCCCGGGGAGCGATATCGGCGCGCTCGCGGTCAATGGCACAGTCAACGACCTTGCCATGTGCGGCGCCAGGCCCCTCTATCTCACCGCGGCGTTCATCCTTGAAGAAGGCCTGCCGATGGAGACGCTGGTCCGCGTCGTCGAGTCAATGCGCCGGGCGGCGGCCGCAGCCGGCGTTCAGATCGTCACGGGAGATACCAAGGTGGTCGACCAGGGCAAAGGCGACGGCGTCTATATCAATACCGCCGGCGTCGGGCTGCTCGAGTTCGACCAGGAGATCGGACCGGCCCGCGTCGAGCCCGGCGACGTCATCCTGGTCAATGGCGACCTGGGCCGCCACGGCATCGCCATCATGGCCGTCCGCGAAGGCCTCGCGTTCGAGACGGAGATCCAGAGCGATTGCGCTCCGCTTCACAGCCCGGTCCTCGCCCTGCTCGAAGCCGGAATCCAGGTGCATTGCCTGCGCGACCTGACCCGGGGCGGGCTGGCCAGCGCGCTGGTCGAGATCGCCGAAACAGCGGGGCGATCGATCCAGATCGACCAGGCCGCCATCCCGGTCGCCGATGAGGTCCAGGGCGCCTGCGAGCTGCTCGGCCTCGATCCCCTCTACGTCGCCAACGAAGGACGCTTCGTCGCGTTCGTCGCTCCCGCCGACGCCGAGCGAGCCCTCGCCCTGCTCCGGCGCTATGCGCCTTCCCTGCCCGCATGCGCAATCGGCCGGGTCATTGCCCCGTCCGAACCCCTGGTCACGATCCGATCCATCATCGGCACATGGCGCATCGTCGACCGCCTCAGCGGCGAACAGCTGCCGCGCATCTGTTGACCCGCCATGCCTGATCTCATCCGCTGGGCGATCCTGGGCGCGGGGCGCATCGCCCGCAAATTCGCGGCGGACCTTGCGGCCGTCCCGGGCGCCCGCCTCGTTGCAGTGGGATCGCGCTCGGGCGAACGCGCCCGGGCCCTGGCCGCCGAGCTCGGCGCCCCTCGGGCGTATGACAGCTACGCCGGCCTGGCGGCCGATCCGGAGGCGGATGTGGTCTATGTCGCCACGCGCAACCATGCCCATCGCGAAGCGTGCGAGCTGGCCCTGGCCACCGGCAAGGGCGTGCTGTGCGAGAAACCGTTCGCCCTCGACGCAATGGAGGCCGCCGCCGTCATCGGCCGCGCCCGCGCCCGCCGCTGTTTCCTCATGGAAGCCATGTGGACCCGCTTCATCCCCGCCGTCCGGCAGTGGCGCCAATGGATCGATTCCGGACGCCTGGGCGAGGCGCGGCTCCTCCAGGTCGATTTCGGATTCCGCGCCGAGCCCGATCCTCGAAGCCGGCTCTTCGATCCCACCCTGGGCGGCGGGGCGCTGCTCGATGTGGGCGTCTATGCCGTGTCGCTGGCCTCGTGGCTCTTCGGGCCGCCCACGCGCATCGAGTCGACCGCCTGCATCGGCGAGACGGGCGTGGACGAATCCGTCGGCATTCTGCTGGATCACCCGGGCGGGAGGCTCTCCTTGCTGTCGGCAAGCATCCGCCTGGACACAGCGAAAACCGCGGTGGTTTACGGAGCCGAAGGTGCCGCATGGCTCTCCTGCCCCTGGTGGAAGGCGCGCGCCGCGCGCCTCGAGCCCCGCACCGGCCATCCCGTGCAGATCGACCACCCCTTTCCAGGCAATGGATACCAGTTCGAGATCCAGGAGGTCCACCGCTGCCTCGCCCAGGGCCAAACCGAAAGCCCTGTCATGCCCCTGGCGGAGTCCCTCGAGATCATGAAAACGCTCGATGCAGTCCGCCGGCGCTGGAGCTCGTAGATGCTCGCCATCCCCGCGCCCCGAGGAAATCCATTTGTCAAATATTTAGATGCGACCCCATTGCCTTCCCTTTCGGATGGTGCTGCGCCATCCCGCATAATCGAGGTAGAGGCGCGTCGAGTCCGGATGCCCGGCGAAGGCCCCGGTGCCGGGGCGGTTCATCAATCCCTGGTACTGATAAATGAGGATCGTGTCGGTGTAGGGCGAGACGGCCTCGAGCTGGGCTCGGACCCGATCCCAGGGGGCGGGGATCAGGGGGGTGGCCTGTCGATTCGGAGGCCCTTCCCACGCGAACACCTCCACATCCGCCCACAGCGCCCGTTGCGGGACGCGGTCGTGCGCCCGCCGCAGCACCGCAAACGCCTGCTCGCTTTGAGCCGGCGTCATTCGCAGACACCCGACTTCGTCCTGGTAAGCGACGATGTCCACATCGAGCCTCTCGAGCTGGAGGACGAACCGGTCGTCGCAGACGGCCCGGTTCGTCCCGTACGGCGCGGTGAGGGTTTTGGCTTTGGGGGTGAGCTGGCGGGCCTCGCGGCTGCTGGCGTTGACGTAGGCGATGAACGCATCGGCGAAATACGGGGAGAGAGAGGCTTCGTTGGGCCAATACCAGCCGTGGAAGCTCGGATGATGGCTGTAGCGCCGGGCGATCTCCTCCATCATCTGAAAGCGCTTCCGCGCTCGATCCGGGCTGCTCAGCGCCTGGGCATCCCATTCGGCGTACCAATCGCTGCTGATGAAGAACTTGACATGGCGCCGGTCGGCGGCGGCGAGCATCGCCTCGATGGGGTCGGGGCAGGCCATCTCCAGCTTGGGCAGCAGGGGCGTGTCGTAGAACGCCCTGCCGCCTTTGGCAATGGCCAGCAGGACGAGATATTCCATGCCGATGTCCGCCGCATCCTCGACCGCGGCCTGCCACTGATCGGCGGTGAACCGGAGGCAGGCATCGTTCCAGTACACGTGCCGCCGGTCGTCCCACCAGACGCTGATCCAGCTGCCGCGGATCGGCTGAAGGGCGGCGCCGCGAGGGGCGAGCGATGCGCAAGAGGCGGCGAAGGGAGCGGCGAGCGCGCCAGCGCCGATGGTCTTCAGGAAGCGCCGGCGAGGGGCCGGATGGGGGGGCGAGGAATCAGGCTTCACAGGAAGGGCTTGGCAGGTTGTGGCTGGTTGCGAAGCGATGCAGAGGCCTCCGTCAACCGCGCCAGTCAAAGGCCCCCTTGCGGACTGCGTGGAGATACCCCACCAGCAGCACGCCCACGAACACCAGCACTCCGCCCAGCACGGCCGGGGCCTGCCCGGCCAGCATCTCCCGGTAGACCACTGCCCACGGATACAGAAAGACCACCGCGATATCGAACAGGATGAACAGCATGGCCACCCGATGGAACTTCACGGCGAACCGGCCGCCGCCCGGCTGGACCGGCAGCATCCCGCATTCGTAGGCGCTGTCCTTGATCGGCGGACGCCGCCCTCGCGGACCGAGCGCCGCCGACGCCGCCAGCATCCCCCCGATCAGCCCCAGAGCCACCAGCAAGAGAATCAGCACGGGCGCGTACTGCCATATCTGCTGCTCGACCATGCCGGCACCATAAAAACCCGCGAGCCGGCGCGCAAGCCCATTCCCGGAGCGACAATTGGCTGGTTTTTTCGGCTCGTTTGCCGATCCTGTCCTTCATGAAAGGCAAATCATCGCTCGTCATCTGGCAAATGGTTGGCCTGTTGGCGCTGGGAATCGATGCGGCTGGAGCGGAGCACCATCGCGCGACACGTCTGGGCGGCCTGGCCACACGGTTCGCCCCGCCGCTGGCAACGCCCGAGGATCTGCGGGCCCGGTTTCGCGATCCGCAATTGAAGCCGGACATCGCCTCAGTGCTCGACCAATGGGGTTGGAAGGGGAATCTGGACGATCTGCATCGGGCAGCCCAGACCCACCCGATCGCCGAGGTGAGCATCCCGGTAGGCCACACCATGCCGTTCATGTCGTCGAGGGAGCGAGGCAAGCCCGTGTGCCTGCGCCAGGTGCTCTGGGCCGGGAAGGAGCCGATCTCGGCCTACGCATTCACCTTCGCGTCCAATGGCAGGCGCTACCGATGCGTGACGCCCAAACCGTGCAGCAACTTCTTCCTCGAGGACCTCGGCGACGACGACCGGCACCAGCTGGCGCTCGACTGCAGCGCTCCCGAGCAGATGGTGCTCGGCTGCCCCGTGCGCCTCTGCATGACCCTCCGCAATGCCGGCAACGTCATCGAGCCGAAAACCACCTTGGCGCTGCCAGCCCCGGCCGGCGGCCGCATCGTCAGCGCATCCGACCCGGGCGTGGTCACCGAGGCCGGCGCAACGTGGGAGATCTCCAACCTGGCCCCGAACGCCACGCGGCAGATCTGCGCGGTGGTCGCCGCTGACGCGCTCGGCTCGGTCTCCTTCCAGCCGTCGGCCCGGGGCACGAAGGCCGGCCCTGTGCAGAGCGCGTGCCGGTCCAAAGTCATCGGCGTGCCCGCCATCCTCCTGGAGGTCGGCGACCTCGAGGATCCGATCGAGATCGGCAAGGAGGTCACCTACGAGATCCGCGTCACCAACCAAGGCACCGCCGACGGCACGAACATCCGGCTGGTCTGCCGCCTGCCCGCCAGCCAGGAATACGTTTCCGGCTCGGGCGCAACCCCCATCCGGGCCAGCGCCGGCGTCCTCGAGGTCGATCCTTATCCTTCCCTGGCCTCCAAAGCCCGCGTGTCGTGGCGGATCGTAACCAAGGCGCTCAGGGCCGACGACGCCCGATTCCGGGTCGAGCTCAGCAGCGATCAGTTCAATCCTCCCATCAACGAAGTGGAATCCACCCAGCAGTATTAGAGCGTGCTCGGAAATTCCCAAACAAGCTCTGAGCGTGTCGCCCGGGCTTGCGCGCGGGGACGGTTTGGCTGTACAAGCTGAGGCCACAAATGATGCAAACGTCCAGAAAGAACCAAACGGTCCTGTTCGCGTTTCTCATGGTCGCGTCCCTGTTTTTCATCTGGGGATTCTGCCATGCCATGCTCGATGTGCTGAACAAGCATTTTCAAAACATACTGCATGTGAGCAAAACGCAGTCGGGGTTCATCCAGACGTCGGTCTTTGGCGCCTATTTTCTGCTGGCGCTCCCATCGGCGCTGCTGATTCGCCGGATCGGGTATCAGAAGGGGATCCTCTTGGGGCTGGTGGTGGTGGCGGCGGGCGCATTCCTGTTCGTGCCAGCCGGGCTGTGGTTCAAGACGTTCTGGTCGTTTCTGTTCGCCCTGTTCGTCCTGTCGAGCGGGCTGGCCTGCATCGAGACAGCGGCCAATCCCTACGTCACGGTTCTCGGCCCCAAGGATGGCGCGGCAGCGCGCCTATCGGTCGCGCAGGCCTTCAACTCCGTGGCCTACATCATCGCGCCCACGGTCGGCGGGGCGCTGATCTTCGGCAAGCGCCACGAGGTGGGAACGCCGGTGGAGTTCGGCGGGCTGCTGATCCCTTACGTGGTGCTGGGCTGCGTCGTGCTGGTGGTGTTCGGCGTGTTCTGGTTCATCCAGCTTCCCGTCATCGACGACGCGTCGACCAATCCGGATGCGGCGGAGGACGCCTCGGTGCACCGGGCGCCTCTGAGCCGCCAGCCGCATTTCACGTTCGGCATTGTCACCCAGTTCCTCTATATCGCGGCGCAGGTCGGGGTGAACGCCTTTGCGGTGAACTACATCCTCGAAAACGCCATCACCAAGGATGCCTCGGGCGCGACGGTGATGGACTCGCTGTTTTCGTGGTACGGGACGATCACAGGGGCGGCGACGCCGGAGGCGACGGCGGCCTACGTGATCACCATCGCCATGGTTCTGTACGCGGCCGGCCGGTTCTCGGGGGCGGCCATCACGAAAATCATCCGTCCCAACCTGCTTCTCTCGCTCTATGGCATTGCCAACTGCGCCATCATCGCGATCGTCATGGCCGACATCAAACACGTCTCATGGCTGGTGCTGCCGTTCTGCTGGCTGTTCATGTCGATCATGTTCCCGTTCATCTTCGCGATGAGCCTGCGCAATTTGGGCGAGCGGACCAAGCTGGCCGCCTCGTTCCAGATCATGTCCATCGTCGGGGGCGCGATCGCCCCTCCGCTGATGGGCTGGCTAGCCGATCAGTACCATAGCATGGCGATCTGCTTCATTCTGCCGCTGATCGGATTCGTCGCTACGACCCTTTACGGCTTCGCCTACCCGCGGCTGCTGGAGAAATCGCGCCTGGCCGTCTGAACGGCCCCGCCCCGAGGAGCCCGTGGGCGCCGGTCGATCGCCCTCGAGCTCGAGACTGGCATGGACAGCGGCCGCGCCGAGCCCGCCCCGCCCAGCCACCTGCGCCTTGACGTACGGCATAGGACCGATAGGCTGGCGCCGTGAACAGCCTGAACGATCCGATCCGGATCCGCCGTCCCAGGCGCGCGGGCGGCGCCAATCCGTCTTCCCAGCGCGGTTTCACCCTGATCGAGCTGCTGGTGGTGATTGCGATCATCGCCATCCTGGCTGGCATGCTGCTGCCGGCCCTGGCCAAGGCGAAGGAGAAAGCCCATCGCACAGCCTGCATCAGCAACCTCAAGCAGATCGGCGTCGCGATCCACATGTACGCCGACGAAAACCAGGATCGCATGCCCTATCCCAACTGGGGCAACACCTACCCCGGCTGGCTCTACACGCCTGTCAACGGCGCCCCGCCCGCGTTGATCCTCACCAACGCCCCGCTCTCCTATCGGAGCGGGCAGCTCTGGACCCTTCTCACGACCGCCAAGGTTTTTGTCTGCCCGACCGATCGGACCAACACCGCCCACTGGAAGGCCCGCCAGAACAAGCTCTCGACCTACACCATGAACGGGGCGGTCTGCAACTACGGGCTGCTCCAGGGCAAGAGGCCGGACACGTTCAAGCTGGGCCAGTTCAACCCCGCCGCGTATGTGATCTGGGAGCCCGACGAGGATCTGTACATCAAGATGTGGGGATTCAACGGGGTTTACAACGACGGCAGCAACGAGCCCGATCAGGCCTGCGGCCTGGGCCGGCGGCACGTCAAGGGAGCCGACCTGCTGGGCTTCGGCGGCCACGTCCTCTTCTCCCAGTTCGACGCGTTCGAGCGCGAGCGCGACCGCAAGCCAGGCCTGCTCTGGTGTGTTCCGGGAGACCCGCGCGGCGGCGCCACGCGCTGATCCTTAGTGGTCCGTTTCACAAATAAGGTTACGTATGTCACGAGCGCCGCGGGCTGGGCGGCTAGGCGCGCCGAGGGAGCATAGCTGCCAGAGCTCTGTGACCGAGGCGCAACAACGCCGCACGGCCCGCGCCGCCGTGACCCGGAGGGCTGGGGCGCTTTGGCCCGCGGGCTTCGTGGCTCGGTCGGTCGAGTATCGCAGGGGATACACTCCCTTCCTCGCGCCTCGCCCGCGGGCCAAATCGCTCCCAGCATACGTGACCGTATTTGTGAAATGGACCACTTAGGCTTGTGTTCGGCCCTCGATCGCTTAAGGTGTGCCTCCGTGGAGCTGGAACGAAATCTGCACGAAATTCGGGCGCGCATGATCGCCGCCTGCTGCAGGGCCGGACGCGATCCGGAAACCGTCCGGCTCCTGGCAGTCACGAAGAACCAGCCGCCCGACCGCGTCCGCGAGGCGGTGGACCTGGGCCTCCGATGGTTCGGGGAAAACCGGATTCAGGAGGCCAAGGCAAAAATACCGCTCTGCCCGAGCCACCTCCACTGGCATTTCATCGGCCATCTCCAATCCAACAAATGCCGGGATGCCGCCCACGGTTTCTCGGTGATCGAGAGCGTGGACAGCTTGAGCCTGGCGCGGGAATTGGAGAAATGGGCGGCTCGATCCGGCAAGAAGATCCCTGTGCTGCTCGAGGTCAACGTGGCGGGTGAATCCTCGAAGTTCGGCTATCGCCCTGAAGCGCTCCGGGCCGAGCTCGAGGCGGTCAACGCCCTTCCCCACATCGAGGTGCGGGGCTTGATGACCCTGGCCCCCTGGGCGCCCGATCCGGAAAAGGCCCGCCCGGCCTTCCGTCGATTGCGCGAGCTCAAGGAGGAATGCGGCTGCGCCCTGGGCGCTCCCCTGCCCGAGCTGAGCATGGGGATGAGCGGCGATTTCGAGGTCGCCATCGAGGAAGGCGCCACGATTATCCGGGTCGGCACCGCCCTGTTCGGCAGCCGGCCGCCTCGAGCTCCTTGAGCCGCGGACTGGCCCGCGCGGACCAGCGTGTTGCCGAGCATCTCGTGCAACAGCTGTCGGAAAAACCGCCCGATCTGCTTCCGCTCCATCCCAATCTTCCCTGCCTTGTCAACCGTCATGCGCCGTGCGGCCGGCCGCCCCACCGGTTCGAGCTTTCCATTCGGCGCCGAGGCGATTAGGCTGCGGCCATGGATTTGACGGTGGAGACATTCGATCGGGAGATCGACCAGGCCCTGAAGGTGTTCGAGAAATACGTGGTCTGCCTGGACAAACCGCCCGAGGAATGCGCCGCATCGCTGAAATCGCTGATGGAAAAGGCGATCCAGGCATATGCCACCCGGGCGCCCCATCTGCGGCACGGCATCGCGGCCGATCGCCAGCTGACGGTGATCATCAGCCAGGCCGATACCCCGCGGCCCCTCTGCGGCATCTATTTCAACCTCCATTCCCCCTATCGCAAACCGGCGGCCCGGGCCAAAAGCGAAGATTGAACCTGAACTCGAAATCATGAACACGACGAATCCGCCGGCCAGAAGCGGCCGCTTTGCGGGAGCGCCGAACACCGACGCCGGGCAGTTCACCGAGTCGGTCTCGTTCGACTGGCGGCTCTGGCGGCAGGACATCGCCGGCTCGATCGCTCACGCCCGCATGCTGCACCGGATCGGATTGCTCGATCGCGCCGAGCGGGACGCCATCGCGGCAGGACTCGAGGCCATCGCCGGGGAGATCCAAGCCGGCCGGTTCCCATGGCGGGCCGACCTGGAAGATGTCCACATGAACATCGAGGCGGCGCTCACGGCCCGGACGCCCGCAGGCGCCAAACTCCACACCGGCCGCTCCCGAAACGATCAGGTCGCCCTGGACATGCGGATGTGGCTTCGAGACGAGCTGGCGGCATTGGACGGCGAGCTGCGCCTGCTCCAGCGCGCGATGGTGGGGCTGGGCCAGCGGCAGCCATCTGTGGCGGCGCCGGGCTACACGCATCTGCAGCGCGCCCAACCGGTCTATCTCGCCCACCATCTCCTGGCCTATGTGGAAATGGTCGCCCGCGATCGCCAGCGGTTCGCCCAGTGCCGCGAACGGCTCAATGTCTGCCCCCTGGGCGCGGGCGCGCTCGCCGGCAGCTCTCTTCCCCTCGACCGCGAATGGATCGCCCGCGAGTTGGGATTCGTCGACTCGCGCGGCAAGCCCCGCACGGCCCAGAACTCGATGGACGCCGTCAGCGACCGCGACTTCGCGCTCGAGTTCTGCGCCGGGGCGGCCATCCTGGCCGTTCATCTGTCGCGGCTGGCCGAGGACATCGTGATCTGGAGCAGCGCCGAGTTCGGTTACATCCGGATCGACGACGCCTATACCACCGGCTCCTCGCTGATGCCGCAAAAGAAGAACCCGGACATTGCGGAGCTTGCCCGGGGCAAATCCGGGCGCGTCATCGGCAATCTCATGTCCCTGCTGGTCCTGCTCAAGGGCCTCCCGATGACCTACAATCGCGATCTGCAGGAGGATAAGAAGCCGCTGTTCGACACCGCCGACACCGTGCGCGCCACGGTCCGGATCCTGGCCGCCATGCTCGACCACAGCCGGTTCGACGCCGTCCGCTGCGACGCGGCCGCCAAGGACCCGGCCTTGCTGGCAACCGACTTGGCCGACGACCTGGTGCGGCAAGGAGTGCCCTTCCGCGAGGCGCACCACGCCGTGGGAGCCGCCGTCGCCCGCGCCGAACAGCAGGGCGTATCCCTCGATCGGCTCACCGCCGCCGACTTCGCCCGCATCCACCCCCGGTTCGGTCCCGACGTCCTCGCAACGTTCGATCTGGCGCGCGCCATGCGCCAGCGGCAATCGACCGGCTCGACCGGCACCGCCCAGGTCCGGCGCCAGCTGCGGCTCTGGAGCCGCCGGCTGGCGAAACCATAGGACCGAACGCCCCTCATGTTCAACTTGCCTCGAGCCTGGTGGCGCCGGCTGCGGGACAACTCGCGCTCATTCTTTCTGACTGTCCGGGTGCTGCCGGGATCGATCCGGCCGCAAATCGGTCTGGCCTATCTGCTGGCGCGCGCATCCGACACGATTGCGGACACCTCTCTGGTGGCGCCGGGCCAGCGGCTTGCAGCCCTGGATCAATTCGCCCGGGCCATCCAGAACCCGTCTGAACCGCCGCCGGCCTGGGACGATCTGGCCCGGCGGCAGGGCCGCCCGGCCGAGCGAGACCTGCTCGAGCACACAGCCGAGCTGATCGGCTTGATCCGGGAGCTGGACCCCGCGGATGCCTCGGATGTCCGGGCGGTCCTGGCGACCATCGCCAGCGGCCAGCAGCTCGATCTGATGCGGTTCGCATCGGCCTCCGCCCAGCGGTTGGTCGCCCTCGAATCGCCGGCCGACCTGGACGATTATACCTATCGGGTGGCGGGCTGCGTCGGGGAGTTCTGGACCCGCCTTTGCCGCCGCCATGCGTTCCCATCGGCGCCGCTCGAGGAGGATGCCTTTCGCGCGCGAGGCGTGCGGTTCGGCCGGGGATTGCAGCTGGTGAACGTCCTGCGCGATCTGCCGCGCGACCTGCGACAAGGGCGGTGCTACCTGCCTCGGCTCGAACTCGAGGCAGCCGGGCTGCATCCGGAGGAGCTCCTGGACCCAGCCGCGATGGATCGTCTGCGGCCGGTGTATCGCCGGTGGATCGATCAGGCCGATGGGCATCTCCGGGCCGGCTGGGCCTACACGCTCGATGTGCCGCGGCGATGCCCGCGAATCCGGCTGGCCTGCGCCTGGCCCATCCTCATCGGCCGAGCCACGCTCGACCGGCTGGGTGCTGGCAACGTGCTCGACGCGGACCAGCGGATCAAAACGTCTCGCCGCGATGTCCGGCGGCTCATCGCGCGGACGCTCATGCTCTACCCGTTCGATCGCGCCTGGTCTCGTCTGGCCCCGGCGGAGTAGCCGGAAGGCATGGCGGGGCCGGCCCCGTTATTCGGGCATCAGCAGCAGGACGATCTGCCGTCCATGGCGGCGATACCGGCGGAAATCGGTGTCCAGCGGTCATACCTGGCAATCGGAGTGCAGTTCGGAGAGCCGTATCAGAGTAAGCGTCGTCAGAGATACAGGTTCGAGCGAGCCCGATCCGTCCTGAGGCCCCGGCTATGGAGCTTGGGCACCACGAGCCTGACGATCTTTGCGCCACTGGGCAGGGAGGAGGTCTCGGACCTGGT
>JAKLFB010000017.1 GCA_022711435.1 Verrucomicrobiota bacterium
TACGAGCCGCCAGCACGGCCAGGGGCTCGGGCCAGGGTTTAGAAATCGGGGTTGGTCTTGAAGCTTCATGGCAGGTCGTTGTCATAGCTGCAGCATACACTGCCCTGCAAGAAACTGAGATGCGCCCGGGGTCGCACCTTCCCCAGAGCGAGTAGATGAGAATCTGCGCGACGGCGACGAGGATGGCCCAGGCGCGGACATTCCGCCAGAGCGGCAGCCGGCGTTCGGTTTCCCCGAGCATCTTTGCCGGCAGGCTGGCCAGGAGCATGATCAATGCGACAAACGCACCAATGAATGCCGCCTTGCCCATCCAATCGGCCCCGCTCGCCGCCGTGAGCGTGACGGAAAACCAAAAACTCCAGCCCAGCAGTCCCTCGTATAGGGGTCAATTCTGGGTGTGCGAGCACCAATGGTGTGGTCTAGTTCAACTCGTCAATAATGTGCCGGCCAATGCTGTTGCGAAAAAACGCAAAAGGGGTCAAACATCGACCATTGATTCTGACCAATGCCCTGATGCCGGGCGATGCATTGACAAACGGAGCAATCGGGAGAAGTTCAAGGCATGGCAATCATGAATACTCGATACTCGGGCCTCCCCATCTTCCTGATCTTGATCGGCTTTGCTGGATGGCTCCTGCTTCCACCGCCGTGCGCGGCGGCGGAAAAAGGGATCGTTATCCTGGTCGAGTTTCCCGACGTGGAGCATTCCGTGGCCCGGAGCACCGTGGAAACGCGTTTTGGCCAGCAGCTCAACAGCTACATTCGAGAGATGTCCTATCAACGGGTCTCGCTCGAGTTCGATGTGACGCGCAAATGGTATACGCTGCCGCGTCCGGTCAGCCATTACCGGATCTCGTCTCGGAACCTCGAGGTCGACCGGTCCAAGGTGAAGGGGTTGATCGAGGATGCTCTCGACTTGGCGGGGCGGGACGCGGATTTGTCCGCATACTCGTTCGCGGTTCTATTGCTGGGGGCGCGAATGCAGGATTATGGCATGATCGGCTTGTGCGGGTATCCGGGGATGCTGGGCTGGACGTCGGAGGGGGTGTTGCGGACCCGAGGCGGCCAGGTGGTCAGGGGTGGCGTGGCGATCTTCTGTTTTTCAGCGCATCTGGGGACGCTTTTTCATGACATCGCCCACATCCTGGGCGGCGTCCAGGGCGGCAAGCGAATGGTTCCCTGCCTCTACGATCACGACCTGCAGGCCAAGCCGGGGCCGATGCGCGAGACTGCCGTGGATGCCATGATTCACATGGGATTCTGGGATCCGATGTCGTGCCACTACTACCAGCGCATGTCGCCGCCTCCCGGCATTTCCTCGTGGACGAAGCTGCGGCTCGGCTGGATCCCCGCTTCCAAGATCCAGGTGGTCCGGCCGGGGGAGAGGCGGGAAGTGGTGCTCGGGCCGCTGGAGGATGGCTCCACGGACACCCTGGTGGTGAAAATCCCGATCGCCCAGGGCCGCTACTACCTCGTCGAGAATCGACAGCCGATCGGGTTTGACCGGTTTCTGCCGGGGGCTGGGGTCTTGATCCTTTACGCGGACGACAGCATTGCCGAATGCCGGCAGGGCAAAGGGCCCGTCAAGCTCATGAACGCCGATCCTGCCGTTCCCCACCTGGAAGGTGCGGCGTTTGACATCGGCAAGAAGGACCTGTTTCAGGATGGCCCGAACCGGATCGGCATTCGGCTTCTGGAGAAGGTGGGCCGGTCCTACCGGCTGCAGGTCTTCACCCCCTGAACGGGGATGGACTGGGCTGCGAGAAGTCATCAGGATTTCCACATTTCGATGCGATCCTCAGCAGCGATGAGATGGGAGGCAGGCCGTCCCTGAACAGGCACCGTTGACAAACGACGCTGACGGGATGAAATGGAGGCACAGCGCGATCGCTATGCGTGAGATGCCCCATTGCTTGACGAAGCCATCCTGGGTGGACCGGGCCATGGCCCGGGTTTGCGTCGGTTGCCTGGTCTGCCGGCGTGCCCGGCAACGCCAGCGCGGCATGGCTTTCCGGCTGGTGCAGCGGCTCGAGGCCAAGCTCTGCCCGTTCTGCCTGGCCTACGATCGAGTCTATGGACGAAAGGCGCACGAGGCCGCTCCCGGCGCCGAGCCGCCTCCTGAAAGCTCGGAATAGGAGGCGGCCGTTTGGCCGATCTTTCTATGGCAGGAGGCGGCCGCGATGGAACTCGCGCGGCAATCCGGCGACCGCCTCCTGGATCAGGAGCAGGGTGCCGGTTCCATCGGTGAATTCGAGCTCGAGCGAGGGGAGCCAGCCGGAGAGATCCGGGCTTTGTTCCAGCAGGAATTTCTGGTCGGGCTGGCCGCCGAACAGGAACACATGGTGGGCCTCGGTGCGGGCATAGCTCACGAACTGGATCGGGGTTGTGTCGGGCACGACCTGGGCGCGCAGGATCATCCCCTCGACTCCGACCGTGACGAGCTGGCCGCCGGCGGCGGCCGCGCCGAACAGCGATTTGCGGGTGAGCGTGCCGGGGTTGGACCAGTCGGCCAGGTTGGTGCTGGCGAGGACGGCGCCGCCGGTGCCCACAACAAACCACGTGCCCTCGACGAATGCGGCGTCGGTGAGCCACTCGGTGGTGCCGCTGGATCGGGCAGTCCAGTTGGTGGCGTCGGGGCTGGTCCAGAGCGCGCCGTTTTCTCCGACGGCGAGCAGCACGTCATTGAGGCGGCGCACCTGCCAGAGCCAATCGGTCGTTGGCAGAGTGCGCGATGTCCAGTTAGTCCCGTCGGGGCTTGCCAGCATCGCGCCGCGATCCCCCACCGCCACGAGCCCGGCCAGGCACGTCTCCATCGAAGATAGAAAGCCGGCGGCCGGTGCGGCCTGCCGGCTCCATTGGACGCCGTCGCGGCTGGTGAGGATCGTTCCGTTGGCGCCGGACGCCAGGAGCAGGCCGCCGAAGGCGGCGCAACCCTGGAGATCGTTGGTGGTGGGCCGCGGCTCGACGGCTTCCCAGGTGACGCCGTTGGCGCTCCGGATGATCGCCCCGGCGTTGCCCACCGCGAAGAGAAGGTTCGTCGTGCCGCCCACCCCCAAGAACACGGTGTTGGTCACCGAATCGGGGACGAGATCCATGTCCCAATCCACCCCGTTGTCGCTGGTCATCACGGCGCCGCGGTCTCCGGCGGCGATGTAGTAGTGCGGGGTGCGGCGCAGGGCCCAAAGCCATGTGCGAGGCGAATCGCTGGGAACATAGTAGACGAATGGGCTGGTCTCGTTGGTGCGATAGCCCTGGACCCAGAGACCGGCCGCTCCGCCGAGCCAGACGGACGCGCCATCCCAGAGCGCGCTGTAATAGCTCCAGGCGGGGGGCGGATAGGGCTTCGCGACGTCCAGTTCGTCCACCCAGGCGGCGCCATCTTTTCTGCGCACCTCGGCCTCGCCTGCGAGCCAGGCGGCATGGCTGCTGCCGGCGGCGGCGTAGAGATGATTGGTGGCGCCGGCGGCCTGCGTCGACCACGAGTTGCCGTTGGCGCTGGTGAGGGCCAAGCCGCCGTCGCCGGCAACCCAATATCGGTCTTCGAGCCATGCCACGCGGTTGAGGTGCCCGGTGACGCCGCTGTTGCGCTTGGTCCACGTGGCGCCGGTCGAGCTGCTCATGATGAACCCGTTCTCTCCCACCGCCACGAAGCCGGGCGATCCCCAGGCTACGCTCCGCAGCCAGGTCGTGTATCCCGTGTTCTTCCGGGTCCAGGCGACGGCGTTGGTGCTGGTATAGACGGCGCCATTGTCGCCCGCGGCCACGACCAGGCTTGCCGATGCCGCCACGCTCTCGAGCCAGTCGGCCGTGCCGAGGTCGTTCAGGAAAAACTCCGACGGGTTGTCGGAAAACAGGATGGTGCCGCGCTCGCCGCAGATCACGATGCGCCCGCCCAGAAACGTCACGCCGCGCAGGGATCGATCGGTGTGGCTGTCGCGGGGGGTCCATGAATCGAGGTCGGTACTGGTGAAGATCTGGCCTCGCTCGCCCACCTGGACGGCCAGGCCGCCGGCCCAGGCGAGGTCGACGATGTTCGCCCCGTGCGGCGTCGGGTTGGACCATCGCCACGACAACGGGTATGCGGCGGAGGAAAGCGCCCAGGCCGTGCTGGCTGCCAGCACGAGCGCGCGGGCGGCCTGGCATTGCTCGCTGCGGGGGACCATGCGTCTCATAGGATTTTTCGGGGATGGCATCCGATGGCTTGGCTGTCTCAGGAATGGCCTGCTGCTGCCTGCTCCACCGCTGCCGGGGAAGCTGCCTGGCGTCCGTCCCCCAGCAATGACTGAGGCAGGATCAGCGCGAACGAGCAGCCGGCCTCGGTGCTGCGCGCCAGCTCGAGCTCGGCGCCGAGGTGCCGAGCCAGTTGCTGGCTGAGCGCAAGGCCCAGCCCGTTGCCGCCGGGCTTGGTCGAGCGGCACGGCATGAACAAGTTCTCGCGGACCGATGCCGGCAGGCCCGGCCCTTCGTCCCCCACCTCGCACACCACGCCGCGGCCGGTCGGGCGGATGTCGAGCCGCACGGCTCGGCCGGGTGGAGTGGCCTGGACGGCATTGCGCAACAGGTTCTCCAAAATGAGCAAGGCCAGGTTCGCGTCGCGGTTGGTGAGCGCGCCATCGGCCGACAGGCTGGATTCGAGCCGGAGGCCAGCTGCGGCCGCAACGGGCTGGATCTTCTCCCGGATGATCTGGGCCAGCTCGGCCAGCGACAGCTCGTAGGCCGTCCCTTCGCTCTGCTCTCCGAGGACGCGGACAATCTCGCCGACCAGCGCCTGCATCCTCTCCGTGCCGCGGAGGGCGTCTTTCCATTCGGCATCCTCGCCGGCCCGGGTTGCGACGAAATTCTGGAGGCCGGCCAGGGGGCTGGTCAGGCCATGGAGGATGTGGGCGGTGACGGCGCCCAGGGCGGAGGTTTTGGCGGCGAGAGCCAGCTCCTGGTTGGCCCGGCGCAGGTCCGCGGCGTGCTCCTGAAGCCGGGTGTTGATGAGCTGGAGCTTCCAGAAAGCCCAGCTCAAGGCGAGGGCCATCATGGATCCGCTCAGGATGAAGGCCAGGAGCGCCTTCTGGGCCAGATGGCGGTTGAGGAGTGTCAGTTCGCGGGCGATGCTCCGGCCGTCCTGGATGAGCTCGGCTGTTGCCAGCAGGTTGGTCTGGCCCGGCGCATGGAGGGGGATGAGCACCGACAACAGCGGCACTCCGGCTGCCTCCGTTTCCTCCGGCTGCGGGGGCACCAGGAAATGATCGGTGAGCCGGGCCGCGGGCTCGAAGCGGCTCGATGGTTCCAGACGGACCATCGCCTCGGCCTCCACCCGGGTCAAATCCCTCTCCTTGACCAGCACGGGCATCGCAGCCACGAATCGCCCCCGGGCGTCGAACAGCCGTGTCGCTAGCACCCCCGGGCGCACCCTCGAGAGACGAAGGACCAGCGCCATCTGGCCCGAGGCATCCTCGAGCTGCTGGGCCAGCGAGCCGGCCGCGTCGGCCCCAATCTGCTCGAGCGTGGCGACCTCGCCCAGCAGCTCGGCGTCCCGGTGGACGATCTGGTGGCCGACGGCATCCCGCAGCTGCCGGGCGCCAAAGAAGATCATGCCGCCCAGGATGCAGAGCGCGATGACGATCACCGCCGGCGACAGCCACCGCGACCGGCTCAGTTGTCGTGCCAAAGGCAGTATTTTGTCCATGCCCGCCTCCGTCGGCTTTCCATCAAAACTCGAAATCGACCCCCGCGCTCGCAGTGTTGGCCCGGTACTGTTCGACCGTCTGGTTGGAGAGGGACCGCTCGTAATCGTAGGCCGCGCAGATCCGCCAATGTTTCGACAGGCTTTTCTCGCCGCGAACGGTGAGGTGGATGCTGGTTCGATGCCGCAGGCGGGGATCAGTGAGGCTGAGGGCCTGGCGGGGGAAATCGTAGTAGGCGAGTGCGCCCTGGACGCTGAAGTCCCATCCCGCGGCCCGGTAGCGCAGTTGCTCGGCGATCCGGTATTGCAGGTAATCGTAATAGCCGGACCCGTTGTCCTGGTTGTGCTCGAAGCCGCATCGGGTGATGCTGCGCCAGCGGCGTTGCTCGTCCCAGTTGTGCTGCCAGGAGAGTTCGGCCTGCTGGCTCCAGTACCGCAGGCGTGTCCCGGGAACGGGAGCGCCCGTTGGATCGGTCTGCTCGCGCGAGTCGTAGGCCTGGGGAAAGGCCTGATAGCTCAAGCCGATTTCCGATCCGTGGCCGTAGTAGCAGCCGAGCGAGATCCGCGGGCCGGCCTGCCAGTAGTCGTCCAGCGGCTGGCGAAAATAGTACAGCGAGCCCAAGAGGCTCAGCTCGGCCCACCAGGGCGCCGCATCCCGCCGCACCCCTTCGGTCAGGGTGATGCCATGCCCGTGGACTTGCTCGCGAACCGCCGCGCCATAAACGGCGGAGACATCCATCACCTGGTTGATGAACACGTATTGCAGGGCCGTGGTGCTCTTCCATCCCTCGCTCATGAACCATCCCAGCTGGCTCGACACTGCGGCATTCTGCTCCGCGTCCACCCCGATCGACTCCCGGAAATAGCGCACGTCGCTGGCGACCCCCATCAGGCTGAAATCCCAGTTGTTCCACGGGAGGCGGAACAGCATGACGTCGGCGCTGGCCATCTCGAACGCGCTGCTTGGGGGATCGAAGTGGCTGAGCGTGACATTGTCCTTGTAGCCCGCGCCCACGCGCAGATGTGCCGACCGCTGCCAGAGGGAGAATCCTTCCGGCAGCTCGAGCTTCTCGGCGGACATCGAGGCGGCGGCGCCCAGGACAAAAAAGAGCGAGAGCGCTCCCAGCGCGCTCTTTTGTCTGCAACGCCTGAGGTCCATGCCAAGAATGCCGCGCCAGCCGGTCTTCGCCGGCCGGCGCGTGACGGACCTGGAGCGGCCCGGATTCATGCTGGTCACTGGCGCCCGCGCGGCCCGCCTGTCCCCGATCCGCCCGAGCCTGTGCCAGGGTTGGAGACCCGATCCATGAGGCGCGTGTGATCGCGCAGCTGCTCGCCCAGCCGGGCGCACTGCTCGGCCAGCTGCTCGCGCAGCCGGGCCTGCTGCTGCTTCCATTGCTCCATCTGCTCCTTCAACTGATCGCGCAGGCGCTGGCGCTCCTGCTCGCCCGCGCTGCTCATCTGTTGCTCGATCGTGCGCTGGCGGGTCATGAACGCCTCGCGGTCCTTCTGGAATTGCCGCACCAGCCCCTCGACGTCCGCCGGCGTCAGCGGCCCATGCGGTCGCGGCCCAGGCGGATCAACGCGGGGTCCCGACGACGGAGCCACTACGCTGTGTCGATTCGTGAACGCCTGCGGGACGGGAGCGTTGGACCATCGCGCCATGTTCGTATACCAGCCAGCCCCAGCTCCATTGGGATCCAGATAATGGTTCTGGTAGTTGGTCGAGTAGGCATGCTGGGTGGTGTTAGTGCTGTCGTTGGAGCCGTTTCCCGGGCCGGGACCTGCCGCGCTTGCCGCTGCCGCACCGGCAATGACCACGACTCCAATGGCCCCCAGGAAAGTGAGACTTTTTTTCGGTTTCATCAGATTTTCCTTTCGTTTTGCGGGAACCACTCCCGCGTCTTGATTTCCTATAGGCAGGACGCATGCCAGGTTCTTCAACAATCGTTAACTAGTTCGCCATCAATTGGATAAGCTTGCGCATCCGCCCGTGGCCACCGCGGAGCGCCTGTCGAGTTCGGGTAATATTCGCCATAAACGACCGCAGGTTGGGTTCTACGATGGGGAATAGTTCCCAGCGTGGCATGTGCGCCTGTGTGCTGGCGGCTTCGAGCCCCTGGTTTCGAGAGCTTTTGCAGAGTGTCAGCCGGCCAGGAACGGGCGCGATCATTGGCGATCGATCTCCTTTTTTTCGAGCCGGTAGCGGAGGTAATCGCGGGGCACGCTCAGGAGCCGCGCGGCCGCTGACAGGTTGCCCCCGCTCTGCCTCAGCGCGTGCCGAATGATGCGGAGCACGGCCTCTTCGACGGAAAACCCCGATGCCGGAATCACGAATTCATCGTTGAACCAATCGTCGGATTTCAGGGGGAGCGCCGTCTGGGAGGCGTTCTGCCCGCCGAGGTGCCGGAAATCGAAATCCGGTCCCGATTCGAACACGACGGCCCGTTCGAGTTCATGGGCCAACTCGCGGACGTTGCCGGGCCAGGGATGGCCCAGGAGGCGCTGGGCGCCCATCGGCGAGATCGATCGCTTGGGCGTTCGATGCCGCCGGGAGATCTGTTCCAGAAGCAGCTCGGCCAGCCGCAGGATATCCATGCCGCGCTCGCGCAGCGGGGGGAGTCGGACCCGGAACAGATCCAAGCGATGGTAGAGATCCTCGCGAAACTGGCGGGCAGCGACCAGCTCGGTCAGGCTCTGGCTGGCGGCGGCGATGAGGCGCACGTCCACCTGGATGGCCGCGTTGCCGCCGACGCGCCGTATCTTGCGGTCTTCGAGTGCGGTCAGCACCTTCGCCTGCAAGGCCAGAGAGAGGCTCGGCAGCTCGTCCAGGAAGAGCGTCCCGCCGGCGGCCGCCTCGAACAGGCCCATCCGCGCCGTCTTGGCGTCGGTGAACGCGCCGCGCTCGTGGCCGAACAGCTCCGACTCAGCCAGCGTTTCGGGCAAAGCGGAGCAGTTGACCTCGACGAGGGGCTGCGCCGAACGCGGTCCCTGCTGGTGGATCCATCGCGCGATTGTCGTCTTGCCCGTGCCGGTCTCGCCTTGGATGAGCACCGGGGGCGGCGTGCCTTCGACCCGCTGGTCGGCGGCGAGGATTTTCTCCAGCTGGGTCTTCACCTCCGCCAAGGCATCGCCGAAGAAGAATCCCGCCAGGCCGGACTCCTCGCGGAGGTGCTCCTCGCGCCGGGCCGACTGCCGCGCCCGGCGCGCCCGCTCGAGCACCAGCGGCAGCTCCGCCGGATTGAACGGCTTGACCAGGTAATCGAGCGCGCCCAGCTTCATCGCCTCCACGACGCTGGGCACGTTGCTGTTGGCGGTCATGATGACGATGCCGACCGATTTCGAGAAGGCCTTCTCGCGGAGCAGGTCCATCCCCATCCCATCGGGCAGGTTCAGATCGAGCAGGGCGAAATCGAAATCGAGCTCCCTGGCGAGCCGCCGGGCCGCCCCCAGCTCGCCGGCGCTGGTGACGTCCGCGCCGAGCCGTTCCAGCGCCGCCGCAATCTGCCGCCGCAGCAGCGGATCGTCTTCGAGGACCATCACGCTCAATCCCGTCAAGCTCGGTGGCTGCATCGGTTCAATGCTCCTAAAAAAACCGATCCCGGAAAAGCCAAAAGGACAGCACGGCTCCCGCCGCGGCTGTCCTTGCACGATCGAGGTTTTGTTCGCGTTTCAACCTGCCCGCGCAATCGCCCGCCTATTTCCCGGCGCGCACTGCAACCGTGTCCGATCCGGCGAACGCAACACCGGCAACACCGTCAACGTCCTTGGTCAATCCTGTCAGGGTCAGCGTGGCCGAAGGCGGCGACACCAAGCCCTTGAGCTCGGTGAGGCTGAACTTGGCGACCAGGTTGCCGCAGTCGTCAGCCTTGGTCGCGACCACATCGAGGATCTCCGCTCCGTCGACAACGAGTTTGACTGAGGCCGTGTCAACCGAGCTGTAAGCCAGGTCGGTATGGACGGTCATCCAATCGCCGTTGGCGGCCGATTTCATGACGACAGCCGAAGGCGAGCACATGATCTCGACCGATAATATGTCAGCCTGCGCCTTGAATGGCGCCAGCGCCAGCAGAAGGGCCGCACACAGCATACCCGCCCAGCGGAGGGGGTGGAGGAAAGTTGAATAGTTATTCATAGGAGAGAGTTGATTTTGTTGTTTGAGGCCATTCGTTGGCCGAGATATCCATGAGCAAGTCGCATGCCCGGCTCCCAAGCGATGCCGTAAACCGGCAACTCCCGCAGCATGGGTCCCTTGCAGAAGTCCAGCGATTCCCTTGATATTTGGGGGCGAATTGCGTGTTCGAGGTCCGAAATGGAACAAGTTCAGGCCGCATGCGTATCGAGAGGCCACTGGGCCAAAGGAGAACAGCGCTGGGGATTATTTCCCACCCTTCCCAAACGTGCTGGGGAAAATTTCCCAAAGGAAATTATGTCGGGGCCGCTCAGGAGCCGACAATGGGGTTCACCACGAAGGGCTCGGGGAACACGAAGAGATGCGGGGCGGAATGCGGTAGGGAGGCTGGTCCTCGACCCCAGCAGTCTCCATTGGGCCGGAGCCGTTCCTTGCGGGGGTAGGAGGTGATCACGGGGGGCGGAAGAGCACGCGAAGGAGCGCCGACGTCCTTGTCGGCTTGGCAGCCCTCTGGCGCGCAATTTGCTTCAGTCTGCCCTGAATGAACAATCATCCACCGCTGAGGCGATGGTGCGTCTTGATCTTGCTCGTGGCGTCGGCCCCGCTCGTTAGCGCCGACGGTTTGCCTCTGCCCTCCTATCAGTGGCCGGATTTCGTCGGTTCGGCCAACTGTGCCGCTTGTCACACGGGACTGCAGGACGCCGCGCGGAACGACGTGTCGATCGACACGCACTGGCGGTCGACGATGATGGCCAACAGCGCCCGGGATCCATTCTGGCAAGCCAAGGTTGCCTCCGAAGTGTCGCGCAACCCGCACCTGCAAAGCGTTATCGAGGCCAAGTGCGCCACCTGCCACATGCCTTCGGCGAGGACTCAAGCCTTGGGGTTGAGCCTGCCTGTGGCCATCTCCGGCAGCGGCTTCCTCGATCCGGCCAACGCGTTGCATTCCGTTGCGATGGACGGCGTTTCGTGCGCCTTGTGCCATCAGATCGCCGACCAGGCCCTGGGCCAATCCGAATCCTTCAGCGGCGGGTACACCGTGGACACCACGACCGCATCGCCTGACCGGCTGATCTACGGCCCGTTCCCTTCGCCATTCACGGCGCAGATGCGCAATAACGTCGGGTTCACGCCTGTCCAGGGAATGCATGCCACCAACTCCGCCCTGTGTGGGGTCTGCCATAATTTGTGGACGCCCTACGTGGATGCCGAGGGGATTGTGCGGGGCGAGTTCCCGGAACAGATGATCTATAGCGAGTGGGAACAGAGCCAATACCGGCGGGCGCCCAATGCACGCCAATGCCAGGATTGCCACATGCCGCCGGCCGTCGGGGGCGTGAAGCTCTCGAATCGGGGCGGCCCCGGGCTGAACATGCCCGCCCGCAGCCCCTTCGGCCAGCACTTCTTCGTGGGGGCCAACACGCTGTTGCTCGACCTGTTCACCAACCAGATCGCACCGCTGGCCCTCACGGCTTCCTCAGCCCACTTCAGCGCCACCCGGCAGCGCGCCATTGCCCAGCTCGAACAGCAGACGGCCCGGCTCATGGTGGCCGAGATCGGTGTTGGTTCGAATGAGCTGGCCGTCGCTCTGGTCGTGTCGAACCTCGCCGGGCACAAGCTCCCGAGCGGTTTTCCATCCCGTCGAGCCTGGCTTCACGTCTGGATTTCGGACGGGCAGGGGGCCGTGTTTTTCGAATCCGGCCGGCCTGCCCCGGACGGATCGATCGCCGGCAACGATGCCGATGTTGACCCCGCGCGATGCGAACCGCACCGGCAAGTCATCGATCAGCCCGGCCAGGTGCAGATCTACGAAGCGATCATGCAGGACACCGGCGCTGCCATCACCCATACCTTGCTCCGCGCGGCCAGCTACCGAAAAGACAACCGGCTGCTGCCCGCTGGATTCGACAAAACGACCGCCGGCCCCGAGATCGTCCCCACCGCGGATCCCGCCGCGGACGCCGACTTTCAAGGCGGTTCGGACCGGCTGACATACCGCGTGAAGACAGCAGGTCATCCTGGCCCGTTCGTGGTGCGCGCCGAATTGCTCTACCAAACCCTCGCCCGCGGTTTCGCTGACGATTTGTTCCGCGACACCGGCAGCGCCGCCGCCTCGTTTCAGGCCATGTTCGACGCTGCGGATCGCACGCCAGTCGCCATTGCCCAGGCCGCAGCGAATGTGGATCCCGCAGCCGCCGCCCGGATCGGGTCTCCCGAGCCATTGGCGGACGGCTCGGTCCGGCTGCCCGTGTTCGCCCCGATCTCGAGCACGAACCGTGTCGAGACGGCTGCCGACTTCACCCGCTGGACCACCCTGGCCACGCTTGTGCAAACAAGCAATCCAAGCTATTTCCTCGATCCATCGAGCAGCAATGCTGCTGCCAGGTTCTATCGCCTGCGCGCCCCGTAGCCCTCCTCGGCTGCGGGCTCGCGCGCTGTCCCGGTGCGCATCGTAGGGGCATGCGGCGGGACGCCGCCCGCACCCGCACGCGAGACGCCTGCGCCCCAAACGCCGGGAGCCGGCACTTGGCCTCCCGCCGCTCGGCAGCGGCGGCTATTGCATATATCCATATTCTTCAACATCCTCATGGCTGGCGGACATGAGCAGCGATTTACTCGATTACATACCCGATGGGGTGTTCACCGTGGATGCCGACTGGCGCATCACGCGGTTCAACCGCGCCGCAGAGCAGATCACAGGTATTCGCCAGGAGGAAGCGATCGGGCGGCGCTGCTGCGACGTGTTCCATGCGAGCATCTGCGAGAGCGCCTGCACGCTGAGGCGGACCCTGGCGACCGGCAGGCCGGTTGTGAACCAGGTGGTGTATATCGTCGATGCGGACGGGCGGCGGATTCCCATCAGCATCTCGACCGCGGTCCTCCGCGACGCCGCGGGCAAGGTGGCGGGGGGGATCGAGTGTTTCCGGGACTTGCGGATAGTCGAGGAGCTCCGCCGCCAGGCCGAGGCGCAGGATCAGTTCGCCGACATCATCGGCCGCAGCGCCGCGATGCAGCGCCTCTTCGAGCTTCTCCCGGCGATTGCCCATAGCGACAGCACGGTCCTCATCGAAGGGGCCAGCGGCACGGGCAAAGAGCTCTTCGCACGCGCCATCCACAACCTGTCCCGGCGCCGCAGAAAGAACTTCGTGGCGGTCAACTGCGGCGCGCTGCCTGACACGCTGCTCGAGTCCGAGCTCTTCGGCTACAAGGCCGGTGCGTTTACCGACGCCCGTCGCGACAAGCCCGGCCGGTTCGCCAGGGCCGAAGGCGGCACTCTGTTCCTGGACGAGATCGGAGACGTCTCGCCCGCCATGCAGGTGCGCCTGCTGCGGGTTTTGCAGGAGCGATCCTACGAGCCGCTCGGATCCATCAAGCCGGTCCCGGCGGATGTGCGGATCGTTGCCGCCACCCACCGGTCGCTCAGCCAATGGGTTCGCGAAGGCAAGTTCCGCGAGGATCTGTTCTATCGGATCCACGTCATCCGATTGGAGCTGCCCTCCCTTCGGGATCGCCGGGAGGACATCCCCCTGCTGATCGATCGGTTCATCGCGCTCTTCAATCGCCGCCAGGGCAAGGACATCCACGGCGTCTCCGACGATGTCTTGGCCCGGCTCATGGAACACGATTTCCCCGGCAACGTGCGCGAGCTCGAGAACACCGTCGAACACGCCTTCGCGCTCTGCAGGGGCGGCTTGATCAAGATGGCGCATCTGCCCGTCCATTTGCGGCCGGCAAGCCCCGCCCAGCGGGCCGATAAATCCCATCGGATGACGCTCCGGGCGATGGAGGAGGTGATGATTCGAGATGCCCTCCGCCGGAACGATGGCAGCCGTGCCAAGACGGCCCGCGAGCTGGGGATCGACCCCAGCACCTTGTTCCGTAAGATCCGGTCGATGCGATCGTCCACACACGCCCCCGATGGGCCCGCGTCCACCGCCGGATAGGGCTGTTGCCGGTCGAGATGGCTAAGGCCAGCCTTTGGCCAACCTTCATCCTTGTTCCGGACGAGGATCTGCTCGCCGCAGCGCAGGCATGCGTCCGCGGTCCGAAGGGTTCGGAGCGCGGACCTACCAGCCTTGTCGCCCCCAATATTGTGAGTGCATCGAATAGAATCTCGGTCGAATTCATTGCAAAAGGCAATGATCTTGCCGGCTTAAATCGTGCATAATGCACTTCAAGGTACAATGATAAGCATAGGAAAATAATTTACATTATGTTAATAATCAACATATTATATTACATAATATTGATGGCAATCAATTGGCATGTCGAATGCTAAATAAGTAGCGATGACGATTGCCTTGCCAATCTGCGAAGGCCGGATCTCGCCGGTCCTGGATGTGGCATGCCGGTTCATGGTCGTCGAGATCGCTGGCGGGCGGGAGATCAGCCGGCGGGAAGTGTTGATGGGCGAGACGCAGCCGGCGCTGCTGGTCAAGGGCATCAAGGAAATGGGCGCCCAGGTATTGCTCTGTGGCGCGATGTCCCAGCCGATTGCCCATTGGCTGGAAAGCGCCGGAGTGCGCGTCTGGCCCCATCTCTGCGGCGACGCCGATGCGGTGCTGCAGGCCTTTTTGTCGGATACGCTGGGGCGATCGGAATTCCGCATGCCCGGCTGTTGCGCGGGGCACTGCGGATGGCATCGCAACCGCTTTCGCCATCGCGGCCGTCTCCGGCGCAGCCCCCATCCAACACCCAATCCAACACCCAAACCATCCCTATGAAATTTGCCGTGACATCGCAGGGGCCCGACCGGGAATCGCTCGTCGATCCGCGGTTCGGCCGGGCGCGTTTTTTTCGGGTCATTGACAGCGAAACCGGCCAGCAGACGGTCGTGGACAACGCATCGCGGGTGGATGCGGTCCAGGGGGCAGGGATTCAGGCGGCCCAGGCATTGGCGAGCCTGGGCGTTCAGGCGCTGGTGACGGGCCATGTCGGTCCCAAGGCCTGGGCGACTCTTCAGGCGGCGCGCATCGAGGTGTATGGAGTCGATGGCGGCACCGTTGCGCAGGCCATGGAGGCGTTTATGGCGCGAAAGCTTGCCCCGCTGTCGGGCGCGAATGTGGAAGGGCACTGGTGATCCAAACCAGCGTTGAAAATGAGCGAAAGGAAATTCATATGACACCCATGGGAGACGGAACGGGGCCATTAGGCCAAGGACCGGGTAGCGGCAGAGGAATGGGACGGTGCGGCGGCGGCCAGGGCCGAGGATGGGGCGGTGGCAGGGGCCAGGGCGGACGGCAGGGAGGCGGCGGACGCGGGCGCGGGCGCGGCCAGCAAGGCGGCTTTCGTCCAGGGGCGGTCCCCGGGCCGGGGCCCAACCCCATCAACCCACCAACCGAAGAGCAACCGAACCAATAAGCGAAAGGAGTTCATTATGCCAGGTGGAGATCGAACAGGGCCGATGGGCCAGGGACCGATGACCGGCTGGGGGGCCGGGTATTGCGGGGGTTCGGGCCAGCCGGGCTGGCTCAGCCAGAGGCAGGGCCGATGGGCGGGCCGAGGCCAAGGCGCAGGACGCGGCGGGGGTGGCGGCTGGCGAGGCGGGGGTGGGGGATGGGGCTTTCGCCACTGGTTTCACGCGACCGGATTGACCGGTTGGCAGCGAGCCGCGGCGAACAGACCGGCGTGGGGCGGGGCAGGGGCTGCGCCTGCCGGAACAGCCGATCTTCCGGGCGCGTCTCCGGACCAGGAACTGGCGTGGCTCAAGCAGCAGGCCAGCCAGTTGGAAACGGGGCTCGAACAAATCCGCAAACGGATTGCCGAACTCGATCCAGGATGAGGATCGCGATTGCGAGCGGCAAGGGGGGGACCGGCAAAACGACCGTGGCCACCAACCTGGCATGGCTGGCCTCGCAGAACGGCCTGGCGGCCGCGTATCTGGATTGCGACACGGAGGAGCCCAACGGCCATCTGTTCCTCCGGCCCGCCATCGACCAGCGGCGGGAGATTGTGCGGATGATCCCGCAAGTCGATCCGGCCCGGTGCACCCTCTGCGGCCAATGCGGCGAGATCTGCCAGTACAGCGCCATCGTTTGTCTGGAACAGAAGGTCCTGGTGTTTCCCGAGCTGTGCCATAGCTGCGGCGGATGCGCGTTGGTTTGCCCGGCGGGGGCGATCACCGAAACGCCCCGCGCATTGGGGGTTGTCGAGACGGGACGCTGCGGCGGGCTCGGGTTTGTCCAGGGCCGTCTGAATATCGGGGAAGTCTCGAGCCCGCCCTTGATCCGGGCCGTCCGGCAAGCAGCGCCGCCGGCCGATCTGCTGTTGTATGACGCCCCGCCGGGCACGGCATGTCCGATGATCGAAACGGTGCGGGGCGCCGACTATGTGGTGCTGGTCACCGAGCCCACTCCATTTGGGCTGCACGATCTGCGGCTGGCGTGGCAGGTGATCAAGTCGCTCCAGATGGAGTGCGGCGTGGTGGTGAATCGCGCCCTGGTGGGCGAGACGGAAGCGCGACAGTTCTGTGAGCAGGCTCGGATTCCCATCCTGGCGGAGATACCGGACATCCTGGCCATAGCCGAGGCCTACTCGGAGGGGAAGCTGGCGATCGAAGCCGTGCCAGGATTGCAGCGCATCTTCGCCCGTCTTCTGTTGGATGTGACGTCCGCCGCGGGAACCAACGCCCTTCCCGAGGCTGCGCGGCGGCGCCTGCGCTCGATCGCCGATCTTCGGGCGGATCCCCCCGGGTGCGGCCGCCCGGCGCCCGGCGCTCCCTCGTGCCTTTTGGCATTGCGAGGGAATCCGCGAGCGCCCAACCGCGCTCGCGCCATCTCCTCTCCCGATCCTTGACCATGCCCGAGCTCGTCGTCATCAGCGGCAAAGGCGGAACGGGGAAGACCTCGATGGTGGCATCGCTGGCCGTGCTGGCGCGCCAGGCGGTGCTGGCCGACTGCGATGTGGATGCGGCGGATTTGCACCTGGTGCTCGAGCCGCAGATCCGGCGCCGGCAGACCTTTACTGGCGGGAACAAGGCGCGGATCAAACCGGGCCACTGCACGGCCTGCGGCAAGTGCGAGGAGCTCTGCCGCTTCGAGGCCGTCTATTTTGACGGTCCCGGCAACGGGCAGGCCCCGCGGACGTTCCGGATCGATCCGGCCGCCTGCGATGGATGCGGCGTGTGCGTCCGCTTTTGCGCTGACAATGCCATCGAGTTCGGCCCCGCGGTCGATGGCGAGTGGTTTGTGTCCGACACCCGCTGCGGTCCGATGGTCCACGCGCAGCTGCGGCCCGGGGCCGGCAACTCCGGCAAGCTGGTCTCGATCGTTCGAAGCCAGGCGCAGCAGATCGCCCGGGAGCGCGGAGGCGGTTTGATACTGATCGACGGATCGCCGGGAATCGGCTGCCCGGTCATCGCCTCGATCACGGGCGCCTCGCGAGTTCTGGCGGTCACCGAGCCGACGCTTTCCGGCGAGCACGATCTCGATCGGGTGTTTCTCCTGGTGCGGCACTTCGGCATTCCGGTGACGGTCTGCGTGAACAAGTGCAATCTGAATGCCGAAATCGCTCAGCGCATCGAGCGAAAGGCGCAAGCCGCCGGGGCGGCGATTCTGCCGCCCATCCCGTACGATTCCGCCGTCACCGATGCGCAGCGGAAAGGCATGGCGGTCGTCGAATTGGGCGACAGCCCCGCGGCTCGGGCCATCCGGCAAGGATGGTCCGCCTTATGTCAGCAGATCTCATGAATTTATGGAAGAACCCAAAACCAATCCCATCATGAAAATCGCCATTCCCCTCGAGGGCGGCTGCCTCGCTGATCACTTTGGACACTGCGAGCAATTCGCGCTGATCGATGCCAATCCTGACACGAAAGCCATTCTTCAAATCACCCGGGTCACGCCGCCGCCGCACGAGCCGGGATTGCTGCCCCGCTGGCTCCATGAGCAAGGCGTCCAGATCATCATCGCCGGGGGGATGGGCCAGCGGGCATTGAGCCTGTTCGCCGAGAACGGCATCACGGTCCGAAGCGGGCTGCCCGGCAGGACCGCAGAAGAACTGGCCAAGGCTTTCCTGGAGGGGGGGCTGAATTCCGGACCCGCTGCCTGCGAACGCCACGAACGCGGATGCCACGGATGAATCCTGGCGCTGGGCTGTGAATGTTGCATCCGAAACCCGGCATCCGGAAGCGCCTTCCGACGACAGCGCTCGCGCGGGCGCCGAATATCGTTCGCGCGTTCGGATTCAGTTCGGGCAGATGTTCGTCGGGCTGATCTTCGTCAGCAACTCGTATCTGATCGAGTGGGCGATGCAGCGGAGCAGCTCGATTGCGGGCCTGAGCGCGATGCTGGGCGCCCTTCTCTTGGGCGTGCCGATTCTCTGGACGGCATGCAAGCATTTGCGGCGAGGGGCCCTGAACACCAGCGTGCTGGTCGCGCTGGCCGTGATGGCCCTGTTCGCCTCCCAGCACTATCAGGAGGCCGGCATCGTCTCCTTCTTCATGCTGCTGGGCCAGATCATCGAGAAGCGCACCGCCGAAGGCGCTCTGGTCTCGATCCGATCGCTCATCCAGCTCACCCCGAACAAAGCGCGGCGCCTCCGCCAGGGACAGGAGGAGGAGGTCGCCGTCCATGAGCTGGCGGTCGGCGATATCATCCGCGTCCGGCCGGGCGACAGCGTGGCGGCCGATGGCGTCATCGTTCACGGACAGGGTCTCATTAACGAAGCCAATATTACAGGCGAATCGCTGCCCGCAGACAAGAGAGGCGGCAACGAGGTCTTCGCCAGCACGATGAACCTGACGGGTCTCCTCGAAGTGCGCGTCACGCACGTTGGCCGAGACACCACGCTGGGGCGGGTGCGCGACCTCATTTTGGCTGCCGAGAAGACCAAGCTCCCCATCACCCGCATTATCGATCAATACATGGGCTTTTACACCCCGCTGGTATTGGTCATGGGCGCGTTAGTGTGGGCATTTACCCACGACCTGAGTCGTGTGATCACGATTTTCATCGTCTCCTGCCCGTGCGCCTTTGTCCTGGCCACCCCCACGGCGATCGTCGCCGCGCTCTCCGCATCGGCGCGGCTGGGCATTTTGATCAAAAACGTGAGCGACATCGAACTGGCGGCTCGAATCAACGCCTTTGTCTTCGACAAGACCGGCACGTTGACCATCGGGAAGCTGGCGGTCAGCCGGCTGGCGCCGCTGAACGGAGTCACTCCCGCCGAATTGCTCCGCCTGGCGGCGTCAGCGGAGCGGTTCAGCAATCATCCCGCCGCCAAAGCCCTGCTCCAGCTGGCCGAGGAAGCCGGCGTTCCGCTGCTGGAGCCCGTCGGCTTCAGCGAGACGGCGGGGCTCGGGATCCAGGCGGAGGTGGGAGGCGCGCGCGTGTGGGTGGGCCGCGCGCAATGGCTGCAGCAGCAGGGGGTGCCCAGCGATTTCCTCAATGCGGTCGACCTCAACGAGACCGAAGGCTGGAGCCTGATTTTTGTGGCCCGCGACCGGCAGTGCATCGGCTGGGTGGGGCTGCAGGATCAGATCCGCAGCGAAGCCGGGACGTCTCTGTCCGCCCTCCGGCAGGCCGGCGTGCGCCGGATCGCGATGATCAGCGGCGACCGGCAGCCGGTGGCCGCACGGGTGGCCCGCGAGATGGGCTGCGACGAGTTCCAGGGAGACTGCCTGCCTCACCACAAAGTCGATCTCGTCCGCCAGATGCGGGCCAAGGGCTACCACGTCGCCGTCGTGGGCGACGGCGTCAACGACGCGCCCGCCCTCGCGGCCGGCGACCTGGGCATCGCCATGGGGGCGGCCGGCAGCGAGGTCGCCATCCACAGCGCCACCATCGCGCTCATGAACAACGACCTGCGCCGTTTGCCATTCCTGCTTCAGCTCTCACGCGAAACCCGCAAGGTCATCAACCAAAACTTTCTGGTCGGGATTGGCTTTGTGCTGGGCGGGCTTGCGTTGGGAACGTTGAATTACATCAACCCCGTGGTGGCGGCGGTCCTGCACGTGGCTGGTTCTCTGCTGGTGGTTTTGAATAGCTTCCGCCTGGTCCGCCAGGGCGAGGACCTCGAGTCGCACGCCCGGAGACCTGCCACCGCCACAACCCACCCATCGGCCGCGATTGGAAAACCGTGCGCGGAAACAGCATGAATGAACGCAGTCCCAAGAGCCTCGCTCCGCGGCAGCGCTCGGTCTACAGTCTCTGTCGGCCGGATTCCCTGCCCGGCGCGGCGGCGCAGGCAGACCCGACCTGGCGATTCGGGCGTATGACGCTGCGTTCAGCCCTGCGATCTGCACTGCGATGAACAACTCGACTTTGGCACCGGTCATGTTGCTGGCGATCTATTGCGCCTTGGTATTCCTGGCCGCGCTGGCGGGGGGCTGGCTCATCCTGGCGCTCCGGCTCAACCACACCCGGCTCCAGATTGCCGTCAGCGCCGTGGCGGGTTTGATGCTGGGCATCGCGCTGCTCCATTTCATTCCTCACGCGGTTCACCAGAATCAATCGGTGGATCAGACCATGAAATGGGCTCTGGGGGGATTTCTCGCCATGTTCTTTCTGCAGCGCCTTTTTCGCTATCACCACCACCACACTGCCGAGAGCCCGGCCCGCCCGGGCGGTGATCGCCCCGCAGAACAGGCGCCGGCCAATCCAGACGTCGCGCCGATGATCCCGGGGACGGACCCCGGAGAGGTTGCCCATGCGCTTTCGTGGGCGGGGACAACCATTGGCTTGTCGCTGCACTCGTTGGTGGATGGGGTGGCATTGGCCACCGCTGCGTTCGTGGGGGTCCACCACGCAAATCCAGGGGCCGGTCTCGGGGTGGCGCTGGCGGTGATTCTGCATAAGCCATTTGGGGCTATGGCCATCTCGACATTGATGACCGCGGAAGGCTGCTCCCGTTTCCTGCGTCAACTCGTGAACCTGCTTTTCGCCCTGGTGACGCCTCTGTCCGCGCTGCTGTTCTATTTCGGCATCGATTACCTTGCCGGAACCAACCAGGCCTTTCAGGGGAACGCCCTGGCATTCTGTGCCGGCACATTTCTGTGCATCGCCTGCGCCGATCTGCTCCCCGAGCTGCAATTTCACGCTCATGATCGCCTGGGGCTTTCGCTGGCGCTGCTCGCGGGCTTGGCGCTGGCTCTGCTGCTGAGACAGTTCGGACATGCCCATTCGGATCTGCATCCGCATGAAGCTGTGCCGGAGCCGCGGGCCTGCATCCAATCCACCCCCGTCTCGGTAAATTCACCATGCGTCCGACACCGCTCCAATCGAAAACCCAGCGCGCAGCCCTCAGCGGCAATGCGCTGAAACCCCACGCCGACGTCCCATGGGAGGAGATCGCAGCCAACCACGCCCGATTGCGCCAGCGCGCCGCCTTGCATGCGCGGTTCGGTTTCGATTCCGATGCCAGCGTGCGGTTCGTGGTGGATCGAGCCTTGCCGTTGTCCGGGCAGGTATTGGATATCGGCACGGGCAAAGGCCGGTTCGCGGTTGTGCTGGCGCAGCATGCCGCCAACGTCACGACGGTCGATGTGAGCGCCGAGGAGCAAGCCGCCGCCCGATTGGAGGCCCTGTTTCTGGATGTTGCCAGCCGCATCGATTTCGTTCTGGCGGATGCGCGGTCATTGCCTTGGCGCGCGGCATCGTTCGACGCGGTGGTTTCGTGGAATGTCATCCACCATCTCGAGGATCCGGAGGGCGTGTTCGGTGAGATGCTTCGCGTTTTGAAACCCGGAGGCAAGCTTGTGCTGGTCGATTTCTCGCCCAGCGGGTTCCAGTTGATGGACAGGATCCATGCCGCCGAGGGCCGGCGCCACCCCCATCCGCCCAGCCCATTTCCTGGCTGGCGCGCTCGCCTCAAGGCTCGAGGATTTCAGGTGCGGCGGTTTGTGGGGTGCCATGAAGAAGTGTTGGTCGCCATTCCACTCCAGCCAAGGGCAGACGCCAGCCCGCCAGCCGGAGGTCTCGTTGGCAAACAGTAGCCTCACGAATCACACCCTTGCGCACATGAATACACCCGAGTTGCCCAGTCAATCGAAACAGGGTCAAAACCCAACTGCGGACCCGCGATCCTCTTTCCAGTGGCGCGCGCTGACGTCCGTCATCGTGACGTTGTCATTTCTGACGCTGGCGGTGAGCGGAGCTGTGCTCTGGGCTTCCCCGCCCGGGCGCATCGCCAATTGGACCGATTGGGCCATGCTCGGCCTGCGCAAAAGCCAGTGGATCGATTTGCACATCTGGTTCAGCATGCTGTTCCTCGCCGCCTCGGTCTTCCACATCGTCCTCAATTGGCGGCCCTTGATGAATTACTTCAAGAACCGATGGACCCGCCAGTTCGGCTTGCGCAGGGAATGGATTGCCGCGGTCGTTGTTTGTGGCGGCCTCTTTGCCGCGGTCCGCATCGAGCTCCCACCCTTCTCATCGTTTTTGGCCTTCACCGATGACTTTCGAGAGAGCTGGGGGATGCAGGCGGAACGGCCCCCCATTCCACATGCCGAGCTGCTGACCGTGCGCGAGCTGGCTGAAAAAGCGGGCGTGGATGTCGCCAACGCCCTGGCGCGCCTCCAGGCGCATGGCATTCAGGGGGCCGATCCCGATGTTCGCATGGCCGAGCTGGCCAGGCAGAACCGCATGCCTGCCCAGCGGATCTACGATCTCATGCTCTCCCCTGCGGCCGGCGGAGGCCAGCAGCCCGGCCAGCGAATGGGAGGGCAGGGGAGGCAAGGCGGCCAGGGCGCAGGCGGCGCAGGATGGAAATCGCTGAGCGCGTTCTGTGCGGAAGAAGGCATTGACCTGGCCGCGGCAATGGCTCGCATCGAGGCCAAAGGCATCCGAGCATCGGCGGACCAGACCTTGCGCGAGATCGCCATCAACAACGGATATCAGCGGCCAGGCGATCTGATGCAGATCATTCGCGGTCGATAGCCCAACAGGATGAGAACCCCGACTTCACACGCCGCCAGCGCCGCCCCGGCGCCATCCCTTCGATGAACACCACTGCTCGGTCTCTCCAACATGTGTTCGGGCCGGTGCCTTCGCGCCGCCTCGGCCGCTCTCTGGGTGTGGATCTCGTTCCGTTCAAAACCTGCACCTACGATTGCATCTATTGCCAATTGGGCCGCACGACCTGCAAAACGGTCGAGCGGAAGGAATGGGTCCCGCTGAGAAGCGTGCTTCGCGAAATCCAGCAGCGGCTCGAGAGCCGGCCGGATTACATCACTTTAAGCGGTTCGGGCGAGCCCACCCTCTATTCGCGGCTCGACGAGCTGATCGATGCCATCCATCGGATGACGGACATCCCCGTGGCGGTTTTGACCAACGGATCTCTCCTCTGGCAGCCGGAAGTCCGCGCCCAGCTGCGCCGCGCCGATCTCGTCCTGCCCTCTCTCGATGCGCCCGATTCGGAGCGGTTCGAGTTTATCAACCGCCCGCATCCGGCGATCGGTTACGAGCGGATGTTGGCTGGGCTGGAGGCGCTCCGGCGTGACTTGGCCGGAAAATACTGGCTCGAGGTGATGCTGCTCGGCGGGTACACCGCGTTGAACGTCCCGGTGCGGCAGATCGCCGAAAAGGTCGAGCGCATCCGGCCGGACAAGGTCCAGGTCAATACCGCCGTGCGTCCGCCGGCCGAAGAGTACGCGATGGCAGTGCCTCCTGATCGTTTGAGACGCCTCGCCCGGTTGTTTCGGCCTCCAGCCGATGTCATCGCCGACTTCCGAGGGCGTCGAGCATCCACGGGGCTTCCGCCATCGGCCCGCGAGATCCTCCAGCTCCTGCGCCGACGCCCCTGCACGGTCGAGGATGTCGCTCGAGGGCTGACCATGAAACCGGCGGAGGCCGTCAAGCTCCTGGCTGAATTGGAGGATCGGGGGCGTGTGCGAAGCAGCCGCCATGGCGCCAGCTGCTTTTATCAGGCTGCGGCATCGAGCCAGCCAGGCGAGTCTGCGCCCACCCCCATCCTCGCGCAACGGAAGAAAGATGGCCTCAATAAAGCCTCTGACTCGCACAAGAATTTCAGGCTGTCCGTATCAAATCTTAACAACAAACCGAAAGAGAAACCATGAGCAGCACCATCAAAAACGAATCCAACACCTGTTGCGCGGCGCCCTCGGTGAGCGTGCCCTTGATTGGCGACGATGCGCCCGCATTCGAAGCCCTCACCACCCAGGGCAACATCAAGTTCCCCGACAATTACCGGGGCAAATGGGTGATCCTGTTCAGCCATCCGGCTGATTTCACGCCCGTCTGCACCACCGAGTTCATGACCTTCGCTGCGATGCAGTCGGAATTCAAGGCATTGAACTGCGAGCTGATCGGGCTCTCGATCGACAGCCACTTTGCTCACATCGCCTGGCTCCGCACGATCAAGGAGAAGATCAAGTTCCAGAACATGGCCAACGTCGAGGTGACGTTCCCCGTCATCGCCGACATCAAGATGGATGTGGCCCGGCTCTATGGCATGGTCCAGCCCAACAGCAGCGACTCGCAGGCCGTGCGGGCCGTCTTCTTCATCGATCCCAAGGCCAAGATCCGATCGGTGCTCTTCTACCCCTCGAGCACGGGCCGGAATTTCCACGAGCTCAAACGCCTGCTGATCGCCATGCAGACCAGCGATGCACACGGGTGCGCCACTCCGGCCGATTGGCAGCCGGGCCAGGACGTGATCGTGCCGCCGCCCGGCTCGTGCGGCGTCGCCAAGGAACGCGTCGAGAAACCCACCGCCGACTGTTACGCGCTGGACTGGTTCATGACGTTCAAAAAGCTGCCCAAAGAAAAACTGAACCTGCCGGCGGCGGCCAAAGGGTAAATTCCGCGGTCTGCAGAAAGCCCAGAACCAAGTCCTCCAACTGTAGCCGCCGAGGTGAGGAGGCGAATACCAATGGCTGCCAGCCATCCGCCTCGCACCCTCGGCGGCTGCCCCGGGGCAGCGCCTTAAGGGTCTGTGCAAAAATTAATTCCGATTTTGCTGGGTGGGATTGGGCGGGCTGGCAAGGCGCTACGAGCGAGCATACCCGCGCGGTCTGTGAGCGAGGAGCAACACAGCCAGCGCGCCCAAGGCCCCCAGCCCTGCGGGGCGGGGCGGCGCCGGGCCATCTGCTTCGTTGCTCGGTCGGTCGAGTATCGCGGGGGGATACACTCCCTCCCTTGCGCCTCGCATCTGGCCCGGCGGCGCTCCCGCCAAAATCGGAAGTAATTTTTGCACAGACCCTAAAGGCAACTGCACTGGGCAAATTCATCGAAAAATATGAGAGATCCAGTTGTTGTGACGGTTCTGGTCGAGAACACGGTTCACAGTGTCAAGCTGATGGGCGAGCACGGGCTCGCCTTCCATGTTCAAATCGGGGAGAAGAGCCTGTTGTTCGACACGGGCCAAAGCCGGCTGCTGATCCGCAACGCCAAGCGGTTGGGGGTGGACCTGTCGAGGATTGATGCCGTGGCGCTCAGCCACGGCCATTATGACCACACGGGCGGATTGCGCGCCGTGTGGGCCTTGGCGCCCCAGGCGCGGCTCCATGCGCATCCGTGCGTGCGCGTCGAGCATTGGGCCCGAAATCCGGACGGCACAGCCCGCGCGATCGGCATCAGCAGCTCCCAACGGTCCGCGATCCTGGCCCATGATTCCCGCGTCCATTTCAACACCTCGTCCGCTGAGCCGCTCCCGGGCATCCATCTCACCGGCGAGATACCGCGTTCGACCGATTTCGAGGATGTCGGCGGCCCGTTCTTTCTCGACAAGGCCGTGACGAGGCCGGACCCGATCCCGGATGACCAGGCCCTGTTCTTCGACACCCGCGAGGGGTTGGTCGTGCTCTTGGGCTGCGCGCATGCAGGCGTTGTGAACACGGTGCGCCAGATCCGCAGCCTCACCCATGACCGCCCCATTCACGCGCTCATGGGCGGGATGCACCTGGTGGCCGCTGGCCCCAGGCGGATCAACTCCACGGTGGAAGCGCTGCGGGAGCTCAACGTCCAGCGGTTGGGCCCAGCCCACTGCACCGGCCTGGCAGCCACTGCGCGCCTGTGGCACGAGTTCCCAGAGGCCTGTATTCCCTGCATCACAGGGAGCCAATTCACGTTCCACCGCTGAAGCGCTCCCAAAGCCCCCCAGCAAATTGAGAATGGTTTTCCGATACGGCCGCCAGGCGCGGGCTGCCCCAGATTGTGCCGGTTCTCGGGCAGAGCAGAGATCCTCACTTGCCGGACGGCTGCGCGGACTTGGTGTTCATGAATCGCGTCTTTCACCACCTCAGCCACCCCCAATCGATCGTCGAGCAACTGCTGGCCGCGTATACAAAAGCGGCCGGGAATCGCTTCCCGGCCGCTCGGAACCGCTCGAATATAGCTGCCTGTTACTCGGCCATCACCGCACGGAAGAACTGCGTGTCGCCGGATGGGATATGCAGGCAGGGGCTGGACCCCAGCGGAGCATAACCGGTGTTCACCTGGGTCGAGGCCTCGATAATGCACGGGCTGAGCGAGGTGGACAATCGATAGCCGTCTACGGGCGCCGTATCGAAGTCCAGCCGGAGCGCCAGCGCGGCGGCATCCACCACAGCGCCCGAGGCCATCACCTGGCCGATCTCGGCCGCGTTCAGGATCCGGCTGTAGAAACGGACGTCATCCAGAGAGCCATTGAGCCTCTTCCAATAGCTGTCACGCGATTTGCCAAGGAGGACCGACATGTTGGCCGGCCACCACCATTCCTTGGCATTGTAGGAGGTGTTGTCGAGCACGCCATCGATGAAGATGGATACCGCGCCCGAGATCGCCTGCTCATACACCACCGCGACATGATGCCACTTGTCGTCGTTGATTGTCCCGAACGACGAGAACGGATTCGCCCCGGTCGGATTGGCCTGGAAGAACAGCGTGCCATCGTCCTTGATGCTGATGATGGTGCCGCTGCCGCTGCCGCCCGTGTCCCGGCGGTCCATGATCATCGACGCTTCGCTGCCGCCGCCTGTGTTCGGACCCGACCGAACCCAGAAGCAGATGGTGCCGGTCGTCGAGTTGAGCGCCGGATAGCCGCTGACGGCGATCTGATCTTCCTCGGAGGCAGCGAACTGCATGACGCCCGTTCGAGTGCGCGCGCCGTCGCTGTTGGACTCGGCCCAGGCGGCGCCGTTGTTCTGCCCGTGGACCGGAGCGGCATCGGGCTTGGCATTGACCACGATGCCGGAGGCGGGCGCCATCGTGACTCGCAAAGGCGAGCCGGCCCAGGCATGCTCGAATACCTGCGTGTCGCTCAACGCGTAGTCGTAGACCGCCACATCGTCGATCACGCCGTTGTAGCCCCAAGCGTCGCCGGCATTCCGGGCGCCGATCTGGAACGGCGAATCGGGGTTGGGTTCGAACCCGCCGGCGCCGAAGGCCAGCGCCGTCGATCCATCCAGCTTGCCGTTGAGATAGATCTTGCCGGTCGAGCCGTCGTATGTCAGCACGACGTGATACTTCATCCCCGGTTGGATCGCAGTGCCGCCGTGAACATAAGCCGTGGCGCCCGCATTGTTGCCCATCAGCGCGCTGAATCCCGATCCGCCATTGTTGTGGAAGATGGTCAGGCCGGCGCGGCCGGAATCGCGTTTCTGCGTGCTGATGGCGCACTCGGTTGCCGTGTTGTCCGGGACGGTCCAGAACTCGATCGAGAACGGCCCCGCCGGGTTGTTCAGGCTGGGGTTAAACGGCGCCATGGCCTTGCTGGTTGCTGCGAACTGGACGGCCGTGTTGGCATCATCGACGATCAAGCCATGGGTGCCCAACGTGTAGGACCCGCTGTAGACGGCATGGTTCTGGCCCCAGCTGTCGACGGCATTCGTTCCGGAGGTCTCGCCCAGCCGCCAGAAGGCCGCCGGGTTGTCACCCAAAACCGTTCCCAGATAACCCTCGGTGGGCACCGGCATCACGGTGAGGCGGGCAGGATCGCTTGTGATATTCCCAGCCGGATTGCTGACGGTGACGGTGTAGTCCGCCTCATCCTCGGTGGTCAGGCCAGTCAGCGTGAGGGTCGTATTGGTCTGGCCGGCGATGGGCGCGGCGTTCTTGTTCCATTGGTAGCTGAGCTGGCCGCCGTAGCCGAGGGCCGCGAACGTGACAGCCCGGCCCAGATACGCGCTTCGGGCAACCGGTTGCTCGATGACGGTCGGCTGGATGAACGCCACCACCTTCACGTCGGCGGGCGTCGTCGTCACGGCGCCGAACTCGTTCGTGATCGCCAGGGTGTAGACGCCGCTGTCCGCCACCGTCGCGGTGGGCCGCGAAAGAGTGGGCGTGGTGGCGCCAGAAATGGCCTGCCCATCCTTATACCACTGGAGGGCCAAGGGCGGCACCCCAAAGACCTCGGCGGTCAGCGTCAAGGCCTCGCCATTGAATAGGTTCCCTTCCGGCGCCTCCGGCTGCGTCGCGATCGCCGGCTTGTCGGTGACCACAAATCCGGCCAGACAGCCGCGGGTCAGCGTGGTGCCTTCGCGGATCGAGGCCAGGGTGATCGAGTCGGCGCTCAAGACCGGGCTCACAGTGCTGAACGCGGCTTTGCCGCCGCTCGGATTGGCCGGCCCCACCGCCGGATAGGTCAGGGTGTAATTGGTGAAGTTGACGTTGTCGCTCAGGGTGACCGGCGCGAAGTTCGTCGCGTTGTCCGAGGCGGCGATCGTGCGCACGACGTAGCGGCTGTAGCCCAGGCCGTTGACCAATCCGTAGACCAGAACGCTGTAACCGCTCCCTCCATCGTCCAGATAACCGTAATTGACCTGCGCCTCGCCCGTCGGCAGCGTGTCCGGATCTCCCGGCACGCTGTAGGTGTTGTTGGCGCTCCACATCAGGTCGATCTGGCCTGCGCCAAACGGAAACGACTGCATTCCATTGATCGGCCCGGTCTCGTCTCCCGGGACTGTCTCCTGCCAGCGGCTGGGATGCACGCCGTAGGCCGGCATGGTCACCGCGGGATTCCATGGCTCCTCGTCTCCAAAATTGACGCCAAACGACATGCTCGCCCCGCCGCCGACCTTCGGAACCACCGCCAGAAGGGCCGCGTCGCTGACATTCGTGCCGTAAGTGTTCCAGACCACGCAGCGGTATTCGCCCGACTGCCCCGCAGTCACCGCCGCATAATCGAGCGTAGCCAAGTTGGCGCCCGGCAGGGCCTGCCCGTCCTTCTGCCATTGATAATGCAGGCCGCAACCCAGCAGCTCGATCGAAAAGCTCGCCGCTTCGCCCTCGTTGCGCTCGAGGCTCTTCGGCTGCACCGTGAACTCCGGCGCCGTCACCGGCGTGATGCTGAACGTGACGTCGGCGGTATCGCCCCATCCCGAGAAGTGGCCATACCGGAAGATGATGCGCTTGCCGGCGTCCGCTTCCGTGGCGTGATAGGTCACCGTGGCAATCGGATTCTTGACCGGAGGGAACCACCAGGTCTGGTAGTTGCCCAACGCAACGGCGCGCGACGTGTCCAGAGCCACGCTCACCCGGCTGGCTTCGTTGACCCCGTCCCACAGCACGATCTCGCGCAGGTAATTATACCCCTCGAACCGCATGCAGTTTGCGTCGATCGAAATGATGTCCCCACAACTGACAATGTTGGGGGCGTAGTACTCGAGAGAACACGCACTCCCCCACATGCAGCTTTCGGGAACCGTTTGGCCCGACCCGCCCATGTATTCTTCCGTGCCGATGCCCTGGCCCGCCACTATGTTGGTCCAACCCGCGGCTTCGAACCCCGCAATCGAGCCTTCGTGATCGAACGTGTCCGTGAAAACGACCGCGCCCTGGGTCCCGGCGCATGCCGCCAGTCCGGCGAGCAATCCCAACCAACGCGTGCATTTTGTGTTCATAGGAAACTCCGCAGCATATCTGTTTCCAGTCAGTCTGCCTCACTCCCCGCGTGCGTCAAACGGGAAGAACATGTAATAATTTAGAACATGTCAACCTGGTGCGGTTTGGCCCTGCGGATGATCGAGAACGCCATCAGTCTCGACGCGCATGAGGGGAACGCGTGTGTAGGCCCGGTGCCGTGACCGGGCGTTTGTGAACCTGTGACGCTCTGTATAGAAAAAGGCGGGCTCGATCCCGGATCGAGCGCCCGGTCAATGGGGCTTCCGATCCGCCTGGGGCCTCGGCCGGGGCCGGCGACGGAGCCCGTTTTGCCACAGCAGTCGCCAGGTCATCCCGATCGCTTCCCATACGATCGCACGCGACATCTTCGACGCCCCCTGAAACCGGTCCGTAAACACGATGGGCACCTCAACCACCCGGAGCCCCTGCCGCCACACCCGATGCGTCATCTCGATCTGGAAGCTGTAGCCGTTGGATTGGACCGAATCCAGATCGATGGCTTCGAGGGCGCGCCGCCGGAAGCATTTGTATCCGCCCGTCGGATCCGTAAACGGCATGCCGGTGATCCACTGCACGTAATGAGCCGCCGTCAGGCTGAGCATCAGCCGCCGGAGCGGCCAGTTGATGACGCGAATCCCATCCCGGTATCGCGTCCCCAGCGCCAGATCCGCCTCCCGCATCGCCTCGAGGAACGCAGGAATATCGGCAGGGTTGTGCGAGAAATCGCCGTCCATCTCGAAGACGAACTCGTAGGAGCGCTCCAGGGCCCATCGGAACCCGGCGCAGTAAGCCCTTCCGAGCCCGCTCTTCTGAGGCCGATGGAGGACGTGCATGCCCGGTTTTTGGGCGGCCAGCTCGTCCGCCAGCCGGCCCGTGCCGTCGGGAGAGTTGTCGTCGACGATCAGCAGATCCACCCGCACCGGCAGGTTCATCACCCGGTCGGCCAGGACCGGCAGGTTCTCCCGCTCGTTGTAGGTGGGTATGACCACCAGGGCTTCCGGATTCACGTGTCCAGCATGTCAATAATCACCCTCCGGCGTCGAGTTTTTTGCGGCGCCCGCGCTTTCCGGACCGCGGACGCCTGCCTGCCAGCGCCGCGGCGGCGCAGGCTGGTCATCAACCGAAGGAACTCAAAGCAGAGGTTCGAGGGGGCACCCGGCACAGCGCGGGGCGCGCGGCCGGCAGTAATCCTTTCCGACCCGGACCAGCTGGGCATGGTAATCGCGCCAGTAATCGAGGAGGATCGCCCCGGGCCGATCCCTCAGCGCGGTGGCGCACAGCGCCTGCAAATCGTCATAGGCCGCCTCCGGCGGCGCCCACCCGTGTCGGGCGAAGATGCGCCGCGTATATGCGTCGACGACGAAGCTCAGATGCTCGCCCGCGTAAAGCAGAATGCTGTCCGCCGTCTCGGGGCCGATCCCCGGCACGTCGAGCAAGCGCCGGCGCACTTCGATCGTTGGCCCTTCGAGCCACCGATCGACGCGCCCGCCGTGGCTCTCGACCAGCCCCCCCAGGAAAGCCCGCAAGCGCCGTGCCTTCACCCGGTAATAGCCGGCCGGGCGCACATGCTCGGCCAGTTGATCCTCGGCCAGCGCATGCATGCGGACTGGATCGAGCACGCCGGCCGCCTTCAAACGCGCGATCGCACGCTCGACATTGCGCCAGCTGGTGTTCTGCGTCAGGATCGCCCCCACGCACACCTCGAACGGCGTATCGCCGGGCCACCAGTTCTGATGCCCATGCCGCCGGCGCATCAGGCGATATGCGCGGCGCAAGGCCAGGGTCGTGGATCGCTTCATCGTCATTCGCATCGAGGATTGCCTCCCGCCCGACGCTGCTCGACCGGCGTTTCCCCTCGGCCCGCCTTGCGCATACCCGCCACGCCGCATGCGATCATGACGTGCCGATCCACAATGGCCGCTGCCATTGCCGGAATCTTGCACTCGTGTCGCACCCTTTTCAGGATTCCCGTCAAGGCGGCATCGCCTGATGCGGGGCACTTCGATATCCAACGGTGCATTCCATGGCAAGGATACCAACTGCGTGCGACCGTGGAAGCCTGCGATTCCAGCGCAAGCCGCTCTCGGTCCTTTCGACCTGACCGCCTCCGCCCCATTCGTGCCTCGCGAGGGGCAAGGGATCGCGGCGGAGACGCACGAGATGGTAGCGCCGACATTCTTGTCGGCTCGATCGCCCTGGCATTTTTCACGCCGTCTGAAGGCTTCATGATTGCAGCCCGGCGCGCGACGGAACGCACGTCCTACCTGGCAAGCCGATTGCCGAAAGGTAGGGCGGCCACTCCGTGGACGCCGCCTTGATGGCTGCAAGCTCTCAGACCGGGGATGCAGACTACGAACCTGTCACCCTATTCGAACTCAACGGTACCCCGCACAGCGATAGACGGAGTTTGATCCCGGGGGGATGCGAACTACGAACCTGTCACCCTATTCGAACTCAACGGTACCCCGCACCGCGATAGACGGAGTTTGACCCCGGGCGGCGAAGGCATACACTCGCGGGCAGTGAATCCAATCTCGATCCAGGCATCGACTATGAACACAACTGTCTCCTCTCGCCGCGCTTTTCTGAAAACCGCCACGGCTGCCGCGGCTGCTGTCACCGTCATCCCGCGCCACGCGATCGGGCTGGGCCAAACCCCGCCCTCGCAGAGGCTCAACATCGCCGGGATCGGGGTTGGCGGGATGGGGTCCGGCGATGTGGCCTCGTGCGCCCAGGCAGGCGAGAATATTGTCGCCCTGTGCGATCCCGACCGCAACCACCTCGCGGCCGGCGCCCGCCAATACCCCGCGGCCAAGCTCTACACCGACTTCCGGAAAATGCTCGAGACGCAGAAGGACATCGACGCCGTGCTCATCGCGACGCCGGACCATGCGCATGCCGTTGCCACCGCCATGGCCATGAAGCTCGGCAAGCATGTCCATTGCCAGAAGCCGCTGACCCATAGCGTCTACGAGGCCCGCATGATCGGCCAGATCGCGCGGGAGACGAAAGTCGCCACGCAGATGGGCAACTTCGGCCAGGCCGGCGAGGAAGCCCGCCGGGTTGCCGAGATGATCTGGGCCGGGGCGATCGGCGCGCTCAAGGAGGTGCATGCGTGGTCGAACCGGAAGCCCGACATCTCCCCCCGGGGCGTGGCTCGGCCTAAGGAGAATCCGCCCTGCCCGGCGCACCTCGACTGGGACCTCTGGATCGGCCCGGCTCCCATGCGGCCCTACCATCCCTGCTATCACCCGTTCGCCTGGAGGGGCTGGTGGGATTTTGGCACCGGCGTGCTCGGAGACATCGGATGCCACGAGCTGTCGGCTGTATTCAAGGCGCTGAAGATCGGGGACCCGGTCAGCGTCGAGGCGTGCTCGACCAACTGGCAGCGGCCCAAGGAGATCAGCGACGAGACCGCCCCGCTGGCCTCGATCACGCATTACAGGTTCGCGGCCAGCAACACGCACGGGCCGCTGAGCATTTTCTGGTACGACGGCGGCATGCGCCCGCCCCGGCCCGACGGGCTCGACCCGGAGGCCGAGTTCGCCATCAACGATGGCACCATGTATGTCGGCGACAAGGGCATCATGCTGCGCGACCGCCTCGTCCCCGAGAGCCGGAGGAAGGAGTTCGGCCGGGCGCCGCAGAAGCTGCCGCGCTCACCCGGCCACTGGAAGGAGTTCCTCGATGCCTGCCGGGGCGGCAAACCCGCAGGATCCAATTTCGCCGATCACGCCGCCCATCTCGCCGAGGTCGTCCTGCTCGGGAACATCGCCATCCGCATGAACCGGAAGCTCGAGTGGGATCCGGTCCGGATGAAGTTTCCAAACTGTCCCGAGGCGGACCCGTTCGTGAACCCTCCCTACCGGACCGGATTCGCGCTGTAGCGGCAGAGCAGTCCAGGGTGCCGACGGATGTTCCGACCGGCTGCCAATCGGGTCTGTTTGCCCCCCAATGGTTGTCCGTTGACTTTGGCCGCGCTTGTGCACGGTCTGCGGCTGATCACCAACGACGCACAAATCCGCCGGTGGGGCGGCGTTCCGCTCCTGTGGACGTCGCTCCAGGATCCCCGGCGTTAATCCTTCACGCCAGACGCCTGCGCCGCACAGGCCGGCAGCCGGATGGCTTCGCGTCGCGCCCGGCATTGACAAACCGGCGCGGGCCATTCAAGAGTGTGTTATGATATCGAGTCCCAAACAATCTGACTCCGGATCCCGAACGGGCGGGCCTGCCATCGCCGCGCCTCTGGATCCGGGATTTCAGCCGGCCGTCGTGGCCGCGCGCGAATATGCGCGGCAGGCCAGCCAGGCCCCCCGCCCGGACCGGATCGACATCGCCCTGGAACGGGAGCGCGGACTGGTGGCGCGGCACACCATTCCGATACTGCCTCCCGGCCAGGCCGCGATGGATGATCGCACCTTCCGGCACGTCGAGCGGACGATCAAGTTCATGCTGTGGGCCTGGGGCGGCTGGCGCCTGTTCCTGGCGGGGCCGGCGTGGCTCTGCGAGCGGATCGCGCGCTGCTACCAGCCCGATGGGGCCCGCGCGTTCGATGCCGACCTGATGACCCGCGTCTACGAGAAACCGTTCACGGTCCAGCAGGTCGAGATGGCTGGGCTGCCGCCTGCCCGCGAATCCACGCTCGCCATCGGCGGGCATCTCGATGGCTGCCGCATCGGGTTCGACCTGGGGGCCAGCGATTACAAGCTCGCCGCCGTGGCCAATGGCGAGGCGGTCTTCAGCGCCGAGATCCCATGGAATCCGAAGGACCAATCCGATCCGCAATACCATTACCAGCGGATCCAGGAGGGGCTCAAACAGGCCGCCGCGCACCTGCCGCGCGTGGACGCCATCGGGGGCAGCTCGGCGGGCGTCTTCGTCGATAACCAGGTCATGGTCGCCTCTCTGTTCCGCTCGGTGCCCAAGGCCGAGTTCGACCGCGCGGTCAAGCCGATGTTCCGCCGGCTGGGCCGCGAGTGGAACGTCCCGCTGGTGGTGATCAACGACGGCGACGTCACCGCCCTGGCAGGGGCGATGTCGCTCCAGAAGACGGCCATGCTCGGCGTGGCCATGGGCTCGAGCCAGGCCGCCGGGTACCTGGACCGCCAGGGACGCATCACCGGGTGGCTCAACGAGCTGGCGTTTGCGCCGGTCGATTTCAATCCCAATGCCCCGCCGGACGAGTGGTCGGGCGACGGCGGTGTGGGCGCGCTCTATTTCTCCCAGCAGGCGGTCAACAAGCTCCTGCCGGCCGCGGGGATCGATGCGCCGGCCGAGGCGGCGCTGCCCGAGCGCCTCAAGATGGTCCAGGATCTCATGGCCAAAAACGATCCGCGCGCCCGCGCCGTCTTCGAGACGATCGGCGTATACCTGGGCTACGCGATCCCGTATTACCGCGAGTTTTATGACTTCGACAACCTGCTGATCCTGGGCCGGGTGACCTCCGGCCCCGGCGGCGACATCATCCTCGAGAGGGCGCGCGCCGTGCTGAACGGCTCGTTTGCGGAGCTGGCTGCGCGCATCGAGCTTCACGTGCCCGACGAGAAGAGCCGGCGGATCGGCCAAGCCGTGGCCGCTGCCAGCCTGCCCGAGATCCAGACCCCCTCGCATCAATCCCGTTAACCCATCCACCTCGATTGACTATGCAATTCCAAAACCCGACTGCGGATCTGTTCGTCCCGGACGACACAGCGCTGCCCCAGGCGATCGAGCGCACGACCCACCTGGGCGTGGGCGCCCACCAGGATGACCTCGAATTCATGGCCTACCACGGCATCGAGACGTGCTTCCAGCACCCCGATCTATGGTTCATGGGCGTCACCTGCACCAACGGCGCGGGCAGCTCGCGCGCCGGGATTTACTCCGATTACACCGACGAGCAGATGCGCGCCGTGCGCCGGATCGAGCAGCGCAAGGCGGCCACCATCGGCCAATATGCCGCCATGGCCCAGCTCGATTACTCGAGCTCCGCGGTGAAGGATCCGGCCAATCCCAACCTCAAGAACGACCTCCTGAAGATCCTTCACTCGGCCAAGCCCAAGGTGGTTTACACCCATAATCTGGCCGACAAGCACGACACTCACGTGGCGGTTGCCTGGGCCACGATCCGCGCGCTGCGCGAGCTGCCCGCCGCGATGCGCCCCCGCCAGGTGGTCGGCTGCGAGATCTGGCGCGACCTCGATTGGCTGCCCGACGATCGCAAGGTCGTCCTCGATGTCAGCCGCCGCGAGAACCTGGCCGCTGCTCTGTCGGGCGTCTACGATTCCCAGATCACCGGCGGCAAGCGCTACGACCTGGCCGTCATGGGCCGGCGGCGCGGGCATGCCACGTTCTTCGAATCGCATGCCGTCGACCAGGCCCAGTCTCTCACCTTTGCCATGGATCTGACCCCGCTGGTCCAGGATCCGTCCCGGGACGCCGTCGGTTACGTGCTCGAGTTGATCCACGCCTTCCAGCAGGACGTGGTCAAGAAGCTCGAGGCCCGCATCGGCGTCCGGAGTTGATCCCTCGGTTCAGGCGGCTCCCGGCGCCCGCCGCTCGAACCGGTCGAACTCCCACACCAGGCATCGAGCGGTTCGCGCAGTGATCCGCGCATTCTCGGCGATGCGCTGGTTCTCGATCCAGACGATGCGGCCGGCGGCGTTGAGCGCGACCACCAGGAGCCGCCGGTCCCGCGGGGGAACTTTCTGGCTCGAGAACCAGTCCTTGAGCTTGACGCTTTGCTTCCAGTGGATGGGCTGGAACCGGTCGCCGGGCTGCCAGTGACGCAGGATGAGCCGGGGGCCCATCTGCGCTGCGTCGAACCGCTCCATCCCGGCCGCTCCCCGGCGGACCGCGCGCCTGCCTCGCCGCCACGATTCCAGCCGCCAGCGGATCCTCAATCCGCCATACACCAGCGATCCGGTCCGCCCCTCCAGCCGCACGATGCGCCGCCGGTCCTGCGGTGCGGCCGCCCTCGGCCGGGCCGGCGCCTTCTCGATCCTGTCCTGCTCGTTGCGGCGGACGATCCATCCGGGCCGGATGGCGACCGGCCGGCTCTTCTCGAGCCGCAACGATTCGATCCACTGGAAATCGGGCTCGATTCCGAGGCCCGCCAACTGATGGCGGATCACTTGGCGCTGGATGGCCGGATGCAATCGATCGAATCGGGTCCGCCGCCCGCTCGCCAGCCAGCGCTCGGCAAGGTCCTCGACCAGATCGCTCTCGGATCCGACGATCTCCGCGGTGCGCCACAGCACCCGCGCCGCAGCCGGCTGGTAGCCCCGCTCGAGCAGCGGAATCAGCTTGTGCCGAACCCGGTTCCGCAACAGGTCCGTGTCCCGGTTGGTCGCGTCCTGGCGAAAGGCGAGCCCTTGGGCGCGGGCGTACCGGACCAGATCGCTGCGGGATTGGTTCAGCAGCGGGCGCACCAAGGTGATCCGCGGATCGGCGGGCGAAGCGCCTTGCCATCTCATCGCTCCGAGGCCATGCCCGCCGCTGCCCCGGAGCAGCCGTAGCAGGAACAGTTCGGCCTGGTCGTCGGCGTGATGGGCCAGCGCCACCACCCGCGCGCCGCGCTCGATGGCCGCCTGCGCCAGAAACGCGTGCCGCAATGTCCGCGCCCCCATCTCGATCGACACCTTGTGCGCCTGTGCATACGCCTGGACGTCCTGGGCGCCGGTGACAAACTCGAGCTCGAGGCGCCGCGCGGCGCGCTCGACGAACCGCTGGTCGGCGTCGCTGGCTCTGCCGCGGAGCCGGTGGTTGAAGTGGGCTACGACCAGCCGCCCGCCGTCCCGCTCGCGGCGCCGGCACAGCACATCGAGCATGACCATCGAGTCGATCCCGCCCGACACCGCCGCAACCACCGCCTCGCCCGGGCCGATCAGACCGTGCCTCTCAATCTGGTGCGCGACCTGCTCGACGAACACCCTCATCGCCTGCCTTCGATGATGCCCCTCCTTCGGCATGCTCGAATTCAGATCAGGATTTGTCTCTTCTCGAAATCGAACCGCGCGACCTTCTGCTCGAGGAAGCTGAGCATCGCCATGTTCAGCGCCGTCTGGACGTGCAGGCCGAACTCGACGTCGCTCACGGGCCGCTGGCGCGACCGGACGCATTGGATGAAATTGCGCCAGTGCGCAGGCGTCGCGTCCATCTTCTGCGAGGGCATCACCCGGCGCTCGCCCTTGAACGGAACGATGGTGAGGCTGTCGAACCCGACGTTCCATTCCCCCGGGTTTTGGAACGTGAGGGTGCCCTCGTCCCCGTGGATCGCGGGCTCGGTCACGTAATTGTTGGCCAGGGTGCAGACGATCACGATCGAGAGCTTCTCCGGGTAATCGAGGCACATGTTGAACGTGTCGGGCACCTCGCGGTCGTAGGTGGTGTATTTGAAAATGCCGCCCGAAGCCACGGCCCGCGCCGGGAACTTCACCCCGAGTGAGCTGACAAAAGGCGTGAAGGTGTGGGGGAACAGATCCGTGCAGGGGCCGCCTGCGTAATCGAGATACTTGCGCCAGCTGAAGAAGCGATCCACCGTGAACGGCACCTTCGGCGCGTCGCCCAGAAACGCTTCCCAGTCGAGGTCGGGACCCGGCTTGGCCTCCGGATCGATGATCGGCATCCGCTCGCCCCAGTCGCCGTTCCGGAAAAAGCCGACGTTGACCAGCTGGACGCGGCCGATGACGCCCTGGCCGATCAGCTCCTTGACCTGCTGCCAGGCGGGGCTCGAGTTGCCCTGGTTTCCGATCTGCACCACCCGTTTGCGCTCGATCGTCTCGGCGCAAAACTGCTTGGCGAGATCGAACTGCGACCAGTGGCCCATCGGTTTCTCGCAGTAGATGTCCTTGCCGGCGCGCAGCGCGTCGATGGCCTGGCTCAGGTGCAGCCGGTCCGGGGTCGCGATGCAGACCACGTCCACATCCGGGTCCGCCAGAAGCTCGTGGTGTTTGCGGTATGGCTTGACCCCGGCCGGTTTCGCGGCTTCATCGAGCCGGTGCCGAAACGCGTCGTTGACCGCCGCAATGCGCAGATTCTCGCCGCCCTGGATCAGCCGCTGGACCGTCGCCACGTGGCTCCTGCCACGGCCGCCCACGCCGATAAATCCCACCCCGATCCGGTCATTGGCGCCAATGACCCGGGCGCGCGACACAAAAGGGAATGCGGACGCTGCTGCGGCCAGCGCGGCTGTCCGCGTCGTGGCGCGGATGAATTGGCGCCGGGTGATCGGTTCCTGCGGGTTCTTCGTATTCATAGGCATGGGGATCACCTTCGAACCGGACGCCAAAAGGTGCAAGTCGAAAGCGCCTTTCCTCTTTTCATCTCCGCCCGTCCTGCTACGCTGCCCGAAAATTAATCAAGATCCACTATGGCAACGAAACCTGATTATCGATTCTCGTTCGGTCCCTGGAACATCAGCGAGGGCGCCGACCCTTACGGCCCCCCCACACGGCCGCCCCAGCCCTTCGATTGGAAGCTCGGCAAGCTTAAGGAGCTCGGATTCGACGCCATGATGTTCCACGACGACGATGCCGTGCCCGATATCGATGCCAAGTCGCCCGAGCAGGTCCGCAAGGAAGCCAAGGAGCTCAGGAAAAAGCTCGATGACGCCGGCCTGATCGCCGAGATCGTCGCGCCCCGTCTCTGGTTCAGCCCCATGACCATCGACGGCGCCTATACCAGCAACGATCCCAAAGCCCGCCGCTACGCCATCGACCGCTCCCTGCAGTGCGTCGACATCGCCCGGATCCTCAAGTGCGATTTGATCGTCCTCTGGCTGGCGCGCGAGGGGACCTATCTGCGCGAGTCCAAAAACTGCCGCCGCAGCCTCGAATACATGGTCAAAGCCATCGACCAGATGCTCGATCACGATCCCAAGATCCGGATCGCAGTCGAGCCCAAGCCGAACGAGCCGATGGATCACGCCTACCTGCCCACGATCGGCCACGCCCTTGCCGTCGCCCCGCTCACTCGAGATCCCAAGCGCGTCGGGTGCCTCGTCGAAACCGCCCACGCCATCCTCGCCGGGCTCGATCCGGCCGATGAGATGGAGTTTGCGATGGCGATGGGCAAGCTCTGGTCGGTCCACCTCAACGACCAGAACGGCCTCAAGTTCGATCAGGACAAGCCTTTCGGCAGCAACAATCTCCGCCAGGCGTTCAACCAGGTCCGCGTTCTCGAACGCAATCGCTACGGCAGCCGGGGCGAGTGCGTCGCCTTCGACGTCCACTCCTTCCGCTCGACCAAGATCGAGCATGCCGTCGATCACTTGGCCAACAGCAGATCGACGTTCCTGCGCCTGGTCCACAAGGTCCGGTCCTTCGACGAGGCCGCCGCGCAAAAGCTGATCGCCGACCGGAATTACCAGGCGCTCGATCAAATGGTCATCGAGCACCTGCTCGGGAAGTGATCCGGACATGAATCCGATCGATCGCCGCCAGTTCCTGCGCTCGGCGTCTCTGGCTGCCGGCGGGCTTGTCACGGCCGCTTCTCGATGGCCGATCCTGGCCCAGTCCGCCGGCGATCGCCCCCCTCGATCTCCCGAGACCGCCGTCTTGAACCCTCGAGGACGGGTGCCCGTCAGCCTCATCATCGACGATTCCACCTGCCTGGTGAACATGGCCCACTTCGCCATCCCGCAGTTCGCCGAGGTGTTCCCCGACCGCTACCGGCAGGACTGGCGCCGCATGCCCCGCGAGATCCCCGACGCCTTCGTCCGCCGCTTCGGCGAGTGGAGCCGGACCCAGGGCGTCAAAGGGAAATACAGCATGGTTCCGTATCCATCGTGCGTGGGCTGGCTGGACCGGGACCTGCCGGGCTGGTCGCGGCGCGAGCTGATCCAGAGCCTCGATCTGGTCCGATCACTCCTCGCCTCGCATTGGGATTTCCACCCCGAGATGATCAGCCATACCTGGGTCATCAACACCCGCACTGGCCGGCCGTACGAGGAGCGCACGGATCGGTTCATGGAAAACTGGCGGTGGACAGACGGCAAAAGCGCGGATGAGCTGGCCGATTACCTGGCCTATGCGCTCCGCATCCTCGAACGGGCGGGCATCCCTTGCGAGGGCATCACTACTCCCGGCGGGTTCGGCAACCGCGTGCTGCCCGAGCTGGCCCAGGCCACGCTCGAGTCCTGCCGCGCCGTGTTCCGAGCCGAAATCCCCCATTACTTCCGCCACGTCTTTACGGACAACCAGAGCGTGGCGCCCCGTGTCGAGTACGCATCCGGCCTCGACAGCAGCGACCCGCGCTGCGTGGTCTCGATCGTCGGTTGCACCGGCGATTGGTTCGGCGGCTGGGACGGGCTCGAGATCGGCTCCGCCGACCAGTTCCTAGCCTCCGACGCCCAGCGCGGCCGCATGGCGGACGTCATCCGCCGGGGCGAGCCGGCCATCATGGTGTGCCACTGGCCCGGCCTTTACTGCCACGGGGCCGAGACCGGGTTCCACATCCTCCAGGAAGTCGTCCGCCGAATGGAACCCCTTTCCAGCGGCGTCCTCTGGATGAAGCTCAGCGAGATCGCCCGCTATTGGACCGCCCGCGAGCTCACTCGAATCCAATGGCAAGGCCGCCAGCTCCGGCTCCGTGCGCCATTCGCCTGTCCCGGCTTCACCGTTCGTGTCAAGGCCGCCTCGCTGGCGCCTCCCGCCATCCAGACCGACGGTGCACTCTCGCCCATGCGCCAGGTCCAGCGGATCCGCGACCTCGCGCCGGGGACTTGGCTCGCCGAAGAAGATGCCACGATCCTTTGTTTCGACCTGCCGAAAGGGCCCTCCGCTGTCGTTTTCCCGGCCTGAAAACAACGGGGTCAAATATTTGGCCCCCATTGTTTTCTTGTCAGCCCCAGGCGAAAAGCGTTCTCTCGACAGCCTGATACATGACAGCATCGCCTGACGCGAACACATCATCCCCTGCGATGCCCCGGCGGATCCTCGGCGGGCTCATCGTCCGCCGCGAGGCATGGACGCTCTCGCGGGCTGGCAAGGTGGCGGTCCTGATGGCCCTTGCGTCCCTCCTCTGCGCGCTTGGATTGGGCATACATCCATTCCTGGCGGCCAACAACGGCGGCGACGGCGAGGTGCTGGTCGTCGAGGGCTGGATCTCGATGCGGCGGGTCGAGCGCGTAGTGGAAGCGTTCCGGCAGGGGCATTATCGATCCGTGGTGGTCGTCCGCGATGTCTACCGCGGCGCCAACAAGTGGACCACGGGGCGGTATACGGCCGATTACATGGCGGCGGACCTCGTCGAGCAAGGCGTGCCCAAGGAATCGATCAACCTGCTCTTCTGCTCCGCCGTCCGAAAAGACCGGACGTATCACTGTGCCCTGGCGGTCCGGGAATGGCTCGAGCAGAACCAGATGACAATCGCTTCCATCGATGTGGCGACGATGGCGGCCCACGCGCGGCGGTCGCGTCTGCTTTACCGGAAAGCGTTCGGCGACGGCGTCAAGGTCGGCGCGATCGCGATCGAGGATCCGAGCTACGATCCGGCCCGCTGGTGGCGCAGCAGCTCGGGCGTCCGCGATGTGGTCGGCGAAGCCATCGCCTACGCCTATGCGCGCCTGTTCTTCTGGCCGGGTGCGCCAGAAGCTTCTGACTGATAGCTGCAGGCTCGCAACCCGGCCCGCAGCGCTGTCGACCGACAGCGCTCCACGCTGCCGATTTGAGTAGGCCGAAAGGTAGGGACGCGACGCTGTCGCGTCCGCTTGTAGGCCGACGCTTGCACCCCCTTGATAGCGTAGCCGGGAAGGGGGTTATGGATTCAAGGCGCGAGCGCCGGCTTGGGGAGGAAGAGCTGGCAGGAACACGATGCAGACGGGCGATCCCACCTCGAGCGGTTGCCCGGTGGGCGTCAGCCGGCCGGTCGCGGGATCGACGCGGAACACGGTCACATTGTGAGTCTGCTGGTTCGCCGCCAACAGGAACCGGCCCGCGGGATCGAGATTGAAGCTGCGCGGGGTTTTGCCCTGGGTCGGCTGGTGTTCGAGATAGGTCAGCCGGCCGGTCTTGCCATCGATCGCATACGCCACGATGCTGTCGTGGCCGCGGTTGGATCCGTAGAGAAAGCGTCCGGACGGATGCACGAAAATCTCCGCCGTCGAGTTCTCGCCCGAGAAATCCTGCGGCAGCGTGGTGATCGACTGGATCTCGACCATCCGGCCAACACGTGCCTGATGCCGAAACACCGTCACCGTCGAGTCGAGCTCGTTGATGACATACGCGAATCGGCCGTCCGGACGGAACGCCATGTGCCGGGGGCCGGCGCCGGGCTTGACCGCCGCCGCCGGCGGGTCATGGGGGCGCAGCGCGCCGCGCTCGAGGTCGAGATTGTAGGCGAGCACCTTGTCGAGCCCGAGGTCGGGGACCCACACACGCCGGCCCGTGGCATCGAGGTAGACGCCGTGGGCGTGCGGCCCCGTCTGCCGCCGCGGGTTGACGCTCGAGCCTTCATGCTGGACAAAGGCAGCGGCTTTGCCCAGGCGGCCATCCGTGCCGACGGGCAGCATCGCGGTGCTGCCGCCGCCGTAGTTGGCCACCAGCACCCAACGGCCGGTCGGATCCACGGCCAGGTGGCATGGCCCGGCGCCGCCCGACGATTCCTGGTTCAGCAGGGCCAGCCGCCCCGTGCCGCGCTCGATCTCGAACGCGCTCACGCCGCCCTCGCCCCGTTTGCCCGCCGCGCCCCCCATCTCGGTCACCGCATAGAGATAACGCCCGTTGGGATGCAGCGCCAAAAAGCTCGGATTCACCGCCGCCGCCGCCAATTCCGGCGCCGTCAGCCTTCCTGAATCGGATTGCATCCGGGCAACATAAATGCCCTGGCTCTGCCGGCCGGTGTAGGTGCCGAAATAGACCAGGCACTCGGCCGGCGGCGGGGCGGCCGATCCGGCTTCCGCCCCTCGAGAGACACCGGGCTCGTCCACGCTCAGAAACAACGTGATCATCGCGATCCAGGAAAGGGTTTTCATGGCCTTATCCAAACCTCAAGCCTCGCCTCGCGCAAGCCGCCAGTTGAGGTTTCATGAGGTCAAGCCGTAATGCAATCCGCCCTTTTACCGTGAGCTGGCCGGCAGGAAGCGGTCGGCGATCTCGAGGGCGATCTGCGTCGCCAATCCCTGTCCATCGAGATTGCAGAGAACGATCACCCAGAGCCGGTCATCGGGGAACCACTGCAGGCTGGCAGAGAAGCCGGAGGTGGATCCGCTGTGCCCGATGTTCCGGCGGCCGCCGTGGGGATCCACGCCCCAGCCCAGCCCGTAAAGCTTCTCGCCGCCATCGTTGAGCCGGGTGGGCGCCCACATATCGTTCCGGCTCGATTCGGACAGGACGCTTCCCGTTTCGAGGGCGATGGCCCAGCGCGCCAGATCGAGCACGGTCGACGCGACCGCCCCGGCCGAGAAGATCTCCGTCAGATCGGAATCGCGGTTGATCCAGCGGTCGTCCTTGCGCTCGTAGCCATCGGCCCGGCGCGGGATGAGGGCGCGCAGGTCGCGGCTGCGCGTTTCGGCCATGCCATGGGGGCGGCAGATGCGCGATTCGAAGGCCTGCCAGTAGGGCGCGCCGCCGGCCTCCTCGATGATGTAGCCCAGCAGGTTGTAGCCGCTGTTGCAGTAGGCATAGCGGTCTCCGGGCCGGGCCTCGAGCGGATACGCACCCAGCGTCCGCACAAAATCCTCCCGGGTCAGGCCTCGAGTGACTTCGAATCCGGGCAGCCCCGTGTAGTTCCGGAGCCCGGACGTGTGGGTGAGGAGATGGCGGACCGTGATGCCTTCCCAGATCGGAGGCGCGTTGGTGAAGAAGCGTGTCACGGGATCGTCCAGTCGGACCCGGCCTTCCTCGGCTAGCATCATGACCAGGGCGGCGGTGAACTGTTTGGTGACCGATCCGATTTCGAACACGGTCTGTGCGGTGGCGGGGACCCGCCATTCGAGGTTGGCCCAGCCGTAGCCGCGGGCCTTGGCGATCCGCCCGTCGCGCACGACGGCCAGGGCCAGCCCCGGGATGTGCTTTTCCTCGAGCTGGGCCTGGACCAGCCGGTCGACCCGATCGGCCTGCATGGTGGCCGCCGCCGCCCATCCCATCCACGCGGCCGCGAGCCCGCAAAAAATCCTTCTCTTCATTCCAGGTCGATCCCGAGCAGCTTGAGCACGCGGGACAGGTCATCGTCGCTGTAGAACTGGATCGTGACGGATCCTTTGCCGCGCAGGTAGCGGAGCTGGACTTTGGTGCCGAGGCGTTCGCGCAGTCGGCCTTCGAGGTCGGCAACCTGCGCGTCGCGGGCCGGCATCGTTCGGTCCCGGCCAGCCCGGGCCGGCTCTCTGGCCTGGCGCGCTTGCCAGCATGCCACCAGCTCCTCGGTGGCCCGCACGCTCAGGCCGTCTCGAATCGCCTGCGTCGCGGCCAGGTTTTGATCCTCGGGATCCTCGAGCCCCAGGATCGCCTTGGCATGTCCAGCCGAGAGCTGGCCGTGCCGGATCCAGGCCTGGACCTGAGCCGGCAGCTTGAGCAGCCGCAGCGCGTTGGCCACGGTGGCCCGGTTCCGGCCCACCTGCTCGGCGATGTCCTCCTGCCGCAATTGGAACTGCAGAATCAACTGCTGGTAGCCGAGGGCTTCCTCGATCGGGTTGAGATCCTCGCGCTGGAGATTCTCGATGAGCATCCACTCGAGAACGGTGTGATCGTCGGCGTCGCGCACGATGGCCGGGATCTCGATGAGGCCCGACATCTGGGCGGCCCGCCAGCGGCGCTCGCCCGCGATCAGCTCGTACTGCTCACCCCGGGGCCGCACCAGCACCGGCTGCAGCACGCCCTTCGCGCGGATCGAATCGGCCAGCTCCTGGAGCGATTCCGGTGGGAAGTCACGACGCGGTTGGAGCGGGCTGGGCTGGATGCGGGTGAGGGGCAGCGTCTGCACCGGCTCCTGGGTCGCGCGTGCCAGCAGGGCGTCCATGCCAGCCCCCGCCGGCGCGGCTGGCGCAGGCGCAGGCGTCGAGCCGGGCGATCCGCCTCCCAGCAAGGCGCCCAAGCCCTTTCCAAGCGCTGATTTCGACATGCCCCGGAGAGTGTCCAACAACATCCGGATTGTCAATCACCCCGCCGGGTCACGAGGCCAGCCGCCAGATCTGGGCCACCAGCAGCGTTGCCAGAAAGCCCATCCCCAGCGGCAGGAGAGCCGCCAGCGCAGCCCACCTCCAGCTCCCGGACTCCTTGTAGATCGTGTAGAGCGTCGTGCTGCAAGGGTTGTGCAGCAGGCTGAAAAGCATCAGGTTGACGCCCGTCAGGACCGTCCACCCGCCCGCCTCGAGCACCGCCAGGGTGTTGGCCGGCGACTCGAGCTCGAACATCACGCCCGCACCCGCCCCCACGCCGGTCAGCCCCGACGTCAGGACCGTCAGCATCAGGACGGTGGGGATAACGATTTCGTTGGCGGGGATGGCGATGATATAGGCCAGCAGGATCACGCCGTTGAGGCCGATGAGATGCCCGATCGGGTCCAGGGCGCCGGCAATCCAGGCGGCCACGCTCTGGCCGCCCGCCTCCACGTTGGCCACCAGCCAGATCACCGCTCCCGCCGGCGCCGCGAAAACCACCGCCCGCCAGAGCACATACACCGTCCGGTCCACAAACGAGGTGTAGAGCGTCTGCCAAAGACGCGGCGGGCGGTAGGGCGGCAGCTCGAGGCTGAACGTGGACACCTGGCCTTCGAGAACGGTCCGGGAGAGCAGCCACGACGCCACCAGCGACAGGGCGACGCCCAGCAGCACCACCCCCACCACCGCCATCGACGAGACGGTGCCCGCCAGCCAGGCGGGCGCTTGCGTGCCCAGAAAGAGCGAGGCCACCAGGATCTGGGTTGGCCACCTCCCGTTGCAAAGCGCGAAATTGTTGGTCAGCATTGCGATCAAGCGCTCGCGCGGGCTGTCGATGATCCGTGTAGCTACCACGCCCGCCGCGTTGCACCCGAAGCCCATCATCATGCTCAGAGATTGCTTCCCGTGCGCGCCCGCCCTTCGAAACAATCCATCGAGATTGAACGCCACGCGCGGCAGATAGCCGAAGTCCTCGAGCAGGGTGAACATGGGGAAGAAGATGGCCATCGGGGGCAGCATGACGCTCACGACCCACGCCGTGGCCAGGTAGACGCCATCCACGGTCAGCCCCCGGATCCAGCCGGGCACGCCCCACTCGACCGCCACGGACCGCAGCCACCCCGCCCCCTGGTCCACCAGCAGCCAGCTCAGCCAGCCCGAAGGCACGTTCGCCCCGCTGATCGTGATCCAAAACACGACCGCAAATAATAGAACCATCAGCGGGAATCCCCACCGCCGGCTCGTGACGATCCTGTCCACGGCCCGATCCCAATCAAATCGAGGTTTCCGGCCCGGCCAGGCCACCGCGCGGTCCGCCAGTCGCGCCGACTCGGAATAGACGGCCTCGACCAGCCGGTCGTGGAAATCGCGGCCGATCCGCCAGCGCAGCCTTTGGGCCGATGCCAGCACCTCCTCCGGTGTGACCGGCGGAGGCGGCTCCGTGCTCGAAGGGCGAGGATCTGCGTTCAAGGCGCGTGGATTCAGGTTGCGAGCGGGGGCAAGCCTGGGCTGGCGGCAGCGTCCGAAAAGCCCCACTCGCCTGTTCGGACGGCTTGGATGATGCGCTCGTCTCCGTCGAGGAGGCGCACGGCCACCCAGCGGGCATTGGGGAGCCGCGGATAAGCCCGCTGGACGAGGCCGGCCAGGTGATCGACTGCCTCCTTGAACCCGGGCGGCTCGCTCGGCAGCCGGCGCTCGCGGCACGCCGCCCGGCCCGCGGCCACATCGTGGATCGCCGACAACAGCGCCTCGAGCCCGCGCCGGGCACGGGCTTCGGTCGGCACCACCGGCACCCCCAGATCCCGAGCCAGCCGGCGATCGTCGATCGCCAATCCGTGCCGCCGCGCCTCGTCCATCAGGTTCAGGCAGACCACCGCGCGGGGGGTAATCTCCATCACCTGGAGCGCCAGGTTCAGGTTTCGCTCGAGCCGGGTCGCGTCCAGCACGACCACGGCGACATCCGGCTGCCCGAACAGCAGAAAATCGCGGGCGACTTCCTCATCGGGGCTCGTCGCCAGGAGCGAGTAGGTCCCCGGCAAATCAACCAGCTTGAACCGCTTCCCTGCGTATTGGAAGCCGCCCTCGGCCCGCGTCACGGTCTTGCCCGGCCAATTGCCCGTGTGCTGCCTCAATCCGGTCAGCGCGTTGAACACGGTGCTCTTGCCGGTGTTGGGATTGCCGGCCAGCGCCACCACGTAATCCCCGTCCTCGACATGGATCCCGAGCCGCTCGAGCTGGGCGATCGGGCGGGCCGGGCAATCGGCGCAGCCCGCCGACGCTGCCTCGGACGAACGTGCGCTCATGCTGCGGCCGCCTCCGAGGCCCCGCGCGCGACCTGGATCAACCGCGCCTGCTCCCGCCGCAATGCGATCAATGCGCCCCGGATCCGATAGGCGATCGGATCGCCCCCCGGGCTCGCCAGCTCCGCGGCGATCACCGTGCCCGGCACGATCCCCAGATCCAGCAGCCGGCGGCGCTCCGGTCCCCGGCACCGCGGCGATACGCCCACCACCCGCGCCGACTCGCCCGGCTTCAGCAGATGAAGCCCGCTGCCGCTCGGCGCCTCGATCTCCTCCTCGACCATTTCCGGCACCACGGAGATGTTCGCGGCCGCCAGAGGCGTCAGGAGATGCTCGTCGCCCTCGGCCCAGAATCGGATCCCGCCCGGCCCCGCTTCGAGCAGGCGCACGCGCATGTTCGGATACAGCCCCAGCGCGGTCAGCTGCTCGTAGATCGCAGGCGGTTCGTCCTCGAGATGGACGATCCGGCCGGTCTGGAGGATGCCCAGCGCCGACAGCGGCTTGCCGCCGTGCGCCACCCATTCGCCCCCGGCCGTCGGGATCGGATCGCCATGCGGATCATGGGTGGGATGCCCGAGTCGAGCCGACAGCGCATCCGCTGCCTCCGGAGAGAGGAAATGCTCGTGGCGCTCGGCCAAACGATGCCAGTCCTTTTCCGCCACTCCAGTCTGCTCCGCCAAGTGCCGTTCCCAAAGCCGATGGGCCCGGATGACGCTCAGGGCATATGCCCGGCCCGTCGCCGCAAGCTGGATCTCCTCGCCCAGGACCGAGATCAGCCCGCGCCGCTCCATGTCGCCCAGCACCTCCGCCACGTGGTTCGGACTCACCTGCAGCGCGCCCGCCAGGCTCGGGATCGTCGCCCGGCATCGCTCCCGCTCGCATCGGTGCAGATGCTTCAGGGCGTCTTCGCTCAGAATCCGGTTGCGCAGGGTGCGGTATCGACGCCATCGATCCCACAGACCCCATCGGGGCCACACCGCCAGGCAGATCATGCCCAGGACCGCCACCCCGATCGCCAGCGCCCACCCGGGCGAGAGAAACGTGCTGGCCGCGCCAGCCATCATTGTCTGAGGCCCCGTCATATCCATCCCCACTATAGCGAATGCGCTTCTCCCGTCAAAGCGGCCGTTATGCTTGGATTTCAGGAAGGGATTCACGTCTCCCCGTTTCATCGAGCTGCACAGGCCTGCTGAAGGCGCAGATCCGAACTGGCCGTGGATTGTCTGCTCAGTGAGCCCGATGGCGAAACAACATTGTCGGCTCCTGGGTGGCCACCAATGAACAGGTGACCGGTATTCGTGCCACGAAGAAAGACAGGAAGAGGCAACCAGTCACCCGCGGCTGCGGACGGGTGCCCAGCCTGCGCCGCGGCGGCTTTGGCAGGCAGGCGTCCGCGGTCTGGAAGGTTCGGGGCGCGGGCCTTGGCCCGCAGCGCTGTCGGCTGGCTGGCTGCACGCTGCCGGCTCGGCCCGCCGTGGAGCGCGCGCATGGCAAATGTCAAATATTTAGATGCGACCCCATTGCCTTCATGGGGGATCCAAAATGTTCTCGCGTCCGGGCGCCGGGTTCTCCAACATCACGCCCGTGATGCGGACCGCGTCCGTTTCACGCATGAAAGCCAAGATCATCGTCATGCCCAAGAAGGCCGTGGTGGATCCCCAAGGCAAGGCGGTCCAGGCCGCCCTCGAGCAGATGGGGCACACGGGCGTCCGCGCCGTCCATGTCGGGAAATACCTCGAGATCGAGGTCGAGGGCGAGAGGGCCGTGGTGGAATCCCGGCTCCAGGATGCCTGCCACAAGCTTCTCAGCAACCCGGTGATCGAGGATTACCGCCTCGAGCTCGAATGAACTTCGCTGTTCTGCAGTTCCCCGGGTCCAACTGCGATCAGGACTGCGTCCATGTCTTGCGGCGCGTCCTGGGTCATTCGGCGCGGCTCCTGTGGCACAAGGAGACTGGGTTGGGCGGCGCGGACGCCGTGGTGGTTCCGGGCGGGTTCAGCTACGGCGATTACCTGCGGACGGGCGCCATTGCCCGGTTCAGCCCGGTGATGCAGGCGGTGCGGGAGCACGCGGCTGCGGGGGGGCTGGTGCTGGGGATCTGCAACGGCTTTCAGATCTTGTGCGAGGCGGGCCTGCTGCCCGGCGCCCTGGTCCGGAACCGGTCGCTTCAGTTCCGCTGCGAGCACGTCTATCTCGAGACGCTCGATTCGACATCGCCCTTCACGGGGCGGATTCCGGCCGGGCAGCTATTGCGGCTGCCGATCGCGCATGGCGAGGGCTGCTATTACGCCGCGGCGGAGACCCTGACCGAGCTGCAGCGCGGCCATCAAGTGCTCTGGCGATACGTGGACGCGCGGGGCGAGGCCACCTCGGCCGCCAACCCCAACGGATCGATCGACAATATCGCCGGCGTCTGCAACGAGCGCGGCAACGTGGCCGGCCTCATGCCCCATCCCGAGCGCGCCAGCGAGGCCATCCTCGATGGCGAAGACGGCCGCTGGATCTTTGCCAGCATGATCCACTGGCTCGAGGAGCGCGCGCGGGCTTCGGCCGCCCCCGAGCCAGGACACCCATGACCAACGAGCCGCCCATCACGCCGGAGCTGATCCGGCGTCATAACCTGACCTCCGACGAGCACCGCCGGATCGTCGAGATCCTCGGCCGCGAGCCGACCTACACCGAGCTGGGCATCTTCTCGGTCATGTGGAGCGAGCACTGCTCCTACAAGAGCACCAAGCCGCTCCTGAAGCGGTTCCCCACCCGATCGCGCCATGTCCTCGTCAGCGCCGGCGAGGAGAACGCCGGGATCATCGACATCGGCGATGGGCTGGCCGTCGCGTTCAAGATCGAGTCCCACAACCATCCGAGCGCCGTCGAGCCTTTCCAGGGCGCCGCCACCGGCGTCGGCGGCATCATCCGCGACATCTTCACCATGGGCGCCCGGCCGGTGGCGGCGATCAACTCGCTCCGGTTCGGCCCGATCGCGGCCGAGCCCGGGGAGGCGGACCCGGCGGACATCGCGAACAACCGGCGGCTGTTCCGGGGGGTGGTTGCGGGCATTGCGCATTACGGCAACTGCTTCGGCATACCGACCATTGCCGGCGAGGTCGCCTTCGATCCGAGCTACGAGGGCAATCCCCTGGTGAACGCCTTTTGCCTGGGCGTGCTGCGGCACGATCAGATCGCTCGAGGGTCGGCCTGCGGGATCGGCAACCCGGTGTTCTACGTGGGCCCGCCGACGGGGCGCGACGGCCTGGCCGGCGCCGCGTTTGCCTCGCAGGATCTCACCGACGAATCGGCCGAGCAGCAGCGCGGCGCGGTCCAGATCGGCGATCCGTTCATGGAGAAGCTCGTGCTCGAAGCCTGCCTCGAGCTGCTCGCCACCGGCGCCGTGGCCGGCATCCAGGACATGGGCGCCGCCGGGCTCACCTGCTCGACCTGCGAGACCGCCGCCCGCGCCGGCACCGGCATCGAGATCGAGCTCGACCGGGTCCCCCAGCGCGCCCCGAACATGACGCCTTACGAGATCATGCTCAGCGAGTCCCAGGAGCGGATGCTGATCATCGTCCATCGCGGCCGCGAAGCCGAGGTCCAGCGGGTCTTCGACAAGTGGGACCTGCCATGGGCCGAGATCGGCGCCGTTACCGACACCGGCCGGATGGTGGCAAAACACCACGGGCGCGTGGTGGCCAATATCCCGGCCCGGCTCATTGCCAGCGAATCGCCCGTGTACCAATGCCCCGCGACCGAGCCCGCATATCTGGCTGCGGTTCGCCAGTTCACGATCGAGGGCGTGCCCGATCTGGCGGATCCGATCCCGGTCCTTCCCCGGCTCCTGGCCTGGCCCACCATCGCCTCGAAAAACTGGGTCTATCGCCAATACGATCACATGGTCCGAGCCGGCTCCGTTGTCTGCCCCGGTTCCGATGCCGCCGTGGTTCGGATCAAGGCGGATTCGCTGCCCGAGGGAGGTGCGGCGGATGCGCCCACGTTCGAGAAATTCGTGGCGCTGACCGTGGACGGCAACGCGGCCTATGTGTATCTGGATCCTTTCGAGGGGGCCAAGATTGCAGTGGCCGAGGCTGCGCGGAACCTGGCCTGCAGCGGCGCATCGCCCTTGGGCGTCACGGACAATCTCAACTTTGGCAACCCGAGCCATCCGGAGATCTTTTATCAGCTCGAGCGTGCCGTGGCGGGGCTCGCCGAGGCATGCCGGTCCTTCGGCGCACCTGTTACCGGCGGCAATGTCAGCCTCTACAACCAGAATCCCACCGGCGCCATCGATCCCACCCCGACGGTCGCCATGGTCGGGATCATCGACAAGCCCGAACACATCACCACCCAATGGTTTCGGCGCGAAGGGGATGCCGTTCTGCTCCTGGGCGACCCTGCCGATCGGAACGATCCGCTCCAGGGACTCGGTGGATCGGCCTATCTCCAGGTGTGCCGCCGGCTCAAGACCGGCACGCCCCCGCGGTGCGACCTCGACATCGAGAAGGGGGTGCACCAGTCGGTGCTGAGCCTGATCCGTGCTGGCCTGGTCCGCAGCGCACACGATTGCAGCGAAGGCGGTCTTGCGGTTGCCTTGGCCGAAGCGTGCATCTCGAGGCAGACGGCACGCAACACCCCCCAGTTGATCGGCGCCGAGGTCGAGATCCGCTCGTTGTCGGGCGTCCGTCTCGATGCCCTCCTGTTCGGAGAAAGCCAGGGCCGGATCATTGTCAGCGTCGATCCCGAGAGGCTCGACCAGGCCCTGGCCATCGCGATCGATCTCGGTGTCGCTGCCCTCCCGCTCGGCCGCGTCGGCGGCGACAGCCTCGTCATTCGCGCCCAAGGCCGCTCATGGTCATGGCCGCTTGTCGCCCTCCACGATGCCTGGTGGAACAGCATCGGCCGCGCTATGCGCTGACACGATCCCAATCGGCAGATTCCGCAGATTCATGGCCCGTTCAGAGCTTTGGATTCTTGCTGGAGGATTTGGCGAGGATCATGCACAATTGGATGCGTCCCAAGGCGGCGGATCCCGACAAGGCCGGGTTTCCGGAGTTCACGATGGAGACTGAGCCTGCGGTGCTGCAACAACGCGCCCTTAGACAAGGGGTCGGTCATAACTTATGACACAAGCAGCGGTTTTCCGCACTCTGCCCCCATGCCACGCAAACTCCGCGTCCAATATCCTGGCGCCATTGACCACCTGATGAATCGGGGCGACCGCCGCGAGTGTATCTTCCAGGACGATGAGGTCCGTCACCGTTTTTCTCACAAGGACCAACTGCGGCAGCGAGGCTGGACGGAAGCCGAACTGGGCCGCCGGCGCAAAGGGGACCCGGAGAAAGTGGAGATCGCCAGCCCGTTGCGCGCGCACACGACAATGACGTTGCAGCGGATCGCCCAGCGCCTTGCGATGGGAACCTGGACATACGTTTCCAACTGCTTGGTGCAGAAGCGCAAGAACGAGCGTAAGTGTCAATAGTTATGACCGACCCCTAAGCCCATGCCACGCAAACTCCGCGTCCAATATCCTGGCGCCATTGACCACCTGATGAATCGGGGCGACCGCCGCGAGTGTATCTTCCAGGACGATGAGGTCCGTCACCGTTTTTCTCACAAGGACCAACTGCGGCAGCGAGGCTGGACGGAAGCCGAACTGGGCCGCCGGCGCAAAGGGGACCCGGAGAAAGTGGAGATCGCCAGCCCGTTGCGCGCGCACACGACGATGACGTTGCAGCGGATCGCCTAACGTCTTGCGATGGGAACCTGGACATACGTTTCCAACTGCTTGGTGCAGAAGCGCAAGAACGAGCGTAAGTGTCAATAGTTATGACCGACCCCTAAGCAGTTCCCGACGATGACGTTGCAGCGGATCGCCCAGCGCCTTGCGATGGGAACCTGGACATACGTTTCCAACTGCTTGGTGCAGAAGCGCAAGAACGAGCGTAAGTGTCAATAGTTATGACCGACCCCTAAGCAGTTCCCCGCAACTGCTGTCCTCTGCCACAATGAAATGAGCTTTCAGATCTTCGACTCCTGGCAGGCGATACCGGACATCAACCTTTTCCCGGCTGTCGGTTTTTCTGGCAAACCTTTTCATGCATAAAATGCTTATAATCAGGATGTTAATCGTAGGCACAACCAACAGGAGTCTTCTGGGCGTCGGAGGATCTTACAAATCAAGGGCAAACTGATATGCCAAAACTTTTCGGTGAGGCTAATTATCTAACTAAAAGTGCTTTATTATCAAATCGTTGCACATTATATGTCCGATTTGTTACAGGCTTGGCACGGCATAAGCTACCTCCTGCTGCCATGAAGTATATGAGCATTAGAATGATCATGGTGGCGGCAGCGGTTGGTGCGATGAACCTTGTCGCCATGGCGAATACAATCGATTTTGGCGAAGATTGGGACCGTTACAACGACGAAACGGGCGCAGAGCAGTCCCTTCCCCCCGAAGTGAAAGCTGTTGTTGCTGGAGCACCCCCGTCGAGTGAAGCAGAAATCGCAACCTTCTTCAACAATCACGTCTCTACGGAGTTTGCGGCAAGTGCAATAACAAAGTACGATCAGGAGGAAATCCCAGGGCGATTAGATGTTCCTCCCAGTACGCAGTTCTTGGTAGCAACCGGATGGCAGTGGCTCTTGGTGGGGTACGATGGCAAACAAGCTGGTACTGTAATAATCCAACTCGCTGGCGATGGTGCCCTCGTGCCCATGGCCAGTTATGATCTTTTCCTAGAAAACGATACTGACAAGTTCCTTGTCACGCACTACGCGGTGGCCGGTCCTGTTGAAATCCCTCCTGTTCCCGACGGTGGCGCCACGTTGGCTCTCTTGGGTATAGCCGTGGCGGGTCTTGCTTTGGTCCGCCGGATGGCTTAAGGGCTTCTGGTTGTATCATTCACCTCTTGGAAGGGCCGAGAAATCGGCCCTCTTTTTTTTCGTGCGCCCGGCAGGGCGCACACACTATCTGTAATGGGCGCGGCGCGTGGTGGAACGTCGGTTCCTCGCACATGAATGCGGCCTCCATGCCACCACGTTCCAGCGGATGGGACTGGTCTCCCTGCTGGCGACCATCAAAGCCTATGCCTGAGCACCCACGTTTCATTCCAAACCGCCGTTATACGGAACCGTACGTGCGGTGGTGTGGGGGCGGGAGTAATCCCGCCTACCACCTGATCCCGGAACTCCCTTTTCCGGCTGGCAACGGGCGGCGTCCTGTCAGGATGCACTCCCAGCCAACGGACATGCCCCATAATCTCGTCAGAACAGCGGGCTCGGGGTGATCGAGTTCACCATCCGAAGGAGCCCGCGACAATGGACGAAGCGAGAGAAAGAGGACGTCCAGCCTCTCGCCTGCGACCTTGCGGACCACGTTGGTCCAACCCTTATTGGTTGGCTATGCTGGCGGTGGTTACGTCGTTTTGGTTGGGATCGTACGTGTAACCGATGGCCGACACTCGAGTGACCGTGAACGTGAAGGTGCCGACCTTCTTACTCTTTTTAGAGGTGAAGACGACTTCTCCATCGGCATCGGTGGTTGCGGTGGCCGTGCCCGTAGTCAGACCGGACCAGACGCCTGTCACGATGGCGTTCGGCAGGGGAACGGGCATGGTGGTAGCGCCGAAAACGAGGACTCGAGCCTGTGCTGTGCTGCCGGCGACGCTCTTGAGAAGCGACATCTGGATCTGTCCCACGAAGGCAATGTTATTGGATGTCAGGGTGTCCTGGACGGTGATGATCACGGACGCGTTGGCGCTCAGGCCGGAATTGTCGGTGACGATGAGCACGGCCTGGTAACTCCCCGCCGCGCTGTAGACATGGGTTGGGTTGGGTTCAAGAGAGCTTGCGCCGTCGCCAAAACTCCATTCGAACCGGGCAATGGCGCCGTCGGGATCGTCTGAGCCGGCGCTGGAGAAGGCGACCGTGAGCGGGGCGGCGCCGGCCGTGGGGGTGGCAAAGGCCGATGCGACTGGCGGCTGCAGGGTGCCGATCGGGACGATGGTCCCAGTCAATGTGTATTGGCCGAGGCTGGCGTAATCGGAGTACCCCGTGGCGAGGTCACCCGCGCCGACCCCTTCGACCGAGAGGTGGTAAGTGCCGGCGGCGACGGTGGCCGAAAGAGTGGCGTCGAGGGTGGTGAGATCGTTCGCGGCGACCAGGTATCCGCTGCCGTCATACAGGCCGAGACGGATATCGAGATTCGGCCCGCGGGATCCGGGTGTGGCGGTGAACTGGATGGCGCCTGCGCCGGTCTGGAACGAGAAAACGTCCAGATCCGTGTTCCGCTCGATCAGGCCCAGCGCGAAGATGCTGGGTCCAGGGAGAAAGGTCGCGGAAGCGATCGTGCTCAGGTGATCGTCGGCGCGGTATGCGATCCCGTAATTTTGCATGACGGCCAGGTCGTCTTCCTTGTTATTGGCGAGAGGGTATTCGCCCTTGCTCCATTGGGTGATGGTTTTGTAGTAGCCGACGCCCATAATGGGGGCCCAGGAGCCGTGGCCGGCGTAGTAGACGGTGCCATCGGTCGTGCCGTCGTGGTGCAGGCCGAGCGTGTGGCCGGCCTCGTGGCTGGCCGCCTCCGCGGTATACTTCTCGTTGCCATTGCCCAGTTGGGCCGGGAAGGCAAAGCAGGGCGTGTCCGAACTCCAGTTGAAAGAGCCGACGTAAGCGACGCCGCCCGCACTGGCGCCATACCAGTCGAGGCTGCTTCCGCCGATGCAAACGCGGATTCCGTAGCTCGGATCGCTCGAACTGGTCTTGCTGAGGCCCTCGACGCCAGGGTCCTCGGTCGTGACATCCACATCATAGGGTGCGTAGTCCTCAGCGATGCGCTGCCAGATGTATTGGATGTTGGTGAGTTCGGCCGCGCTGAACGTCGTTCGGTCGCCATCGATGTCGTAAGGGGGTGTCACGATGTCCCCGCCCCCGACGCGGGAGTTCCATGCAGTGCCCGAGGTGGTATGGCCATCGAAATCGAGGTGGATGACCTTGGTGGCGCCCGGCCGGCTGTGAAGGAAGAACGTCTGGTCGGCTGGCAGAAGGCTGAATGCGGCGGCTTCGTCGGGGCTTGTCGAGGCTGGATCTGCAGGGAGCGGTTCCGTTTCGCAGACGTAGAGCAAGCGCCCGTCAGGCTCGATCCAGAGGGTCTGGTCGCGGAGAAAGATGCCGCGGAGTTCGGCTGGACTTTTGCCGTGGGCGGCGGCCACGGAAGGGAGGTGGTTGCCCAGCAGATGGATCGCCGCCACACCGCGCGCCCTGGCCCCCAAGGCCATCGGCGGCAGATCGGGCAGGGCCGCCGCAGATGCGGCTGCAGCGCAGAGCACGCAGGCGGCCAGGAGCCCCCAGCGGATCATCCGCGATGCGATTCGGCGGGGATCGCTGCCTTGTGATGCGCAGGATGGCAGGTGGTTGGGGGATGGCTGGCGCGGATCACTGTGTCCAAGAAAATGCTTCAAATATCGCATGGCAAGGTGTGTTCTGAAATTGACAGCATGTCAAGTCATATTCGACGCGCGGCAACAAACAATCCTTTCCCCTTTCATCCGAAGGCATTGCTAGCTTGCCGTAGATCATGATACGACGTAACTTATCTATCTCAAATCTACAAAGTATTGTCCATGTCATTTTGCAGCATGCGGAAATCGAGAGGTTGTTCCCGGGGACGCGCAGGCAGCGAGAGCGGATCTTATGAGCCTGCCGAGTTAGGAGATTCACGTATCGTTCCGACACCGTTGGAAGACAGCAACCCCGACAACCATGGGCGACACTCTACGGCTGAAATGTCGAAATATTTAACACTTCTCATCGAGAACGACGTTTCTATCATCTGGCATCTTATGCATCATTCGTGCCTGCGACCAGCCTGTGCCGGGCTCTGGCAGGCAGGCGTCCGCGGTCCGGAAGGATCGGGGCGCGGGCCTTGGCCCGCAGCGCGGTCGGCTGACCGGCTGCACGCTGCGGATTTGTGCCCGCAGAATGACGCAGAATGACGCGGAGATTGTGATGCCCTTGGCAAGGTAGGGACGCGTCGCTGACGCGTCCGCTTGTCGGCCAACATTTGCACACCCTTCATCGCGTGGCTGCGGCTTTCAAGCTGCGGTAAAATCCTCCCTGCGTCTCAGCGTCTCAGCGGGAGAAGAGTCTTGGCTATAAACCCTTCTTCCGCAGAGGCGCAGAGGCGCTGAGACAGGAAGGGATTCACGTCGTCTCTCAGTTTCATCAAGGCCGGGTCACCTGCCTGGCGCGACGGCGCAGGCAGGTCACACGGCCTACATCGCCAGCGTCCGCCCGCCGTGTAGGCCGGGTCACCTGACCCGGCGTTTGGAGCCGGGCTATCCAGCGCCGTGTGAGGTCACACGGCCTACATCGCCAGCGTCCGCCCGCCGTGTAGGCCGGGTCACCTGACCCGGCGTTTGGAGCTATCCAGCGCCGTGTGAGGTCACACGGCCTGCTATCGCCAGCGCTCGCCCGCCGTGTAGGCCGGGTCACCCGACCCGGCGTTCGGGAGCTATGGGTGTTGGCGGATGAGGAGGAGTCCGCCCAGGGCGATCCCGAGGAGCGCAAATGTCGCGCCGCCATCCGGCACGGTGAGAATGCCTTTGAGCATGTCGTTCCCGCACCCCATCGTGTAGCTGAAATAGATTGGGGTTCCGGGCTCGATGGCCAGGAAATCCAGGTCGATCGACAGTTCATTGTGCCGATCAGTCTTCTCCCAGGCGGCCAGGAATTGGGGCGAGCTGTTGCCGTCACCTAAAAGACCGCGATACCCGGCGCCGTATGTCGCATAGGCAACTGCCGTGGACAGAATCGCTTCCGGGGTCGAATAGAACTTCCACGGATTCGATCCGAAGAAATCGTTCTCGGCCGTTTGCAGCACCGAGCTGGGACCGAGATCGTAGACGTTCACTTTTCCGGTGGAGAATCCATGGCTGAGATCGACAGCATAGTCATAGCCGTAATACGGGCCATTGATAATCCTGCTCGAGTAATTCAGGGGTTCATGCGAAGGAGGCGCGCCCCCCACCTTGATGAACAGATCGCCCGGCGTGGCTCCCGTGACGCCTTTGATAAAGTCATAACCGCCAACGATCTTGAGGCTCCCGCTCTCGATGGCGAACATCTCGAGGTCCCACTTCTGTCCCTGGGGCGTTCGAACTCCGACGGTGGCCTCGGTCTCGTTATCCTCGTTGGCTGCGCCACCAGGGCCGCCGTTCCAGACCCATAATGGACCCGAAACTGGCTGATTCACGCCAGGCCCGGTGAAATCCGTTACCGTAATGTTGACTGCCTGGACATGGATCACCATCAGGACCAGCGCAACTGCCCATGCAATCGCCACTGCCCAACAACGATGAACACCACTTCGCATGTAACAACCCAAAATACCGGGTCCTCACCCGGCCCATTTCACGTCTCCAAAGCCCCTCCATCCCAATCCCAAACGATCACCCCATCCGGAGTGATTCAAAAATGAGCATTTACCATACCAAAAAAGAGGCATCCATTTTCAGAAAACCCTTTGCATTGGTAACAAACAGCTTGCGTCGATACATTAAGTAAAATCAGCTGAATTATTAGGAGATATATGTAAGTATTGCCGACATTAGTAAGAAATAAATACATTATGTCCGATTTCAACAGGTCATGGATTCAGCCTGCCGAGTGGGCTGGGTGTGTGTCGTTGGCTCTGAACCGGTCCCGTTGTTCGGGATTCCCCGGATCAGGACCTGATTTTCTTCGCGTGCCGGGCGACGGCCATCTCGCTGAGCTGTTCCCCCAGAATCACCAGCTCGGCAACCACACGCTCGAATTCGCGCATCGACCGTATCTGCTGGCGATAGAGCGGGACGAGGTCCGGATCGGTCAGCCGCTTGGACACGGTTCGTTTCCCCTGCTTGCGGGTGAGCAGCGGGTAGGGTCCCCTCTTGTGGATCGATCCATCCCGGCGTCTGGACACAACATACTGATCGACGATTGTGCCGCGCCGGATCTGATCCAGAGCGGCAAGCCGCCTGAGGAGGGCCCGGCGCCGAGCATGGATCGACTGGGAACTGGATGGCCCGGTTTTCATTTTGGCTGGGTTCGAGGCGGATCGGATCGGTGCGGCAGGCTGGGGGGCGGAGCAGATGGCGCTGGGGATTCGGCGTTTCTGGCACCGGATGGAGGAAGGCCTGGCATTGCTATACACAACGGCATAAGTCACACCGCGTGAGGGCACGCGGCCTACATCGCCAGCGTCCGCCCTCATGTAGGCCGGGTCACCTGACCCGGCGTTGTCGACTTCTGACGCTCTGTATAGCTGACAGCTCGGACGACAATAGCCAATGCGCCCTGATCGTCCCTGCTCCCTCACTGCCAGAGGAACGATTTCTGCTCGGCCCAGACACGATCGCCGCTTACCAGAGTGACGCGCCATGCCATGATCTTGCCCAGGCGCCGGTAATCTTCCCCGTCGATCGTGACTTGCGACCAGCGGCTGGATCGGGTTCGGGCCAAGGCAGGCTTTTCAAACACACGCGGGTTTGGGGCGCTGTCGGTGCGCAGCTCGATCCGCCAATAGATCGGGGCGCGCGTATCGGGCCGGCCTTTCGACTGGATATCGAACCGGATGCCGCCGCATTGGGCCGGATTCTGGCGCAGATGGGCCTGATAAGCGTCGCGTTCGTAGAGGCTTGGATGCAGGGCATGGCGGCCCTGGAGATCGAGGTAATGGGGCAGGACCTTCCGGATGGCGACGGCATCGGCGCCGGCGACAGCCGCGCCCATCGCGATCCACAAGCACACACTCCATATCCATGCCCGTGTCATGCGATCATACTAGACGCGATCCACCCGGCTGCGCAACAGTTCTGTGACGTCCTGCGGGGAAAGAGTGGCGGCCTCGATCCATCGGCTTTGCCGCCTGGGCGCATCCGGAGCTGGTTGGGCGGGCGCAAGCGCCGGCGGGGCGGGATTGGGGGATGCAGCGGCTCAGACGGCCGTGCACTTCACGACCTCCTCGGGCGTGGTGGCGCCGCGCCGGACCTTTATCCAGCCGTCCTCGCGCAGGAGCCGGAGACCGTATGATCGCGCGATGCGGATCATCTCCGGCGCCGTTGCGCGCGCGACGATCTTTTCGGCCAGGGCGTCGTTGATGAGCATCATCTCGAACAAGCCGGACCGGCCGCGATATCCGGTCTGCCGGCACGCGGGGCAGCCGGCGCCCCGATACACGGGGGTGTCGGGATCGGGCTCGAAATCTGTGGGCCAGTGCTTGCGCTCGTCGGGGCCGCACGCGGTTTTGCACTGGGGACAGATCTTGCGGACGAGGCGCTGGGCCATCGCGCCGATCAGCGTGCTGGCGACCAGGTAGGGCTCGATGCCCATGTCGATCAGCCGGGTCGGTGCGGATGCGGCATCGTTGGTGTGGAGGGTGGAGAGCACGAGATGGCCGGTCAGCGAGGCCTGGATCGCCGCCCGCGCGGTCTCGAGATCGCGGATCTCGCCGATCATGATCACATCCGGGTCATGGCGGAGGATGGATCGAAGCCCGCGCTCGAACGTCATGCCGGTGCGCGCGTCGACGGGGATCTGGTTCACACCGTGCAGGTGGTATTCGACGGGGTCCTCGACCGTGAGGACCTTGAGCTCGGGGCCCACGATGGCGTTGAGCGCGGCGTAGAGGGTGGTGGTCTTGCCGCTGCCGGTCGGGCCGGTCACCAGGATGATCCCGTGCGGGCGCTCGATCAGCTGCTGGAAGATCGCGAACGTGTCGTCGTCCATGCCGAGCTCCGTGAGGCTGAACAGGACGCTGGCCTTGTCGAGCAACCGCATCACGATGCCCTCGCCGAAGAGCATGGGGATGACGCTGACGCGGACATCGATCTGGCGCCCGCCGATCTGGAACTTGATCCGGCCGTCCTGGGGCACGCGGCGCTCGGCGATGTTGAGGCTGGCCATGATCTTGATGCGGCTGATGATGGCGGCCTGGAACCGGTGGATCTGGGGCGGCAAGGACGCCAGCTGCAGGACGCCGTCGATTCGATACCGGATGGACAGCTCGTGTTCGTAGGGCTCGATATGGATGTCGCTGGCCCGCTCGTTGACGGCTTCGATAATGATCTCGTTGACGAGCTTGATGACGCTGGCCTCCTGGGCCATGTCGAGCAAATCCTCGCTCGACTCGGCGCCCTCACTCTTGCCTTCCGGCCCGGCCGTTCCGACCATCTCGTCGAGGGTGTCGCCGCCGACGCCGTAGTAGGCCTTGATGAGCTTCTCGATCTCGGCCTTGGGCGCCAGGACCGGCTCGATGGGCATGCCGGTCGCCACCCGCAGGTCATCGAGGGAATGGATGCCCAGCGGATCGCATGTCGCCACCACCAGGCATCCGTTCTCCTGGCGGAGCGGCAGCAGCCTCCTCCGATACACCACCTTCGACGGCAATATCTTGAGCACCTCGGGATCGATGACGGCATCCTCGAGGTCGGCAACCGGCAGGTTGAATTGCTCGCCCCAAACCTCGAGCACCTGCCGCTCGGTGAGGTAGCCGAACTCGACCACCGCGCGATCGAATCGCAGCCGTTTGGCCTGCTGCATCCGGGCGGCTTCGTCCGCCTGGGCCCGCGTCAGCAAGCCTTTCTGGATCAGGATCTCGGCAATCTGCATATCCGGCTTGAGCCGGCGCCTTGGATGGTTGGTACCCCTACCCTGAATTGAACAGGGATCAACGGTTTAGGAAACCGCCGCTCTATCCATTTGAGCTATAGGGGCGCCCCGGTCGCAGAGCGCGCGCTCCGATCCCCATTATGCCCGCTGCTCCCCAAACGGCAAACCATATTCCGCCTTTCAGGGTTTGTGCAAAAATTACTTCCGATTTTGGCGGGAGCGCCGCCGGCGGCGACCGCGGCCAGCCACAATCCAAGCGCGATTTTCATGGCAGTTGTGCAGGCGAGCTGGAGGGGCTGGCGCTCAGTTGGCGGACGCCATCCCGAATGTAGATGAGGGCGGAGATGACGGTGGCCAGCGTGGCCGCCGCCGCCCACCACTGCAGCCACGGAGCCGGCCATCGCAGCAGCACCCAGGAGATACAGATCATCTGCAGGACAGTCGCCACTTTCCCGACCGGATGCGGCACGACTCGGATATGGCCGCAGGTGTACTGGATGATCACCCAGCCCAGGAACTGGATCAGATCGCGGCTGAAGACCGTCACCGTCAGCCAGAGCGGGATCCGGATCAGATGCGGCTCGAGGTTGAAGCTCAGCAGCACCAGGCCCGACACCAGCAAGAGCTTGTCCGCCACCGGATCCAGCAGCGCGCCCAGCTCGCTCCGCTGGTTGTAACGGCGGGCAATGTAGCCGTCGATCCCGTCGCTCAACGCCGCCAGGCCGAACGCGCTCAGTGCCAGGATATGGTAAACGGCCTGGCCGGTCTGGCTGTAATACAGCAACAGCCCCACAAAGACCGGCACCAGCAAGATCCGCAGAATCGTGATCTGGTTCGCGGTGGTCACAGCCTGTGACCCAGTGTGGACGGATCGCCATAACCCGTCAATCTTCGACCCGAGGGCGGTCCCGCGGATGCAGGACAAACAAGGTGCGTGATTTTATCACCACGAAAATTTCGAAGGACGCGAAGAAAGATGTACTCAGTTTGGAAATCAGGAACTCAGGAAAGGCGCATGCAGTGCCTGATTTCATGAGATTCAAAAATTTCGAAGAGCGGATTTTTGGCCGCAATAAACGCAAGGACACGCAAAAAGGATTTACAGCCCCTCCCTGTCCCTCTCTCCATTGGAATACAGCCCCCACGGCAAGCTGGGGCAGCCCAGTTCTGAAACGCAAGCTTCTAATAAGGGTCTGTGCAAAAATTACTTCCGATTTTGGCGGGAGCGCCGCCGGGCCCGATGCGAGGCGCAAGGGAGGGAGTGTATCCCCCCGCGATACTCGACCGACCGAGCCACGAAGCAGATGGCCCGGCGCCGCCCCGCCCCTGCGGGCTGGGGGCCTTGGGCGCGCTGGCTGTGTTGCTCCTCGCTCACAGACCGCGCGGGTATGCTCGCTCGTCGCGCCTTGCCAGCCCGCCCAATCCCCTCCAGCAAAATCGGAATTAATTTTTGCACAGACCCTAAGTCAGGCATCCCTGTGGCAAAGCCTACGCAGGCCCACCGACAATGAATCCACGGAGATGCAGCCAGGCCGGCCCGCATTCCAGCGGCAGGCAGGCGCGCGGCGGCGGCTCTGGCAGGCAGGCGTCCGCGGTCCGGAAGGATTCGCGCCGCGCTGTCGGCTGAACGGCTTCAAGCCGACGGCGCTGGCCTGCCCGGGTCGGCGTTCCAGGGATCGATCTGGCGGAGCTGTTTCGACGCAAGCGCGCGGTAGCAGTCAGGGAGGTCGAGCTCATGGAGCACGCCGGGAACGAAGGCGGCCAGCGGCCACCGGTAATCGTTGCCCTCGGCAATCTCGGCATAGGACGTGAGGGCATTTTTTAGCGTGACCTGGCCCACGGCATCCGAGATCAACGCGGCGAACGTCGCGGGAAGAGCGCCCCATCCCTTGGCGGCCAGGTGGATCTCCGGATGGCCGACTGCGCGCAGCCAGTCCAGCACCCGGAGGACGTCGCGTGTCTTCTGGCCGACGTAGGGGTCGTCGAGCATCAGGGCGTGGATCGCATAGAAATAATCGCTTCCATAGGGATCGAGAAAGCTGCCCTGGCCGCACGTGTTGGGCTCGGACTCGCCGATGCCGCGAACGTCGCACGCGTAGAAGACAGACTCCGGCTCGGCCTCGATCAGCTCGCGGACCAGGGATTCCTCGCGCAGCTCGGCGTCGCTCGATCGATGGGCGACGTAGAGGATCGCCCGGGCCCGGGTCCGGGGCGGCCGCCCGTCCAGCCGGGCGGCCGACAGCCGGTAGACCAGCGCGTGAATGCCGGGATCGGTCGCCACGGCATAGATCGTGGCGGCCGGCCGCGGGTATTTCCGCGAAGGCAGCGCCCGCAGGATCCGGTAGTCGGGGGGGCTGCCCGGTTTCGATAGCTTGAGCAACCGGGTCAGCGCGCCGGCCAGATCCGGCCCGCTCCGGGAGGGCCGGCGGGCGGCCAGCGCGCGCGATCGCTCGCGCGTGAACGACGGGACCGTTCGGGAGTCGAGGTCGGCCACCTGTCCGCGAGGCGTGCACCGGAGCGTCTCGGGCGTTTCGATGGTCAGGTCCGGCTCGGTCACACGCGGGGGCTGGCCGGTCCAGCGGTTGAACCATCCGTACATGGCCTGCCGGTTCTCGATGCTGAACCCGTGGGGATTCGGGCCGACAAAGAGGGCGACCTTGTCCTCGGCGCCCAGCAGGCGATAGAGCCGCTTGAGCCGGCGATAGGCGGCTTCGGTGCCTCGCACATCGAAGTAGTCCCGCTCCTGCGCCAGCAGGATCACGGGTTTGGGGGCGTGCGCGGCGATGAAATCCTCGTGGTCAAGCCCCAGAGCGAGGGCGCGAGGCGGGCACTGCTCGGTGTCGGCCGGCAGCTCGTTTTCGAGGTTGCGCCTGAAGCTGGTGACAAAACAGCTCGGCGCCGCCATCGTCCAGCGCGAGTCCAGCCCGCACAGCCAGGTGGTCATTGTGCCGCCGCCCGAGTTGCCCGTGATCCCCACGTGGTTCGGATCCACCTCCGGCCGGGACAGGAGGTAATCGAGAGCGCGGATGCCGTCCCAGGCGCGCCAGGAACCGAAAAAGTCGCCGACGAGGAACTGGGGGTTGCCGGCGTAGAGATGTTCGCGGACGCCCACGCCGATGCGGGATCTGAGGTTGGCGTCCGGGTACTGGAGGCGTTCGCCCTGGCCGATGGGATCGATGATGAGCACCACGTAGCCCAGCCGGGCCAGGCCCTGCGAGAACGACTGGTAGGCATCGATCGCCTTCCCGATGTCGGAGTGGCCGCACACGCCCAGCACGGCCGGCGCCGGCAGCGATCGGTTCTGCGGGACATAAAGATTGGCCGTCACCAGAAAATTCGGGCGGCTCTCGAAGATGACTTTCTCGATCCGATACGCGCCGCGGTCGACAACGCCCGTGATCCGCGCGCGCAGCGGCGTTTTGGCCGGGAACGGTCCGAAGCAGGCGAGGATTTTGGCGCGCACGGTCTCGACACATCGTTCGGCGTCGACGCGTGTTTCGAGGGCGGCTCGGGCGGCGTTGGCTTTTCGCTCGATGGCGCGGACACGATCCACGAAGTATTCGTGGACCATGCGGGGGAATCGCTGGAGGGCGGGCAGGGGCGGGGCAGGGGATGGGGCAGCCGGGCTGGCGGCGGCCATGGTCCGGGCCAGAGGCGCCTGGAACGCGGCGGCGCCCAGGAGGTTGAGCCCGGTCCACTGAAGCATCCGGCGGCGGGTCAGCGGCAAGCCTGCGGCGGGCGAGCGATCGGTTTCAGGCCGCGGCTGCGGCAGGATCGAATCGGGTGATGCGTGCATGCCCCGATGATCCCACGGGGCTCTCCGAAAAGCAATAGAGGTCGAGATTACAGGGCGGCAGCGACGAGGTCGCCGACCTGGGCGGTGGTGTGGCCCATCTTGCCGGCGGCCAGGCTGGGGAGCTTCTCGCGCACCGTCCCGATCACCGCGCTCTCGATCGCCTGCGCCGCGGCGGTCTCGCCCAGGAAATCCAGCAGCATCTGGCCGGCGCAGATCGCCGCCAGCGGGTTGATCACGCCCTTGCCCGTGTACTTGGGCGCGCTGCCGCCAATGGGCTCGAACATGCTGGTCCCCTTCGGATTGATGTTGCCGCCGGCGGCAATCCCCATCCCCCCCTGAATCATCGCTCCCAGGTCGGTGATGATGTCCCCGAACATGTTGTCCGTGACAATCACGTCGAACCACTCGGGATTCTTCACAAACCACATCGTGGTGGCGTCGACATGGGCGTAATCGCGCTGGATGTCCGGGTAATCCTTCGCGCCGATCTCGTGAAAGGCGCGCTCCCACAGGTCGAACGCGTAGGTGAGAACATTGGTCTTGCCCGACAAAGTGAGTTTCTTGGACCGGTTCCGCTTGCGGGTGTAGTCAAAGGCGAACCGGAGGCAGCGCTCGACGCCCCGGCGGGTGTTGATGCTCTCCTGGATGGCAACCTCGTGAGGGGTGCCCTTGAACACGAAACCGCCCGACCCGGTGTAGAGCCCCTCGTTGTTCTCCCGCACCACGACGAAATCGATGTCCTCCGGGCGCTTGTCCTTGAGCGGGCAGAACCGGGCGTCGTAGAGCTTGATGGGTCGGAGGTTGATGTATTGCTCGAGCTCGAACCGGAGCCGGAGCAGGATCCCCTTCTCGAGGATGCCGGGCCGGACGTCGGGGTGGCCGATCGCGCCCAGGAGGATCACGGGGAACCGGCGAAGCTCGTCGACGGCGCTGTCCGGCAGCACCTCCTGCGTCCGAAGGTAGCGGTCGCCCCCGAAATCGAAGTGCGTGTAGTTGAGCTTGAGGCCGAACTTGTGGGCGGCCGCATCCAGGACCTTGATGGCTTCGCGCACCACCTCGGGGCCAGTGCCGTCGCCGCCGATCACCGCGATATTGTAGCTTTTCATGGCTTTCGTTGCCCGGTCGGGCCCGGCCGCCGCAAGCGGCCGAGATGGGCGACTGTAGTCGGTCCCGCCAGGTTTTCAATCGGAATTTGCGCGGCCTTCCAGGGGTGCAGGCGGCCACTCTGCAGCTTGCGGCTTGGGAGGCGCGACTACGAGCGCGATCTCTTTTTCACAGAGCGCAGGGCCTGGTCGATATCCTCGAGGAGGTGGGCGACCGGCTCGACGCCGACCGAGAGACGGACGGTGTTGGGCTTGACCCCGAAGGTCGTGCGCCGCTCCGGCGGCATGTAGAGCATCGTGGTCAGGAACGGGATGCAGATCAGGGATTCGGTGGATCCGAGGCTGACGGCGTGGCGGATGACGCGGAGGGCGGAGACGAAGCGCTTGGCGTCCTCCTGGTCATTGCCAACCTCGAAGGCCATCATGCCGCCAAAGCCATGTTTCATCTGGCGGGCGGCGGCCCGGTGGCCGTCGAAGTCCCGCAGCCCGGGATAGCGCACGTCCGAGATGCCCCGGCATCGAACGAGATGACGCGCGACCGCCATCGCGTTGGCGGCCATCCGTTCGGCCCGCAAGGGGAAGGTCTTGAGCCCGCGTTCGAGCAGCGAGGCCGAGTAGGCATCCAGGGTCGTCCCGATGGCCTGGCGGGTGAACCAGAGCTCGTCGTAATCCTTCTTCGATCCGGCGATGGCGCCTGCCATGAGATCGTTGTGTCCGCCCAAGGCCTTGGTCGCGCTGTGGATGACAAGGTCGGCGCCCAGGGCGAGCGGCTTCTGGTGATAGGGCGTGGCGAACGTGTTGTCGACGACCACCATGGCGCCGACCCGCCGTGCCATGGCCTTCACCGCAGCCACATCGATCACTTTGCACAGCGGGTTGCTCGGCGTCTCGAGGAAGATCATCTGGGTGTTGGGCTTGATGTGGCGCTCGAGACCTTTCCAGTCGGCGGCGTCCACCCACGAGACCTCGACGCCCAGGCGCTCGAGGATCAGCGACACCTTGTAGTGCGCCCCGTAAATGTCGTGGAAGAGGATCAGGTGGCCTCCCGCGCGCAGGTAGGTGAGGTAGACCATCGTGCAGGCGGCCATGCCCGTCGTGCACACGACGCAATCCTCCGCGCTCTCGAGGGCGGCGATGAGCTTCTCGACGGCCCGCACAGTCGGATTGTCGTCCCGGTGATACGTATAGCCGTCGATCTCGCCGTCGGTGATCTGCCGCAACACTTCGAAATCGAGATACTCGTAATTGACCGCGTTCACGATGGGGGTGACCATCGGGCGGTTGCCATACGGCGTCAGGGGATCGGCGGGATGCCGCCGCGCATAGTGGGGGCGGGCAGGTCGTTTCGGGGTCATGCGATTTCCATCTCCGGATTGGTTTCTTCTCGGGCGCCGAGCGGCAGGGAGCGGGGCAGTTGCCGGCGTCGGGCAGGGCATCGCGCGCGACAGGGGCTCGCGCCCGACTGCGCGAGGGCCGGCGCACATGGCGTTTCGAGAAACAGCGCGCTCACTCTCTCATTCAACCAGAGCAGGCGCCGAACGCACGCACAATTTTTGCGCTGCACAAGGCGCCTTTGTCATGGCTGCCGGCCATCCAGGGAAGGCCGGGCTGGTGCTTCCGAAGACTCGGCGGCGTGGGGCGGAGAGCTTCGCGGGCCGGGCTGGAATGGGGGGGCAATTCGCGGCCGAGAGGGAGCAGGGCACTCTGTCCGTGACAAGGGAGGGTTCTCTCTGGCAGAGTCGTGTTATGATTGCGTTTGGCGTTGGACTGGTCTTGCTGGTGGCGGGCTATGCGGTGTACGGGCGATATGTTGCCGCGACCGTCCGCCCCGATCCCAATCGGGTCACGCCCGCCATTGCTCTCGCCGACGGGGTGGACTATGTGCCGATGTCGACGTGGCGGATCTACCTGATCCAGCTCCTGAACATCGCCGGGCTGGGGCCGGTCTTCGGGCCGATCCTGGGCGCGCTCTGGGGCCCCCAAGTGTTCCTCTGGGTTGTCCTGGGCTGCATCCTCGGCGGCGCGGTGCACGATTTCCTGATCGGGACGATGTCGATTCGCAACCGCGGCGCCGGCCTGCCCGACCTGATCGGCCATTACCTGGGCGGGGTGACGCGGCACGTCGCCACGTTCTTCATCCTGCTGCTGATGCTGCTGGTGGGGACGGTGTTTGTGAAGGGGCCGGCCCTGCTGCTGGTCGATGTGCTGCCGGCGCAGGTGGTGGTGGGGTGGTTCGGCGAGGGCGCAGCGGGCTGGCTCAAGCACACATTCCAGGGATACTCGGTCTGGATGTGGGTCGTCATGCTGGCGATTTTTCTCTATTACCTGGCCGCGACGCTCTTCCCCATCGATAAGATCATCGGCCGGATCTATCCATTCTTCGCGCTCGCACTGCTGGTCATGGTGGGCGGGCTGGGGATTGCGCTGGTCACGGGACGGATCCCGGTGCCGGAGTTCACGCTGAAGAACCTGCATCCCCAGCAGCTGCCCGCCTGGCCTTTGATCTTCATCACCGTGAGCTGCGGGGCGGTGAGCGGCTTCCACGGAACCCAGAGCCCGCTCATGGCCCGCTGCCTGAAGAGCGAGAAGCATCTCCGCCTGGTGTTTTACGGTGCGATGATCGCCGAGGGATTGATCGCTTTGATCTGGGCTTCGGTGGCCCAGGGCTTCTACGGCAGCCACGAGGGGTTGGCTGCGGTGCTCAAGCCGGGCGGAGGCGGTCCCGGCGCGGTCGTGCATGACTCCTGCATCGCGGTCATGGGAGGGTTCGGCGGCGTCCTGGCCATTCTGGGCGTCGTGGTGCTGCCGATCACCTCCGGCGATACGGCCTTTCGCGTCGCCCGGCTGATCCTTGCCGATTATTTTCGGATTCCGCAAACGAAGGTCCTGAACCGCTACCTGCTCGTGGCGCCGCTTTTCGGGCTGTCCCTGGTGCTGAACTTTGTCGATTTCAGCGTGATCTGGCGATATTTCGGCTGGGCCAACCAGACCTTGGCGGCTGTGGGGCTGTGGGCGGCCACGGTCTTTCTGGCGCGGCGGCGGAGCCGCTGGTGGCTGGCCTTCCTGCCTGCCGTGTTCATGACGGTCGTCACCGTCACCTACATCCTGGTTGAAGATGTGGGATTCGGAATGAGCGCCCGGTGGGGCACGTGGCTGGGCCTGCTGGCGGGAGGAGGGACGGCCGCGGCATTCCTGATCAAGCTGCCGAAGCTGGCCCCCGAGCCCGATCTGCCGTCCATCGATCCTCGCCCATCGGCGGTCGAGCGATCGGCGGATTCGCTCGCGTGCTGACCGCGGGCGGCAGGGTTGCAGGACAAAATTCGGGCGCTTGGTGCGTTCGGTCGCCGTTGGTTGATTGTCCGCAGCCGGTCTTCTCCCTCTCCTCCATGGCCTATGGAGGAGGGCCTGAGAGGAGGATCTTGGATCGTCACTATCATTGACGCCGCTGCGGGCGGAGAGTAAGGAGATGGAAGAATGACTGCCATGATGCCATCCACCCAACCGGCTCAACTCAACCGTCGTCAGTTTCTGAAAGGGGGCGGCGCGCTCGCCCTGGGATCGGGCGTTCTGTCGGCGGTCTTGCCGCGCGGCGTGTTCGCCGCCGATGACTCGACGATCCGCCTGGCGCTGATCGGCTGCGGCGGGCGGGGTGCCGGAGCCGTCCGGGACGCGCTCTCGGCGCGCGGCGCCGGACCGATCCAGCTGTATGCGATGGCGGATCTGCAGGAGAACAAGATCGAGGCGGCGCTGAAGAACGCGCAGCAGCAGTTCCCGGACAAAGTCGATGTCCCGCGGGACCGGCGGTTTGTCGGGTTCGATGCGTATCGCAAGGCGATCGATGTTCTCCGTCCCGGCGACGTGGCGATGTGCACGACGCGCGCCTACATCCGGCCTGTCCATGTCGAGTATGCCATCCGCAAAGGCATCAACGTCTTCTTCGAGAAACCCTTCGCGGCGGATCCAGGCGGGCTCCACCGCCTGCTGGCGCTGGTCGGCGAGTCCAAGAGAAAGAATCTCAAAATCATGTCCGGCCTCCAGTGCCGGCACTCCCCAGCCCGGCAGGCGTTGATCGAGAAGATCCGCAACGGCGAGCTGGGGGACATCCTCCTGATCCGGGCCAACCGGCTGGGCGGGGCCAACTGGCTCAGCCCGCAAGGGGCCAAGTCCAACGACCTCCTCAGCCAGCTCCAGTTCGGCCGGGCCCAGCTCCTCTGGGTCGGCTCGGGCCAGATGGTCGACAACCTCATCCACCAGATCGACGAATGCTGCTGGATCAAGGATGCCTGGCCGGTCGAGTGCCACGGCCTGGGCGGACGCGCCCCCGACAGCAAGGATTGCGGCCAGAACATCGATTCCTACTCGATGGAATACACCTTCGCCGACGGCACCAAAGCGTTCTGCGGTTTCCGCCGCATGAACCATGCCCGCAGCGATTTCGCCACCTATATCCACGGCGCCAAGTCCGCCGCCCAGTTTTCCGGCAACATCCACGCCGCCACTGTTCATCAGTTCAAGGACCAGCGCATCGCCCGGGACAACATCGCCTGGACGCCCGCCAAGGACGAGTTCACCCCCTGGCAGCACGAGTGGAACGATTTCGTCCAAAGCATCCGGCGCGACCTGCCGCACAACGAGCTCGAGCGGGCTGTCCATGCCGACCTGGTCTCGCTCATGGGACGCGCCGCCTCCCATCTCGGCCAGACCGTCACGTGGGATGACATGATGGCCTCGCGGTTCCAGTTCTGCGATTATCTGGACCGGCTCGACGCCAGCAGCCCCGTCCCCGTCCGAGCCGATCCCAGCGGCCAGTTCCCCGTCCCCGTCCCGGGCAAATGGACGGAGCTGTAGCGGGAGGCCGCGCCCGCGCCGCTGCGAAAGTTCTCGACGGGTTGACATCCGGGCCCGCATCTGCTACGCGTGGGTCCATCCCATGAGGATCTTGTCGCCACCGGCGTTCCTTTCCGGGCCGAGACGCACGGATAGGGAGCGCTGCGCATCGCCCTCCGTGTCAGCGGCGCGCCTCGACCTCGCTTGCGCACAAACCCAATCGATCCTCCACCCCCAACCACAAGAAGGAATCATTCCATGAAACTGAAACGAGCCCAGTGCTTCCTCATCATGCGTAGTGTTTGGATCGCGGCGCTTGCGGGCGCGGCGATCACGGCGGGCGCCGCCACCTGGACCGGCGGAGGCTCGAGCCTCAACTGGTCGGACCCGGGCAACTGGGACGCCGCATCCCCGCCCGGGATCGGCGAGTCTGCGATCTTCGACAAGACGATCGGTTTCACCAATGCGGCGGGCGTGGTGAACAATGTGGCCGACACCGATTTCACCTTTGGCAGCCTGGTTTACTCGGCGCTTTCCAGCGCGGGCAACTATCACACGACGCTGATCCCTGCCGGCCAGACGCTCTCCGTAACGGGAACGCGCAGCACCGTCGTCGGCACAGGCGGCTACTCTTCGACGGACACCCTGTTTGTGGGATCGGGCGCCGCCGATGGCGCCAGCGCCACGGTCTATGCGACGATTGCCGGCCAGGGCTCCCTGGTGCTCAGCAACGCCTCCGGCAACCTCGACATCACGCAGACCACAACGGGCGGTTCCTCCAGCACCCGGGCCACGTTGGATCTCTCGGGCCTGGACACCTTCAACGCCTATGTCAGCCAGGTCCGGGTCGGCTTCGGCAGCGGCGGCAATGACACCGGCGGCAACCGGCCCAGCGGCACCCTCATCCTGGCCAAGACGAACGTCATCACTTGCGCCAGCACGACCTGGGGGCTGGCGGTGGGTCAAGTCGGCTCGAACCCGGGCCAGCCTTCCACCAACCTGCTCGGCCAGGCCAACTGGATCCAGGCCGACTATGGCATCGGCATCGGCCGGCGAAAGTGCAGCGCCACCCTGGCCTTCACGCCCGGCCTGGTCGATCCATCCGTCGTGTTCCGGAATGCGGCGGGCACCGGCCCCATGAGCTACTGGGTCATCGGCGACAACTACGACGCCGGCGCGACCGGTGTCAGCCTGACCGCCATCGCCGATTTTACCGGGGGCATCGTGGATGCCCAGGTGGCCAACATCATCTACGTGGGCCGCAGCTACAACTCGGCCAATGGCACGACCACCGGCCTGGCGACAGGGCGGCTCATCTTCGACCGCGGCGTGATCGAGGTGAACAACCTCGAGATCGGCTACCAGCAATCCACCAGCGCGGGGCGCGCAGCCGGCGAGCTCAACATGATCGGCTCCGGGCTGCTCGTTGTGACCAACAACATTCGCTTGGGGCGATACTCGGGCGGCGACGGCACGGCCACCGGCACGCTCAACCTGGGCGGCGGCCGGGTCGCCGTCGGCGGCCGGGTTTACGACGGCGGCGGGAGCAGCGCGCTCAACATCACCGGCGGCATTCTGGATCTGCAGCCGGAAGGTGATCCGGCGCCCGGGGACATCGCCGTGGACGCTCTGGCCATCAGCTACGGGACCATCACCAATGCCGCGAGCATCTCCGCGGCGGCCTTCACGATCGGCCCGGGCGCCCAGATCGCCGGCCCGACCACCTTCATCGTCGGCAGCGGCAGCACGATCGACGCCTCGGCCGCAGGCGGCTGGGCTCTCGGCCCCGCCCAGACGCTCCGGGGCGAAGGTTACGTGACCGGCGATCTCACCGTCGGCGGCGGCGCCCGGCTGGTGCCCGCGGCCGAAGGCGCGGCTGGAGTCCTCTACCTGAACAACAGCCTCGCGCTCAGCGGCGGGGCCGTCCTGCCCTTCGACCTCACCGACCAGGCCGCCTTCGGAAACGACCAGCTGTATGTCAGCGGCAACTTGACGCTCAGCGGTGTCAACACCATCCCCGTCAACCCGTTGATGTCCGCCCTCAGCCTGGGATCCTACACGCTGATCCAATACTCGGGGGCGCTCAGCGGGAACGCCGGCAACCTGCAGCTCAGCGGCCCCGCGCTCCAGAGCCGAAGCACGCTCGCGCTCGACACGTCCACCCCCGGCCAGGTCAACCTCGTCGTCTCGGGCAACACCCCGCAGCTTCTGACCTGGGTCGGCGATGGCGTGAACAACCGGTGGAACATCAACGGCGATGCCAACTGGAGCAGCGGCGGCGGCCCTGACAAGTTCTTCAACCTCGACTCGGTGACGTTCGACGACACGGGCTCCGCATCCCCCGCGGTCGAGCTGCAGGGCGAGCTGACGACCCCGAACGTGGTCATGAACAACTCGGCCAAGGCGTACACCTTTGCCGGTCCGGGCGCGATCCTCGGCGCCGCGCTCAACCTGGCTGGCGGCGGCTCGCTCACGCTGGCCAACGACGGCGAGAGCGCCATCCCCGTCCTCATGGGGACGGGCACGCTGGTGAAAGCCGGCACGAACACGCTCGATCTCGCCGGCAACAACAGCGGGTTCACGGGCGCCATCCGGGTCGAAGGCGGCGCTCTCCGCCCCGCGAGCGAGACGGCGCTGGGCGACACGATCGGCGCCACCACGGTGGCCAGCGGCGGCACCCTCGACGTTAATGGCCAGAACCTCGGCGGCGAGCTGGTCCATGCCAGCGGCGCCGGCGCGCTCGGCAGGGGCGCGATCGACAACACCGGCGCCCAGCAGCAGAGCGCGCTGCAGAGCGTCGTGCTCGACGGCGACACCACCTTCGGCGCGTCGGTGCAGCGGTGGGACATCACGACGGGCGGCACCGGCCTGGCCGGCAACGGCCGCAAGCTCACCAAGGTCGGCCCGCAGGAGATCTGGATCAAGACGGTCGTCGACACGGACCTGGGGGATATCGAGATCGCCCAAGGCCGCCTGGGCTTTCAATACCTGGGAACCACACTCGGGCGCCCCGAGAACACCCTCACCATCCGCAGCAATGCCTCGCTCGGCCTCTACTCCAACGCCGGCGCCGGCAGCAAACGCATCGTCATGGACGACGGCGCCCTCATCTACGCCGCAGGCGGCGATTGCCAGTTCGCCGGCACCATCAGCCTCAATGGCGCCAACACCATCGCCCCGAACGGGATCACCAATTACTGCGATGCCGACATCAGCGGGCCGGGCGTTCTGGTCAAGGACGGCACCGGCGTGCTGCAGCTGGGCGGCGCGAACACGTTCACTTCGGATATCGTGGTGAACACCGGCGCCCTGCTGGTGACGAATCCCGCCGGCCTGGGGCCCGGCAAGACCATCGTCCTCGCCGGCAGCACGACGACCGGCACCGCTTGCCCCAATCCAGGCTCGGCCCTGCGGCTGGAAGGCGACGTGACGCTGCCCGCCCCATACGCGTTGAGCATGAGCTCCTCGGCCACTGGCAACATCCGGTCCCTCCTGTTCACCGCTGCCGGCACCAATGAACTGGCCGGGCCCATCACCCTCCACGGCGACGGCTTGTGCCAGGTGAACGTCAACTCCGCCGCCGCCCAGCTGACGCTCAACGGCGACATCACTGGCGCTCCCGGCTTCGCCGGCACGTTCTTCGTTCGCGGCGGCTCCGGCGTCGGCATCATCAACGGAAAGATGGACCTCGGTGCCGGCGGCTTCTCGAAGACCGACAACAACACCTGGATCATCAACTCCAGCGGCAACACCTGGAGCCAAAGCGGCGTGCTTGTGGGAACCATCCGGCTCGGGGCGCACGACGCCCTCTGCACGAGCGCCCCGCTGGTGATGGGGCAGTCCAGCGGCGGCAATTCGACCTTGGATCTGGCCGGCTTCAACCAGGAGGTCGGCGGCCTGTTCAATGCGGGCTCGAGCACGCAGACCATCGGCAACAGCAGCACTGCCAGCGATTCCACGCTCACGGTCAGCGCCGGCGCCCAGGCCTTCACCTACGACAAGATCATCGCCGATTCGGTCGCCGGCGGGACGATGAAGGTGAACCTGACGATCGCCTCCGGAACGCAGAGCCTCACCGCGACCAACACCTACTCGGGCCGCACCACCGTGGCGGGCACGCTTCGGCTGGTGGGAGGCAGCCTCATCAACAGCAGCGCCACCATCGCGATGGCCGGCGGCGTCCTGGATGCAGCCGCCCGCACCGATGGCACGCTGACGCTGGCCAGCGGCCAGACCCTCAGCGGCAGCGGCACCATCCTCGGCGCGGTGATCGCCAGCCCCGGCAGCACCGTGGCGCCTGGCGCGTCGATCGGTGAGCTGCAGTTCGGCGGATCCCTCGCCTTGCAGGGCGCGGCCGTCATGGAGATCCAGAAGAGCGGCGCCAGCCTCGCCAGCGACCGGGTGGATGTCGCCACCAGCCTCAACTACGGCGGCAGCCTTACGGTCTCAGCCAGCGGCGATCTGCTGGCCGAGGGGGATCAATTCAAGCTGTTCAACGCGCTGGTCTACACCGGCGCCGGCTTCGATCCCGTCAACCTTCCGGCCCTGCCGGAAGGGCTGGGCTGGACCAACCGCCTCGCCCTCGATGGCACCATCGCGGTCATCCGCACCAGCACTGTCCCGACCGAGCCGACCCCCGTGACTTGGTCGCTGAGCCAGAACGCCCTCACCATCGCCTGGCCCGCCAGCTACGTCGGCTGGAGCCTCCAGGCCCAGACCAACACGCTCGCTGTCGGGATCAGCACGAACTGGACCACCTTGTCCGGATCCGACACGACCAACTCGGTGACGCTGCCCATCGATTCGGGCAACCCGGCCGTGTTCTATCGGCTCGTCTATCCGGCCCCGTAAGCCCTCGAGCCCGGCCTCAAGCGGCCTCGATTCGCCGTCCGGCAGGTCAATCCTTGCCGGGCGGCCGAGGCCGCCGGTGGACCTTGTAGACCGCCGCCTGGTCGGTGCATTTGATCACCATCTCGTCAATGCACACGTGGGGCGGGCGGCTCGCCATCCAGACCATTGCCTCAGCCACATCCTCGGCGCGCAGCGGATCCACCCCCTCATACACCCGCTCCGCCCGCTGGGCGTCCCCCTTGAACCGCACCAGGGAAAACTCCGTCTCCGCCATCCCCGGATCCAATGTTCCCACCCGGATCCCTGTGCCGCAGAGCTCGAGCCGCAAGGCCCGGGTGATCTGCAGCTCGGCCGCCTTCGCCCCGCAATAGACCGCCCCGTTCTCGTAGGCGGTCCTGCCCGCCACCGATCCCACGTTGAGGATCATCGCACCCGGCTGCCCGCGCATCAGCGGCAGGACGGCCCGGGTCACTCGCAGCAGCCCCAGCACATTGGTCTGGATCATCGTCTCCCAGTCCTGATCCCTGCCCTCGGCGACGGGCTCCAAGCCGAGAGCGCCCCCCGCGTTGTTGACCAGCACGTCGATCCCATCGGTCCGGCCGCGCGCCCAGCGGACATACTCCTCGACGCTCGCCGCCGAGGCGACATCCAGGCTGGCATGCTCCGCCGCCGGCGATCCCGCCCGGCGCGCCGCCTCCGCCGCCTCCGCCAGCTTCGAAACCCGCCGAGCCCCCAGCAGCAGCCGCGCCCCCGCCGCCCCAAACGCCCGCGCCGCCGCCGCTCCAAACCCGCTCGACGCACCTGTGATCAACACCCATCGGTTCGCCAGTCGCTCTTGCATCGCCCGCCACAATAAACGCGATGCCCAAAATGAAAACCACAAAACGCCCCGCTCGGGTGTAAGACAATATTTTTCCCTCCCCCCGCGAGGCACGAGCGGGGGGAGGGAATCCGCTGGCCACTCCGGAATGGGGCGGGTAATTTCGGGAACGGATGAAGTTCCGCTCCACTGCCGGCGCGCCCGCGGATCCCACCTGGACTGCGCGCGCGCGGTCCACGGGTGAAATCCTGCGCCGGGTATCGGTCTTTCTGCGGCCGTATCGCGGATTAGCGATTGCCACGGTTGGCTGCGCTCTTTTGTCGCTGGCCTTCGCGTTTGCGTTCCCCAAGTTCACCCAGTGGATCATCGACGAGATCATCGGCCCGCGCCGGCCTGGATCGCTGACCGCACTGTGCGCGGCGCTGATGGGCGCGCTGATCCTTCGGGACGGATTCAACAGCCTCCGGATCCTCGTCAACAACACCTTCGAGCAGCGCGTGATCTTCGACATGCGCCGCCGGGTGTATGCGCATTTGCAGCGGCTTCCCGTGCGGTATTTCGACCAGCGCGCCTCCGGCGATCTCATGACCCGCATCCTCGAGGATGTGCAGGCTGTCGAGCGGCTGTTGATCGATGGCACCGAGCAGGGATCGGTGGCGGTCCTGAGCGTGGCGGGGGTCCTGGTCATTCTCCTGGCCACCCACCCGCTGCTGGCGGCCGTCGCTCTGGCGCCGCTGCCCCTGCTGGCCGGGGGCGCGCTTGCCTACACGCTCACGGCGCGCCACCGCTACCGGCTCCAGCGCCAGGCTGCCACCGCCCTCAATGCCCTGATACTCGACAATCTGCTGGGCATCCGCTCGATCAAGGCCTTCGAGCGCGAGCCGCATGAAGAGAGCCGCTTCGCCGAGCGCGCGCTCGAGCTGCAGCGATGCAACCTCCGGATCATGCGCGCCTGGGCCCTGTACTCGCCGGGGATGAGCCTGGCGGCCGCGCTCGGCACGGTCCTCGTCCTGCTCGTCGGCGGCCGCCAGGTGCTCGCCGATTCCATGTCCGTGGGCGAGCTGATCGGCTTCCTCTTCTACCTCCACCTGTTCTACGATCCGATCGGCCGCCTCCATGGGCTGAATCAGATGCTCCAGTCCGCCCGCGCCGCCGGCGAGCGGATCTTCGACATCTTCGACGTTGCCGCCGAAGGCAGCGCTCCCGAGCGTGCCCTGGCCCTGCCGGCCAGCATCCGCGGCGAGGTCGTTTTCGAGCAGGTGACCTTCCAGTATGCATCCCACGACTCCCCGCGTCCCGTGCTGTGCGGCATCTCGCTGCGCGCCTCTGCCGGCCAAATGACCGCCCTGGTCGGCCCCACCGGCTCCGGCAAGTCCACGCTGGTGAGCCTTCTTCCGGCCTTTTACGAGCCGACCGCCGGCCGGATTTTCATCGACGGCCACGACATTTCGCGTGTTCGCCTCGAATCGCTGCGAAGCCAGATCGCGGTCGTGGGCCAGGAGCCGTTCCTCTTCAACGGCACGATCCGCGAGAACATCCTCTATGGCCGCCTGCGCGCCACGGCTGCCGAGCTCGAGGCCGCCGCCCAGGCCGCCAACTGCCTCGAGTTCATCCGCCGCATCCCCCAAGGCTTCAATGCCCGTGTCGGCGAGCGCGGCATCCGGCTCAGCGTCGGCGAGAAACAGCGCATCAGCATCGCGCGCGCCCTGCTCCGCGACGCGCCCATCCTCATCCTCGACGAGGCGACCGCCAGCGTCGATACCGCCACCGAGCGCCTCATCCAGCAAGCCCTCGAGCGGCTCCTGGCCCGCCGCACCAGCTTTGTCATCGCCCACCGCCTCAGCACGGTCCGCCACGCCGACCAGATCCTGGTTCTCCATCAAGGCGAGATCGTCGAGCGCGGCACCCACAGCCAACTCCTGGGCGCCGGCGGCCTTTACGCCCGGCTCGCTCAGGTTCAAAACACGCTCTCCATCGAAGAGGGCTTCGAGGAGCTGGAGCTCGAGACGCCGCCATCCGCCTGCCTCCCTCAGCCCGGGCCCGCCAACGGCTCCAGCGGCCGGTCGTGATCCAGATACTCCTCCGCCGCGCCGAACAGCCCCTCCTGGCTGGCTGCCCGCTGGATCCGATGCAGGCACCGGCCCGTCGGCTCGATGCCCGTCCCGATGAAATTCGCGTATTTCTTGAACCGCTCGACCTGGGCCCGCTCCGGGCAGCCCGGTGAGGCAAGGGCCGCATAGAGCTCGCGCAGATACCCCAGCACCATCCGGCCCGTCGGACGCCCCACAGCCCCTCCGGACCGATGCTCCCGGATCTGGCGGAAGATCCATGGATTCCGGATCGCGCCCCGCCCAACCATCACGCCCCGCGCGCCCGTCATGGCCAGGACGCGGTCGGCCTGCGCGAAGGAGCCGATGTCCCCGTTGGCCAGCACCGGGCAGCTCAGCCCCGCGACCGCCCGGGCGATCCAATCGTAATGCACGGCGCCCCCATACATCTGCTGGACCGTTCGCCCGTGTACGGTCACCAGATCGACCCCGTGCCGGCTCACGAGCGGCAGCCATCGCTCGCACTCCTCGGGCGCCGACCAGCCCAGCCGGATCTTCACCGTCAACGGCATCGCGATGGCATCCCGCAAGGCCCCCAATATGGCCTCCAGACGCCCCAGATCCCGAAGCAATCCTCCGCCCGCTCCCTTTCGGCTCACCACCGGGACCGGGCATCCCGCGTTCAAATCGATCGCGGCGACAGGGTGCTGGCTCAGCTCGCGCGCCGTCCGCGCCAGCGCTGCGGCATCCGTCCCCACCAGCTGCGCCACGACGGGCCGGCCGGTTGGATTGTTCGTGATCGACCGAAGGATGTCCCGGTCCAGCCTCGAGGCCGCGTGGACCCGGAAGAACTCGGTGAAGAACAGATCCGGACCCCCGAACCGGATCAGTATGCGCCAGAACGCCGCATGGGTGACGTCCTGCATGGGGGCCATCGCCAGCAGCGGCTCGGGCTGGGCCAGCAACCGGCCCCAGGCCGTCCGCGCGGTCCCTGTTCGCGTCACTTCGCAGCCCTCGTTTCCGCCGCCCCAGCCCCGTCAGGCTCCGGGCGCATGAAGAACCGCCACTGGCAGAAGCAGTGGGCCGGATGCGGATCCGGGGGCGCGAACTGGCACTCGACCGCGATCCGCTCGTCAATCACCCGGGCGAATGCTTCGAACTCGGCGGCGTGCATGGCCTTGCATTGGTATTCGCCGAGACCTCGCCGGAGCCGCGCCTCCTGGGTTGGACACGAAGGCACGGAGAGAACCACCTCGTCCGGCCTCTCCTCGATCTGGTAGCCCACCAGCATGCACCAGGGGAACAGCCGTTGCGCCTTGACGAAGCCGGCCAGCCCCTTTTCGCGGATCTGAAACCGGGCGACCAGGTCTTTGGCGGCCATGCCCGACACTTTGCCCCAGACCTCCTCGTTGACCTTTTCGGCCACCGGCTGCCCATAGCGATCGGCGACCTTGAGAAACCAGAAGGCGTCCACGACCCGGTAATGCCAGAGCAGGAACTCGAGATACTGCCGCCGCCCTGCGTCGTCCATCGCATCCAACACGCTTACGTCCATGGCTGTGTCCTTTGCTCGGTCTTCCAATCTCGCGCCGCATCCATCCGCCGCCACAGCGGAGGGGCCGCCGCGAGGGTCGCTCCCGCCAGGAGAATGCCCGCCGCCACATCCGCAACGTAGTGGACGCTGATGTAGACAGTCGAGAATACGATCGCCAGGGCCCATGCCCAGAAAAAAAGCCCGAGCCGGTTCAGGAACCGGGAGGCCAGGATGGCGGGCGCCAGGGAAAGGGCCGTGTGGCCGCTGGGGAAGGCGTCCAGGGTTGTGGCCTCGACCCGGTGCAGGAAGACGCGGACTGCCCTCGAGATAGCACCGCCGCCCAGCTCGGCGGCCTCGAGCGCTCGCGGGATGCGCGGCCCCTCCGCTGGCCATAAAAAATAGCCCAGGAACGACAGATAGAATCCCAATAGGATCGTGAACGTAACCCGCTCGAATGGGCCCGGCCCAACCCGGGATCGCACCAGCAGCGCGACGGCGACCGGCAGCAGATAGAAGCTTGCGTAGGCGACGTAGACAAGGTCCGTCAAGGCCGCCGGCCGGCCGAAGGCGCCCCGCCAGCTCGATGCGACCGATCGAAACCACCGCGCGTCCACGGCCGCCAGGGCCGCGTCCCAGCGGATCGGATTCACTGCCGCCACCAGGGGCTGCAGGAGCAGATACACGCCGAGCACCATGATCACAGGGGCAACATCCCGTGCCAGGGCCATCCGGTGTGTTCGAGGAACGCCGCTCAGGGCAAGCGTGGCCAGGAGCAGGGCGCCAAAGACCGCAACCCGAAGGCCCCAGCCTTCGGGCCGAGCCAGCAGCGCCAGCCCCAGCAGGCTGGCCAGGACCAGGGCCGTGAGCTTCTCCGAAGGCCGAAGGCTGGAGGTTGCTGGCCGGATCATGTGCGCCGCGCAGCTTCCTTCGCGCACCGCCAGGCGGGGGCTCCCTCGGGCGGCCCCAGATGCTCGGAGGGATGTTCCAGGATGTTCCGCACGAGCGCCAGGGACCGCGCGCTCGAGAACGCGTCGTCGATCCGCTCGTCGAAGGTCCAACGCACCGAGAGCATGTCCTCCATGGCGACGCCGCGCGCCGAGGGGGTGGCAACACGGCGGGGCGCGGAAACGGCCCCGAAGATGGAGACCGTGCCGTATTCGTAGAGGTGATGGAATGCGTCGGAGATGCCCACGGATCCCAGGTTGGCAAGGAACAGGCTCGAGAACATGGGATCGTCCCGGATCATGAAGCCAGGATAGAGGTTCCATCGATCCAGGCGGCGGGCCAGCCCGATCAACCAGCGAACCGCAGGGCCGGGGAGCCGCATGACGAGAGCCACCTCCCGGTCCAGCCGCCGGCCCGAGCGGCGCGCCTCATCCACCTGCGACGACATCCGGGCCGAGAAGGCCTGGAAGCTCTCGCCAGGCAGCGCCGGCAGCTTGACCGCGGCGATGGGCGATTCGTCCGTGAAGGCGGTCTTGACCGCGAAGGAGACGGACACGCCCCGGCGCTGGTAAATCCGGCCGCCGGAGACGAATCGGTTCAGGCGCGGCCGGGCCTCGAGGGCCGCCGCGCAGGCGTAGGCGACGAGGTGGAAGAGAATCGCGCGAGGTGTGTGGGCCCGGTTGTAAGCCTTGAGCCAAACCCGCGCATCCGCGATGCGGTAGTGGGTCTCGTGGTAGACGCAGCTCTCGTTCCGGGTGGGCATCAGGCAGGCCATGATCCGCCGCACGGGCGCCTCCCCGCGGACCAGGTCGCCGTCAGGACGTGAGAACATGGGCATGGCCCAGGGTTGTGGGCGCAGACCCCGCAAAAGTCAAGAACGACGGCCATGGGGGGGGATTCGGGGATTCGGGGTTCCGACAGAATCCCAAGATCCAAACGCGACACGCCGAATTTGAATTCGTCCGTGAAGGGCCGGACGCGCGGGAGGTCCGGAGGCGCTGCAGCCCGGCTCGCCGGGATGGCGAACGGCGCCAGATTGTCCAGCAAGACCAGATGAAGAGAGGCGATGCGTTTCGCGGATGCACTCTGAAACGTTTTCGGCCCAGTCTTGTCCAACCATGGACTTCGTAAATAATCGATCCCGACATGTCATCCGATCCAGACACGACCGAAGAGCAAAGCCGAAGCCGCTCTTACTACCGCCTGTTGTTTCTCGCCGCCGGCCTGGTCGTGCTGGCGGCCGGGGTTCACACGGTCGAGTTCGGCCGCGGCCATCATGCCTGGAGCCAATACCTGCGCACTCGCCCGAGCCCCGACATCCCGCTGGATTGGCAAAAGTACATCCCCCTGCCGGCATCCGACGATGAGAACTTCGCCATGACGCCGTTTTTCCGGCCCCTGTTCGATTTCGAGCCTGGCACCCAGCGATGGCGGGATCCGGAGGCCGTGGAACGGATCCAGAAGGATTTCGGGGCCCCATATATTTGGGATGACCGCTCCATCTTGTTCGATCATTGGCTCCAAGAGGGGCGCATCGAGCCCTCGGAATGGCTGCGGGTCAATGCCCGCCGGCTGGATCAAGCGGCCGGGAAAGCGCCTGCATTCCCGCAACCCTCGCCCTTGACAGACCGTGCGGAGGCAGCCCGGGCGTTGCTGGCCCGGCTCGAACCGTTCGCTCCGGTGTTCGCCGAACTGCATCAGGCCAGCCGCCGGCCCCATGCGCGCTTCAATCTCCGATACGAGCAAGCCCCGCTTCTCTCGATGGCGATGCCGCACCTTGCCGTGGTGAAGAAGGCGGGCCTCATGCTCCAGTGGCAGGCGGTGGCGCGGCTCGATCTGGGGCAGACCGAGGCCGCGTTCGAAGATCTTCTCCTGCTCGGAGCCTTGGCCGATTCCATCCGCGACGAGCCTGTCCTCATCTCGCATCTTGTCCGCGTGGCGGCCATCCGGGGCGCCGTCCAGGTGGTCGGCCAGGGATTGGCCGATCGGCGGTGGTCCGCCAGCCAGCTGCGCCGGATCGAGGCGCAGCTCGCCCCCCTCCAGCTCATCGCCGAATGCCGCCATGCCCTCCAGGCCGAACGCGCCGGCGGTTTGCGGGTGATCGATCAGGTCCAGAAAGAACGCGCACTGCTCTTCCATATGGCCGATGACGATTCGTCCCAAGCTTGGGCCCCGGGAACTTTGGCACGCCTGATTCCCGCCGGATGGTTCGATCTGGAGAAGAGCAACTACGCGCGCGGCTTCGATCGGTTGATCGAGAAAAGCTTTGCGCCTGACGCCTGCCGCGTGAACCCGGCCGGCCTGGCCGAGTTCGAGCAGCACCTGGACCATCTCGGCGTGGACAGCCAGTTGATCCGGCACCGCTTCTTCCTGTGCGTGCTGCTCTCGCCGATGACCAAGGCCATCCAGCGCGCCGCCCACGCCCAGACGCTGGTCGACCTTGTCCGGATCGCATCCGCCCTCGATCGGCGCCGCCAAGACCTCGGCGCCCATCCCGGCCGCCTCGAGGACCTGGTTCCGGCCTGTCTCGATGCGCTGCCCGCCGACCGGATCACCGGCCAATCGCTCGGGTACCGCAAGACCGAGGCGGGCGGTTTTGTCCTCTATGCCGCGGGCTGGAACGGGCGCGACGATGGCGGCCAGATCGGTCTTCACGAAAACAAATCCCCCAACCTGGACGAGGGCGACTGGGTCTGGCCCCGGCCGCCCGGGCAGGGGGCAATGGGGTCGCATCTAAATAATTGACAAATGAGCCTGCGAAGAAGAAGACGCACGCGATCCGATCGGTGCGCGTCCGATCATCCAGCGCCGAATACCGCCTTGCCCGCCGGGAGCTCCATCGCAGCAGGTTGTCTGAGGAGGATCTTGGCGGTGTGTGCCGTTTGGTTGGTGGGCGGCGGGGGGCGGGACGGTCGGGTCTGGCCATGGAACACGGCGGCAAGCAGCGGGGTCGCCGGGGGGATGCAAGTATCAATTGTCAAATATGTAGATGCGACCCCATTGCCTTCTCGCCGGCAGGAGTCACGGCGCGTTCAGCTCGAAGGGCCGCTCGTCCTTGTCGATGCAGGCCCGGGCCTGAATGGCGGCGAGGGGATTGTCCCGGGTGATGGGTTCGGCCGACTCGTAGTCCCGCATCCGGCAGCCCGCCATGCTGATCGTGAGCCGCTGGCTGCCTCGAACCCAGAGGAAATCGCGGGAGCGCCCCAGGTTGCTCAAGGCCGAGTTGCCGCCGGAGAACGCCTCGACATTCGAGAGCGCCGTGTGCCCCTGGCCCTCGATGATCAGGGGATGGATCTCGCGAACTGACGGTCCCGTGTTGGCGATGATCGATCCCTGGGCGATCTGCCAGTTCCGATTGAACGTGCCGTCGCCCTGCTTCTGGATCCCAACGGTCACGCAATCGAGGTTGAAGCTCGTCAGCTGCCCATACGTGGCCGGCCCGAGCCACACCCCGCCATACGCACCGAACGTGAAGACGTCCATCAGGACCGCGTTATCCGTGTGATCGATCGCATAGGTGAACGTGCGCCGCGCCACGACGGCGTCGATGACCGCCCGGCTGAATCCGCCCCGGATGAACCGCTGGTTGGCCGGATTCACATGGCAGTGCAGCACGCGCGGGATGTCGTAGCAATAATCGATCCGGACGAACTCGCCGCTCAAGGGGTACCCGTAGCAATGCTCGATGAGAACCTGCTCGCACGGGTTGCGCCGCGCGGCACGGAAATCCATCGCCAGGTATTCGCCGAAAAAGGTCAGGCAAGAGAGCGTCACTCCCTGGGCCGGGCGATCGGGCGAGACCTGAATCGTGGCGGGGTAAGCGATGATCTTCGCGGGGTCATGCAGCGTCTGGTTCGGATACCAGAACTGGATGCCGCGGACCTGGGTGGCGCCTTCCACAGTCAGGAAAGGGCGGTTGGTGTCGGTGATCTGGAGGACGCTTCCGACGGGGTGCGGCCGTTCCGGGTGCCTGGTTCCGCGACCCACGGGCCCATGGATGCCGATCAGCGACACGTTGCGCCGCAAGACAAGACCGCTGGCGACGGGGTAGGGCGTGTCGGATGGCTCGATCCAGATCGCCGCTCCGCTGGCTGCCGCGGCATCGATCGCCGTTTGCAGCAAATCCCGGTTGACAGCCGGCGGATTCGTGGGGCTGACCCCGATCTCACGGATGCCGCGGCCGGGGAATCCCTGGCCGCTTGCAGCCACACCCATTCCAATGCAGTGGAGCAACAACAGGCAAATCGCCAGAACGGTTCGGCTGCCGCTTCCGGATTCGGTCGTCTTCCCATGCGATATCATGCGCTCTCCTTACCGCCGGCGTCGGACCCAGGCAATCCTTCTGTTCCATCGGATTTCTCCTCGAGTGGGGCGAGGAAACCGTCGTCTGCTACTCCACGAGCAGGCAACCGCGCGGTCTGCACGCCGGTGTTGCGGCAGCGGCTTCCAGTTGGGTATGTTGTCGGCAGCAAACTCGATAATGGCCATGAACGCCAAAGCATCCGCCGGCGCCCCCTGCCCATCGACCCGCCGCCAAGCGCTCGGCGCCCGCATCGGGCTGCTGGGGGTGGGGCATCACACCTACTGGCGGCAGTTCCCGGGGCTCCTGGATGAGATGCATCGGAAGATCGGTGTGCTGGGGGGGCGGATCCGGGCCGAAGGAATCGAGGTGGAGGAATTTGGGCTTGTGGACGACGCTCCGTCGGCCTGGGCGGCGCTGCCCCGGGTGAAAGGCGCGGACATCGATCTCCTCTTTGTGGACATGGCGACCTATGCCACCTCGTCGACCTTCGGGGTCATCTGCCGCGAGGTGAATGCGCCCATCGTGCTGGTCGCGCTTCAGCCGCTGGCCGCGATGGATTATCCGAACGGCACGACGCAGATGCAGCTGGCCAACGACGATTTCTGCTCGGTGCCGGAATTCACGGGCGTGGCCATCCGGTTCGGCAAGGCTGCGCCGCACGTCATCCTGGGCCATGAAACGGGCGATCCGGAGTCCGAAGCCGAGCTGGGCCGCTGGTGCGCGATCGCGAAGGCGCTTCGCAGCCTGCGCAAGGGCCGGGTCGGCCTGATGGGGCACGTGCTCGAGTCCATGTATGACATGCACACCGATCCCACGGCGGTGACGGCGGCGTTTGGCTGTCACGCGCCGCTGCTCGAGCCGCACGACCTGATGCGCCACTACCGAACGGCGGAGCGCGCGGCGATCGCGGCCAAGCGGCAGACCATCCTCGAGTTCTTCGACACGCCCGATCCGAAGAACGATCCCATCACCGAGAGGCTGACCGAGGTGGATCTGGAGACGGCGGCCCGGGCGGCGGTTGCGCTCGACGGCCTGATTGGGGAGAAGGATCTGACGGGGCTGGCGTATTATTACGAGGCGGATCCGGGCAGCGAGATGAGGACCCTGATGGCGAACCTGATCGTCGGCAACTCGATCCTGACCGGCGGCGGGTTTCCGATGTGCGGCGAGTATGACCTGAAGAACTGCATCGCCATGCTCATCTTCGACCGGCTGGGCATCGGCGGCAGCTTTGCCGAGTTTCACCCGGTGGATTTTGCGGCCGGCACCGTCCTGGTGGGGCACGATGGGCCGCATCACATCAGGATCGCCGATGGCCGGCCGGCGCTGCGCAGCCTGAAGAAATACCACGGGAAGCCGGGCAGCGGCGCGAGCGTCGAGTTCCGGCTGAAGGAGGGGCCGATCACGATGATGAGCATCGGCCAGAAGGCGGATGGCAAGTTCAAGTGCATCATCGCGGAGGGCATGTCCGAGCGCCGGCCGATTCCGCCGACGGGCAACACCAACACGCACGGCCGCTTCGGGCTGGATATTCGGTCGTTCCTGCGGGATTGGGTGAGGGAAGGTCCGACGCATCATTTCGCGCTGGGCATCGGGCATCATGCGGAGACGCTGGTTCAAGTGGCGGGGTGCCTGGGCCTGGAGGCGGCTGTGGTGCGGCGGCAGGGGGGGTGAACGGGCCGCATGAGCAGCGCCGCTCCAGGCACGCCGGCTGTTCCCCGCATCGCGTGGATTCTGTGCGGCCTGCTGTTCGGGGCGACGGCTCTGAGCTTTCTCGACCGCCAGGTGCTGTCCGTGCTCGCTCCGTCCCTGACGGAAGACCTGGGCATGAGCAACACGCAATACGCGCGCGTGGTGTCGGCGTTTGTGTTTGCCTACACGGTCATGTTTGCGGCGGGCGGATGGCTGGTAGACCGGCTGGGGACGGTGCGCGGGCTCGCCCTGGCGGTGGCGGTGTGGTCGCTGGCCAGCGCGGGCCATGCGCTGGCGGCGGGCGCGCTCGGGTTGGGAGTGGCGCGGTTTGTTCTCGGGCTGGGCGAGGGGGCGTGTTTTCCGGGTGCGACCAAGGGCGCGGTCGAGTGGTTTCCGCCGCACAAGCGCAACCTGGCGATCGGGATTGCGATTGGGGGCTCGGCATTCGGGGCGGTGCTGGCGCCGCCGGTGACGGCGTGGCTGGCGGTGCGATTGGGCTGGCGCGGCGCGTTTGTGGCGACGGGCGCGATCGGCGCGGTGTGGGTGGCCGCCTGGCTGGCGGCAGGGCGCTTCGCACCGGACTCCGGTGCGGGCCGGGAGCCCGAACGGTCATCCGCCAAACCTGCATGGGGCGAGATCTTCCGGCACCCGGCTGCGTGGCGGTTGCTGCTGGCGCGGTTCTGTTTCGATCCGGTATTTTACTTCTACATGTTTTGGATCCCGCAGTATCTGTCGCGCGAGCGCGGATTCTCGCTTGAGGAGATCGGCCGGTATTACTGGATCCCGTTTCTTGCGCTGGGCTTGAGCAACATCGCGAGCGGCCGCCTGGGCGATCTCCTTTTGCAGCGGGGGTGGAGCGCCAGGGGGGTGCGGCGGACGCTGCTGGGGGCGGCTGCGTTCCTGACGCCCGTCTCGTGCCTGGTGATCATCGCGCCGGGCGCAGGGTGGGCGATCGCGCTGATGGCGGTGCTGATGGTGGCGCACGGCCTGTGGATCTGCAACTACGTCGCCCTCATCAGCGATCATTTCCCGTCGCGCGTCATGGCGACGGTATTCGGTCTGACGGGCACCGTGGGCGGCGCGGCGGGCATCCTGGCCAACATGGCCACCGGCCCCGTGGTGGACGGGCACGGTTTCGCGCCGATCTTCATTGGCACGTCATTTCTTTATCCGCTGGCGCTGGTCGTGCTGCTCACGATCCCGCGCGCGGCCGCCGCATTGGAGAGAAGACCATGAACACACTGAATGCAATGATGCGCTGGTTGATTGCCGGCATTCTGCTGGCCTCGATCGCGGTCCGCGCAGCGGCTTGGGAAGCGCTTCGCCAGACGTTTCGCGATCCTCCCGAAGAGGCCAAGCCGCGCGGCTACTGGATCTGGCCGCACGGCCATTTCGATTACTCGACAATCCGCCGCGAGCTGGCCGATTTCAACGCCAAAGGGCTCGGCGGCGTGGACATCTTCGACCTGGGCGTCCAGGACCGTCTGAAAGTGATTCCGCCGGGGCCCGGATTCATGAGCGTCGAGCAGGTGGATGGCATCGCCTTCGCGCTCGAGGAGGCGAAGCGGCTGGGGCTGAAGATGGGATTGATCGTCTCGAGCAGCTGGAACGCGGGGGGGACGTGGACGCCGCCGGAGCTGGCCATGATGAATCTGGTTGCCTGGCGAGAGACGAATGCGGGCCCGATGCGCTACGAGCGAGCGCTGCCATTCCCGGAGCTGCCGGAGTCGTTCCGCAAACCGTATGGGGTGTATCCGCTTCACGTGCCCAAGGATGCCAGCGGCCTGCCGATTTACAGAAAGGAAGTGGCCGTGATCGCGTATCCGCTCGACGCCGAAGGCGGGATCGCCGATCCGAAACAAGTCCGCATCCTGAGCGACCGGCTTGATGCGAATGGCAAGCTGGTGTGGGACGTGCCGGGGGGCGAGTGGGTTGTGATGCGCACGGTGCTGGTCAACTTCGGCCAGCGGCTCTGGCTACCGAGCTACGGCTCGCAAGGCCTGACCATGGACCATTTCAGCAAGGAGGCCACCCGCCACCATTTTCGGACCATCATCGACCGGCTCGAAGCCCGAGTGGGCCCTCTGCAAAACACGGCCCTCGAACGTTTTTACCTTGCCAGCTACGAGGCGAACGCGGGTGTGATTTGGACGCCGTGTTTCGAGCAGGCCTTCGCGCAGATCAACGGCTATCCCATCGAGCCCTTCCTGCCCGCCCTCTACGGCGTCGTCGTCCAGGACCAGGAGACCACCGACCGGTTCCTGTACGATTACCGAAAGGCGGTCTCGGAGCTGTTCATCGAGAACCTGTATCGCGAGGCGAGCCGGATCTGCCGCGATCGGGGCCTGCTGCTCTGTTCGGAGGCCGGCGGGCCGGGCGCTCCTCTGCACGATGTGCCGGCCGAGGAGCTGAAGGCCCTCGGGGCGGTGGACGTCATGCGCGGCGAGTTCTGGAACGGGAGGACGAACCAACTGACCCCGGACGGCTTCGAGGAGCTCCAGATCGTGAAGCCGATCTCGAGCGCGGCCCACATCTACGGCCGTCGAATCGTCGAGATGGAGGCGTTCACCAGCCATATCAACTGGATGGAAGGCCCCGGCATCTTCAAGCCGCTCGCCGACCGGGCATTCTGCGAGGGGATGACCCGCGTGGTGTATCACACCATGTCCCACAATCTCCCGGAGGCCGGCCAGCCCGGGTGGACATACGCCGCCGGCACGCACGTGAGCACCCGCCTGACGTGGTGGGACATGTCCGATGATTTGCATGCCTACATCGGCCGGTGCAGCGCGATGCTCATGAGCGGGATCTTCGCGGCCGACGCTGCCTTTTACTATGGAGACAGCGTGCCGAACTTTGCCAAGCCCAAACACATTCGCCCCGGCCTGGGCTTTGGATACGACTATGACGACCTGAACACGGACGTCCTGCTGCAAGCGTCCGTCGACTCGAAAGGCGGGATCGTCCTGCCCAGCGGGATGCGCTACGCCATCCTCATCCTGCCGGAGAGCGAGAAGCGGATGAGCCTCGAGGCGCTCGAGAAAATCGAGCAACTGCTCGAGGCCGGTGCCACCGTCATCGGCCCCAGACCCGAGCGCACGTATGGGCTCCGCGGATTTCCGGGCGATCAGGAGCGGCTGCGAATCCTTGCGGATCGCTTATGGGGCTCAGCGCCGGCCGGGAAGGCTTCTCAGACGAGACACGGGCGGGGATCGCTTTTCGACGGAAAGCCCGCTCGAGATGTGCTCGCCCAAATGGGGCTCGGGCCCGACTTCGCCTTGGGCTCGGCAGCGCTCGAATCCCAGATCGATTTCATCCATCGCCGCATCGGGGAGATCGACATCTACTTTGTGCGGAATGCGGCCGATCGGCCGGTGGATTTCGAGGCCCGGTTCCGGGTGGCCAACCGGCGGCCAGAGCTCTGGGATGCGGTGGCGGGCGCCATGACGGCTGCCGCCGTGTATCGGCAAACCGATGACGGCATGGTCTTGGCGCTTCACCTGCCGGCCTACGGATCCGTCTTCGTCGTGTTCGGGCCTCGAGAGCAGAACGAGCCCTATATCCGGGCCGTTCGCTTTCAGGGCCGGGACGTGTTCCCCAACCGCGAAGACGATGTGCCGCGGTTTGAGGCATGGCGCGCATCCGCCAGCGAAATCCGATTCCGCGCGTCAGCACCGGGCGATTACGAGCTTGAGTTCAGCGATGGCAAGACACGGACGGTGGCCGTGGAGGCTGACGCGCCGCCCCTGGAAATCCCTGGTCCGTGGAAAGTGCGATTTCCGCACGGTTGGGACGTGCCCGTCCGCCAGGAATTCGACAGTCTGTATAGCTGGACAGACTCGACCAACGCCGCCACCCGGGCGTTTTCCGGGACGGCGGTCTATGCCAGGCAATTCCAACTGCCCGCGGATCGGCTGGTTCCCGGCCAGCGCGTTCGACTCGAGCTCGGCGATGTGCGCGAGATCGCGCGCGTGTACCTGAATGGACGCGATGCGGGGGTTTCGACCTTTGTGCCGCATGGGCTCGATGTGACCGCCTTTGTGCGGCCGGGCGAGAACTCGCTTATCATCGAGGTGGCCAACACCTGGCTCAACCGGTTGATCGCCGACGACGCGCTGCCGGAGGCGCAGCGCAAGACGCACACGAACCTGACGGGCCCGGTTGGAGGCCAGCGCTGGCGCGCTGCCCAGCCAAAACCGTCGGGTCTCCTGGGGCCCGTGCGGCTGGTTTGGCCCAGGGAAGTCGCCGTGAGCTTCAGGCAATGATCATTTCGGCTGCTGCGGACGAGGACATCCGCGGTCCGGAAGGTTTCTCAGCGCGAGCCCCCTGGCCCAATGCCACTAGATGATAGACAACTTCGCCTTCATGAACAAGGAATTGCCGTTGCGGGTATGTTGGCAGGCCCGGAGTGGAAGCCATTGTATCGTGTGGTGGGTGGGAAAATAGGCGGAGCATGCGGAAAGGCATGGAGATGTACGGTTGGCAAGCTTTTCGCCGCAAAGACGACAGCGACCGCAGCGGAAGACGTAACCTACCTTTACCAGAAGGTTGGTGCTCAGGGTGAGCACATGAAGTTCGGCATCACCAAGAATCCTGCAACGCGATACACGCAGGAGGAACTTGCGGGCGGGAGGCTGAGAATCATAGGTCAAGGCGAGCGGTCGGAGATGTTCCGCCTCGAGAGGCAACTGCACGAAACTCTTCCCATCGGGCCAGAAGAAGCTCAGAAGTATTGCATCCAGAAGCAAGTCAAGAAGGAACTGAAACCGCCTCCATACAATCCATGAAATGCCAACTTGTATTGCAGTGGCCCGCGTCCTCAATCAAGGACTACGATGCTATGATTGAGATTGAGAATGCCTTGGTCGAGAACCTGTCGGCGGCGAATGATGTTGATGGACACGACGCTGGCTCGGGCGAGGTCAACATTTTCATTCGCACCGACGACCCAAAGCGCGCCTTCAACGAGGTGAAAGCCATTCTCGGAACACGCGACTTTTGGGTTGATGCACGCGTCGCTTATCGCGAGGTCGCGGGGAGTGAATACACCATTCTTTGGCCGAAAGACCTGACCGAGTTCAAGGTCACTTAGGGTTTGCCGCAAAATAACATTTACCATGTGGGCTTGTGCGACCGGTCCTCTGAACGCGGCCTGATCGAGTAGTTCCACTGAGGATGACACCGATGGGTGCGGACATTGAGTGCTGCCATTTCCTGATCGGGGATCTCGACTTCGGTCGCATACTCTTTGGGGTCGAGCACGGCTTTCACTCTCAAGCCTGTCCGGGTGCGGATAGAGCTGATGAGTTGGATCACCGTCTCGTAACTCACCAAGGGTCGCCCCTGCCAGTTCAAGCTGATGAAAGAGAACATGCGGTGTGCGATTTTGTTCCACTTGCTCGGCAAACAGATGGGGTCAGATCCATATTGTTGACAAAGCAGAACGATCCGGAGAGCTTCTCGGCATAGCGCGGCCATGGCGAACTCAGGGGCGGCAGCGCAGGCGGTGCGGCTCTTTGCGGCGTGCTTGGCCGAGGACGGGGCGAAGCGGCGGTTTGTGGAAGAGTTGCGGTGGCGGCTGGGGGAGGGGAGGCGGCAGAAGGGGTGGCAAGGGGTGATCCTCAAGGTGCTCAATTAGTAATATGTATGGATCTGACCCCATCGGATTCCCCATCGCCGTGAGAGGCCTGCCTGGCGCGGCGGCGCAGGCAGGCCGCACTCCAAGACACTTCGTGCGCAGCGAGGGCGTGTTCGAATGGGCGCCAGCCTCGTGTACCGTCATTCTCACTTTTCAACCTGCATCCGAACCGCGAAACCGCCGCGCTCGAGCATGGGGATCTCGAGAGTGTCGCCTTGGATCAGGGTCCGCACTTCGGTGACGAGGTTGGTTGGGGTGGGGCCGTCCCGGTAAATCCGCGCCTGATACGACGCGTTGCCATCCAGAAAATGGAGCGGAATCCGGGCGGTTCTGGGGGCATCGGTCATGCCGCCCACATACCAATCCGTTCCTTTGCGTCTGGCGAAGATGGCGTGCGTTCCCGGGTAGCCGTCAATAAACCGCGTCTCATCCCATGCGGAGGGCGCCTTCTTCAGGAACTCGACGCCAGGGAATGCCAGGAGCCGGTCGTGCCGCTCTGCGTAGATCTGGATGCCCGCTTCGTAGACGACGGTTTGGGCCATTTGATAGGCATGGGAGCCGAGGGATCGATCGAACTTGATGACGGTGAAGCTGACCGGCCCCATGATATTGCGCACATAGGGAATGGTCAGCTCGTTCTCGATCTTGGGATTGCGTTTTTCCATGCCGGCGACGCCTTCGGCGGTCATGAAATGGGGGTAGCGGCGCCGCTCGCCCGAGGGCAGCGTGCAGCCGTGGAACTCGAGCACGAGCCGGTGTTTCGCCGCGATCTCCATCAGGTAATCCCGCATCTTGAGGCTGGCCTGGGTGTCCTCGAAATCGCGCGTGCGTTTCTCGCCTGAAAACGGGTGATGATCGAAGAAATCGAGCTTGGCACCGGAGAGGCCCATGCCGGCATAACGGGCGAGGATCTCCTCGGCTTTCTCCGGCGAGTTGAGGTCCGGCGTGTAGCCCCAGCCGATGATTCGGACATTCTTCTCGCGGGCGTATTTGGTGGCGGCGGGGACATCGAACCGGCGGGCGAATCCGGCGTCGACCAGGTGGTATTCCCATCCCATGGCGACGTCGAAATCGATCCATGTCTGGGGCTTGTCCCGGTCGCCGGCCAGGAAATCCCAACTGGCCCGGCCGGGCCGGATCCAGTCGGCGTTCCGGAGCTCCGGTTCGGTAGGGGGATTGAGGTTCTCGATCATGATCGATTCGACAATGGTGGCCAGCGTATTCGGGGAAATGATCGCCAGTCGCCACGGCGACTGGAACGGCAGCGACGTTTCTACGGGTCCTTCCTGGTCGAGAGGGAAGCAGACATTGAGCTGGCGGTCTTGCCGTTCGAAGTGCGGAACGATGTACGTTCCGTAGGAGGCGGCTTGGGCCAAGAACAGGAAATGCTTCGAGGCCTCGAGCTCGACCAGGACTGGCATCGAGATGCGGTCGCTCTGGACGCGTCCGAGCATGGTTTCATAGCCATAGTTGTTCGGGTGTTCCTGGCCCCAAAACGCCACCGCGCCGCTTCCGGGCAATCGAAAGCCGCTGGTTTCCCTCGAAATAGTTACAGGCCCGCTGCCGTCCAGGTCGTAGCGGAAAGCGATGCCGTCGTCGTAACACCGGAACCGGATCCGCATCGCTCCTGGATCCTTGCGGAAGGTCAGCGCCAATTCGTTCGCGCAATTGAAATAGGTGGATCGTTTTCCGACCGGCAGACTGTATGTCTCGCGAACCTCCTCGGCGGCGCGGCTGGCGAACGTCATGCCCCTGGTGAAATCGCCTTGGCTGGTCGCGATCCCCAGCGGGCTCGGCTCGATCACCGTCAATCCCCGACTCTCGACCCGGTAGGAGACCGTGCCGGAATCCTCATCGAGCATGACCGTCGCGCGAATGGCTCGACTCGGAGATAAGACCGTCCACTCGGAGACATCCGGCACGTTGTGCAAGTAGAGCACCGCATCGCCGGGAAACGGCGATCGGAACGCGCGTCGGCCGCCGCCGGGGACGGCATCCGCTTGTCGGCTGGTTCCATCGGCGGCTCGGATCCACTCCACATCGAGCGATCCGGCAGCCGCCGACAGGTCCACTGCAGCCTCCTTGCCTTCGGGCATGTAAACGACATACGCCTTTCCGGGATCGGCCAGACAATAGCCGGTCGAAGCCAGCTCGGGATGCGGGATCATCGCGGCCAGGTTCAACCGTTCCGCCAAACGGCGTGCGTGGCCCATCGCAGCCCGGCCAGCGATCCAGCCATCGGAACCCGCCAGGTTCTCCATGAGCAGCGCGTTGTGGCCGCGCGTAAAACTCTTCCACACCCAGGCGCGCGTGAACCCGGCGTCATTCATGAAAACCTTCCATCCGATATGGTCTGTATCGAGGAGACACACCTTTTGGCCATCGGCGGGAGGGGGATTGGATGTCCACGGGTCCTTCGGGTTGTCCCATCCCGTGGTGGCAAGCGAGGTCCAATCGGCAGGGCTTTTCAGGCACTCTTCGTTCATATCGCCGACGGAGGTCATCCCGACTGGATGTTGGTGGGGGAGGGTTGCCTCGACGCTTTTCACGAAGCGCACCATCTCGTACTGCCATTCGCGGGTGTGGCGTTTGCCCTCGTTGCAGATTTCGTAAAGGACGTTATCGAGGTCGTTCACGGTCTCGATCACCTTGCGAACGTAAGCCTTCTGGACCTCGATCACGGCCGGCGACTGCAGGGTGTGAATCTCGATGCCCCAGCCGTCACCGTTCCCATCGCCGTCGATGCCCGACACGTTGTTGTCCCTGTGAAACGGGTGTTTCTCGACCGGATGATCCTTTCGTTTGTTCATGAAAATCCAGTCTTCGAACAGCATGATGCTCACGTAAATACCCCGGTCTCGGGCGGCGATCACCCGAGCGCGCAGGCGGTCAAAATAAGCGGGATCGAACCGCCGAAGGTCGAATCGCGCCCCGCCATCGAGGGCTTGGCCGGGGTCGGTCCGCAGCCAAGGCTGCGGCTCATGATCGGTGAGCTCCCAGCGCCAGAGGCGGATGAAATTGTGGCGGTTCGTCTCGAGCAAGTCGAGGTAGCCTCTGTAGTCGAAAGGCTGAGCCACCGCTGTGTAGTTGCTCAGAATCCCGTCCTGCAAGCTCTGCCACGTGTGCGAGCCCGTCAGAAAAACCGGGCGTCCGCTGGGATCGGCGAAGTAGCGCGGATTTGCCGCGCATACTCGCAGAGGGCCCAAGCGCCGCGGGAGCGCGCTCTCGGGCGCCGCGCTCAGGGCGATTGCGGGAATCGACGCCGCCAATATTGGAACGATGCGGAGAAGGAAGTGTGTCATGAAACGAGCGTTGGCCGAATTCGGGTTACGCCTCGGAAACCAATTGCAGTTTGAGCCGCGAGCAGAGTTCTTTCACCTGAGGCTCGAGATCGCCATAGAAGGTCACGCGATGCCACCCCATGGACCAGTGCTCGGTCAACTTTTCGAGGTCGCCCTGGACGACGGCCTCCAATTTGGTGCGGCAAGCCATGTCGCTCGGGTTGTTCCCGATCGTCTTGGCGCGATGGATCAGCACTTGCCGGGTTATCGGATTGATTTCGAGCGTGGTTGTCATGTAGCCGGCGGGCAGGAGGGATCGGATGGATGCGCCCTGGCGATCTTCCGAGTGAGTGAGAATCTGGAACGGATTCGCAGCGCCGCCGGGTCCGAACGGCTTGGTGGGGGCCACGCAGTGGGCGTAGACGATGGCGTTCTTCGATGTGTCGATGACCGGATCGGAGATGTAACCGGGCCGGCCCGTGAGCACGCCGATGGCCGCCATCGTCATGGCGGACATCTGATCCGCCTCGCAGCCGCCCACGAGCCCGTCGTCGTTCAACTGGCAAAAGCCCAGGCACGGATAGGCCTTCAGGTGGCCGCCGTAAAAGCCGGCCAGGCAGTGGATGCTGATTCCGCGTGCGCCGTGCTGGCTCATCAGCTCTTTCATGGCGACGTACATCGCGCCGGCTTTCTCGATCTCCTCCGGCTGCACGCCGCCGATCGATTGGGCCTTGTGCATCCATCGTTCGGCAAACGACCTAGCCGCTTTTCGGTCGGCCCGATCGTAGGCGGCCGCCATGGTTTCGAACGGGATCGGAATGAACTCGATTCCGGTGACCTTTTGGCTCGCCTGGCGCATCGGATCTCCACCCCGGCCGCCTCCCACCACCAGGAGTCGAGTTCGGCGGAGTTCCTGAATGGCTTTGTCCATATCGAGCGATCGAACCGGATCGGCCTTGCAGGTCCAATCGGTCGTGGCCGGAGTGTTATGCCGCCGGGCGGATCGGAACGCGGCGGCGATTTCCGCCCCGCTCTTGCCTTGGGCCAATCCCGCAAAGCGCCGGGCGGAGGCGACGAGATCCGAGTCGTTTCCCGAGCTGACCCAATCCACCGGATGGCCCGCGCTCATGATCTTGGCGATCTCCCTGAGGAAGAGCCCGGATCCGCCATATAGATTGTCGGCCAGCAATGTGGGTTTGCCGGTGGCGCACAGCTTGACGATGTCGTTCTTCCAGCCGAGGCCCTGGATACAAACCAGGTAGCCATCCACCTCAGCATCGCGCTCGAGCACGGCTTCGGCATGGGCGGGATCGTTCATGACGCTCGCCGTCCGGAACTCGATGTCCGGACATTGGCTGGCAAGGAGAGCGGTGATTTGGTCGCGCCGGGCGTCGAAGCGATAACCGATATTGGGCCAGATGGGCTTGTCGTTGGGTGTCTCGCAGAAGACCAGCCGGATCTTGGGACGCCTGGAGGGCGGTTCGGCCGCCCAAGGCCGAATCCCGCTCGACAGCGAGGCCGACCCGCAGGCCACGCAAGCCGCGCAACGGGAAACGAACCGGCGCCGAGTGATGGCCGTTCCCGATCGATCCGGATCGTCGAGGGGCAAAGGGGGGATGGCGTTTGGTTTCTTCATTTTCTGATTTTGTGCCTGCAGGATGGAGACGTGTCAATGCATTCGACACGCAATGGGGCGGGGGGGATGCAGGACAAAATACTCCGGCTCTTGGTGCGTCCGGTCGCAGTTGGGCCATCGTCCGCAGATTGTCTTCTCCCTCCCCTCCGCGGCAGTGGAGGGGAGGGTCGGGGAGAGGCGGTCAATGGGTTTTGGAGCGCCGTCCAACGCAGTTGACGTCGTATGCCGGATGGAGGAGACTATTTATAACTCGCATGTCCACGTCAAACGGCGCATGAACTTTGAACCGCAACCCATGACAACACTCGGCGATTTTGCGCACTACCGTCCGCTTGGACAATGGCTTCGGCTCTGCCTCATGGCCGGTTTGCTGGCCGGGGCGAGCGGATGCAGTCCATCGGGCGGCTCGAGAGAGAACCAAGCTGCGGGCCAGGCCGCCGCAAGCGACATCGAGATCAACCGTGTATTGAGCGAGCTGACCCAGGTGGTCCGGAAATACAGCGTCGAGCAGCGGCAGGCGCCCCAGAGCCTGGACACCCTGGTGGCCAAGGGCTATCTGGCTCACGTCCCGACCGCTCCGGATGGCAAGCGGTTCGCGATCACGAAAAACCTCGAGGTCGAACTGGCCGACCGCTAAGGGTCTGTGCAAAAATTAATTCCGATTTTGCTGGAGGGGATTGGGCGGGCTGGCAAGGCCCGACGAGCGAGCATACCCGCGCGGTCTGTAAGCGAGGAGCAACACAACCAGCCGGCCCAAGGCCCCCAGCCCTGCGGGGCGGGGCGGCGCCGGGCCATCTGCTTCGTGGCTCGGTCGGTCGAGTATCGCAGGGGGATACACTCCCTCCCTTGCGCCTCGCATCGGGCCCGGCGGCGCTCCCGCCAAAATCGGAAGTAATTTTTGCACAGACCCTAAGGATTACCATGCATTGCGGCCTCAAGATGCGGCAGATGGATCCTCTCTCGGCATGCGGAGCCGGAAACGGCCGATCCCGCCGGGACGACGTGGCGTTCACCTTGATCGAGCTGCTGGTGGTGATAGCGATCATCGCCATACTGGCGGGGCTGCTGCTGCCGGCGCTGGCCAGCGCGAAGGGGCGGGCTCATCGCCTCAAGTGCACAGCGCAGATGAAGCAGCTCGGGTTGGGCCTGAGCCTGTTCACCACCGAGCATCTCGATCAGTACCCGCCCACAGCCTTCGCGACGGGCGATTACCAATACCAGCTTTCCTGGGATGATTATATCCACCGCTACATTGGGGGCTCGGCGCCCGAGGCGGACCTGATTGTGGGCATCTCGGGCGGGATTGCGGACCGCGCGTCGATCCCGCGCATCTTGAAATGCCCGGCGGACAAGATCGAGATCACGATCAGCTGGGCGGTATTTGGCCAGCGCCGGACCTATGCCATGAACTACGCCGGGCCTTCGTTCATGGTTTCGTCGCGGAGCGGTCCGCTGCCGCCGCCCGATTATGGCGTGGGGGTTTACTACAACCTTCGCGGGTCCGAGCCGGGCGCGCTTCCCTCCTGGGATCCGCGCGGTTACAAGGAGAGCGTCGTTCGAGATCCTGCGGGAACGATCCTGCTGGTGGAACAGCCTGAAGGGGGGAACATCGCCGGCAACGACTGGCCGTCGTTCTGCATGGGACCGACCGGGCCCCCTTCCGGCCAGGAGCAAAGCCCTTACCAGGTCGTGATCGGCGGCCAGCAGAAATGGGGGGAATCGGCCTACGGATTGCATGGCCGGCGGTTCAACTACCTTTTCCACGACGGCCATGTGGGCACCTACCGTCTCACCGACACCGTTGGGAGCGGGACCACGAACGCGCCCCGCGGCATGTGGACCATGAAGATGGGAGATTAATCGACATGAAACGCCTCGCACTGGCTTGCCTGCTTCTTTTCGGCCTCGCCAACCTCCTCGGGCAGCAGGGAGCTGAGCCTGTCGATTTCAACAAGGCGCGCCAGCTTCTCGAGCGCCGCCAGCGCGGCCAGACGCTCACTCGCGATGAGCAGGCATACCTCGAGCGCGCGATGACCGAGCGACGCAAACAACCGGGCCGCCCGGCGAACCAGCGCCCGGCACCCGCCCGTCTCACGCCGCTCGCCGACATGAGCGCCAGCGACCGATACGAGGGCGAAGACGGCGGTCTTTATGGCGGCGGGCGCAACACGCCGCCTGATGCGCATCGCCGGGCGGCTGAGGCGGAGCTAGCGAAGATTCGTCCGCTCGATGCCGAGGGCGAGCCGGGCGAAAACGGCGTTGTCGGCTTTATCGCCATCAGCATGTCGAATGCGACGCAAGAGTTTTCGCGATTCAAGCAGGTTGCCGACCATTCGCCGTTGAAGTCGCCCCGGGTTATGATCGTGGACTGCGCGCAAGGCGGTCAGGCGATGGCTGAGTGGGCGCCGCCCGACGCGCGACCGTGGGAGGAGGCGCGACGCCGGCTGGCGGCAGCCCGGCTCTCGGTTCGACAAGTTCAGGCCGCATGGATCAAGCTGGCGAACAAAGGCCCCACCGGGACGATCGAGGAACATGGGCGCAAGCTCGAGCGCGACACCCTCGCCGTGCTCCACAACGCCAAGGCGCTGTTCCCCAATCTCCGCATCGCGTACCTGGGCAGCCGCATATACGGCGGGTATGCCATCGGGGCTTTGAATCCCGAGCCTTACGCCTACGAGAGCGCTTTTGCGGCGCGCGGGCTCATCCAGCGGCAGATGCGCGGGGACGCCGAGCTCGCCCTGGACCGGTCGCCCCTTCTGCTTTGGGGGCCTTATCTCTGGGCCGAGGGAATCCAAGGCCGCAAGACGGACTCGCTGGTTTGGGATCGGGCCGATTTCGGCCCCGACGGAGTCCATCCTAGCGATTCCGGCCGACAGAAGGTTGCCCAGCTTCTGTTGGATTTCTTCGCGACAGATCCTTTGGCCAGGCCGTGGTTTGCCTCTCGAACGCCCGCAGGGGGCCCGTGAACAACGATTGGACAACCGCATTCGGAAAACAGAACCATGAACTCTATCACACGGAGAAACTTCCTGAAGAGCGCGGCCATGGCCGGGCTGGCGGCGGGGATGCCGAAAACGGCGATGGGCGGCGAGCGTTCGTCTCCGGCGGCAGGACCCAGCGAGACGATCCGGCTGGCCGTGATCGGGATGGGAGACACCGCGGCGGTCGGGGGTGTCGGCGGTCGGGGGCATCAGCTTATTGGCCGGCTTCAGGCGGTCCCCGGCGCCAGGATCGTCGCGCTGTGCGACGTGGATCGTGCGCATCTTGATCGGGAAGCCAAACCGTTCAAGGACCGCGGCGAGGCCATCGCGACGCACACCGATCTCCGGAGGATACTGGACGACAAAACCATCGACGCGGTGGTGATCGCCTTGCCCAACCACTGGCACGCGCTGGCGACCGTGTGGGCCTGCCAGGCCGGCAAGGACGTCTACATCGAGAAGCCGTTTTCGCACAACCTGTGGGAGGGCCGGCAGATGGTGGCCGCGGCCCGCCGCTATGGGCGCATGGTCCAGGTGGGCACCCAGAACCGATCGAGCACGTTCCTGCGCCGGACATTCGACGAGTTGCGCGGCGGTGCGATGGGCGCGATCCGCTGCGCCTATGCCCTGGTGTATCGCGCCCGGGACGGCATCGGCACGGTCAGCGCGCCGACGCCCGTGCCCGCGACCGTGGATTATGATCTGTGGTGCGGGCCGGCGGCCAAGATTCCGCTGATGCGCAAGCAGCTCCATTACGAGTGGCATTGGTTCTGGGCGACCGGCAACGGGGAGATGGGAAACAATGGCGTCCACATGATCGACCTTTGCCGGTGGGCCCTGGGCTGCAACCAGCCGCCGCGGAGCGCGTTGAGCATCGGAGGCCGGTTCGCGTTCCGCGACTGCGGCGAGACGGCCAACACCCATATCGCCCTGTTCGATTATCCAGGGGCGCCGATCCTTTGCGAGATACGCAATGTGCGCGCCGCCGGAGGCGCGGATGCCATGGGCAGCTTCCGGAGCCGGAACCGCGGGCTCGTGATCGACTGCGAGGGCGGCTACTTCGCGGGCGACGCGTCCGGCGGGGCGCTCTTCGATTCCCGGGGGACGAAGATCCGGGACCTGCCGGACGACGGCAGCTCGAAACGGCTTGAAGGCCTCCACCTCTCCAACTTCATAGCGGCCATGCGGAGCCGGAAGGCCGGCGATCTGGCCGCCGAGGCCATCGAGGGTCATTGCTCGGCCGCCTGCTGCCACATGGCCAACATCTCGTATCGGCTCGGCAAACAATCGATGCCCGAAGCCATCCGAGAGACGATCCGCGGGACCCGGGAACTGGCGGACGCGTTCGATCGCTGCCGGACCTACCTGCGCGAGAATGGAGTCGACCTCGACGCGACTCCGGCCGTGGTGGGGCCCTGGGTCTCTTTCGACGCCAAGCAGGAACGATTCGTGGGCGGGTTTGCAGACGAAGCCGATGCGCTTTCGAGGCGCGATGATCGCCCGCCCTATGTGGTGCCGGAGGTCGCTGGATGATCAGTTCGTGGCGAGCGTTTGAGGGGCCGGGCTGGTGCGGACCAGATCGAGCGCCTCCTCGACGAAGATGGGCCCAGCCCGTTCGCCGAGGCTCGTGCGCGAGATGTAGGCGTATCGATCGAAGCTGTCAAAGTCCTCTTTGGCGAGGATGTAGCCAAAGGCATCGTTTGTGAGGCCAAAGAGGAGATTGTGCTCTCCGCGCATCTTGCGTTTCAGGTAGAAGCCGATGTTGGGGAGGGCCTCGCCGGGGATGGTGAGGATCTGCGCGTTGCCGACATTGAGCAGGTTGAGCCGGGTGGTGACGGCATCGCCTGATGCGGTGGGGACATGGGCAGCCGGCAGGGCCTGCAGAAGCTGGCGCATCAGGGGCGAGTCCACGGGCAGCTCGATGGATCGGGCGGCACAGAAGATTCTTGGCGCGTGCTGGACCGGCGCGTCGGCGACGATCCGCAGCGCTTCGTCGGCCAGGAGGCGTCCGATGCGCTGGCATTCGGCCCAGTCATTGGCCTCGCCGCCGCCGGGCCGGCGATTGTCGGCCGTCACCATGCCGCCGAGCGCGCTGTTCATGAAGAGCGCGGCGCCTCCGCCCCTTTCGGCGATCCGGTCGTAGAGCGGGCCGGCGAGGTCCGGGCTGCAGATGCCGCGGCGATTGCCGATCACCTCGGGGTGGATGGCGTAGTTGACCAGGGTGGCGATGGCCTGGCCGGAATCGTCCAGGGCCTGGATCACATGGCAGCGGGGATCGTAGAGCGGTTCTGCATAATAGTTGTAAGCGATTTTTCCTTCGGCCTTGCCCGTCGCGATTTTGAGCCGCGCGGGCTGGAGCTTCGCTGCCGCTTCGTGAATCGCCTGCGCCATGCGAGCGCAGACCGATTCGAGGTATTTCATGTCCGCGCCGGTTCCGCCTTTGCCGTCGGGAAATCCATAGCAATCGGGGCCGCTGTGCGTGTGTGTGGCGCCGATCAGGATGTTCTGCGGCGGGATGGCGTGGACCATGGCTCGCACCTTGTCACCGAGCAGGGCCGGGAAACCAAGAAAGTCCGCGCCGACAATGGCCACGCGGTTGCCGCCTTCCTCGAGGACCAGAGCGCGAACCGTCAATTCACCCTGTTTGCTCGTGGCCGGCGAGGATGGGCCCACGCCGCCCGACAGGGGCAGGAGTGGATCCGGCGTCACGATTTGAACAGCCACTGCGGCCCGAAATCCGGCCGCAGCCGCCTGCGAGGCCATGGCGGCAGCCGCCCAAATAACAAGCCTGTGCGCCCATGCTGGTTTCATGGGTCTGAGAGTAACCGATTCCGGGGGCCGGCGCGAGCTAAACCACTATCGAAGGGAGCCTGCAGCCCGGCGCTTGTGCACTGCACTGTCCTCTCGACCTCCTCTCCCCCGACCCTCTCCTCCATGAAGCATGGAGGCGAGGGAGAAGACGATGCGCTGCCGAGTGGCCAGTCGCCCTGCACACCGCCCGCCCTCTTGCGAACCTGTTCTGATTCCCTCGCCCCGCGAGGCAGGAGCGGGGGGGAAAGGGAGTGGATCCAGCAACGCCACGCCGGAGGTCGACGCCCATTCGGAGCGCGGATCATAATTACCTTGGATCGACACTTCACCGGCTGCTTGTGGCGCGGCGCTGGCTTTCGGCGATTTGTTCGCGGGTCAGCCTGCGTTTGAGATCGTCGCGAGCCTGCGCTGCATCCGGCAATCCATACCTGGCGGCAAGGTTCAGCCATCGATAGGCTTCGACCGGATCGGCCGGGATTCCGATCCCCGAGCCCGCGTCGGATCTGCGGCTTCTCGTGCCCAACGGCGGCGAGATCTGGACGGCCGGCTCGACGCCGACTGTGTCCTGGGAAGCCCGCAATCCGGCGGGGTGGGTGCAGGTGGACTTGATGCTCGGAGATGCCCTCTACCGCGGCCTGGGGCAGGCGCTGATGCGCCAGAGCAATTTCGTATGGAGCATCGATCCCCGGCTGGGGGACACCAACGCCTACCGAATCCGGCTCACCTCGATCGTCGATCCGGCGCTGCAGGATGCCTCCGACGCGGCGTTCTCGGTGACCGGCTCCGGCGTGCCGCCGAACCCGGCCTTTGGCCAGCCGCTGCTGCTCAACGGCGGGTTCGAATCGCTGACGACTCACTGGGAAACGATCGCCGGGAAGCCTGCGATTCTTGGCATCGCGCACGGCAAGGGCGCGCCGATGGCGGGCGCCCGATTCCTCCACGGCGGGCTGAGCCCTGGCGGCGACATGGTTTTGAGCCAGGAGATCGACCTGCTCGAGGCGGGCTTCGCCGCCTGCGATCTCGATGAGGGTGCCGTCGTGGAGGCCGAGGCATGGCTGCGCAGCGCCCACGCGCTCGGGACGTATGACGACCAGGTCTCTTTCCGCGTTGGCTGCCTGGACGCGATCGGCCGGGAAATGAGCGCCATGCGCAGCATGATCGGCGGCGACAGCACCTGGGTTCGGCGGACGCTGGCCGGGCTATTGCCTCCCGGCACGCGCCGGCTGCGCGTCGAGGTCGCAGGCCGGCATCGCCGCGACGCCGACAATGACAGCATGGTGGACGAAGTGGCCGTGTGCCTCCAGCGGGCTTGGCCGATCGTCCAGCCGAAAATCACCAAGCTGCCCATGCTCCAGGACTTTCGCCAGGATGCCATGACCCTGATCTGGGAAACCGACGGCAACCTGGCCTTGCATGGAGTGGACTGGGGCCGGGACAGCGTGTCCGAGCGTGCTTGTGCTCCGATCGAAACTGTCTGCATTGACGGCACGCATTTTGTCCACTGCGCCACGCTGGCGGGCCTTTCGCCTGAGACGAGCTACGTCTACCGTGTGCGGAGCGGCTCGGCCGCCTCGCCCGTGTTCGCCTTCCGCACAGCCCCGCGGCGGGACACGCCCTTTGCCGTCGCATGGTGGGCGGACAGCCAGTCCAATCCGGCCATACTCAGGCAGCTCATACCCCGAATGCTCGAACGGGGAGTGGATTGGATGGGGGTTGCGGGCGACATGGCCAGCAACGGCTCATCGCTGTCGGACTGGCACAATTATTGGTTCACGCCGCTCGAGTTCCAGAACCTTGCCCAGACGCGCCCGGTCCTGTTCGCCCGCGGCAACCACGATGGCGAAGGCCCCTTGAGCTATGCTTACAGCGCCCTGCCCGGGAACGAATCGTGGTTCGCATTCGACTACGGCAACTCGAGGTTCATCTTCCTGGATAGCGAGGCCTCGACGAGCGCCGCGCCCGAGCAATTCGCCTGGCTGACAAGCGAGCTGGCTCGGGCCGAAACCCAAAGAGCCGCCTTCCGGATCGTCTGCTTCCACAAGCTGCCCTATGCCAACCTATGGAACGGGGGCGGCTACACGGGCGAGGCCTGGGTCCGCAACGACTGGGTGCCGCTCTTCCAGCAGCATCATGTGGACCTGGTCATCAACGGCCACGCCCACAATTACAACCGCGGCGCGACCAACGGCGTGACCTATGTTGTCGTGGGCGGCGGAGGGGGCGAGCTGGACACCGAGCGCGTCGCCCGTTGGCCGCTCTTCACCGTCGAGCATTCTCTCTACCACTATGCGCGGATGGCGGTCGCCGGCCATACGCTTACCTGGGAGGTCTTCAGCAACACCGGGCAGCCGCTCGATCGCATCGTTCTGACCAGCCGGCTGCCGCTCCTCGAGCTGGAGAATCCCGAGCCCGCCGCGGAGACCTTGCCATTAACAGTGAGGGGCAAGCCCGATACCGCCTACATCCTCGAACGCTCGGCCGATCTGAGCGCGTGGAGCATGATCGCCACCCAGGCCATCCCGGCCGCCGGCTTCCCGGCCATTACCCACACTGTCTCGACCACCGCTGCGCAAAGCTTCTATCGCGCACGAGCCACGCCATGATGTGGCGCGGAGGACGGAAGGGATAGCAGCTTACAGCCAATGGCCGACAGCGAGTGGCAGGGACGAGCCAGCGGCTTGTCCGCTTGTCAGCCGACGGGGCGGCGGGCCGGGAGGGCCGCGCCCGATCGCATTGGTTGGCGCATGCGGAAGGGGAGCCTCGCTACAAATCGATGTCCGGATACTGGGGCGGGCTTTGGCCAACCCGCTCGACGACTCTCGGATATTTGCCGGGCGAGATCTCCCCATCCACCGCCACCACGTTGACCTGGTGCCACCAATCGTCGCCGAAGTCGAACCAGTAGCCAAACACGTCGCCGGCCTTCAAACCGAGGGACGCGATCGAGGCTTTCGAGGCGTCCGCCGAATCCGCTTTATCGGCGAACGGATTCCCCGTCATATCCAGGCCGTATCTTTTGGCCGCTGGATCCATGGGGCCCTTGCCTCCGATTTGGAATTCGTACAGGTGCTCCTCCTCGCGGTCGAAAGCATCGAAGATCGCGGCGTGCAGGTCCTCCAGGGTCTGCCTGCCGCGAATCTGGATCGTGCGGGAGATCCTCCTGTTCTTTCGGGCGAACTTGGCGGCCACCGGCCCACTGACGAGAAAGACCTGCAGCGTAAAAAGCCGGTCTTTGTTTTTCGGACCTGGCGTTCGTCGGGTTGTTTTCGTGGTCATGCGCTGTCTCCTCATCCGATGAGATTCCGAATTAAGCCTCGAGCATTATCGCATCCGAGCGCTGCGGCAAGCATCTTCGAGGAGGCGCACCACTGCACCGGCATGAGCCGGATCATGGATTGCTGGTCGTCGGGGTTGCCGCCGATGTCCGTCAGAATCAGGAGCCGCGGCTTTGCGTTGTTTTGCAGCATCTCAATCGTCCGGGGTGTCTGGAGTCGCACCCGGTAGGCGGGCTGGCCGTCGACCTCGATCCGCTCGCCTCCGTTGGTCAGGATGACCCGCTCACAGAGGCGCATCAGGGTTTCCGCCTGATCCGAGACTCGGCTCTCGGCCGGCAGCGACGGGCGGGTCCGGTTGATGTAGCGGCCCGGCATCTTGAACTGAGGCAGCGCGGCGATGTGGCGGAAGCCGAGCCGTGTGCCGATGACGGCGCCGGCCGTCGCCGCGTTGCAGTCGGCGTCGTAGCCCAGGGCCATTGCGTATTGGAGCGTCCGGTAAAAATCGCCTTCGCCGTAAAGGAGCGCGAGGAGCACCAGGGCGCCGTTGGACGGGGTCGAGTTCATGTTCCACTGCCTTTGTTGGACCCATTTCCTGTGGACGGCTTGCCGGGCGGCTTTCCAGTTGCGCGGATGTTCCCGGTGAAGCCGCCGCGCATCCGCGACGGCTTCAGCCATCGCGCTGGCGGGATCGGCCGCCTCGAGGGCGGCCTCGATCGCCGTTTCGAGCGGGCCTTCGTGAAACGCGATCAGGCTGATCAGGGCTGTCCAGTATTGGGCTGCCTGGAGGGGCTCTTCGGAGACGGCGATGCGGGCGTAGTGGAGGGCGAGATCCGCCGCGGTCTGGGGCATGCCGGGGGCGATCATGCCGTAGGACTCGACGCAGAACTGGCCGGAGAGGTTGTAATGAGCATGGGGGTTGAGAGCGGCGCTGCCGGTTTCCGGCGGCATCACGCCCTGGTCCATCAGCTCGCGGGCGCGCTTATTGGCCACCCAGATGCCCTGGTTCATGTTGGCTTTCCAGATCTCGACCAGTCTCGGGTAGGGCAGCTTCAGCGCCCCTTCCTGGTCCATGAACCAGAGGTGCGTCCACTCGAAATCGTTGTCGTCGTCGGAGCGCGCGCCTTTTTCGAGGAAAGTGAATTCGGGCAGCGTGTCGCGCGGCTGCTCTTTGTATTTGAACTCGTGCGGAAGACCTTCGAGCCCGCCGATCAACATGCCGATCCAGCCGCCGTGGATCCGGTCGAGCAGGAACGCGCGTGTGACCTCTCGGACCGCACTGTTTTGCAGGGTTGTCGTCTGAGGCTCGACGTTCGCCTCGGCCGCCGCCGCGTTGATTGCGACGGCCAGGCCGGCGGAAACCATCCAATCGAAGATACTCATCGTTGTTTCCCGTTTGCGATCGGCTCGATTCCATCCGGCATAGGGCCGGGGCGGATGGCAGCGATCGTCTCGCCCTTCCGAGTGTCGAACTGCAACAACGGGCCTGTCAACGACTCGGCTTTCTTTCCGCTCCTGTAAAGCGAGACTTCACCTTCAGCCCACGGATTGCGCAATCGGCACACGCCGCCTCGTTGCGATTGGATTTCGACGAATGGAACCGTCCCCTTTCGCATGGCCGAGCTCACGAGGAAACCTCCACGGCAAAGCAGCCTGAATTCAGCATCCCAATCCTGCGGCCAGGCGGCGAAAACGCGGATGACCGATGGCAGTGCCGGGCCGGGCGGCAAGTCGCAGCACAAAGCCGTGTGGAGGGCATCGGAGGCGTTGCCGAGCCGTTGCGCGCTGGTTGTCTGCGGGCCTTCGCGCAGGTCCATCCGGTTCGCGAGCACGGCCGAGCGGTCGGCGGTCTTGAACTGGGCGGGAACCAGGGATCGGACAGCGTCCGCTCGGCCCATGATTGCCGCGACGAGGGGAATCTTGGACAAAACTCCCGGGCTGCGGGCGGCGGATTGGTCCAGCGTCGCATTTCCGATTTGGAAAGTGGCGGGATCGGATTCGAGCGTGCAGAGATCGAAAAACCATTGTGGCATCGTGTTCCCGTCGGGACGCCCGGAAGCGGATCCGCGGAAGGCGGGCGGGCGCCCTCGAATCCAGACCTGCTCGAGGGGGGCCGGCTGAAATGCCGAAACGGATGCTGTCTGGTTGGGTCCGCCGAGCGGCAGCGGCGCGAGGTTGTCGAGAAATTCCTGCCACACGGGCCGCATCTCATGGTCGGCATCCAGGATCCGGGAAGCGGCGATCAGGACGGGGAAGAGGCTGCGCATCGAGGCAATTTCCTCGTCGGTATCGTGGGCGCCCTGGACGGATTCATTGCTGTTGACGTGATGGATGTGGTAGAGGCCGTCGCCGCCCTTTTTCACATTGGGAAAATTGCGGTAGAACTCGGCGACGGCCTTGATCACCGGATAGGCGCGTTGGCGCAGCCAGGCACTGTCCTGCGTGTATTCGTAGCGAAGCCAGAACTGGTAAGCGTATTTTGCCCCGCGAGAAAAGATATGCGTCACGGGCCCGAAGGGGCCTCCGCCGCGCTCCTGGAAAATCCATCGGCCGTCCTCCCAGTGTCCGGACTGGATCCAGTTCCAACGGCTGGAATGAGGCGCTTGGGAGGCTGCGTATTCAAGGAACCGCTTGGACCGCTCATCCCAAGGCTTTCGGAGCATGTAGAGGTCGCGCATTTCGGCGGCGATGTCGTCGGGCAAAGGCGCCAAGCCATCGAAGAAGACGGTTTCGGGATAGAACGCGCCTTGGCTGCCCCACTGCTGACGGGCCGCCAGCGAACACGCATCGAGCATTCCCGAGAGCATATCGAACATCGGATCGAGCAATTCAGGATGGTTGGCCGCCAGGAGGGCGTTATTGTAGAGGCAGCTTTGGTTTGCGCCCCAGAACTGGCTGCCCCACTGCCGCCGGTCGCCGCCGGTGGTCCACAGCATCCCGTTGAACTTCGTGGGAAACGGGCCGCGCGACGTCGAGGCCATGAGATAGAGAAAATAGGTGTAATGCCGCTCGATTTCGTCCGCGACGCCATCCGCGCTGTGCAGATGAATGAACGATTTCGACCAGAAGTCGCTCCACCACGCGCGGTTGGATTCGAGCACCCGGGCGAAGCCTTGGGCGGCGGCGGCGTCGAGTTGGGCGATCGCAGAAGCCGCGAGGTCCGCTTTCCTGTCGAAGCTCGCCGCGCTGGCGATCAGCACGGTGAACGTTCCCGCTCCAGGCCGGACCGCAAGATGCAGCGTGGTCTCGTTTGAACGGACTGTTTCGACGTCGCGTCCCACCACGCCGAGCGCCACCGCCGAACCGCAGAAATAGCCGCCCTCGGCGAACTCCTGGGTCAGGATGATCCGGCGGTCTCGGATCTCGAGTTTCGACCGGGCGGTATGGCGGCCAGTTTTGACGACCGGCGGCCGGAGCATCCGGAGATTGATGCGGATGGCGTCGGACGGAGCGTGCTGACCGGAGACCTCGACGGCCATCACGTCCTTCTCCATCCAGGCCAGGACTCGAGTCTTGAACTCCTTGCCTTCGACGGCAGCCAACCCTTCATAGCACGACAGGCGCTGCAACGTGCCTTCGACGGGAAAGACCTCCGCCCCGTCGGCAGCCTCGATGTCCACGAATCCGCATCCGCCGCAATAATCCGTGTGCCGCTCCGGGAAACTGGTGCTGGCGCAGTTGTTGGCGAACACATCCACGCGGTTGATCTGCAGCCGGAGCGAGGAGGGTGTGGTCCAGACAAGGCTGCCCATCCGGCCGTTGCCGACAGGCAGCCCGCTCTCGCTGCGCGCGGCCGGATTCGTGAAGGTCAGATCGGCGCCGGAAACCAGTTGACGGTAGTCGGGTTCTGCGGGGCGGACGGATGTGCCGGCGACGGCGGCGCACATCACCAAGCCGCCGCCAGCGATGCGACACAGCCAATGCCAGCGGCATCGCACTGTTGTCATGGCTCTCCAAGCAAACGACGCCCGTGGTTGCATGCCTTTCAGCGTGCCATCGGGCGCAAGGGGAATCGAGCCAGAAAAGCGACGGGCAGACGCGTCCATCGGTGTCGGACGAGATGCCTTCGCTCTCCGAATCCGATGGACCAACCGAGCGGGCGGATTCTATGCTTGGAATCTCCTCGCGGCGCGGCTATACGGAAATCCATTGCTTGAAGCATCTCATTCTATGACACGGAACCCCCTTTCGACCGCGACACGATCCTCGAGCCTTGCATGGCTCCTGGGTATGGGCCTGACGCTGACGCTGGCTGCCGAGGCTGCTGGCGGGGAATCGCGGGCAGCCAACCTTGCCTTGGTCGCCGCGCCATCCAGCTCTTACGCCTCCGGCGACACCACGGTCGATGCCTTGAACGACGGCCATGTCCCCCGCAGCTCGCGGGACAACCGCCGCCGGTCCTATGGCAACTGGCCGCGGGTGGGCGGCCAATGGGTCCAATACGACTGGAGCCAGCCGATCAGCACGCGGCGGATCGAGGTCTATTGGTGGGACGACCGCCAAGGGGTGCGTCTGCCCAGCGCCTGCCGGCTGAAGTATTGGAACGGGGTCGAGTTCGTGCCGGTGGCGAACGCCTCGGGCCTGGGGGTGGAAGGGGATCGATTCAACCCGACGACTTTTGACGAGGTGGCCACCTCGAGGCTGCGTCTGGAGATGGATTCGAGCGAGGGATTCTCGACGGGCGTGCTCGAGTGGAGGGTCTATGATTCGGGGAAGTCGCCCGCATTTCCGCCCATGGTGGCGGCGGGCGTCGATCGCAGCGTGATGCTCGATGGCAGGACCTACCTGGCCGGAACGGTCAAGTCGATCCAGAGCGATCCGGCGGCCGTGCGGGTTGCGTGGAGCAAAGCCTCCGGGCCGGGAGAGGTGACGTTCGCCGATTCCGGCGCCCTGGCGACCACCGCGAAGTTCTCGGCGCCCGGCAGCTACAGCGTCCGGCTGACCGCAACCGAAGGTGGTTTGAGCGCGGGCTCGGCCTTGGCCGTCGAGGTCCGGGATCCGCCCCCGGCGGGCCGGCTGGACGTGGTTCACACCCGGCGCTACCGGATCGACAGCCCCCTGTGGAGCTCCCGGGCGAAGGCGCTGATCGTGAACTGGATTCCCCATTGCATCGGCTATATCAACCGCACCAACCTGACCCAAGGCCAGGGTGGCATTGACAATTTCATCGAGGCAGCCAAGGCGCTGCGGGGCGAGTCCCACGGCCGGCATAAAGGGTACGTGTTCGCCAACGCGTGGGTGCACCAGACCGTCGAGTCCATCTGCCTGGCGCTGATGGTGGATCCGCGCGGCGACGCCGAGATCATCCGTGCGCAACACGAGATGAAGGCCGCGCTCGAGGATTGGATCCCGAAGATCCTGGCGGCGCAGGAGCCGGATGGCTATTTGCAGACGGCCTACACCCTGGCGGACCGGGCCCGCTGGCCGGAGCGCTGGTCGCCTCGCAACCGCGGCGATCACGAGGGTTACGTCGCCGGCTATTTCATCGAATCCGCCATCAACCACCACACGCTGACCGAAGGAAAGGATCTGCGGCTCTACGACGCCGCCAAGAAGCTGGCGGACTGCTGGGCGGCCAACCTCGGGCCGGGCAAGAAGGAATGGTATGACGGCCACCAGGAGATGGAGCAGGCCCTCGTCCGATTCGGCCGGTTCGTGAACGACGTCGAGGGGGGCGGCCGAGGCGGCCGCTACATCCAGCTGGCCCAGTTCCTCCTCGATTGCCGGCGCGATGGGGCCGAATACGATCAGAGCCACGCACCCGTCCAGCAGCAATACGAGGCGGTGGGCCATGCGGTTCGCGCCGTCTACAGCTACTCGGCGATGGCGGACATTGCGGCGGAGACCGGCGACGTGGATTACCAGAGCGCGGTGATGTCGATCTGGGACAACCTGGTGAACCGGAAATATTACGTCACCGGCGGCATCGGCAGCGGCGAGAGCGCGGAGGGATTCGGGCCGGACTACTCCCTGCGGAACGCGGCGTATTGCGAATCCTGCTCGAGCTGCGGCCTGATCTTCCTGCAGCACAAGATGAACCTGGCCTGGCGCGACGCGAGGTATGCGGATCTCTACGAGGAGACGCTCTACAACGCGCTGCTGGGCGCGATCGATCTCGAGGGGATCAACTTCTACTACGACAACCCGCTGGCCGGCGGTCGGCCGCGCTACCCGTGGCATGTCTGCCCCTGCTGCGTGGGCAACATCCCGCGCACGCTCCTGATGATCCCGACATGGACCTACTCGAAGGGGCCGGACGGGCTCTATGTCAACCTGTTCATCGGCGGTGCCGTTCGTGTCGGGAACGTTGCGGGAACGGGCGTCGAAGTGACGCAGCAAACGGATTACCCGTGGAGCGGCAAGGTCGCCATCACGGTCGACACGGCGGCGTCCCGGGAGTTTGCCGTCCACGTTCGCGTGCCCAACCGGGCGACCAGCGAGCTCTACTTCCCGGCGCCGGCGGTCGGCGGGTTTCGGTCGATCTCGGTCAACGGCCAGTCGTGGATGGCCCCGGTTCGAAACGGGTATGCCGTCCTCTCGCGAACCTGGACGCGGGGGGACAGGATCGACCTGGATCTGCCCATGGAGCCGCAGCGGGTCAAGGCCGACCGCAGAATCGCGGCCGATCGCGGGCGGGTGGCGCTTCGATACGGGCCGCTCATCTACAGCGTCGAGGAGGCGGACCAGCCCGGGATCGATGGCCCCATCGGGGGCGCTCCGCTCGAGACGTTGTGGCGGGCCGATCTCCTGGGCGGCGTGCGTGTGATCCAGGGGCAATGGGCGGACGGCAGGCCGCTGCTGGCGATCCCCTATTTCGCTCGCAACAACCGGGGCGCCGGCGCCGGAGGGGGTTCGAGGGCGGGCGGAAACTCGATGGTCTGGATCCGGGAGCCGTAGCGGTTCGGGGCGCGCGATTCGGGCGTGCTGGGCAGCGGGGCCGGGGGGTGTCTCGGGGCTGATCCCGGCCCCGCGCCGCACCGGGAACCGCGCCGGGAAACCCGCTGGACAAACGCTGGCGGCTGCCGCAAGGTGAGCCCGATGGCGGCGTCTTCGGAATCTGCGTCGGATCGGCTGTGGGCCGAGTATGAGGGGGTGTTCCAGGAGTTTGACGATCACACCTTGGCGCGGTGGCTGGCGCAGACATTGGGTCAGATCGAGGGTCATGTCTGGCGGGCATCGCATCCCTTGATGGGGGCCTACCGGCTGGCGGCGCAGGTGGGGCATGACCGGCAGATCTGGCTGAAGCGTCTGGCGATCCTGCCGGCCGCATACCCGATTGCGGAGTGCTGCCGGGCGCCTCTGCTGCCGCTGGTCACCCGCGATGTTGTCGAGTCGGGCCTGATCTGCCAGCACTGCGGCGCGACCGCCATCCCGTTCGACGACATCCCCGAGCCCCAGCGGCAATCGCTTCGACAGTGGGCCAGCGACTATGCCCCGGTGCACGCCGTGGCGCACCAGGAGGAAGACGCGCGGCAGACAACCGCCAACGCGGATGCCGAGTTCGAGCGCGCGGCGCAATCGGCCGAGGATCTCCTCTGCTTATTGGGGCGCGAGCTGATGCCGCCTTTTCTCGATTGGTATCCGGCCGCGGTGTGGGAAGACCAGGACGAGTGCCTCGAAGTGCGCCCGGAAGATCTGCTGTTCTAGCCGGGTCGGATGGCCGTCCCTGAGGATAAAAAAGCGGGCATCCACTCGATGCCCGCTTAACCCAAACAACCAAACCAATCGTCCCGTCAACCCTCCCAAGGGCGCGGGAGCCGGCGGGCTGCCCCTACTCCCGCCCGCCGCGCAGCCACAAATCACGAACGTCTATCATCGTCAGACGTCGTTCCAGGTCGATTTGTTCATGGGGAGCATACGGCAACAATCGAGCTGCGCCACTGTGCGTCTTGCCGCACAGCGCGAACGGGTTGCATCTGGGCCTGCCCGAGCGGGGCCAGGGGGGTGGACGGGGCCGTGTCCGGATCGGCTGGAATTCGGGCGCGGGCGTTACGGATGGCGGTAAGTGATGCGGGCCTTGTTCAGGTCGTAGGGGGACATTTCGACGCTGACCCGGTCGCCGACGCTGATGCGGATGAAATTCTTGCGCATCTTGCCGGAGATATGGGCCAGCACCTCGTGGCCGTTGGGCAGCGCCACGCGAAACATCGTACCCGGGAGGACCTGGCTTACCGAGCCTATCAGTTCGATCGGTTCTTCCTTCGCCATGCTAGGATGGATGTGAAATCCGGCGCGGGACCGCGGGGGGAGCGTTCATCCGCTCCGGCCCATGCATTCGCGGGCACACGCGCGAGCCGTATACATGACGGAAGCCGGCGAGGAAAGCAAGCACCGAAGCGATCGAAGGATTTCCGGCGGGATGGGGCGGGCAAAATCGCGGTGGACAACGGCGGGTCAAGCCCCTAGTATCCGCACTCGCATGAAACCGAAATCGTCGGGGAATTTGTGGAACAACCTGCTATTGGTTTTGGCGCTGATCAGCGCGCTGCTCACCGTGCTGCTCTCGTATCAGTATGTGCAGTCGATGCGCAACTTCCAGCGATCCCAGCCGGTCCGCGCGGCGATCGGAGTGCGGCAGGCGCTGATCAACTCGATGGCGGCCGAGGCCATGGAGTATAGCCGGCGCAATCCGGCCATCGTCCCCATCCTGCAGGCCTTCAACCTCATGACCAATGCACCGGCCACGAATCGCGCGTCCGGCGCCAGCCCGAAACCCGCCACCCGCTAATTCCCATGACCACACCTGACATCAACAGCCCCGCCCCCACGCCTGAGCGGACGCCCGCTTGCTGCGCCACCTCGACCGAGGTTCCGGATTGGGAAGCGGCACACCGTTCCCTGCGGTCGCAGATGACGGCGATCCTGATCATCTTCCTGTTTTTCGGTTTGGGCGTGAATCTTTTCATCTACAAGGAGCTCGTCGTGGTTCATCGGCAGGCGGCCGAGAACTACCGATTGCAGCAGGAGTTCAACACCAAGTCGGCCCCGGAGATGGAGAGGTTCATCGCGGCCCTGCGGGATTTTGGCCGGATGCATCCGGATTTCGGGGCCGTCCTCGCGAAGTATTTCCGGACCAACGCGCCGGCCGGGAGCACCTCGGCGCCGCCGGCGGCGCCCGCCTCTCCCGCCGCTCCCGAGGCTCGGTAGGCGGGCTCGGGGAGAGCTCTGGTGCGGGGCATTGGACGCCTGGGGCCGCTGGGCCGCGAGGTGCGGGCGCGGGTTGAATTGTCGCGGGGCATGCGCGGGAGGTGACGAGGCCGGTCCTGCGCGATTTTCTCCTTCCACGATGGCTTTGGGCGACCGATGCCGATGGGTTCGCGCTCGGAAAACGATTGAACCATTCAGGCGGGTTAGTGTCTTAATGGGAACGTGGGAACCATGGTAGAACCGATCCAAAAGCCGGCACAAGGCGAGCCGGGATGGCGCCAGGAGCTGGCTGCCTTATGGGAGTCGCTGCCGCACAAGCCGCTCTTCTTCGGGCTGCTGGGGGCGTGGTGCGTCCTGTTTCATTTCCTGGGGAACGCGACGCTGGGGTATGTGGAGACGCGCTCGCTGTTTGGGTGGATGAACAACGCCTACAACGTGAAGCTCTCGGAGGATCAGCATGGCAACCTGATCCCTTTTGTGGTGCTGGGTCTGTTGTGGTGGAAGCGGAGGCAGCTGACCCTGGTGGAGAAGGGCATCTGGTGGCCGGCGCTGGCCGGGCTGGGGGCTGCGGCGGCGATGCACCTGGCGGGGTATGTGGCGCAGCAGCCTCGGATATCGATCGCGGGTTTCTTTCTCGGGGTGTATGCGCTGACGGGGCTGGCTTGGGGGCCGGCGTGGCTGAGGGCGTCGGCCTTCCCCTTCTTCCTGTTCGTGTTCGCGATCCCGGTCGGATCGCTGGCGGAGCGGATCACTTTTCCGATGCGTCTGGCATCGACATGGATGGCGACGCAGATCAGCCAGGCGGGTCTGGGCATCGATGTGATCCGGGATGGCACGCGGATCTTCGATCCCCAGGGGCTTTATCAGTATGACGTGGCGCCGGCGTGCAGCGGGATCCGGAGCTTGATCTCGCTGGTCGCGCTGGGGACGATCTACGCGTTCGTCTCGTTCCGGACGTTTTGGAAGCGGGTGGTGGCGATGCTGCTGGCGTTTCCGCTGGCGCTGGCCGGGAACGTGGTGCGGCTGCTGGGCGTGATACTGACGGCGGAGGCGGTGGGGCAGGAGGCGGGCATGAAGGTGCACGATTACGCGGGCTTCGTGACCTTTCTGCTGGCGCTGGGGGTGTTGATGCTGGTGGGCTACTGGATGGGCGAGGAGAAGGTGCTCGAAGAGCGGGAGGCGGCGGCATGAGGATGCGAGCGGGCTTGGCGGCATGGGTGGCGCTGGCGATCATGGGCGTCACGGCGGGCGTGCTGTTGTGGTATCAGACCCACCAGCGGCTGGGCAATCCGGGCATCCGGCTCGATCTGCCGGAGCGGGTTTTGGGCTACGAGTCGCAGGTCCTGGAGATCACCGAGGAGGAGCGCGGCCCGTTGCCGGCCGACACCACCCTGGGGCGGCGGCTCTACCAGCGGGTCGACGGGGGCCGGACCAATCAGATCCTGCTCGATTACGTTCTGATGGGGAAGGACCGGACCAGCCTGCACAAGCCGCAGTTCTGCCTGGTCGGCCAGGGATGGACGATCGATCAAACCGAAGAGCGTTTCATTGCCATGCAGGAGCCCCATCCCTACGACCTGCCGGTGATGCGGCTATTGGCGAGCAAGCCGCCTCTGCGGTGCGTGTTCGCGTATTGGTTCGTGGCCGAGGACGGCCTGACGGCCCACCACTGGCAGCGGATGTGGTGGATGGCGCGGAACCTGTTCCGGCACGGGGTGCTGCAGCGGTGGGCGTATGTGAGGTGCATCGTGACGTGCCTGCCGGGGCAGGAGGAGACAGCCTATGCGGAGATGGAGCGGTTCATCGCCGCGGCGGCGCCCCGGTTCATGCTGGTGGCGGGGCGACCCCGTCCTGCGGCTGGCGTTCCGACCTCTTCGGCGCCGGGCGCCTCCCGATGATCCTGGGATCCACGTGCCGTCCTCGCCGGCCGATTGGAGGGGGGCGCAAGACCGGGCGGAGGCGGCCGTCCCCGGCGCCATGAGATCCAAGCCGCCCTCCGCCCGATGCCCTAAATGCTTGCACTCAGAGCCGGACAGAGATTAGATGTCCACTTGCTATACAGTTCGGCCAAACCAGCCTGAGCGATGTTAGGTCAGCAACAGCGGCTTCACACGCAGTTCCACAAGATCGTGGATGCCGTGTTGTATGGCCTGGCGTTTTTTCTGGCGCATCTGCTGCGCGAGAACTGGGATCTGGAGGTTTTTGGGGGGACGGCGGAGATCGAGCCCTTTTACAACTACGCGTGGCTGCTGCTGGTGGTGATGCCGATGGGGCCGCTGGCTCTTGAGTGGCAGGGGTATTACCGACGGGCGGATTACTCGAGGCGGATGGGGGTGTGGCAGCTGATCCGGACGGGGGCGATTCTGCCGGTGGTGGTGATCCTGATCCTGTTTCTTTTGAAAGATATGCTGTCGCGCTCGGTGATCATCCTGTTTGGGGGGATGAGCGTGGCGGTGATGGTGGCGAAGGAGGGGGTTATCTGGTGGTGGCGGAGGAGCCGGTGGGGCCAGGCTCAGGCGCAGCGGCGATTCATCCTGGTGGGGACGCAGAAGGACAACGAGCGTTTTCTGCGGGAGATGCGCCGGCGGTCGAGCTGGGGATTCCGAGTGGTGGCGGAGCTGGATCTGAACCGGGAGCCGGTGGAGACCCTGATCGGCCGGCTGCACGAGCATTCGGCCAACGGGGTGGTCCTGAACGCGGCGCACGCGTTTTTCGGGCAGATCGAGAAGGCGGTGCAGATCTGCGAGCTGGAGGGGGTGGAGGCGTGGCTGATGGCGGACTTTTTCAAGACCCAGATTTCGCGGACGATGGTGGACACGCTGGTGGATCGCCCGACGCTGGTCTTCCGGTCGACGCCGGAGGAGTCGTGGGAGGGGGTGGCGAAGCGGCTGTGCGATGTGGCGGTGGCATCCTTCCTGCTGCTAAGCACCTCGTGGTTGTTCGGGCTGGTGGCGGTCCTGATCAAGCTCACCTCGCCGGGGCCGGTGTACTTTCGGCAGTCGAGGAGCGGGCTGAACGGGCAGCCGTTCACGATGTACAAGTTCCGGTCGATGACGACCGACGCGGAGCAGCGGCGGCACGAGCTGGAGCGGCTCAACGAGATGAGCGGCCCCGTGTTCAAGCTGAGCCAGGATCCGCGGGTGACTCGGGTGGGGTACTGGCTGCGGCGGTACAGCATCGACGAGCTGCCGCAGCTCTGGAACGTGTTGCGCGGGGAGATGAGCCTGGTGGGGCCGCGGCCCTTGCCGGTGGACGAAGTGAAGCGTTTCGATGATCTGGCGCATCGGCGGCGCCTGAGCGTGAAGCCGGGGCTGACGTGCCTGTGGCAGATCAGCGGGCGGAACAACGTGACCAATTTCAACGACTGGGTGCGGCTGGATCTCGAATACATCGACAACTGGTCGCTGTGGCTGGATTTGAAGATACTGGTATGGACTATTCCGGTGGTCATCCAAGGGACGGGGGCCAAGTGATGGCGGGGCGGCAAGGGAAGGCGGTATCGCCGTGAGCCCGGCTGCCAAGAAGGCCGGCCGCCGCCCGACGCCGATCTCCGTGGTGACCGGCGGGGCGGGGTTCCTGGGATCGCATCTGGCCGATCTCCTGCTCGAGCGGGGGCATCGGGTCGTGGTGATCGACAACCTGGTGACCGGCTCGATCGAGAATCTGGCCTCGCACGCGGGGGACCCGCAGTTTCGCTTCATCCGGCAGGACGTCACGGAATACCTGTTTCTCGACACCCCGGTGGATTACGTGTGGCATTTCGCGTCCCCGGCCAGCCCGATGGATTACCTGAAGCTGCCGATCCAGACCTTGAAGGTGGGGTCGTTGGGGACGCACAAGGCGCTGGGGCTGGCTCGGCACAAAGGGGCGCGGTTTCTGCTGGCATCGACCTCCGAGGTGTATGGGGATCCGCTGGTCCACCCGCAGCCGGAGAGCTACTGGGGGCACGTCAACCCGGTGGGCCCGCGCGGCTGCTACGACGAAGCCAAGCGGTTTGCGGAGGCGATGACCATGGCCTATCACAGCGAGCACGGCATTCCCACGCGGATCGCGCGAATTTTCAACACCTATGGGCCGCGGATGGCGCTGCAGGACGGGCGGGTGGTGCCGGCCTTTCTGGGGCAGGCGCTGCGGAATCGGCCGCTGACCGTTTTTGGGGACGGGGCTCAGACGCGGAGTTTTTGTTTTTATGAGGACTTGATCGACGGGCTGTTCCGCCTGATGATGAGCGATCTGGAGACGCCGGTGAACCTGGGCAATCCGGAGGAGTTCAGCATGCGGGAGCTGGCCGAGCAAGTGATTCGCCTGACCGGTGCCCGCAGCCGCCTGGTGTTCCGTCCGGCGCCGCAGGACGATCCGCGGCAGCGGCGTCCGGACATCACGCTGGCGCGGGCCCGGCTGGGGTGGGCGCCGCGGGTGAGCCTGGCGGACGGGCTGGCGCGGACGCTGCCGTGGTTTCGGGAGCGGGTCCTGCGGGCTAGGGAAAAAGCGTGACAGCGGAGCCGGGTGTTTTTATGTTTGACCGCTGCAAGGCGATCGGGTATTCACCGACGCCGTTTCGCCCGTGGGTCGGATGCCACTGGAGTGGCAATGGGTGCGAAATGGGCCGTGAGATCGATGGGAAGAGTCGTCGGCAATGTTAAAAGGCAAAACGTTTTTGGGGATTGACTTCGGCGCCGGGAGCCTGAAGGTGGCGGAGTTCGACATCACCGAGGCGGGGGCGCTGTGCCTCAAGCAATTCGGGGTGCGGCCGCTGGGGCTGGAGGGATCGCAGGAATCCGTCCGGGAGGGCGCCTTGCAGCGGGCCTTGCAGGAGCTGCTGGCCGACCGCGGGTTCTCCGCCAAGATGTTCAGCGCGTGCGCTCCCGGCTACCACGTCTTCTCGAAATTCGTCAAGCTGCCTCCGGTCGACACCTCGAAGGTGACGCAGATCATCCAGTACGAGGCGCAGCAGAACGTCCCGTTCCCGCTCGAGGAGGTGGTCTGGGACTACCAGATCACGGGGACCGCGCCGGGGGGGGAGCTGGAGGTCTTTCTGGTGGCGATCAAGTCCGAGATTGTCGAGGGGCTGTTCCGGCTGGCGAGCGCGCCGGGGCTGCGGCTCCAGTTGGTCGATGTCTCGCCGGCGGCCCTCTGCAACGCCTTCCGGTATAACTATCCGGATCTGGACGGCTGCTCGATGCTGCTGGACATCGGGGCCAAGACGAGCAACGTCCTGTTCTTCGAGAAGAACAAATACAGCTCGCGCGGCATCAACATCGGGGCCAACTCGATCACGCAGGATTTCATGGCGGAGGTGCGGATCCCGTTCTCGAAGGCGGAGGCGTTCAAGATCGCGGAGGGATTTGTGAGCCTGGGGGGCGCCTACGAGGAGCCGGAGAATCCACAGCAGGCGCAGATATCGAAGATCGCGCGGCAGGTGATGACGCGGCTGCACATCCAGGTCAATCAGACCATCCAGTTCTATCGGGGCCAGCAAGGCGGGTCGGCGCCGCAGCGGCTGTTCCTGGCGGGGGGGGCCTCGATCATGCCCTACACGGCCCAGTTCTTTTCCGAGAAGCTGAACTTGCCCGAGGAATCGGTGCAGTATTTCAACCCGCTGCGGAACGTGCAGATCGATCCGGCGGTGAATCTGGAGGATCTGGCGAAGTCGGCGCACTCGCTGGGCGAGGTGGTGGGCTTGGGGCTGCGGCACCTGGCGCAGTGCCCGATCGAGCTGAACCTGATGCCGAAGACCATTCGGAAGCGTCAGGAGCTGAACCAGAAGAAGCCTTATTTTGTGGCGACCCTGCTGAGCCTGGTGCTGGCGCTGGTGGCGATGGGCTGGTTTTACGATGCGAAGGTGGTGGCGGCCAAGCGCCGTGCGATGGCGGAGATCCAGGCCCAGGCGCAGCCCCTGCAGTCGTTGTGGGATGAGCGGCTCAATCCGGAGCTGCAGACGGCCAGCCGGCTCCGGCAGGAGGCGGATCAGGTGGCTTTGTGGGCGGGGGAGCGCCTGACCTGGATCGAGATCATGACCGAGCTGCGCAGCGCCCTCCTGGAAACGGAGGAAGCGATCGCCAAGGAGCGGGGTGTGCAGACGGGCATCTGGATCGAGCGGATGATCCCGGACATCCCGGGGGCGGAGCAGTCCGAGCTGACCGGCTTGAGCAGCCCGGTGCCGCGCGGGCCGGACACATCCGGGTGGTCGGACGACATGAAGCGGCGGTATGGGCTGCTGGATGCGCCGGTGGCGCCCGCGGAGCCGGGGATCGAAGACCCGAGCGCGGCGGCGCCGGCGTCGACGAACGAGATCGCGTCCGTCAAGCTCACGTGCGCCGCGGTGAGCCTGAAGTCGGTGGGGCCGGAGATCGACGTGCAGATTGCGCACGAGCTCGAGCGCAGGCTCCAGTCGCGGACCAACCTCTTCCTTCCCGAGCCGATGCTGGGGCACGACGTCAAGCCTCCCGAGGAGAACTCGATCACGTTCAGCTTCGACCTGACCCTCAAACTGCAGCGCCCGATCAAGATCTGATATGGAATGGGTCAAGAACAACTTGCAGCTGGTGATTGGAGGCGCGGTGGCTGTGGCGCTCCTGGCGGGGGCAGGCTACTATTTCTACTCGAGGTTTGCGGCGGACAAGGAGGTCGAGTCCGAGCTGGCCAGCTCGCGCGACAACCTCAACATGCTGCTGACCCAGAATCCGTTTCCGGACGAGGAGAACATCGTCCGCGTGAAGGCGGACCAGAAGCGGCTCCAGGAGTTCCTGCGCCAAGCCGAGCAGCATTTCCGCCCGATGCCATCGGAGACGGTCAGCAACAGCGCCGATTTCGCGGCGTATTTGCAGCGGACCCTCTACCGGCTGGAGCGGGCGGCCAAGGATGCAAGCGTGACGCTGCCGACGAATTTCGCTTTCGGGTTCAACGCGCAGAAGCGGCTGCTCCAGGTGGACACGAACAGCCTGAACCTGCTGACGATTCAGCTCTCGGACGTCGACACCTTGTGCGGGCTGCTCTTTGAATCGAAGGTGTACGAGCTGATGGGGGTGAAGCGGGCGGCGGTATCGACGAACGATCAGGCGGCGCTGACGGAGTATCCGCAGGATTACCTTTCGAGCCGGCAGGTATCCACCAACGAGACCGTGCGGGCGATGGCCCTCCCGTATGAGCTGACGTTCCGGTGCTCGTCTCCGGAGTTGGCCGGCGTGCTCGAGGCAGTCGCCCGGGCGCCGCATGGCATCCTGGTCAAGGCGGTGCGGGTGGAGCCGGCGGATGCCGAGCCGACCGAGGAGGGCATGGACTATCGGATGGCCGAGGGGCGGGCGGTCCCGGCGGAGAGGAGCAATTTTCTCATGATGCGGCGGTATGGGCTGACAGAGGCGCGGCGGCCGCCCCCGCCGCCCGTGCCGACCCCCGGGTTTGGCCCCTCGCCCGCGCAGCGGCCCAAGGCGAACGTGCTCGTCTCGGAACGGCCCTTGCGGGTCTCGTTGATGGTGCACGTGGTCCGTTTTATTCCAGGCAATGCGGAGCTGGCGGCGGCGCCTCCGATGGCGACGGCGCCTCAATTATAGGTGCGATGGAGTTTTTCAAGAACCATTACGAGAAGGTGCTGCTGAGCGCGGTCCTGCTGGGCTTGGCGGTGGCGGTAGCCCTGCTGCCCATGAAGGTGGCCACGGAGCCGGCGATCCCGAGCGGCGTGCCGCCCAAGGAGTACGAGCCCGCGCCGATCACCACCAATCAGGCCGCTCTCCAGCAGCTCGCGAGCGTGAAGCCGGTCGAGTTGACGGGGCGGCACAAGTTGTTCAATCCGGCCCAATGGCGGAAGAAACTTGATGGCTCGCTCTGGAAGATCATCAACGACAACGAGGTGGGGCTGGGCGCCATCCGGCTCATGGCGGCATCCAACCGGCCCCTCTTTTTTGTCGTGACCGTCGAGGGGCCCCAGCGGAGCACGGGGTACCAGGTTGGCGTCGTGCAGGAGGCCAGCAAGAACCTGACCGAGCGGGCCAAGAAGACCATCGTGATGAACGTTGGCGAGCGGAATCCGGCCATCGGGACCCTGGTGCGGGTCGAGGGGGATCCGGCCAACCCGGCGCTGGTGTTCGACCTGGCGGACGGATCGGGGCCGGTGACGGTCACCAAGGAGAATCCCTACCGGCGGATCGATGGCTACTCGGCGGAGTTTCGATACGATTTCGATCCGCCGGGGCCGAAGTATTTCCGGGATCGCCGGGTGGGCGACACGCTCCTTTTTGACGGGGAAACCAACAGTGTGGTGGACATCAGCTCGAATTACGCCGTTGTCGCCTCGAGCTCAGGCCGGCGCGCGACGGTGCGCAACTCGATCGCGCCCCAGGCCCCCTAGAATCTTGTGATCAACCCAAACACCCAACCATGACCAAAGCAGTCGCAGTCTTTGTTTCGCTGCTGGCGTTGGTGGCGGCGCTGCCGCCCATGTCGGCCCAGATACTCAGCACAGCCGAATCCGCCGAGATGGCGGCGTCGGAGGCGATACGCCGCCAGGAGGCCACCATCCGGCTGCGTCAGAAGCTGGCTCAGGCCCAGGCCGAGCACAAGGCCAACAACCTGGCCGCGGCCGACGCGCTGTACGGCGAGGCGTACGAGCTGGTGCGGCGGATCGGCGATGCCGGCATCGAGACCGAGGCGCAGCAGACCGTGGCGGGATTGTCGGAGGTCCAGCTCAAGCTGGCCCGGCAGGCCCAGAAGAGCGACGATCTCCTCGCCGCCCAGACCCGGGTCAACCGCGTGCTCAACATCAATCCCAACAACCAGGACGCGCTCCAGTTCAAGCGGCAGCTGGACAAGGAGATCGAGCTGCAGCGCGGCAAGGTCCCGAGCAAGCAGCTGCAGGACCGGCGGCCCGAGATCGTCGAGGAAAAGGTCAGCAATGCCACCCTGGTTCAGGACGGCAAGCTGCTGTGGGAGATGGGCAAGTATGACGAGGCCGAAGCCAAGCTCGATCAGGCTTCGCGCAACGATCCTGACAACCAGGCGGCTTTCTACTATTTGAGCCTCGTCAAGGAGGCCAAGTTCGCCCAGGAAGCCCGCCGGCGGACCGTCTCTTCGAAGGACAAGCTGGTCGAGGTCGAGCGCGCCTGGAACCCGTCGGTCAAGAACCTGAGCCTGCCGGAGCCCAATCCTTTCGCCACCACGAACCTGATTCACACGGGGCCCGGCCGGCAGAAGATCAATCGCAAGCTCGACAAGATCATTTTGGACGAGGTGAAGTTTCCGGAGGGCCTGCCGCTGAACGCGGTGATTGGGTTCCTGGACGAGCAGGCCCGGCTGCGAGATCCGGACAAGCAAGGCATCAATTTCGTCATCAGCTCGCATGCGGACAAGTTCATGCCGGTGCAGACCCAGCCGACGATCGATCCGACCACGGGGCTGGCGCAGGCGGCGCCCCCGGCGATCGAGCCCGTCAAGGATCTGGGCAACGACGTGACGGTGCGGATATCGCCTCCGCTGCGAAATGTGCCTCTGGGTTTCGTGCTCGAAGTCATCACCAAGGTGGCCCAGGCCCAGGCATACCCCGTGTTCCAGGGAATCAAGTACTCGATCGAGGAGAACGGGATCATTTTCTCGCAGCGATATGTGGATCCCAACAACCCGCAGGTGCCGCAGCTCTACACCCGGTTTTTCAGGGTGGATCCGAACACCTTTGTGCAGGGGCTGGAGAATGTGACTGTCATTCAACCCGTGCCTCAGACCAGCTCCAGCGGCGGCTATGGCGGGGGCAGCTACGGAGGGGGCGGCAGCTATGGCGGGGGCGGCGGCAGCT
>JAKLFB010000018.1 GCA_022711435.1 Verrucomicrobiota bacterium
CGGCTCATCAAGTGGTAGATCGCTCCGGCAAACTGGATGCGGAACGGTCTGGGCATGGGCGCAATGAAAGCATTGGGGCGGTTGCCGGTCAACCCTCTATTGTAGATTATAAGAACTGACCCGAATGGCAGTTATGGAATTGACACCATTGCCCTTTCGATCGTTTCGGCACAGGGGATCAGAGCAGCTGGGCGAGGAACGTTCGGGCCGGGACAACGACCGGGTGCTTGACGGTGAAACAATCGGCGGCCTCGTACGGGAGGCTCGTCACCGCCTGGAAAGCGTGCGCCGCTCCGGTCTGGGCCTGGAAGCGGCCCAGCGCCGGCGAAAGCCCTGTGTCGCTCAGCTTCACCTCGACGAGAAACCACGGATGACGGTCGCGAACGACGAGGAAATCCACTTCGCGTTTGGACTTGTCGCGCACGTAACGAAGCTCGAAATCGCCGAAGCCGAGATCGGTCCAGCCTTCCACCGCCTTGAGCAGGTGGCAGGCCGCCAACGTCTCCGCCCGCGCCCCGTCGTCCGCCACCCCGCTCCAATCGCGCAGGAACCACTTGGGTTCTTTGCGAAGCGCCTTCGCCACGTTGACGAACCAGGGCCGGACCAGGAACCCGTAGTGCAGCCGCTGCAGCAGGTCCACCCATCGTTTGACCGTATCGACCGCGACACCGATTTCCGGGGCGAGGTTCGAGTAGACGAGTTGCTGACCACTCCGTTCCGCGAGCAGCAGCATCAGCGTCTCGATCATCCGAAGGTCTTGGACCTGGCTCACGTCGCGCAAGTCCTCACGCGCCAGTTGCTCCCGTCGCAGCGAACGCCAACGCCGGGTGAACCTGCTGTCGCGACGCAAGAATGGCTCGGGAAAGCCGCCGTGCTCCCACAACGCTTCCCAATCGGCGGAGGCGATCTCCGCGGGAGGCTGGATCTCCCCCTGTGGCAGCTCTGCCCGCAAGCTCTCTCCCACGCTCCAGGGATGCATGCGATAAAGGAAATAGCGCCCCATCAGGCTGTCGCCGCCCCGGCGGAACACGTCCAGCCGCGAGCTTCCCGTCACGATCAGGCGTGCCTTATCGCCGTATGTATCGAAGAAGCCCTTGAGCAACTGCTTCCATTTGGGGTACTTGTGCAGTTCGTCGAGGACGCCCACGGGCCGCTTGGCCCGCAGGCGATCCAGGCCGAGCGACACCGCCAGCGCCGCGGGACCCGGGAGCAACGCGCGTCGATCGTCGGCATTGTCGTAGTTCAGGTACTTGTCGCCGATGGAACGGCAGACAGTCGTCTTGCCGACCTGGCGCGGGCCGCTCACCAGCGCCATCTGGCGATGCCGATCGAGGTGGTCACGCAGGACCGCGCCGTACCAACGGGGGCGTTCCGTCATGCGGCCAATATCGCAGGCATCGTAAAATGGTCCAGACTATTTTACGATTTGCGCTGGTTTGGGCCGGCCAGGACGGCCGCCGGGCCGGTCCGCCGGGGGGGGGTGCATCCGGGGGACAGATCGGCGACGGAGAGGCTTCGAGCCATCCCGCTGATCACCGCGGCTCATGACATGATAGATGGCACCGGGATATTCGACTCGCACCTTCCGGGGCATGAGCGCAGTCTTGTGTTTCCATTGCTGAAGCGTCAACAGTCGATTGCGGGCTATTCTACGGTCTGACCCCATCGGCTCCGTTCAACCGCGCCTGTGCACGAATGGTCGGGAGGCATCGGATGGCGCCGCATTGAGATCGGCGAAGGAAGCAAGCGCTCGATATGTTGGCTCGTGCGATGGGACACTCATGGCGCACCCAAATGTAAATAATTTAGATGCGACCCCATTGCCTCCCCTCTCAATTCTTGCGAACGCGTGCGAACCGGAGGGCGATTGACTTGGGAGGCGCGTTTGTTAGCCTGTGGGGATCATGTCCTGGCGGGTGTTCGAGCGAGGCCGGCTGCTGGCCCGGGAAACCCTGGCCACGCTGCGGGGCGACTATGGATGGGAGGCCGATCGCGGGCGGCAGACCTGGGCCGGTCGCGGATGGCATTTCATCCTGGTGGTCCTGCACCATTTCGATCAGAACCGCTGCCTGGTCCGGGCGACGGCCCTGGCCTATACGACGCTGCTGGCGCTAATCCCGTTGCTGGCGGTGGCGATGGCCATCTATACCAGCTTCCTGAAGAAGGAAGGGGAGAAGCCGGTTCAGGAGGTGATCGATCGTCTGATCTTCTATGTCGCTCCCCAGCTGGACCTGGTCTCGTCCGCCGAGCTGGGGGCGGAGGCCGATCCGGCCCATGCGCCTTCGGCGGCGGTGGCGGCGCCCGACGGGATCGGGACGAACATCTCCTCGCCCGCCCAGCGGGAGGAGGGCGTTGGCCGATCGGCCGGCCCAGCCGCCAGCCTGTCCACCGGCCGGCAGGACGTCGTGCGGCGCATCACCGAGTATATCGGCAACGTGCAGAGCGGCACGCTCGGCCTGACAGGGTTCATCTCGCTGGTCCTGGTCGGCATCCTGTTGCTCAGCAACGTCGAGCAGACGTTCAACGATATCTGGGGAGTCGCGACCGGCCGAAGCTGGCCCGCTCGGGTGGCCTACTACTGGGCCGCCATCACGCTGGGCCCGCTCGTGCTGCTCGGCGCGCTTGGCCTCACATCGAGCTCGGTCTTCGCCGCAACGCGGACCCTGTTTTTTTCGACGGCGGCGGGGAAGTGGCTTTTTTCGCTGGGCCTGCCCTGGCTGCTGCTGAGCATGGGATTCACGCTGCTCTATCTGCTAATGCCGAACACCCAGGTCGACTGGCGCGCGGCGCTGGTGGGCGGAGCGATCTGCGGCGTGCTCTGGCAGCTGAACAACCTGTTCAGCCTGACCTATGTGTCGCGCGTGATCGGATACAGCAAGATCTACGGCAGCCTGACATCCATCCCCCTGCTCTTGATGGGCCTGTATATGTCGTGGCTGATCCTGCTGCTGGGGGCCCAGGTGGCCTATACGTTTCAGAACCGCCAGATCGACCTGCAGGAGAAGCGAGCCCGGCGAATCACCCCGGCAGTCCGGGAGCAGATCGGGCTTCACCTGATGGCCGTGATCGGGCGGCGGTTCGAGCAAGGGCTGCCAGCCGCCACGCTGCCCGTTCTGGCGGAGACGCTCAACGCGCCCCTGCAGCTGCTCAGCCAGCTGATCCAGGTCCTCCGCGCCACCAACCTGCTGCACGCGACCGACGATGCGGTCACCGGCTTTGTCCCATCGCGGCCCTTGGCCCAGATTACCGTGCAGTCAATTCTCGAGGCGATTCGCGCAGGCGGCCTCACCCCATCCTCGCAGCCGGCCGACATCCGGGATCCGGATGTGGCGGCTGCCCTCCTCAAGGTGCGGCAGGCCGAAAGCGACGCCGCCCGCCAGATCACTCTGATCGATTTGGCCCAGCCGCGGGCGGATCGGAGCCCGCTCTCTCACTCGTAGGGTGTCGGGCCTGAGGTGGCCGCCGCCAAGCCGGCCGGATCCGGCATGCCCCGGCCGGCCCCCAGGGTCTGAAGCAGCGCCGCCAGCATCTCCTCCGCCTGGGCTTCCGGCATCTCCACAAAGAAAGAGGGCATGGCCGTCCCCGGCACATACCGCGACGGATCGCGCAGCCATCGCCGCGTCCAGTCCCCTTGCAGCCGGTCTCGCATCTCGACCATGTCGGGCCCGCGGATTTCGGCGCCGGCCTGGATGCCGCGGAAATCGTGGCAGCTGATGCACGAGAGCCCGCCCAGCCCGCGCCCGATCAGAGCTGTGCCCGACCGGATCTGCTCGGGGTTGCCCGGTGAAAGATCGACATCGAAGCCCGGAGGCCGGCCGGCGCAGGCGGGGATGTGCGGCCGGAGACGGCGGGCGGGCTCGTCGCCATAATGGGGCATCCGCAGACCAAGCCACGGGCGGATCCGCTTTTTTTGGAGCAGGACCTGATCCAGCCACGGCGGGCGCAGCTTGTCGCCCGAGATTCCCAAGAGAGGCGGGGGGCGCTCGAAGGCGACGCGCGCCGGGGCGTGGTATTCATGGCAGCCGACGCACCGGTAGAACGAGAGCTGGCGGCGATAATCCTGCAGCGGCGCCGCGTGCCGGTCCGGCTCACGAAGCCACGACAGGAAAAGGGTTCGCTGGCCGGCGGAGAGGTCATATTGCGGGGCTTTTTCCGAGGGATTCTCGGCGAGGCAGCCGCGGACGGCGTCGGCTCGAAGCCGCGCCGGCGGCGCCAGGGTCGACTCGATCCGTCCAGGATCGTCGAGGTCGTGGCAGTGGAGGCATCCCCGGCTCCGTGTCAGCTCCTTGCCGCGGACCGGGTCGCCCGCAGGAGGCGCCTTCTCCAGCTCGGGGCTCCGCTCCTGGACAAGGTGCGCGGCCATGGCGCTGGCTTCGGCCTCGGTCAGAAGGAGATCGGGCATGCGGCCGCTGGGATCGAAGGCGAGGGGGTTTGCGAGGTAGCGGGCCAGGGCGGCGGCCGATTGCTTCGAGCCGAGCCCGGCCAGGCGATTCTCCTGCTCGTTGTGGCAGGCGGTGCAGCCGACGGTGTCGTAAAGGACCTTGCCCTGCGGAGCCTGGGACATTTCGACAGGCCCCTGCGGCCCGGAAGGCAGGTTCGTCGCCGGCGGTAGCCCCGCCAGATACGCAACGACATCGGCCTGTTCCGCCGGGTCGCGGATCACGGTGGGCATGACGGCCTGGGGGCGGATGGCCCGCGGGTTCGCCAGCCAGCGGCCCAGCCAGGCGGCGTGGATCCGCTCGCCCAGGCCGGTCAGCAGCGGCCCGCGCCACGCCGGCATGCCGGGCATGTCGGCGGCATGGCAGGCTGCGCAGTTGAATTCATCCAGCGCCAGGCGGGCCGCTTCGCGCTGGGCGTCGGTTTCGGCTGCTGGCGCCGCCTGGGCCTGGCGAAGGCGGCTGGCAGGCACCGGCTCGGCAGCCAGGGTGTCGGATTCCCATGTCAGCCGGCAGACGGACGATGTCGGAGAGCGCGTCCAGGCCAGCCGCAGTGCATGCGGGCCCGCCGCCAGGTCGAGCGCGCCTCCGGCAGCCGGACGGCCGTCCAGCTCGATCTCGCCCGGCCCGGCCAAACGGTATTCGCCGTCGCGGGGCAGATCCAGGATGCCGGTCCATTCCACGCGAAAGGCGGGCGCCAAAAGGGGGTGGATCGACTCGGAATCCCCGAGAGCCAGATGAGGGGCGGGCGCGACGAAGACCGCCGTGCTTCGGCCGTCGGTCGCAGTCGCCAGCAATCCCGGACGGGACAGGTCCGCCGCCGCAGCGATGCGCAGCGCGAGAATGGACCCGAGGAGTGCGGCGGAGGCAGGGCGCATCTTCATACCGGCCGTTGTAGCCTGCCGGCGGCTGCCCGTCAAAACCCCAGGAGCGCAAATGGGGCTTTTCAATACGCCCACCTTTTCGGTACAAGCGAGCCTTATGATTTCTGACCTGGTCATCGGAATGGCTGGAGCGGGCGGCGACGGCATCGTCTCGGCGGGCGAATCGCTGATTGCGGCGGCTGCACGCGAGGGGTACTACGCGATTCTCACCAAGAGCTTCGGCTCTCAGATTCGGGGCGGGGAGTCGTCCTGCCGGCTGCGGCTGTCGGCGGAGCCGATCCTGAGCGCGGGGGGGACGCTGCAGGTCGCGGTGGCGTTGAACTGGGAGGATTTTCTCAAGTTCGGCGGCGAGCTTCCGGTCGGGTCGGAGACCGTGGTGATCTACGAGGAGGCGACCGGGGTGGCCCCCGGCCAGATCCCGCTGGATCGTCCGCGGCCGGCGCTTGCCGTGCCGGCCCCGATCGCCCGCATGGCCCAGGAGACGGCGGGAACTCTCAAGGCCAAGAACACGGTCGTGCTGGGCCTGCTCTCGGGGTGGTTCGGTCTGGCCGGAGAGTCCATCCGGTCGGGCATGCGGCGCAAGTTCGCCGGCAAGGGCGCCGAGGTCCAGGCCGGCAACGACCGCGCTTTCCAGGCTGGGCTCGACTATGCTGCTCAGCATCCGCTGGGGTCCGGCTCGAGGCGCCTGCCTCCGCCGGCACATCGGAAGCCCAAGCTGCTGACCGACGGCAACGACATGTGCGGCGCCGCTGCGATCTTCGCCGGCTGCGAGTTCTTCGGGGGCTACCCGATCACGCCTTCCTCGGAGATCATGCAGTTCCTGAACCGGGAGATCTGGAAGCACGGGGGCGTGCTGCTGCAGGCGGAGGACGAGATCGCCGGCCTGGGGGCGGTCGTGGGCGCCTCGTTCGCCGGCAAGAAGGCGATGACTGCCACCTCCGGACCGGGCCTGTCGTTGAAAGGCGAGATGCTCGGCCTGGCGACGATCGCCGAGCTGCCGCTGGTCTGCGTGGACGTGCAGCGGGGCGGGCCTTCCACCGGCCTTCCCACCAAGAGCGAGCAGAGCGACCTCTGGGCGGCGGCATTCTCCGCCCACGGCGACGTCGTCCGGCCTGTGCTGGCTCCGATCACGGTCGCCGATGTGTTCCCTGTCACCGTCGAGGCATTCAATATCGCCGAGCAATTCCAGACGCCGGTGATCGTGCTGTCCGACCAGGAGCTGGCGCAGCGGAAGGAGACGATCGATCCGATCGACACCGCCCGGCTTCAACGGATCGAGCGCCGGCGACCCGCCGCCGCCGATCTCGACCCTTATGTGCGCTACCGGATCACGCCCGACGGCATCAGCCCGATCAGCTATCCCGGCATGCCCGGCGGCAACCATCTCGCCTCCGGCATCGAGCACAACGAAAACGGGGCCCCGTCGGCCAACGGCGCGGTCCACGCCCGTATGAACGAAAAGCGGATCCGGAAGCTCGCCCCGCTGGGGGATCGAGATGACCTCTTCACGCGGGAAGGGCCTCCGGATGCGCCGATCGGCGTGATCGGATGGGGCAGCACGGCGGGCCCGCTGATCGAGGCGGCGCGCAATCTTCAGCGGGAAGGTCTGGCGGTCCAGGCCCTGGCGCCCCGCCTGCTCTATCCGGTCGCCGAAAAGGTCTACCGGCGGTTCTTCGCCTCGCTGCGCGTCTGCCTGGTGGTCGAGCAATCCCACCTCGCCCAGCTCTATCGGCTCATCCGGATGTTCGTCGATCTGCCGTGCCCGTGCCATTCCCTGGCCCGCAGCGGCGCCAATCCGTTCAGCCCCGAGGAGATTGCCGGCCAGATCCGATCCCTGGCCGGACTCGATCCAGCCGCCGTTCCCAGCACGCCCGCTCCGACTCGATAAGCTCACGCCATGACTGCTTCCACACCTGTTCCCGCCGGCTCCCAGCCTTTCACGACCAAGGATTACCGGAGCAACCTCAAGCCGATCTGGTGCGCCGGCTGCGGCGATTTCGGCGTGGCGACCGCCCTTTACCGGGCCCTGGCCGCCGTCGGCCGCCCGCCGCACGAGATCGCGCTCGTGTCGGGCATCGGCTGTTCAAGCCGGATTCCGGGCTACACGAACTGCTACGGGTTCAACAGCATCCATGGGCGGGCCTTGCCTATCGCCCAGGGCATCAAGCTCGCCAACCCCGATCTCCTCGTCCTGGTCGCGGGCGGGGACGGCGACGGGTTCTCGATCGGCGGCAACCACGTCGCGCACGCGATCCGGCGCAACGTGGATCTCACTTACATCTGCATGGACAACCAGATCTACGGCCTCACCAAGGGCCAGCTCTCCCCCACCTCGCCCCGCGGCCTCAAGACCGTCTCCTCCTCCTATGGCAGCTTCGAAGAGCCCGTCAACCCGCTCCTCTATTGCCTGGCCTACGGGGCGGGCTTCGTCGCCCAGGGCGCGCCCGCCGACATGGATGGCCTGACGGCCCTGATCGAGGCGGGCATCCGCTATCCCGGGTTCGCGTTCATCAATGTCCAGTCCCCCTGCGTCACCTACGGCGAGGAGAAGTTCCAGCTCAAGGCGCAGAAGCTCCGGCTCGAGAAGCTCGAGGCGCTGGGCCACGACCCCGCGGATTTCATGAAAGCCACCGAGCGGGCGCGCGCTTACGGCGAGAAGCTCTACACCGGGATCTATTACCGCTGCCCATCCCCGGCCGCCACGTTCGAATCAATGGCCCGGGAGCGCCGCCAGGAGCTGCAATCTCGAGCCGCCTCCCGAAGCAGCATCCTCGATCTGTTTCAAACCGCGTAGCCCGGACCCGGCCGAGGCGCGGGTTGCATTCGGCCCCGCTCTGATCCATGATGGAGGCATGGAATTGCCGTGTGAGGTGCCGGTGATGACGCTGCCGGGAGCGATCTTGTTCCCGGGAGCGCTGTTGCCCCTGTACATCTTCGAACCGCGCTACCGGCGGATGCTGGCCGATTCCTTGGAGAGCCATCGTCTCTTTGCTGTCGCCAAACAGAAACAGGGCCGCGTTCGGGAGATCCCCTCACCCGTGGCCGGCCTGGGCATGATTCGTGTGGCGGTGACCCGCCCCGACAAGACGTCCTATGTCGTGCTTCAGGGCTTGCTGCGGGTCCGCGTGCACGAGTCGGTGCGGAGCCGGCCGTATCAGGTCCGGCGGGTCGCGCCCCTGCCGGTGCCGATGGAGGATCCCGACGCCCTGGCGCCTCTGACCAACCATCTGCGCCGGCTGGTCCAGCAGCGTCTGGCGCAAGGATTGCCCACCATGCCCCTGAACCTGCCGGGGACCATCGACTCGGCCGCGGCCCCGGACGCCGCAGTCGCCGTCTCGATGGAGCAGTTCACGCATTATCTGGCGGAGCTCAAAGATCCGGGCCTGGTGGCCGACCTCGTCTCCTGCACGCTCCTGACCGATACCGAGGAGCGGCAGACCGTCCTCGAAAGCGTCGACATCAAGAGCCGCATGCACCTCGTTATCCATTTCCTCCGCAGGGAGATTGAACGAAAAGATCAGAGCACGAACCCATGAGCGAGACCCCCCCAGCCTCCCGCCCCGGCGCCGATCCCGGAGACATGGATTCGGCGCTGTTCGCGCAACTGGTGCTGCAGCAGTCGAACCTGGCCCTGATGTGCCTCGGACGCCTCGCGCACCCGGAGACCGGCCAGGCCTTGCGCGATCTGGACGCGGCGCGCGTGATTATCGACACCCTCGAGATGCTCCAGCGCAAAACCCAGGGCAACCTCCGCCCGCTCGAAGACCAGCTTCTGCGGGAAACCTTGATGACCCTGCAGCTGAGCTATGTCGAGGCGATGGAATCTCCCGCCCCGCAGCCCGCCCCAACCCCCGCGGCGGCCCCTTCCGCGGACACCGGCCCGGCCGGGCCCAAGCCCGAAGCCGATTCCGGCGAGTCGCACAAGAAATTCACCAAGAAATACTGAGAGCGAGCTCGAGATTGAGTTCGATTCGAAATGCGGTTACAGTGACCATGCTATGAAACGAAGATGCGCGAGAGTTTGCGGTTGGACGATCCTGGCGGCCGGCCTCGGCTGGGCGGCATGCGGCGCGCGGGCGCAGGCAACCCTCGATACCCGGCCTGCGTTCATGCAGATCATCACCAATTACACGTTCCAGACCAATGCGGTGATCGTGACCAACTATGTCGTCGTCACCAACGCTGCGGTGCAGACGAATTTTTATAACGCGCAGGGCCAGCTGCTGCTCCCCGTCGAGCCCAGCAAACCGTCCATCCCGGGGCTGATCCCGATCGTGCAGGCGAAGCCGGAGGTGAAGACGGACGTGAAACCCGAAGTCAAAAAGACAGCCCCCGACCCGGCGGTGGTCAAGGCCCAGCAGCTGCAGGCGGTGCGCGACCTGCTCACTCAGGGGCTGTGGGCCTCCTCGAACAAGGTGGCCGCCCCCGGCAGCTTCTCGAGCAATATCATCCAGCAGATCCAGATCCCGACGGGCGTCACGTCCTTTGACCGGCGCAAGAGCCAGGCGCTGATCACCGCCATGAACCTGGCCGCCGAAAAGGCCGCGCCTGGGGCGATCGCCTTGCTGGCTCAAACCGCCGCCCGTTTCCAGACCGACGACCCAGCCGCCATCGTCAGCGGCAACACGGCCGCCGCGACCCGATCCTTCGTGGCGGCGCACGAGCAGGAGATCCAGCCGCGATTGCTCTCCCTGGTCCAACAGGCCGGCCTCGACACCAACCTGCGCGACGCCTACAGCAGCGTCATGGTCCGGGGCGGCGGCCTGCTCGGATCGGTGCTCGGCGCCGGCCCGGCCGTCGACATCGAATCGCACGTGGCCCAGGGGCTCTGGAAGGCCATCACCAACCAGTGGACATCGCAGGAAGCCGTCATCCGCGCTAACCCCGCCGCCCGCGCAACGACCGCCCTCAAGGAAGTCTTCAAGAACTAGAGCCGGATCGATCGCGGAGGAGGCGCCTTGACGAAGGATGCCGGGCGCAGATAGATGGGTTCGAGCTGGTCGGCGGGGGTGAAGCACCGCCGGCTCCAGGCCAGCCGCCCCAGCCACGCCGCATCCGGATATGCGTCGGCGGCCCCCGGAAACCTCCGGGCCAGGCCCGGCCCCAGAAGGCGCTCGCCCTCGGCGAGACCGGCGGTGACGTCCGCCGCGCTCGCCAGGCGCAGCGGGATCGCCAGGCTCGGGCCGGTCTCATCGAGGAGATACCCGGCCAGATAATACTCGAGACGCTGCGCGTCGATGGCCAGCCGGAGCCGGCCCCGGCCGCCGGCCGCGTGGATCTGCGCAGCCAGACAGTCGGTGCTGGCCAGCCCGATCGAGGGAATGTTCCGGGCCAGCTGCCATCCCTGGGCCATCGCAATCGCAGCGCGGATGCCCGTGTAGGATCCCGGCCCAAGCCCGACGGCGATCGCGCCGATCTCTTCCCGGGCCACCCCGCACTTCCGCAGAGTATCCGACACCTGCGCCATGCCCGACATGCGATCGTCATCGATGACATCCGTCGGCCCCAGCAGCGCCGGACCGCTGTCCGGGCCCGGGCCGATCACCGCCACTCCCCGATGGGCGGACGAGAATTCAAGCGCCAATATCTTCATACAGGATTTGCCGGCGCTGCTCGTCCAGGAGATTGATCTCCACCCGGCGGAACGGGGCCGGCACGAAAGACGCACCCCCGCACGCGGCCCCGCCTTCGGCGGCGGGAGGCAGCCAGCGCTCGATCCACTCGACCACCGTCACCCCGGAAGGTTCGAGCAGGTAGCCCTCGAGCCCGGCCGACCAGACATCCGAGGGGCTCGAGAGCCGATAGAGATCGACATGAACCAGCGGCAGGCGGCCCCCTTCGTAACAATGAAGCAGCGTGTAGGTCGGCGAGTGCACTCGGGCCCGGATGCCCAAACCGCGCGCGATTCCTTTCACGATCTGGGTCTTGCCCGCACCCATGCCGCCGCTCAGCCCGATGAGCCACCCGGCCGATGCGGCCCGCCCCCAGGATTCGCCAATGGCTTGGGTCTCCGCCGGGCTATGCGAAATGCTCGTAACCATGCAGCACCAGCGGTTCGATCTTGCCCCGCCGCCGCAAGCGCAGGCCGGGCTCGGCGGTGATCCGTCCGATGCAGCTCAGCCGCGTCGTCGGAAACCGCTTCTTCCAGGCGTCGATCAATGCCACCGCCCGGCGGGGCGGCTGCGCGAAGAGAAGCTCGAAATCCTCCCCATCCGCCAGCGCGGCGGCCAGCGGCGCCGGAGCGCCTGCCGTATCTCGAGCCCGCCGGCGGGCGGCCCGGCTCACCGGGATCGCCTCCGCCAGAAGCTCGGCCCCCCGGCCTTCGGCGCCCACCAGGTGGCGCAGATCCCCCGCCAGACCGTCGCTCAGATCAATCATTGCCCGAGGCATGAAATGCTCGGTCAGCCAGAGGGCCTCGCCTACCCGCGGCTCGAAATCAAGATGATGGCCCTCGATGGATCCGCCCAGCTCGCCCGTTACCCATAGAGAATCGCCCGGCTGCGATCCCGTCCGACGCGCGCACCGGCCCGGCGCCACCGTGCCCAGCATCGCCACCGAGACAAAGATGCCGCCCGGGCTGGAGCTGGTTTCGCCGCCGACAATTGCCAAACCAAAACGCTCCGCAAGCCGGCGGATGCCCTCGTACAGGCCCAGAGCCCACGACTCCGGCAAATCAGGAGGCAGCGCCACCGTGATGACCGCCGAGGACGGCGCCCCCCCCATGGCCGCCATGTCGCTCAGGCACCGGCCCAGCGCCTTATGGCCGACCGCAGGCGGCGGCGTGGCGCGCAGGAAGTGAACCCCCTCCACCACCGCGTCGGTCTTGAACAACACCCACCGATCCGGCAGCCCCAAATCCAACACCGCGCAGTCGTCTCCGGGGCCGAGAACCACAGTCGAGTTCGCCGGAGCCGAACGCGTCAGCTGCTGGATCAGGGCAAACTCATTCATGGCCCGATCCGTTGGCCCCCCTCGCCCCCCAGGAGAAAGACGCCAGCCACGTTCATCGCGTTGAACACGGCATGGGCCAGGATGGGCGCCTGAAGGTTTCCCGTCCGCTCGTACAGCCAGGTCAGCGCCACCGCCACCGCCAGCAATGGGAGAAATGCCAACAGGTTCATGTGGACCAGGGCGAACAGGAGCGCGCTGGCGAGCCAGGCCAGCCCGACCCATCCGCATTGCCGCAGCCAGGCATAGAGCACGCCCCGAAACAAGACCTCCTCGGCGACGGGCACCGCCACGATCGCGCTCAGGCTGTAGAAGATCCGGCGGCCCCATGTATCGGCCCCCTGCAGGATGGAAACCGCGCTCTGCAGTTCGGTCTCCAGCCCGCACCATTCCAGGGTTCGGCTCACCATCCAGCTCAGCGGCTGCACCATGAGCACCAGCAACACGCCCGTCCCTACCGCCCACGCGACACCCCGCATCCCCAGGGGCCGGCCCAGCCCAAACGCCCCGGCCCATGTCGCCTCGTTTTCCCGAAGAAACCGCCCCACCCAGACCAGCCCCGCCCCGTGGAGACTCGCCAGCCCGATCACGAACATGGCCAGATCGCGGTCGGCGTCGGGCTCGGCGGGCAGCAGGTGATGGCAGATTCCGACCAGCAGCGTTCCCGCCGCCAGACTGAGAAACACCCGCGCCGCCAGACGGAGGACCGTCTCGGTTCGCCATGCTGTCGCCGGCCGGCGCTGCTCCCAGCCCCCCCCGCGCCGCCACCCCGAGCCCAACCACTGGCGTTCCCCAATTGCCATGGACGCAGGGCCGTCAGACCCCGAAGACGCGCCGCACATACTCGATGCTGCGCCGGTGATTCTCGACCGCCGACCGTGTCACGCGCGTGTTCTTCTCGAGGGCCAGCTCGACGGTGAACCGCCGGGGAAGGCGGTGTTCGAGCGCGTATTGCGCCACCTCCCGATAGTCGATGTCCCCCGAATCGAGGTCTTCCCACCAGATCCCCTCGCGGCTCTGGCGCAGATGCCAGGTGACAACCCGGTTCCCGTAGGCGGCCAGGGCCTCGATCGGCCGGATGCCCCCCCGGAACACCCAGTGGACGTCATAGCAAAAGCCCACCCGCTCCGGATCGGTGTCCCGAAACATCCGATGAAACTCGCGCCCCTGATCCGCCATCTCCGGCAGATGATGGTGGAGCCCCATCCGAAGCCCCAGCTCCGCCAGCTCCTTCCCCAACCGGTCCAGCGCAGCCGCCTGGATCGCCAGCTCGGATTCGGTCTTGGCGCGGCCGATCGGATCCGCGTTGCAGCTCACGATCTCGAAACCGGCGGACCGGCAGACGCGAGCCGCGGCGACGATCCTGGACCGAGCGGCCTCCGCCGCAGCCTCCTCGTGCAGCCGGGCGCCGGTGTAGAGGCTCACAGGCTTCAAGCCCTTCGCCTTCATCCGCTCCCCCAGCCGCGCGTTGTTCTCCGGATTGGCCGTGTCCATGAAGCACTCGAGATAATCGTATCCCGCGTCCCGCAAGGCCGACATCACTTCGTCCAGGTGCGCCTGAACGTCCTTGCCATCCCGCTGATAATACTGGCTCCAGCCGTAGATGTTGGACCCAACCTGCCCGGGGCTGGATGGCACGGCCTCGCGTCCGGCGGACCGCGCGAATGGGCGGCTGGCGAGCAGAACTCCGCCCCCCGCCATCGCTACACCCGCCCGGCGCAGGAACTGCCGCCGATCCACAACGTCGATTTGATCTCGGTCTCTCATAAGCTGTTCGTTGGTCCCCGCGGGCGCGCCTCCGAGGAGGGCCTGTCGCTCGCAGAGGCCGGGGACGGGGCTGCATTTGTGGGAGCAGCCGCGGGCGCAGCGGGTGCAGCGAGCGCAGGACGCGCCAGGCCCGCCGCACCGTTCGTCGCCGGGAGCATCTCCGGGTGAGCGGGATGCGGCACCGGCGGATTGGTGGCGGTGGGCAGTGGGAGCCGCGCCTGGGCCGCGGGCTCAGCCGATGGCGGCTTCGAGGGCGATGGCGGCGGCGCGTTGCTCGACGGAAGAGCGGATGCGTTCGTGGGACCGGCTGGCAGGTTGGTGGACATGGGCGGGACGTTCGTCAGGACGGGCACGGGCGGCCTGAGAGCGCCGGCAGCCGGCGTTTCCGGCAATGGAACCGGCCGGGCGGTCGGGGAGGTGTCGGCGCCGGCCAGCTCCTCCGAGAGAATCACGATGGCGATTCGACGGTTGCGCGCCCGCCCCTCCGGCGTCGAGTTGTCCGCGATGGGACGGTGCTCGCCATACCCGACCGCGCCCAGCCGGCGGGCATCCATTCCCGCCTTTTCGCAGAGGAACCGGACCGCGGCGGTCGCGCGCGCCGTCGAAAGCTCCCAGTTGCTGGGATACGAAATGTAGATGGGCACATTGTCGGTGTGGCCGATCACGTGCACCTGCCGATGGGGATGCTGGGCCAGCACCGCCGCCAGCCGCCGCAGAACCTGCTCCCCCTCCGGCTTGAGCTCCGCCTGCCCGGAGTCGAACAGGATGTGGTCCAGGATCTCGACGGTGAGCTTGCCCTGCAAATCGGAGATGGCGACGGATTGAGACTCGAGGGCCCGCCGCATCTCCTGCTCGAGGCTCTTTTGCGCCCGGGCCGCCTCCTGCTTTTCGGCCTCGAGCCGATCGATCTGGGTCTGGTAACGGCCCAGCTCGCTCGAGCGCTGCTGGGCCAGATTCCGCGCCTCCGCCAGCTCCCGGCGCGATTGGTCGAGCGCGCGGTGTTGGCCCCAGTAGCTGAGGCCCCCAAAACCCGCCAGCGCCAGAATCGAAAGCACGCTCGCCACTATCCAAGTCGATCGCATCACAAAAACCTCTCCCCATCCCTTTCGGCCGCCGTGGGGGCGGCGGCGAGTTCCAGCCGATCTTGCGGGGACCCTAAGCGAATCGGGCGCGAAATCAAAGCGGAAAATCGGCGAGGAGACGCCGGGCCTGGGGCTCGCGCGCCCGGGGGCTGACCAGCGCCAGATTGAGCCGGTCCGGATGGAGGCACTCGATGGCCGCCGCCCGGACCTGCGCCGGAGTCACCTCGTGCAGCCGCCGGCGGATCTCGCTCGCCGATATCCAGCGCCCGTAATCGAGCAGCTGCTCCCCCATCCACATCATCTGCTGGTTGCTGCTCTCCAGGCTCAGCTCCATCTGGCCGATCAGGTAATCGCGCGCGCGATCCAGCTCGGCCGCGCCAACCCGGCAGGTCCGAAACCGCCCGAACTCCTCGAGGATCAACCGCAGCACGGTCGGCAGCCGCCCCGGATCGAGTCCCGCCGACACAGTCAGCGCACCCGCATCCGCGAACAGAACCAAGGCGCTCCCCACCGAATACACCAGGCCGCGCTCCTCCCGCAGCGTCTGGAACAGCCTCGAGCTCATGTTCTCGCCCAGCATGGTGCTCAGCAGCCGCAGCGCATACCGGCGCGGGTCGTGCCGGCAAAAGGTCGGGACCCCCAGCGCGAGCTGGGTTTGCTCGGTCTCCCGAACGACGTGCCGGACCCGCGGCCGGGATTGGGGCGGGGGCGCCGGCTCGAACGCAGGGCGCTGTCCGGGGGGCAATCCGCGGGCAAACGCCGCCACCGCATCCAGCAGGTCGGGATGCCGAACGCGGCCTGCGGCGACGATCCAGATGTTGCCGGCCTGGTAATGCCGGTCCAGATAGGCCCTGAGATCCGCCCGCCTCATCCCGTCGAGCGTCTCGACGGTGCCCGTGAGCGAGCGCCCCAGCGGGTGGTTCGGCCAGAGCGTCTCGTTGAGCAGATCCTGGACAAAGTGATGCGGCTGGTCCAGGTACATCGCCAGCTCCTCCTTGATCACCTCCCGCTCGGTCCCAATGTCGGCGGGCGCCAGGCGCGACCACCGGCACATGTCGCCCAGCACGTCGACCAGGTCGCGCAGATGCGGATGGAGCGCCTTGGAGAAATAGCAGGTGTGTTCCTCGGTGGTGAATGCGTTCAGCTCGCCGCCCAAGCCTTCGATGTCCTGCGAGATCTGCCGGGCCGACCGCCGCGCTGTGCCCTTGAACAGAAGATGCTCCAGAAAATGCGAGATGCCGCACCAGCGCGCCGGCTCGTGGCGGCCCCCAACCCCCACCCAGAAGCCCACGCTCACGCTGACCATGTGAGGGACGGCCACGCTCGCCACCGTGAGCCCGTTGTCCAGTCGGGTGATCCGAACCATGCTCGCATGCCGCAAGCCCGCCGGCCGGGGTGGATCCCCGGCGCCGGCCGCCCGTCGGCCTCCGAAACCATACGCGGCGCCACCCCCCGAAACAAGCGCCGGAAAATTGTGTGTACCCTATTGAAATCGCCGGCATTCCTCCTATGATGCCCGCTGGTTTCGATGAACATGAGCGACTTATCCGCGGACGGGGATGCGTGGACCATTGCGACCGCCCGCAGCGTCTATAACATTGACCGGTGGGGAGCCGACTACTTTGACATCAATGAGGAGGGCCACGTCGTCGCCCGGCCTCTGCAGGAGGCCGGAGCCACGGTCGACCTGACCGATGTGATCGAGGAGGCCAAAGGCCGCGGCCTCAAATTCCCCCTCCTGATCCGGTTCCAGGACATCCTCCGCCACCGGGTCGAGACGGTCAACCAGGCCTTCCAGCACTCGATCGAGCAGTTCGGCTACCAGAACCGCTACCGCGGAGTGTTCCCCGTCAAGGTCAACCAGCTCCGCGAGGTGGTCGAGGAGATCCTCGATGCCGGCAAGCCTTACCAGTTCGGGCTCGAGGTCGGCAGCAAGCCCGAGATGTTCGCCAGCCTCGCCCTCCAAAGCCATGTGGGCGATCTGACCATCTGCAACGGCTACAAGGACCCCATCTTCATCAAGATGGCCCTGCTCGGCATCCAGCTCGGCAAAAAGGTCATCCTCGTCATCGAGAAGTTCGAGGAGCTCTCCCAGATCATCGCCATCTCCCGCCAGTTCGGCGTCGAGCCCGTCCTCGGCATCCGCGTCCGCCTCCACGCCAAGGGCGGCGGCAAATGGGCCGACAGCGGAGGCGAGAATGCCAAGTTCGGCCTCACCACCGCCGAGATCCTCTCGGCCGCCGCCCTCCTCAAGTCCGAGGGCCTGGAAAAATCTTTCCGCCTGCTCCACTTCCACATCGGATCGCAGGTCCCGGACATCCTGATGGTCAAGAAGGCGGTCCAGGAGGCAAGCCGGTTTTACGCCAAGCTGGTCCAGATGGGGTTTGCCATCGAGTACCTCGATGTCGGCGGCGGTTTGGGCGTCGACTACGACGGCAGCCGGTCCGCTTTCGACAGCTCCACCAATTACACCCTCCAGGAATATACCAACGACATCGTCTATTACGTCGCCGACATCTGCAACGCCGAGAAAGTCCCCCACCCCGAAATCATCAGCGAAAGCGGCCGCGCCCTCGTCGCCCACCACAGCGTCCTCGTCCTGGATGTCCTCGGATCCATCGGCAAGATCCATCCCCCGACGGCCTCGCTCCTCAGTGACTCCAGCCATCCGCTCGTCCGCGAGATGACCGACATCCGCGACAGCCTCAGCCGGCTCAACAAGCTCGAGGCCTACCACGACGCCCTCGAGCGGCGCGAGGACGCCCACAATATGTTCATGCTCGGGCTGATGGGTTTGGCCGAGAAGGCCCAGATCGAGAACCTCTATTACGAGATCGGCCTCGGCGTGGTCCGAAGCTTCCAGGGCCAAGCCTATGTCCCCGAGGAGATCCGCAAGCTCGAAGATACCCTCTGCGACCAGTACCTCTGCAATTTCTCCGTGTTCCAATCCCTCCTCGATCACTGGGCGCTGGGCCAGCTCTTCCCCATCGTCCCCATCAGCCGGCTCAACGAGCGCCCCGCCCGCGAAGCCACTCTCGTCGACATCACCTGCGATTCCGATGGCCATGTCAGCAAGTTCATCGACCTCCGCGACGTTAAGGATACCCTGCCGCTCCATCCCCTCCGCGCCAACGGCCACGCCCTCGAGCCCTACTACCTCGGCATCTTCCTCATGGGCGCCTACCAGGACATCATGGGCGACCTCCACAACCTCTTCGGCCGCGTCAACGAGGTCCATGTCTTCCTCGATCCGGACGAGCCCGCCGGCTACTACGTCGAGGAAATCATCGAGGGCAACACCATTGGCCAGGCGCTCGCCGCCGTCCAATACGACGAAAACGAGCTCAAACGCCAGATGAAGGTCCAGATCGACGAGGCGATCAAGACCGACCGGCTCAAGCCCTCCGAGGCCATGCGGCTGCTCGACGCCTACGAGCGCGGCCTGAAGGAGTACACCTATCTCGCCTTCTAGCCCGCCGCCGCGCCAACCATCGCCCACTCCGCATGGCGCAAACCGAATCGAAAGGCGAACTGCTGCATTCGCTCGCGAGCCTGGTCCGGGGGCTCTCGGCCCTCTTCTGGGGCCTGCCTTTGGCCCTGGTGGTCGGCATCCAGACGGCCCGCACCGACTGGCTTCAGCCCTTTGGGATCATCCCCCCCGTTCTGGCTGCCGGGCTGCTCTATTACGGGCTGGTCCTCCTCGGCCGTTTCCGCGCCCAGGAGCCCGCCTGGATCCGCACGCTCGACCGCCTCAAGCTTCTTGCCCTCGCCAACATGGGCTTGGCGCCCTTCCTGGTCTGGTGGCGCCGCATGCCCGGCGTGCCCTGGTTCGCCGCCTCGGTCGCACTGCTCGCCCTGACCAGCCTCGTCTTCCTGATCCTCCTCAACACTGCCCTGCGCCGCCTCGCTGCCCTCCTGCCCGATGAAACCCTCCGGCTCGAAACCCATCTCTTCACCACCTTCAACCTCTATCTGCTGACGCTCTCGCTGGGCCTGACCGCGGCTGGGCTCGCGCTCTTCCGGTGGGGCGCCGCCGGATCGGCCCCGCCCGTTCTGACCGCATGGCTGTCCCAGACCAATCCCTGGCTGCTGGTCCTCCTGGTCCTCCTGCCCCTGGCCATGAGCATGGCCCTCCTCTGGAAAATCAAGGAGGCCATCTTCCAGAGTGTGTTCGACAGCCGGGACGAGCCGCCCGATCACAGCCGATCGTAGAACGACCGGATGTAATCGCAGATCCTCCCGATCTCAGCCGAGGTGATCTCGCCGCTCATCGGCAGCGCCAGCATGTCTCGCCCCGCCAGATCCGCATGCGGCGTCGCCGGCTCCTCCCGCCCGCGCCGGGCCACCAGAGGGCAATGCGGCAGCGGCACCGCGCACTGCGTCGACGTCTCCACCTCGTGCCGCCCCAGAAACTCCGCCAGCTCGTCCCGATGCTCCGCTCGAATCACATACCGCGAATAGACCGAGTGCGCCCACGGCATCTCCCGGGGCGTGGACACCAGGCCCTGCAGCCGCTGGTGATACTCCTCGGCCATGAGGCGCCGGTGCTCGTTCAGGGGTTCGAGGTGCCGCAAGGCAACCCGGCCCGCCGCCGCCTGGATCTCGTTGAAGGGGCATTCGCCGTCTTCTACGGCGCTGGACTCCGATGCGTCCGGCCCCGGCGAGGCCTCGCTGCGAAGCTTCCGCGCCAGCACGATGTTGTTGACGAAAAGGCATCCTCCCTGGCCCAGGACCGACAGGTTGCTCGAAGGATCGATCGAGAAGACCGCCGCCGGCGCGCGCGTCCCGACCGCCTGGCCGTGATATCGGGCGCCCCAGGAATGCACGCCGTCCTCGATCACCCAGATGTGGTGTTTCCCGGCCACTTCCATCACCCGATCGAGGTTGGCCGGATGCCCGTGCAGATGCACCGGCAGGATCCCCACCACCCGCGGGTTCACCGCGCTCTCGAGCTGGTTCACATCCATGCACAGGGTGTCGTCCACATCCACCCACACCGGCTGCGCCCCCAATTGCAGCACCGGCTCCAGCGTCGACAGCGGCGCCAGCGCCGGCAGGATGATCTCGTCGCCCGCCTTGGCCCTCATGAGCTGCAGCAGCCGCAGCAGCCCCTCCCGATGCGATGGGAAAAGCATTGCCTGCCGCACCCCCGCAAACGCCGCCAAATCCCCCTCCAGCCCACGGCATTCCTCGCCCCGCACGAAACGCCCCGATTCGAGCACGCGCAAGACAGAATCCTTGACCTCGGGATTGATGAAGCTCCGATGGAGTGGAATCTGTTGCATACCGCCTGGCTTCTCGCCACCCGACCTCGTAGAGTGGCACGTTCTGATCAGGTCGGGCAAATTCTCGTGCAAAACAGCAGGAGCGGCAAGCGGAAATCGATGGCGCATCAGGACAAGCGCCGGCATTTCGGCTTGTGGGCGCGCCGGGTTTGGAGGTACAAGCGGCCCCAAACAAGCTTATGACAATTCGAATCTCGGGGCTCGGCGGCGCCAGCCTTCCCCGGCTGGCAGGGGGGGCCATCCTGGCTGCCGTCTGGATCCTTGCCTCCGGCTGCCAGCCCGCCGGCCCATCCGAGCGCGCCGAGCCCAAGCCGCGCGTCGCGCTGATCATGAAATCGCTGGCGAACGAGTTCTTCCTCACGATGGAGAACGGCGCCCGAGCCCATCAGCGGGCGCACGCCGATCAATATGATCTGCTGGCCAACGGCATCAAGGACGAGCTCGACGTGAGCAAGCAGATCGATCTGGTCGAGCAGATGATCGCCCAGAAGGTCGATGCGATCGTCATCGCTCCCGCCGATTCCAAGGCCCTCGTCGCCGTCGCCAAAAAGGCCCAGGACGCCGGCATCGCCGTCGTCAATATCGACAATCAGTTCGATGCCCAGGTCCTGGCCGACAAGCAAGCCCGCATCCCCTTTGTCGGCCCGGACAATCGGAAAGGCGCGCGCCGGGTGGGCGAGCACCTCGCCAAACACCTGCGCTCCGGCGACGCCGTCGCCATCCTCGAAGGCGCCCCCAACGCGTTCAACGGCATCCAGCGCCGACTGGGGTTCGAGGACGCCATGAAAGCCGCCGGCATGAACATCATCAGCTCCCAATCCGGCTACTGGGAGACGGACAAGGCCAACCAGGTCGTCGCCGCCCTCGCCGGCGAGCACCCCGAGCTCAAGGCTGTCTTGTGCGCCAATGACAGCATGGCCTTGGGCGCCGTCGCCGCCCTCCGCGCCGCCGGCAAGGCCGGCCAGGTCCGCGTCGTCGGCTACGACAATATCTCCGCCGTCCAAAACCTCCTTCGCGAAGGCCGCATACTCGCCACCGCCGACCAGCATGCCGATCAGCTCGCCGTCTTCGGCATCGAATACGCGCTCGAGATGCTGCGAACCCGGGGCACGCCCGCCGACCGCGAGACGCCCGTCGACCTCGTTACCGCCCCCGGGCCAAGCCCTCAACCATGAACGGCCATCGCGCCCCTGGCCACCCGCTCGCGGGCCTCCACCCCCACGATGCCCGGAATGACTCGGCCGGCTGACACCCCCCTCCTCCTCCGAACCGCCGGGCTGACCAAGGATTACGCCACCCGCGTGCTCGACAGCGTCGACCTCGAAATCCTCGAGGGCGAGGTCCACGCCCTGGTCGGCGAGAATGGCGCCGGGAAAAGCACGCTGGCACGCATCCTGGCAGGGTTGATCCGGCCCGATGCCGGCCACATCGAGCTGGCCGGAGAGCCCTACGCGCCCTCCGGCAAGCGCCAGGCCGAAGCCCAGGGCGTCCGAATGGTCATGCAGGAGCTCAATGTCATCGGACGCCTCACGGTGGCCGAGAGCATCTTCTTCGGCCATCTCCCGCACCGATGGGGCGCGATCGACTACCCCGGCCTCCATCGGGCCGCCCGGCCGCTCATGGATCAGGTCGGCTTGTCCGATGTCGCCCCGGACCGCCCGCTCGAGACGCTGGGCGTCGGCCGGCAGCAGATGGTCGAGATCGCGGCCGCCCTCTCCCGCCAGTGCCGCCTGCTCATCCTCGACGAGCCCACCGCCGCCCTGACCGCTCCCGAGATCGAGCGGCTCTTCGACCAGATCCGCCGCCTCGGCCAGCAAGGCGTCAGCTTCCTCTACATCTCGCACCGCATGGAGGAGATCCAGCGGATCAGCGACCGCATCAGCGTCCTCCGAGACGGGCGGCTGCTCACCACCCGCGGCGCCGCCGGGTTCGGGCTGGATGAGGTCGTGCGGCTCATGGTCGGCCGCCCCCTCGAGGAAACCCGCCTGGCCGCATCGAGGCCGCCCAACGGGCCCGCCCTCCGGGTCGACGGCCTCGCGGCGCCTCCGGCGCTGCGCCACGCCAGCTTCGAGCTCCGCTTCGGCGAGATCCTCGGCCTCGCCGGCCTGATGGGCGCAGGCCGCACCGAAATGCTGCGCGCCATCTTCGGCGCCGACCGCCGGGCCGCCGGCCGCATCTGCCTGCGCGGATCCTCGGCCCCCGCCCGCATCGACCACCCTCGAGATGCCGTGCGCCAGGGGATCGCCCTCCTGACCGAGGACCGCAAGGCCCAAGGCTTGCTGCTGCCGCTGTCCGTCCTCGCCAACGTCACCCTGAACCACCTGCGCCCCTTTTGCCGCGCCGGCGGCCGGATCCAGGCCGCCGCCGAGCGGCGCGCGGTCGAACAGTGGCTGGACCAGTTGGGCGTGCGCTGCCGGTCGCCCCTCCAGCCCGTCGCCGAGCTCAGCGGCGGCAACCAGCAGAAGGTCCTCATGGCCCGCTGGCTCCACCGCAACTGCGATATCCTCCTGCTGGACGAGCCGACGCGCGGCATCGACGTCGGGGCTCGGTTCGAGATCCACCGGCTCCTCCGCCAGGGAGCCGATCAAGGCCGCGCCATCCTCATGGCCTCGTCCGATCTGCGCGAGCTGCTCGGCGTCTGCGACCGCATCGGCGTGATGTCCGCCGGCCGGTGGGTCGCCACGTTCGACCGCAACACGTGCTCGCAGGACGACCTCCTCCATGCCGCCCTGAGCGGCTACACCCGGACCCATCCATGAACGACACGGCTTCTCACGCCCATGGCCGGATCGCAGCGGGACGCCGCTGGCTGGCCGATTACCTCGGCCTGGGGCTGGCCTTGGCGCTCCTGGTGCTCGTCTTTTCCCTCAGCACGCGCCATTTCTTCAGCCTCACCACCTTCCAGACCATCGCCAACCAGATCCCGTCCGCAATCCTGATCGCCACCGGCATGACTTACGTCCTCCTCATCGCCGGCATCGATCTGTCCGTGGGATCGGTCCTGGGGCTCTGCACCGCAGTCGTCGGGGTCGGGCTCGCGCAAGGGCACTGGCCCGCCCCGCTCGCGATCCTCGCAGGGCTCGCAGCCGGCCTCGCGGCCGGGGCGTTCAACGGCCTCGTCTCCATCCGCTGGAACCTGCCCCCCTTCATCGTCACTCTCGGCATGCTCGAGATCGCCCGCGGCGGCGCGCATTTCCTGACCCGCTCCCAGACCCAATACGTGGGATCGGCGCTGGCGCCCATCGTCGAGACGCATCTTCTGGGATTATCGCTGCCCTTCCTGCTGGCGCTGGCTGTCGTGCTGGGCAGCCAGTGGATCCTGACCCGGACCGTGTTCGGCCGCTACCTGGTCGCGATCGGCACCAACGAAGAGGCGGTCCGGCTCTCGGGCATCGATCCCCGCCCCATCAAGATCGCTGTCTACCTCTACAGCGGCCTGCTCGTCGCGCTCGCCGCTGTGATCGACACCGCGCGGTTCGAATCCGCCAACCCCAACGCCGGAAGCGGCTTCGAGCTGCAGGCGATCGCGGCGGTGGTGATCGGGGGGACCAGCCTCATGGGCGGACGCGGATCGGTGGTGAGCTCGTTTTTCGGCGTGCTGATCATCGCGGTGCTGAACACCGGGCTGGCCGCCGTCGGCGCCCGCGACGAAACCAAGCGCCTGGTTACCGGCCTGGTCATCGTCGCCGCCGTCATCGTCGACCAGTACCGCCATCGCTGGAGCCAAACCAAACCATGAAACGCATCCCCCGCATCGCCGTCGTCGGCAGCTCCAACACCGACATCATCCTCCGTGTCCGGCGCCTGCCTCGCCCGGGGGAAACGGTGCTCGGCGGTGCGCTGTCCATCGTCGCCGGCGGCAAGGGGGCGAACCAGGCCGTCGCCGCCGCGCGCGCAGGCGGGCAGGTCGCCCTGGTCGCTCGGGTCGGCTGCGACTCGTTCGGGCGGGCCGCCCTCGCCGGTTTCCGGCGGGACCGGATCGAGGCGCGCCGCATCGCCCGCGATCGCGCCCAGCCATCCGGCGTCGCGCTGATCTGCGTCGCCGCTGACGGCCAGAACAGCATCGCCGTCGCCCCCGGCGCCAACGCCTGCCTCTCGCCCGCCGATATCCGCCGCGCCCGCGCCCAGCTCGCTCGAGCCGATTGGATCCTGCTCCAGCTCGAAATCCCGACGGAGACCGTCGCCGCCGCACTCGAGGCCGCCGCCGCCGCCCGCGTCCCCGTCATCCTCAACCCCGCCCCGGCCAGTCCCCTGGCCCCCGTGCTCCTGCGCCAGGCCGCCGTCCTCACCCCCAACGAGACCGAGGCCGAACTCCTGACCGGCGTCCGGATCCGGTCCGAATCGGACGCGAGCCGGGCCGGGCGCGCCCTGCTCGACCTGGGCGTCCCCGTGGTCTTGATCACTATGGGCACTCGAGGGGTGTGGGTTGGGACCCGCCAGATGCAGCAGCAGGCGCCCGCGTTCCGCGTGCGGCCCGTCGACACCACCGCAGCCGGCGACGTGTTCAACGGCGCCCTGGCGGTGGCCCTGGCCGAAGGCCGGCCTCTGCTCGATGCCGTCCGGTTCGCCCAGGCTGCCGCCGCCATCTCCGTCACCCGGCCCGGCGCGCAACCCTCCGCCCCCCGGCGCCGCGAGATCGTCCGGCTCGAGCGGACCGGCCAGATCCAGCCCGCCCGGTGAGCAACGCTCATCAACAGCTCGCCGGCGGCTCGAGCCCGTTCCGCGCCACATAGACGAACGCCGGCGGCAGGTTCAGCCATACGATCCGCGTGGTGCGAACCTCGGCGAATCGGCTCATGAGCTTGCGCCGGAACCGCCGGCCTGCGGGAAGCCAAACCCCCTGCGGGTAGGCAAAGGTCAGGAATAAGCCGCCGGGGCGCAGAATCGCCAGCAGGGTCGCCAGGAGCTGGTCCTGAAGCGCCTCCGGAAATGCAGCCCATGGCAGGCCTGATACAACCCGGTCGCAGCGGGTCTCTCCCAGCGCTTGCAGGTGGATCCGGGCATCCACGGCAGAGCCCTCGACCACTTGGACACCCGGGCACCGGCGGCGCGTCGCCGCCGCAAACTCGGGATTGATCTCGATGGCCAGGAACCGCGCCCCGGGCGCCAGCCTCGAGACAATCCGCTCCGTGAACACGCCGGTGCCGGGGCCGAACTCGAGCACGACGCGGGCATCCTCGAGGCGGGCGGAATCGGTGATGAGCGCGGCCAGGCGGGAGGAGCTCGCCGCAATGGCGCCCGTCGCCTGCGGATGCCGGATGAAATTCCTGAAAAACTTCAAGGTGCTCATGGCCGGGCTCGATCGATCCTGACGCGCGCCTCCCATCTGCGATCGCTTAATCGCCGATCCACGATAGACCGACTCGAATCCATAACGGGGTGCTGATCAAGCTGATGACGGACGTGGCGATGACCACCCGGAGGGCCGTGGGCGCGTCGCCGTTGAAATGGCGGGCCATGACGATCGGAAACACCGCGGCGGGCATCGCCGCCTGGAGCACGATCACCCGCTGGAGCTCGACCGAGGCCGGCAGATAGCCGGCCAGGGCCAGGAAACCGACGGGCAACACCCCGATCCGCAGCAGGCTGGCCGCCGCCATCACCCGGCCCGCCGATCGCGAGTGGAAATCGCCGATGTGATCCGCCATCGTCGCCCCGATCAGCAGGATGCCCAGCGGGATCGCACACTGCCCCAGCATCCGCGCCGTGGTCAGGACGAAGTCCGGCATCCAGCGATACGCCCCGGTCAGGTTCAGCGCCAGGCCCAGGATGATCGACATCACCGGAGCATTGATGATCCGGCGCCACTCGCGCCCGGGAGATGCGCCGGTCAGAACCACCAATCCCACCGTCCACAGCGCCAGCTCGGTCCCGACGTTGTGCACGAACAGCACCCCCAGCGTGCCCTGAGGCGAGTCGGCAAACAGCATCAAAACCAAGGGTATGGGCACGTAGCCGTAGTTGTACATGCCCGTCGCCAGCGCGAACGTCCGCTGCTCGCGCTCGGTCGCCAGGCCCGCCTTGTGCCGCACCCACCACGCCAGCGCAATCCCCATCACGACCGTCCCGAACCCCACCAGCGGCGGCACCAGCAGATTCTGCCATTGTCGAAGCGCCGCGTTGCCCAGGATCGAATCCAGTATCAGACAGGGAGCCAGAAGATTGATCGTGAGCTGCAGCAATGCGCGGTCGGCCTCCGCGGTCAGCCACTCGAGGCGGCGCACCGCGGCGCCTGCACCCATGATGCAGAACACCGGCAGCACCGCCCCCAGGACCACGAGAAACTCCTGCATCCGGCCATCCTGCCCCAATTCGCACCCCGACGCAAACCCGCTGTCGCCGGGCCGTCCTCGACGGGGGCAGGACAAAGTTCTTCGGCGCTTGGTGCACCCGGTCCCGGCGGGGCGTTCGTCCGCATTTTATCATCTCCCCTCCGCGGCAGTATCAGGGCGGGGGGAGGGGAGGGTGTTGAAACGATCCCTGCCCCCCGCTCGTGCCTCGCGGGGGAGGGAATTGCGTCCGTTGGCCGTCTGCAGTTCCCGCTGTTCGCCATCCAGCATTGGACGTTCGATCCAGGAGCATGTTACGATGGCGGGGATGGCCCGGTTCAATCTAGTCTCGACGCCTCCACTTATGCGCTCCATTCGACTCGGTCTTTTGGCCCTGCTGGCCATTGGATCGCTGGCGGCCCCAGCCGCGCAGCGGCCCAATGTGCTGCTCCTGGTTTCTGACGATCTCGCAGCCACGCTCGGCTGCTACGGGCACCCGAACGCCCGCACCCCCAACCTCGACCGGCTGGCGCATCGCGGCGTCCGCTTCGACCGCGCCTATTGCCAGTTCCCGCACTGCAATCCGTCGCGCGCGTCCATGCTCTCCGGGCTGCGCCCGCACTCGACTCGAGTCACGGATAACGCCGACAACCTTTATACCAACGTTCCCGGCGTGGTCACGCTCCCGGCGCTGTTCCGCCGGCACGGCTACGCCACCGCCCGCTGCGGGAAGATCTTTCACCTGGGCGTGCCCGCCGGCAACGAGAGCATGGACGATCCCCAGGCGTGGGACTTCGGCACGCCGTTCCGGGACGAGCGCCCCTACCCCCCCCACCGCCCAAGCCCGGTCAAGGTCAAGACCGGCAAGCAGCAGGGGCTGCCCTGGCAGGAGTGCCTCTGCGCCGACAATGACCTCGTGGACGGCGATTTCGCCCGGAACGCCATCGAGTGGCTCGAGCGTCGCGACCCCGCCAAGCCTTTCTTCCTCGCGGTCGGATTCCATCGCCCCCACTTGCCGTTTGTCGCGCCCGCCCCGTATTTCGACCTCTATCCTTTCGATCAGATCCAGCTGCCGGCCGAGCCGGCGGACGACGAGGCTGACATCCCGCAGCCCGCGCGCAACGGGGCCGTGGCCTCCTACGCCATGACGGCCACCCCCGACCAGCGCCGCGCCGCCATCCGCGCCTACCTGGCAACCGTGAGCTACATGGACGCGCAGGCGGGCCGCGTCCTGGATGCGCTCGATCGATTGGGTGTGGCCGGCAACACGATCATCCTCTTCACGGGCGACCACGGCTGGCACCTCGGAGAACACGGGCTCTGGCACAAGCGCAGCCTCTTCGAGGAGTGCGCCCGCGTGCCCTTCATCGTCTTTGCCCCCGGGGCCAGGGGCAACGGCCGCTCCAGCCTGAGCCTTGTCGAAATGCTCGATGTGTATCCGACATTGTGCGACCTGGCCGGCGTGCCTCCTCCGGCAGCTCTCCAGGGGCGCAGCCTCCGGCCTCTCCTCGACGATTCCGCAGCCGCAATCCACGACGCCGCTTTCACCCAGGCCCGGCGCGGGCCGGGCGGCGCCAACTGGGGCCGCAGCGTGCGCACCCCCCGCTGGCGTTGCACCGAGTGGGACGAAGGGCGCAATGGCATCGAATTGTACGATCACGAGGCCGACTCCGGCGAGCACACCAACCTCGCCAGCGATCCGCGGCATGCCGGCGTGCTGAAGGAATTGCGCGCCCTGCTGGCTGAGCGCCTGCCGCCCATCCTCGCCGCCAGCCCCGTCCAGCCTCAGCCCGCCGATATCAGCCAGATCGATACCAATTTCGCGGCCGTCAAAGTCGGCGACCTCGAGGTGATATACTCGAACGCGCTCGATGTGCCGTTCGCGGTCGAGGGATTCCCGTGGCGCCGGGCGGCGGACGCGCCGCTCTACCGGTTGCCGGAGGTGTTCACCTCGAAGGAGATCAATCCCGGCGCGCTCAACCTTGCGCGCCACACCAGCGGCGGCGCCGTGCGCTTCCGCACGGATTCGCCGTACATCCTCCTCCGAGCCGAACTGGCCCACTCGCTCGACATGAATCATATGCCGCGAACCGCCAGCGCCGGGTTCGACCTCTATCGCGGGATCGGCCCGCACGCCGTCTTTGTCGCCGCGGCGCAGCCGGGAAGGGATCAGAAGGTCTGGGAACGCCTGCTGGCACGCTCCGACGGATCCATGGCGGATTGGACGCTGAACATGCCCCTCTATGGAGGTGCGAGCCGGATTGAGATCGGAGTGGCGCCCGGCAGCCGGATTCTGCCGCCGCGCCCGCATGCCATCGCCAAACCGATCCTCTTCTACGGATCCAGCATCACGCAGGGCGGATGCGCCTCCCGTCCCGGCAACGCCTACACCAGCCTGCTGTGCCGCGAGGTCGACGCCGCGCAGATCAACCTGGGATTCTCCGGCTCGGGCCGGGGGGAGATCGCCGTCGCCGAGGCGATCGGCAGGCTCGACCTCGCCTGTTTCGTCATGGACTACGACCACAATGCGCCGGACGTGGAGCACCTGCGGTCGACTCACCGCGCCTTCTTTGACGCCGTGCGCAAGCGGCAGCCGGACCTGCCGATCCTCCTGCTATCCAAATGCGATTTCAAACCCGGCGACGCGGCCCGGCGCGACGTGATCCGCGACACCTTCGAGCAGGCCGTGCGCGGCGGCGATCAAAAGGTCTGGTTCATCGACGGCGAAACGCTCTTCGGAAACGAACACCCCGACGCCTGCACCGTCGACGGCACCCATCCCAACGACCTCGGGTTTTACCGGATGGCCCGGGCGATTTTGCCAGTGCTCAGCAAGGCCTTGCAGTCCGACTAAGGGTCTGTGCAAAAATGAATTCCGATTTTGCTGGAGGGGATTGGACGGGCTGGCAAGGCGCGACGAGCGAGCATACCCGCGCGGTCTGTGAGCGAGGAGCAACACAGCCAGCGCGCCCAAGGCCCCCAGCCCGCAGGGGCGGCGCCGGGCCATCGGCTTCGTGGCTCGGTCGGTCGAGTATCGCAGGGGGATACACTCCCTCCCTTGCGCCTCGCATCGGGCCCGGCGGCGCTCCCGCCAAAATCGGAAGTAATTTTTGCGCAGACCCTAAGCCCTCCCGGATAATCGACCGCCCCGAAATCCGGCCGCCCTCCCGAACCCCCCCCTTGAAAATCTTCCCCGGCCGGCTTATCCTCCCTCCGCACTGGAGAACGACGAACTATGGATACCAAGAAAAGCATCGAGCTGTTGAACCGGGGTGTGGCGGACGAGCTGCAAGCGGTGCACCAATACATGTACTGGCATTTCCACCTCGACGACCAGGGCTTCGCGCCGCTGGCGACCATGTTTCGGCGGATCGCGATCCAGGAGATGGGCCATGTCGAGCGGCTGGCCGAGCGCATCCTCTTCCTGAAGGGCGACGTCGAGATGGTCTCCGCCGGGCCGGTCGAGAAGATCACGGAGCCTGTCAAGATCCTGGCGCGGGCAGCCAAGATGGAGCAGGAGGCGGTCAGCGTCTACAACCAGTTCGCCCTGCAGTGCAGCCAGAATGCCGACGCGGTGTCGAAACAGGTGTTCGAGACCCTCGTCAATGACGAGGAGCGGCATTTCGACGAGTTCGACAAGCAGCTCGAGAACATCAAGCGCTTCGGGCCGAGCTACCTCGCTCTCCAATCCTTCGGCAAGTCCCCCGACGAAGCGGAAGCCAAGGCCGAATAGGGCCCGTTCTGCCGGTCTCCCTGCTGTGCCACGCCTCCTCGGCTGCGAAAGGCCGGGGAGGATTTTTTATCATTTCATGGGCCGGCGCTTGCCCTTGACCTGGGTGAGGGCGTGGGCCAGCGCGGCTTCGACCCGGGCCGACTCGTCGCTGGCGAGCCGCTCCTGGCGCCGCGCCTCGGCCTGGGCCAGGGCCGCCCGCATCTGGGTTTCGTCGTCGGCCATCACAGCCAGATCGGTCAGCAGAACCACATGCTCGGGCAGGACCACGGCGAAACCATCGCCCACGGCCAGCCTTTTCCGCTCGGGCCCGTCCTGCACCTGGACCTCGCCCGTGACGATCTGGGTCATGAGCGGCGTGTGCAGGGGCAGCACGCCAAGCTCGCCCTCGATGCCCGGCAGCGTCACCATGTCCACCGCCTCGCTGAAGCTGACGCCCTCGGGGGTGATGATGCTTAATTTCAGTGTGGCGGCCATAAACCGGGTGGCGCTCGCATGCCTCGATCAGCCCTCGCGGATCTCCTCGATCCCGCCCTTCATGTAGAAGCTGCTCTCGGCGACATCGTCATGCTTGCCATCGAGGATCTCCTTGAATCCGCGGACCGTGTCGGCCACGGGGACCTGCTTGCCCGGGCGCCCGGTGAACACCTCGGCCACCGAGAACGGCTGGCTCAGGAACCGCTGGATCTTCCGCGCCCGCAGCACGGTTAGCTTGTCCTCCGGAGAGAGCTCGTCCATGCCGAGGATGGCGATCAGGTCCTGGAGATCCTTGTAGCGCTGGAGCACTCGCTGGACGCCCCGGGCCACGTCGTAATGCTCCTGGCCGACGATCTCGGGCGTCAGCGCCCGCGAGTTCGACGCCAGGGGATCGACGGCCGGGTAGATGCCCAGCTCCGCGATCGATCGCTCGAGCACGATCGTCGCATCGAGGTGGGCGAACGTCGTGGCCGGGGCTGGATCGGTCAGGTCGTCCGCCGGCACGTAGACCGCCTGGAACGACGTGATCGATCCCTTCTTCGTCGAGGTGATCCGCTCCTGGAGCTCGCCCATCTCCTCGGCAAGGGTCGGCTGGTACCCCACGGCGCTGGGAGTCCGCCCCAGCAAGGCCGACACCTCCGACCCCGCCTGCGAGAACCGGAAGATGTTGTCGATGAACAGCAGCACGTCCTGGTTCTTCTCGTCGCGGAAATACTCGGTGATGGCCAGCCCCGACAGCCCCACCCGCAGGCGGGCGCCCGGCGGCTCGTTCATCTGGCCGTACACCAGCGCGATCTTGGATTGGCCCAGGTCCTTCTGGTTGATCACGCCCGCCTCGGACATCTCGTGGTAGAGATCGTTGCCTTCGCGCGTCCGCTCCCCCACGCCCGCAAACACCGACACGCCCCCATGGAGCTTGGCGATGTTGTTGATCAGCTCCATGATGACCACCGTCTTGCCGACGCCCGCCCCGCCGAACGCACCCACCTTGCCCCCCTTCAGAAACGGGCAGATCAGATCGATGACCTTGATGCCTGTGGTCAGCACTTGAGGCGTCGTGGACTGCTCGGTCAGCAGGGGCGCCGGCCGATGGATCGGATACCGCTTCTCCGCATGGACCGGGCCGCGCTCGTCCACGGGCTGGCCGGTGACGTCGAACACGCGGCCCATGACCGCATCGCCCACCGGCATGCTGATCGGCGCGCCGGTGTCAATCACCTCGCCCCCCCGCTTCAGCCCCTCGGTGCTCGACATCGCCACGGTCCGAACCCACGAGTCCCCCAGGTGCTGCTGCACCTCGAGCACGAGCTTCACCGGCTGGCCTCCGACCGCAAAGTCGGCCGTCAAAGCCTGGTGGATCGCCGGAAGCGCGCCCGCAAACTCGACGTCCACCACCGGGCCGATCACTTGCACGATTTTGCCTTTGTTCATATGCGTTGGGAAACCGATGCCGGGCGGATTCTACTCGAGCGCCATGGCGGCCGTGGCGATCTCGAGCAGCTCGTTGGTGATGGCCGCCTGGCGCATCTTGTTGTAATGGAGCGTGAGGTCCTTGATGAGCTGGTGGGCATTGTCGGTCGCGTTCTTCATCGCCACCATGCGCGCGCTGTGCTCGCTGGCCTTGGATTCGAGGAGGACCTGGAACATCTCGAAGTTCAGATAGTGGGGCAGCAGGGCGCCGAACACCTGCGCCGCGCTCGGCTCGAACAGGAACTCGGTGGCGCCCTTCATCAGCTTGTCCGGCTCGCGGCGCCCGCCGATCAGCTCGATCAGCCGCTTCTCGTCCACGGGCAGGAACGGCCTCAGGGTCGGACGCTGCGCCACCGTCGACACAAACCGCGTGAACAGCAGGTCCACCTGGTCGACCTCGCCCTGGCAGAAAAGGTCCTGCACCAGCTTCGAGATCGCGCGGGCCTCGGCGAACCGCGGCGTGTCGTGGTAGGCGAACTCGGCCACCAGCGTCCGCTGCGTCCGCACAATATACTGGGCCCCTTTCCGGCCGGCCGCAATGAACCGCGTCGCCGCCGGATCAAACTGCGCCACCTCCCGCAGCAAGCTGCTGTTGAGCGTGCCGCACAGCCCCTTGTCCGTGCTCACAATCACGACCGCCCGCGCCCGCACCTCCCGCTGCTCCATCAGCGGATGCGTGAAATCCCCGGCGAACTGGCTTACTCCGGCCAGGATCCGGTCCAGGGCGTCGGCGTAGGGACGGCCGGTAACCGCCCCCTGCTGCGCCTTGCGCATCTTCGAGGCCGCCACCATCTGCATCGCCTTGGTGATCTGGGCCGTGTTGCGGACCGATCGGATGCGGCGGCGGATGTCGCGGGTGCTGGGCATGGCCGGTTTACTTGAAAGCCGACTTGAACTCGGTGACGGCGGCCTTGAGCGACGCGGTCAGATCGTCGCCGAGCGCCTTCTCCCGGCGGATGCGCCCCAGCAGATCCGCCTGCCGCGTCTGCAGGTAATCGGTCAGCCGATCCTGGCATTCCTTGATCCGCTCGACCGCCACGTCGTCGAAAAACGCGTTCTGCACGGCCCACAGCACCGCCACCTGCACCTCGACCGGGATCGGCCGATACTGAGGCTGCTTGAACACCTCGACGATCCGCTTGCCCCGCTCGATCTGCGCCCGGGTCTTCTCGTCCAGATCCGATCCAAACTGCGCGAACGCCGCCAGCTCGCGGAACTGGGCCAGGTCCAGCTTGATGCGGCCCGCGACCTGCTTCATGGCCTTGACCTGCGCCGCCGAGCCGACCCGGGACACCGAGATGCCCACCGAGATCGCCGGCCGCACGCCCTGGTAGAACAGGTCGGTCTCGAGAAAGATCTGGCCGTCGGTGATCGAGATGACGTTGGTCGGGATGTAGGCCGAGACGTCGCCCATCTGCGTCTCGATGATCGGCAGAGCGGTCAGGGAGCCGTTGCCGTACTTCTCGTCGAGGCGCGCCGCCCGTTCGAGCAGGCGGCTGTGCAGGTAGAAAACATCGCCCGGATACGCCTCGCGCCCGGACGGCCGCTTCAGCACCAGCGACACCTGCCGATACGCCACCGCGTGCTTCGACAGGTCGTCGTAGATGATCAGCGCGTCCATGCCATTGTCCATGAACCACTCGCCCATCGCACAGCCGGCAAACGGGGCCAGATACTGGTTGGTCGCCGAGTCCGATGCCGACGCCGCGACCACCACGGTGTAGGCCATCGCATCGTTCTGCTCGAGCACGTGGATCGTCCGGGCAATGTTCGACTGCTTCTGCCCGATGGCGACGTAGACGCAATAAAGCGGCCGATACGACCGGTCTCCCGCCGCCTCAGCCTCGCGGTTGAGGCGCGCCTGGTTGATGATCGTGTCGATGCCGATCGTCGATTTGCCGGTCGACCGGTCGCCGATGATGAGCTCGCGCTGGCCCCGGCCGATCGGGATCATCGCGTCGATCGCCATGATGCCCGTCTGGACTGGCTGGTTGACCGACCGCCGGCGGATGATGCCCGGCGCGATCTTCTCGACCGGGTAGGACGCCGTGGCGGCCACAGGCCCTTTGCCGTCCAGGGGCTGCCCAAGCACGTTGACCACCCGCCCCAGCAGCTCCTTGCCCACAGGCACCTGGAGCAGCTTGCCCGTCGTCCGCACCTCCTGCCCCTCCCGGACGAGCGTGCAGTCCCCGATCAGAATGGCGCCCACCTCGGTCTCCTCCAGGTTCAGCGCCAGGCCGATCACGCCCGAGCCGAAATCGAGCATCTCGTTCAGCATCGCATCGGTGAGCCCCTCGATCTTGGCCACGCCGTCCCCGATCTGGCGCACAACCCCGACGTTGTGCCGGGCGACGGAGGTCTTGGCCCCCGCAATCTGTTCCTCGATTTCCCGCAATAGGTTGCTCATAAAAAACCTGAGTCCTCACCAGGGCCGATCCCTGCGCCAAACCGGCTGCCGCCGGAGATGGGCCCGGCCGTTCACGCGGACAGGCTCTCTTGCAGCCGCTCCAGGCGGCCGCGGACAGTGCCATCGTGCAGATCGCTGCCCACCTGGATCCGCAATCCCCCCAGCCAGGCCGGATCCGCCCTGAACTGGAATTGGAGGCCCGCCCCATATGCCGCCTCCAGCCGGGTCCGAACCCGCGCCGCAAGGGCATCGGAGAGCGGAATCGCGCTCTGGATGATCGCCGTGCTCCGCTGGATCTCGAGCCGCAGCCGGCGCTGAAAATGGGCGAGCACCGCCAGATAGCCCCGCGGCTTCTTTTCCAGGAGCAGGGCAACCGCGCGCCGGACGCGGCCCTCGTCGAGCCGGCCATCGGCGAAGCAGCCGCGCAGCAGGCTCTTGGCGTCGGCCTGGGCGCGCTTGGAGATCTTCATGGGACCGGTGTCTCGGTGGCGATCACGTGGCCAGCTCGCGGCTGGCCTCCTCGATCAATCGCTGCTGGTCTTCAGCCGTCAGGACCTTCCCCGTCACCCGGGCGGTCGTCTGAACCACCAGCCGGCCGACTTCGTTCCGGAGATCGGCCAGCATGCGGCCGTAGTCAGCCTGGGCGGCCTCGCGCGCCCGGGCGACGATCTGCTCGGCGGCGGCAACCGCTTTTTGGGTTTCGGTCTCTTGAACGCGGTTGGCCGCGGCTCGGGCCTCGGCGATCAGGGTCTCGGCCTGCGCATGCGCCTGGGCCAGGATGCCCTGCCGCGCCGCCGACGTCTTCTCGAGCTCGGCCTGGATCCTCTCCGCATTGGCCAGGCTCTCGGCGATGCGCCGGCGGCGCTCCTCGAGCGCCTGGAGGATCGGCCGGTAGGCGAATCGGTGCAGCAGGAAAGCCACGATGCCGAAGCTGATCATCTGCGCCACCAGGTGGGGCGCATCGACGCCAAAGGCCTTGGCCGTGCTTTCGATCATCTCGCCAGCCCCAGCCAGCAAAAACGCCAGATTCATGGCTGAATCATCCGGGTTGGAATCCGGGCGTCATCCGTCGGCCGAACGGCGCCCCTCGGGTTATCGGACCAGGAAGATCGCGAAGAAGACGATCCCCTCGGCAAACGCCGTGCTCAGGATGGCCTGGACCAGGATCTTGGTCGCCGCACCCGGGTTCCGGCCCACCGCCTCCGACGCCCGCATGCCGATCATCCCCACCCCGATCGCCGCCGCGGCCGCCGCGGCCGCCACATGTAGGTTCCCCTGCAATTCAGCCAGTATAGGCATTAACATACGTTGTTCCTCGGTTGTCTGGACCGCGCTCGCGATCCCTTCGCGATCGCGCGGCCAAAATGTTTCGATGGGCCACGGCGCGCTTGCCTCCGCGCCCCCTCGACGCCGGCTCAAGAAGCGGCCGATTCATGCCCCTCCTCTCCTTCCTCGCAGATCAAGAGCGTGAACACCGACGTCAGCAGGAAAAACACCAGCGCCTGCACAATGCCCACCATGATCTCCAGAAAATAAAACGGGATCGGGATCAGCCAGCTCGCCACCCCGGGCGCCAGCCCGATCATCGTCTCGAGCATGTTCTCGCCTGCAAAGATGTTCCCGAACAGCCGGAAGCTCAGCGACACCGGCCGGAACAGGATCGACACCACCTCGAGCACCCCGACCAGCACGAACACGAATATCATCAGAAACTTCAGCAGCCCCGCCGTGTCTCCCTTCGGCCCGAACAGATGCAGAAAGAACCCCCGCACCCCGTTCACCTGCAGGGCCCACACCGTCCACAACACGAAGAATATCAGGGCCATCGCCAGCGTCATGTTCATGTCCGCATCCGCCCCCCGCAGGAGCGGGTCGGTCACCCGGAACCCATGCTCGGTCCGAATGCCCCACCCGACGGTGCCCACGCCGGGGATCAGGCCGAACCAGTTGGCGGACACGATGAAAAGAAAGATCGTCGCGAAGAACCAGAACGTCTTTCGGACCAGCTTCGGGCCCACGATGCCTTCGAGAAAGTTGTGCAGGCCCTCCACGATCCATTCCCAGAAATTCTGGAGGCCGGCCGGGACTTGCCGCGCCCGCCGCGTGGCCAGCCACGAAAACAGGATCAACAGCCCCCCCACGATCCATGTCACCACCATCGAGTTGGTGATCGGCAGCGGCCCGATCCGCCCGATGTCCACCGCGTGCAAGGACAGACCATGCCCTTCCGCCGTCGCGTGGGCTTCGGCGGCCAGGGCCAGCGCGGGAGATCCAATGACGGTTCCCACGACAATCCAATGCGCGATCCGCATCATGCTCGACCGTGGCTCTTCCCCCCCATCGGCCAAAGGGGCAACAGCCGATCCCCCGCCGTGTGGCAAGAAAAACCGGGCAGAAATATAATGGCGGCTCCCGGGAGTGCGAGCACTTTTTCAGGGGGCCGCACAGCCGCACAGCCGCCGCGCGCGGCCAAATCGCATCGAGTGCCGGTTCAATTCTGGATCGCCGAAGCGTTCGGATAGCCGATCTGCCGGATCCCCAATCGGCTGGGCCAATGATCCGGGCGCGGCGCACCCCCGATTTTTGCGCAGACCGCGAACCGGTCTGCGGCTATATTGCTCGGCATGTCATCGGAGCCGATCCTGCTCGAAATGCGCGAGGTTGAGAAGACCTACGCGGCCGGCGCAGACGCCCCCCCGGTCGCGGTCCTGCGCGAATTGAATTTCTCCATCGGCCGGGGGGAATCCGTGGCCATCGTGGGGCCGTCCGGCTCGGGCAAGAGCACGCTGTTGAACCTGGCGGGCACGCTGGACCGGCCCACCCGGGGCGTGGTGCTCATCGAAGGCCAGGATGTCGGCAAGCTCGACGAGCTGGCTCTGGCTCGGCTGCGCAACCGCCAGATCGGGTTTGTGTTTCAATCGCACTACCTCCTGCCCCAGTGCAGCGCCCTCGAGAATGTGCTCATCCCCACGCTGCCGCATCCGGACAGCGGGCGGATTCAGGGCGCCTTGGATCGCGCCCGGCGCCTGCTGGGCCGGGTCGGCCTGGGCGATCGGCTCGACCACCGGCCCGGCCAGCTCTCCGGCGGGGAGCGCCAGCGCGTGGCCGTCGTGCGCGCCTTGATCAATTCCCCCGCCCTGCTTCTGGCTGACGAGCCCACCGGCGCGCTCGATCGGGCTTCCGCCCGGAACCTGGTCGAGCTGCTGGCCGCGTTGAACCGCGAGGAGGGAATCGCGCTGATTCTGGTGACTCATGCGACCGAGCTGGCGCGCCAAACCCAGCGCGTGCTCGAGCTGCACGACGGCCGCCTGCGGCCTGCCTCCGGCGAGCCCACACCCCATCCACCCGGAGCCTCCGCATGACTCTGTGGAAGTTGATCCAGCGCAGCCTCCGTTTTCACCGCCGGGCCCACTTCGGCGTCTGGCTCAGCGCCATAGCGGGCAGCGCGGTCCTCATCGGCGCTCTGGCCGTGGGAGATTCGGTCCGCGGCAGCCTGCGCCAGATGGCGCACGCCCGGCTGGGCCGGATCGACCTGGCGCTGGCCGGCGGCGATCGTTTCTTCCGAGCCGCCTTGGCGGATGATCTCGAGTCGGCCTTGAAGGTCCCCGTCGCGGCCGCGATCCAGCTCTCCGCCACCGTCCGCCGCGGCGACGGCGCCGCCCAAGCCAACCAGGTCCAGCTCCTCGGCGTGGACGATCGGTTCTGGCAGCTCGCCGATCCGCCCGCCCAACCCCCCCGGCTGGATGCCGGCCAGGCCTGCATCAACGCCCGCCTGGCCGCTCAGCTCGGCGTCGCTCCCGGCGACGCCATCCTCCTGCGCCTGCCCAAACCGAGCCGCCTCTCCCGCGACGCGCCGATCGCCCCTCAGGAGGATTCATCGGTCGCCATCCGCGTCGTCGTCCACCGCGTCCTCTCCGACGCCGAGTTCGGCCGGTTCGGCCTCTCCGCCAACCAGGTCGCCCCCATGAGCGCGTGGCTCTCGCGTTCCTTCCTGGCCCGGCAGCTCGAACTCGACCAGCGCGCCAATCTCCTCCTGGCCGCTCGGGACCAGAATCTCCCGGTCGGAATCGATCGCGCAACGGCCGCGCTCCGCCAGGCCTGGGCCCTCGATGACGCCCAGCTCGAGCTCCGATCCGTGCAGGCCCAGGAAACCGAGCTCCGCACTGCCCGGGTGTTCCTCGATGCGCCCGTCGCCGACGCCGTCCTCCAGCTCGAGCCCGAGGGGCGCGGGATTCTCACCTACCTGGTCAATGAGCTGCGCCTGGCCGCCCACGCCGCCCCCTACTCGATGGTGGCTGCCTTGAACGCGCCGTTCATGCCGCCGGACATGGACCCGGACGAGATCCTGATCAACGACTGGCTTGCGGAGGATCTCGGCGCGCAGCCGGGCGACACGATCAACCTTCGCTACTACGTCGTCGGCCCCCGGCGCCAACTCCAGGAGGAACAACGCGCGTTCCGAGTGCGAGGCGTCCTCCCGCTGGCCGGTCCCGCTGCCGATCCCGATCTCATGCCCGAGTTCCCCGGCTTGAGCACGGCGCAGAACTGCCGCGATTGGGACGCCGGCTTCCCCATCGACATCGACCGGATCCGGCCCAAGGACGAGAAATACTGGGATGACCACCGCGGAACGCCGAAAGGATTCGTCACCTTGGCCGCCGGGCAGCAGATGTGGGCCAATCGCTTCGGCAACCTCACCGCCATCCGGTTCCCGAAATCGGCGGGCGCGCCAGCCGCGCTCGGGGAAAAGCTGCGAGCCGCCTTGGACCCATCCGCCGCCGGCCTTTTCTGGCTGCCGGTCGGAGATCAGGCGGCGACGGCGAGCGGCGAATCCCTCGATTTCGGGCTCCTGTTCCTCGCCTTGAGCTTCTTCCTCCAGGCATCCGCCGTGCTGTTGATGGCGATGCTTTTCCAGTTCGGCCTCGAGCAGCGGTGGACGGAGATCGGCACGTTGCGAGCCCTGGGGTTCACCCCCGCCCAGGTTCGCCGGCTGTTTCTCGCGGAAGGCGCGCTGATCGCCGTGCTGGGCACCATCGTTGGCATCGCCGGCGGGATCGCTTATGCCCGGCTGATGATCCACGCGCTGAGCACGGTCTGGAGCGGCGCCGTGGCGGCTGCCGCGCTCGGATTCCATCTCGAGCCATGGACGGTTCTGAAAGGGGCGCTGGCCGCCGTGGGCGTCGCTCTGGCTGCGCTCGCATGGTCCCTCCGGCGCCAGGCCCGCCAGCCCATCCACGAGCTCCTGACCGCCAGCGCCGAGCCCGAATCGGCCGAGGCCGCCGCCGCCCGCCCGCCCCAGCGCGGGCTCTACCTGGCAACAGGGGCCGGAGCGGCGGGATTCCTGCTCATGGGGTTGGGCGGGATGAACCCCGACGCGATGGTGCCGGCATTCTTCGGGGCCGGCACGCTGTTCCTCATTGCCGGCCTGGGCGTGGCCCACACCTGGCTGCAGGCGTTCCGCTACCGCACCACCATGGCGAACGCAACCTGGCGACAGGTCGCCCTCGGCCAGGCCGCCCGGCGGCCGCGCCGGAGCCTGACCACCGTCGCGCTGCTCGCTTCAGGGGCGTTCCTGATCGTCTCCGTCGGCGCCAACCGCATCGCCCCCCCGCGCGACTGGTGGAATCGCCAGTCGGGCACCGGCGGATTCGCCCTGGTCGCCGAGTCCGCCCTCCCTGTCATCCTCGACCTCAACACTGCCGAGGGCCGCGATTTCTTCGGCCTCGACGCCGCCGAGATGGACGGGGTCGCCATCGTGCCGTTCCGGGTTCGGGACGGCGACGACGCCAGCTGCCTCAACCTCAATCGCGCCCAGCAGCCTCGTCTCCTGGGCGTGCCCCCCCGGTTGCTCGCCCAGCGCGCGGCCTTTGCTTTCGCGCAGACCGCAGGAGGCCCCAGCCCCACGAACCAGTGGATGCGGCTCGAGCGCCGGGACGGCGCCGTACCCGCCATGGTCGATCAGGCATCGATGCAATGGGCGCTGGGCCGGAAGATCGGGGATGCGCTCGATTATCGCGACGAGCACGGGCAGCCGTTCCAGGTCCGGCTGGTCGGCGCCCTCGCCCCCTCGATCTTCCAGGGCAGCCTCATCATCGCCGAAGAGGAGTTCGTCCGCCGATTCCCTTCGGAAACCGGCTATCGGCTGTTTCTGATCGACGCGCCGCGGGATCGAGTCGAGGCGGTCTCCCGGACGCTGTCGCGCGCGCTGGCCGACGTCGGGCTCGAGATCACGCCCACGCCGCGACGCCTGGCGGACTTCAGCGCGGTCCAGAACACCTATCTCTCGACCTTCCAGGCCCTCGGTGGGCTCGGCCTCCTGCTGGGCAGCGTCGGCCTGGCCGTCGTGGTGCTGCGCAACGTGAGCGAGCGGCGCGGCGAGCTCGCCCTCCTGACCGCCCTTGGCTTCCGCCGCCGCCTGGTCCAGCGCATGGTCCGGTTCGAGCACCTGGCGCTCCTGTCAGCCGGCCTCGCGCTCGGAGTCGGGGCCGCCCTGTTCGCCGTGCTGCCCGCATGGCTCGCTTCGGGCAGCCCGCCTCCTCTCGGCCTGCTCTCCCTCCTCCTGGCCGGCGTGGTCGCCAACGGGATCGCCTGGACCTCCCTCGCCACCCGATGGGCGATCCGCGGCGATCTCCTCGCCGCCCTTCGAAACGAATAACCAGTGTTGCAACCGATGCCGATGCTCAGGTTAAATGCGCATCGTGAATCGCCTCATCCTCTCTTTGGTGCTCCTCGGGAGCCATGCCGCCTGGTCCGCCGATCTCTTCGTTTCGCCCTCCGGCGACGACTCCCACCCCGGAACGCAGTCCCAGCCCCTGGCAACGCTCGCCGGCGCCCGGGATGCCATCCGATCGCTCCACCAATCCGAGGCGCTCCCCCAGCCAGTCACCGTCCACTTCTCACCCGGAACGTATCCAGTCGGCCGCCCTGTCGAGTTCATTGCCTCCGACTCCGGCTCCGCCGCCGCTCCCATCGTTTACAGAGCCGCTCCTGGCGCAACAGTCCGGCTCACCGGCGGACGTCCCGTGACCGGGTGGCAGCCAGTGACGGACCCCGCAATCCTCCAGCGCCTCCCCATCGAGGCGCGCACAGCCGTGCGGGTGGCCGACCTCCGCGCGCTCGGCATCGCCGAGGTGGGACGCCTTCAGGCCCGCGGGTTCGGCGCCGGGAACCCGCCCGCCGAGGCGGAGCTTTTCTACAACGATGAGCCCATGACCCTCGCCCGCTGGCCCAACCAAGGCTACCGCGGCGCCCGGGCCAAGCAGGACGACCGCGTCGTCATCGTCGACACCGATCGCGTCGCGCGCTGGACCGCGGAAAAGGATCCCTGGGTTTTTGCCTATTGGCATCATGACTGGGCCGAGCTCTACGAGCCGCTGGCAGGGGTCGATCCCGCCCGGACCGCCCTGGTCCGCACCGCTCACATCAAGCCAGTCTACGGCGTGACGCCCGATCGCGCGCGGTGGTACGCTTTCAACCTCCTGGCCGAGCTCGACTCCCCCGGCGAGTATTACCTCGACCGCGAGAATGGCCGGCTCTACTTCTGGCCGCCGCACCCAGGCGGGAGCGCTGTCCTCTCCATGACCGAGGGATTGATCCGCGCCAGCCGCCTCTCCCACGTCACCTTCCGCGGCTTGACTCTCGAAGCCTGCCGCGGCACAGCGGCCACGTTCACGGACGGCGCCGATTGCCGCATCGTCGGCTGCACGATCCGCAATGTCGGCGGCGGAGCCGTCCGCGTCGCCGGAGGCAGCCGGCATGAGGTGTACGGATGCGATGTCTGTTTCACGGGCCACGGGGGGATCGCCCTGAACGGCGGCCAGCGCGCCACGCTCGTCCCCTCCCGCCATAACGCCGAAAACAACCATGTCCACCATTACGCGCGCCGAGCTCGCACCTACCAGCCCGCCATCTCCGTCGGCGGCGTCGGCAATCGCATCGCTCACAACCTCATCCACGACGGCCCCCATATGGCCCTTTCCGCCGAAGGCAACGACCACGTCGTCGAATTCAACGAGATCCATAACGTCGTCGAGGAAAGCGGCGACGCCGGCGCCTACTACGTGGGGCGCGACTGGACCCAGCGCGGCAATATCCTCCGTTACAATTACTGGCACGATATCCTGGGATCGACCGGCTATGGCGGCATGACCATCTACCTCGACGACCAGCACTGCGGCCACACGATCCACGGCAATCTGTTCGTGCGCTGCATGCAGGCCGTGTTCATCGGAGGCGGCGATGACAACGTGGTCACGAATAATGTCTTCCTCGGCTGCTGGAAAGCCGCTCATCTCGACAACCGCGGCATGGGCTGGCAGAAAGCCGCCACCGACAATCCCCAGGATACTCTCCGCTCGCGCCTCCGCGCCGTCCCCTACACCAACAGCCTCTGGCGCGCCCGCTACCCCACCCTGGCCCATATCTTCGACGACGACCCCGGCGTGCCTAAACGCAATCTCTTCGCCCGCAATATCAGCGCCGGCGGCAAGTGGGATGACATCAACCCTTCCATCCGCCACCTCCAGGCCATCACCAACAACCTCGCCTTCGACGCCGACCCCGGCTGGGCTCGCCTGATCCAGGATCCGGCCGGCCAGCCGGCCCGGATCGAATTCCGCGATCCCGCCGCCGTCGAAGCGATCGGGTTCGCCCCCCTGCCCCTGTCCCGCATGGGCCTCTACGCCGATGAACGCCGCGCCCGCTGGCCGGTCCAGCATGAGTCGCGCCCCGTCCGCCTTCCCACCCCTCCCAACCCTTCCCGCTGAAGTTCGTCCCATCAACATGATCGACATCCACAGGAATCCGATCCATCCGCTCATGAAAACTCCACTGACCGTTCACCTGGCCACGCTCCTGGCTTTGGCATTCCTCCCCGCTTGCTCGACTGCCCCCAATCCGCCGGATCCTGCGGTGGGCCCGCTCGCTGCCGGCGGCCATGTCGTGCCCACCTTCCAGCTGCTCCATCCAGCCGGCCAATCCCTCGAGTTCGGCGGGCGGCCGGTCGATCTGGTCCTTTCACCCGGCGGGCAGTGGCTCTTTGTCAAGGACAACCGCGGCCTGGTCGTGATCGATGCCGCCGCCTGGGCCGTGCGCCAGGAGCTCAAGCTCAGCAGCGGCGGCGGATCCACCCATGGCCTCGCCATCACCCGCGACGGCGCCCGGCTCTATTACTCGACGGCGGAAAACGCCCTCTGGGAGGCCTCCGTCACCCCCGAAGGGAGAGCCGCCTGGAAACGGAAGATCACGCTTAACGGCCCCGGCGGGAAAGGCAACTCGCACGCCGGCGGCATCGCCCTGGCACCCGATGAGACCGTCGCCTACGTCTGCCTCTCCCGGAACAACAGCCTGGCCGCGGTCGATCTCGCCGCGGGCAAGCTGCTGCGCGAAATCCCGGTCGGCATCGCTCCCTACGACGTCGTCCTGGCCGCAGGCGGCAAGCGCGCCTACGTCTCGAACTGGGGCGGGCGCCACGCCCGCGAGCCCGATCGCACCGCCCTTTCGTCCGGGACGCCCGCCGTCGTGGACGAGCGCGGCGTCGCCGCATCGGGGACCGTCTCGGTCGTCGACCTCGAGGCCGGCCGCGAGATCGCCGCGATCCCCGTCGGGCTCCATCCATCGGACCTGCTCTTGAGCGCGGACCAGCGCACGCTCTTCGCCGCCAACGCCAACTCGGACACGGTCAGCGTCATCGACACGGCGTCGAACACGGTCGCGGACACCATCCTGGTGCGGCCGGATCCGACGCTGCCCTTTGGCAGCGCGCCCAATGCCCTGGCGATGGATCCCTCGGGCTCGACGCTCCTGGTGGCCAACGGCGGCAACAACGCCGTGGCCGTCCTCACAAAGGCGCCGGGCGCTTCCTGGCAACAGGCAGGCTTTGTGCCCACTGCCTGGTATCCCGGCGCCCTGGCCGCCGATGCCGCGCACATCTACGTCGCCAACGTCAAGGGCCTCGGCTCCCGCAACCCCGCCGCGCGCAAGACCGGCTGGAATAGCCATCACCACCTCGGGTCCGTCGGCAAGGTCCCCATCCCCGCCGCCCCCGCGCTCGAGGATTACACCGCCCAGGTCCGCAAGGACGGGCGCGTCCCCGAGATCCTCCGCTCCTACGAAAGGACAGCGCGTCCCGGCCGTCCCGTCCCCGTTCCGCGCCGGCTCGGCGACCCGTCGGTCTTCGAGCACGTGATCTACATCATCAAGGAGAACCGGACCTACGACCAGGTGTTCGGCGACCTGCCCCAAGGCAACGGCGATCCTACCCTCTGCATCTTCGGCCGCGAGGTGACTCCCAACCACCACGCCCTGGCCGAGCAATTCGTCCTGCTGGACAACTACTACTGCAACGGGGTCCTCTCGGCCGACGGCCACGCCTGGGCCACGGAAGGTTATGTGACCGATTATCTCGAGAAATCGTTCGGCGGATTCACCCGCAGCTACCCGTTCTCGGGCGACGATCCCCTGAGCTTCGCTTCGACGGGGTTCATTTGGGATGCCGTCCTGCTGGGCGGCCTGTCGTTCCGCAATTACGGCGAGATGAGCAAGACTGCCACCGCCCCCTCCAGCGCCGCGTTCCTCGACATCTGGAAGGATTATCAAGACCGCACCGGGCGCATCGAGTTCCGTCATGACATCCAGATCGACACGCTCCGGCGCTACAGCTGCCCGACGTCGCCCGGCTGGAACATGCGAATCCCAGACCAGATCCGCGCCGACGTTTTCCTAGCCGAGCTGCAGGACGCCGAGCGGCAAGGGACGTGGCCCAGCCTCACGATTTTGTTCCTTCCCAGCGATCACACCTCGGGCACGCGCCCCGGCAGCCCCACCCCCCGCGCCCAGGTCGCCGACAACGACCTCGCCGTGGGCCGGATCGTCGAGGCCGTCTCCCGCAGTCGGTTCTGGCCTAAAACCTGCCTCTTCGTGATCGAGGACGATCCCCAGGCCGGATTCGACCACGTCGACGGCCATCGATCCCTCTGCCTCGTCGCCAGCCCCTATACCCGCCGCGGCGCCGTCGTCAGCGATTTCTTCAACCAGACATCCGTGCTCCACACCATCGAGCGGATCCTGGGAATCCCGCCCATGAACCAGATGGACGCCCTCGCTCCCCTGATGACATCTTGTTTCAGCCCGAAGCCGGATTTCTCGGCTTACACCTGCCTGCCCAGCCGGATCGCGCTCGACGAGATGAATCCGCCCGCCAGCGCCCTCGGCCCGCTCGAGCGGCAGTGGGCGCTCGCCAGCCTCGATCAGCCGTTCGACGATGTCGATCAGGCCGACGAAGACACGCTCAACCGGATTCTCTGGCATTCGGCCAAAGGCGCCGACACTCCCTATCCCGCCCAGTGGGCCGGAGCCCATGGCAGGGGGCTCAAGGCGCTCGGTTTGACATTCGCCCCTCAGACCGAAGACGATTGATCTCTTGCTCCTGCATCGCGAAAACGAGCCCACACGAAAGGAATGTTCCATGGCTGACGACTTCTGCTGCAGCGGCGGCCGGTGCCGGCCCCCTTTGCCCCCCGAACTCACGCGGCGCAACTTCATCCGCTCGATGGCGGTGGGCGCCGCCGGGATCGCCGTGAGCCCGGAACTGCTCGGCGCCGCACCCCCGACCGCTCTCACCCTGCCCCGGCCGGCGAATCGGCCGGCGTATCCCATCACCCCGCCACGCGTCTACCGCGGCGCCAATCTCGAAGCCGTCGCCATGCCCATCGGCGGCATCGGCACTGGCACAGTCTGGCTCGATGGCCAGGGCCGCCTCGGCGTCTGGCAGATCTTCAATAACCTCAACGAAACCCGCATCCCGAACGGATTCTTCGCCGTCCGCGTCCGGTCCGGGAACACCGCTCCCATCCTGCGCGTCCTTCAGACGGTTCCCGAGGAGCCCATCCAGCCTGTGCAATCAATCGTGTTCGAGGGCGGCTACCCCATCGCGCGACTCGATTTCAGCAATCCCGCCCTGCCGGTCGAGCTGCGCCTCGAAGCCTTCAATCCGTTCATCCCCACCGATGCCGCCCATTCGTCCCTGCCGTGCGCGCTATTCCAGTTTACCGCCCGCAATCCGGGCGCTGCGCCCGTGGACCTGACGCTCATCGCGACCTGCCAGAACGCCATTGGCAGCGGCGGCGATCCTGGCGTTCGGGAGAACCGGTTCCCGGGTTACGGGCGCAACCGCAATCGAGTCGTGCGCGATCCCGGCCTCGTGGCGGTGGCGATGGAAAAGGCCATCGATCCTTTGCCATCCTGCCCCGTCAAGGTCCGCGCTCGAACGGGCGAAATCGTCGCCAGCCCCGAGCGCCGCTGGTTCGCCGCATTGCCTAACCTGACTCAATCCGCCGCCGAAGCCTGGGTCCGGATCGCTGACCAGGGCGGCGCCGTGGTCGTCGGATCCGCTCCGCCGTCGTTCTTCGAATCGCTGGCCCTCCTTCGAGGCAATCCCGAGGACCTGCGGCGCGCCTACACGGTCTTCGCCGATTTCGAGCAAGACCGCTACGAGGGCTGGACCATCTCGGGCCAGGGCTTTGGGGCCAAGCCCTCGACCGGCACCCACCCCAATCAACAGAAGGTTGCCGGATTCCTCGGACGCGGCCTCGTCAACACTTACCTGCCCGGCGACGCCCCCCAGGGAACGCTCACCTCGAAGCCGTTCGTGATCCGGCGCCCTTACATCGGCTTTCTGATCGGCGGCGGCCCCCACCGCAACCAGACCTGCATCAACCTGCGCGTCGATGGCAAGGCGGTCCGAACTGCCACCGGCAAGGAAGTCGAACGGCTCGAGCCCGCCAGCTGGGATGTGTCCGACCTCGAAGGCCGCGAGGCGGTCCTCGAGATCGTCGACCGGCGCTCCGATGCCTGGGGCCACATCAATATCGATCATATCATCTTCTCCGATATCGCTCCCGAGGCGGTCCTGGCTGCCCATTCGGCCGTCGGCGCCGCCGCGCGCCTCCTCGATCTGCCCATCGACGGCGCCGAGACCGCCGCGCTCGAACCGGCTTTCCTCCCATCGCTGAAGGACGCCGCCGATCCTTGGCCCGTGGCCCGCTACACACGGCTGCGCGGCTTCCGCGACGGCCATTCGGGCTGCCGCGCCCTGGTGTCGGCCCCCAACGGCGATCCGCTCATCATCGCCGCGCCGTTGGGCAAAGGCCGGATCGTTCTCGCGCTGAGCGAGGCTCTTCCGTGGAGCTGGGCCGCCTCGCTTTTCGTCTCCGAGGGCAAACCCATCGAGATCGGCCAGCGCCTCTCCCCCCACGTGCCCGGTTACGGCACCATGACCCTTGCCGCCTTCGAGCCGGATGCCATCGCCAAGCCGCGCTGGAGCTCGCGGGACGAGCTCCTTCCCGAGCTCGAGCCCGGCGTCGATTCCGGCGATAGCCCCGACGGCGAGACCTACAACGCCGCCCTCGGCGTGCCGTTCACGCTCGCCCCCGGCCAGCAGCGCACGGTCACCTTCTCCCTGGCCTGGCATTTCCCTCACGTCGAGCGGTTCGAGCATTCGGGCAACCTCTACGGGCGCCGATGGCCCGACGCGCTGGCCCTCACCCGCCATGTCGCCGCCCGGGCCGATGCCCTCTGGCAGCGGACACGGCTCTACCACGAGACGTTCTACCAGTCGAACCTGCCCGAGGAGTTCCTCGATGCCATGAGCTCCCAGCTGGCAATCCTGCGCGGGCCGACCTGCTGGTGGTCCGAGGACGGCTACTTCGCCGGATTCGAGGGCAGCTACGGCTGCTGCCCCCTCAACTGCACCCACGTCTGGAATTACGCCCAATCCCATGCCCGGCTGTTCCCCGAGATCGGCCGCAACCTGCGCGTCTCCGACCTCGTCACTTACCTCCATCCGGACGGCGAGACGTCTCACCGCCAGCACAGCCCCCACGGGGCGTTCATCGACGGCCACTGCGCCGTCATCGAGGCCGCCCTGCGCGAGCATCAGCTCAGCCCGGATCGCGCCTTCCTCGAGCGGATCTGGCCCGGGCTCGAGCGCGCCACCGATTGGATGATCGAACAGTTCGACGCCGGCCGCGACGGCGTCCCCTCCGGCAAGCAGTGGAACACCTACGACACCGCCATGTCTGGCGCCAACACCTTCATCGGCGCCCAATACCTCTCCGCCCTGGCCGCCGCCGAACGCCTCGCGCTCGCCATGGGCGACGCCAGCAGCGCGGCCCGCTGGCGCGCCGTCCTCGAAGCCGGCAAGAAAAACCAAAACGCCGCCCTCTGGAACGGCGAGTACTACATCCAGATCCCAGGCGCGACGCCCGACCGCGACTACAACAATGGCTGCCTCAGCGACCAGCTCCTGGGCCAATGGTGGGCCCACCAGCTCGGCCTCGGCTACCTCTACCCGCCCGACCGCGTCCGGCGCGCCATGGAGTGCGTCTTCCGCTACAACTTCCGCGGGAACTTCGCCGGCTTCCGGCAGATGCCGCGCCGCTACGTCATCGACTCCGACGGCGGCCTCCTGATCTGCACCTGGCCCAAGCAGGATCGGCCCCAGCCGTTCGTCCTCTACGCCGACGAAGTCTGGACCGGGATCGAATACGCCGCCGCCGGCCTTATGGTGTTCGAAGGGCTCATCGAACCGGCGCGGCACATCGTGCGGATGGCCCGAAACCGATACGACGGACGCCGCCGTGACGGGCTCAATTCCGGCCCGGGCGGCAACCCGTTCAACGAGCTCGAGTGCGGCAAGTTCTACGCGCGCGCCCTGAGCGGATGGTCGCTGCTGATCGCCAGTCAGGGGCAGCTCCTGGACGGGCCCGCCGGCCTGTTGGGCTTCAAGCCGCGCTGGCAGCCCGCCGATCATCGATCCTTCTTCACCGCGCCCGAAGGCTGGGGCCTGTTCATCCAGCAACGCGATGACGCCATCCAGCGCGACCGCATCGAAGTCCGCCATGGCCGGCTGCGCCTTCGAACGCTGGTCTTCGAGCTGCCAGACGCCGCCAGCGATTTCGAGGCCGTCGTGCGCCTCGGCGCCAAACAGATCCCGGCCGCCGTCCACCGGAGCGGCCTCGAGATCCGCCTTGCCCTCTCCGAGACCCTCGAGGTCGCCGAGGGCCAGGCCCTCGAAGTCGAATGCCGCCCCAGGTCCAATGCCTCGGCCGAATCCCCGCCGGCTCGTTGACGATCCTGACCCTCAGCCGGACGCAGAGCGGCCCTTGCCCGAGCGGCCGGTGTTTCATCGGTCCCGGACCAGAAACACGCGGAATCCCCAGTCATCCTTGCTCGACGCAGTGGCGGGCACCTCGAGCCGGTAGTTGGTCCGCAACGAATCCGGGCCATCCGAGTTGAACGATCCTCCCCGAAGCACCACGCTGGCGCCGAAGTCCTCACAGAACTCCCATGCGTTACCCCCCAGATCGTGCAGTCCGTAGCGGTTGGGGGAGAAACTCCCGACCGGGGATGTCAGACCATAGCGATCGACGCCTTGGTTGGGACTGTAATTGCCGGCGCTCATCCGAGGCGGCCAGGAGCCGAACGGATAGTGGTTCTCGATGTCCCGTTTCCGCTTCGGATTCTTCGTCAGGTCGATGCGTTCACCGGGGCTGTTGCCGATCTCGAAATCCAGTCCCGCCGCCCGGCTCCATTCGAAATCGTAGGGCAACCGGTACCTCCACGCCCTGTCCAGCCGGGAATCCTCGTGCTCGCGAGCGGTCAGCCATTCGCAGAACCTGCGCGCCCCCGCCCAGGAGACGCGAATCGCGGGATGATCGGAATCGGGCCGGAGGCTGCCATTGATCTCGAATACCGGGTTCCAGAAAGGCACCGGGTTGCCCCGGCTGATTTGTTCGGAGTGAAACTGCGCATAGTCCCGCATCCGGGTCTCCTCGATGCAGGCCCAGCAATCGGACAGGTTCGTGATGGAATGGAACACCCTCCCCAGGCTGTTGGTCCAGGCCATGCCGGGCACCGGATGGCTGAGCCTGCGCAAAACGACTGTGAACGAATCCGCCTGGGGGGACACCTCGACCGCCTGGTCGTGATACCCGTTGAGACGGGCTGTGAATGCCAGTCGCTTGCCTTCGATTCGAGGGAGGGTGCGCACACCCTCCGTTTTCGTGAGGTTGATTCCGTTCTGAACCAGCGTGGCGCCGCTGGGGCGCGTCTCGATCTGCGCGACGCTCAAGACCAGCCGCGTCATCCGATCGGCTTGAATGTCGAACGGTTCATCGACGTTGCCGTCGTCCATCCGTGGTATCCGCAGACGGTAGGATCCCGGCGGCAAGGGCATCCGAATCGGAAGATAGCCGGCCAGGTTGGTGACGAGCAGATCCTCGCGCCCGGCGTGGATCCGGACATCCAGTGGAGACGGATAGGTCCGGGACGCGAAGCTCACTTCGAGCTGCCCCGCGGCCGGCGCGGCCGGCTTCTCCTGAAGCCGGTAGGTGTTTGTGATCCCCGCGGGCGGTATTCGAATCGTTTCGGCTACCGGCTCGTGGCTGGCGCTGCTGATGGATAACCTGTAGTCCCCCGGTGCAACGGAAAATCGAGCCGGATTTTCCGTCGATATCTCGCCTCCCAGTTCGATCCGCGGCCGGATGGAGGAAGGTATGCACCCAATCATGACTGGCACCGGAGATGCGGCGAGCTCGAATGTCAAGTTCGTCGCCGCCGGTTGTTCCGTCAGGCGGACACGGGTGCGCAGCAGTTCGTAGCCGGCCCTCGACAGCTCCAGTTCGTATTCGCCGGGCCAGAGATCGCACCGCCCCGCCTCGGCTTCGGCCAGGGGAGCGCCTTCCGAATGGCCCGCATGCCGCCACTGCACGCGGGCCCCGTCCGGGATCGAAGTGACCGACACCCGGATCGGCTGGGGCGGCGGCGCCGGCGGCGGCAGCAACAACGCATAGATCAATATCGCAACCGCGCCTACATCCACCAGGAACAGAATCGGGCTGAGCCAGGCGGCCTTGTCCACCGGCAATCCCGGCTCGGTCTCGCATTCGGGTTCCAGCTCCGGCACGGCAGCCGCTGCGTCCGTCGGCGCCCCGGATGGTTCCGTGACCGGACCGGGTCCTAAGGCGGGACGAAACGGCGTTTCGGCCGGCTGCCAGCCGGGCAGCCTTGGCTGCTGGACCGGCGACACATAGACAGGGCGATCCACCGCAGACTTCCGTTCCCACGCGATCCCAAGCTCCTGCAAGACCGTCGGAACGGCGGGCGGGCGTAAGGCGGGATCCTTCTGGAGACAGCTCAGAATCGCGTTCTCGACCTCCGGTGGAATGGGGTTCTCCATGCCCAAATCCTCGAGCCGCCGCATCGGGGGATCCGGATGCAAGTGCCGGATCTGATAATGGACATCCCCGTGGTAAAAGGGCGGTTTGCTGGTCAGGAGTTCGTAGAGCGTGGCGCCCATCGAGTAGATGTCGTCCGTCACCCGGCTGGGGTGCCCATCGAGCTGCTGCGGGCTCATGTACGGCAGCGTGCCGCTCGTGCCCTGGCGCATCGTCAGCCTCGTGACCGAGTCCGCCATCACGCGCGCAATGCCGAAGTCGAGCAGTTTCACGCGCTCCTGGCGATCGACCATGATGTTGTTCGGCTTGAGGTCGCGGTGGATGATCTTCTGCCGATGGGCGTGGTCGAGCGCATCGCCCAGCTGGGCCAGCCACGGGACCAACTGATCCCACCGGAACACGCCGCCGGGCTGCCGCAGCCGCAGCTCCGTCAGGGTCTGCCCCTCGACATACTCCATGAAAATAAAGGTCGGCTCCTGGGCGTCCTCGCAGAGGTCGTGAACCTTGACAATGTTTAAATGAGCCAGCTGGCGATTGAGGCGCACCTCCTTGCGCACATCCTCCATCGAGGCGGGATCGGCCCGCAGCATGGGAGGCAGCAGCTTGATGGCCACCCGCTCGTTGAGCGTCGTGTCCAGGGCCAGCCACACCATCCCCATCCCCCCCCGGCCCAGATCCTGGATCAGCCGAAACCGCCCGCGGCCCAGCTTGCTGCCCGGCGCCAGCACCGGCCCCATGCCGAACCTGAATGCCTGATCCGACGGCGGGATTGGTGCTTCGGAACTCACGGCTCGCGGACCAGAAACACGCGGAATCCCCAGTCATCTTCCCCGGCCGCATCTCTGGGCTTAAAGAGGCGATAGTAGGTTCGCAACAATTGGGGGCCATCCGAGTGGAACGATCCCCCCCGAAGCACCACCGTGGCGCCGAAGTCCTCGCAGAACTCCCAGACGTTGCCGCCCAGATCGTGCACACCGAAACGGTTGGGGAGGAAACTCCCGACGGGGGCCGTCAGTTCGAAACGATCGACCCCTTGGTCGGGACTGTAGTTGCCCACGCCAGTCCGAGGCGGCCAGGAACCGAATGGATAGTGGTTCTCGATGTCCCGCTTCCGCTTCGGATTCCTCGCCAGATCGCTCCGCTCGCTCGGGCTGTCGCCAGCCTCGAAATCCAGCCCCGCAGCAAGGCTCCATTCGCGATCAGAGGGCAATCGATACTTCCAACCCCCGTCCAGTTGGGACTCTTCGCGCTCGCGCGTCGTCAGCCATTTGCAGAATCCGCGCGCTCCATCCCAAGTTATGCAAATCGCCGGGTGATCGTTCTCCATCCTGGCGTCGAGACGATCCTTGAACACAGGGCTCCACCTGCCCGCAAAGTATTCCGGACGGCGCGGGTCATCGTAGAATCGACGATAATCCTGATGGCGGGTTTCCCAAATGCTCGCCCAGCAGTGGGCCAGGCCGTTGTTCGTGGTCGACACCTGTCGAAACACCATCCCCAGGCTGTTCGTCCAGGGCTCTCCCGCCACCGGATGCTTGAGCTTGGTCAAGGTGACTGTAAACTCGTTCCTCCTGGCGGGCACGTCGAACGGCCACTCCTCGTAGCCCGCGTGCCGGGCCTGGAGGTGCAAGGGCTTCCCGTCGATCCGCGGCACGACGCGCGGGTTCTTCGTATTCGCCAGCGGTTTTCCGTTTTGAATCAGCGTGGCGTTCTCGGGATCCGTGTAGATTAACACCCGGGTCAGGACCAGAATGTTGGTCGTGTTCGGCGTGATCGTAAATGCCTCGTCGATGTTGCCATCCTCCATCGGATCGATCGACAAACGGTAGGCGCCTCCCGGAAGGACCACCCGCATCAACGGGGCTTTGACCGATAAATTGGCCGTGATGTTGGTCCGGAACTCCTTGCCCCCGGCGATCCGGACATGGATCTGTTCCGGGATGGGAGATCGGTCCTGCAGCTCCAGAGCTCCAGTCGGAAGCGACCTCGGCCGAGCAGTCAGGGTGCAATTCGTACGCAGATCTTCGGCCGGGACCGAGATCCTCTCGCGCACCGGGTCGCAATTCGCGCTATCGATCGAGAGATCGTACTGCCCCGGCACGACATTGAAAATGGCTGGATTGTCGGAGGTGCTCTTGTCCCCCAATTGCACTCGCAACTCGTCGGGAAATTGCACCTGCAACTCGTTGGGGGTGACGACGATGTCGATCCGCACTGACACAGGAAGAGGATCCAGCGCGATCGAGAAGTTCGTCCAGGCCGGGCTCTGCGCCACAACGACATTTTGTGTCGCCGGCTCATACCCGCCCATGGACACCCTCAACTCGTACGTATCAGGCCAGAGCTCATAGCTGCCCGCCCCCGTCATCGCTGGCTGGATCGGACTCGAATCGCCCGGACGCGCCCACACCACGCTGGCTCCCGCTGGGATCGTGGTCACCCAGACCCGAACCGGTTCCGGCGGCGGCGGCGGAGGAGGCAGCAGCAGCGCATAGATCAGGATCGCCAGCGCCCCAAAATCAATTAGAAACAGGATCGGGTCCAGCCAGGCCGCAGGGTTCTGCGCGGGGGCGGATATATATGGCCTCTCGAGCTCCCACTCGGCTGCTTCTTCCCCAATGGGCTCCATGACCGGAGCCGGGTCCGGATCGGGCATCGTGGCGGGACGAGGCGGGGGAGCGGGCGTCCGGCGCGCGGACGGTGTTCTCCGGCCGGCCGGCGGGGGGTAAGCCGGGGGCTCCGGGTAGGTCGCGCTTTCCTTTGCGATGCCGAGCCGCTTCAGAAACATGGGAACGGTTTGCGGGCGGAGCAAGGCATCCTTTTGCAGGCAGCTCAGGATGGCGCCCTCGACATGGGAGGGGATGTCGTTTTGCAGGCTCAGGCTGTCGAGGCGCTCGACCATCGATTCCGGATTCAGATGCCGGATCTGGTAATGCACGTCCCCATGATAGAAAGGGGGTTTGCTGGTCAGGAGCTCGTACAGCGTGGCGCCCAGCGAGTAGATGTCGTCCGTCACCCGGGCCTGGTGGCCGTCCAGTTGCTGCGGGCTCATGTACGGCAGCGTCCCGCTCGTGCCCTGGCGCATCGTCAGCCTCGTCACCGAGTCCGCCATCACTCGCGCAATGCCGAAGTCGAGCAGCTTCACCCGGTCCTGATGGTCGACCATGATGTTGTTCGGCTTGAGATCGCGGTGGATGATCTTCTGCCGATGGGCATGATCGAGGGCGTCGCCCAGCTGGGCCAGCCACGGGACCAGCTGGTCCCACCGGAACACGCCGCCAGGCTCCTGCAGCCGAAGCTCCGTCAGCGTCCGCCCCTCGACGTATTCCATGAAGATAAAGGTCGGCTCCTGAGCGTCCTCGCAGAGGTCGTGGACCTTGACGATATTGACGTGGACGAGTTGGCGGTTGAGGCGCACCTCTTTCCGCACATCCTCCATCGAAGCCGGGTCGGCCCGCAGCATGGCGGGCAGCAGCTTGATGGCCACCCGCTCGTTGAGCGCGGTGTCCAAGGCCAGCCACACCATCCCCATCCCCCCCCGGCCAAGCGATTGAATCACCCGGAATCGTCCACGGCCCAGCTTGCTGCCGGGCGCGAGCTCCGGCCCCGGCTCCGGACCGGATGCATGATCCGATGGCGGCGATGGATCTTGGGGATTCACGGTGCGTCATCCCAACCGAACCCGCCGGACCGGGGTGCGAATCACCGGATCCGGCCTTTGGTTCGAGTGGCGATCCGGTAAATCGCGCCGGCCCCGGTGACGTAGAGCCGGGCGCCGTTATCCCCCCACGCGCAGCCCGATACCGGCTCCGGGATCTCGATCGTGCCCAGATGCTGGCCCGAGGCAGATAGCACCAGAATCCCGCCTGGCCCCGCGGCGAACACGTTCCCTTTTTGATCCGTCCGCATCCCTCCGGGCAGGCCGCGCCCTTGGCCGCTCAAAGAGGCCCCGTCAAACCAAAGCCGGCGGGCCCCCACTGACCCGTCCCGCCCAAGCTCATAGGCCCACCAGGCTGGACGCTGGGGATTCGCGTCGGCCACATAGAGGCTCTTCTCCGAAGGCGACAGCGCGATCCCGGTCGGCCGAGCCAGCTCCCGGTCGAGGAGCCGCAGCTCTCCTTTCCGCGGCAGTTGGTAGACACCGCTGTAGGTCAGCTCGCGGCTCGAATCCCGCTCCAGCCCCTCCAGCCCCAAGGGAGGATCCGTAAAATACAGGTCGCCGTTTCGGTTCATCACCGCAGCGTGCGGGCTGTTGAAGCGCGAGTACCGATAATACTCGACCAGCACCGTGCGATTCGTCTCGTCGCGGCGGATTTCGATCCGCTCGATCCGGCGGTTGCCGTGCTGGCACAGAATCCACGACCGCGCGCTCTCCACCAGGATGGCGCTGGTGCCCATCGCGCCGCCCCTCGGGTAATAGTTCGTGTAGCCGCTCATCTCGAGAACCACCCGGGCCGGCGCCCCGCTCTGCCATGCGTAGAGCCGGTTGGACTCGATGTCCGAAAACAACAGCTGACGCTCAGAGCTGTCCCAGCAGGGCGCCGTCGCGGACTTGAATCCCTCCGCCACCCGTTCGATCGGCGTGTTGGACGCGATCAGAAGGTCGAACGCCGGCGCCAGCGCCACCAGGCGGCCAGCCGATGGCGGCGGCGGCGCCTTGGAGACGCGCGCTCCCGCGGCCATCGTCGTCACTCCCAGACCGGCATACAGGCCGATCCACCATAGATTCGCAACGCATCGTTTCATCGGTATCGAGTCCTCCCAGATTCATTGGCGGGTCCGTGCATTGTCAACATCAAACCGTCCTCGCACCCTGGGGCCCTCACGCGACCGCCACCATCGCCACCACGCACCGAAAGCCGTTGTTGGCCCGGCGGCACCCGGGATCGCGCGCGTTCCGATACGACGATAGCAGCGATTCCCTCAGATCGCTCCGCCAGGACGCGCCCCGCAACACCCGCCCCTGCCGCGTTTCGTCATACCAATCCTCGCACCATTCCCACACATTGCCCCCCAGGTCGTGCAGCCCATACGCGTTCGCCGGAAACACACCAACGGGCGACGTGTGGGCAAAATCGTCGACCGACAGCGCCGGGTCATAGTTGCCCGCGCCCTTGGGCGGCGGCCATTCCCGGCCCCAAGGGTATCGGTTGCCGATCCGGCCGCTCCGCTCCTTCGGGCTGTTCTCCGGCTCCCGTGGCAGACCGGCCGCCGCGCTCCATTCCTGGTCCGTCGGCAGACGATAATGCTGCTCCTGCCCCAGCCGGCCATCCAGACGCTCCCGCTCCGTCAGCCAGGCGCAAAAGGCCTGCGCCTCCTCCCATGTCACCTTCACCACCGGATGATCCTGCTCCTGCGCGAATTCGGGCGGATCGACATTCCGGCGCGTGGCCTCAGCAAAGACCGCATAATCCCGCACGCGAGCCGGCCAGACCCCGAACAGCACCAGCGTCCCCGGCAGAGCAACGAACTTCATCCCCAGGCTGTTCTCCCACCGCTCGCCCTCCCGCGGCCAGCCGTAGCGACGCGTCGCTTCCTCGCGCTCGCCCCGGACCGACGGCGCGCAATCCCGGCACGTGTTTTCCTGGGCGTCCAGGTGCCTCTCGCACAGCCAGTCCCTGCCGCATTGCCGGCATCGAAAGGTCTTCTCGGGCACATTGCGATGCCCGCAAACGGGGCAGATGGCCAGCCGATGCCCAGTCGTGCGCGCGGCCGGGCCTTCCTTCGGCGCCGGAGCGCTCGGCGGCGGGCCCCCCGGCCGCGCCGGCGCCAGGACCGGTGGATCTCCGCTGCGCTGGGTCCATGGCCGCTGGCCTCCCGCCAGGTGATGCCGCTCCGCCAGCACCCCCATCCGCTGCCGCATGTGCTCCTCGAATTGGTCGTCCACCCGCACCTCGCGTCCCTCGGCCAGCGCCGCCTGCAGCTCCTCGATCAGCGCCTGGCTGAACAGCCCGTGCCGCAGGTCGGGCACCTCCTGCGCCTGCCCGTCCTCCTCGCACGAAACCAGCACGCTCAACGGCCCCCCCGCCAGCCGCCGGCCTGCCCCCGCCACCAGCTCCCGCAGAATCCCGCTCCCCCGCATCCCTTGGACCCCGCCATCGCGGGCCCGCAGCAGGTTCCGCCGGCATGCGTCCAGGATGAACAGCCGGGCCACCCCCTCGCGGCTGGTCTTGTCCCGCAGCAAATCCACCGGAACGGCATGCCGGTAGTACACCAGCTCGTCCAGCGCCGCCTCGGGCCCCAGCAATAGATGCCGCCCGTTGAGCTCGTAGCCGTGGCCCGCAAAGTAAAACAAAAACAGGTCGCCTGGCTGCAGCCCGGCGCACATCGCCGCCGCCGTCTTCAGCACCAATCCGTCGTCCGCCTCCGACTCCGCCAGCTTGCGGACATCATGGAAGCCGGCCGCATACTTGAGCAGCGCGAACAGCTCGGTCGCATCCTGATCCGCATAAGCCAGCGAATTCACCGCCGGATCCGAATACCGGTTGATTCCCACCACTAAGGCCACTCGCTTGATCATAGATCCCATCGGTTTGCTGGCGAGCCCCAGACTACTGGTTGCCCCCCAGCCATGCAAGCCGTTGTCGAGCGCCCACCGGGGCGTTCACTCCTGCAGGCCCCCATACAAAACGGCGCTCGCCCCGGAAATCTGTCGAGCCCGGCACAACCATTCCGGTTGCCTGTTTCGGCCCCATCGCGTAGACAGTCATCCGCCAGCTGGCCGAATGGATCGAAGGCTGATTGCGGATTGTCCGGGCAGCGGTTGGTGTTCCGGCGAAAGACCGGCAAGAGAATCTGCGTCGATATTCCATGAGAGAGGAAAGAGCAAGCCGTCAGCCGGCGGACCGCGAGGATGCGTCCGTGCGAGACTTGGTTGGTGGGCTGGAGGCTGGGCGGACGCCAGATGGACATCCGGCGATTCGGAGCGATTACCGCCGGCGTTGGACGGTCGTGGCGGGCGTGCGACACTACGGCGACTTTGCCCGCACGCGGTTGCCGAGCCTGGAGAACGCCGTCAACGATGCGTGCCGAATTTACCGTCTTTTGGTGCGCGATTACGGCTGCACCGGGCGGCTGCTCTGCCGGCTGGAGGACGTGCAGGCGTATGACGAACGGCTCGGTGATCGAGCCACGCCCCTGGCACCGCTGGTAGCCGGGAACGGTTCGCGGGCGGAGGTCCTCGATGCGATCGATGAGGTCAGGCGGAATGCCGCGCAGGAGGATCTGTTCATCTTTTTCTACAGCGGCCACGGGACGGATGAGGGCAAGGGTTTCATGGTGCCGTATGCCGCGGTGCGCGACCGGCACTCGACCTACCTCATGTATGAGACGTTCTGGGGCGCGTTGTCCGCTCTGCCGTGCCGGCACAAGCTGCTCCTGTTCGATTGCTGCTACGCGGGGATTGTGCACCGCGACATCCGTACCCTGGCGGGCAACTCGGCTCTCGAGGCCCGCGGCGACATTTTGCTGGCAGAGCGTTTGGCCATTTTGACTGCGACCGACTCCTTCAAGGTCGCGCCCGATCGTTACCAGTCCTACGACGACGGGGGAGCGGCTTCAAACCATAGCGCCTTTACCGAAGCGCTGGCGGCGACACTGGCGGCCGCCCCCCCCGGGCAGGATCTGCTGCCGGAAGGCATTTTTATCCATGTGCACGAACGAGTGACGCGGCAGCTGTTGCCTCTGCCTATCGATGGGGTCTGGATCCGGCCAGGGTTTTCCGGCAAGGGCGCCGGCCGATTAGTGCTGCGCAAGCCGGGCCTGCACATCGTGGCTCCCCCTGTCGTTGCCTTGAATTCAGGCTGTGGGCATACGGAGCTGTTGCGGGTGAGTGGGGGTGCGGCGCCCTACGTCTGGACCCTCGATGATGCGGTGCTGGGCGGGCGCCTTGGCTCCGGTTCGGGTGAGTTGGCATTGGATGGCCAGAAATTGGAGGTGGGCCGTCATGACATCGCCGTGCGCGTGACAGACGGCCGGGGGAACTCGGCGTGCGAGTCCATCCATTTGCTGGTGCGTCCCGCCCAGGCCGGACGACTCGAGATTGCCACGATCCGGCTGGAACCCTGTTTCGTCGGGGTGGATTACCGTTTCGCGCTGCAGGCCGAGGGCGGCGTCTGGCCCTTGCGGTGGACCGTGGAAGGGCTGCCCGACGGTTTGGTCTGCAATCCCGCGGACGGCGCCCTGCACGGGATGGTGAGCCAGGAGTCTCTGGCGAAGGCGGAGGGTCGAAACCACTATGTGCTCGACTTGATTCTCAGGGATGCCGAGCAACGCGAGGCGCGCCAGCAGGTCCGGTTGGTCGTCGTGGATCCGGAGACCTACTGCGAGGTTCCGGCGGGCAAGACCCGGCTGGGGTACCATCCGTCTCCCGGTCGCGAGAAGGAGCTGCACCGGCTCGGGATCAAGGACGCTCTGCTGGGGCGAATCGCCAGCCGCTCATGTTCCGCCGGCGAGGTCTATGTGCCTCGGTTCTTCATCAAACGGCATCCCGTGACCAACCGGGAGTGGGCGGCTTTTGTTCAGGCGACCGACTATCCCGCCATGCCTCGGCGCTGGGCCGCCGCCGGTTTCGATCTCGCCCGTGAAGGGGACTTGCCCGTGACAGACATTGGATTAGAAGCCATGCGGGCCTATTGTGCCTGGCGCGGATCGCGTTTGCCCACGGGCTGGGAATGGGAGAAAGCCGCGCGTGGCGACGACGGACGGCTCTTTCCGTGGGGCGACCGGTTCAATCCCGACTATTGCAACAGCCCGGCGTTGTATTGGGGCGGGTTAACCCCGGTCGACCAGTTCCCCGAGGCGGCCAGCCCGTGCGGCGCGCTCGACCTGACAGGCAACGCTTGGGAGTGTGTGGCCGAAAGGACCTGGGCCTGCGGTCAATGGCGGCAACAGCTGCGAGGAGGATCCTGGGCGGACAACACGGTGGACCTGCTTTCGTGTCTGCCCAGTTCCATGGACGAGATCTGGGGTTTGCGTCTGGAGAATCGCTGCGGTTGTTTGGTCTCGGCCGATGGCAGGACTGATCCGCGCATTGGCTTTCGGGACGTGCTCGAGGTCGAGGACACACCGGCGTATCCGCAGGGTTTCGTGCCCCTGGCGAGATCGCACTTCATCATCCCGGGCACACGGCGGGATGTGCTGACTCCGCCCTTGTTCCTGGCCCGCTACACGGTGACGAATTTGGAATATGCTGAATTTGTGCGAGCCACGAATCACCGCCGGCCGTGTCATTGGGATTCGAGCGGGCCGAGGTTCTTCGATTTCGAGGAGCGGTATCTGCCGGTGGTGCAGGTGAGCTGGGAGGATGCCCACGCTTTCTGCCGCTGGAAGTCGCAGAGCCTGGGCGTCTGCTGCCGCGTCATGACCGAGCGAGTGTGGCTGGCAGCGGTGCACGGGCCCGGGCAGGGGAGGGCGTTTGTTCCGCGGCGCTTTCCATGGGGCAAGGCATGGGATCGTTTCCAATGCAACGCGCGCGATTCCGGCCCGGGCGGACCGGTGCGGGTGTTCGATCTGCCTGGCAGCCGTGCGCTGTGCGGCGCCTGTCACCTGGTGGGCAATGTCTGGCAATGGATCAGCGAAGGGAAGGTTGCGGGCGGGAGCTGGATCGAGGCGTGCGATGATCCGGTGGACTGGGTGCGCTCGTGCGAGGGACCACGATGCGACGCGGGCTTCCGCTATTACACCGAGGAATCGCCCCAGCCGCCTCGAACGGCTCGGACCGAGGGCAAAAAGCAGTTATGATTCGACAACGATGGCTTTTGAGTGTGGGAGTCAATGACTATGGCGCCCAGGTGCGGTTGCCGAACCTGCACTGTGCCGTCAATGATGCTTGCCTCGTCTATCAGAGGCTGGTTGAACAGTACAACTTCCAAGGCGCGCTGCTCGCCCACCCCCGCGATGTGGCCCTGGGTCCGCATGCCTCGCTGAATGCTTCCATCGGAGGCCCGGGAAGCGCCGAGGACATCATCGAGCAGATCAACCGTCTCCGCCGCCGCATGAGCGAGACCGATCTTTTCTTGTTGTTTTACGCTGGGCACGGATCGCCCCGGGCGCCCGGCTACTTGATTCCCTATGGGGCGACGCACGACCGGCCCTCCACTCACCTGATGTACCGGACACTTTTCGGGGAGCTGAGCGCGCTGCCCTGCCGGTTTCAGGTGCTGCTGCTCGATTGCTGTTATGCAGGCCTGGCCCTGCGTTCTGGCGGCACACCGACCGACGCTTCTTCGGACGGACGAGCGGTGGTGTTGGCCGCCACGGAGGCCGGCGCCGTCACGCCGGATCGAATCCCGGGCGTGGGCGATGGCAATCACTCCCCCTTCGCCACCGCCGTGGCGGAATTCCTCTGTGAGCGGATTTCGCCCGGCCAGGCCTTTGAGCCGGAGGACCTGCACGCCTACGTCCGCGACCGGGTCAAACATCTAACGCCACCCGACTTGGTCGCTGCCGGTGCGATTCCCTGTTTCCGTGACGAGGCGGCGGAAATCCGTCCGGGCCGGGCGCGGCTGGAAATCCGTCGCCCGGGCTTGGCTCTGCCAGGCTGCCGGCGTTACACGTGCAAAGTGGGGGAGCGGTTGATATTGGAGAGACCGGTGCGGCGGAACGATGCCGGGGGTTCACCGCTCGAATGGAAGGTGATCACGCGGAATGCCGGATTTGACTCCGGGGAGCAGGAGCGCGAGGTGCGCGACCTCGAGCACTTGAGGTTCGAGTTTGCCGGCGATTACGATCTGCAGCTCGTCGTGCGCGATCCGGACACGTGCGAGGAAACCTCCGTCACCATCACCGTCAGGGTCGAGGAAGTCAAACCGACGCCGTTGGGCTTGTCGTCGAAGCCGCTGCCGGTCTGCTTGGCGGGGAACCGCTACCAGGCTGTGGTGGACGTCGAGGGGGGGCTGCCACCCTACGGTGATCTGGCCGTCACGGGCCTGCCACCCGGGTTCACATGGGCTTGGGAGTGTCCCAGGCCGGGCCGCACCGCCACGGGTGTCCGCTTGGAAGGCTTTGTTCCGGAAGCGCCCGAAGCGGGCATGCCCAACTCGCCGGACGGCCACCCCGTGGCATTCAACGTGCGTCTCGGTGTGGCCGACACCGCAGGGGCTCGGGCGATCGCCTGCAAGCGTCTGCTGGTGATCAGTCCCAAGGATTACTGTCACATCGAGGCGGGGCCGTTCCAAGTCGGCTACCGCGCCCACCTTCAAAAAGAAAAATGCATTGTCCATATGCTGACCTGCCTGGCAGGATCTTTGAACTCTTTGAAGAGTCATGACGCCAAACTCCCGGCGTCGGTCAAGGCCGTGGTCGACAAAATCGGCCGCGGGTTGGCCGATGATGCCGTGCGGCAGGTGCTTCAAGTCAATCCAGGCGCGGAGGTGGAGTTGCCGGAGTTTTTCATCCGCAAATACCCGGTCACCAACCGGGCGTGGCGCGAGTATGTGCGGGCCAACGCCGAGACCAGTCCGCCGCCTTTTCTCCCCAGCCATTGGGATGTTGCCAATCGCGACTATTTTCCGGAAACCGACGTCAGCCTGCCAGTGGTGAACGTGCCGTATGCCGCCATTTGCGCCTACCTCGAATGGAAAGGAACGCGCCTGCCCACCGCCTGGGAATGGGAGCGGGCGGCGCGGGACCGCGATGGGCGGCTGTTCCCGTGGGGCGACGACTTTAACGCAGAGTGGTGCAACACACGAGAGGGCGGCCCGGGGCATCTGACCCCGGTCGATCAGTATCCTCGGAATATCAGCCCTGATGGCGTTTGTGACATGGTGGGCAACGCCGCCGAGTGGGTGGATCGCCGCGTGCTGAACAACGGCTGGCTTTTCCAGCCATTCCGCGGAGGGTCTTACTTGGATTGCTGCCTTTTTGCCCTCACCTTCCGGGACAGCAACGAGAAAGGGATCCGCTTTGGCGCTGACGAAAACGCAGGTGAGGTCGGTCAAACCGCATTTGGGTGGCTCGGCTTCCGCGATGTCGTCGATCTCGATCCCGAGCCATCCGAGGGCCAGGATCTGATACCGATTCCCAGGATCTGCCTGCGCCGGCCGGAAGGGGAGGTCTGGGTGGAGTCTTTCGCCATGGCCCGTTATGCCGTAAGCAACCTCGAGTATTGGGATTTCGTGCAGGCAACGGGCCATCGCATGCCAGAGGGGTGGGCGCCGGGGGCGAGCCTGCCCTTTCCGCCATTGCAGCGCCATTTGCCCGTCGTCGGTGTGAGCTACCGCGACACGCTGGCCTTTTGCCTGTGGAAATCGCGCCGGCTCCGGCGCGTCATCCGGCTGCCGTCCGCCGACCAATGGCTGGCCGCCGTCGATGGCGGGCTGGGTCGGCGATTTCCGTGGGGGGATCAGTTTGACCTGCAGCACTGCAATTCCAGTGTGTCGGGCTGGGGCAAGCGTTTGCCCGTGTGGGCCCTGAGCGCAGGGCGCAGCGCGCAAGGCGTTTACAACCTGGTAGGCAACGTGTGCGAGTGGGTCTCCCCTTTCCGCGTCTGCGGCGGCAGTTGGCAGGACGACTCTGAAGCCTTGTCCAAATCCGCATTTCAGCAATCGGTAAGGCAGACGAAGGATTTCGAATTCCGACGGAATGACGTTGGGTTCAGATATGTTGCCAATCCCGTGCAGGAGCAGAGCCTATGACAGCGCAAACCGGACGCCCCACAACGCAGTCGACAACCGAATCCGCGCTGGACTGGCCCTCGTTGATTCCGCCATCGTTCAAGCGAAACGTCGGCCGCCGAAGCTTGCGGCTCTTCATAGCTTCCCTGGCGCTGAGCGCAATTCTGAGCTTTGCGCTTTGGCTGTTCAAGGATGCTGTGTTCGCCCTGGCCGGTGGCGCGCCTGCGTCGGACCGGAGCCCGATCACCATTCCCACCGATCCAAGCACGGCGGCGTTCTGGGCTCACAAGCTGCTTTACGAAGGCATTGTCACCTATTCCATCATTGCGGCCATCCTGACATCGGTCTTCTATTCCATCGGGCTGGTGCTGCTGAAACTGATTCCGAGCTTCTACCACTTGGAGAAGGATCTGAACCGATTCCAGCAACGGATCGAGGCCGCCACGCCCAATGAGATCCACTCCTTGTTGTCCTTGGTCCGGCAGGACCCAGACGCCGTTCAACCCGACGGGCGTCTCATGGCCCGGCTCAGCATGCTGGAACGCGCCTACGTTCTATTGCGAACCCGAAGGCATGTTAAAGAAGCCAACGAGCATCTCAGCGCGGTGGACCAGGCCTGCGCAGCCTACGTGCTTCAGCCGCTGGTTTATCTCGAATGGATCCTGCCCATCCTCGGTTTCATCGGCACGGTCTGGGGCGTGACCGCGGCGGTCGACGGGCTGCGAGAAGGGATTGATGTCCTTTTCCGGCACCAGGAGCTGACTCAGGATGTGCTCAGCCAATTCCAACGCGGTTTTGCGGGCCTGGTATTGGCTTTTGACACGACGCTCTTCGGGTTGCTGGGCTTGGGTTTTACGGGCACGATCCACTTCTTCCTGCGCAAGAGCGCCAGCTATGTGCTGCTCAGCATCGACAAGTGGTGCAACGAAGCCATCAACCTCCTTCAGGAGCGGCCCGATCCGCTCGAAACGCTGGAGCGGCTCCTTCGCGTGGGTCTGTTCGAAACCGACGACGATGAGGAGGTGGTGTCCGGCGAGGACGGAAAACCCGTCCTGCGCGTCCGGGCCTGGCTCGAAGCGTTGGAGAAGCTGGTCAAGGCAGGGTTCTTCGAGACCAATCACGAGGGCGAGTTATCCGCGGCTGAGGACGGCAAGCCCATTCCGCGTGCCAAAGCGTGGTTCGATACCCTGACGAAGCTGATCCAGACTGGATTCTTCGTCACGGATCGTCAGGGACAGCCGCTTGTGGGCGAGGACGGCCATCCGATCCTTCGCTGGCAGGAGTGGATGAACCTGACCCTTGGGGAGTTGTTCGTCACCGATGCCAGCGGCAACCTTCGGCTTTCCCCCAGTGGCCAGCCCGTGAGCAAGTGGGCTTCGTGGCGCCCCCAAGTCCTCCGCATCCTGCTCCAGGAATTTTACGAGGTCACTGACAAGCAGGCCGAAGCGATTGCTCAGGGCGAGCTGGCCGGCACGGGGGAGTTAGTGCCCCTGCGCAGCCGGCACGAGCGGCGCCACCACGACCTGCTCGTGCGCCTGGCGTTCATGGCCTATCTTCTGGAACGGGGCAACGAGCTCGAGGGCCAGACCAACGAACTCCTGAAAACGGCAGACCGCAGCGGTCCCAAACCGCCGGTGCCGCCGCCGGCCTTGCTGGTCCTCGAGCCATGCGGCCTGCCCGTGGACGCCCTTGCCACGACCAGCGTGCGCTTCGCTGTCGCGCGCCAAGCGGCGCCTTCCGACCAAGGCATCTTCTCCATTTGGACCGGAACCTTCTTGCCCCAGATGGGAGGGCGTTACCGCCAGCCGGTGCCCCAGGATCAAGTGTCGACCCCCGAACGGACGACCGGCCTGTGCGGCCTCGGGGATCGCCTCGCTTATCTCTGCGAAAAGTCAGGGGAAATCGCTGTTCGCGGATGGGCTGTGGACGAGTTTCCCGAACAATGCTCGCTCCAAGGGGGGTTCCTGCCAGTCCAAGGTGCGCTCGGTATCATCCCCTATCAAAAGTTGCAGCAACTGATCGTCGGTGTTCAAGGCGCCACCGAGGCCCGGCTGTTGGCTTGGTCGGCCGACGGGCTCGGCCCTCCACCTGCTCCGGTCGCCTGCCTTCGGGATACGCTGACCGTCTTTGCGGCCCGCCCTGGTTACGCTGTGGCCTGTGTGGCGGGAGGAGACAAAGGCTATCGGCTTCACCTCCTGCGAGATTCGGCTCCTGTCGAATTCGCCATCAACCTCGATGTGGCCGCCATGGCGTTCGCCCCCAACGGAGCGCTCTGGTTCATTGAAGAGAATGGGACGGTCGGCACGTTCAGCCTCAACACCAGCGAGCCCGAGCTGCGGTTCAAGCTGCCACAGAAAGCCAGCCTCCTGGCCGTCCTCGCCCAAGGCCAGATCGTGGCGGCACGCCGGAATGAGCCGGAACTGCTGCTGCTGGATCCGGCCGAACCCAGCCAGATTCGCGCGGTGCCATGCGCCGCGCCGATCACCGCCCTAGCCACGTCGCCCGAAGGCGAGAATCTCCTGCTCGGCCACCAGGATGGCAGCGTCTATTACATCGATACTCGCAACAGAGTATGAATCCCCATAGGAAAGGCGCCCCATGAGCGTGCTCGGATTCGGTTGGACTCCCTACGGTGTCTGGCTGAGCGTCCGGCCCGATCCAGCCCGGCCCCCGTGCCGGCTCGATGGACTATGCCGGTGCGATCTGCCGCAGACGATCGACGTTCCGGTGGAAGTCATTGCCTCCGGCCGCTTGGCAGGCCACCAACTTCTTCAGCGGTGGTTCGCGCCCGCTCCGAGTCGGGCCCGGGCGAAGCCGGCTTGGCTGACGGCAGCTCTGGCCCGTTATTTCCAGGACGTGTTCCATGCAGTGCGCAACGATCCCGACCTGCAAGTGTTGCTCCTGGGCGAACTCGATCAGTTCGTCATTGTGGTTCCTCCCCATGCCCGTCCGTCCGACATTCAGGCTCTGCGGACGGTTCTTCCAACCTCGCCCTTGACGGTCACGGTGGTTGCGCATCACACGGCGGCCATGGCCGGGCTGATGGAGGCGTTTGTGCCCCAGCAGCCATTCCTGGCCTGCGACTGGGAGGACGATTTGGTCGTGCGGCCGATCCTGGCTCACGACACCCTCTGCCACATTGGCCAGACCGGAAACAGTCTGCGCCTGCGAGACGCGGGTCGAACTGCACTGGAGCGGTGCTTGCTTCGAGCGGTGCTGTCGAAAGGGCCCGTGTCCACGATCCAAAACCGCGGTGGCGCCCCCCAAGCGGACCTCTCGGCTGGAGTGGCAGCGCCGGTCGCCGCGTTCGTTGAACGCGCGCTGGCTGGCGGCGATCTCCGATTTTCCGCCACGATTCATTCCACGGCTCAACCGGGTGATCCAGCCCCCGCCGTGCGGGTCTTGCCACCCTGCAAACCAGCATCCAAAAACAGCGCGGCTGAGCCCGGAACGCAGCCGGCTATGCCCGCCGACACCGCTTCCCACGCCGCGTCTCCCTGGAAAGTCACTCTCTCCGAGGACGAGGTGACAAAGTGCTGGGCCCCATTGTTCGAGCGAGCCGGCAATTTCCTCCGCGCCACGCTCCGTGAAGCCCGCCGCGCAGGGCTTGATACAGCGACGCTTTCCGGGTGCATGTTTGACGCGCCGCGACTTTCGGGGGCCTTGCCCACCGTCCTGGAAGAAGAGGGATTCCATACGCCTCCGGGCTCTCCGAGCGACGCAGTGGTCCGGGGATTGCACTTTTGTGTGCGGGCTCGGCCAATGCTCCCTTACGACTGCGGCGTGCTCCTCAAAAGCCGCGGCGCCCCGGTGGGAATCGGGACGCTTCTGTTAGTCCGGCCGGCGTCGATTGGCGAGGAGCGCCAATCGGACATCCTCTCCCTGCCCGTGCCGGCGGACGCCGCGTTGGAAGTGGCCTTCTATCTGCGCCGCCTCAACGCCAACGCCACCCGCGTCATTTGTGAGGTGATGAAAAGCCACAGCTTCGCCCCGGCGCTCAATGCGGCCCGCGAAGCCCGGCTCCGGGTGGCTATGCGAGTGGACCAAGAGGCCGGGTCCCAACCGGCCGTCAGCGTCGACATCCTGGACCTCAACGCCAACCAGCACATCCGGTTCGAGCGGTTACCTTTGACGGGCACCGTGCCTCTGCGAACGCTGCCTCTCCGCGAGGCCCGGCAGCTCAAGGCGGCTCCGTGGGCGGAGAAGATCCACCGGTTGAGAGCCTCGATACCCCCCGACAAGCTTCCCCGTACGGTGGACGCATGGCGGCGTTTGCTCGAATCCGGCCCCCAGGTGTCGCGTCAGACATACGCCAAGGAGTTGTGCGGCGCCGCCGCGAACCTGTTCGAAGCGCTGGCGTTCTGCTACGATAAACAGTGTGAGGACTTCGCCAAGGGCGTTCGGACCCAGCTGATGATCGAGTTGTTCTGGAAAACTGCCGAGCCAGCCGAGATTCAGGCTGAGGCCCGCCGGTTGCTCTTCCAGACGATGCAGACAGGCGCGGGCGTCGTGGCCAAGGCGGGGGGCAACCATTGTGCTGCCTGGCAGCATGCGTTCCCGGCCTCCGCCGGTCCTCCGCCCGGCGATACGTGCGCGCGGAGGTTCTTGACGGCCGTGAGTCAGGACCTGGCAGGGCTGGACTTCGAGGCGGCGATTGTCGGCACGGTCGAGCAGGTCCTGCGGATGTATCATTTAGCCACTTGTTCGCCCCTCACATTGAATGTGGCATGGGATGGATCACTCGATTGATGGCTGGCGCCAATGAACACCAACACTCCTTCACCCGCCGCGGGCTCTGCTGCCGACCTGCCGGCTGCCCTCCGGGTATTCCTGCAGACCGGGAACTACCAGCCGTGCCTCGCCGTCCTCGGGGTTCCGGGGGGGCGGAATCCGTTGCTGGCTTTGCAGGGTGCACTGCGAAGCGCCTCCACCCGTTGGGAGCGGGATGCGATCGAAGACATCGCTTTCCGGATATCCGAGGGCCAGAGCAGACAGACAACCCCGGTGCCTGAAACAGAGGAGCTGCTCCGCGAGGTGACAAACTGTTACGGCGAGCATGCCAGCCGGTTTTTGGCCCGGGAGGACATCGAATCGCTGGCCAAGGGCCTCTGGCGGCTCTGTGCGCCGGTCCCGAGCCAGGAGTGTTTGAAAGCGGTCCTGCAAGTCGAGCTCACCCGTGCCGTGAACGGCTTCGTGTCCGTGAAGCCTGCCCACTACGGCGATACACTCACAATCTACAACATCCACTGCCCCGAGTGTGGCGGCCAGTCGGGCGGATCTGGTTATGTCTATTGTCCACACTGTTTATCCAGAGTGCGTGAGAGAGTGCAGGAGAGTCTGGCGTCGCTTTTTCAGGCCCTGCCAGACAGTGGAGCGCCGGACATGGAGCAGCTTTCCCGCCAGTTCCTGAAACAGTTTTTCTCGGATTACGGGTGTGATCAGTGCCACCGGCGTCCGGTCAGGCCCTGCTCCTGTGGGCGGGAGGTGGTGATTCCAGACGATCCGCCTCCGTGCGAGGGCCAGGTCCTCAAGGGCCGGCATCTGGCCAGCGGGCACGATTGGTTCTGCTGTGTCCAACTGCGGGAGGATTGAACGATGGCATCCGAAAACCATCTTGTCCAGGGCTGGGGCAAAGGCGGCATGGTCACGCCCCTGGTGGACGTGGTCTTCAACCTCATGATCACCATGTTCATCTTCCTGATGATCTACATGGCTGTGGTCATTCCTCGGCCCAAGCGGCCCCTCCATTTTGCGGATCGGCGTTTGCCTGGAGGTGCACCGTACCAGGAATATGCCGCACAAATTCGAGTGCTCAACGGCTCTGGCAACTTCACCTTCTACATAGGATTGACCAACTTAGCCGCCAGCCAAGGGACGATCCACGTCAACGAAACCAATGGACTGGTGCGTGGCGTCTTTCTCGAGACGGTCCCGCCGCGAACCCGCCCTCAAGTCGTCAGCTTAGGAGCCACCATCGTCGACAACCGCATGCCCGTGACCGTTCCGCGGCAATGGGCTACCTCGTGGACCAACGGCCGAACCAACCTGAACCTCTTCTTCCACGAGGAAGTCCCACCCGAAACACGAGAACGACTCACCGCCGACTCCAGAGAACGAACCTCCACCGAATTCACCAATACCGTCCTGTGCCACTATGCCATTCGCGGGAAACTGGACATTCAGATCCAGCCCGCCCGGGCTCCGTTCGATCCGAGCCAGAATCCGCTTCGCCTCACCGGGCCGGGCGCAGCCAAGGGAATCGTGGGCGTTCCCCTGGAAATTCCGCTGGGGCCTCTGGGCGGGCTAGAGCCGTATGAATTCCGTGCGCAGGGACTGCCGCCTTGGCTCACCGTGGACGCGCGTCGTGCTGTCCTCACCGGCACGCCCGCCCAGACCGGCCGGGTCCAGATCGCTCTCTCCGCCAAGGATGCCCAGACGCCCGTCAACGACTGGGCCGCCGCATCTCGGCTTGCAGCAAGCCCCGGGCACCCGCTCGTCTCCAGCATTCTTACTCTCGAGATCGAGGAGTTCAGGCCGCTGGGAATGAGCTGCGCTCTCCCCAGGTTCGGACGAATCGGCCAACCGTTCGGCGGCGCCGTCCTTGCCCGCGGCGGCGTCGGGCGGCGAGCCTTTATCGCGCAAGAGCTGCCTCCCGGTTTGCGGCTCGACCCGGACTCGGGCGAGATCAGCGGCACCCCCACCTCGACCACCACCAATGCCTTGTTGATCCGGGTGGTCGATGAAAGAACCAACTCCACCTCGATCCGCATGGGCAAACCCCACTGGCATGGGATCATTGAAGCGGCGCCCAAACCGGCCATCATCCGCCCCCCTTGAGAGAGGACAGCATGAGAACTCCGCCGAGTGTCCGCAACGCATCGTTCCCGCCGGCCGAATTGCCTTCGCCCGCCCCGTGGGCTTGGCCCGTCCTCGTGCCGCTGATGCTGGCCGCCGGCTCGGCGGTTTGGTCCACCGCCGCCGCGCCCCATCGGTTGCCCGATGGCCGTATGGGTGAACCTTACGAATACGGTGTTGCCTTCGAGGGATTCACCGAGCCGATCCGTTTCCGCTGGTCCGCACCCTTGCCCGCAGGGCTGAAGACCGAGAAATCTTTGCTCTTCGGCACGCCCCAGGTGTGGACACGCTCGCCCGTGCCGATTGCCCTCGAACTGACCGACGCCCTCGGCGAATCGGCGCGCCGGGATTTCACCCTTCTCATCCGTCCCCCGCTGCAACGGCTTCGGATCGTGACCAACAATCCGCCCGTCTTCGTCCTCGGCGAACCGGTGGACTACGAGTTCACGGCCACCGGTGGGGAAGGCCTCTGCACGTGGGACGTGATCGAGGTCTTGTTGCCAGCGGGATTGCAGGTGGCGCTCGATGAGCCCAAAACCAAATGCCGCATCGCCGGAACCGCCTCTGCCGTTGGCGATATTCGCGTGCGCGTCCTGGTTTCAGATGCAACCCAAACGAATGGCCCAGCTCTCATCCGCGGCTCGGTGGGACCCGCGATTGCGCCCCCTTTGGGAATCCTTTCCGCCACACTGCCACCGGCATTCTATCGGATGCCCTATTCCCAGACCCTGATCGCAACCGGCGGTGTGCCGCCTTACCAGTGGAGCGCCCAGACGTCCTCGGCAACGTTCTCGAACTGGCTGGCTTTTGGCCCGGCTTCTGGGATGATCATGGGCACGCCCCTGCGCATCGAGACCGTGCGCATGAATGTTGCGGTGACGGATTCTCTTGGCTCGAAGGCCACGCGCCAGGGAATCGAGCTGCGCGTCGAACCGCCGGTGGGCCACAGTGCCTTCGCGCTTCAACCCAGCGAGCTTCCCATCGCCTTGGTGGGCCAGCCCTACGCGGCCGGACTTGCTCCCGTCAACCACCGCGGTTATGTCGCATGGCAGGTCGCCGATCCACCGCCCTGGCTTAAGATCAAGACAGACGCCGATCGCCTGCGCCTCACCGGCCAGCCGGATCGACCTGGCTCATGGAGTCTCTCCATCCAAGCGCAAGACATGGATCTGCCTGCGTCCGCGGGAACACTGAAGGCGCACGTCTTTGGTTCGATACCTGCCCAGCGGTTTTCCATCCAGGCCATCGAGCAGAAGCCCAAACCACAGCCGTTGCGTATGCTCTCCGAAACGTTGCCTGTTGCGATTCATGGCGTACCCTACCGTGTGCATCTGGCCGCCACGGGCGGAGAAGGCCCCATCACCTTCCATGGCGACACTCGCAACGCTTCGTGGCTGACTTTATCGCCCTCCGGCCAGTTGTCCGGCACGCCTTTGCAGGTGGGCGAGGGTGAGATTCTGGTTCAGGTCAAAGACTCCCGCGGTGCGGAGTCCCCCATGCGGAAATGGACGATCAACGTGGTGGCTGCGGCCAAAGACCCGTTTCGCATTCTCGATTTTGCTCCGCCGGTTGCGCTCGTCGGACACGCGTTTTCCTTCCAGATCCCCACTGTCGGAGGTCTGCTTCCTTACGATGTGAAGATCGCCGGCGATTTGCCGCCCGGACTACAATTGGACGCTCGCGCGCCCAGGATTTTCGGCACACCGGCTCGAGCCGGCCGTTTCCCGATCAACATAACAGCCCGGGACTCCACCCCGAACGCCTCATTGCACCAGCGTGATCTCCTGCTCGAGGTATTGTCGGAACAGTCAATCATCTACCCGGATTGGCCCTGGATTGTTCTGGGTCTGGGTGGGATTGTGCTGGGAACTGTGGGATTCACCATTGCCCTGCGGTCAAAGCGCAAGTCGCAGGCCTGACCCGGCGTCGTGGTCGCAGGATGCTCTGTCGAGCATCTGCCGGCTTGGGCAGGATGACACAAAATGCGTTTTCCCGAAAGAAAAGCTCTCGGAAGAGCGTTATTCCAGTATCGGGATGAACCGAGATGATCTCCGCAGTTTGAGCGAGGCAGGCGGGTGTGCAAGCTGCTGGCCCCTCCGTGTGCGGTGGTTGGCGCAGCTTGCAGTGGAGCGTCTCGGCCGGAGCGCCTGCCATCGCCGTAAATGCAAATGGCTCGAAAGCCGAACAACAATACATACTCATGCCAAACCAACGAGAATTCATGGCTGCAGCCGCTCGGAGCGCCGCTGCGCCGCATTTTAGCAATCATCGCTCGGCTGCCACAGATTGCCCCCGCTACCGACAACGCGATCCAGTGGGTCTGCCGATGGGCGGCTTGGCGGCCAAGCTGGCGCGCGGAAGCCTTTTGCTGGCCGCCACGCTATCTGCAGCGGTGGTGTTCGCTGATACTCAACAGTGGTGGTTGCCCGCTGAGCAGGATATCTACGATCTCCGGGCGAACCTGATCGGCGGCCAGACGGTGATCTCGGTGGCAGCCGGCAGCCATGTGTATCTGAACGGTCTGGAAGACGGCCAATGGCTGCCGCTGGCGAAGATCGCCCCCCCCATTCCCGCTGATCTGTTCATGCCGGAGGGATCCGACCGATTCGTGGCGTGGAACCATACCAATGGGATATCGACGGACAACACCCTCCGGTTCTTTTCGCTCGCAAAGGAAGGAACCAACTTTGTCTGGCGCCAGGATGCAACCGCGCCATTGCCCAGATCGGATTACTGGTGGCTGCTGGCATCCAAGGCCCATGTCGCTGTGCTAAGTAGTGGGAGCCCTGCAACTTGCTGGCTTGTGAAAGAGGATCAGGAAGCATGTGCCCTCGATACGGATGGCCGGCCGCTGGACAAAGTGCGCTTCCATGAAGCTGGGTTCACCGCGGTTTGGCGAAGCAGTCCTTCCGGCCCCGTTACCTTCAACGCCGCCACGTGGACGATGGATGGCACGAAGTCGAACACGATGCAGCGTGAATCTCAAGAAGCAGAAGACGCTGTGTTCTTAGGCGACCATTCGGTCTTCATCTGGATGAAGCAAACGGCGTCGATCGAGCAGTTCGCCGTGCCGGGATTCGAGAAGGTCGGTGTTGTCAGCGTGCCCGGTTGCACCGCGGTATCCCAGGTGCTCGAGACCTCTGACAAAGCCGATGGTTTAGTCGTCGTCGGATACCGGCAAGAGAACCGGACTCTCTGGCGGCTGGGCCAAGATGGCGCGGAGCGGTACTGCGTGCCGTTATCGTCTGGCCTCGACCTGGTTGCGGACTCCCGGCTTCAGACTGCCATCAGCCCTTGTATGGCATCGGGCCATTACGATGATTCGGCCCGGCTCATCGACTTGGCAAACGGCGCGACCTTGGTCTATCGCCTGTTTTCAGATGGCGGTCCCGCAACGCAACAGATCATGGTCGATGGGGGCCCAGCCGGCGCGTTCGCTGTCAAGGGCTGCTTCTGGCGTGATGGATTGGAGATCGTCCGCGTCAGCCCGGATGGGCCTGCCCCCCAGATGCCTTATGAGCTGTCGGTTTACCCTCTTCAACATGTGGCAATTTTTGCGGCGGCTGAGATCGGAAAACCGATGACGTTGCCCATAACGATCACAAACAGCCTGATCGAATATCGAAGAGCTGAAGTCCTCATCAGCCACGTGGGCGATGGAGCGTGCTTCGCTGTCCCGAACCAGGTTGTCACTGTTCCTGCAGAAGGCGCATCACTTGCGGAGATCACGTTCACTGCCCCCGTCGAGGGGCAGTACTGGGCGGAAGCTCATATCCTCAACCAATCGGGGCACTTCGTGCCCATTCTGCTGCTCGCTCACACGCGCAACGCGGCCGAGTTGAAGCCAGCATCGCTCACGATCCGCGCCGCGTCGCCCGGCCTTGTCGAGTTGGAGTGGCTGGAACCGTTCAGCGCTTTTCCCTTCATGTTGGAGTATGCCAACACCATCGGCGAAGCATGGCGCTCCGCAAATCATCCCATCTCCTTAGCGGGTACAACGCGGCGCAAAGCCGCCGTGGACACCGACGACGCGGCGATGTTCTTCCGACTGCGCTCTGGGCCGTAGGTTTTCGGCTGGACGAATCCGAACGGCAGGTGTGTTTCCATAGCCGTTGGCGCTGAGGGTCGATTTTGAAAGAAGGCCGGGCTGGGCCGCGGGCCATTGCCGGCATCGCGGCCTGCTTGCATAGGCGGGCGCGAGTATGTACGGTGCATTGATCGTCACGGCTATGAAACGCACTGCTTTGTTGATTGGCCTCAACCATTATGCGGACCAGGGGATCAGCCGCCTGGAATGCGCCGAGCGCGACGTGCTCGAACTGGACTTCTACCTGAACCGGCAGTGTGAGTTCAAAACCCGCAAACTGCTCAACGAGCAAGCCACCAAGCCGGCCATTACGAAGGCCATTCGCGACATGTGCGCCGGGTTGAGCGCCGAAGATCTGCTGCTGATCTACTTCGGCGGTCATGGGCACGAGGACCCGGCGACTGGCCAGCAGGTGCTGCTGCCGTATGAGGTCGATCTCCGGGACATCGAGGACAACTTGCAGCCGGCGCTGGTGCCGGTGCGGGGTTTGGAGTCGGCGACGGCGCGGTGCGGCGCGACCCGAGTTTTCTTGCTGGATGCGTGCCGGACCGGGCTGCGAGCGGGAGCCAAAGATAGCCATGCGCGATTTGCGGAGGCGGCGGGCCGGGACATTGAGGCGATGGCGCAGGACGCGCGTTCCAACCCGCCGCTGGTGACGGTCTGCGCGTGCAGTCCTGGGCAGCGGGCATACGAGCTGCCGGAGGTGGGGCGGGGAGCGTTCAGCCTGGCTTTGCAAGAAGTCTGGGCCCAATACGCCTCCGGCGATATGGAATTTGCATTGCCGGGCCAGGCAGTGGATTTGCTCAGCAAGCGGATGACGGCGCTGTTGAAGGAGCACAGACGGACGGGCCGGCAGGATCCGTTCATCACGGCCAATCGCGGGACGGTGGTGCTGTCCGCAAGACGCGCGGTTGGTCGGCGGGACATGGCGACGGTGGTATGCCCCGTGGATGGCCTGCGCAACGAGCCGTCGATCACGTTCTGTTGCCGGGTGTGCAAGCGGGATTACCTGTGCCGATCCCACTATGAGGAGAAGCGGCGCTGTTGCCAGGAGTGCGCGGTGGCGTTGGAGGCGGAGGAGAGAGAGGCAACCGGGCCTGTTTCAGTGGCGGAATTACCGGCCGTGATGGAAAAGGCCTTAGGCAGCGCCAAGCCCGAGGTCCAAGCCTTGGCTCGCCAAGTGGTTGCCCAGATCCAGGCCCATGAGCAGGCCGAGGCTGAACGACGGGCAAAGGCTGCGGAAGAAGCCAAGGCTCAAGCCGAACGCCAACGGCGGGAAGAGGCAGCGCGAAGAAATCTTCCCAAGGCGGCTAAGGAACAGCCATGGGAGAACAGCCTGGGGATGATGTTCGTGCCGGTGCCGGGGACGGAAGTGTTGTTCTCGATTTGGGAAACACGGGTAAAGGATTACGCGGCCTATGCGCAGGCAAGCACGGGCGTAGATGCGTTGTGGCGCAAACCTGTCTTTGAAGGCGTACCCGTGACGCCCAGCGAAGATTGTCCAGTGGTCAATGTGAGCTGGGAAGATGCGAAGGCGTTTAGCCGGTGGCTGACGGAGAAAGAGCGGGCAGAAGGGCGGCTGAGGCCGGACCAGGAGTATCGGTTGCCCACGGACGCCGAATGGAGCGCAGCGGTGGGGCTAAAGGAGCCGGCAGACGGGACGCCGAAAGAGAAGGACATGAAGATAACTAACGTCTATCCTTGGGGTACGGGGTGGCCGCCGCCGAAGGGGGCTGGGAACTATGCCAAGAGCAATTACGGAAGTTACGACGACGGGTATGCAACGACGTCGCCGGTGGGGAGTTTTCCTGCGAATCAGTATGGGCTTTACGATCTAGGGGGCAACGTGTGGGAATGGTGCGAAGACTGGTATGACTCGGCCGAATCGAAGTATCGCGCGCTGCGGGGGGGGTCGTGGCGCCTCCTCGAAAGCGTCTACCTTCTGTCCTCGTACCGCGCCCACATCCCCCCTCAGGATCGTTACGAGTACGTTGGATTTCGATGTGTGTTGGGGATTTCTCGTCGGTAGGTGGTCTGTCGAAGGGGGCGATGCCGCATGGGATGAGTTTGGAAAGCTTTTTCCCTCGGGCGGCGTCTTTTCTCTTGTGGGGTGCAGCCGCGCTCTATCCAAGCGGAGATCGACATAATGACCGCCAGCCGCAACGTGAACTGGAGCTGGGACAAGATTCTCGGCGCAATGGCTGTCTGCGCTGTCCTTGGCGCCCTCGCCATCGGCCGTGCCAAGTGGTGGCGCCAATCCCGCCGCCCCTCGGGGGCACAGCCCACGGTGGATCTTGCCCTCATCGAGGAAACAGGAGTTGCCACCGAAGCAGGCGGCAGGTAATTTGAAAACTGCGTTGGCAGCCAGCGAAAGAAAGCCCTTCGACTGCACCGTCTTCAGGTTGAAGGTGCACGACCGGATCCGCGCCGTGAAGATCTTCAAGCGCCAAACGTCGGTGGAAGTTCTGGCACACCTGAGCCTGGACAGCGAGCATTTGCATGTGGCGTGGCGTTTTCCGGATTCGCCCGCCGCTCCGGTCACCGTGGCGGTGGATCGGCGTCGAGCGCTTAGCTGGACTGAGCGGCTGAGCGAGCTGGGCCTGCGCGGCCGGGGTAATTCGGGAGCCGGGGTCAATGACCGGCGTGATTTAAGGGCAAGTCCAATGCCGGGCGATCCGGACGCCGAGTTGCGCAAGTTGGGCGGTGATATCTACGCGGCGATTTTCCCACACGAGGTCGAGGAACGGTGGAATCAGGCGGTTGGCGGGCAGGGTGACAGGGTCGTCCATGTCGTGTTTCAGTGGGATTCGACCCTGTGTGAGAAGGGGCTTGACCCGGCATTGATTCCGTTTGAAGCCATGCTCCGGCCCGGCTCCGGGGCAGGCCGTCTCGAACGGGTGACGGCGGACTTGGTGCTGGCCAGCCATGTGTCCATCGAGCGGCGGATCACCGACTACCGGGGCATGGGTCCGGCTTTTGCGCCCCAACGGCTGGGGCTGAAGGTGCTCGTGTTCACCGCGCCGATCAATCTGGGGGACAAGGCGCGCAAGGAGGAAGAGAAGGAAAGCCAGTGTGTCCGGAGATGTCTGGAAAAGGCGGGACGCGGGAAGGGGATCCGAACCACGGTGGTGAGCAGTGGTGCGGCGGTTCCAGCGACCTGGGAAGCTTTCTGTGAGGGGGTGCGGGGACAGGACGTGGTGCATTTCATCGGTCACGGCCGAATCGAGAATGGGGTCGGCGAGCTTCTGTTCGAGACCCCGGGGGGTGGGGCAAGCTGGATCTCCATGGCGCAGGTGGCCCTGGCGCTGAAGAACGCGGGGGTGAAGCTATTGATATTGAACTGTTGCGAGACAGTCTCTTTTTCGTCGTACGCTTGCATGTTTCCGGCGGTGGTGGGCCATCAATACGCCGTCACCGGGCAGTCAGTCGAGCGATTCGAGGGTGCGCTATTCCAGAGTCTGCTGGCGAGCGGGAGCATCGAGGAAGCCGTCTGGGCGGGGCGTCAGGCTATATGGAGGTCGGCCAAGGAGACGTCGTGGGAATACCGGACTCCGGTGCTCTACCTGCAGGCCCGCAAGCAACGCGATTCCCGTCTCATCACCCTCAGTGCATTGGCATTCAGCGCCGCGGTGGGCATGGCGGCCCTCTTCGGCTATCAGCAGTGGGGACGACCGGCGGTGATTGAGACCGACATTGTGGTGTCGGTGACGGAGAGGATCGACGGCCGGGCTGTCTCGGCTGGGGCGTCGGGTGCGGCAATCAGCCGGGTATTCGCAGGTGCCGGATACGGGGTTGAGGTAGACGACGAAGCGCGGACGGGCCCCGCGGCCCTTGAGCAGCTCAGCCGGCGCTACCGGTTCAAGCATGCGGTGCTGGGCACGGTGACGGCGACCTCGATCGGGACGGAACTACAGGCTGGCACGATCCAACATAAGTACGTCGGCGAGGCCGATCTCCGTTTAACGGATTCGGCTGGCAAATCCGACATAGCCCCGCCCGTGGAAAGGGACGTGCGCTGGACACAATCGCCGGCAGACGCTGCTCGGAAATCGATCGAAGCTGTCGCCACACAAGCGGCCACGCATCTTGTGGCCAAGCTTCCAAGCATGAAAAGACCGTCTTCGGGACCATCTGAGAGAGATCAGAAGAAGTGATGTTATGAATCAAAAAGTTCATTGGCGGTGGGTATTGCTGGGCGGTGTGATGATTGGGCTGGGATGGGCAGGCACGGTTCGAGCCGCGCTCGAGATTGACCCGGCGATGGAGAGTCTATCGGCCCAGCTTGCCGACCAGATTGCCGGGAGCCAGTTGCGGAAGGTGGGTGTGCTGGAGTTTCTGAACAACTCGCCCACGGGGGAGAAGTTGAGCGGGGACACGGGCAGTGCGGGCCGGTATGCCGCGGAGAAGATCGAGGAGGGTCTGGTGAATTGCGCCCGGGGGCGGTTTGCGGTGGTGGAGCGGCGTCAGCTCGACGCGGTTGTGAAGGAGGTCAAGCTGCAGGTCAGCGACTTGGTGAAGACCGAACCGCTGAAGAAGGTGTGGGGGCAGATTGAAGGACTGGACGGGGTGGTGCTGGGGACGCTGACGCGGATGGGCAAGGAAGTGAAGGTGACGGTCAAGGTCATCGAGCCGCGGACGGCGATCAACCGGGTGATGGAGTCCACGTCGGTGGCGATCACTCCGGACCTGGGCGCGTTGTTCGGCGAGAGCGTCTTTGTGCCGCCGCGCCTGGAGGGAGAGCCGCCGACGCCTGCCGAAGTGGTGGCGGCGTTCAGCCCGCCGCTCGGAACGAAGGCGCCACGGGTGCACCCGCTGGCGGATCCGCTGTCCACCATGCCTTACTCGGTGCGGATTTGGGTGGATGGCCGAGCGGTGGAACCTATTTTCAAAGGCCGTGAAATGGTCGTGGGGGTCGCTCCGGGAACCCAGTACGCGATCGAATTGGGCAACCACTCAGACAAGACCGTTGCAGTGAGTCTGCTGATTGATGGTCTGAACTCGATCGGACAGGAACGCGTGCTGCCTTCGGAAGGGCGGAAATGGGTCTTGGCTGCCGGGAAGAGAGCGGTCATTCGCGGATGGCAGATCGACAACCGGATGGCCCGAGAGTTTGTCTTCGTCGGTGCACAGGATTCGCTTGCGTACCGCAAAGGATTCTATGAGGACATCGGGTTGATCACCGCCTGTTTCTATCCTGAGAAGGCCCAAGGAGGGCCGTCGGTTCGTGGCGTGGTCGGGACGGGGGAAGGCGCCGAGATTAAAAGCCACGTCCGTGAGGTTAACCTGATCCACGAACCGGCCCCTGCCGCCATTATCAACATCCGTTACGATCTTCCGCAGGGGATTGGAAGCCAACGCGAGTGAACAAACCATAGGACTGATGTCAGGAAGAGACGAAAGCTGTGAATTGCGTGATGAGTGCCAGGCCTGTGGATACCAGGATGAGGTCTTGGCATCCAGATCCTTTCTTGTCGCTCCCGAAACAACCGAAATGCGCACATCATATCCTATTGCACGCCAATTCCGCTTGCCACAAAGGGTGCCCAGTAGAATGGATTGGGCTCTCGCCCCGCGGTCCTCTCCTGAACTACCATCTCCCGTTGCGCCTCCAGCAGCGCTCGCCACACCGCTTGGCCCCCCAACCGCCGCTTGTAGAACCCAGTCATCAACCGCCGCGCCGCCTCGTCATCCACCTTCCACAGCGCCAGCACCAGGTTCTCCGCCCCCGCCCGCACAAACGCACGCCGCAACCCCAACACCCCCTCTCCTGCCTTCGCCTCCCCCAAACCGCTCTCGCAGGCCGAGAGCACCACCAGCTCCGTCCCCCCCAGTTCCAAGCCCGCCACCTCCTCCGCCGTCAAAAGACCGTCCTCACCTCCCGCCGCCGGTGCCAGCCCCTCCAGCGTCCGGTTCGCCCCCGCCAGCGCCAGTCCCGACCGGTGCATTGGATTCTCCAAACGCGACGTTTTCGATTCGTCGCCTTCCCGATCCCAGCCGGTGTCCGGCAGGAAGAACCCGTGCGTGGCAAAGTGCAGGACCCTCGGTCCCTCCGTCCCCTTCACCCGCGCCTCGCTCGCCGCTTCATCCACATACACGGCCACCTGGGCGCCATGCCCGCCAAACAACTCCCGTATCGCCCCTGCCTCCACCTTCGTCTGCGGCAGCGGACCGAACCGATGCCCCCCAAAGCTGCGCACGTCCGCCAGTTCACTGCGAAAAGCCGCCGACCGCGTAATCGGCAACGCCTCCTGCAATGTGGGCTGCCCCCCATAGTCCGGTGCCGCGAACACCACCGCTCCTCCCTCCTTGTCCGTCCCTGCCCGCGGCAACGGCTGCCGCAACAGATCGCGCCCGCTGGACACATACGACAGATCGTAGTCCTCCAGCACAAAGCGACCCGACTTGTCGCATAGCCCGGCAAAAGAAACGAAATTCAATTCCCCATCCGGGCTGATGTAGATTCTTTTCGCCTTGCGCAGCCTGACCTTGACCGGCGACCAGACCGCGTGCTCCAATGCCATTGCCGATTTCCTGATCAAAGGGACAACAGAAGTGTGTTGGCTGACCAGCCTCTCCAGCATATCCCGGTGCCATTCAATCAAACCTTCGATGCCCGTCGCGTCTCCCAGATCGATTGCGACCGGATTCGCCTCATCCTTTTCGAGCACAATGGCCGCGTATTTGAATCTCCTCGAATCGACCGGGACATTCGAACTTCCAAGCTCGAAGCCAATTCGGAAATACTTGACGTATTCGACGAGCGCAGTTCCAGGTTCCATTGCGTCGAGAATGTTCGTCAAACCAATTTGGGTCGCGGCTTGCCCTGCTCGGAATCTGGCACTCTTGCGGGCCAGATCCTTCTCCAGGAGTTCTGCCTCCCGGGTCAAACGCTCCACCTCGGACTGGGAACTTTCCAGTTTGTCAACATTTGGCTTGGACATTACGATCTGAGCGATCCGGGACTTCAGCGATCTGAGTTGGCGGAGAATGTCTCTGCAATCGGGATCCGCCGATTGCTGAACGGCATGAACGTCCTCGATCATTGAATCTAATACAATACCCTTGCGCCTGAGCAAATAGTTTAATGCCGTCTCTGCGCCTGCCGAGCCAAGTGTGTCCAGGCAAAACGATAGAAACTCATCCTGATGCACTTCTGTCGACTCGCGGAACGCGACTCGTTCCGATTCGGAAGAAAACGAGAATATCTCCCGCGTCAGCATATCTTCCATCTGGTTGGCGCGACAATACAACTCCAACGCCTCCCGAGCATTGCCTTGGACCATTTTGCAGAGGGCCAGGTCCCAAATCAATGAAACAAGCTCTGGATGGCCAGGCGGCAGCCATTTTTCGCGCACAGCCAGGGCTTGTCGCATCATCTGTTCCGCGAGCGTCGTGTTCCCATCAGCTTTCATGATCAGGCAGGCCATGCCATGTTGAGCGGGAACCGTGACCAGATGATTCGGTCCAAATCCTGCTTCGCCGAGCTCGATCGCCTCACTAAAGATCTCTCTCGCCTCATCGTACTTGCCACCTTGCGCAAACACCGCGCCGAGGGAACTCAGCGCGTCGATAATTTCCGCGCGGGCCGGCGGATTTATGCTTCCGATGAAGTTCGACCATGCTTTTGATTGAGCCTTAGAGATCGCTAGCGCCCGCCGACAATATGCCTCCGCGCCAAACCAATTGTCATTGCGCATCTCGGCGGCAGCAAGACCTGTGAGCGTGGACACCAACCTTAGACTATTTGTCCCCCATTTTTGTTCCTCCAAGAAAAGGGACGCGCCCAGTAAACTTCTCGCGCGCTCATGGTTGCCGGTGTTTGCGGCCAGCCATCCGGATGCTTGAAACATATTACTGAAATCGTCCAATTCTGCCTCCGGTTCCTGACTTATAATGTCCAGTGCTTCCTTCAATAGCGCCTCGCCTTGGCTGTATCGTCCTGTTTCAAGTTGCAGGACGGCCAGCGTTGCGAGAGATCTCGCCAAGGCTAACTGGTTGGTCTGGTGAGGAAGCCTAAGTATATCGAGAGACCTCTGGAGAGTTTGTTCTGCTTCAGTATATTTCTTTTGATATCCTAATTCCACCCCATATTCTTTATACAAATCAGCGAGCTGAACGTCGCTTGCCGGAAGAGCTTTTGATGCAATGTTAACCGCCCGCTTGAAAAGCAGTTCCGCCTCATCATGCTTTCCTGCGAGAGCCCGAGTCCTTGCGGCAAACACGAGGACGGTCCATCCGTCTCTGCCCACATCATCGTCCGTCAAGGTCAAAGGCGCCGCTCTCATCTTTTCGCTGAGCTCGATTCCTTTTTGAAGCACAGTCCACGCCTGGTCTTGCTTTCGTTTTGAAATCACGGCTTGGCTTTGCAGCAGCATTCCATATTCAGCGCCATTGGTTTGTCCTAGTTTCTCGAGAATGTGAAGCCCCTCTCGGCAGGACGCGTCCGCTTGCGTAAGGTCGCCAGCATTGTTTGCAGCAGTCGCCAGCGCGTAGTCGATGGCTGCCGTTTCGACAGTGTTGGATCCGTGTGCCTTGATGACGCACTGTCTCAACTTGCGCAGCGTCCCAAGAGCCTCAGCACGCTTCTGCTGCGCAGCGTAAGCCAAAGATAACAGATGCAGCATTTGCATCTCCAGTTTAGGTTCTACGCGACGTTTGTCATTGGGAGCGGCAATCCAGTCTAATATGGCAACCACATCAGCGTGCCTGTTCGCTTCGTTAAGAAGAGTGCAGTATTCAACAAGATGAAAATGCGCCGACTCCGAGTCAGCCCCGTAGAGATTGCTGTACACCGTCAACACCTGCATTGTCAACTCACTCGCCTGCTTCCACTTGCGGGCATGTGCATTGACAATCGCGAGAAGTGACAAAGATTCAGCGGTTGCTACATCATTTGTGCCGTGATATTGCTCCGCTAGAACCAGGGCTACCTGACCCGTTGTTTCCGCGCGTTCCCACTCTCCTTTTGTTATCAATTGCTTCGCTGTATCATAATATGATTTCCATAAGCGTCCGTTTGAAATTTGGCTTTCCAGCTGGATCAGAGTTGTTTGAAAGACGTATTTGTCCCTTCCGGTATCAACGGAATCCAGAAGCAAAAGAGCTTCCCGGCAGTGCTTTTCAGCCGCAGGAAAATCTTGAACGTCGCGATAAAAGGACGCAAGCTTAGCCGATGAGACTACATGGACAATGCTTGTGCGCCCAAAACATTGAATCGCGTACTCGCAAGCACTACGCAAACCCTTCTCGACTGCCTTAAGGTCGCCAGCGTGCGCGTCGCGTTCCGCCTTATCGATCATGGATTCCCAAACCGTTAATTGCTCCTGAGCCGTCAATAGAGAGTCAGACTTGCCGCCCGTTATTGGCTTCGCTTCAGTTTGATTCGTATGATCATACCGAATAGTTTGCCCAAAACCTTGTCCGACTGGGGGCAACCGCTCGCGCGCAGGTGCCGCCGATGAGGCTAATCCAGAACAGAGATAGGCCAAGCATGCCAAAAAGCTGGAAATGGCGCCGCCGGAAACAATGAAAGCATTTGATCCTTTAAAATAGTGCATGCAGCATCCTTTAACATCAGTGTGTGACTTCTTTTTGCTCGCTGATCGGAATTGGCAAGGCTTCATCCAAGCCGCCCGCCTTGATCATCGCTTCGAGAAGAGACCGGCGGCGATCCAGCATCGCTCTTTGATCAGCGAGAAGCTTTCGCGCGGCTTGAGCAAGTTCTGGATCGGATGAAAATTGTTTTGCATAAGCTTCGTCGGACACCGTGGAAAGCGTGTCGCAACCTTTCTTGTAAGTATGATACGCTTCAACGATCTGGCCTTTTGCTCTGTGGGTATCGCCAATTTGCATATACAGGTTAGCGAGGGGGAAGGGATCAACAAGCGCATTTTCATTCAGCACCAGTAGCAATGTCAAAGCTTTCGAGTATTTGATCAGGGCAGCGTCGTAATCCTTTGCTTTCATAGCCGCCGAGGCCTCTTCACGCACGAGATCATATTCGTGCAACTTAGACATTGCATCTTCGAACTTCTTATCTATCTCATCATTTTCTTTTAAAATGGTTTGCAGTTTCGCATCGAGTTTCGTTATATTGCTTTGATGCGGAGTGGTGTCAGGTCCGCAGCCTGCGAAAAGCAGGCAAAAAAGGAGAATTATAAATCTAGGTTTATTCATAGCATAAAAGTATTTGATTAATAGCCTGGGTCGTCTTTAGTGTATTTATGGAATGAGTGCATAGGGACTGCGATCTGCCCCCCTCATCGAGGCGCGCGGATTAGCTTGATGAGGTGCTTTGGCTGAAGGTGCGGGCGAGGTCTTCGTAGCGGCGGGTGTCCTGGCATGAGAGGGGCGGGGCGATTTTGCAGAGCGCCTCCTCGATCTCGGCCGCCGTGACCTTCGCCGGCCGTCCCTGGACGTTCTTGCGGATGCCGATGTCGGCGAGGTTCTGTTTGAGGGCGAGCAGGTCGCGCATCGAGTGGCCTTCGAGGTCGCGAGCCAGTGTTTCCGCTTGGACATCGTCGCTGTGGCCGTCCGCCAGCTCGGAAAGCAGCCTCCTCAGGTAGGTTAGACGCACATCGAAATCGGGAAGCGGAACGTAAACCATCATGCCGAACCTCGATATGGCCGCCTCGTCCAGATCGAATGGGCGGTTGGTGGCGCCAATGAAGAAGAGCGCGCGGTCGCTCGTGGTCAAGCCGTCCATGCACTGCAGGAACTCGGTGACAACGCCGTCACGGACGGTCGAGCTGCTTCCACGCTTGCCCAGCACGCTGTCGATTTCGTCCATGAAAATCACAGCGCGGTCGTCTTGGGCGACGGAATCGAAGAGGCGGACCACGTTTTTTTGGGATTCGCCCACCCACTTGCTCAGGAGGCTGGAGGCCTTGACCTGGTAGAATGCCGCCTGGATTTTCGTGGCGACATAGCGGGCGAAGAACGTCTTGCCCGTGCCGGGCGGGCCCCAGAGGATCATCCGGTTGCCTCGCCGAGCTCCTTTCCAGCGCGCCACGACTTCGGGGTGCTGTATCTTGTCGACGAACAGTTGCAGCTCGGCCTTGAGCGAATCCATTCCAATGATGTCTTCATCCGAGACCTGGGGAACGGCGCGAACGATCCACGGGCTGTCGGCGAGGCTGGCGCCATTGTCCGAAACGCCTCCTTCGATTTGGACGGATCGGGCTTGGCGCGACTTGGCCTGCTCGATGAAATCCAGGAGACGATCGACCAGCCCGAGGCGCGCGTCGGCCAGCGCGGGCGGGCCTGAGGCGGCGAGGGCGTGCAAGCGCTCGATGGCCAGGGATGCGTACCCGGCCGCCTGTTCCCATGCCTGGTCCCCATAGGCGCGCTCGGCCTGGGTTACGTACTGCTCGCAAGCCCGCATCAGGCGTTCGGTCTCGCTCATGGATCACCTCTTGCCTCCGCCTTGCCGCAAGCGGCGCAGGCGCTGGATCTGGTCGGCCATGCGATCCTCGAGCTCGCTGGTTGTCGCCGAGGCCTTGGCTTCCTTGCCGCCTTTTGCCTGAACCCGCGCCTCGGTCTCCATCACAACCTCGTCCATCAGGGACGCGCATAATCGGTCCACTTCCGCCCGCATCTCCTCCGGCACATCGCCTTCGGCGGCCGGCAGGGATTCCGGGCCGACGTTGACCGTGAGGTTCTCCATGTGCGACGCCAATTGCTGCTCGACGGCGTCCACCTTGATCATGCCGGCCTGGAGCTCCACCATGGTCTTTTCCATGGCGGGCAGCGAAAGGCCCTTGTTGATGCTCTTGACCAAGCCATCCAGGCCATTCATCAAAGAGCCCATGGCCTTGAGCGCCACCCCCCGCAGCTCGATGTCCTTGAGCTTGAGCTCGAACGATTCCCAGCGCTTGCGCTGGTTCTCGTATTGCAGTTGCGCCATCGCGTATTGTCGCGCCTGCGCCGTTTGATCCAGGGCTAGCGCTTTCTTGGCCATCTCGCGGTACTGGTTGCTGGATGCCAGAGTGTGTTTCAGGTATTCGCGGATGGCCATCTTGCCCTGAAGGAGCTTCACCCGCCGCTCTGCATCGACTTCCGCCGCCGACTTGAAGGGTCCCCATGCCATAAGAACAGTTCGGTTCGAGTTGGTGTTGGTGGGTCGCAGCGCCTCGATGTGCCTCGATGTGGCCGAGGCTGCCGCACCCTGTGCTTTTGTTAAATGTGCATGAAAAAACGATCGCGCACAATGGCGCCAGGCGGCAGGAGGCGTTTCATCTCCTCGAGGACGCCCGAAGTGAATTCGCGGCCCGGATCCCAGGGATCCATTTCTGGCCCCGGCGCCCCCACCGCGGGCTGACCTGCCCTCACGAAACCGCGCGCCGTGACTTGGCGCCTCGGGACCGGCTCGCGCTGGCGGATCTGCTGCAAGAGCTCTGCGGAAAGCGGCGTGGGCGCAACCATGACGTAGAGATATTCGTACCCGCCGGACGCGGTGTCGAATTGCCAGTACTGTTGCCGCACGGGGTCCTGCCTGGATTGGCCGCCGGCGGGCAGCATGATCGTCTCCCCCGCGCTGATCTTGTTTTTCTGGAGACGCTCGTAGGGGATGTTCAGGTCGTTTTCGTTGTCATTCGAGTACAGGAACGCCCAGCCGTAGCGGATTTCGCCGCGCTCGCAGCGGCGTTCGAGCGCCAGGACGTAAAAGTAGCTCTCCTTGCTCGCCCGGAGCTGGATCTGCAACAGGCTGCCGCTCTTCACCATCGAGGCGGGGCCGACGCGGTGGACACGGCGGAAATCAGCCTCCCGGCCGTCGAACTCGGAATGGAGCCAGTCGATTTGCACATCCGCTGGGGTCCTGGAGGCGGCCTGTTGCTGTGCCGAGACGAACTCCTTGATCGCCTGGACGGATGCCAGCTTGAGAGTCTCGACGAGGTTCGCGAGCATTTCGGCCTGGGCTTGGCTCTGGCGCTCTCGGCGCTCGATCTCCTGGTCGATCCCTGCCAGTTGGCGCTCCTTGGCCTGACGGTCCAGCCGGGCGCTCTCGCGCTCTTCGAGACGCCGGTCGCGTTCGAGCTCCGCACGCTCCGCCTCCGCCTGGTTGATCCGCTGTTCGGCCTTGAGTTTGAGCGCGCGTTCGGCGTCGCGCAAGGCTTGGTCAGCCTCCATCTCTGCCCTGCGGGCTCTGGCCTCCGCCTCCGCCTTCTCGACTTCGATCTTTTGGCGTTGAGCCGCCAATTCGGCCACCTTCGCCTGATGGATCGCCAAATCCACCTTGGCTCGCTCGATCTGCTCGAGGCCTTCAGTGCGCGCCTGGATGAGCCGGATGCGGCCGCGAAGAAACTCGACGTGATGGCTCTCCTTCAAGAGCTTGATTTCGGCCATCATCTGCGCCACATCGGTCGCGCTTTTGCGTTCGATCGCCAGCAACTCTTCGAGCAAGGCCATCTCGTTCGCGCGCTGCAATTTCGCCCCGAACATCCGGTTGAGCTCCTCCTTGAATTCCGCTTCCGTCTTCGCCGCCGCGATCGACCGGGTGCAATCGGCCACCTGTCTCAGGAAATTGTCTCCCCCGGGTGAGACGACCTGGGCGACGCGGACGCTCCGGCAAGCCACGCCCGGGGACGTCAACATCGTGATGGCCTCCCCGCACCAGCGATCCAGATCGGCCTTGACCGTGGCGCCATCTTTTTCTTTATAGGCGCACGCCCGAAGGATCGTTGGAAGCGAGCCTGCGAGCGCTTGCCCCACCTCGGCCGCGAATCTCTCCTTGAAATGCTCGGGCCCGGGATTCGACGGCAGCTCGATCCGAGCGAACAACGGATGGCTCTGCCTGTTTCTCTCGAACGGGACCACGCGCAGATCTACATCCACCGCGGCCGCGCCTTGAAAACCATCGCTGAACGTCACATCGACAACGCAACGGATTCCCAGGTTGCGTTCGAGAATCACGGCATGGCCGCCAGGATCGATCGCCAGCGCTTCACCCCCGGTGTCTTCGCGGTACACGACACGCTTGAATCTGCCCTGGTCATCGTAGACCACGCCCAGAGTATCCTTTTGCCCGGAAGGCCATGCCACAGAATTCGAACTCCCGAGGATGGAATAGATAAATCCCTTGGAACAGCTTTCCAGTGCGATGAATCCTGTCGTGATGGTGTTGTTACTCATAGAGACACGCATTGCGTCCGGAAGAAGGCCAGCACTTTGAAATGGTAGAGGGCGCTGATTGGAACCAGGACGAGCATGACAAAGCCGCACCAGAAGGCGTCCATCCCCCGCGCCACAAAGAGGAAACTCAAAATGCCGCTGATGCCGGTCAGCCCGGCCAGGACCAGGAAGATGACGAGGTTGCTGCCGTCTTCCAGAATCCTCTTTGGGCTCAGGAAAACAAGCAAGGGCACCAGGGCCGTCACTGCCATCCAGACGAACAAGCGGAAGGTGATGGGGAGCCGGTTTTCGATCTGGGCGACAGGCCCGGAGATCGGAGGGATAAAAAAGGAAAAGCCTCTTCGGATCTCGAAGGCTTTCTCATCGACCATGTTTTTCGTGGCGGCATCCCACACGTAGAGGCGGGCTTGAAGCAAGCTCTCCGATGATGTGTCCACAAACCGAATGAGCTCGCCGCCAATGGCGTATCGCGCCTTGCGGGATTGGGCTGCCCTGCCCAGGTCGCTGACATTGCCATAGGTCCGAATTTTCGAGCCCAGCCGTGTCTGCAGCCTCTCGATGATTCCAGGCTCCAGGAGATCGAACCTGTCGATGCGCCAGATGGTCTGTCGAAGGGGCATGGAAACAACACCGAAGGCATCCCGATCGAGGTTGCCAAAAACCGCACGCCCGCGATCCAAACCCAGACGGTCCAGCCAGCTGCCGGCCTGCTCAGCCAGATCCCCCGCCATCGCCATCTGGCGCGGGGTGTACTCAGGGCGGTCGGGCATCAGCCATTCCACCCCGTTCCAGACGCAATAAAAGGTGGCCAGAACCAGCACCCAAAACCGTGTGCCGTAAAGGATCGAGGCGGCCCAGAATAACGGTTTGATATGCATTGTGTTGTCTCCAGTGAAACGACGATTGCCGGGGCGCGGTTCTTTCGCCATGGACAGCAGGTTTCTGGTCCAAGGTTCTTGTTCGTTAGGGTCTGTGCAAAAATTAATTCCGATTTTGCTGGAGGGGATTGGGCGGGCTGGCAAGGCGCGACGAGCGAGCATACCCGCGCGGTCTGTGAGCGAGGAGCAACACAGCCAGCGCGCCCAAGGCCCCCAGCCCGCAGGGGCGGGGCGGCGCCGGGCCATCTGCTTCGTGGCTCGGTCGGTCGAGTATCGCAGGGGATACACTCCCTCCCTTGCCTGCCTGCCGGCAGGCAGGCCTGCCTGCGCCGCCGCGGCAGGCAGGCGCCTCGCATCTGGCCCGGCGGCGCTCCCGCCAAAATCAGAAGTAATTTTTGCACAGACCCTTAGCGGGCGTCAGGCAAACAAGAAACCAGCACACTCAACCCCGCGAGCCCAAGGGCGATGCCAACCGTCCACATGACCACACTCATCCAGCCCGCTGTCGAGTTTAGATGGCGCCAAATTGGCGATGCCACTTGCGATAGCGATCGATCCGCTGGAGCGTCATCCCGAGCTCGGCGGCGCCCTCTTTGCTCTCCTTGATCTCCCGGATCACATCGTCAAAGTCGGCGCGCCGCACCGGGCGCACGTCGAGCACGTAGTCGCGGATCGTTCCCTGGTCCACCTTGCGGGGGACATCCTCGTTCACCGAGGCCAGCAGGCGCATCACGACCTTCTTGCAGATCCGCTGGATGTCGCGTCCGACCATGCCGTCGGTCATTTCCGCCAAGCTTTCCAGAGTCAGATCGTTCCCCAGGGCGTATCCTCGGTCCGTCAAGTGAAGCCGGAAGATGGCCGCGCGCGCGGCCGCGTCCGGCAGCTCGACCAGGACTCGCAGATCCATCCGGCTCAAAAACGCAAGGTCCAAATCCCAAGGCAGATTCGTGGCGGCGATGGTGATGATGTTCGGCGTGATCTTCTTCTCGGCCAAACCGTCCATCTCGGCGAGGATCGTGGACATGATCCTCTTCTCCGCTCCCGACTCGAGCCGGTCGCGGCTGGCGACCAAGGACTCGATCTCGTCGATAAAGACCACCGCCAGACCTGAGTCGGCCTGGTCGCGGGCATGGTCGTAGAGGGCCGAGATCAATTTGGATGACTCGCCAAAATACTTGCTGAGCAGGTCCGAGACCTTGACGTTGTAAAACACGGCGCCGAGCGTGTTCGCGGCGGCGGCCGCCAGCAGTGTTTTGCCGGTGCCGGGCGGGCCGTACAGCAGGATGCGAGTGGGGATTTCCAGGCGCCGGAGGCTCTCGGGTTTGCGCGCCAAGAGCAGGCCCATGGCGTATTTCAGGTCGTGCTTCGCTGCCTCCATGCCGCCGATGTCCTCCCAGGTCACCTCCGAGCGGTGAATCAGGGAGGCCACCATGTTCGCGTAGCCGGCATCCTCGGGCGCGGGGGCTTCCATCTGACCACCCTTGGAAGCTTGCGCGGGCTTCTTGGTTGCCGCCCGGGCCCGCTCTTCGCACCGGCTGGCCTTGTGGATCAGCCGCGCCGACTCGAGCAGGTTCGTCTCCGCTTCGGCCAGCCGCCGGAAATTGCTGGCCATGCGCAGCCAGCACTGGGCCGCATCGGGGTACCGCCCTTCCTGCTCAGCCTTGGCGGCATTTTCAAAGTCATCGTGAAGCAGCCGTGTGAGCTGATCGACGTTGTGTTTCTGGCTGGGTTTGAACATGGCAGGCAGGTGGAAAACGCAGGCAGCCGAATCCACGGGAGGCGAGGGCCGCCCGCGGAAGAGCAGCCCCCCCGGCATGATTAGATGTTTTCGAAGTCCTCCTTCGATTGCGCGCTGGGCCCGAGCACCTGGCTGCGGAGCTGCTCGAGCGTCTTCTCGTCGCCCTTCTTGGTGGCCTCGGCCATGGCAATGAAGATGCCGGTATCCAGATCCTCGTCGGCAAAGCCCTCCTCGACCTTGGCGCCCTCGAGGGCCCGGCCCAAGGCGACATCGAGCTTCTTCATGAACTGCTCGAGGGAGACATCAGCCCGGAGCATCATGTCCCTGATCTTCGGATCTTCGAGCAGACTGCCCACTTTGTCGTAGGCCCCTTTCAGCGAGCTGTCCGAATAGCGCTCCAGCTTCCGGCGCGTCACCCGAACGAAGGCGCGCGCCTTGATGGCCGTCCCCATCTCTTGGTCCAGTCCAGTGGTTTCCGTGCGGGCAGCCTTCAGTTCCATGGCCGCTTCCTTCATGCCAGGCAGGTTCCGGCGCAGGGCCGCGTCGGTGCCCTTCTTCAGTATCGCCTCGGCTTCGCGGTCGCTGCGCTTGCGGTCATAGCCCAGCTCGGCGATTCGCCGGTCAAACACATCTTCCTGGCTGCGCAGCCCCAACACGACGTCCTGGAGCTTGCGTTTCTTGAACACTTGAACAAGGGTTTCAAACATAATTTGCCTTTCTGGTTATGGTTAATGGACGAATTTGACGCTGCCAAAACTTTCACGCCTCGAGTTCTGGCTTCTTCTTCTCGACCGGCTGATGTTCTGCCTCCGGCATGGGCGGCAGGGATTGCGATGCCTCGGTTCCTTCCAGGGAGGACGAAGCGGGCCCCAAGATCTGCTCCTTCCGCTGTTGGTCGCCGTAGAGGCCCTCCTTCAGCCCCTGTTTCTCGTCTTCCCACCTTTCCATCAGATCTTTTTGGACGTGGATTTCCCTCTGGAAATCGATCAACTGCTGGCGGCTCAGCAAAGGCTTATGCTGCTGCCTCTGAAGGCCATGGAGCAGCTCGAGCTCTTGCAGATCGCGATCAGCCTGTTCCCAATCCTGGAAAGCCGCGACGGCCTGGTTTTCGGCCCGCTCCAGGTCGCGCATCCATATCTGCTGCTGACCCTGCGAATGCTGGCCGAGCTTCATCGTGGACTGGATGGCGCTCTTGAGCTTGTTGAGGTTGGCTTCCGCTGTGCTGTAATGCTTGGCCGCGACCTCCGCCTGCACGCAAGCTTCCTCGATCTTCTTCGGCAGGTGGCTTACGTGTGGTATTTTGCCGGTGGATTCACCGCGCCCGAACAGGGCGGCGAACAAGGCTTTGATCGATTCCCATAAGCTCATGGTTGGTTCTTGTGGTTGGGCGCTTCCCGCAGCCTATTTCTTTCGTGCCAGGTAAAAATGTCCGCCAGTTCGGCCCGCCTGCCAGCCGTTCAGGGATGGGCTGAGGACCTCGACATGGATCTCGGTGAGCCCCGTGGCGCTGGCAACATCCGCTCCCAGGACCAGGTCCTTGCCCGTCGATGCGAGGTAGTCGCTCACCCGCCGCGCGCACTCGACATCGGATTCGGGCCGGCAGAGCAAATCCAAGGCAGGTGTTTCCGGATTGCCCTCGTAGCTCCAGCGCATCGTGTGAGGGTCGCAGCTCACCAGGACCGTATGCGACAATCCTCCGGGTCTGGGCCCGGAGAAGAAACCCGCAAACGCATAGTGCCAAACCCCTCCGTCTCGTTCGAGTTGTTGGTTGCGCGCGGCGATCACTGTGGAAAACGGGGTGACGATCTTGCCGGAGGCCATCGCGGCAGGATCCATCAGGAAACAGAAGAGGAGGCCGCCGGCCACCTTCTTTCCGCAGAGCCCTTTCACAGTCAACCGCCGTCCCAAGGGAATCGAGTCGAGCAAACCTTCGGGCCAGCGCTGGACCGCCTCGAGGTCGCGCAACTCGGAAAGGCGATCTGTCTCACTCGAATTCAATTCGATCTCGGGAGTGCCGAGGAGTCCGGGAGCGACGTGAAAAAGCTGTGGCGCCAGCGATGCAAGGTGCTCCTGGAGACGGGATTTCCAGCAGCCGAAAATCTCGTCCTCGACGTGTCGCAAGCATGCCCGATGCGGTTCGCCCTGGGCGGCGCAAACCTGCAACCCGATGGCGCGTTCCGGCTGGGTCGATGCGCCTGCGAAGGCCTCAGCTCCAACCCCTCGAGGTGCATCATCCATGCAAGTCCTCGAGGGCACATCCCGCCGGCCGAAGCGGCCCTTGCCCCCACTGCCCAGCGCCTTGATTGCCGCGGCAGCATCGGGCACACCCGCACCGGTTTCCCAGGCGCGCCGATGGGGCATGCCATCCTCCCGGTTCAATGGGACACAGGAACGGCGCATGGTCTCGAGAACGAGATCGCGACGAGCTTTCCGGTCTTTCTCGAGACAGATTCCATAGAGCACGGCGCTCAGCCCAGCGATCGCGGGTGTGGCCATGCTCGTGCCGGAGATGGCCGTGAATAACCCGGAGCCGTCGCTCGATGGATATCGGCCGAGCAGTGCCTTCGCCCCCAGAACGCCCACCCCCGGCCCCACCAAGTCGGGTTTGCCAAACAGGGGATGGCGTGGATTGCTCGAGCCCCTGCTGGAGAACCGAGCCAGCCGCCGCCGGGCATCACAAGCGCCGACCGCCAGAACCGCTGGGGCATCGGCTGGGGCGCCCACAGTCTCGAGGCTCGGTCCGCTGTTGCCGGCCGCCGCGACGATGAGAATGCCATGTTGTTGGGCCAGGCATTCACAAGCGATCCGCAGCAGTCCGCCACCGTCCGAACTCTCCGCCTCGCCGATGGAGAGGCTCAGGACATCGACCCCCTCGGCCGCCATCCAATCCAGCGCCAGGAGCAGGCTTTCCATTGAACTGTTGCCGTCCTGCCCGAATACTTTGGCAAAAACCAACTCCGCTCCAGGCGCCACCCCGATGTCCGCCTCGCCGCGGCCCAGCGCCACAGACGCACAATGGGTTCCATGCCCATCCCAGTCGCGCGAGTTCCCATCCCCGCTGAAATCGCGAAGGTGTTCTGGATCCAAGTGCCGGAGCGCCGGGTGGTCGATGTCCAGTCCCGTGTCGAGCATTCCCAACCGAACGCCTTCTCCCAGAGGCCGGCTCGTCAGAGTGTCCAGGCCAAAGAATGCGGGCGCTGCCATGGACTTGGCCGGCTGCGGCGGAGGCAGCGGACGCCAGAATCGGAATCGGCTTGCCGCCAACACAGTGGTCGCGTTCAATCGCGTCTGCACGTAGCGCAAGACGTCGCCCAGAGGCGGCAATGAGATCTCGACAATCGGCAGGTGTCGGAATGGGCGCCGCAAACGGCCGCTCAATGGGCCGTCTTCCAGCAGCCGCACTGCCTCGTCAACGACCAGGAGACGCAGCCAGGCCTTTCCCAAACACCATTCCTGCGCCAATGCCCACAACTCCAGCCACTCCCTCGGCTCATCGATCTGGCCTGCCGCAAGCCGGTCCCAGTGCCGCCGGAACGGACCCGAATCCGGCATGGCCATCGGCACCCAATCCGCTCCCGACTCGTGTGCTGGCGCACGGTCCTTTGGCTGGCCGATGTCAAGCAACTGGATGCCAGGTGCGGGCGGGATCCGAAAGCACTCGGGCGCTGGTCCCGCACTGGCGGGCGCCGGTGGCACGAGTCGCGGTTCGAACCAGACCTTATCGATCAGCCCTTGATCGAGCAAACGCGCCCAGATATCGAGCGAAAGGCATGCGGCCCCAAGCCCCAGATGCGGGAAAATCCTCAGCTCACCCAGCGCCAGGACTGCACCTTCGGCTGCCTGCGCCTCGCGAATAAAGAGGTGACTCGGGTTCGCGTCGACAAATGCCCTCAAACCTGCCATCGACCCTCCGGACTCGGCGAGTCGGAAGGCCAATCGCAGCGATTCTCCCGACAACTCGCCATGCCCGGGATCGAACGGTTGACCCGCGTCGGCAAACTCGGGTCGAGCCAGCAGCGCACGCAGCTTGGCTTTCTGCTCGTCCGGCCCGGCTGGCTGCCGAACCTGGTCACCACCAGTACTCATCGTGCACAGCGAGTGGATTTGTCCGGGGGACTCTGTGCGAAAGTTGTTCTTCATTCAACAAGAAATGTCATCGAGCGGCGTGCTGCGAATTGGGTGGCTGTCAGCGGTTCGTATTCTCCCCCCGATCGGGAACTGACAGGAGAGAGGCGGCGCGAACGGGTGAAAGCGTGCTGGTGGAGGAGATTCATGCTGGGCGAGCATTGCCAAGCCGGCGGCCGACTGTGTGAATCGCCTGGCACTCGGCGAAGGAGAATCAAAGGTTAACCCGATCCACCACGGGGATCTCGAACAAGCCCCAACCCCAGCCCTCGCGGCCGTGTTTCGTCTCGAACCTGCCCGTCAAGCTGTCCGTGACGGCTCCCCGATCCCACTCGGAATCCAGGCCGCGGTAATGAGCGTTGAATCCCAGCCAGTCCACATGAAAATCCCCGGCCTCGACCGCCACCTGCCGGTCCGTCACCACCGCCAATAATCGCTCCGGATAACCGTTGGCCCGGCCGTTGTCACCATACGAATCCCCCTTCTCCTGGTACGGCTCGGCCGCCTCGACAAAGGGAGACATCCCTTCATTGGGCGTGACCAGCAGCGTTCGCTGCGCCGGGATCCACCGAGTGGATTCAGGCGAGTGCGGAAAGAGCTTCGCCACACGGCCGCTCATCCCGAGGTTGAACATATGCAAGTAGCCAGAACGATCCGACTCGACCAAGATGTGCAAGTAATCCCCCACCCGTAACTCGTCCACCATGCATGCGGACTTCAACCGATCCAGATCATCGGACGACAGCGGCGCGCTCGATTCCGGACATGGCTCGAAACAGGGCGGCGGCTGGCCATGACGAACAAATCCGCGCATGCCGCGCAGCTCGGCCCCCGGGGCCGGAACCACGTACACCCGCACCGCGCAGACCGGTTGCAGCTTGCGCAGACCATTCACTGCCTCGACGATCTGTGCTTGCCGAAGCGATAAGTTCCCGTTCATGATGATCCCTCGCCATGACAGCCCGTTTCGCTTTCCAACGATTCTAGGCGCCTGCGGCGTCGGCTTCCATCTCGACATGGCATTGGCCGTCCAATGTCTCGAGCCGAATCCGGTATCGGCCTGGGCTCACGTCTCCGGCGCTGTACCGCTCGCCCTCGACGATTCGAGGTCCGCCCACCGTGCCCCCGCCGGCCGCCCATACCGTCAACCGGAACGGCTTCAATGGCCGCCTCTCCTCGTCCAGCAACGTCATCGAAAACTTCAGCCGCCGGTCGGCCTGCACCTCGATTCCCAGCATCCCCACACACCGCACACCCGGTCGGATAAACATCCGTTGCCGTATGCCGCCAGTCTCGCCGGCCAGAGCGCCACCGCTCGCGCCCTCACCCGTGCCGCGCATGGCCCTGTCCGAAGCCATCGCCGGCGCTGCCAAACCCGCCTCCAGTTCCTCCATGCCAGCCGACACCCGGATCTTGAATCCCTGCCACAACTCATACACCCGTTGCGCCAAAGAGCCGGCGGCTGATCCCTCTCGCTCCCGCCTCCATTGCGCCAGAAGGTGGCCATGCCGTGCACGCACATCCTCCTTGCTGGGCCGCAAAGCCGCCAGCGCTCGATCCAGCTTTTCGCACAATTCAAACCCCAATTCCTGGCTCATATTCTTCCTGGTTGCCAGCCTCCTCAGTGAACCCTGGGACGGTCATTCTCGGTTCCTTAACAAAAAACGGCTTACTTGCATCAGAGCGGCTGCCGCCGTTTCCCGGCTCACGCCGCCTGCCTGGGCAATCCGGCTCAGGGATTCGTTGGCTATCCACCGATCCAACCACGCCGCATGAACCCGCTCGGGGTATTGACGCAGATCCTCTTGCCGATCTTTCGCCAAACTTCTCAGTAAATGTTTCAAGATCCGTCCGATCGCCAACTGGACCTGGTTCTCCGTCACCTCAAAGATCTCAGCGATTTCCTTGATCCGGAACTCCTTGCAATACCACAGATCGAAATATCCAGCGTGCTCTTGGTTTGGGTAATCCGCCAGCCAATCGGCCATCGCTTGCCCGAACTCGAGGCGGCAGAGGTTCTCGGCGGCATCCGGCGCCGGATCCGCCCCGATCAGGCTCTCGAGCAGCGAACGATCATCGTCAGAATCGGCCCCATCGAGCGAGACCAAACGCTTCTGCTCACGCCATACACGCCGCCGTTGGTCCCGGACCGAGTTGAACACCAATTTCCAAAAATAACCCCAGGGATTCTCCGCACCAAGAATGAGACCGAGGTTGGCAATCACCTTCTCATAAACAAGGCCGGCGCTGGATCCCTCATCCCGTGCCGGAACACGAAGAATGCGCTCGATGGCAATGATTTCCTGCAACAGGATCACTCCCCATTCATCAAATTCCTCCGGCATGATTCGACCGCTGGCAACCTGCCCGGTCAGAACCATAAACCGCTCCCGCCTCGATCCCGTCTCGCTGTCCATATGCAAGGATTCTTGCCGCTTGCCGATCAGCCTAGCCAAACGAGGATAACATGTAAATAGACTTCGCCAGCCTGACGAGTGGATACTGCTAAACCTGTCGGGGCGGGACCGGGAGGGCCAGTGTTGATTCCGGCTTGCCAAACACTGCCTGAACAGGTAGCAAGAAAACAATCCATGGACTTGGGATCAACCAAGAATCCGAAGATGCTCGAAATCCATTTGTCCAACAAACGCCGCCCTCAGGATATGCTGCTGATCATGCGCCGCAAGGAGGAGGCATTGGATTGCCGGCTGGCCGAGCTGACACGCGACTACATACGCTGCGAGCGGGAGATCGATTTCTCTCTCAAGAAAAAAACAGATGTTATTCTCAAAGGCCACAACCTCGAGAAGCGGCTGGCTGATACTGAACTGAAGGCTCTCTATCGCCAGATTTCGGATTTGCGCTGCGCAATATCCTGCGCCACCAAGGCCCGCGCCTTCTTTTCCCTCGCTCGTTTGAAGCTCGAACGGCACTCGGGCGCCAAACGCAAGACTGCTTGGAACAATTTCCATACGCTCCCACCGATGCAGTCCGCACAGTCCGGCACACGCTTTTGCCCAAGCTTTGTCCGCGCCGCTCAGCGTGTCGATCTCTCGAAATCACGTTCGAGGGCGGGCAGGTCGTTGACGATCCTGACCCTCAGCCGGACGCAGAGCGGCCCGTCACTTGGGGCTGGGAGGGCTGAGACGGTCGATCTCGGCCTGGTACTGGTCGGCTTCGTTTTTTTGGCCCAGTTGCGTGGCCAGGGTCTGAAGCACACGATACACCGAGAGCCGATCGGAGTAGTCCGGATGCTGGCGGAGAAATTCCTGGTACAGCGCGTAAGCCTCCCGGGTCTGGCGCGCTTGAGCCATCCACCGGCCCAATGCAAGGGTGATCCGGATCCCCTGCTGGGGAGTAACAGTGAGCCCGCGCGCCCTCTGGAGCGTGGCGATCGCGGATGCCGTCTCGCCCGCGGCATGCTCGAGATCGGCCATCTTCTCGAGCAGGACCGCGCTCGAGGCGGTCGCGGGCGATTCGCGCAGGAAACGAATGACCTCGTCGCGGGAGGCCCTGCCCTCCGCCATGCGGTTGGCCTGCAGCAGAACCCGCCAGGGCTGGACATCGTCCGGCCCCGTCATTCCCGCCGCCAGCGGATCCTGCGGCATCGGCAGATAGAGCGGATCCCCAACCACCGCTGTCTGCCACGAAAGAAACCGCTGCGAGGCCAGGGCCGCCTCGCCAAACGTGAAGCCCTCCAGAAGCCGCTTGAAAAACACATCGAGGTTCGGCGTCGCATCCAGATACGGCTCGTAGACGCAGCCCATCGTCGCCGTCGCCCCCTTCAAGAGAAGCGCCCCCACCCAGCTCGATGAGGTCCGGACCGAGCTCGCGCTGAACGAGAACAGGTGATACGCCACCGCGCCCGGCACAAACTCGACCTGCGGCAGCAGAAACGGCCCGCTCACTTTTCCGTCGTACCACCCCGCATACAGCGCGATGTGGCTCAGGGGAAACCCGGCCGGGAATGTGGCCCCCTGGTCATCGAGCACTGTCTCGAATCCGAACTTCCGGGCAGCCGCAGCCGCGCCATGCAGCCAGTCGTCCCCCACGCGGTACGTCCCGGTCCGGATCCCCCGCGCGTCGAAATAGGCGCGCCCCCAGAGCCCGCGCTGCTCGGCGGCCACCGCCTGGTCCACCAGACGGCGCGCGATCTCCGCAGAAGGCCCATCCACCCGGCCCACGATCAGGACGCCGTTGGTCGGATGGATCGATGAGGCCTGGCCAGCCTGGTATTGCGGGTTCGCCACCATCCCGTACAGCCGGCGCCCCTGCTTGACCCAGGGCAGCAGGGCCAGCTCCGAATCCACCGCCGCTTCGTTCCGGCGCAAGCCCGGCTTCAGCAGGTGCTGCCCCGCCTCGACTACGTTCGTGTCCGGCGCGATCCGCAAGGGCACGCCGTAACAAAGCACCGCATACCGCACGCGCGATCCAGTCAGCCGCGCATAGCCCCGGCCCGCCGCATCCGCCGTCGCCATCTGGATCGCCAGACGATAGGTGAACCAGTGGCGCGATTCCATCGCTTCCAGCAACGGCTCCTCCAGACGAGCCTGATACTCCGATCGGGAAATCGTCTCCGCCCGCGACAGGTCCAGGCCGATCACCTGTTCGGATGGGACCTGCCGGACGAGCGCGTAATGCTCGGCCACAGCCTGGGAATCGGGCCATTGGCGATTGTAAATGACGAGCGTCTCGTCCCCCCGGCCCGCCCCGCGGCCCGCCGGAGCCGCCAGCGCCCACACCAGCGCCGCCACCACCCCCGCCAGATGCCAGGCTTCCCCCCTAAAAAGCCGGATGCCTGCACTTCGACTATCGGCCGCGCAGGGACGATCCATGCTCTTTGGACGGCCAGCAGGGGCTGTCGGTTCAGTCGATTTCAACGCGCAATCCGTCATAGGCAAGTTCGATCCCGGCCGGCAAGGCCGCCTGGTCGCGGTCATGGTCGTAATCATGGGTCAGGTGAGTCAAATAAGAGCGCTCGGCGCCGATCCGAACCGCCGCCTCGAGGGCTTCTGCAAGGCACATGTGCGTGCGATGCGGCTTGGGACGCAGCGCATCGAGGACGGCGATCCGAACGCCTCGGATCCGATCGATCACCGCCGGCGGCACCGCCTGGCAGTCGCTCAGGTAGGCCGCGCATTTCACTCCCGCTTGCTCGAACAGATACCCGTGCGTCGGCGTCGGCCCGTGCGGCAGCGGCAAAGGGGTCACGTCCAGATCCCCCAGGCGAAACGCCCCATCCAGCTCCCGAGGCTCCGGCATGAAATACCCCGGCAGGATCGGCCCCCCCCGGAACGCGTAGGCAAACACGCGGCGCAGGTCCGCCATGGTCTCCGCCCCCGCATACACCGGCAGCGCGCCCCCCCGCAGATCGCAGAACCGCCGGCAATCGTCCAGCCCCATGATGTGATCCGCATGGGAGTGGGTGATCAGCACCGCATCGAGCCAACGGATCCCCTCGCGCAGCATCTGGATCCGAAACTCCGGCGTGGTATCCACCACCAGCCGCACCTGGGGTGTCGCCAGGTAAATCGATGGGCGGGTCCGATGGTTCTTAGGGTTGGCCAGGAATTCGGGCGGATACTCCTTCCCGATCATCGGCACGCCTTGCGACGTCCCCGTGCCCAGAAATACAAGGGTCAGCGGCATGCGGCGCACCCCCATCGCCGCCCCGCCCGCCCCAGCGATCCGCCGGGATTCTCGCAAGACATCGGCTGCATCTTTCGCCGGAACATAGTGCAGCACCGCCGATATGGCCATGCATTTGTTGCCAAAACCCAATTTTTCGGACAGGCTCCATCGCATCATGCTGAGCACGCTCCGCATCAAGAACCTCGCCCTCGTGGCCGACCTCACCCTCGAGCTGTCCCCGGGGTTCTGCGCCGTGACCGGCGAGACCGGCGCCGGCAAGTCGATCCTTATCGGAGCCCTCAATCTGGTCCTGGGCGAGCGCGCCGATCGCACCCTCATCCGCAGCGGGGCCGACGCCTGCGCCGTCGAGGCCTTGTTCGACATCCGCCAGCCGCACGCGCCATGGTCCGCCTTTCTCGAGGAGAACGGCCTCGATCCGGGCGACTCCGGCCAGCTCCTGGTCAGACGAACCCTCACCTCCTCGGGCGCCAGCCGGCAGTTTGTCAATAGCTCCCCCGCCACCCTCCCGCAGCTCCGACAGCTCGGCGAATGGCTCGTCGATTTCCATGGCCCCCACGACCACCAGTCCCTGCTCGAGCCCGCTCGACAGCTCGATATCTTGGACGCCTACGGTCGGCTGGCCGAGGCGCGCGAGGCCTTCGCCGCCCTGGTCCGCCGCCGCGCCCGGATCGACGCCGAACGCTCCGCCCTCGTCCTGGACGAGGCCGAGCGCGCCCGGCAGCTTGACCGGTGGCGGCACCAGGCGGCCGAGATTGACGCCGCCCGCCTGCAGCCCGACGAGCTGGCCGACCTCGAGTCCGAGCACGGCCGGGCCCGGAACGCCGCCCGAATCCTCGAGCTGGGCCAGCAGTTGATCGGCCGCCTCGCCGAGGACGAAGGCAATCTGCTCGCCGGCTGCGGCCAGATGGTTCGCTGGATTCAGGAGCTGACGCGGCTGGATCCCGGGGCCGGGCCCCTGGCCGCCCCTCTGGAAGATGGGGCGGGCCGGCTGCGCGATTTCCAGAACACGCTCTCGCATTACCTGGATCGAATCGAGGTCGATCCCGCCCGCCTCCAGCAGCTCGAGGAACGCCTCGATCTGATCCATTCGCTGCAGCGGAAATACGGGGGGTCGATCGCCGCGATTCTCCAGGCCGGAGAAGCCGCCCGGCAGATGCTGGATCAGCTCGAGCATCAGGCATCCGAGGCCGCTCGGCTCGAGGCCGAAGCCAGCCGGGTCCAGGCCGATCTCTGGCACGCTGGCCAATCTCTCTCCAAGCTCCGCCGGCGCCTCATCCCCAAGCTTTGCCAGGCCGTCCGCAAAGAGCTCGCCGACCTCGGCTTCGCCCGAAGCCACTTCGAAATCTCCATCGAATCGATCGCCCAACCCCAGGAGATGAGCCGCACCCAAGCCGCCGGATTGGATACGGTGGATTTCCAATTCACCGCCAACCCCGGCGAGCCGCCCCGCCCGTTGCGCCGAATCGCTTCCTCGGGCGAGATGGCCCGCGTCATGCTGGCCTTGAAAACCGTGCTGGCCGCCGAGGACGAGGTGCCCGTGCTGATCTTCGACGAGGTGGATGCTAACATCGGCGGCGAGACGGCCCGGGTCGTGGGCGAAAAAATGCGGCGGATCGCCCGGCGGCGCCAGGTGCTGTGCATCACCCACCTGGCGCCGGTGGCCGTCGCCGCCAACTCGCATTACATGGTCAGAAAAGAGGTCGCCGGGGGCCGCACCCTCACCGCCATTGATCGAATCGAGGGTGAGGATCGCGTGGCCGAGCTGGCCCGCATGCTCGGCGGCCACACCCCCGCCGCCCGCCGGCATGCCGCCGCCCTGCTCGCCAGTGCCGACGAGTCGAACCGATAGGACCGCGGCGCGCGGCCGGCCCGCAGCCCAACAATTGCAGCACGCGGATCCGTTCGAGCGCCCCACCGCCCGCCGGATGCGACTTCGTTGCTGACAAAACCGCGCCTTGTCTCCATGCTCTCCACCGCACCGCATATCCTACACCCACCATCTTCGATCCGTCTCCATCGCATCTGAAATCATGAAATCCATCCTGCCCATCTTTTGGATCGGTTTGCTCGGCAGCCAGCTCGCCGCCGCCACACTCTCCCAGCCCAACATCCTCCTGCTTCTCAGCGACGATCATAGCTATCCCTTCGTGGGCGCCTATGGCGACTCGAACGTGAAAACGCCCGCCCTCGATCGCCTCGCCGCCGAAGGCATGCGCTTCCACCGTTTCTTCACCGCCGCACCTCAATGCGTCCCCTCCCGCGCCACGCTCATGACCGGCCGCTCCCCCGTCGCCTCACGCATGACGCGATTCACCTCCCCCCTCCCGGCCGACGAGGTCACACTGCCGGAAATCTTGCGCGACCAAAAAGCCTATTTCACGGGCGCCTGCGGCCGCAACTACCACCTCGACGGCCCCGGATCGGCAAATCCAGCCATCGCGAGCATCTTCGATCGCCACCAGCTCAAGACCTTCGCCCGGCGCGTGGATTATCTCCGGCCCGGCCCCGACGCCGAGGTCGCCCGGCTGGTGGACGAGTTCCTCGACCAGGTGCCTGCCGGCAAGCCGTTCTTCCTCTGGGCCAACTTCAGCGACCCCCACCATGTCTGGAACGCCCCTGCCGAGTTCCGACCCGATCCCGCCTCCCTCCGCCTCCCCGCACACTGGCCCGATCTGCCGGGCATGCGAGAGCAGCTCGCCGATTATTGCGCCGAGGTCAACCGCCTCGACCGGTCGGTCGGAGCCGTGCTCGATGCCCTTCGCCAGCGCGGCCTCCTCGACCGCACCCTGGTCGTGTTCATCGGCGACAACGGCGCCGCTCTCCCCCACGGCAAGGGATCCCTCTACGATCCCGGATCCAACGTGCCCTGCCTGATCCGCTGGCCCGGCGTCGTTAAACCCGGCCTCGAATCGCGGGCGTTGATCAGCGCCGAGGACCTCGCCCCCACTCTGCTCGACGCCGCCGGCGCCTCCATCCCCAGCCGGATGACCGGCCTCAGCTTCCTCCCCCTCCTCCAAAACAAGGCGTTCACCCCCCGGAAATACTTGTTCGTCGAGCGCGGCCCCCATGGCAGCGCCCCCGTCACCGTCAATATGAAGAATAGCGGCTACGACCTCTCCCGCGCCGTCCGCTCTGACCGCTACAAGTTCATCTACAACTGCACCCCCTGGATCCCCTACGGGCCCGTCGATTCGGCAGGCGGAGCCGCCTGGCATCAGATCGTCGCCGCTCATACCAACGGAACGCTCACCCCCGAGCTCGCCGCCGCTTACTTCACCGCGCCGCGCCCGGTCTACGAACTTTACGACCTCGAGAACGATCCTTCCGAGCTGCGCAACCTCAGCGGCCAGCCCGCGACGGCCGGCGTCGAAGCTGAGCTCCGCCTGGCCCTCGCCGAGAAGATGATCACCGACTTCGATTACCTCCCGCTGCCCGCGCTCCCCGCCCCCCCAACCGCGGAAACCAGGAAAAGGGGCTCCCAGGCCGCCGCGCCTGCTCCCTCCGGCAATCGCGCCGCTCAATTCAAACGCCTCGATTCAAACCAGGATGGCCGCTTGAGCTGGGAGGAGTTCAGCTCCAGCCGCAAGCCCGGCGAAGCGAAAAAATGGTTCGGCCTCCGCGACGCCAACCGCGACGGCTCCCTCAGCCGCGACGAGTTCGTCTCCGGCACCCCCGCGTTGCCCACCGTCAATTGAAAGGCTGGAAGTCCAGCTGAAGTTGCCCCATTCTCCGCCCGATCTCACCCCACGACCTCGACGCGCAGATCCCTCATCGTCGCCAGATCCCCCAGCGCCTCCTCCCCTCCTCGCACCGCCTTCCCATACCCGTGTCACCTTAGGGTCTGTGCAAAAATTACTTCCGATTTTGGCGGGAGCGCCGCCGGGCCAGATGCGAGGCGCAAGGGAGGGAGTGTATCCCCTGCGATACTCGACCGACCGAGCCACGAAGCAGATGGCCCGGCGCCGCCCCGCCCCTGCGGGCTGGGGGCCTTGGGCGGCCTGGCTGTGTTGCTCCTCGCTCACAGACCGCGCGGGTATGCTCGCTCGTCGCGCCTTGCCAGCCCGCCCAATCCCCTCCAGCAAAATCGGAATTAATTTTTGCACAGACCCTTATCTATCTTGACCGTTGACCTCTGCCTTGCCACCTCGCCGGCTACGAGCCAGAGTTTGCCTCGAATTCGCGCTTGCGCCCGGCGGGCTGACTTCCACTATGTCACCATGTCAGAGACACGATGTGGTGGTTGAGGCTGATAACAGGGCGGGATCGATTCCGCCGGGATAGCGGCTTGATCGCCGTGGGCTGGGGATTATGGCTCCTGCTGGCCTGGCTTCCCCATGCCAACGCACAGGTCACGATGACCGCCGGGCTCGATCGCGACCTGATTACGTTGGGCGAGAGCGCCACTTTATCGGTCGTCTTTGAGGGCAGTGGATCCCCCCCGGCGCCAACGATCCCGGCCATCAAAGGACTCAACATCCGGTACGTCGGGCCCTCGCAGCAGTTCAGTTTCGTCAACGGCCGCATGACTTCGTCGGTGACCCACAGCTATCAGGTGACCCCCCTTGCGGCAGGGGAGTTTGTGATCCCGGCCCTCTCGATCGCCGTGGAGGGCAAGGCCCTGACCAGCCAGCCGATCCCGATCAAGGTCGTGGCGGGCGCAGCTGGGGGCGGCGTCCCCGGCACGGCGGCGCCCCGGCTGGCCTTCAGCCAGCTCCACCTGCCCAAGCCCGCGCTCTATCTCGGGGAGGCCGTGCCGGTGGAGATCCGTCTCTATTTCCTCGATACCCGGCTGGGCGCGGCGCCGCAGCTGCAGTCGGCGCCGGAGCTGGCCGCGGAGGGGTTCACGGTCGGCCCGCTGGGCCGGCCCACCGAGTCCCGCACGGCCGTCAGCAACCGGGTCTACATGGTTGTGACGTTCAAAGCGGCGGTCAGCGCGGCCCGGACCGGGACGTTGACGCTCGGGCCGGCCATCTGCTCGGCGGCAGTCCCCGTCGCTCCCGCCAGCCGCTCGCGCGTCAATCCCGGCTTCCCGTTCGATCGCGATCCATTCGAGGATTTCTTCGGGCCCCGGGTGCAGATGCAGAACATGCAGATTTTCAGCGAGCCGCTCTCGGTGCGCATCCTGCCCCTGCCGGCGACGAACGCCCCCCCCGATTTCAGCGGTGCGGTCGGCCGCTTCCAGATGGCTGTCGAGGCCAGCCCGACCAATGTGGCCGTCGGCGACCCGATCACGGTTCGCGTCCGCCTCACAGGCCGCGGACCCCTCGAAGCCCTGCGGCTGCCGGACTGGAAGTGGCCCGACTTCAAGCTCTACCCTCCCACGAGCCGGGTCGAGGCTTCCGATCCGCTCGGGCTCGAAGGCGCGAAGCTGTTCGAGCTCGTCCTGGTCCCCCAGAAGGCCGACCTGGCCGAGCTGCCTGCCCTGACCTGGAGCTATTTCGATCCGGACCAGAAGGCGTATCGGACGCTGGCGGGCGCGCCCGTGCCGTTGGTGGTCCGCCCGGGGCTGTCGGGAGGCGGGCCGGCGCCCTCGAGCTCCGCGGCTCAGCCCGGCGCCAGGCCGAATGCGTCGTCCGAGCCGCCCGATATCGCGCCGATCCGGCTTCATCCGGGCATCCTCGGACCGGCATCGCCGCCCTTGCTGCGCCAGCCCTGGTTCCTTCTGCTCCAGCTCGCTCCCATCGCTCTCTGGCTGGGATTGCGGATCCGCCGCCTGCGCCACGACCAATGGCATCGCAACCCCCGTTTGCGCCGCCAGCGCGATGTCTCGCGCCTGGTCGCCGACGGCCTGCTGGACCTGCGCCGGATGGCCGAGCTGAACCAGGCCGAATCTTTCTACGCCGCGCTCTTCCGTCTGCTCCAGGAACAGATCGGCGAGCGCCTCAATCTGCCCGCCTCCTCGATCACCGAGTCCGTCATCGAGGAGCATCTCCGGCCACGCGGCGTCACCGAGGACGCCTGCGCCCTCCTGCACGACCTCTTCCAGAAATGCAACCAGGCCCGCTACGCACCCGCCCAGATCCAGGAAGGCCTCTTCTTCCAGGTGCCCAAGGTCGAGACCGCATTCGCGGTCCTGCGCAACCTGAGCCTGATTCTGCTGGCCTGCCTCTGGTTCGACGGAGGGGCGGCTCGCGCGGCCGGGGCGGACGAGTCTTTCGATGCTGCCAATCGATCCTATGCCCAGGGCCAGTTCGCCGAAGCCATCCAAGGCTACGAGGAGATCCGCCGAGGCGGCCTGGCCTCGCCTGCCCTTCTTTTCAACCTCGGCAACGCCTGCCTCAAGGCGGATCAGGTCGGCAAGGCCATTGCTTGTTACCGGCTCGGCTTGCGCATTGCCCCTCGCGATCGCGACATGCGTGCCAACCTCAAGCTCGCCCGAGCCCGGATCGGCACGGCGGCCGTTCCTGGCGAATCGAGATGGCAGGCATGGCTCGGCTGGTTCACGCTCGATGAATGGACCGTCGCGGCCTCGGTCTTGTTCTGGTCGTGGCTGGTCGTGGCCGCGGCCGGCCTCTGGAATCCGGTCCGGCCGGCCCGGTGGCGGCGGGCAACCTGGACGCTGGCGGGCGCCACTCTGGCTCTGGCTATTGGCCTCGCCCTGGCTGCCCATCGCCATTTCCGATCTGTCGCGGCCGTGGTCGTGATCGAGGACGCCCCCGCCCGATACGGCCCGCTCGAGGAGGCTCGCATCCATTTCCATCTCCGCGATGGCTCTGAGGTCCGTATCCTGGATCGCCAGAACGACTGGCTCCAGGCCCGCGACGCCGCCGGCCGCATCGGATGGCTCAAAGGCTCCCAACTCTGGCTGATCGAATGACAGGCTCGATCCTCTGGCTCGCCCAGGGTTGCGGGACCGGACGCATCCGGTTCGCGCCGGGGACCTTCGGCTCTCTGGCCGGGCTGGTATGGCTGGCCCTCCTGCTGGCCACCGGCCGCTGGGCGCTCTTCGCCGCCGGAATGGCCGCCGGCTGGGGCATCTCTGTCTGGGCTTGCGGCCGCGCCGAGGCCATCCTCCGCCAGCACGATCCCGGCTCGGTCGTGCTGGACGAATTGACGGCCGTGCCGCTCTGTTACCTGGGATGGCTCATCCGGGAATCGGCGCGATGCGGCGGCCTGCCGCCTCCGCCGGTCTTCTTTGCGTTCGAGAACGCCCTCGGGATCGCGATTGTCTTCGGGCTTTTCCGTCTCCTGGACATCGCCAAGCCGTGGCCGATCCGGCCCAGCCAGCGGCTGCCGGCCGGCTGGGGGATCACCGCCGACGATCTCCTGGCCGCGCTCGGCGTGAACGTGGTCCTTCTGCCCTGGCTGATCGGCGGGTTCGAGTGAGGCGGGCCCGCCCCCGAGCAAGAGCCTCCCCGCTACCGGATCGACTCCTGAGATCGCTTCTTCGGGGAGAGCGCCAGCCGATACGCCAGGCGCCAGCGGTCTCCCGCGCGATACACCAGCGGTTCCGCGTCCAGCCCCTCGGTCGCCGACAGGTAGGCAAATGGCCGTTTCATGCTGAAGAAGACGGGATCGCCCCGCCGGTTGTCCGCGGACCCGGACAGGGTCAGCACAGCCGAGAATCCAGGGCTCTCGAGCTCGACTCCCGCCCACGGATGACGAGAGACATCCTGCCGCGTGCCCGCCAGGTCGATCGGGCCCCGATCGTGAAAGTGCCGCGCGCCGGCGTCCAGGTCCTCCCGAAACCGGATTCCCAGCCCATGATAGTTGGCGCCTGAGAGCGCGACCTCGGGCGCGGCGTTGCCGACAGCAAAATCCCCCGCCCAGAGCAGCGCCACCTCGGATGCCGCGGCGTCGACGGTCAAGACCAGCATGCGGTCTTCGATCAGCAGCGCCGGCTGGTTGGTCAGGGGCAGGAACGCATCCGCCGAAGCCACCCAATGGATCCGCTGTCTCAAGGCCGCCTGGGGGCGTCCCTGAGCATCCCGGCCGAACTCGGGCGGTGCGGTGTGCACCGGCAGCTGCACGCCCGCCCCGGAGGTTTCCTCCCAGAAATTGAGGCCGTTGACCTTGATCCCATACATCAGCGCGTGGTGGTGGAGATGGTCGTGCGGCGCGTCCCGGAGGATGTTGTGCCCGTCGAGCGTGCGCAACTCCCGCACGTAGGGCTTGAATTTTCCGGGATCGAACTCGTAGACGAGAATCGGCCGTCCCTCGTAGGCGATGGTCCAGCGGGTTGCCTGGCGCTCCGGTTCGGCGGTCCATGGCATGTCGGCGGCCGCCAGGCGCGTCGATCCAGGCGCCGTCCATGCGCCGATCAGGAGGAGGCCGAAGGTCCCGTGGAGGAGCGAGTGTTTCATCATGCGTTGGGCCAGCGTAGCGCCTGGACTGCCCGGGATAAAGCCCGTTCTGCATCGCTGAAAAAGTCTGGGAAAATCCTTCCCTGCGTGCAGAATCCGCCCCTCATGGGTTTGAATCGGCAGCGAATGGACCGGCCAGCCGGGGGATCCCGCCAGGCAACATGAACCCCCGGGCTCGCAAGTCTGTCTATTTCATCCTCGAAGGGCTGAACTCCTTCGCGACGAGCTACTATTTCTTTTACCTGTTCTTCTCGATGTCGGATCGGTTCGGGTTCGGCAACGCGGACAACCTGACGCTGTCGGCGTGGAACGGCCTGGTCTACATGCTGACCGCCTGGCTGGCCGGCCGGTTTGGCCAGAGGCGCGGCTATTTTCGGGCGCTGCGTCTGGGATTCATCGGGATGGCGGTCGCCCTGGCCGCCGGAAGCCCATCGGGCACCGTGGCGGGCCAATATGTGGCGCTCACCGCATGGACGATCTCCCTCTGCTTCGTTTGGCCGGCTCTCGAAGCGCTCGTGAGCGAAGGTGAAACCGCCTCGGGCATGCAGTGGATGGTGGGGCTGTACAACGTGGTCTGGGCGGGGTCGAGCGCGCTGGCCTATTTCCTGGGCGGAGCCATTCTCGATCGGCTGGGGCCGGCGAGCCTCTACTGGCTGCCCGTCGGGATCCACCTGATCCAGTGGGCTCTGACCTGGCTGGTGGACCATCGGATCCCCCCGAAGGACACAGTGGACCCGGCCCGGTCCGCGGCCGCGCCGCCCGGTGCATCGCCCGGCCCGGCCTCGTTGAACCCGCGGTTTTTCCTCCGATTATCCTGGCTCTCGAACCCGTTCGCCTACATGGCGACGAACACAGTGGCGGCGGTGACGCCGGACCTGGCGGCGCGGCTGGGCCTGTCGCTGATCGGCGCCGGCCTGTTCTGCTCGATCTGGTTCTTCGCGCGGCTGGGGGCGTTTTTCCTACTATGGGGCTGGCCGGGGTGGCATTACCGCCTGCGCTGGTTGGCTGGGGCCTACGGGCTACTGGTTGCCAGCTTCGTGGCGTTGCTCCTGGCACCCAGTTTGTGGATCGCTGCCGCGGCCCAGATCGGGCTCGGCTCCGCGGTGGGGCTGATCTACTACTCGTCGCTGTATTACTCGATGAACGTGGGCGATGCCAAGGGCGACCACGGCGGCATCCACGAGTCCGCGATCGGCGTGGGGCTGTTCACCGGTCCGGCCATGGGCGCCCTGGGCCTCCGCTGTTTTCCCGGCAGCCACTCGAGCAGCACCTGGGCGGTGGGCGGCCTGCTTTGCATCGGGGGGGCGCTGATCCTGGCCCAGGTCCTGCGGCAGCGCAGGAAATGTCGGGGCGGCATTGCCTTTTCCAAGCGATCAGGCTAACGATAGAGAACATCAAAACACCTATGCCAAAAGAGAGCCTTCCCCTTGTGGGCATCATCATGGGCAGCCAGTCCGATTGGGAGACGATGCAGCATGCTGCCGACCAGCTCCGGCAGCTGCGGGTTCCGTTCGAGGTCCAGGTCATCTCGGCCCATCGGACGCCGGACCTGCTGTTCCGATACGCCTCGACCGCGGCGGCCCGGGGCATCGAGATCCTGATTGCGGGCGCCGGAGGAGCCGCTCATCTGGCCGGCGTGGCCGCCGCCAAGACGATCCTGCCCGTGCTCGGTGTGCCCATGGAATCCAAGTCGCTGCACGGGATGGATTCGCTGCTGTCCATGGTCCAGATGCCCGCGGGGGTGCCGGTGGGAACGCTGGCCATCGGCAAGGCGGGGGCCATCAATGCCGCCCTCCTGGCGACGGCCGTGCTCGGCATTAAGCATCCGCAATGCCGCGCGGCCTACCAGAAATTCCGGCGCAAGCAGACCGACCGCGGCCTGGCGCATCGCGAGATCAAAAGCCGGTGATCCAACCGGCTGCCCTGCGCCCGGACTCCCCGAGCCCCGCCAGGGCCTCTCTCAGGCCGCAATCGCCAGCAGGAACGCAGCCATGCCGCACGCGAGCATCGCCGCGAACCCGATCCAGAGCCGGATGTAAAAGGCCGGCTGCCGGCTCGTCGCCGCCAGCATGGATTTGAACACCGAGTTGGCCGCCGCTCCCAGGAGGATCCCTCCCATAACCGTCGGCGCCGGAGCGATGCCATTCCGGAAAAACTCGGTCAGCGAGAGCAGGACGGCGTCGACATCGATCAATCCGCCGACGCCGGCGCTGAGGAGCAAGCCACCGGCGCCGAAGTAATGCTGGGCGGTCCTGACCCCCAGCAATATCAGGGCGAACACGGCTCCGAACCGCAGGGCGGGGACCAGGGCGAAGGGGTTGCGGAAGGCCATCGAGCCGGGCTCGATGGACGCGGTGCGCGGCGAGCGCCCGAGCCACCAGGCGGCGAGCAGCCCCGCGCCCGTCATGGCGGCCAGCATCGGCAGCGCCTGGATCGCCAAGGCGGGGCTCAGGACCGCCAGCAGCAGGAGCAGCCGCGGATACTGGACGGCGTTGCCCAGGCAGGCCGCCCGCACCAGCGCCAGCGCCGCTCCGGGCGCCTCTGCCGCCATCTTCGCCACCCCGCCCGTGAAGGCCGTCGTCGAGGCCAATCCCCCCACGATGGCCGTCAGCGCCAGCCCCCGCGCCGGATCCAGAAACCGGGCCAGGAAATAGCCCGCATACGACACCGTTGAAACCAGGATCACGAACAGCCAGACCTTGCGCGGATTGAACAGGCCGAAGGGGCCGAAATCGCCCGCGGGGAGCAGGGGGAAGACCACGAAGATGAGCGCGAGGAACTTGAGGGTGTCTTCGAACTCGCGCTGCGAGATGGTCTGGAGCGCGAACCGATGCAGCTGCTCCTTGGTCGCCATCATGAAGGAGAGGAGAATGCCCAGCAGCGCGGCGAGGGTGCGACCGGGGGTCATCGAGAGGTAGCCCAGCAGAAAGGTCGCCAGCGCCGCCAGCTCGGTCGTCACTCCGATGCGCGCTCCCCCGGGCGAATACCGGGCCGCCACCAGGATCGCCGCAACCGCCGCCGCCATCGTCACCGTCAGCGCTGCCTGGCCGATCTGCGAGCCGGCCGCGCCCAGACAGGCGATGATCACGAAATCCCGCAACCCGGCCCGCGCCGGCGGGCCTTCGGCGGGCTCGCGCGTCCGCCCGATCAGGAATCCCAGCCCGGCCGCCTGGGCAAACCCCAGCGCCACGCCCGGCAAATCCAGCGAGTTCATCATGGCCATCGCCGCGTCCGTCCCGATTGTTCAGACCGCTTTCGATCCCGGCCCTCACGGGGGATCCTGCGCCGCGGCGATCCGGTTCTCAAGCCTGTTCCTCGAGCCCTTGTCAGGCATGGGCGCGCCCTGTAAGGTGGGCGCATGCGGAAGCTCATAATCGCCGCGCTCGCTGCCGGCGCAACGGCCGCCCTTCCGGGGGACACGATCGAACTCAAAGACCAGGCCGCCCTCACGGGCCGCATCCTTTCCGAAAAGACCGACCACGTGTATCTGGATCTGGGATTCACCGTTCTGGCGGTTCCCCGATCGAGCATTCTGCGGATCGAGACCAACGCGGCGCCGGCGGCCGGCGAGTCCGCGCCGCGGGAAACATCCTCACTCCAGCGCCAGGATCTGTTCGTGGTCGCGGCCGGCGCCCCCGCCGAGCGTCCCGTGCGCGAGCACCTCCGCCACCTCGGCGAGGCCGTCGTCCAGATCCGCACCCCCGGCGGGCTTGGCTCCGGCTTCTTTCTGAACGAGGACGGATACCTCGTCACCAACTTCCATGTGATCGAAGGCGAAAGCCAGATCGCCGTCGAGGTCTACCACCAGCGGGGCGGGCAGCTCGAGCGCAAGAGCTATCGGCAGGTGCGGATCGTCGCCATGAACAAGTTCGCCGACCTCGCCCTGCTCAAGATCGAGGACGCCGGCGCGCCCCGGTTCGCCCCGGTCCCGCTGGGCCGTCTGGACGACCTCGCTGTCGGGGAGCGCGTGTTTGCCATCGGCAGCCCGCTGGGGCTCGAACGCACCGTCACCGAAGGCATCTTGAGCAGCAAGACCCGCGAAATCCAGGGATCCCTCTACCTTCAGACCACCGCCCAGATCAATCCCGGCAACAGCGGCGGACCCCTCTTCAACCTCCGCGGCGAGGTCGTCGGCGTCACCAACATGAAGGTCACCCAGGGCGAAGGCATCGGGTTCGCCATCCCCGTCGATGCCCTGGTCTTTTTCCTCAAGAACCGGGATGCGTTCGCTTACGACAACGACAACCCCAACAATCCCTACCGGTACCTGGAGCCGCCCCGCCGCCTTGGACAGCCCGCCGCCGAGCCCGATCCCCGATCGTGACCCGGCGGGGCGCCGGCTCGGGATTGCATAGCCAGCCTGCGGCCTCGGGGGGGCTCCCCGGCCGCATGAGCCACGTTCCATCCGGCAGGCTCACACCAGGATGGGATGGGCCTTTTCCGGGTCGACGCCCAGCTCGCGGATGGCGGCCTGGACCCGGTCCGGACCGATCTGGCCGCGCTGGGCCAGGGCGTGTAGCGTCGCGATGACGGCCATCTCCGCGTCCACCTCGAAGAACCGGCGCAGGTTCTCCCTGGTGTCGCTCCGGCCAAAGCCGTCGGTGCCCAGCGTGACCAGACCGCCCGGCACCCACGGCGCGATCTGCTCGGGCACGATCTTCATGTAGTCGGACACAGCCACGAACACGCCCGTTTCGGGGGCGAGGAGCTGCTCGAGGTAGGATTGGCGCGGCGGCTGGTCGGGGTGGAGCCGGTTCCAGCGCTGGGCCCGAAGGGCATCGTGCCGCAGGAGCTTGTAGCTGGTTGCGCTCCAGACGTCCGCCGCCACATCGTAGCGCTCCGCCAGGATCTGCTGCGCCCGCAGCGCCTCGCGCAGGATCGGCCCGCTCCCCAGCAGATGGGCGCGATGCTTGCCCGCGGCCGGGGCCGGCTGGTACTTGTAGAGCCCGCGCAGGATGCCCTCCTCGACTCCCGCCGGCATGGACGGCATCGCATAGTTCTCGTTATAGAGCGTCAGGTAATAGAAGATGTCCTCGCCCTGCTCGTACATGCGGCGCAAGCCGTCGGCGATGATCGCCGCGATCTCGTAGGCAAAGGCCGGGTCGTAGGTGAGGAGGGTTGGGATCGTGCTGGCCAGCAGATGGCTGTGGCCGTCCTGATGCTGAAGCCCCTCGCCGTTGAGCGTGGTCCGGCCCGCCGTCGCCCCCAGCAGAAACCCGCGCGCCTTGATGTCCCCCGCCAGCCAGATCTGATCCCCAATCCGCTGGAAACCAAACATCGAGTAGAACATGTAGAACGGGATGGCTTGCACCCCCAGGTTCGCATAGGCTGTCCCCGCCGCGATGAACGAGGCCATCGACCCCGCCTCCGTGATCCCCTCCTCGAGAATCTGCCCGTCTCGAGCCTCGTGGTAATACAGGAGGGATTTGCGGTCGACCGGCTCGTACTTCTGCCCATGCGGGGCGTAGATTCCGACCTCGCGGAACAGGGCGTCCAGGCCGAAGGTGCGGCCTTCGTCCGGCACGATCGGCACGATCCGAGGCCCGAGGGCCGGGTGCCGCAGCAGATGGCCCAGCAGGCGCACAAAGGCCACGGTCGTCGACACCTCGAACCGCCCCGAGCCGCGCAGCAGATCGCCCATCTCCTCGAGCCGCGGCGCCGCCTGCGGCGCCTGCCGGACCTGGCGCATCGGGAGCGGGCCGCCCAGCTTCTGCCGCCGCTCGATCAGGTATTTCATCTCCGGGCTTGCGGCCGGGGGCCGATAGAACGGCGCGTCCACCACGTCCTCGTCCTCGATCGGGATGCCGAAGCGGGCGCGGAACTCGCGCAGCTCCTTTTCGTTGAGCTTTTTCTGCTGGTGGGTGATGTTGCGGCCCTCGCCGGCCTCGCCCAGGCCGTAGCCCTTGATGGTTTTGGCCAGGATCACCGTGGGGCTGCCGGTGTGATGGACAGCCGCATGGTAGGCGGCATACACCTTCTCCGGATCATGGCCGCCCCGCGAGAGCTTGTGGAGCTGCTCGTCGCGGAGATGGTTGACCATATCGAGCAGCTCGGGGTGCTGGCCGAAAAAGTGCTTCCGGAAATAGCTGCCCGGCTCGGCCGAGTATTTCTGGTAATCGCCGTCGACCGCATCGGTCATGCGCTGCACCAGCAGGCCGCGGTGATCCGCCGCCAAGAGCGGATCCCAGTCCGATCCCCAGATGACCTTGATCACATTCCAGCCCGCCCCCCGAAAGGCCGATTCCAGCTCCTGGATGATCTTGCCGTTGCCGCGCACGGGGCCGTCCAGCCGCTGCAGGTTGCAGTTGACCACCCAGATCAGGTTGTCCAATCCCTCCCGCGCCGCCAGGGTCAGCGACCCGAGCGTCTCCGGCTCGTCCGTCTCCCCGTCGCCCACGAAGCACCAGACCTTCGGCTCGTCTCCCGGGAGGAACCCGCGCGCCCGCAGATACCGGTTGAAGCGCGCCTGGTAGATGGACAGGATCGGGCCCAGGCCCATCGACACTGTCGGGAATTGCCAGAATCCCGGCATGAGATAAGGGTGCGGATACGAGGAGAGCCCCCCGCCCTCGGCCAGCTCGCGCCGGAAGTGGTGGAGATGGTGCTCGTCCAGCCGCCCCTCGAGATACGCGCGCGCGTAGATCCCGGGCGAGGAATGCCCCTGGAAAAAGACCATGTCCGCCGGCCGCCGGCCGTCGCTCCCCCGGAAGAAATGGTTGAAACCGACCTCGTACAGGGTCGCGCTCGAGGCATAGCTCGAGATATGGCCTCCGAGGCCATGGTGGACGCGGTTGGCGCTGACCACCATGGCCATGGCATTCCAACGGATGTAGCTCTTGATGCGCCGCTCGATGTCGCGCTCGCCGGGATAGGCCGGCTGATCCTCCGCCCCCAGGGTGTTCACGTAGGGCGTGCTCACCGTCAGCGGCACCTTCAGCCCCTTCTGGCGCAGCCGCGCCAGCAAGCTCGTCAGGAACGCAAAGGTCCGCTCCCCCGGCTGCTGTTCCAGCCAGCGCTCCAGGACCCGCTCGAGCGAGCGGTACCAAAGATCCTCCTCCTCGCGCAGCCGCGCCGCCTCCGCCAGCGGCGAGCGCGGGGCCGCCTCATCCCCGCCTCCGCCTTGATCGCTTTTCTTTTGCACGGTCATCCCCATGGTCGAGTTGGACGCGGCCTCTCGCCGCGAGTCGTGTCCGGCGCGCCCGATGCTCCATCGCGCGGTCGCCCTGCATCATGACACCCGCCCAACGCAGAGGCAAGAGCCCCGACATTTCAAGGCGCCAACCGGAGGCGGCTGGCGGCGATCCGGTCAACCGCCTCCCGGCTCAGAGGCGCGGGATGGAGCCTGGCTTCGGCCCAGAGCTCGATCGTGCTCGAACGGAACCGGCTGCCGGGCTGATCGCTGTGGCCGATCGGGCAGATGGTCTGGGCCGAGTCCGGGTCATGCAGCGGCACCCATTGCGTGTAGGACTGGGCGGCCTGCGAGTGTAGCGTCTGGCCATCGACGCAAGGGAGGCGGGGCGATGGCAGGTCCTGCGCCGGATCGAGCGTGCCGAACCCGTCGAGGCTTTCGAACCATCCGAGGTTTGGGGCCGCGCTCGCGGCGGGGGGGCCGCGGCCGGCAGCAGCCGGGCCCCTTCCCGATGCGGCGCCCCCCGCGGCGCCGGACAGCACCGCGTCGATATAGCGGCATTCCTCGGGCGACAGAACGGTATGGGGGTCCGCCTCGATCCGCCGCGAGGCGTCCTTGAGAAAGCGCGCGAGGCCGGACTCGCCTCCGCCATAGGATTGCGCCAGGGGCGTCGCCATCATGCGGAAGAAGGTGCTGATCCGCTCGGCGACATCGGCGCCGGGGCGCCGCCGATCGCTGTGGGCGCCCGACTCGAGCCACGGCTCGAGCGCCTCGAGGGCCCGGCGCGAACCCGCCGAGAGCGCATCCGGCTGGCGCTCGCGCAGGTGCAGGCCCAGGCGGACCAGCTCTCGCCGGGCCGGGTTCACGCTGTCATAGTGGATGTCGAGCACGTCGGCCGGCGTGAACCGATCCTTGGCCGCCAGCCGCTCGCGCAGCCGCCAGGATCGGATCGTGTCCCCGAGCGAGCCGGTGCTCGTGCCGAGCGGAATTCCATAAAAGGCGCCCACGGGCCGATGGTTCGCGCTGAGGAAATACCCCGATGCCGGGTCCATCGCCTGCGGCAGCAGATCCGCTGGGACGAATCCCTGCCAGTCGTCGGCGTTCCCGGTTCCGGGCAAGGCTTCGCCGCCCTGCAACTCGGGGGAGCGACCCGAGCGGACGGGAATCGCTCCGATCACCGCGTAGCCGATCCGGCCCGACCGGTCTCCAAAGACACAGTTGGCGCTCGGGAACCGCCAGTCCGCCAGGGCGCGGGCGAGCTCGGCGGCGCTCCGGGCCCGCATCATGGCAAAGCCGGCCTGGATCGTGTCGCGGCCGGGGTCGCAGAGCGGAATCCGTTTCAGCGCGACTTCAGGGTCCTCGGGCCGCGGGAAGCAGAAGGGCGTGATCACGGGGCCGAGATGAGTCTCGCGAACGGCGAGCGTCACGTTGGCGCCGCCGCGCACAACGATCCGTTCGGACCGGACGTCCATGGACCGCCACTGGCCGTCCCAGCGGTATTGGCCGGGGTGTTCGAGGCCGGTCTCGAGCCGGAAGAGGTCGGCCTGGTCGGCGCCCAGGGCGGTCAGCCCCCAGGCCACGTGGCGGTTGAATCCGATCAGGAACGCCGGGCACCCGGGAACGCCGATCCCGCGCGCGTCGAAAGACGCCCCCGCCAGGTGGAACTCGATCCAGAGAGAGGGATTGCGCACGGGCGTTTGGGGATCGCTGACCAGGACGGCGGAGCCGGTGGTTGTCTTGGAGCCGCCGACCACCCAGGCATGGCTGAACTTCGGCCCGCTGGCCGAGCTCGAGGCGGGAGCCGGCAGGCCGCGCGATTGCCGGAACGCATCGACCTTGCGAACCCACTCGTCGGTGACATCCGATCGCTGGATCACCGCGGCGCCATCGTCGATCCACATCGGGCTGGCTCGGGGCGCCGAGGGCTGCCCGGGATCGGGCTGGACGCGGTTCCGCCACGCCATGAGGTCGCGGGTGCCGTCGCCGGCGAAGAACTGGGCCAGATGCCACCAGCTCAGCAGGCAGTCGGCGCTCGTCCACGGCTCGGGCTCGAGCTGAAAGCGCTCGAACAGCGGGTGGAGCCGGCCCGCCTTGCGCTGGGCGGCGAAGCTGTCATTGACGCCGGCGCAGTAGGCCTCGAGAAGCCGGCGCGTGCTCGGGTCGAGGCGGGCGGCGGTTCGAGCGGCGGCGCGCGCCCAGCCGAACGTCCGCATCTGGCGGTCGTGATCGACCGAGGTCTCGCGGCGCTGGCCGCGGGGGCGCTCGCCGATCACCTCGGCCAGCCGGCCTTGGATGATCCGCAAGCTGTAGGTCATCTGGAATCCGCGATCCTCGGCCGTCGCATAACCGAGACCGTAGAGGGCGCCTTCGTCTGTATCGGAAAACACGTGCGGGATGCCCCATGTGTCGCGGACGACCTCGATCGCACCGAAGTCCGGATCCGGCGCCGCCGTCGACAGGGGCGCCATCGATGGGGTCAGGAGCAGGCCCAGCGCGAGGCCGGGTCGAAGAAGTGCGCGGATCATGGCGGGATCATCGCACCTCGATCGCCGTCCCGCGAGCCCTTTGTCGCGGGAGCGGCCGGGGTAACCGCGTTCGGCCCGAGCTCGATGTAGAGAGCAGAAGAGGGCCGTATGTGTCAAAAGTCATGACCGACCCTTTTTCATATGACCGTGCCGCCGTCATCCGGATCGTTGTGTTTTGCCTGACCGCATTCTGCATAATGAGCAACCAATCCGCAAGATCCTTGTGCGTAGTCCCGCTCGTACCACCGCTCAACGACGCCACGCCCAAGAAAGTGTCGAACGCAAGATCTACAACAAACACCTGTTCATTTGTCAATGGATGGGACGGCGGTTGTGCGCGCTGAAACAGGCAAAACTGGCCTGGTGGGCGGACTTGCGGAATTGGGGGGGTGGTCGCGACCACTGCCCGCCGATAGGACACGCCCATATGTCAACTATTTAGATGCGACCCCATCGTCTTCATTTCTTGACGAACCGGAAGTGAAGGATCACTCTCGCGTTAATCTCAACAGTCGGTGAGCAAAGCTGACGAATTTGGATTATGAAAACACTGCCGTACGTATTCGCTGCAACTGGTCTAATGCTGCTCGCAGCTTCGCCCAGCTTCGCATCCGAAACGGTGACCGTGGACAACTTTGTTCGAGCAGAGAGCGACATGACCTTTGACCGTTACGTAAAGCAAGGAGCCTTCGGGAAGTTCCTTCACACCCGCGCCCCCGTGCCGATCGACAAGCAAGGTGTTATTCGCATGAACCGTGACACGCTTTACTCCGCTGGGATTTTCGATTTCACGGAGCCAGTCACCGTTGTGAAACCGGCTAGCGGCGGTCGGTTCCAGTCCATGCTTGTCATCAACCAGGATCACTCGATGCTGCCAGTGGAGCATGGCGCTGGTGAGTTCGCGTTAACGAAAGAGAAAGTAGGGACGCGCTATGGGATCGTCCTCTTCCGCACCTTCGTTGATGCTAATGACCCGTCAGACATCAAGGCTGCCAACGCCGAGCAGGACAAAATCGCCGTGCGGCAGAAGAATCCGGGAACATTCGAGATTCCCGACTGGGATGAGGCGTCGTTGAAGAAGGTCCGTGACGCGATCAATGTTCTCGCAGCCACCCGCCCCAACTCCAATGGCATGTTCGGCGACAAGGCGAAGCTCAACCCCATCAGTCACCTGCTGGGCACGGCGTTCGGGTGGGGAGGCAATCCCGAAGAAGCCGCTGTTTACGACAATGTCGTGCCGACGAAGAATGACGGCAAAACACCGTACCGCGTAACGGTGAAGGACGTGCCAGTGGACGGTTTCTGGTCTATCACCGTTTACAACAAGGACGGCTTCATGGAGAAGAATGACCAGAATGCTTACTCTTACAACAACGTGACTGCGAAGAAGAATCCGGATGGAAGCGTCACGGTCAATTTCGGCGGCGGCCCGGATGCCATAAACAATCTCCCAATCACACCGGGCTGGAACTACGTCGTGAGGATGTATCGGCCGAGTCGAGAGATCATCAATGGTTCCTGGAAATTCCCACGTCCAGTCCCAATGGAATGACAGCGCCAATTGGTTCGCCCCAGCTGGGATCGAGCTGATCCCCATCAGCCGTTTCAACCAATCACATGAGCGTGCTTTCGTCATCCGCGTCGTCGTGCTGTTTGAACGCACTTTGCCCAATTGACAGCCAATCCGCAAGATTCGATTCGCCCGCACTTTTCAGGAGATTTCGGGGCGGAACCGTAGGCTACGGACGCGCCTGTCCATCGATCATGGCGATGGCATAGAGACTGCTCATAATACAAAAAATAAAACGAGCGTCTGGCATGCTGGCTTTTAAGATCTGCTACTCAATACACGCTCATATGTCAACTATTCCGATGCGACCCCTTTGTCTTTTTCCGGCGGTTGCTTCAAGGAGTTCGCTCGCAGCGGAACTGGTTCGCACACACCCAGAGCTTGCATCCGTCAATGAAGGCGATTTCAAGCAAGCGATTGCCCGTTGCAGTTCTTGCTTCCGAACCGCTCTCTGGCAACTGCTTCAACCGGCGTTCGCAGTCGGTGATGAACGCATGGTTGGAATGGATCGTTGCCGCTTCGATGATGACATCATCCCAAAATCCAATCATCTGAAAGCCGACGTAACCAACACACCGAAGCAACTTCGTGCCGCCCGCGTCTTCTCGAATTTCCACGGTGAACTCGTCGTATCCAGCCGCGAGTTTTTCCAGACTCGCGTCAGGCCAGAGGATGGATTCGCCTTCAATGCCGTTGTTAGAATGGCCAGTCATAGGGAAGTTTCTCGCTTGATTGCCACGGCCCTGTTGTTCCGTTCAGGCGACGGTCAATATGCAAGTGGTCAACCGTGTGCAGTGGATCAATAGGTCCGGTATAGCCAGGAGTCGAGGGATGTGCTTGCTCGATTCGGACACGCAACGGCCCTTGACTGTCCACACCGACGAACTTTCGACTTGTCGCGGGACTGGTGCTGGTCTCCTGGAGAAGCTGAAGGTTTGATTTCAGTTCAGCGGCTCTTGTTGGAACGGCAACCCCGCTCTCTGTGACAAGGAATCGTGGCGCTGGCGTCTTTGCGGCGAAAAGCTTGCCAACCGTGCATCTCCATGCCTTTCCGCATGCTCCGCCTATTTTCCCACCCACCACACGATACAATGGCTTCCACTCCGGGCCTGCCAACATACCCGCAACGGCAATTCCTTGTTCATGAAGGCCAAGCTTCCTATCATCTAGGCCTTTACCCGTACCAGCCATGTAGATTTGAGCCGGCGGTAGCATTTCCAGCGCTTCGTAGCCGATGTTCGCCGTGTTGTGACAGAACTGAAACACTTGTTCACTGCGGCCGGAAAGAGCGTCGATCTGAGCATCAATCTCATCCTGAAAATCAGGAGGATTCCTCGGAGGTAACGGCAGCGGCGGATAGTACACCGTGCCATCAGGCAACACTATGCCCCCGTCCTCTGGCTCGAACCAAGAGAAAGGATTATACCAAGCATTGCCTAGCGGATCGACGCCTGTAATCGGGCTGTTGCGACCGAAGCCATACAAGTTCTTCCCCCCTCTTTCCCCGATGGGATCGCGGCTTAGCCACCTTCCCATGCTTGAGTTGTAGTAACGGTAGCCGTAATAATACAGCCCCGTCTCGTCATCCAGGTATTTGGTCGAAAACCGCAGCGGCATAGCCCTGGCTACCTGCCCCGACACCCGGATCGGTTCGGCAAACGGGCCGTACTCGTATCGGGCGGTGATCGCGCCGCTGGCGGACGAAATCAGGCCGGCGATGTTCCCGTTCCCGTCATAAGCCGGGAAATGCACCCCATTGGTCGCCACGTTGATCGCCAGAAGTCCACCCACCCCGCCCGCGCCCTGGAAGCTCCCCGACAGGTCCGTGCCCCAAAGATACGACCGCACCAGGACGTTGTTCGCGTCCAGTTCGGCCACCAGGTTCCAGCCGTCGTAGAGGAATTTCAGGACGTAAGCGTTGGTGTAGGTGCTAGCGCTCCACGCCTTCACCGTCTTCCCAATCCGCCGCCCCCGCCAGTCATACTCATACTCCACCCGCAGCTTCGCCGCGCTGGGAAGGCTGTCCAGCGCTTGCATCGTCACCAGTCGGTTCTCCCCGTCCCACGTATACGTCCAATGCCCGTCCTGGATCAGGTTGCCGTCGGCGTCGTGAACAAACGTCTCCGGCGTCCTGGCCAGGAACACGCTTCCCGTGCTCGAGGCGCTGTTGGCCCCCGCCACCGCCTGAATGACGATCGACGGGTATTGCGGGCCGCTGCTGTTGTCCACCGGAAGCGCCACATGAAAGTATTCCCCCCTCCGATAAGCCCCAGTGCCGTTCACCGTCACCGCCGCCGCCGCCGTGCCGATCCCCAACACATCCACATACCCCGGCACTGTTCGGTTCGTATACTGGTTGAGGCTGTTGGCTCCGTATTCCGCCGTCCGAAGATTGCCGCCCGTGCTGTCCCCGCCTGCCTTGGTCTGCGTCCGGTTCCCGATGTCATCGTGGCTATACTCGAACTGCTGGCCGGATACCGGCGTCCCATCCGGCCAATACCGTTTCCCCGACTTCACCTGGCCCAGGGCATCATACTCATAGAGCCAATACGATCCGTCGTGGAGCCCGACATGGATCCGCTGATTGGCGTCGTTGTAGGAATACTGGAACGACAGCGGCAATTGGTTCGCCCCAGCCGGGATCGAGTTGATTCCCGTCAGCCGGTTTAACCGATCATAGGACCGTGCGGTGGTCAGGCG
>JAKLFB010000019.1 GCA_022711435.1 Verrucomicrobiota bacterium
TAGATCGCCCAGACCATCATAGGGGCACGATTTGACTCGATTCGCCCAAAATGGCTCGCTCTGGCGCCGCAACATCTTGGGTCTTACTGAACAATCTGGGGCCTTTCCGCCTTCGGGACAGGCTCTATTTAGGATCTCACTTTATAACCGCCGGCTCCGCGCACAAGCAAGTTCTTGGGGTTCGTCGGCGTTTTCCGCTCGGGGTTTTGACGGAGGGGCGGCTGGCTGGCTGCAAGCGATTGGCCCGGCGCGCAGCGAAGTGCGCGCCCTACCGATCTTCGGGACAACCGCAGCCCGCGCCTTCTTGGGCGCTTGGCTTGCGGCTCTCGACGAGCTCGCGGGCTTTGCCGGAAGTCTTCACCGGCAGGCCCCTCTCTGCAAAAATCCGGACCGCAGCCGCCATGGTCTCCGCCGTCGGCGGCTCGATCCCGCCGACCAGGTTCGCCCTCCCAAGCCGGGCATACTTGTGGGCGCCGGCAGGGTGAAAAGGCAGCAGATCGACCCGCGTCACGTGCCGCAGAGTCGCCGCGAAGGCGGCAAGCCCCCTCCACAGATCCAGATCCGCGTTGAAACCAGGCACCACCGGCACCCGAATCCAGATGTTGCCATGGACGCGATCCAGCATCTGCAGGTTCTCCAGAATGGATCGATTCGAGGCGCCAGTGAGCTGGCGGTGCCGCTCTTCATCCAAAGCCTTCAGATCATACAGCACCAGATCCGCCAGCTCCGCGGCGGCCCGAAGCCGTTCCGGACTGCCGCAGCCGGCCGTGTCGATCGCCGTGTGAATTCCCTCTGCCCGGCAGGCCGCCAGCAGCGCCTCGAGAAAATCCGGCTGCATCAGCGGCTCCCCCCCGGATATCGTCGCCCCGCCTCCGGACTCTTCGTAAAAGATCCGGTCCTCGAGGATCTCCTCCATCACCTCCGGAACCGTCATGACCCGCCCGATCATCTGCCTGGCGCCACTGGGGCAGGCATTCACACAGGCTCCGCACAGAGTGCATCCGTCGCGGCGGACAGGCAGAGGGCCTTCGCCTGCCTGCGATCCCCCCAGCGGACAAGCCGTTCTGCACTCGCCACACCCGGCACAGCGATGGTCCGCCACGATGATCTCCCGCTCTGGTGCGATGCCCTCCGGATTGTGGCACCAGGCGCAGGACAGCGGACAGCCCTTGAGAAAAACTGTCGTGCGGATCCCGGGCCCATCGTGGATCGAGTATTTCTGGATGTTGAAAACCCGGCCGCTGCGCATCACGGGCCTTTCCTGGATGCTGGCTTCCCCCCATCACCGCCCCTGGACAGGGCAGCCAACCGGATTCTGCAACAGAGCGCCCGTCCGGGAAAGCGGGCCTCGACGGCCGGCCGCCGCCGCACCGATCGCCACTGGCAACGCGCCGCGACTAGCGCTTGCTGAACTGATAGCGCTTGCGGGCGCCCGGCTGCCCGTACTTCTTCCGCTCCTTCATCCGGGAATCGCGGGTGAGGAACCCCTCGGACTTGAGGGCCGGCCGCAGAGCGGGTTCGGCCGTCTGCAATGCTCGCGCGATCCCATGCCGCACTGCGCCCGCCTGGCCGGCAGGCCCCCCGCCGCTCACGCTCACGCGGACGTCGAATCGGGATGCCGATTCGGTTCGGACCAGCGGCTGCATCACGATCCCTCGCAGCCCTTCGATGGGGAAGTAGCTCTCGAGCGACCGCCCGTTGATGACGATCTTCCCGGTCCCGGCCAGCAGGCGAACGCGGGCCACGGCGGTCTTGCGCCGGCCGGTGCCGACGACTTCCGTTGAAGTGGTTTCTGCCATAGGTCAATCCAGTTCTGCGAGAATCGGGCCTTTCACTGCGCGGGGGCCAGAACGGCGGGCTTCTGCGCCGCATGGGGATGTTCGGCGCCCCGGTACACCTTCAGCTTCGTGAGCATCTGCCGCCCCAGCCGGTTCTTGGGAATCATCCCTGCCACGGCGTGCATGATCAGCCGCTCCGGGTGGCTCTTGCGCCACTGGGCGACCGTGGCGCGCCGCTCTCCGCCTCTCCATCCGGAGTAGCTCATGTAGGTCTTCTGCTCCTCTTTCTTGCCCGTCAGACGAACCTTCTCCGCGTTGACCACCACGACGAAATCGCCCGCGTCAAGATGGGGGGTGTAGACCGGCCGATTCCGGCCTCGCAGCACGTTGGCAATCTGCACCGCCAATCGCCCCAGGACCGCCCCGTTCGCGTCAATCACGTGCCAGGGACGCTTTTCCAAATCCACTTTCGGAATGTGTGTTTTCATCCAGACAAAACCAAAGACCGGGAAAGTTACCAAACCCGAGTTTCAAGTCAACCATCATTTTGACTCGGACGCCGCTGCGGCTCGATGGACTCGATCCGGCGCTCCAGCTCGCGAAACCGGCGCAGCAAATCCGGCAGCTGCTGGATGGCGATGAACTGGCGCTTCATCTGGCGATCGGGACAAGCCGGCGCGCCCAGCCATTTCTCGCCGTCCGGGATGTGGTGCATCACACCCGACTGGGCCGCCACCACCACGCGGTCCCCGATCCTGAGATGGCCGGCAACACCGACCTGGCCAGCCAGGGTGACGGAGTTCCCCAAACGCGTGCTGCCCGCGATCCCAACCTGGGCTACCACCAGGCAGTGCTCGCCAACGACCACGTTATGTCCGATCTGGACCAGGTTGTCGATCTTGGTCCCCTTCCCAATGACCGTGGGTCCCAATGTGCCCCGGTCGATCGTGACATTGGCGCCAATCTCGACGTCGTCCTGGATCAGGACCGTGCCCACCTGGGGCACCTTGCGGTGGATTCCCTGATCGGTCACATACCCGAATCCATCGGCGCCAATCACCGTGCCGCCATGCACTCGAACCCGATGGCCAATCTGCGTCCGGCCATACAACACGACGTGAGGATAGAGATGGACATCCGCCCCGATCTGGCATCCATCGGCCACGTGGTTGGCGCCGTGCAGGACGGATCGAGGCCCGATCGCGACCTCGCCCCCCACCACGCAATACGGCCCGATCCACGCCGTTGGATCGATCCGTGCCGATTCATCCACCCAGGCCGTCGGATGACGCCCCGGCGCCGTGGGCGGCTCGGGATGGAACAGCCCGAGCACCTGGGCAAAGGCCAAACGGGCGTTCGCCACCCGGATCACCGGCTTGCGCCCCGAAATCCACTGGCCGTCGGCCAGAATCGCCGCCGCCGCGCTCTGCTCCGCCCGGCTGAAGTAGGCTTCGTTTTCGGCAAAGGTCAGCTCCCCCTCGCGCGCCACATGGGCAGGCGCTATGCCGGTGATGATCACGGAGCCATCGCCGTCCACCGCGCCGCCCAACTTCGCGGCGATCTCCTGGGCTGTCCATGTCATAGGCTGGTTCGATTGCACCCGCACTTCGAGCGCGAGCCGGCGCAGCCGCCGCTTGCGGCCGCCTCGGCCTCACTCTTCCTCCGCCACGCCGTTTCGAACGGCGATCACCCGGTTGTTCTCGCCCAGAACCACCACCCGGGGCCGCCAATCGTCCGCCTCGGCAACGTCCACCCACGCGTAGCTCATGATGGTCAGACGATCCCCCTCTTTGCCCAGGTGCGCCGTGGCGCCGTTCAGGACAATGGCGCCGCTGCCGGCCGGCCCCGCGATGGCATAGGTCTCAAACCGCTCGCCGTTGGCCAGATTGCTGCAGAGGACGCGCTCGTAGCGCCGCAATCCCACTTTCTCCATCAGGTCGATCGCGATCGTCAGGCTCCCCTCGTAATGGAGGCTCGATCCCGTCACCTGGGCCCGGTGTATCTTCGACTTCAACAGGCTGATCCGCATAATGTCTCGGCTGCAAGCTCCGGAGCCGCGGCCCGCCCGCGCGGGGCGAGCCGCGGCCGCTTCCATCTCCCGCGCGCCGCTCGGCCGGCCTGCGCTTCGCCCGCGCAGGCCCGTTCTCGCCGCGACAGCCTCACGGCAGCGAGGGCATGGCCTTCCACGCCCCCTTATCCTTGCTGCTCTGGATGCACGTGTCCAGAAAGGCCATGCCCACCTGCCCGTCCACCACCGTGGCGTACCGGCTGCCATCGCACTCGAACGGCTGGCCCGCCTGATACTTCCGAACGTCATCCTCGAAACAACGATGCAGCCGGGCGAACGCGTCGTGAAACGCCTCCCCATGGCCGGACGGAATCGTCGGCTCGGCCATCAGCGCCGCAGGGATGTCCTTGGGCAGGAAGCCGTCCCCTGGGGTGACCGCGCCCCGGTAATAGACCCGGTCCGGCTGGCCCAGCAGGGAGATGGTGACCACCTCGGGATCCTCCTGGCGCCACCGCAGGGTCCCCTTGGTGCCGCACACCTCGAGGCCAAGGTCGTTCAGGTGGCCGATCGATACCTGCGATGCCCGCACCAGCGCCCGCCCGCCGTTGCTCAGGTGGCAGTAGGCGGTGAAATGATCGTCAATCGGACGGCCTTTCACATAGATCTCGAGGTTCGCCGACACCTCGGTCACTTCAAGCCCGGTCACATATCGAAGCTGCATCAGCGCGTGCGTGCCAATGTCGCCCCCGCAGCCCGAGCCGCCCGCCTTCTTCGGGTCCACCCGCCACACCGCCTGCTGGTTGCCCGTGTCCTCCGTCTTCGTCGCCAGCCAGCCCTGCAGATAATACGCATCCACCCATCGCACCTCGCCCAGCAGCCCGCTCCGGACCAGATACCGCGAAAACCGGGTCGTCCAATGCCCCAGGTAGGTGTGCGCCAACCCAAAGGGGATCTTCTTCTCCCGAACCGTCTTCACCAGCGTGTTGGCCTCGGCGAGGCTGACCGTCAGCGGCTTCTCGCAGAAGACCGGGATCCCCGCGTTCAAGGCCTTCATCGCCGGATCGAAATGGACGAAATTCGGCGTCACGATCAGGATGTAATCCAGCCGCTGCTCGGCAGGCAGTTGAGCCTGCGCCCCGATCATCTCATCGTAGGACCCATACCCCTTGATCGGATACGGCCACTGGGCCGCTTCCTCGAGCGCAATCTTGGGATCCGGAAACAGCGCCCCCGCCACCACCCGGCGCGTCCCGTCAAAATGAATGGCCCGCTGATGCGGGTGCACGATAAACGCCCCCCGCCCCCCGCCCACCAACCCCACATTCAATGGTCGCTTCGACATAGCTCATCATCCTTTCTGGTCTTGCTCTGTTCTCGATTCCGCCTCCAGCCTTCCACGGACTCGGCGGCACACTCGGAAGCTATCAGCTTAAAAAACTGGGCCGTTCAAGCAAGGCTTTTATCGCGTCTCCCGGCCCGGCCCTCTCGATCTCTTTGACTTGGCAGGCCAATCGGCTCAGTATGCCAGCGGATGAACCCTCACCACAGGCGGCGCCATGGTCCCCGCGAGCGACGCGATCGCTGCCGCCCCTCTCGAACCCCTGAAGCTGTTCCTATGGCTCGCAAGACCCGTTGGATCCGGTTCCGTATGGATCTCCCCTCTCTCCCGTTCGGGCGGTGTGTGCTGGCCTTGGCGTGGGCGGTTGGTTGGGGGGGATCAGGCTCCTCCCGGGCGCAGTATCCGTCGGTTCCGTCCTCGGTGGCGGCAGAGGCTCAGGCGAAAATGGCGGCGGCGGACCGGCGGTCGGACGAAGCCTGGGCGCGGGCGCTGCCCCTGATCCGGGAGATGGAGGCCAAGGGCAAGCCCTACATCCCCTGGGCGGCAAAGCCAAGTGACTTGCCGCAGGCCCCCATTCCGGCCTTCCCCGGCGCCCAGGGCGGCGGGATGTACAGCTTGGGCGGGCGCGGCGGCCAAGTGCTCGTAGTGGCCAACCTGAACGACCGCGGGCCAGGAAGTTTTCGAGAGGCGCTCGAGACAGGCGGACCGCGCATCGTGGTTTTCAACGTGGCGGGCGTCATTCAACTGCGGGAGCGCATCCGAGTCCGCGCGCCTTACATCACCCTTGCGGGCAACACCGCGCCAGGCGATGGGGTGTGCATCGCGGGCGACACGGTCGAGCTCGAGACGCACGACATCGTGATCCGGCACATGCGATTTCGGCGGGGAGCGACCTGGGTGGGGGACCGGAACGACTCGATCGGCGGCAACCCGATCGGGAACGTGATGATCGACCATGTGTCGGCGAGCTGGGGGCTGGACGAGAACATGTCGATGTACCGGCACATGTATCGGCCGCCCGACGGGAGCAAGGAGCGCAAGCTGCCGACGGTGAACATCACGATCCAGAACTCGATCGTCAGCGAGGCGCTCGACACCTACAACCACGCTTTCGGAAGCACGATCGGGGGCCTGAACAGCACGTTCCATCACAACCTGTTCGCCTGCAACGCCGGACGCAACCCCAGCGTCGGGATGTATGGCGATTTCACCTTTGTCAACAACGTGCTGTTCAACTGGCGCCACCGAACGGTCGATGGCGGCGATGACCAGAGCTATTACACAATCCTGAACAACTACCTCAAACCCGGCCCGGCAACGCCCCGCGACCAGCCGATCCGCCACCGGATCCTCAAGCCCGAGGCGCGACGCGCCCGGCCGCCCGTCGATGAATACGGCAAGGCCTGTGTGAAGGGCAATATCGTCGAGGGAAACGCGGGCGTGACCGCAGACAACTGGGCGGGCGGCGTCCAGGTCGAGCCCATCGGCGATCCTGTCCAGGTGCTCCAACGGATCCGGACCGACCAGCCGTTTCCGCATGCGCACTTGGACATCGAGCCTGCCGCGGCGGCGTTCGAGCGGGTGCTCGAGGACGCCGGCGCCACGCTGCCCCGGCGGGACGCCATCGACGAACGCGTGATCCGGATGGTGCGGACCGGGGAAGTGACCTACGCCGAGGGCCAAGGGATCATCACGGACATCCGGCAGGTGGGCGGCTATCCGGCCTATTCCGGCCAGCCTTACGCGGATGCCGATCGGGATGGGATGCCGGATGCCTGGGAGGCCCAGCACGGCCTCGATCCCCGCGATCCCGCCGATGCGGCTGGCGACACCAACGGCGACGGCTACACCCACATCGAGGATTTCATCAACGGCCTCGATCCCCGCGGCCCGAAGGTGGATTGGAGCAATCCGGCCAACAGCGTGGATCCGCGGGCCTCCAGGTCATCCTGAATCTGCCGTTGCCAACGATGCCGCGCTCCTCCGAGAACGTGCTGACGCTGGATCCTTCGCCCCGGGCGCGGCGGCTGCTTTGGCATTTGCTGTCGATTGGCGCCGCGACCTTCGAGAAATCCAGCGGGCGCGATGGGATGCCCCCACGGGGCGCGCTATGGTTCTTTGTGCGATCGGGCCGGGGCAGGATCGAGGTCGACGGCCGATCCTGCGCGCTGGCGCCCGGCCCCCGCTGCTGGCTGGTCGGCAGGAGCAGCCCGCGGATCGACAGCCTCCGAGCCGGCCAACCGGTGGTCTGTTCCGGGTTCCGGTTCGGCGGGCCGGAGCTCGAGGCTTGGATGGAAGAGCTGGGCGACGACATCGAGTTCGAGCTCGAACCGGATGATTTCGCGCTCGCGCGGCAAACCGCAAGCGCGCTGCTTCGGCTGGCGAGACATCGCCCGGCCGGCTACGAATGGGACGTTCATGTCGGGATCACCCAGGTGCTGGGAAGGCTGCTGCATGCGCGGCGCGTGTTCCGCTCGCCGGGGCTCGAGATTCCGCCGCCGGTGTCGCGGGCGATTGGCCTGGTGGCGGCGGATCCATGCCGGCAGTGGCGTGTTTCGGAGCTGGCGGCGGCGGCAGGGGCCAGCCGGTCCAGCCTGCAACTCATGTTCAAACGATCCCAGCACGAGAGCGTCCGCGAGTTCCTCCAATGCGCCCGGCTCGATCAAGCGCGCCAACTGCTCTGCGACGAACGCCTGGCCATCAAGGAGGTCTCGGCCCGGCTCAATTTCTCGAGCGAGTTTTACTTCAGCCGGTTCATCCGAAAGAAGACCGGGATGAGCCCCCGGCGATACCGGGATCTGATCCGGGCGACGGCCCGGGGATGATATCCTTTTTTGTGCAAGTTTTTTGGGCAATTCGGTATGGCCGTCGGGATCGAGATGGGGGGAAAATAGTGTCACCATGACTACCCGGAATTTTCCCAGGCGCGTTCGTTCTTTTTCCTTCGGCTCCCTTATCCCGGCTCTGGGGTTGGCGTTCGGGCTGGCGGCCACGCCATCCGCATTCTCAGCCCTGATCGTTTATGAGGGGTTCGACTATGACGCGGGTTCGCAGCTTTTCGGTCTGAATGGGGGGGCGGGGTGGGCGACGCCGTGGTCGGCCACGGCGGCCGCTCTGGCCACGAACGTGAGCGTCGGCCTGTCGTATGGCGCGCTGGCCACGACAGGAGGCGGAGTGGTGATGGGCAACCCGTCGGAATCGACGACAACCACGGCGTCCTCGCAACGGCTCCTTCCGGACACGATGGGCAACCTGGCAGCGGCGGATGCCGGGACGCTGTGGCTGAGTTTCCTGTCGCAGAACTGGCGCACGGAAACAGGCGGGCTGCCGGGATTCCGCGAGGCCAAGCTGTCGCTCTTCTCCGGGGCCACCACCAATGCATCCGGGAACGCCAATGTGAATGGATCCGAGAAAATGAACATCGGGACGCCGAACACGTATGCCGCCGGAGCCAGCGACGCCTTGTCGCTGTATGGAGGGGGCGCCTATGTGGCTTCGAGCCTGGCGACGCCGCGCGGGGCCGATCCGGACAACACGGTGTTCGTGGTGGTCCGTCTCGATGTCGATAATACGACCGCGACGGACACCGCGTATGCGTGGTTCAACCCGAGCCTCGCGAGCGAGCCGATGGTCGGCACCGCGATCTCGTTCGCCAGCGCCGATCTGTCGGCTGTTAACGCCCTGCGGCTCCAGGCAGGCAACCTCAACTCCAGCGGGACCAACGCGGTGTTCGAAGCCGATGAGATCAGGCTGGGCTACACCTTCGCCGACGTCTCGGTGGTGCCGGAGCCGTCGGTGCTCTGGTTGTTCGGATTCGGCCTCCTGGCCTTGGCGCCGAGAATTCGGAAAGGGTGAGACTCGGGCGCGACGGCCGTGCTGGCATCCTCCCTTCTCCACCCGCTCGTGCCTCGTGGGGGGAGGGAAATCGAAGCCGGCTTGCAAGGGGAAAGGTGGTGTGTTGGCGAACTCGTTCACCCGGTCGCCGATTGTCTTCTCCCTCGCCTCCATGGCAATGGAGGAGAGGGATGGGGAGAGGAGGACGAGCTCTTTTTGGAACCCCTCCCCATGCCCTCCCCGCCTTGCGCGGGGCGAGGGAAATGGTGTCGGCGGACAGGATGTAAAGCGGCGTGGTGGCGGATCGACCGATCGGTTGGATTGCGCCCAGCGAGCCAGGAATTCCCGGATTGCAGAGACAGGAGAGGAGGGGTTATCTTTCCATGGATTTAGCGAAGAAATGACCTTCAAGGCGTCAACGATGACGCGGCCGATCCGGATTCATATGACAGGTCGTGCGATTCTTTCCGAATGAACACTCGCGTTCTTTATTCGTGCAGTGCGCCTGCTCGTTCCGCCCCCCGGGCGCACCCGATAGGATGCCCGCCGCGCGGCCGGGCACGGATCACCAGCAGCGGATTCACGCTGATCGAGTTGCTGGTGGTGATCGCGATCATCGCCATTCTTGCGGGGATGCTCCTGCCGGCCTTGTCGAAGGCAAAGCTCAAGGCCCAGGGCATCGGCTGCCTGAACAACACCCGGCAACTGACTCTCTCCTGGTACATGTACGCCACGGACAACGGGGATGTCATGGTGGGCAATCCAGGCAGCTTGCGGTGGGTGGCGGGCAACATGGACTGGCTCGCTTCGCCCGATAATACCAACACCGCTAAAATGATGGATCCCACCCAGTCCGCTCTCGCCAATTATGTCAAGAACGTCAAGGTTTACAAGTGCCCCGGCGACAAGTTCATGTCGCCCGCCAATCCCGGCCCGCGCGTTCGCAGCATCACCCTCAACGGCGCGCTCGGCGGCAGCATCGATGCCCGGAGCGAGACCAGCCGCAAGTATGTTTCCGTGAAAAAGATGTCCCAGCTGACCACTCCGCCCCCGGCCTTGACGTTCGCGATGATCGACGAGCACCCGGACAGCATCAACGACAGCATCTTTCTCCACCGGCCGGGATTCGCCCCCGGCAACCACGAATGGCGGGACCTTCCCGCCAGCCACCACAACGGGGCCGGCGGCCTTTCGTACGCCGATGGCCATTCCGAAATCAAAAAATGGCTGACGCCCAGCACGGTCGCCCCCGTCCGATACACGGACTGGACCGACACTCGAGTTCGCCTCAGCGCCGACTACGAATGGCTCTGCGATCGGATGCCCTACGACTAGAATCCTTGAAACGCCAAATTCGTTGTGATCGGATCAAATTCCATCAATAGTTTATTCTCCTCTTTTCAGGCTTTTCAAGGATTCTTTGAGCGGGGCGCGGTCACCAAAGATTCGATGATGCAAGAAAAGTCATGAATCAAAAAATGTGAGTGGTCTGAGGCGCGCCTCGCTAGGGAAACGCGACTGACATACACTGGACCCCATTATTGGAGACTACGATGAAACCGAACTCGATGGTGAGCGGCATGGTGGAGACGGTCGTGAGAGCATGGGCAGGCGGCGTGGTGGGAGCGCTGCTGGTGGCCGGGCCCCTGGTCCAGGCGCAGCAAACCGTCGCGGTCCGCGCCCAGCCCGTGCGAGTCACCGTGGCGGATGTTTCCACCAATTCGCACACGATCACCAACTATGTCGACATCGGGAACTATGCCAATCCCGTGTTCTTGAGCTTCTCCGGCCTCCCGGCCGGGGCGGGCGGGTCGCTGGATATGACCACATTCACCGACGATGGCGGCGCCAATTTCACCCTGGCCACCACGAACATCGCCCAAGGCGAACACGTCGTGGAACTAAATGCCACGGGCGGCGCAAGCAACGTCTTTCTCCTCACCTTGCAGTCGGGCCGCATGTGGACGGGCGGCACGAACATCGCGGGCCAATGGTCGGCGCCCGCGAGCTGGGTGGGCGGCCAGGCGCCGGGCCCATCGGATGACGTGCTCTTCACGCACCTGGGAGCGCAGACGAACAATGCCGATGGTTTCACGAATAGCATTGTCGATGCGGATATCGAGATCGCCTCCCTCCGGTTCTCGCAAAGCAACAACACCGCCCGGTATCACACGCTGGCGATCGGCCCGGGCCGGACCCTCTCGATCACTGGCAGCCGAGGGCTGGCCCTGCTGCGCGACGAGACGGGAGTCGGGGCCGAGCTCGACGTCTACTTCCGGGGCGAGCAGGGAAGCCTGGTCGTCAGCAACGCCGAGGCCAATATTGCGCTGGCGATCGACAACCAGCAGCGCCACCGGTTCGACTTGTCCGGCCTGGGCACATTCGAGGCGGACGTCCAGCGGATCGGGCTGGGCGATTACACGCTCTTTCCGCAATACTCGAACCTGGTCGCCAACGGATTTGGCGGCGACATGCCGTTCCGGCGCCCGCGGCGATTCACGCCCACGGTGCGTCTGGCCCGCACCAACGTGATCCATGCGGCGTATGTCGATCCCTCGGACTTTGCCGACAACGCGGCTCGCCGGTACGGCCTCGAGATGGGCAACAACGAGGTTGCCGGCACCAGCCAGGCCTGCACGCTCGAGCTCGGCATCCGCAACGAGTTCTATCTCGATAGCATCTGTTTCGCCCACTTCGGCTCGCAGGGAAGGGTTGGCTTCAATCCCGCCTTCGCGGCGACCAATCCGATCGCGTATTTCCGCGGCGCTGGCGGCGGCCGGATGTCGATGTTCTGCATCGGCGACGCGGGCGGGCCGGGGTATGCGGGGAGCAACACGAAGATGACGGCCGATTTCGGCGGTAACAACGGCGAGATCGACGCCCAGGTCGATCGGCTCTACATCTCGCGCGACCGCGCCCTCGGAACGGATTACAACACCGATTGCACCCTGGTCATTGGGAAAGGCGTGTTCGATGTCAACACGGCCATTGTCGGTTTTCAGGAGAATCCCGGCCAGACCAACCGCGCCTACACGCGAGGGTTGATCGTGGTCAGCAATGCCGCCATCTTCCGGGTCAACGACTCGATCGAGCTGGGCTACACCACCGAAGATCCGGCCAACACGGTCGCCCAGCCTCAGAATAATCGGGGCACGCTCCGGGTCGCGGACGGCGGAACGGTCCTGGCCAACACGATCCGCGTGGGCGGCGTCACGAAGGCCTCCAGCGACAACACGATCACCATCACCAACGGCTCGACCCTCGTCCTGTCGAACACGCTGGCCGGCGCCGACGCCAAGCTGCGGACGCTTTCGATGTACCAGGGATCGACGCTGGCGCTCCACGTCGATTGCCTGCGAACCGAGCCGTATGTGTATGCGACCAACCTGGTGACGGGCGGCGCGCTGAACACATTGCGGATCGCCTCGATCGCGAATCTGTCCTCCGTCGATGTGCCTTTGATCGTGTTTGACACGGGCAGCCCGATCTTCGGCCCGCCGGCCATGCCGGCCGGCCTCAACGGCGCGCTGCTGACCAGCAACAATGTCATCTACCTGTCCATCAACACCAATGCGCCCAAGCACCTGGCCTGGCGCGGCTATGTCAACGGCGATTGGGATCTCGCGACTGCCAACTGGCTGGATCTGGACACGATGCTGCCCGCCACCTTCAGCACGGGCGATCACGTGATCCTGGATGACACGGCCGGAGTGCCGACCACCATCCATCTGTCGCCGGCCGCAACGCTGATCCCCGGCAAAGTCACCATGACCAACACGGCGTTCGCCTACACCATCGGCGGGGCCGGCACGCTCCAGGGCAGCGCCACGTTCGCCAAGTGGGGCGCGAACACCCTCGCCATCGAGACCGTCACCACGCTTTCGATCCAGGTCAACGAAGGCTCGCTGATCGGCAGCGCTGCCGGCGCGATGGGTTCGGCGGCGGTTGCGGAGGGCGCCACGATGAACTTCGCGGGCAATATCGCCAGCGGGATGACGGTGGGCGGCATCGCCGCCTGCTCCGGCACGATCGGCGGCACCGTCGTCCTCGAGTCTCCATCGGGGACGCTGACCAACCTGGGCACTTGCTCCGCCAGCCTCACGTTCGAGGAGGGCACGCTGCTCTACAATGCCGGCTCCTTCGACATCCTCGGCTCCGGATTGGTCGGCACGAGCGCGACTCTGGTCAATGCCGGCACGCTCAGCGCCGACCGGTTGACCGTCATGGGGACGTTGAAGGATATGGGAATAGGCAGCATCGTGCTGCACGCCGCCGCATTGGGAACCCTGACGATCGGCAGCGGCGGAACGTTCATTCCCGGCGGAGACGCCATCGGCACCACCACGGTCACCTCGGATGGCAGTTGCAGCGGATCGAGCTGTTTCCCGGGCCGGCTGGTGTTCGCCCCTGGATCGACCAATGTCTTCCGGGTGGACCTGGCGGCGACTCCCGCCCACACATTCCTGCGGTCGGGCTACCAGGATTTTGGGCCCAGCCAAAGCATGCCGTCGTTCAGCGGCGGCACGCTGCACATCCTGAATGTTGGCGCGGCCCCCTTCAGCGCCGGGCAATCGTTCAAGATGTTCGGCAACGATCTGAACGACGGCGACCTGTTCCCCACCGGCGCAGCCACCAATTCGTATCCGGTGATGGAACCGGCGGCGCCGGGCCCAGGCCTGGCGTGGGACCTCCGCCAGCTGCGGCCTCAGGGCATCGTGGGCATCATCTCGGTGCCCTCGACAGGGACCGATCTTGGCTGCTCGGTCTCTTTCCTGACCACAATCAGCACGAATGTGCCGCCCGTCACCAACTATTTCACGCTGACCCGGATTTCCTGGCCGGATGAATACACGGGCTGGCGGCTCGAGCAGCAGCAGAACCCGCTGAACATCGGGCTGAGCACCAACTGGGCCACGGTTTTTGAATCCGTCTGGACCAACACGGTGACGATCACCAACGCAATCAGCACCAACGGCAACGCGGGCTTCTTCCGCCTGGTCTATCCCTAGTGCGCTCTATCCCTCGCCTGGATGCTATCGACTGGAATTCGTGAAGGATCGTGGACGCGCCCGGCTTGCACGCGGGTGGCCGCCGGTCTGGTTCTCCTGACCCTGGCCGCCCAAGCCGTTCCGCTGAAGGTCGATCTGGGCATTGCCGGCCGGCCGGACACCGGGGCTCGTCACTTCGTCGAGTGGCGATTCGACGCCGCCGCGCCCCATGCCAGCTTCGGAGAGATCCATGTCGCTTTGCGGCCCACTTCGGCCGTAGGCGCTTTAAACGGCGTGTTGTGGAAAGCCGGCCTCGATGGCGATGCTCGAGTGGCATCCGATGGCGTGCGGGCTAGCCGGGGCGGCTTGGAACTGGTCCTGTCCAATCTGCCTCCCGGCGTCCACACACTGGCGACATTCCACAACTGGATCGAGCCGCCGCCCCAACCGCTGCCGCCCCTCGAGGTCTACCTGAACGGCAAGCGCGTTTTGGATGGTGTGCGGCCCACCTGCCGGGTGACCAACGATGCCGACATGGCTTCCGCGTACATCCGATTCGCGGCGGCGGCCGGCCGGGAAATCGTCATTCGGTTCCAGCCGGCGGCCGGTTCGGAGGGCGAGGGCGTCATCCTCAACGGGTTCGAGCTGAACGCCAGCGATCCGGCCGCGCGCGCATCGCGTCCGGTGCCCGCCGATGGCGATGAGCATGTCGCCGCCGAGCAAGGCGCGGTGACGCTGCGGTGGTCGAGCCCCAAGGGCGTTGTGGCACACGAGCTCTACTTCGGGACGAACGCATCGGAGGTGGCGACAGTGTACACCAAGGTGCCGTCGAAGCAGATATTCGATCGCTATTTTGGCACGAACAGCTCCGCGGCAGCTCAAGCCGCCGCCGCATTCCCCCGCTCGCCCTTATACCAGGGGATTCTCCAAATCCCGGCGCACACGGTGGATCGGCTGGATCACCTATCGACCTACTACTGGCGCGTGGACGAATCGCATGCCTCGGGAAAGTTCGTCCGCGGCGAGGCGTGGCGGTTCCGGATTCGCCATCTGGCATTCCCGTCGGCGGAGGGGTACGGCCGGTTCGCGATCGGAGGCCGGGGGGGGAGGGTGATCGAGGTGACGAACCTGAATGACAGCGGCCCGGGCAGCTTGCGCGCCGCCGTCGAGGCCGAGGGACCGCGCACGGCCGTTTTCAGCGTGTCGGGGCTCATCACGCTCGAATCGCGCCTGATCATTCGAAATCCGTATCTGACCATCGCGGGCCAGACGGCGCCGGGCAAAGGCATCTGCATCCGAAACTACAACCTGGGCATGCTCGGCGCTCATGACGTGATCATTCGGTATCTGCGAGTCCGGCCTGGGGACGCTGCGGGCGTCACGCTCGACGGGATGGGCATGGCCGGATGCGATCATTGCATCATCGACCACTGCTCGATCAGCTGGTCGCAGGACGAAGTCTTCAGCTCGCGCGGCGCCAAGAACATCACGCTCCAGCGCTCCCTGCTGTCGGAGGCGCTCAACGCCGCGGGCCACAAGAATTATCCGGCGGGCACTCAACACGGCTACGCCGCGAGCATCAGCGGGATGATCGGCAGCTTTAATCACAACCTGCTGGCGCACTGCGCGGGGCGCAATTGGAGCCTGGCGGGGGGGCTCAACCAGGGCGGACGCCACACCGGCTGGCTCGATATCCGCAACAATGTCGTCTACAACTGGAGACACCGGACCACCGATGGCGGGGCCGCTCAGGTCCAGTTCGTGAACAATTACTACAAGCCCGGCCCCGCATCGAAATACTTCTATGTCTTGAATCCCGAGCGGAACAACATCCAGGGGTTCGGGCCGCAGATGTATTTCGTCGAAGGGAACGTGATGGAGGGGCGGTATGGCCCCGAGAATCCGCTCGAAGGAGTCACGCGGCCCGAGCCGTATGAACAGTTCATCGTGCCCGAGCCGTTCTTTGAGCCGCACGTGCGCCCGCAGACCGCCAGAGAAGCTTACGAGGATGTCCTGGCGAACGTCGGCTGCAACCGCCCGGCACTCGATGACCACGACCGGCGGGTGATCCAGGAGACGCGGGATGGCGCGTTCCGATTCAGTGGCAGCCGGACGGGCCTGCCCGGCCTGCCCGATTCACAGAACGATGTGGGCGGATGGGAGGATTACCCCGAGATCCCGCGCGAGCCGGGCTGGGATGCGGACCATGACGGCATGGCCGATGCCTGGGAGAAACGCGCAGGCCTCGATCCCGCCCATGCCGAGGACGGCGCGCTCGATCGCGACCGCGACGGCTACACGAACCTCGAGGAATACCTGGGCTGGCTCGCGGGCGAGTTCGCCGATCCCGACAGCCCGGCCCCGCCCAGTGCCTCGAACGCGGATTCGAACCTCCCGCGATGACTCGATTGTTCTCATCCGCTTCCCGGCAGACATCCCGCGGATCTTCGCCGATCCACGGATTCCTGGCCATTGCGTGCTGCGTCATTGGCCGGGCGGATGGCTTAGCCGGCGCAATGGACGAGGCCGGCCACGATGTGCTGCAGCCGGAGCCGTTTGCCCGGCACATCGAGCGGTTCAACGCCGAGGATCGGGAAACCGCGATCCAGTTCGTCTCGAACGCACAGTCCTGGAGCTGGCTTCGGGAACAGATCCCCCTGTTCGAGTGCCCCGATCCCGAGGTGGAAGAGATCTACTATTTCCGGTGGTGGACGTTTCGAAAGCACATCCGGGAAACGCCCCAGGGATTTGTGGTCACCGAGTTCCTCGCTCCGGTGAGCCATGCGGGGCCGCACAACACGATCAGTTGCGCCGCCGGCCATCATTTGGCGGAAGGGCGATGGCTGAGCGATCCGCGGTTTCTGGACGATTACATCCGGTTCTGGTACCGGAGCGAGTCCGGCCAGCCGGCCCGGCATTTGCACCGGTACAGCCAGTGGCTCCCGGCGGCTGTTTACGACCGGCACCTCGTCCATCCAAATCCCGGCTTGATCGGGCAGTTGCTCGAGGACATGGCCCGCGATTACCGCGTCTGGGAGCGGGAGCGCCTGCTCCCGAATGGCCTGTTTTGGCAATATGACGTCGCGGACGGGATGGAGGAATCGATCAGCGGCTCGCGCCGGGAGCGCTGCGCGCGGCCGACGATCAACAGCTATATGTTCGCCAACGCGCGGGCGATTGCCCGGATGGGCAGGCTCGTCGGCGAGAGCGCCGTGGCGGTCGAATTCGAGCGGAAAGCCGCCCGGCTCCGAGACCTCGTGGAAGACCGATTGTGGGATCCCGAGGCGGGATTCTTCAAAGTCCGCACTGCGCAGGACACGTTCGCGGATGTCCGCGAGGCGATCGGGTTTGTTCCATGGTGTTTTGGGCTTCCCGAGGCTGGGTATGAATCGGCGTGGTCGCAGCTCAACGATCCGCTCGGGTTCAAGGCGCCCTACGGGGTGACCACCGCCGAGCGGCGGCATCCGGCGTTTCGATCGCATGGTTGCTGCCAATGCGAGTGGGACGGCGCGGTCTGGCCATTTGCGACCTCCCAGACGCTGACTGCTCTCGCCAATGTGCTGCGGGATTACCCGACCGCCGGGGTGACCGCACGGGATTTTTTCGATGCCTTCCTGACCTACGTCCAGTGCCACCGCTATGACGGTCAGCCGTATATCGGCGAATACCTGGATGAGACCACGGGGCGGTGGCTGAAAGGCCGCAACGAGCGCAGCCGCCATTACAACCATTCGACATTCGCCGACCTCTTGATCTCGGGCGTGATCGGATTGCGCCCGCGCGCGGACGATGTGATCGAGGTCGATCCCTTGTTGCCGGAGGGCACTTGGGACTGGTTTGCACTCGATGGCATCCATTACCATGGCCAGCGGCTGACGATTCTTTGGGACCGGAATGGCCAACGGTATCAACGCGGCCGCGGGCTGAGCGTGCTGGCCAACGGCCAGTTGATCGCCAAGTCCCACCGGTTGGGCAGAATCGAGGGATCCCTCCCATGACAATCGCTCGCATGTCCGAAAGCTGCGTCGCCCAACCGGCTCGACGGAGATTCGCGTTGGCGGTGTGCCTTGGTGTTTCCATCGGGCTCGCGCTGGCCGCGTGCGTCTCAAGCCTTCACGCCGCGCCGCGGATCCAGTCGCCCGTGGTTTCGATGGGCCCCGACAGCCGGCTGGTTTACGCACTCGAGGAACGCGGCGATCGCCTGCCGGACTTTTCGCATTGCGGTTACGCGGGCGGCGACCGCCCGATTCCCAATGCGCCGGTGCGCATCATGGTTCCGGCTGCGCCGGGCGACAGCACTCGCCGGATCCAGCGGGCGATCGATCATGTCTCGGGCTTGCCGGAAGACAGAGACGGATTGCGCGGGGCAGTCCTGCTGGCTCGAGGGCGCCACGAGGTCGCCGGCAGCCTGCGGCTCAACCGGTCGGGCGTGGTGTTGCGCGGCCAGGGAACGGGCGAGAACGGCACGCTCTTGGTGGCGGTCGGGCACGACCGGCGCACCCTGATCCGGATTGCCGGCATAGACGATCGCACGAATCGTTGGGGCAAAACGTTGCCGATCCAGGATGCCTACGTGCCGGTCGGCGCCCGGAGATTTCGCGTTCGCGAAGGGGGCCTTTTGAAAGCGGGCGATACGATCCGGATCGTTCGTCCCAGCACGCAGGCCTGGATCGATCGCCTCGGGATGACCGAGTTCGGCGGCGGGCAAGGCGACTGGCGCCTGGTCTGGAAGCCCGGCAGCCGCGACCTGGTTTGGGACCGCGTGGTGGTCGAGGTCCAAGGCGATTCGGCTACGGTGGACGCGCCGATCACGACCGCGCTCGACCTCGACTATGGCGGCGGCTGGATCGAGCCCTACGAGTGGCCCGGCCGGATCCGCCAGGTGGGCATCGAGAATCTCCGGTGCGAATCGGCCTTTGATCCGGGCAATCCACGGGATGAAAACCACTCCTGGTGCGCCGTCACCATCGAGAACGCCCGCGATGCCTGGGTCCGGCAGGTCGCCGGGAAGCATTTTGCCGGATCGCTGGTGGCCGTGTATGAAAGCTCCCAATGCGTCACGGTCCAGGATTGCCGCTCGATCGAGCCCGTTTCCGAGGAAGGCGGCTACCGGCGCCACACGTTCTTCACGATGGGACAATTGACCTTGTTCCTGCGATGCCACGCCGAACGCGGGCGCCATGATTTTGCCGTGGGCCACTGCGCGGCCGGTCCGAACGCCTTTGTCTGCTGTGAGGCAGCGGAGGCGCTGGGCGACAGCGGCCCGATCGAAAGCTGGGCTTCCGGTGTGCTCTACGATGGCGTGACGATCGACGGCAGCGGCCTCAGCCTGGCCCACCGCGGCGCAAGCCCGCACGGCGCCGGCTGGGCGGCTGCCAACTCGATCCTCTGGCAGTGCAACGCCGCTTTCTTGCGCTGCGCCAGCCCGCCCGGCGCGAGGAATTGGGCGCTGGGCTGCTGGGGCGAGTTCGAAGGCAACGGCATCTGGCGCAACTCGAACGAGTTCATTCAACCCGAGAGCCTCTACCGCGCCCAGGTCGCCGATCGCCTGGGAAACGCGGCCGCTTCGCGGATTCATGTTCTCCAGCGCTCGAGGGGCGAGGCTACCAATCCAGGCGTCGACGCGGCGGCGAAATGGACCGCGGTCGCGCACCGCCCCGCGCCCCGGCTTTCCGAGTTCATCGCCGCGGCCCCGGAACGCGATCCCATCCCCGCCCATCCCAACGGCGCGCCCGACATCGACCATCTCCCGGCGCCTATACAGAGCGGCATCAGCCCAGACGCCGGGCCAAGCCTGCCTGCCCGGTTGCCCGTTCAGATCACGAACGGCTGGCTGGTTTGCGATGGACGATTGCTGGCCGGCGGGAAAATCGAGGTCGCCTGGTGGCGCGGCAATATCCGCCCCGGAGAGGCTTCTGCAGCGGGAGCGGGCATCACCCGGTTGGTGCCGGGACGGATCGGGCCGGGGTTCACCGACAACCTCGAGCAGTTGGCGGACATCTTGATCGCCGGCCGGTGCGCCGCGCTCGATCACCATTACGGTCTCTGGTACGAACGGCGCCGCGACGATCACCAGCGCGTGCGGCGCCCCAACGGCGACGCATGGCCGCCATTTTACGAAATGCCATTCGCCCGAAGCGGCCGCGGCACGGCGTGGGACGGCCTCAGCCGCTACGATCTCGCGCGATACAATCCATGGTATTGGGACCGACTTAAAGAGTTCGCTGATATCTGCGATCGCCGCGGGCTGGTGCTGTTCCACCAGAATTATTTCCAGCATCACATCCTCGAAGCCGGCGCTCATTGGGCCGACTTCCCCTGGCGCACCGCCAACAATGTCAACGACACCGGCTTTCCCGAGCCGCCGCCGTATGCCGGAGACAAACGCATTTTCATGGCCGAACAATTCTACGATGTGACCCACCCGGTGCGCCGCCAGCTCCACCGATCCTATATCCGAAAATGCCTCGACAGCTTCGCCGCCAACTCGAATGTCATCCAGTTCACCAGCGCCGAGTTCACCGGCCCGCTCCATTTCGTCGAGTTCTGGCTCGATACCATCGCCGAGTGGCAGCGCGAGACCGCGCGCAATCCGCTGGTCGCGCTGAGCTGCACGAAGGATGTGCAGGATGCGATCCTGGACGATCCCGAGCGCAGCCGCGTGGTCGATGTGGTGGATTTCCGCTACTGGTGGGTTGCGGATCGGGGCGTCTTCGCGCCTCGAGGCGGCCAGAACCTCGCCCCCCGGCAGTTCGAACGCCAGTGGAAAGGCGGGCGCCCCAACGACGTTCACCTGGCTGCCATGGCCGGCGAGTATCGCCAGCGGTTCCCCGACAAGGCGATCATCTGCGATTTCGATTCGGCCGGCTGGGCGTTTGCATGCGCCGGCGGCTCGATGCCCCGGCTGCCCGCCGCAACGGATCCCTCCGTGCTGGAAGCCATCCCTCGAATGCGCCCCTGGATTCGGCCCGAAACGCCGCCGGGCCAACAAGCGCTCGCTGACGGCCACCGAGCATTTCTCATTTGGTCATCTTCGCAAGAGCCCCTCCAGCTCGACCTCGATCCCGCCCGACGATACATCGCATCTTGGATCGATCCGGAGACCGGACGAATCGCCCGCACGCAGGAGGTCGCCGGCGGCCGGCGCATCTCGCTCGCCATGCCGTTTCAGCCCGCTGTGCTCTGGCTGAGGCTCTGTGCACAAAACACTTTCCATGAACCTGCCCTGCCAGAGCGCGGCCTCCAGGCCGCTTCAACACGCGACAGACCGAACGCACGGAAGCGGGCTAAAGCCCGCGCTCCAGCACGGTTCATGGCCCCGATGCGTGACAAGTCGTTTGTCATCAATGCTTCCCATGAATCGTCCTGAGGTAGCCGCCCATTCGCTTCGAATCGGGGCTTGCCTCCTGCTGCTGATCGCGGCCTCGGCATCGCTCCGGCCCGCCGAATCGCATGTCAGCCCGCACGCGCGTGTGCAGGCGGTGGATCTGGGCGAGGCGCGCTGGACGCGCGGGTTCTGGGCCGATCGCTTCGAGACGTGCCGCCAGCATACCATCCCGTCCCTGTGGCGCATCATGGCAGGCACCAACCACACCCACTATTTCGAGAACTTCCGGATCGCCGCCGGCCTGGCCGAAGGCCGGTCTCGAGGGGCGCCCTTCAACGATGGCGATTTCTACAAATGGATCGAGGCGGTCTGCGCTCTCGAGGCCGTCACGAAAGAGGATGCATGGGCGCCGACGCTCGATGATGTCATCTCGGTGATCGCGCGCGCGCAGCGCTCCGATGGCTATCTCCATACGCCCGTCCTCATTCGACAGCGCGAAGGCGATCCCGCGGCGCGTCCCTTTGAAGACCGCGCCCAGTTCGAGATGTACAACATGGGCCACCTCTTCACGGCGGCGGCGGTTCATTTCCATGCCACCGGCAAGACCAGCCTGCTCGCCGTGGCGCGCAAGGCGTCCGATTTTCTGGATCAGGCATTTCGCGATCCTGCACCCTCGCTGGCGAGCCATGCCGTCTGCCCCTCTCATTACATGGGGTTGATCGATCTGTATCGGGCGACGGGAGAGCCGCGGCATCTCGCCCTGGCCCGAAAGCTCTTCCATCTGCGCCGCCTCGTGACGGACGGCGGCGACGACAACCAGGATCGCCTGCCCTTCGAGCGGCAGACCGAGGCCCTGGGCCATGCCGTGCGCGCCAATTACCTCTATGCCGGCGCCGCCGACCTCCTCGCGGAAACCGGCGATCCCGCCGTGCTCGAGCCTCTCCTGGCCATCTGGACCAATGTCGTCCAGCGCAAGCTCTACATCACAGGCGGATGCGGCGCGCTGCACGATGGCGCGTCGCCGGACGGCGCCCGGGACCAGAAAACGATCACGCGGGTTCACCAGGCTTATGGCCGCAATTACCAGCTGCCCCATACGACCGCCCACAACGAAACCTGCGCCGCCATCGGCAACGCTCTCTGGAACTGGCGCATGTTCCTGCTCACGGGCGAGGCGCGATTCGTCGATGAGCTCGAACGCGCCCTCTACAATGGCATCCTCTCCGGCATCAGCCTCGACGGCGCCCGCTTCTTCTACGCCAATCCCTTGCGGCAGACCGATCCATTGCCGGTCGACCTGCGGTGGCCGAGGAGCCGGGTTCCCTATCTCAGCGCCTTTTGTTGCCCGCCGAACATCGCCCGCACACTCGCTCGATCCATCGGATTCGCCTATGCCAAGTCCGATCGGGACATCTGGGCGAACCTGTACGGCGGCAGCCTTCTCGATACCCGCCTTCCCGCCGGCGGACGCGTCCGGATCGCGCAGGAAACGGAATATCCCTGGAACGGCCGCATCCGCCTGCGGATCGAGCAATGCGACAGCAACTCCTGGGGATTGCGGCTGCGGATTCCCGGCTGGGCCCGGCGGGCCGCTCTGCGGGTCAACGCCGGCCCGCCAGACCGCGCGCTCGAGCCGGGCAGCTATGCCGAGGTTCGGCGTCCGTGGCGTCCCGGAGACGTCGTCGATCTCGACATCGACATGCCCCCTGTCAAGATCGAAGCGCATCCTCTGGTCGAGGAGACGATCAACCAGGCCGCCGTCCAGCGCGGACCGCTCGTTTATTGCCTCGAATCGGCCGATCTTCCGGACCGCATGGGCATCCTGGATGTCCTGATGCCCGACGACGCCGATCTGGCGCCGGTGTTCGACCGCCGGTTGCTGGGCGGCGTGGTGGCGATCGAGGCCGGACTCGTCCGCGTGTCCACCCCCGCCTGGACAGGCCAGCTTTACCGCGAGATAGCACCCGCACGAACTGCGGCCATCCGGATCCGACTCGTTCCGTACTTCGCCTGGGCCAACCGCGGCGCCTCCGAGATGACCGTCTGGCTCCCTCGCCAACAGCCGTGATGGATCCTCTACAGGATCAGCATCGCGTCCCCGTAGCTGAAAAACCGATACCGCTCTCGCACCGCTTCGCCATACGCCGCCAGCATCCACTCGCGCCCTGCCGTCTCGCCCGGTGACGCAAACGCGCTCACCAGCATCAGCAACGTCGATTCCGGCAGGTGGAAGTTCGTCACCAGCGCGTCCACCACCCGGAATCGAAAGGGCGGATACACGAACAACGAGGTCTGTCCCGATCCGCTTCTTGGCTGGCCCCCGTGCTCCATCGCCGCACTCTCGAGAACCCGCAGCGTCGTCGTGCCCACCGCCACCACCCGCCCGCCCGCCTCCCGCGTGCGCCACACCGCTTCCGCCGCCCCCTCGCTCAGCTCATATCGCTCCGCATGCATCGGGTGCTGCTCCAATGTATCTGTCTTGACCGGCGCAAAGGTACCCCACCCCACGTGCAGGGTGACATGCCCGATCCCCACCCCTCGAGCACGCGCCTCGTCCAGCAGCGCCTGCGTAAAATGCAGGCCCGCCGTCGGCGCCGCCACCGACCCCGGCACCCGCGCATACACAGTCTGATACCGCTCCCCGTCCTCCCGATCCAATACCCCGCCGCACCGCTCGATATACGGAGGCAGCGGCACTTCCCCCAGCTCCGAAAGCCGGTCCAGCACGTCCGCTTCCCCCAGAAACTCCAGACGATATCGACCCTCGGCGCTCTTCTCCCGCACAATGGCATCCAGAAAGCCCCCTCCAGGAAGCCGGCCGACCAGCCGAAGCCGTGTCCCCGCCTTCACCCGCTTGCCCGGACGCACCATCGCCCACCAGTCGTTCCGCCGGTTCTCGTCCACAATGAGAACCTCGACCGCACCCCCAGTCCCCACTTTCATCCCGCGCATCCGCGCCGGAATCACCCGCGAATCGTTCAACACCAGCAAGTCACCCGGCTCCAAATACCGCAGCAGATCGCGGAACTGCCCATGCCTCCATTCACGCTTGCCACGATCCAAAACCATGAGCCGCGATCCGTCCCGCTCGCGAGTCGGATGCTGAGCGATCAGTTCGGCAGGCAGCTCGTAATGAAAATCCACCGTCCGCATCATTGGAGTTGATCTGGTGAAAACCGATGTGAATAGGAACCCGAGCGGGAGCGCAAGTGCCTCATCCAGAACCTGAATATCAACTGGAGGATCCCCGGGAAAAACCAGCGAGCAACCGGTGAATAGCCCGTGAACAATCCGGGGACAAATCGAGAGCCAGGACCACAGAGAAAGGGATTGACCCAGGAAACGATTAGTGTCTTAATGTGTTTCGATTTGCAGCATTGTGTCGTACTATGGGAAATTGCTGAATGTCTGATTCCGCCACAAAAGAGTTGCTCCGTGAGCTCATTAAAGAGTCGATCATCGAGTCGGCGGATAAACCTCCTTTCTATTGCAGCGGTCGCTATTCACAAAAAGTCGATTCCAAACGCAGAATTCAGGTACCAGCAAAATGGCGTCTCCCAGGTGATAACGTCGAGCTCACCGCCGTCATCTGGCCGCTCTCCCCCAAGGAAGAATGCCGGTGCATCGGCGTGATCACTCCGGATACTTTAAACCGGCTCCTCGGCGAATGGAAGCACGAACCTGTCTTCAACGACGCTGGCGCTGCCCGCCGCCGCTTCTACTCCGAATTCACCACTCAGGTCTGCGTCGACGGAGCCGGACGCATCTGCTTGCCAGAATGGATGACCATGGAAACTGGAATCGAAAAGGATGTCATCCTCATCGGAATGATGGACTGGGGCTTCCAGATCTGGAACCCGGAGCGTTTCGCAAAGCAAAAATCCAGGGACGCCCTGAGCATCGAAGCCAACCCGCCCCCAGCCACCAACTTCAATCCCATTTCACCACCATGAGCCTGGGCCGCCTCCTCGCCGTCAGCCACACGCTTACCAGCGTGCGCACCTCCCCCAGCCCTTATCGCCTGGCCGGCTCCCTCCACCTCCCGAAGTTCGGCCCCGCATGCTGTCCTCAGGCCGCTTCGCCGTCTCCTGAGACCGCCCATCCCAAACCCGCCGCGCCCGCCTGCCCCGAGACGGCCGCCTCCATCCCGGCGCCCCCCCCGCCGCCACAGCCTGCCGCACCCGCTCCGATCCGCACCGATGCACCGGATCGCTCCAGCGCACGCCCCGCCATTCCCCGGGGCGCATCCGCAAAGTTCGTCTCCTCGGCTGCCCGAGCCGCCTGGTCCCCCCTCCGCCGCCTGTTCAGCCGCCGCTGCCGCCGATCCTCCGGAGCCGCCTCGGTCCTTCGCCAGACCGAGCTGTCCCTGGACACGGTGCGGGTCGTGCGAAATGACCTGCTCGAGTCCGATGTCGACGTGGTTGTCCGACCCTCGGCTGCCGCGGTCCGAAAATCCAGGGTCTCGCCTGGCCCCGCCCTGTCGATCTCCGCCGCGCTGGTCTCCTTCTGGTCGTGGGCCCGGCGATCGCGGAAATTCAACCCCTTCACCCATTCCTCGCATGCCTCGTGAATCCGTTCCTTCACCAGTCAGTGCTGCTCAACGAGGTGGTGCATCACCTGGCCCCGAAGCCGGAGAAACGATATCTCGACGCCACCGTCGGTGGGGCTGGACACGCGGCTGCCATTTTGGAAGCCAGCGCACCGACGGGCTGGCTGTTTGCGTGCGATCGCGATGGCGCGGCGATTGACGCCGCCGCGCGGCGGCTCGCCCCATTTGCGGGCCGCTTCGAATTGCGCCACATGGCCTTTGATCAAGTGGACCAATGGATTGAACCGGAGTCTTGCGATGGCGTCCTCGCCGACCTCGGCCTCAGCTCTCCCATGGTCGATCGGCCCGAGCGCGGCTTCAGCTTCCTGCTCGACGGCCCCCTGGACATGCGCATGGATTGCCGCCAGACCCTCACCGCCGCCGACGTCATCCGCGATGCGCCCGTCGGCGAGCTGATCCGGATCTTCGGCCGGCTCGGTGGCGAGCCCCGCGCCCGGGCCATCGCGCGTGCCGTCGATTCCGAGCGCCGCCGCGCTCCCCTCGAGACCACCGGGCAGCTCGCCCGCCTGGTCGAGCGCATCCACCCCCGCCGCGGAAGCCGCGCCCATCCCGCCACCCGCGTCTTTCTCGGCCTTCGCCTCCACGTCAACGACGAGCTCGCCCAGCTCGATCGGGGCCTGCCCGCCCTCTGGAGTTGCGTCGCCCCCGGCGGCCGGCTCGCCATCATCACCTTCCACTCCCTCGAAGACCGACAGGTCAAGCAGTTCGGCAACGCTCGCGCCCGCAGCTACACATGCCCGGGCGCCCTCGATATCCCCGAGCTCCGCCAGCCCAGATCCCCCGACCTCCGCTGGGTCAGCCGCCGCCCAATCCGCCCTTCTCCCGAAGAGCTCGCCGCCAACCCGCGCTCCCGCAGCGCCCAACTCCGCGTCATGGAGAAATGCCATGCCTCGTAACCGCAAGAACCAATCGGCCGCCCTCCGATTCGGGCCCGCCCTCAAAGCCCTCCTGGTCTGCGCCCTCATCGGGGGCAGCGGCGTCGGCTACATCTCCCTGCAACAGCAGGTCTACCATCTCGCCCAAACCAAGATGAGCCGCGAGCAGCAGCTCGATCAGCTCCGCGAGCAAAACCGCCGGCTCGCCGCCGCCTACCGCGAGCTGACCGCCGACCCCACCCTCGAAGCCCGCATCCGCGAGCTCCATCTCGACCTGGTCCCCGCGCAGCCCGCCCAAGTCGTCCGCCTGCCGGAACCGCCAGAGCAGTCCGCCGCCCAACCGTCCCTCCGCCAATACGCCGGCGATCCTTCCGACCCCCGCTAGCCGCCCGCCACCCGCCGCGGCAGGTGACTCGCCTCCAAACCCCCAGGTCACACCGCCATGAAACGTTTCCAACACCGCCGGCAGTTGCACGTGCTGGTCCTGATGTTGCTGGCCGGCCTGGGCCTGGCCTTCCGCCTGGTCCACCTCCACGTCATCCGCCACGAGGAGCTCACCATCAAGGCCGCCCAAAGCACCCAGCGCCAGTTCCTCCGCGAGCCCATCCGCGGCGAGATCCGCGACATCAAAGGCAACCTCCTCGCCATCAGCCGCCGCACCCTCAAGATCTGCGCCGATCCCACCCTCCTCTCCAATACCAATGTCCAGGACCGACGCCCTGAAGTGTGCCGCGCCCTCAGCCCCCTCCTTCAAATCGATCCGGCAGAGCTCTATCGCCAGCTCGAGCTCCGGCCCGCCTATCCCCTCCGCACCAATGACCACGGCCAGATCGTTCCCTGCCAATACGTCGTCCTCAAACGCAACTTCGACCCTGACCTCTGGCCCGCCCTGACCAACGCCATGCACCACCTGGATTTCGGCTTCAACCTCCAGGAGCTGCCCCGCCGCCACCGCCGCCATTTTTATAACCTCCGCCGTTTCGCCATCTTCAGCGAGGACGACCAGCTGCGCGAATACCCCCACCACACCCTCGCCAGCCAGATTGTCGGATACGCCGGCCTCGACCTCGATCCCGCCCGCCCCGTCGAAACCATCCTCGGCAAAGAGGGCATCGAGCTCACTCTCGATCATCTCCTCCGAGGGTTCCCCGGCTGGATCATCACCGAACGCGACGTCCGCGGGCGCGAGGTCGTCGTCCACCGCAAGGTCGATGTCGCACCCCAGCCCGGCCACAACGTCGTCCTCACCATCGACCTCGGGCTCCAGAACATCCTCGAATCCGAGCTCCGCCAGGCCATGACCGCCTATGCGCCCACCAGCGTCTGCGGCATCATCGTCCGGCCCCGGACCGGCGAAATCCTCGCCATGGCAACCCTCCCCAGCTTCGATCCCAACCAGCCCGGCGCCTCCCCGCCCGGCCACCGGCGCAACCGTGCCGTGACCGAGATCGCCGAGCCCGGAAGCACCTTCAAACCGTTCGCCCTCGCCGCCGCCATCGAGTCCCGCCTCGCCTACCTCAACGAGCGCATCTTCTGCGAGAACGGCAGCTGGTGGTTCGCCGGTAAAATCCTCCGCGACCACGAGTCCTACGGCATCCTCACCGTCGAGCGCATCATCGCCAAATCCTCCAACATCGGTGTCGCCAAGATCGGCATCCGCCTCGGCCCGCTCCTCCTCCATGAGTTCATCCGCCGCTTTGGCTTCGGCGACCGCACCGGCATCGAGCTCCCTGGCGAGGTCCGAGGCATCGTCCACCCCGCCGACAAGTGGTCCCGGCTCTCCCTCTCCCGCATCCCCATCGGCCAGGGCATCGCCGTCTCCCCCCTCCAGCTCGTCATGGCCATGAGCGCCATCGCCAGCGAAGGACAGCTCATGAAACCCCGCCTCCTGGATCGCGTCGAGGACGCCCAGGGCCGCGTCATCATGAAGACCAGCCCCGAGGTCGTCCGCCAGGTTGTCTCCCCGGAAACCGCGCGCCTCGTCGTCCAAGCCCTCAAAGCCGTCGTCTCCCCCGAAGGCACCGGCGCCAAGGCGCAGCTCTCCTATTACAAAATTGCGGGCAAGACCGGCACCGCTGAAAAAGCGGGGCGCGGCGGTTACCAGGAGGGGAAATACTTCGCATCGTTTGTCGGGTTCTTCCCGGCCGACCAGCCTGAGCTCTGCATCCTCGTCGCCCTGGATGAGCCCCGGAAAAAGGACTACTACGGCGGCCAGACGGCCGGACCCGTGTTCCACAATGTCGCCGAGCGGGCGGCCCGCTACCTGAGCCTGCCCCCCGATCTCGAGCCGCCCCCCGAGATCGCCGCCACCTCCCGCCCCACCTCCACCTCCTCTCGCCACTGACGCTTATGCTCCTCCGCCATCTTGCCGCCAGCCTCAACATCGTCCGCACTCAGGGCTCGCTCGATCGCGAGGTCCGCAGCCTCGCGCTCGACTCCCAGCGCACCGCATCCGGATCGGTCTTCGTCGCCCTACCCAACCCCAGCCCCCATTCCGGCGAGTCCATCCAGGAGGCCGTCGACCGCGGCGCGGTCGCCGTCGTGTGCCAGTGCCGCGGCGTGTTCGCGCCCCGTGCCACGGTCATCCAGGTCCCCGATGCCCGCGAGGCGCTCCTGCGCCTGGCCGAGGCCTTCTTCCAGCACCCCGGCGCCAAGCTCCAGACCATCCATGTCGCCGGCGCCTCCGCAGCCGCTCCCGTCGCTTTCATCCTCCGCGAAATCCTCGAAGCCGCCGGTGATCGCACCGGCCTCATCAGCAGCATCCACCACCAGTTGGGCGATCGGGTCCTCCCCGCCTGGTTCACCCCGCCCACCCCGCTCGAAACCCAGGCGCTCCTGGCCCAGATGGTCCGGATCGGTTGCCGGTTCTGCGTCCTCGAACAGCCCGCCGCCGCTCCCCACCTCCAAGGCATCGACGTCCTTCTCCAGCACCAGAAACCGGGATGGTTCGTTCCCGGTGCCATCCCTCCCGTCTCTCCTCCTCAGCTGGGCCCCTCGATCGACCGCTACCGGACGCGGCAGGCCTCGCTCACTGTCCACCAGGTCCCACCTGCCCCCGCCCTGCCCGGCGCCCGCATCGGCCCCATCGAGACTCTCGTCAGCTACGGAGCCCGCCCTTGGCTCCGCCTCGAGGCCAGCTCCCTCACGCTCTCCCCCGGCGGCGCCCGGTTCCAACTCCATACGCCCGCCGCCCGCATGACATGCCGGCTCCCATCGCCCGGCCAGTCCCACGTCCAATACGCCCTCGCCGCCGCCGGCATCGCCCTCGCCCTTGGCGTCGATCCATCCATCGTCCGCCGCGCCTTGTGCAGCCTGCCTCCCGTGCCCGGACGGCTCGAGCCGGTCGATGCCGGCCAGCCGTTCTCCGTTCTCGTCGATCGGGCCCGGCGGCCCGATGACCTCCGCGATGCCCTCCAGTCCGCCCGCGCTTTCACCGCCGGCCGCCTCCTGCTCGCCACCGGCAGCCCCGGCGGATCCCCCCTCGAGGAACGCATCGCCCTGGGCGAAGTCGCCGCGCGAATCGCCGACCTCACCGTGCTGACCAGCGACAATTCGTCCAAGGAATCCCCCGATCTCATCGCCTGCCAGATCCTCGCCGGCTACCACCGGATCCGCTCCAACGACGTCGCGATCGAACACGACCGGCAGCAGGCTATCCGCCAGCTTATCCGCCAGGCCCGCCCCGGCGATACCGTCCTCCTCGCCGGCAAAGGCAACGAAACCATTCAGATCGACCCCGACACGCTCCTGCCCTTCGACGACCGCGTCTTCGCCCGCGAGATGATCGAGGAGTCGGGCTTCGCGGTCCCTGCCCGACGCCACCGGCTGCCATGATGGATAACCGCCCGCTATCGTTCATCGTCGAGGGCAGCCAGGGCCGGCTCCTCCAGGGCGACCCCAGCTGGATGATCTCCGGCGTCTGCCTCGATTCCCGCCAGGTCCAGCCCGGCGATCTCTTCGTCGCCATCCAGGGCCCGCGCTTCGATGGCCACGCTTTCGTCGGGGAAGCCGGCCGCCGCCAGGCCGCAGCCGCCCTCCTCCATCGCACCCCCGCCGAGCCCCCCCCCACGCTGCCCGCGATCGTCTCCGTCGATAACACGCGCCTCGCCCTCGGGCGGCTGGCCTCCCGCTACCGCCAGGATTTCCAGCTGCCCGCCATCGCCGTCTGCGGTTCCAACGGCAAGACCACCACAAAGGATATCCTCGCCTCCATCCTGTCCCAGCGCTTCCTCACCCTCCGCAGCCCCGCCAGCTTCAACAACGATATCGGCGTCCCCCTCACCCTCCTCGACCTTCACGCGAGCCACCAGGCCGCCATCCTCGAGGCCGGCACCAACCACCCCGGCGAGCTCCTGCCCCTCTTGTCCATGATCCGTCCGCGCTTCGGCATCCTCACCAGCATCGGCCGCGAACACCTCGAGTTCTTCGGCAGCCTCGAGGGCGTCATCGCCGAAGAAGCCGCCCTGGCCGCAGCGCTTCCCCATCACGGCCGGCTCTTCCTCCCCGCCGACCTCGCCGGGCTCGACTTGATCGCCTCGCGCGCTGCCGCACCTCTGACCCGGGTCGGCTGGGGCCCAGCCGCCGACTGGCAGGCCGCCGATGTCTCCATCGACTGGGCCGGCACCCGCTTCCGCATCCTGCAGCCCGAGGGCCCGTGGGCGGGATCCTACCACCTCCCCATCCCGGGGCGCCACCAGGCCATCAACGCGCTCCTGGCCATCGCGCTGGCCGCCGAGCTGGGCCTCACGCCCGAGGAGGCCCGCGCCGGCCTGGCCGCCTTCACCGCCCCTGCCATGCGCCTCCAGACCCACGAGCGCCGCGGCGTCCGGTTCCTCAATGACGCCTATAATGCCAACCCGGACTCCACTCGCGCCGCTCTCGAAACACTCCGCTGCTTGCCCGCCCCCGGCCGGCGCATCGCTGTTCTCGGCGATTTCGCCGAGTTGGGGGATGCTGCCGAATCCGCCCACCGCGAGACCGGCCGCCTCGCTGCCGGCCTCCAGATCGATCTCCTCGTCGCCGTCGGCGCCCACGCCTCCGTTACCGCCCAGTCCGCCCGCCAGCACGGCCTCGACAACGTCCGCGAGTGCGCCACGCTCGAGGACGCACGCTCGTGCCTGGGCAGCCTGCTCCGACCCGGCGACCTCGTCCTGCTCAAGGCCTCCCGCTCTGCCGGCCTGGAGCGGTTGCTGGATCCGATCCCCCCGCTCTCGGCCCATGGCCTGCCAACGCCCCCCTCCCAGCCCTGATCCTCCATGCTGTTCTACCTCACCCAATACTGGCTCGAGCAACTCGGCGATTCAGACTGGGGCGAACGCCTCTCGGGGCTGCGCGTCTTTCGCTACATCACGTTCCGCAGCGCCGGCGCCGCCGTCACCGCCCTGGCTCTCAGCTGGTGGTGGGGACCGCGATTCCTCCGCACGCTGATCCGGCTGGGGGCCGTCCAGAATTACAGCGATCGCGCCCATCTCGCAGCCGCCCAGGACGGCCAATCCGCACCCCCCGCCCGCCGCGGCGTCCCTACCATGGGCGGCGTCCTCATCATCGCCGCTCTCGATGCCGCCTGCCTTCTCTGGGCCCAGTGGAACGCCCTCGTCATCCTCACCCTCCTCTCCGTCGTCGTCCTCGCCGGCCTCGGATTCTATGACGATTTCCTCAAGATCACTCGGCAGAATCCCGAGGGCGCATCCCCGCGCCTGAAGCTCTGGGTCCAGTTCTCCCTGGCCGCCTTCATCGCCATCTACCTGTGGCTCCGCCCCACCACCTCGACGCTCGTCACCGATATCATCATCCCCTTCTATAAACACCCCATCCTCGGCGGCGCTCTGTTCCTCGGCCTGGTCATCACGATCCTGAGCATCGTCGGCAGCTCCAACGCCGTCAACCTGACCGACGGGATCGACGGCCTCGCCATCGGCTGCACGCTCATCGTCGCCTTCGTCTTCGTCATCCTCACCTACATCGCCGGGCATGTCCGGTTCGCCGAGTACCTCTGGGTCCCCTATGTCCCCGGCGCCGGAGAACTGACGGTCGTCTGCGCCGCCCTCATCGGCGCCGGCCTCGGCTTCCTCTGGTTCAACTGCCAGCCCGCCAGCGTCTTCATGGGCGACACCGGCAGCCTGGCCCTGGGCGGCGCCCTCGGCATCATCGCCGTCCTCATCCACCAGCCTTTCATCCTCGTCCTCGCCGGCGGCGTCTTCGTGGCCGAAGGCGCCTCGGCCCTCGTCCAGCGCACCTGGTTCAAATACACGCGGATCCGATTCGGCCAGGGCGTCCGCGTCTTCCGTCGCGCGCCGCTCCATCACCATTTCCAGGCGCTGGGGTGGACGAATTCCCAGGTCGTCACCCGGTTCTATATCCTCGGCATCCTCTGCGCCGTCGTCGCGCTCAGCACCCTCAAGCTGCGATGAATCCGCCCGCGCGCATCCTCCCCTTCCCACCGCCTGGCCACCGCCGGATCGCGAGCCTTCGATCCGATTTTGCGGATTCGCACTTTACTCCTTGCACCGTGCCCGGTTCGTTGTTAGAAGCAGGAGCCAAGGCAGCCATGAAGGCGCCGGCGGCGGCGGTGGTGCTTTCGCACATGCGTTTCGGCCTGGATCGGATTCCTTTCGAACCCTTGCAGGATGGGCTTCCTCTTGGAGGCAGCCCCTCCGCGGCAGCTCATTCCAGGCCGTCACGGCGAATCCCGTCCGCCGCACCAGTTGCTGTGATCGCTCGCTCGCGCAATATTGTTCGACAGCCGACGTGGCAGCCATGGGCCGGTCGGTCCCGACCCCTTCGCGCCCGTCTTTCGGATCCGATACGCCAATCCCAACCCACATCTCTACACCCCCACATCCAACCATGAACACTCCCAATCCATTGGTCCCCCAGGGTTCGCTCCTAGAAGAACACATGTCCAAGGGCAAATCCAACCTCTTCGTCGCGGTCTTCACGATCCTGGCGATCCACGTGGTCCTCTTCGCCGGCCTTCTCATGCAGGGCTGCAAACGAGAGAAGGCCGACACCTCGGTCGCGCGCACCCCGACGAATCCGCCCCCGATCAGCGCCTCCTACTACACCCCCACCAGCCCCCCGCCCTCCACGCCCGCCACCTACACGCCCGCCGCCCTTCCGACCGTCGCCTCCAATGAGGTCGCCATTGCTTCCACCCCACCGCCCGCGACCGAACCCGCTTTCACCGAATACAAGGTCGTTCGCGGCGACTCGCTCTATAAAATCGCCAAGGACCATGGCATCACCCTCCCCGCCCTCCAGAAGGCCAATCCCGATCTCGATCCCCGCCGCCTGCAGCCCGGACAGGTCATCCAGATCCCCCCGCCCGAATCGGCCGCAGCCCCCTCAGCCCCCGAAGGCGCCCTCGCCGCCGACGGCTCCACTTCCTACACCGTCAAAGCCGGCGACAACCTGACCCGCATCGCTAAAAACCACGGCATCTCTGTCACGACATTGAAAGCCGCCAACAACCTGCGCACCGATCGCATCCAGGTCGGCCAAAAGCTCTCGATCCCAGCACCCACTCCCTCCGCCGCCCCGGCGCCCGGCGCTGCGCCGCGGTGATCTGGCCCCCTGCCCGGCAACCCCGGCTGCTCCATGAAAACCTCCATCTGGCTGTTGATCGTGAGCGCCGGGGCTCTCCTGGCCTTGGGCTTGGTCATGCTCTACAGCGCCGAAATGGCCCAGGCCGGCCAGCCCCTCTTCCGCCAGCAGCTCATGTGGTGCGGCATCGGTCTCGCCGCTGCCGCCGCCGCGGCGGCCATCGTCGATTATCGATGGCTCAAACACCCCGTGATCTGCGGCGCCGGCTTCCTTCTCGCTGCCCTCGCCCTCGCCCTGGTCCTCTGGTCGCCCCTCGGCGTTTCCAAGCTCGGCGCCACTCGATGGCTCCGCGTCGGCTTCGCCATGTTCCAGCCTTCCGAGCTGGCCAAGGTCGTCGCCATCGTGTGCCTCGCCGCTTACGCCGAATACAATCGGCGCCGGATGCGCAATTGGCGGTGGGGCCTCCTCTACCCCGGCCTTGGCGTCTCCATCCTCCTGCTCCTCATTTTTCGTGAGCCGGACTGGGGCGCAACCCTTCACCTGGCGGCCGCCGCCGCCGGCCTGCTCTATTTCGCAGGCGCCCGCGTCTCCTATATCCTCGTCCCTTCTCTGATCGGCCTGGTCGTCCTGGCGTTCCTTCTCCAAAAAGATCCGGTCCGGCGGGAGCGGGTCGAGGCGTGGCTCGATCCCGAAGCCCACCAGCAGACTGCCGGCCACCAGCAATGGCGCGGCATCCTCGCCTTCGGATCCGGCGGAGCCTACGGCCTGGGCTTGGGCCACAGCCGCCAGAAACTCGGCTTCCTGCCGGAGCACCAAACCGATTTCCTCTACCCCATCGTGGGCGAAGAACTCGGGCTGATCGGATCCCTGGCCGTCCTGGGCCTCCAGTTGACTCTCATCGCCAGCGGCTTCCTCATCTCCCGCCGCGCAAGCGACTGGTTCGGCTTCTATCTCGGCAGCGGCCTCACGTTGTTGATCGGCATCCAGGCCCTGCTCAACATGGCCGTCGTCACCGCCGTCCTCCCCAACAAGGGCATCCCCCTGCCCCTCCTGAGCTACGGCGGCTCCAACCTCGTCATGGTCCTCGCCAGCCTCGGCCTGCTCCTCAGCATCGCCCGCCGCGGCACCAGCCAGCCGCTGCCCATCCCCGAAACCACCCGCGTCCTGGTCGATCAGGAGGAGCACCTCCCCAACCCCCAGCCCGCCTGATGGCCGACACCCCTCCCCATCCCAATGTCGCCATCGCCTGCGGCGGCACCGGAGGGCACCTCTTCCCCGGGATCGCCGTCGCCGATGCCCTCGATTCCATCGGCTGCCATATCCGCCTGCTGGTCTCGCCCAAAGAGATCGACCAGGCCACTCTCCGCAGCCAGTCACCATGGCAGATCCTCACGCTCCCGGCCCGCGCCCAGTCCTCCCTGGGATCCCTCGGCTTCGTGGCCCAATTGGCTCGCAGCTTCTCCCTCGCCCGCCGCTGCTTCCTCGCCGAACCGCCCCACGCCGTCCTCGGCATGGGCGGCTTCTCCAGCTTCGCTCCCATGGCCGCCGGACGCACCCTCCGAGCCGCCCTCGTCCTCCACGAAGCCAATGCCATCCCCGGCCGCGCCAACCGCTGGATCGCCCGCTGGTCCGACCATGCCTACGTCCATTTCCCGTCCGCCGGACGGCGGCTCCGCTGCCGCCAAGTCACCTGCGCCGGCATGCCCCTCCGATCCCGCTTGCAGCCCCAGGATCCATCCGCCTGCCGCCTCATGCTCGGCCTGCACCCCGATCATCCCACCCTCCTCGTCGTCGGCGGCAGCCAGGGCGCCACACCCGTCAACCAGATCCTCATCCGCTCCATCCCCCTGCTCGCCCGCCACCTGCCCAGCCTCCAGTTCCTTCATCTCACCGGCCCGGCCGATGCCGAGGCCGTCCGCTCCGCCTACGCCGCCCACGGACGCCGAGCCATCGTCCGCCCTTTCCTGACGGAAATCGAGCTGGCTCTCAACGCTGCGTCCGTCGCCATCAGCCGCGCCGGAGCTTCCGCGCTCGCCGAATTCGCCGCCCTCCGCCTGCCCGCGATCCTGATCCCCTATCCGCATGCCGCGGATAACCACCAGCACTACAACGCGCTCGCTTTTGCCGACTGCGGCGCCGCCCGCCTTCTGGCCCAATCCTCCGCCTCCCCGGAGCAGGTCGCCCGTTGGGTTCTCGAGCTGGCGGTCGACTCGCCCGCTCGCCGCGCCACCCAGAGCGCCCTCGGCCGCTGGCATCGACCTCAGGCTGCGCTCGATATCGCCGCCGGCATCGTCCAGCTCATCCGCGACCGATTCCACATCCAGATCCCTCGCGCCACGCCCGCTCTCGACGACGGCTCGAACGCTCCCTTCCAATCCGCGCTTGCCCCGTCTCGTCTCCCTGCAGCTCCGCGCGCCCCCAAGGAGGTGTCGCTGCCCCGATGACCTCTCCAGGCGCACCATCCCCCACCGCATCCCCGGCCCTGTCGATGGCCGCCCGCGCTGATCTCTACCGCCAGCTCGCCTCGCTTCTTTCCCCCGGCTCCACCGCGCGGTTCGATGAACCCTTGTCGCGCCATACCACCTGGGGCGTCGGCGGCCCGGCCGACCTCTATGTCGAGCCCGGCTCCGAATCCGATCTCCTGGCCGCCCTCCGCTTCGCTCGCCTCCACCAGATCCGCCTCCGCGTCATCGGCAGCGGATCGAACCTGCTCGTCCTCGACCATGGATTCCGCGGGATCATCGTCTGCCTCCGCCATCCCTGCTTCCGCTCGATCGAGCCTGCCCGGGACCAGTTGCGCTGCGGGGCCGGCGCGCCCCTCGCCGCCATCGTCCGCGAGGCCGCCCGGGCCCGCCTGGGCGGGCTGGAGTTTCTCGAAGGCATCCCCGGCACCGTCGGCGGCGCCCTCCGCATGAACGCCGGCGCCATGAACCGGTCCTTCTTCGATGTCCTCCTTCGAGTCCGATTCATGAGCCTGGACGGGGCCGTGTCGGAGATCGCCGCCGCCGAGCTCCAGGCCGGCTATCGCTCCTGCCCGTTCTTCGAGACGCATATCGCCCTCTCCGCGACACTCCAGGCGGCCCCTTCCCCGCCCGAAACCATCCGCCGCCTCATCGCCCTATACCGCCGGCGCCGCCAGGCCCAGCCCGCGGGCCGGAGCGCAGGCTGCACGTTCAAAAACCCCGGCGCCATCTCCGCCGGTCAGCTCATCGATGAGCTGGGCCTCAAAGGCGCCCGAGTCGGCCACGCCGTCGTCTCCACCGTCCACGCCAACTTCATCCTCAACGACGGCGGCGCCACCGCCCGCGACATCCTCGCCTTGCTCGATCGGATCCGCAGCGAGGTCCGGTCCCGTCGCGGCATCCAGCTCGAACCCGAAGTCCAGATCATCGGCGGCGAGCCCGCCCCTGCCCCCATGCCATGACCGCCCCCCTCCACATTGTCGTGATGCACGGCGGGCCTTCGGCCGAGCGCGATGTCTCGCGCCGCTCCGGCCAGGCGGTGGCTAGCGCCCTGCGATCGCTCGGCCACACGGTCGACGAGCTCGATCCTGCGCCCGGCGCCTGGACCTTGCCCCCGTCCACCGACGCCGTCTTCCTCGCCTTGCATGGCGCCTACGGCGAAGACGGCGCCATCCAGCAGGAGCTCGAGCAACTCGGCGTCCCTTACACCGGGTCTGGACCCGACGCGAGCCGGATCGCGTTCGACAAGGCCCTTGCCAAGGAGAAGTTCCTTGCCGCCGGCGTCCCCACCGCGCGCTTCGTGCTCCTCCACGATCCCGGCGCCCCTTGGCCCCCTCGCTGGTCCCCCCCTGTCGTCGTCAAACCCGCCCGCCAGGGATCCAGCGTCGGGCTCCAGTTCGTTCGGCGCCCCGACGATTGGCCCCAGGCCCTCTCCCATGCCTTCGAGTTTGACTCGAAGGTCCTGATCGAGGAGTTCGTCGCCGGCCGCGAAACCACCGTCGGCATCCTCGGGGATCGGACCCTGCCCGTCGTCGAGGTCCGCCCCCGCCAGGGCCACTACGATTTCCAAAACAAATACACCCCCGGCGCGACGGAATATTTCTGCCCCGCCCCTCTGGACCCGGACCTCGCCCTCCGCATCCGGCAGGCCGGTCTCGCCGCTCACCGCGCCGTCGGCGCCCGCGATTACAGCCGCGTCGATGTCCTACTTACCCCGGACGGCCAGCCTGTTGTTCTCGAAGTCAACACGCTGCCCGGGATGACGGAAACCAGCCTCCTGCCCAAGGCCGCCGCCGCCGCCGGCATCTCCTACCCAGCCCTCTGCCAAACCATGATCCAGCTCGCCATCGACCGCCCCAGCCGCCCTCGCATCCCTCAATCCCAATCCTGATCCGCCCTCACCATGCCCTGGTTCACGTTCCGAAACCGACGCCTGCGACGAGATAAAACCCTCGACGTGAAAGCGCGCCAGCGATCCCGCCACGCCCAGCGCCTCCGCTTTCTCCTCGCCGCCCTCACCGTCTGCTTCGTCACCTTCATCGCCCTGGTCGTCCTCTGGCGCGGCGGCGAGTGGATCGTTCAAAACGGCTTCATCCACCATCGCGCCTTCCGCATTCGCCAGGTCCAAACCCGCACCGACGGCCTCCTCTCGCCCGACCAGATCCGCTCCTGGTCCGGCGCCCAAATCGGCGATCCCCTGTTCGTCGTCGACCTCAACCGCATCAAGCGCAACCTCGAGCTCGTCCCGCTCGTCCGCGAAGCCCGCGTCGAACGCGTCTTCCCTGACACGCTCCGCATCACCATCGCTGAGCGCCAGCCCTGCGCCCGCGCCCTCGTCATCGTCCCTCAGCCCGCCCCCAACACCTATTCCACCGATGTTTATCTCCTCGATTCGGACGGATACGTGATGGTCCCCCTGGAGCCGGGCGACCCGCATGCGATCCAGCCTCCCGCCGCCGACGCCCTCCCCAATCTCATCGGGCTCCAGCGCGGCGACCTCCGCCCCGGCTGGCCCGCCGTTTCACCCTCCGTCTACGCCGCCCTCCAGCTGATCCAATCGTTCGAACGCTCCCCCATGTTCGGATTGGTCGAGCTGGAGGCCATCGACCTCTCGCACCCCGGCCTGCTCCACGTCACCACACGCCAGGGCACATCCATCGCCTTCAGCCTCGACCGCCTCGAGCCCCAGCTCCGCCGCTGGCGATCCATCCACGATCTGGGCCGCCGCCTCGGCAAATCCATCGCCACGATCGACCTCTCCGTCACCAACAACGTCCCGGTCACCTGGATCGCACCCGAGCCCCATCCCCCATCCCACCCGACCGCGCCCCTCCGCACCACCTCATCCCGACGCCGGCATGTTTAGCTCGCCCACCATCGTCGTCGGCCTCGAAATCGGCACCTCCAAAATCTGTGCCATGGTCGGCGAAGTCGACAAGTCCGGCGCCCTCCGCCTCATCGGCGTCGGCCAGGCCAAATCCCGCGGCGTCCGCAAAGGCGAGATCGTCGATGCCAGCCCCGTCGAGGAGGACGTCCGCAAGGCGATCGCCGATGCCGAGGAGATGGCCGACGTCGAGATCCGCAGCGTGTTCCTCGGCATCACCGGCGATCATATCCTCGGATCCAATAACCGCGGCGTCCACACCGTCCTCTCCCAGGACCGCGAAATCGATGCTGATGACGTCCAGAAGGTCACCCAGAACGCCCGCGCCGCCACCCTCCCACCCGGCCACCACATCATCCATGCCATCCGCCAATACTTCGTCGTCGATGGCCAGGAAGGTGTCGTCGATCCCGTCGGATTCGCCGGCCGCCGCCTCGAAGTCGATCTCCACCTCATCCACGGCAATCTCGATCGGCTCCGCAACTCCATCAACCTCGTCAACACGCTCCAGCTCGAGGTCGATAACATCGTCTTCAACGGCCTCGCCGCCAACCTCGCCCTCCTCTCGCCCGAGGAGAAGGACCTCGGCGCGCTCGTCATCGACCTCGGAGCCGGCACCACCGATTTCGTCCTCTGCCGGCAAGGTGTCATCCGACACTCCGGCGTCCTCGCCGTCGGCGGCGACCACGTCACCAACGACCTCGCCATCGGCCTGAAGATCCCCCTTCACCGCGCCGAATGGCTCAAGACCAACCACGGCTCCGCCCTCGCCGATCCCCAGGCCCGCGGCCAATCCATCCCCGGCGCTCCCGATGCCGTCTCCCCCGAAAAACCGGTCAACCTCGAACACCTCCAGCGCATCATGTCCGTCCGGCTCGAGGAGGTGTTCACGCTCATCGCCCGCGAGCTCGGCGCCGCCGGCCTCCTCGACCACCTCCATGCCGGCGTGTTCCTCTGCGGCGGAGGCAGCCGAACCCCCGGCCTCGCTGCCCTCGCCGAGCAGATCTTCCAGTCCCCCGCCGTTCTCGGCCATGCCCACGCCGCCAGCGGCCTCCAGTCCACGCTCGACCAACCTGAGTTCGCTGTCCCTATTGGCCTGGTCAAATTCGGCGCCATGAACATCAAACAGCAGCGCGATCGGCGCCGCCCCTGGTGGCGCCCCCCCTGGAGTTGATCCCCTATGGAAACACCCCCCTGCCCCGACACCGCCCCCCCGACCTGCGCCGATAGCCAACTCGCCCAACGCACCCCCGCCCTCACCTTCATCGGCCTCGGCGGCGCCGGCGTCAACATCGCCCAGTTCCTCGCCCGCGAGGCTCTCCCCGGCGTCCGGTTCGCCGCCGTCAACACCGACGCCCAAAGCCTCGCTCCCCTCCAGCAGATCGAGACCCACCTCCTCGCTGCCGAAATCACCCGCGGCCTCGGCGCCGGCGGCGACCCCGACCTCGGCCGCCAGGCCGCCGAAAAGGACGCCGCCGCTCTCGCCCGCCTCTGCGCCGGCGCCGACCTCGTCTTCGTCGCCGCCGGCCTCGGCGGCGGCACCGGCACCGGCGCTGCCCCCGTCCTCGCGCGCATCGCCCGCGAATCCGGCGCCCTCGTCCTGGCCTTCGCCATCCTCCCCTTCGACTGCGAAGGCAAACGCCGCCAAAACCAGGCCCTCGCCGGCCTCCAGTCTCTCAAGTCCGCCGCCGACGGCGTCATCTGCCTCCCCAACCAGCGCCTCAACCGCATTGCCGACGAGCATACCCACCTCGCCGACACCTTCCGGATCAGCAACGAATTCCTCGCCCAAACCATCCGCGGCATCTGGCGCATGCTCCATCGCCCCGGCCTCATCCACACCGACTTCAGCCACCTCCGCGCCGCCCTCCAGGGCCGCCACACCGAAAGCGCCTTCGCCACCGCCCAGGCCGCCGGGCCCAACCGCGCTCGCGAAGCCACCGAACTGCTCCTCGCCAGCCCCCTCCTCGAAGACCCCGCCCTCCTCGCCCACGCCGATACCGCCCTCGTCACCATCGCTGCCCATAACCTCACCCGCGGCGAAATCGACCGCGTCCTCGAACCCGTCAACCGCCAGTGCCAGAACGCCCACATCATGCTCGGCGCCGTCCTCGATGAATCCCTCGGCGACCGCATCGAAATCAACCTCATCGCCTCCCGCCGCGAGCCCGCCAGCGCCGACCCCAGCCGCCTCAACGCACCCCCCAGCTCCCCGCTGCCCCCCAGCCAGGAACACCTCCACCTCGATCTGGCCGGCTTCTCCGATGCACCCGAATCCCGGCGCTCCCACCCCGAGTGCCTCCCCCCACCGCCCAGCCTCGCACCCGAAACCACCCGCCAGCTCTACCACCAAAAACACAGTGCCGGCTCCCGGCTCCGCAAGGTCATCCCCCCCCGCTTCCGCCAGCAGCAGCTCCCGCTCGAAATCATCTCCAAAGGCCGCTTCGAAAAAAGCGACCCCACCATCCGCCACGGCGAAGACCTCGATATCCCCACCTTCAAACGACGCGGGATCCCCCTCAATTGACCGAACCCAACCCCAACCCACGCACCCCCATGAACCATCCCCACCCCATCGACTCCATCAGCCGCCGCCAGTTCGTCCACCGCGCCTCTATCGGCGCCGCCATCCTCGCCTCGCCCAGCCAGCTCGCCCGCGCCGCCGCCGGCGCCAATGAACGCATCCGCATCGGCATGATCGGTGTCGGCGGACGCGGCAGCGCACTGCTCGCCGATATCCTCGGCCAGCGCCAGAAAAAGAACGTCGAGATCGCTGCCCTCTGCGACGTCTACCGCAAGAACCTCGACGCCGCCGCCCAGCGCGTTCGCCAGAGCCAAGGAGGATCCGAGCCCGCCAGGTTCTCCCGCTACCAGGACCTGCTCGCCTTTCGCGATCTCGACGCCGTCACGATCGCCACCCCCGATTTCAGCCACGGCACCCTGCTGGTGGCCGCCCTCCAAGCCCGCAAGGATGTCTATGTCGAGAAACCCATGACCATCGACCTCGAGCACGCCAACCAGGCCTTCGACCTCGCCCGCGCTAACCAATGCGTCGTCCAGGCCGGTACCCAGCGCCGCAGCGAAGGCAAGTTCATCAGCGCTGCCAAAATGATCGCCCAAGGCGCCCTCGGAACGCTCAACCGCATCGCCGCCGCCTACTACGTCAACCAGGCCCGCTGGAAACGCCAGAACGACCCCTGCACCGCCGCCGACGTCGATTGGGATGCCTACCTGCTGCACCTCCCCAAACGGCCATTCAACGCCAGCCTTCTTCGCGAGTGGCAGCTCCATCGCGAGACCTCCAACGGCATGCCCGGCCTCTGGATGACCCATTACGCCGACGCCACCTCCATGCTCACCGGCGCGCGATACCCCTCAAGCGCCGTCGCCCACGGCGGCACTTACGTCTGGAAAGACGGACGCGAGCATGCCGACACGTTCTATGCCCTCGTCGATTATCCGGAAGGTTTCCTCTTCAACTGGGGCATGGGGCTCGGCAACGCCGCCGGCATTCATTGGACCCTTCACGGCACCCTCGGCACCATCGATATGGAGAAGGCAACCTTCACGCCCGAACGCCCCAAGGCCCAGCCCGCCCCCTTGCCCCCCGAACCCAGCCTCTCGCACATGGGCCAATGGCTCGATTGCATCCGCACCCGCCAGCGCCCCAATGCCGATATCCAGTTCGGCCACCAGCATGTCGTCGCCACCGTCATGTGCGCCCGCGCCCTCGAGACCGGCCAGCGCCAAACCTACAACCCCGCCAGCCGGCTGATCCTCCCCGGCTGATCCCCTCCCGTGAACGCCCGCATCGCCAGGGTCGATGCCTTCCCGGTTTGCTACCCCGTGGCCGGGCGCTTCAAGTTCTTCGAGGGCCCCCATGGCCGCGCAGGCCGATATTCTGTCCTTGTCAAATTGACGGCCGACAGCGGCGCCGTCGGCTGGGGCCAATGCGTCCCCTCCCCCCGCTGGAGCTACGAGACGCTCGAATCGGTCTACTACACCATCACCCGCTACCTCGCACCGTTGCTCGTCGGCGCCAACCCGCACGATCACGAGGCCATCTTCCAGGCGATGAACCGCGAGATCGCCCCCTCCTTCTCGACCGGCCAGCCCGTCTGCAAAGCCGGCATCGACCTCGCCCTCTTCGACCTCGCCGGCAGGCTCCTCGGGCAAAACGCCGCTCAAGGCTGGAGCCGCCGCGGACTAGGCCGGCTCTCCATCAGCTACACCCTCAATCCCAAATCGATCGACGACATCGATCCCATGGTCGCCGAGGGCCGCGCCAAAGGCTACCGCCATTTCAACGTCAAAATCGCTCCCGATCTCGCATTCGATCTCGAGCTCTGCCGGCGCGTCAAGAAGCTCGTCCCCGACGGATTCCTCTGGGCCGATGCCAACGGCGGCTACGACGAGGCCGCCGCCCTCGAGGCCGCCCCCAAGCTCGCCGATATCGGCGTCGCCGTCCTCGAACAGCCCTTGCCCGCCAACCGCCTCGAAGGCTATCGCCGCCTCAAACAACAAGCCGCCCTCCCCATCCTCATGGACGAGGGCATCGTCTCCTCCGTCGAGCTCGAGGAGTTCATCAAGCTCCGGCTCCTCGACGGCGTCGCCATGAAACCCGCCCGCTGCGGCGGACTGGCCGAGTGCCGCCGCCAGATCGAAATCGTCCTCCGCGAAGGACTGATGTTCCTCGGCAGCGGCCTTTCCGATCCCGACCTCGCCCTCGCCGGATCCCTCATCCTCTATGGCGCCTACGGCCTCGCTTACCCCGCCGCTCTCAACGGATGCCAGTTCCTCCAGGGAAGCATCCTCGCCCAGCCCTTCGCCGTCCAAGACGGATTCCTGCCCGTCCCCACCGGCCCCGGCCTCGGCGCCCAAGTCGACGAGGCAAAGATCCCTCAGTACCTCGTGCGCGATATCTGACCCGGCCAGTCGCGCCGTTCAATTTTTGACACTGGTCCGGACCCGCTCCTGCGCCGGAACAAGAGACGCACGCCCCTCCTCAGCGCGCCGCCTCCGGCAGCAGTTCCCCGCCTGCCACCTTGAACGCATAGGCGTCCCGGCATGGCGCGCCTTCAACCCCCAGGGAAGGCGTCTCAATCACCAGGTTCCTCCCCTCCACCCGCGCCGAAAGCCTCCCCGGAACGCCCAGCATGGTCACTTCAACGTCTGGCCGGCATCGGATGTCTCGAATCACGAACCGCGGCCCCGGCCAGCCGGGTGTGATTGCATAGAGCACGCCCGGCTTGGAGGTGAAAAACGCCTGCTTCACCGCACGGTCGCCCCGAGGCTCCTGCCCGATCGCCTCCATCAGCTTATACTCCTGCATGTACTCCTTGAACTCCTGCGTCGGACGCTTGCCCGCAGACCATTGGCAATCGCGCAGCGCCGCCCGCGTCCCATAGATCGCCTCGCCGTTCACGCGCAGCCAATCCCCTATCTCGAGCAGCCGCTGCTGCATGATCACCGGGATCCGCCCATCCCCCGTCGGCCCGATGTCCAGCAGCAGGTTGCCCCCCCGGCTCACCAGGTCCGCCAGCATCATGATCATCTCCCGCGCCGGCCGGTAATCGTCGATCGTCTCCGCCCGGTTATACCCGTAGGAATACCCCATCCCCCGGTTCTCTTCCCACGCGTGCGCTGCGTCCTTCATCCCCGCGCCATACTCCGTCGTGTAGTAGGTGCCATGCCGATGCCGCGTCTCTTTCCCCCAACGATCGTTCACCACCACGTCCTCCCGGCACGGCGATTCGTTGAACAGCCAGGCCAGCAGTTCCTCGCTCTTCCACTCCGATGACGGCATGTCCCATTCCCCGTCGCTGAAGATGATCGAGGGACGATACCGTGTCACCACATCTTTGAACTGGGGGATCATGTGCTCACGCACGTATCGCTGGCGGTCCGCTTTCCACAGCGGGTTGAACCACTCGTACAGCGAGTAATAAAATCCCATCTTCAGCCCCTGAGCCCTGACCGCCTGCGCCAGGTCGCCGAGCAGATCCCGCCGCGGCCCGATGTCCACGCTGTTCCAGGGACGGCCCCACGCCCGGTTCGCCTCCTGGCTCGGCCACAGACAAAAACCCTCGTGATGCTTCGAGGTCAGGACCACATATCGCGCCCCGGACCGCCGGAAGATGTCCGCCCACTGCGCCGGGTCGAAGAGCTCCGCCCGGAACATCGGCGCAAAATCCTTGTAATCGAACGATTCCCCGTAGTTCTTCCGATGAAACTGCCACCAGACATTGTCCGGTTTCCGGTCCGCCATCCGCTGCCAATACCACTCCGCGTAAGACCGGGGCGCCCCCCACGCCGGCACTGAATACACCCCCCAGTGGATGAAAATCCCGAACTTCCCATCCAGAAACCACGATGGCGTCGGCCGCCGATCCAGCGATTCCCAGCGCGCCTCGTACCGCTCTCCCGCGCCAGCCGCCGCCACCGACAGCGCCCCCAGCCAAGCCGCCACCCCCCCATAGATAGCCATCCGCTTCGTGTTCATGTTCTCCGGATTCTGGGCCGGCCGCCACCTCCTGTCAATCGCACGACCTTCCAGGCTTGCCAAACCCGGGTCCAAAGCCTTACACCATGTCTCGATGTCCTCGGTCGCCGAACAATTGCGCCGCGCGCGGGAGTCCCGTGGATGGACCGTCTACGAAGTCGCGGAGCTCACCAAAATCAAGACCGATCACATCCGCGCCCTCGAAAGCGGAGATTACCGGGCGTTCTCTGCCGCCGTCTATGTCCGCGGCTTCGTCCGGACCTACGCCAGCATTCTCAAGCTCGAGCCTGCCCCGCTCGTCGCCGATCTCGAAGCCGAGCTCCGCCAGATCCCCGAGTTCCAGGACCCCGCCGCCGCCGGCCCACCGTCCCATCGCTGGATCGATTTCCTCATGCTCCAGCTCTCCCGTCTCCACCTTCGCTCGGTTCTCTGGACGGCGGCAATCCTCCTGTTCCTGGCCATCGGCCTTTGGGGATTCCGGATCTGGCAGCGGCACGCCGCCCGCGACCCCCTCTCCAGCCTCGGCCCCGGCCTCTATCAATCCCCCGGCTACACCCCGTCCCCCGCTCTCCCTCTCCCCACCAACGCGGCATCCGCCCCCCGGCGCTCCAATTAACGTGCTCCACCGCCCGCCCAGCTCCCCGCAGCCGCCCGCTCCGCCCATCGCGCCGGTGACCAGTCCCGCAGCTTCTCGACGATCCGCGGCAAATGCCGCATCAGATGCTCCACCTCCGCCTCGGTCGTCTCCACGCTCAAGCTCAATCGCAGGCTGCTCCGCGCCCGCTCGGCGCTGATCCCCATCGCCGTCAGCACATGAGACGGCGCCGTCGAGCCCGTCGTGCACGCCGATCCGCTCGAGACGCATATCCCCGCCTCGTCCAGCATCATCACCATCGCCTCCGAATCCACCCCCGCAAAGGACAGGTTCACCGTGTTCGGCAAGCGGGGCTCCCGAGCCCCGTTCCGCGCCACTCCCGCCACCGACTCCCGAATCCGACGCTCGATCTCATCCCTCATCCCCCTGACTCGCGCCGCCATCGCGGGCAATCGCTCCAGCGCCAGTCGCGCGGCCCGCCCAAACCCAACGATCCCTGCCACGTTCTCCGTGCCTCCCCGGCGCCCGCGCTCCTGATGCCCCCCCACCACCCAAGGCTCGAACGGGATCCCGGACCGGATATACAGCGCCCCCGTGCCCTTCGGCCCATGAAGCTTGTGCCCGGACACCGATGCCATGTCCACCCCCCACCGCCCCAGCTCGATCGGCATCTTCCCGGCCGCCTGAACCGCATCCACGTGCAGCCATGCCTTTCGCCGGCGGCACACCGCCGCAATCTCTTCCACCGGAAAGATCACGCCCGTCTCGTTGTTCGCGTGCATCACGCTCACCAAAGCGGTCTCCTCGCCGATCGACTCCTCCACCTGCGCCGCCTCCAGCCGCCCCTCCCCGTCCACCGGCAGCCATGTCACCCGATACCCCCGCCGCTCCAGCTGCCGGCAGCAGTTCATCACCGCCGAGTGCTCCACAGCCGACGTCACAACATGACGCTTCCCCGGCTGCATCCGCACCGCGCTCGCGATGGCTGCATTGATGCTCTCCGTCCCCCCGCTCGTGAACACCACCTCCCGCGGGCTCACCCCCATCAGCTCCGCCACGCCGGATCGAGCCTCGTCCATCAGCCGGCCCACCCGGCTCCCGAAACCATGCGGGCTGGACGGGTTGCCCCAATACTCCCGCAAACACTCGCCCACCGCGTCCGCCGCCTCGGGCGCCACCCGCGTCGTCGCATTGTTGTCGAAATAGCTCAACACCGGATGCTCCTCTGAAATCGCTCGGCGGCCCGGCCCCGGCCGCCCGCCTGCAGCAAAATCCCGGATCGCACGCTTGTCAAGCACTCCTCGACTCCCGCCGCAACGCCCTGCGCCCCGGCGATCGCCCCCCCGGACCACCGGCGGGCTTGCCCCGGCTCCCCCCACCCGCTAGATATTACCCCTGATGCGCAGTCCGTTCCGCAACTGGCTCGAGTCGAAACTCGCCCAATGGAATATCGGCGGCAAGATCGGCACCCGCTTCGCCAACTCGTCTCTGGTCCAGCTCCTCCTCTATTCCATGGCCTTTCGGCTCGCCCTGATCGGCCTGGGACTGTTGAGCGTGTTGTTCCTGGCCATGATCCTCAAGGTGATCCCCACCTCGCCCGCCGGGGTCACCCCCGCCATCCGCGTCAGCGGCTTCGACCTTCTTCAGTCGTGGTCTCTCCGCCGCACCGCGGAAAAAGCCACCGCCGCCCGACGGTTCGAGGATGCCATCATGGCCTGGCGCTCCGCCGTCGCCAACAATCCCGGCAGCCCCGAGCTGAACCGGGGGTTGCTCCAGGCCATCCGATCCTCCGAAGACACTCGGTTTCACTTGCCGGCCGCCGTCGTCCAAAGCGAGCACCTGCTCCGCCTCACATCCACCAACAGCGCCGACCTCGAGCTGGTCTCCGGGATCTTCGCCCAGTACCGCCTTTTCGACCTGGTCCTCTCCTACCTCGAGCCCATCCAGGATTCACTCACGCCCGCCCTCGAGACGGTCTACCTCCAATCGCTCTTTTTTACCGGCGACATGCGCCGCTTCGCCGACCGCTGGGAAAAAAAGCGGCCTCTCCTCGGCGAGAATCCAAAGCTCGATCTCTATGACGCCGCCTACACCCTCGGCTGGGGCTCCCCTTCCGGCGCCCTCCACGCCCGCCAGGTTCTCTACGAAGCCCTCGCCAGCCCCGCCCTCCACAATGAGGCCCTCCGCCTCCAGTTCCTCGTCGGCCTCAAACGCGCCAGCATCCAGGAATGCGACGCCGCCCTGCGCGAGCTCGGCGACCGCCGCCTCGACACCCCCCTCGAACATGCCAGCTACTGGCGGCTCCTCGCCAACTCCGGCCGCCATGACGAGGCAGTCCGCCTCGCCCAGCTCTACACTTTCCCCCCATCCTCCGCCCTCGAAACCGCCGAGCTCGCCGATGTCTACGCTTTCCTCGGCTTGCGGGATCATGCCCGGCTCATCTACCAGAGCTATGCGCCCCGATTCAGCTACTCCGAAAAGCTCTGGCTCAAGTTCGCCAGCCTCCTGATCGAGGATCAGCAGTGGGACGCCCTTGCCAAGCTCGCCCTCCAGCTCCGCGAAATCGGCGGCCTCACCGATTCCCTCACCGGCTTCTCCTATTTCCTCGACGGCCGAGCCACCATGGCCATGCAGCGCCACGTCGATGCCGATAACGCCATGCGCAAGCTCGCCGATTTCCAGTTCCGCAATCCCGAGCTCATCCTCTACATCGGCCAGCAGTTGATCCTGCTCGGCTACCAGGGCTATGCCCGCCAATTCCTCGTCCGCCAGCAGGCCGACCTCAGCCGCAATTCCCATTACTGGGCCCTGGTCTTCACCGCTGCCTACGCCGTCAAGGATCTCGAGCTCATGCTCCAGGCGGCTCAGCAGCAATACCTCCTCGTCCCCGACGACCTCGTCGCCGTCAATAATTACGCCGCTGTCCTCCTCGTCCGGCGCACCCAGTCCGATGAGGCCGTCCGCCTCACCATGCAGCTCATGACCCAAAAACCCAACTCCGCCGCCTCCCGCATCAACCACTGCCTTGCCCTCGTCCAAAGCCAGCGCACCGATGAGGCCGAAACCCTCTTGCGCACCGTTGTCCCCGGCGCGCTCTCCCCTCTCGAAGCCAACTCCTACCACATGGCCTGGCTCGAGATCCACCTCGCCCGATCCGACTGGCCCCAGGCCCTCGCCGAGCACCGCCGGATCAACCCCGATCTCCTCTTCCCCAACCAGGTCCAATGGCTGCAGGATGTCCACGGCAAGATCACCGCTTCCCTCCCCGCCACTTGATCCATCATGTCACCTTCTCTCCGCGCCTTCCTTCAACGCTGGATCGTCACCGCCCTCGGCGTCCTGGCCGCCACCCAGATCGTCCCCGGCATCGCCTTCGACCATTGGGCTGGACTCCTCATCGCCTCTCTCCTCCTCGGCGCCCTCAACGCTTTCGTCCGCCCCGTGCTCCTGGTCGTCTCCCTCCCCCTCCTCCTGGCGTCGTTCGGCCTCCTGCTCCTCGTCATCAATGCCCTCCTCCTCTACCTCGTCGCCGCCCTCATCCACTCGTTCCATGTTCCCACGTTCGGCGCCGCTTTCTGGGGCGGGCTCGTCATCAGCATCACTTCATTCCTCGCCCATCGCCTGATCCGCCCCCTCGACACCCCCCGTCCGCCCTTCCCCCCCTCGCGCCCACCTCCTCACCAGGATCCCGACGGCCCCATCATCGACGTCTGATCCCGGATGCACGGCGCCGCCATCCGCCGCTCATACGCCAGCGTGTGGATCTCCAGCCCTCTCGCTCGAAAATCCCGCTCGAAATCCGTCTCGACCGCCCGAAGCTCCGCCGGAGTCTCCACCGCCCGCAACAGCGCGCACTGCCCGCACACCTCCTGCGCCCACGCCCAATAGCCCCGATCGTCCGTCCGAAAATACAGCCGCCCCCCTGCCCCCAGCGCATGCGCCGCCGCCGATATAAAGGATGGTTGGATCAATCGCCGACGCCAGTGCCGCCGCTTGGGCCACGGGTCCGGAAAATAGATGTGCAATGCCTCCACCCCCCCCGCCGGCAACAGATACTCCACCAGATACGCCGCCTCAATCCGCAGCAGACGCAGGTTCATCAACCCCATCCGCCGCCCCTTCCGGTCCAGCTTCCGCAACCGGCCCAGCAGGCGCTCCACCCCCAGAAAGCTCCGCTCCGGATGCCGCCCCGCATACTCCGCTAAAAAGCCCCCATCCCCGCTGCCCAGCTCGACCTCGATCCGCCCCTCCGCCTCGAACACCTCCGCCCAGCGCAGCCGATCCACGATCGAGCTCGGACGGTAAATCAACGTGGATCCAATGCTCATGAAATCCTGGTTTCTGGCGCCTCCCGGCCCCCCTCCATCAAGCCCCCGTGCCGCGCCCATCAATCAGCGCCAGCGACGCCGTGTAGCCGTGCAGGTAGTTGCGCCCACCCACCGGCCCCACCTCGCCGTTGCCAAAAAATCCCACCAGCCCCGGCACACCCAGCCGCGTCTGGATCAGCAATGCATCGTGGTTCGGCTTGCGAAACAGGCCGGAGCCCCGCCCGCTGCAACTGCATAAACACCCTCCCCACAGCTCCGCCCCCTCGAGTCTCTCCCCCGCCCGCGCCAGCACCGCCTCCAGATCCTCCGTCGCCGCCTCCGCATCCCGCCTCTGAAACTGCAGGGTCTGCCCCTGCCGCGGCCATGCACCCACCGCCACCACCCCCGACTTCGGATCCGCCCCCAGCACGTTCCGAATCAGAAAATCCCCCCGGCTGAACTCCTCCTGATACTCATCCATCGCCAGCCCCAAAAACACCTGGCCCCGCGTCTTCTCCCGATCCTCCGGCGAGAGCCCGTTGAACGTCTCGACCAGAACCTCATACGCACGCCGGTTCGCGATCTGGTGAATGAGGTTGCGCTCCGCCTTGGTGATCGTCCAGGTCTCGCCGATCGGAGTGCACCCTTGCGAGATCGCGCACTCGAGCCCGATCCCGCCCCCGAGCCCCACGGCAATCCCGCCCTCCTCCCGCACTTCCCCATCCAGATACACCTGCGTCCGCGCCTGCCGGGGATCCCCGCTGGCCAGGCCGCCAACCACTGCCCGGCCCGGAAATGACTCGTTCCACTGCTCCAGCCATGTCTCGCTGTCGAGGTGATAGGGATCCAGAAACACCAGCCATCCCCGGATCGACTCCGGACCGATCCCCAGCTGCTCGCTCCATGCCGCCCCCTCTTCCGCCGATTCCACTTGCGACTGGCCAAAATGATAGGCTCGCACCTCCGCCCCCGGCCAGTGATACAGCCCCAACACCAGCCCAACTCCCTCTTCCCATTCCCGATCTCCCGCAATCAATCCCGCCCCCGAGCATCCCGCCAGCAGCGGGATCCGCCCGTGAAACCGCAAGATCTCCAGGATCGCCTCCGCCTTCTCGGCCAGCGCCGGCGCGATGAACACCAGCCCCAAGGTCACCCGAGGCGCCGCCAGTCGGCCCCGCAGCTCCGCAGCCCACGCCCCCAACGCGCCATCGTCCCATGGCCCCGCCCAATGCCCCGACACCGCATGCCTCTGCTCCATGCCCCCAAATTACCGGGAATTCGTCCCCTGGCAAACCTGAAGCGGATGCGGATGCGCATGGAAAAGGCTGTGCGGCTTCTCCAGACCGTGCGCCAGCATCAAGGCTTCGTCGCCCAGTATCTCTCGCGTCTCCCCCTGCGCGATCACCTGCCCGCCGTCCATCACCAGGACCCGCTCGCACAGCGCCAGGATCATCTCCAGGTCATGGCTGGCCAGCAGCTTCGTCGCCGACAGCGAACGGCACAGATCGATGAACTCGCGCCGGCCCCGCGGATCGAAATTGGCCGTCGGCTCGTCAAACAACAACACCCCCGGCTGGCACGCCCATACCCCAGCCAGGCAGACCCGCTTCTTCTCCCCCAGGCTGAGATGATGCGGCGCCCGCCCCTCGAATCCGGGCAGCTTCACCGCCGCCATCGCCTCACTCACCCGCCGCCGCACTTCCTCCGCCCCCAGCCCAAGCTGCATCGGCCCAAATGCGACATCCTCTCCCACGCTCGCCGAAAACAGCTGGTCATCCGGATCCTGAAACAGCAGGCCCACCCGCCGCCGGATCTCATACAAATTCGCCCGGCTCAGCTCGAGGCCGCCCACGCGCACCCGCCCCCTCTGCGGCGGGCAGGCCAGCAGCCCGTTCAGATTCAGAAGCAGCGTCGATTTCCCCGCGCCGTTCGGGCCCACCAGCCCCACGGTCTCGCCCTCCATCACCCGAAACGTCACCCCCTCCAATGCCTGCCGGCCATCCGGGTAGCTGTACGATAGTTGCTCGACTTCAATCACAGTTCGCCGGGAATCTTAAAGCTGCCCGGCGGCTCTCGCCAGCCCGAATTCGGACGCTGCCGCTTCAACCACTCGACCAGCTGGTCCGCCAGCGCAGGCGACCACCCCGCCCATTCGTTCACGCTCCACCACTCCAGCCTCTCCGGCACGCCCTGCAGCCGATACACGGCCCGCGCCGCTTCCACATACTCCGCCGCGCGTCCGGTCTGGCCCGTCGGATCCCACCCGGGCTCCGCCACCAGCGCCGCCCGCGGCGCAATCAGCGCCAGCAACTCATGATAGTCGTACGGCACATGGCGCTCCTCTCCGATAAACGCCGCCAACCGCGGCTGCCATGGCACCCACTGCGACCAGCGCGCCAGACCGCCCCCAGCCTCATCCCCTCCCGACATCTGCATCGGCATCACGCCCCCCACGCTGATCATCCCCGCCACCCGGTCGTCCAGCGCCGCCGCATGCATCCCCGCCATCGCGCCCGTCCCCGCTCCCAGCAGGTAGATCCGGCGCGGATCCACATATTCCAGGCCGCTCAGCAGCCCGATAGCCTCCCGAATGTCTTCCACGGTCCGGCCGAGCCACGACCAGCGCGGATATCGCTGGTAGAATCTCGCCCCTTCCTCCATCCGCCGCCCCTGCCCGATCTGATCGAACGCCAGCACCGCAAATCCCGACCGCGCCAGCTTCACGAACACGGGCTCCTCGCGCACGACGCCCATTGCATACCCGTTGGCGGGCGAATAACCGTGCAGCCAGATCACCGCCGGCATCCGATCGCTGCCCTCCGCCGCTGCCGAGGGCACATACAGGTCCCCCGCCACCCCCGATCCAAAGGTCCCGCCCCGCTTCACCACCTCCCGAGGACCGCTCCCCCGCCCCAGCAGCGCCGCCTCATGCTCCGCCTCGATCCCCAACACCCCCGCCTTCCCGTCCAATATCGCCGGCGCCTCCCCCATCCCCCACAGAATCCGCCCCCGGATTTCTTCCCGTTTGGCATGCCATTGATCCGTGCTGAGGATCGCGTTGCCCCCCGCGCTCGTCAGGAGCCCCGCCAATCCACCCGGCGGAAACCGGTCCGCCGCGATCTCCTCGTTCGCCAAACGCCGCCAATCGAGATACGTCGGATACACCCGGCGGCGATCCTCCGGCCATGCCCGCCGCCCCTCGACCGTCTCCAGCCAGTCCAGCGCGCGCTCCATCTCCTCCCGCCGCAGCTCGCGCCCCCCCTCGCGCACGCGCAGCGCCAGGCCCTCCCCCGCCCCCAGCATGCCGTAGACGCGCTGCGCCGCATCCACGCTCCGCTCGCCGGCCCAGACGCTCTCACAAGGATCGTGCCGGGCGATGCTCACCAGGCATGGCCGCGGCGCCACCAGCGCCAGCAACATGTGCTGGTCGAACGGCAGCCAGGACTCGCGTCCAGCAAAAAAACGCAGCCGCGGATGCAGCCACCCCGGGAGCAGCCGCGTCACCCGCTCGATCCCCTCCCCGGAATACCGCTCGCTTGTCAGCCGCCAACCGCAAATGCCTCCCGGCCCCGCGCTGCTCGCCACCACCGCCGACACCCGCATATCCCACGCCCCCGCCGCCAGCGCCACCGCCCCGTCCCGATCATGGCCCGCCACCACCACCCGCCGCCGATCCGCACTGCTCGATGTCCACAGATAATCGATCGCCCGCCCCACGCACCACACCCTCCATCCCAGCTCGCTCCAATCACCCCCAACCAGCGCCCCCCCGCTCCTCCCCGATCCCTCGCCCACCGCCCTCTCCGACCAGATGCAACCCATCCATCCGCGCGACAGTGCGACTGTCGCCCATGCCCGCTGCTCCGCCGACACCACGAATACAGGAAACGGCCCCGTCCCCAGCGGCATCCGCAGCTCGATCTCCAGTTGCGCCGCGCGCTCCCCGCCCACCACCCAGCGAAGCGTCTCCGAACGCAGGCGGCCCTCCGCTCGCCGAACCAGATTCGTCGCCATCCCATTGGTCGGCGGCCCCGGCAGCGCGCCCAGCAGATACCGGCTCAGCATCGCCGCCAGCTCCCGCCGCCGCATCGGCCATTGGCTCGCCCCTCCCACCGGACGCCCGTCCTGGAATTGCAGCAGCTCCGGCAGATATGCGCTGCATGGCATCCGGCTGAAATCCGGAGGCAGCTCGCCCCGTTCATGCAGCCATTTCTCCCATGGCTCGCTGTGCGGCAGAACACGGCGCAGATCCTCGAGCGCGGCCTGCCGGCGAACGATCGCCCCCTCGACCTCCTCGACGCTCGCCCCCGCACATCCCGCCAGCCATGCCCACCCCACACCCATTGCCAATCCCACCATCCCCGCCAGCCGCATGCATTCCCGCCTCATGTCGCTCCGAATATTTGTCATGACTCAGGCAAAAAGGTTGAGCCTGCCGCCTCCCCCAGGCAACCTCAAAGACCGTCCTCCTCCGGCTGGAACCGCCCCGCATGCCGCTCCCCGGAACCCCGTCAGCTCGGGAAAAAGGTTGCGCGCGCGCCATTCCAGGGGCATCCTATTTCCGTCATTCAGGCGGAGAGATGGCTGAGTGGTTTAAAGCACACGCCTGGAGAGCGTGCGTGCCTAAAAAGCACCGGGAGTTCGAATCTCCCTCTCTCCGCCATTCCCAGACCTGCCCCCCGTAGCTGCCGACGCACCAACTCACCGCCCTCCCTCCTCCGTCGTCCGCCACCTGCCACCTGAAACGTGACACCTGGCACCAACCAACAACCACAAACCACCATCCCTCTCGCCACGAAGAAAAATGCCAAGAATTTTGCGTGGATTCACGGGGACACTACGTCGGAATAACGAGAATCGGGTTGACCGATTGGCGGACGGCATTCATCGTATGGATATGAGCGCGGAAACCGTTGTTGAGATCGGATCCTTGATTACGCGCACGCCGGGATTGAAGGGGGGGCGGCCGTGCGTCGCCGGCACGGGTGTGACGGTCAAGCGAATTGTCGGCTGGCATCGGATGGGCAAAGACCCCGAGGAAATCGCTGCCCAGTTTGGACATCTCAATCTTGCACAGGTTCATGCGGCCCTCGCCTGGTATTATGCCAACCGCGAGGAAATTGACTCCGATCTGAACATCGAGACGCGAGATTACGAGCGCTTGGCCCAGGAAGCGGAGGCAGAAAAACGGCCTTGAGCGCTATCCACCTCTATTTCGACGAGGATGCCACCCAACACGGTCTGATTGCCGCACTTCGGTTGCGGGGCGTCGATGTTGTGTCTGCCCTGGAATGCGGCTTGGTTGCCGCTCCGGACGAAATCCAACTGCAGTGGTGCCATTCGCAATCGCGCGCCATTTACACTTTCAATGTGGGTGACTTCATTTCGCTGCACGCGGACTACGTGAAGGCCGGGCATGCGCACTCTGGGATCATTTTAGCCCCGCAGCAAAGATACACAATTGGCGGCCAGATGCGACGCCTGCTTAAACTGCTGGCAACGTGGACCGCGGAAGATATCCGCTGGCAAACCATATTTCTAAGCAACATCAAACTCGAATCGACCGATCGAGATTAACTCTTCTCAACACGAAGTTCTGAAAGCACACGAAACACTCATTTTGAATCTGGAACGTAGGAAATCAGGAAACCCTTTTCCGGGAAGTTCCTGAGTTCGGGATTTCCAGATTCAAGTTTCTTTCTCTCACAGACACAGAGAATTCCTGCGATAGCGAAAATCTGCGGGTACAACCCCTTCGTGCACTTCGCTCGGTGGTGAGAAAATACCGCAGCTTGAAGGCTGCGGCTACGCCAGCAAGGGAATGCAAGTGTCGGCTGGCAAGCGGACGCGTCAGTGACGCGTCCCTACCTCCCTCCCCCCGCAAGGCACGAGCGGGGGGAGAGGGAGAGGGGCACGTGCGGCCTCGATCCGGCGCGCCTCAAACAAACGGCGTCTTCCCGGGCATTGCCACCGGCGGCGTCGGCAGCTTCCCGTTCCAATCCAAAGCCGGAGCCAGATTCTCTTTCGAGTTCAGCGCCTGCTCCCAGGTAATCGTCTGGCCCGTGTAAGCTGCCATCCGGCCCATGATCGCCATCAGCGTCGTGTTGGTCATCCAGGTCCCGTCATTCATCGGACGCCCAGCCCGAATCGACGCGAACAGCTCGTTGTGCTCGACCTGGTACATGTCCGGACGCGGCCCCTCATACCGCCAGTTCTTCTCTCCCTTGATCTCGGGCGGACCCCGGAATCCCAGAACTCGAGCCACGCCCCGCGCCCCCAGGATCGTGTCGCTGTTGTCGTTCGAGCAGTTGTCCTGCTGGCGGCAGAACAGGAATCCCTTCGCGCCGCTCGCCCATTCGTAGACCACCGCGAAATGATCGTAGATGTGGCCGAAATCCGGCTCGACGCGCACCTGCCGCCCGCCGTGCGCCGTCGCTCGCGCCGGCGGCTCGTCCTTCATCGCCCAGATCATCTTGTCGATGCTGTGCACCGCCTGCTCGACCAGGTGATCGCCTGACAGCCAGGTATAGTAATACCAGTTGCGCACTTGATACTCGAGATCGGTCCATCCCGGCTGCCGCGGCCGGCTCCACAGCGTCCCCGTGTTATACGTCGAATACACCGTCCGCACCTCGCCCACCGCCCCGTCGTGCACCTGCTGGAATCCCGCCCGCTCAGCCAGGTTGTATCGCCAGCAGAACCCTGACACCAGCGACAGCCGCCGGCGCCGGGCCTCCTCGGCCGCCGCTTGCACCGCCCGCACCCCGGGCGCGTCCGTCGCCATCGGTTTCTCGGTGAAGATGTGCTTGCCCGCCGCCACCGCCGCCTTTAGATGCTCCGGACGAAACCCCGGCGGCGACGCCAGCAATACCACGTCCACCCCGCTGTCGATCACCTTCCGATACGCATCCAGCCCCACGAAACAGTGATCCGGCTGGACCCGCACCCGCGCGCCCACCTTCGCGTTCTTCCCCAGGTTCTTCAGACAGCCATCGATTCGGTCCTTGAACGCATCCCCCAAAGCGGTCAGCACCACGTTCTCGTCGGCCATCAGGGCGTTGAGCGCCGCCCCCGATCCGCGCCCGCCGCATCCGACCAATCCCACTTTCAACGTGTCGCTGTTCGCAGCCCATGTCGCGCTCGGACGGATCAGCGGCGCGGCCACGACTGCCCCCAATGCCGCCGCACCCGACGTGGCGACAAATTGGCGGCGCGATAACAAACCGGTGTTGGCTTTCGTTGTTTTCATGAATTCAATGGTTTTCCAGTGCCCCACCGTTACCCATCCCGCGCCCCAACGTCAAGAAATTGGCGCAGAGAATCCAGCTGCGTTCCCGATCAATGGCATCATTGACGTTTGACGAAAGGGCGGTTTGCAGCGTAGTTTGGACTCTGTAACACAGGGCGTGTGTGGAGCTTGTCTCGATCTTGCTGGAGGGGATTTTGGCTTGCTGACAGACCGCATGCGACGAGCATGCTGATTGTAATCCGCAGTAGATGAGGCATTTATGAAGAGACGGTTTCTCGGGCTCGGCCATATTGCCTTGCTGGGCTTCGGCGTTCTGGCGGCCCCCGCACCTGCAGCCGATGCCCTCGCCCCCCACCCACACCGTCCGATCATGATGCAGATCGCCGAACAACGGGCGAACAGCTTCGATGCAGGCGATTTTTACGCGACGCCAGAGGGTGTCCGGAGGCTCCTCCGGTTGGCGGGTGCCAAGGCAATCCGCTTCGCAAATGAATCCCAGAAAGCAGATGTTCTCGATCGGCTGGTTGCGCCCGGTCAGCCCCTGGACGGCTGCTCGGTGGAAATCGAGCTGGCCATGGGCGTCACAATCTTGAAATCCACTCCCCCGACGCGCGAACTCGAGTTGCTCCAGCCCGCTGCCCTCGAGCAAGCCCTCGCATCGGCCAGAAATGTCCCCGGCGTCCGCATGGCCAATCCCGTCTTCATCGATCCTGACACCGGATTGCGCCTCATCCCCACGGAGGAGGTCATTATCCGCCTGAAGGAAGAGATCGATCCGCAAACCTTTTTTGGATCGGATTGGCCTCGCGCCAGGCGGCTTGCCGGAACAGCCGATCAGTTCATCCTCGCATTGTCCGGAGCCGCCGCGGAACAAATGCTCGCCGAGGTCAGCAATCGGGCTCGCGACAGCCGAGTGAAATGGATCGAGCCGGACTTCGTGGCCCAGTCCATTCATCATCTCATCCCTGACGACACTTACTTTCCCAGCCAATGGCACCTCAACAACACCGGCCAAGGCGGGGGAACAGCCGGCGCCGATGTGCATGGGCCCGAAGCATGGAACCTCGCCACGGGTACCGGCGCGATCGTGGCCATTCTCGATGTCGGTGTGCAAACCAGCCACCCCGATCTCAGTCCGAACCTGGCGTACAACGCGATCGAGCTCGCGGGAAAACCGAATCGGGATGACGATGGCAACGGCTACAAGGACGATAAGAACGGGTGGGACTTTTATGGGGACGACAATTCGCCCGATCCGAAGACGGCGTATGACAACCACGGCACCCCCGTCGCTGGCGTCGCCGTCGCACGAGGCAACAATGGCCTCGGAGTCGCCGGCGCCGGCTTGGCCGGAGGCTTGCTCCCCATTCGGATCGGCGAATCGCCCGATGACTCCGGCAGCTTCTACTCGAGCGCTTCCATCATGGCTGCCGCAACCTATTACTCCGCGGGCCGAACCGCCGACGGATCCGGCGTCTGGCGAGGCGCGGACATCCTCAACCTGAGCTTCAGCAGCTCGCCGTCGCTGACTTTTTCCGACGCCTTAAGCTGGGCGGCTGCCAGTGGCCGAAACGGTCAAGGCTGCCCAATCTTTGCCGCCACTGGCAACGGCGCTTCCGGGTTCATCCAATTCACATTAAGCGGCTTCCCAGCAGGAACCTACACAATCAAATGGGAATATGCCAAAGACAGCAGCGGCTCGGATGGGGACGACACGGTCTGGCTGGATTCGATCGCGTTCCCGGGGGGGAGCGTCGAGCGATTCGAATCCGATGCCCTGCCAGCAGGTTGGACCACCGGCGGAAACGCGAGCTGGATCAGCATCCAGGACGGAGTCGGCGGCAACCACGCGCTCAGCGGCTGGGATGGATCCGGATCGCGCGCCGTCCGGGCAGGCGCGATCTCGGACGGTCAGGCCACCTATCTTCAGGTGACCAGAACCGTGGGGGCAGGCAACCTCGTTTTCTACGCCTGGGTCTCGAGCCAGCAGGACTCGGACTTTTTTAACTTATACGTCGATGGCACACGCTATTTCCATTTTTCCGGTGTGCCGGCGATCGCAACCGCTATCGCCTATCCCGCCAGCGAGGCCAGCACCATCGCCGTCGGCGCCAGCTCCGATTTCGATTATCGATCGGATTATAGCCAGTATGGGATCGGCTTGGATTTGGTCGCCCCAAGCGGCGGCGGCAGATCCAATATCTACACGACCGACCGCACCGGATCCGGCGGATACAACGCCGGCGATTACGATCCCGACTTCAGCGGCACTTCATCGGCAACTCCGCTCGCAGCGGGCGTGGCCGCGCTGTTGCTTTCGGCCAAACCCGGCCTCACCGCCAATGAGGTGCGTTCGATCCTGCAGGCTACCGCCGAAAAAATTGGCGGGGTGACCTACATCGATGGCTATAACGAATACTACGGCTACGGACGCATTAACGCCTATGCCGCCGTTCGCTACGCAGTCAACACGCCGCCGACTGTCTCGGACATTCTCGACCAATCAACCCCTGAAGATACAGCCACTCCGCCCATTCCGTTTGTTGTGGGGGATCTGGAAACGGGTCCTGACGCGTTGATCATTACAGCCAGCTCCTCCAACCCGACGCTGGCGCCAAATGAAAATATTCTATTGGGCGGCGCCGGCACCGACAGGACCGTAACCGTCATCCCGGCAGCCGATCTGTCTGGCGATACGACGATCGCGATCACCGTGACCGACGGCGATGGCGGATCGGCAATCGAGAGCTTTGTCCTGCACGTGACCGAGGTGAATGATGCCCCCAGCTTCATCAAAGGGGCCGATCAAGCTGTCCTCCAGAACGCGCCACCGCAGAGCATTGCCGGCTGGGCGACCGCGATCAGCTCGGGGCCTGCCAGCGAGTCGGCGCAAACAGTCGCATTCCTTGTGACTGTAGACGATCCACTGCTGTTCAGCGCGGGCCCGGCGATAATGCCCGATGGGACGCTGACCTACACGCCAGCCGTTGAGAAGGCTGGCGTGGCGAGGGTGACGGTCCGTTTGCAGGACAACGGGGGCACTGCCAACGGAGGCGTGGACACGAGCGCCCCCCAGGTCTTCACCATCACCGTTCAGCCCCGCATTCTGGGGCGCTACATTTTCTACAACCAGTCGGCCTGGGATGGCAACGAACCGTCCGCCAATCCCAGCGATGACTCGGCGATTGCGCCTGACAAGGTCGCGCTCCGGGCCGGGAGCAAGGCCACGTTCGCCAACTACACCAGCTACAGCCGCGGGATCAACGGCATTATGGTCGATATTGCGGAATTGCCCGGCGTTCCCACGGCACAGGATTTCTTGTTCAAGGCGGGCAACACCACCGATCCGACCGGTTGGCCGGCCGCTCCGGCCCCTTCCACCATCACCGTGCGCACCGGCGCGGGCGCCAGCGGATCGGACCGGCTCACCCTGATCTGGCCGGACAACGCCATTCAGAAGCAGTGGCTCCAGGTGACGGTGCAGGCGACACCCAATACGGGGCTCGGCGCGTCCGATGTGTTCTATTTTGGCAATGCCGTGGGCGAGTGCGGCAACAGCACCACCGATGCCAAGGTCGATCTGCTCGATCAGCAGATGGCACGGGCCAATCCACACACCATCTTCAATCCGGCGCCGATCGACGACCCGTGCGATTACAATCGAGACAAGAAAGTCGATCTGTTTGACCAGAACATCGCGCGGGCCAATCCGACGACGGTGTTCAGCGCGCTGAACCTGATCGACTTGAGCGGGATCGGAGGGTATTCGGCCATGGGCGAGGCACCGGAAGCGGCCGTGGCTGCCATGGGAATGGCGGACGGGGTGGCTTCAGCCGGAGCGACTGGATCGCGTGCGGCCGGGTCTGGCCAGTCCTCATCGAGCCTCATCGAGAAGGGCAGCCTGGGAATTGGGCGGGATGGAGCGGGCCGGATCGTGATCGATTTCGAGGGCGCGCAAGCCGGGAAACATGGGCTCGAGGTGTGCGAGGATCTGACGAGGCCGGAATGGCGCCCGGCCGGATTTGCGCCTCAGGTCGAGAAGAACGGCTTGCGCAAGCGGTGGATGGCCGAGCCATCAGCGCAATCGCGGTTCTACCGGGTGGTGGAAAGGCCGTGAAAACCCAATCCAATCTGAATTACTTGCCAGCTTTTTGAGTTCCAAACCGCAGCCAACCGATGCGGCCCAGCAGCAGCAAAGAGGCCAGGACGAGGCCTGCCTGGGGTTCCGGCACTGCAATCGTGCCGTCCACTATATTCATTAAAACTAAATCTGTCTGTGCAGCTCCCGTAATGTACGTCGTCCACCCGTTTGCGGGACTAGGATCCTTAAGATACAAATCCCATGAGGCGGAGGACGTGAAACCGGTTGTGTCAATCGTGACTATTGCCAGAAGGACCGGCGGATTTTCTATGGTAGTAGGTTGAAAAGAAAAATAATAAGGACTTGCCGCTGCTGCTGTGTTTCCAAAAGCGAATTGGGGAGGGATCGGCACATTCTCTGGATCGGTATCAGAAAGCCAAACATTGTTGCCTGTATTGGCAACCGCTCCAAAAAGCGTTCCCGTGATGATATCCAAGCCTGTAATGTTGGGCCCGTCGATGTAGCCCTCCCCGCCTTCGGAGGCTGGCCCTGAATCCGCCACCTGGATACTGATGTCCAGTCCTGAAATTGCGATCGGACTATCCGTCGGATTTTGAAGGTACAACGAGATCGTCTGATTGGCTGTATTGGGTAAAAGGCTGTGATCTCCCACCTCAAGGAAAAGCTGCGCTCGAGCCCCGGTAACGCCAACAAGCATCGCAATAGCAAGCATCCCGACGATTGAGCCCATCACATTGTTCCTTTTCATGGTTCGATCCCTAAATCGAATCGCTTATTATTCACAAATCGTCTTTGCAGAGCAACTCCAGTTGGCAGCTGAGAGCCATCCTTCCGCCATGACGAAAACGATACGTCTCTACCCCTTAAATACCAATTAGACTAAAATCCTGAGTTCAATCCGCTGCTCCTGTCTGCTTTTTACCCATTCTTTTCTGACATCAGCATCCCGTCAATAGCTAAATGCGAGGTTGCGAGGGTCCGATGTTACGCGTTGAGCTCTATGGGGAGCTCTCCATGACTTTTGGGCTTCGTATGTGCTCGCCTGCTCACCCCGAATCCCCTGCCTCACTGCTCATATCTCGGCGTCCGTAACGCCCCCCTTCTCCGGCACCGGCATCAGCAGATGGATGTGGTTCGCCACATCATTGCTTTCTGGTCCCCGGGCGGCTATCGTCACCCGCATGAAATGGATCGGGTCGGCAACCTTCGTCGCCATCGGATTCGCGCTCCTTCTGACAGCGGACCTGAGCGCGCGCCCCTTGCCCGACCCTCCATCCCCTCCAGCCTCTCCCCCGCCGGCGCCGCCCGTCATCCGCCGCGCTCCGGCCGAATCCGCCGCCCGGTCCCTCTCCGCCGCCGGCCTCGATCCATACTCGATCGGCGATGTCACCGATCCTGAGCAGCTCTTTATCGAGTTCATCAACCGGGCCCGATCCGATCCCGTCGCCGAGGGACACTGGCTCCGCTACCTCGCCGACCCCGATGTCCGCAGCGATTGCGATTACTTCCAGGTCGACCTCGATCTCCTCGAAGCCCAGCTCGGCGCCTACCCACCCGCCCCGCCGCTCGCACCCAACGCCCGCCTCCGCCAGGCCGCCCGCCTCCACAGCCAGGACATGTTCGAACACATGTTTCAAAGCCACACCGGCAGCGACGGCCGCACCCTCACCGACCGGATCGTCGCTGCGCAATACCCTTACCAGGTCGTCGCCGAAAACGTGTTCGCCTATGCCGAATCCGTCCTGCACGGGCATGCCGGCTTCGTCATCGATTGGGGCCCCGGACCCGGCGGCGTCCAAAACCCTCCAGGCCATCGCCACAACACTTTCGAGCCCGAGTTCCGCGAAATTGGCGTCGGGGCAATCCTGGGCACCAACGGCGCCGTTGGCCCCATCGTGGTCACTCAGAATTTCGGCCTCCAATCGACCGCGTTCCCCTTCCTCACCGGCGTTGCCTTTTACGATCTGAACGGCAACGGATTTTATGATCTGGGCGAAGGCATCGGTGGGATCGATGTCCGCGTCAGCGGCGCCTCGTTCTATGCAGTGACCGCCCCCTCCGGCGGCTATGCCATCCCCCTGCCCGGCAACGGATCATTCCTTGCCACGTTCAGCGCCCCGGGGCTCGCCCCATTTTCCCGGACATTCGCCGTCACCAACCTTGCCAATCGCAAGATCGATTTCCTGCCGCCTTACGAGCCCCCTGTCGTTTCCGGCCCCGCGCGCGCCGCGCTTTTCGCGCCGAACCTCTGCCAGCTCTCGATGGTGGGCGCCGCCACCGGCTACGATTGGCGCGCGACCCGATTGCTCCCCACCAATATCGTCGAAACCGTCGAGGCCGGTCTCGATCGCTGGACGCTCCTCGCAACCCCAGGCTATGATGTCCGCCAATCCGACGCTGTCTCGCAGGGCACGTGGGCGATTCGCTTGGCTCATCCCCAGCCGGCCGATCAGATCCTCGAGCTCGATGGCGCCTTTCTCCTCTCGGCCTCGAGCGGCATTCAATTCGCCTCCCGCCTCAATTGGGCCACCCCCACCCAAATCGCCCGCCTCCAGATCTCCACCGACAACGGCCTCACATGGTCCGACCTCTGGTCTGAGCCCGGCATCGACGACGCCGGCGCCGATTCCTTCCAGACCGTTGTCGTCCCGCTCGCTCCGTACGCCGGACAGAGCGCTCAGTTCCGCTTCGTCTACGATTACACCGGCGGCAGCCGCTACCCTCAGACCGATCCCGGCATCGGCCTCCACCTGGATGACATCCGCCTCAGTGCCGTCGAACAACTCGAGGAAACCCACAACGCACCCGTCCCCCAACCTCCATCGTTCGTCTTCGAGCCCACGCTGCCCGGCGATTATTCCCTCCAGGCCCGCGCCCGCATTGGCCAACGGGCCCTCCCTTGGGGGCCAATGCTCCGCATCGCCGCCGGCAGGATCACCGATACCATCCTCCATCTCGAATCCATTCGCCACACGGCGGACAGCCAGCTCGAGCTGGTCGTCACCCTGACCAATGGCACGGCGAACTCGATCGATCCGCTCTCGAGCCCCTCGCCCGCGGGCCCTTGGCAACCCGTCGCCAACTTCACCATCACAAACGGGCCCGGCTCCAATCAGTTCCGGATTCTGCTGCCCATCCCCTCGATCTCTCCGGTCTTCTATCGGGTGGCTGCACCATGACGGATCCTACGATCCCAGCGCCGCCCTGAGCCAGCTCAGCACCCCGCCCGGAAAACAGCCCAGCAGAACCACCGCGACCGCCAATCCCAGCAGCACAACCCGGGTCGCTGGCAACACCCGCCACGCTGCGCTCGATCCGCGCCCCGCTTCAGCCTCGCGCACATACGCCTGCTTCAGGACCTGCAGGTAGTAATAAAGCGATACCGCGCTCATCCCCAACGCCCACGCTATCAGCCAGATCAATCCCAGCCCCCCCCCGCCCGCTCCTGCCGCCGCCGCGAATACGGCGAACTTGCCCACAAACCCGGCCAGCGGCGGGAGCCCGGCCAGCGAAAGAATAAAGACAAACAGACACGCGGCCAGCAGAGGCGATCGCTGCCATAAACCGGCAAAATTCTCGAGCCGATCCCCTCCGCTGTTCCGCTCGACGATCCCCGCCACACCGAAAGCTCCGATGACCGCCAGCGCATACGTGCTCAGGTAATACACCACCGCTGCGGTCCCCTCCGCGTTGCCCGCCATGACCCCAAGCAGCGCGTATCCCGCATGGGCGATCGCCGAGTAGGCCAGCAGACGCCGAACGCTCGATTGCACCAGCGCCACCAGGTTCCCCAAACCGATGGACAACGCCGCCGCCATCCCCAGCAACGGCATCCATCCCCCTTCCCACCCGCGCCAGTCCGCGCGCCCAGCCAGCTCCGGAAAACCCTCGAGCATGAATCGAATCAGCAGGTAAAAACTCGCCATCTTCGATCCCGATGCCACCAATGCCGCCGTCGGCAATGGCGCCGCCTGATACACGTCTGGCGCCCACAAGTGAAATGGGACCACCGCCACTTTGAATCCCAGCCCCACCACCACCGATGCCAGCGCCACGATCAGCAGCGGATCCATCCCCAGCCGCGCCAGCTTCGGCGCCATCCGGCTTAGCTCGACCTCCCCGCTCAACCCATACAACGCGCTCATCCCGTAAAGCAGGAACGCCGACGACATCCCTCCCAGCAGAAAATACTTGAGCGCCGCCTCGAGGCCATGGCGGCTCTCCCGCTGAAACGCCGCCAGCGCGTACAGCGACAGGCTCGCCAGCTCCAGCGACGCATACACCAGCACCATGTTCTCCGCCCCGGCCATGAGCATCAGACCCACCGTCGCCAGCAGCATCAGCGCGACATACTCACCTATATGCTCCGTGAGGGCCGTCTCGATCGATAGCACCAGGCTCGCCATGGTCAGGACCGCCAGCGCCTGGCACACGAACCGCGATGCGTCGTCCAGCACCAGCATCCCCCCCGCCAGCCGGCCCGGAGGATCCGCTGCCGCCATCCACACCAGCGCCCCCAGACACCCCGCCACCCCCGCCGCCACCGCCGCACGCCACCGCACCGGCACCGACCAGCGCCGCGCCAGCGCCGCGTCCATCCCCAGAACCGCCAGCGCCGTCAGCGCCAGGATGGCCTCGGGCGCCAGCGCCCATGCGATCGCGCCGTAATTCACCCCTGACCTCCCTTCAGCATCGCCTGCATCCAGGACGCCTGCAGGCTGGGCATGATGATATCGAGCAACAGCGACGGATAGAGCCCCACGACCACCGTGGCCGCCATGAGCAAAACCGCCCCTGCCCGCTCCGGCCATGTCAGCCCTTGCCCGCGCCCCATCTCCTCGACCGGCGCGCGGGGGTGATCGCCAAAAAACGATTTCTGCAGCACTCGCAGCGTGTAGGCCGCCCCCGCCACGATCCCCACCCCTGCCAGCACCGCCAGCGGCGGGAATGCCTTCCAAGCCCCAATCACCACCAGCAGCTCGGATATGAACCCGCTGAATCCCGGCACCCCCATCGACGCCGCGCACGCAACCGCGAATGTCAGCCCCGCAAACGGCAGCACCCGGTTCAAGGCCATCCCCTCCAGATCCGCCAGATCCCGCGTGTGCATCCGGTCATACACCATCCGGCCCACCACCGCGAACAGCAGGCCCGCGATGATCCCGTGCGAGAACATCTGCATCACGGCCCCGCCCACGCCCGTCGCGTTTAATGTCATCAATCCCAGGAGCACAAAGCCCATGTGGCTCACGCTCGAATAGCCGATCACAAACTTGAAATCCCTCTGCACCAGGGCCACGCACGCCCCATACAGGATCCCGATCACCCCCAGCCCCGCAAACAGCGGCCGCCAGACCATCGCCCCCTGCGGAAACAGCATCATCCCCACCCGCAGCGCCCCGTAAGCGCCCAGCTTCATCACCACCCCCGCCAGCAGCATCGACGCCGCCGTCGGCGCCGCCACGTGCCCCGTCGGCGCCCACGTGTGCAGCGGCCAGATCCCCGCCAGGACCGCAAACCCCACAAATACAACCGGGAATGCCCAGGTCTGAAATCCCGACGAAAACCCGCCCCGCGCCAGCTCGATCAGGTTGAACGTCTGGCCCCCGCTCACCCCGTACGCCGCCAGCATCCCGACCAGCACCAGCGCGCTCCCCACCAGCGAATAGAGCGCCAGCTTCATCGCCCCATACTCCCGGCGCGTCGACCCCCAGATCGCGATCAAGAAATACTTGGGTACGATCGCCACTTCGTAAAACACGAACAATAGAAACCAGTCGAAGCTCAGAAACACGCCGTAGACGCCGCCGATCAGCGCCAGATACAGCGCGAAATACTCCGCCGCCCTCCGCTCCACGTTCCACGAAAACAGCACCCCCGCCACCGACGCAATCCCGGTCAGCACCACCAGGGTCAGGCTGATGCCGTCCGCGGCCAGATAATACTCGATGCCCAGCGACGGAATCCATCGAGCCCGGGCCAGCACGATCAATGGCGCCGCCGGGTCGGCCGGATACCGCGCCGCCGCCGCGAGGCCCAAGACCAGCCCCGCCAGCGCCGTCCCCAGGGCCAGCCCCCGCACCCATCGCATGTCCCTTGGCCGCACCGCCAGCAGCAGCGCCGCCCCGATAAACGATAGATAGATGGTCCAGCTTGCCATGGTTCAGGGCGCCCAAACCGCCGCCAGTTCTACCACCGCCGCGTTCACGATCCCGAGCAGCGCCTGCGGATACACCCCCAGAACCAGCATCAATCCCAGCGACGGTATCATCATGGCCCACTCCCGCGGGCTCAGGTCCGTCCACCCTGACCATCGCCCCGGCAATGGACCGTGGAACATCCGCTGCATCAGCCCCAGCAGAAATACCGCCGTCAGCAGCAATCCCAACACCGACGCCACCGCCGCCCATGGCGCCGCCGCAAAGACGCCCGTGAAGATCAGGAACTCACCCGGAAACCCGTTCAAGCCCGGCAAGCCCAGCGACGCGAATACCGCCATGCCCATCACCCCGCAGAACACCGGCGCCGCTTTCCGCAATCCCCCAAAGTCGTCCAGATCCCGCAGGCCGCCGCTCCGCCGCTCCACAAGCGCCACCAGCCCGAATAATGTCGCCGCGTTGATCCCGTGGTTGAACATCTGCAGAATCACGCCGCCCAGCGCCGCTTGCCGAGCGCTCTCGCTCCCGCACTGGAGAGCCGCGAAGATCCCCAGCAGACAATAGCCCAGATGGTTGATCGAGGAATACGCCAGCAGCCGCTTGAGGTCCTTCTGCGCCCACGCCGCCGCGGCCGAGCCCACCACGGTCACCACCGCCAGCACCATCAGCATGCCCCACGCCCCTCGCATCGCATCCGCAAATATCGGCCCCATGATCCGCAGGAATCCATACAGCCCCATCTTCGACATCACCCCCGTCAGCACCATCGTCACCGCCGTCGGCGCCTCCGCATACGCCCCCGGCAGCCACCCGTGCAGCGGCATCAACGGGACCTTCACCGCCAGCCCCAGAAACACCCCCGCGCCCACCCAGCCCAAAACCCGCCGCGACACGCCTTCCGGCCAGCCGAAATACTCGGACAACCGCGCCGTCACCCCGCCCTCCTGGCTCAGCCGCGCCAGTCCCGGCAGATCGAACGTGCCCGTCGCCAAAAACAAAACCTGAAAAGCCAGCAGCATCGCCACGCTCCCCGCCAGGGTGTAAAGGAAGAATCCGGTCGATACCGATCCGCGCATCGGACCGCCCCACAGCCGGATCAGGAAAAACGCCGGGATCAGACTCAGTTCCCAGCACAGGAACCAGTGGAAAAAGTTCAGCGCGGTGAACGTCCCCATCAATCCCGCCTCGAGCAGGAGGAACAATGCATAATAGAGCCGCGGCCGCTCGAGGCCGGTCCGCGACACCATCAAGGCCAGCAGCATCACGAACCCCGTCAGCAATGCCATCGCCAATCCCAACCCATCCACCCCCAGGTGGTATTCCACCCCCAGATAGGGAATCCACGAGAGCCGCTCGACAAACTGGTAGCCCGGCAGATCCTGAAACCGCAGCGCCAGCCCCAATGCCCACGCCAGCGCGATCCCTGCCGCCGACAAGCCGATCGGCCGCGCCCGGGCCTCCTGCGACCGCGGCAGGCAGGCCACCACCGCCGCCCCCAGCAGCGGCGCCATCGTCAGCCATGTCAGTTCGTGCCCCGCCATCGTCACCCTCAGCCCCAGGTTAGCCACACCGCCATCGCCGCCATCCCCGCCGCCACCACCCGCAGATAGATCCGCAGCCTCCCGCCGTGCCAGCCGGACATCCCGCGCCCGCATCCGCGCACCCCTTCACACCCGCCGTCAAACGCCGGATTCACCAGATACTCGTCGCTCAACCGGCTCAGCCAGCCGGCCGCCAGCGCCCCGTATCCCGCCCATTGCATGAGCCCCTGCCACACCTCGCGCTCGAGCCAGTCCCACGCCTCCGCCGCCCATGCTGCCGATCGCACGACGGTCGCCTCATAGACCTCGTCAAACCGCAACCGCTGTTCGAGCAGGCTGAAGACGGCCGGCTGCGCCATACGAAGCGGATCCGGCGCGTCGGCCCTTCTCTGCGGCCTCCTCCCGTACAGCCGCCACCCCGCCACGAGCCCTGCCCCCATCACCAATGCCGATGCGCCCATGATCCATAAGGTCTCATGCTCGAATAGATCTCCCGCGCGCACCGCCGCCTCCCGCCCCTCGAGAAATTCCTCGAGCCACGGCCATGCCGGCGTCCCCACCACGCTCAACAGAACCACCGCCACCGCCAAAATCACCATGGGCACTCTCATCACCGCCGGGCTCTCGTGGATCTCCTTTTTAAGCTGCCCTCCCCGGTATTCCCCCCCATACACCATCGCCATCTGTCGCATCATGTAGAATGCTGTCAACCCCACCCCCGCCAGCCCCAGCAGAAACGGCAGGCGCGACACCGGCCAGCCCCACGCCGCATGCAGTATTCCATCCTTGCTCCAAAACCCGCAGAAGAACAGCGGGACACCCGCCAGCGCCATCATCCCCACCGCGTGCGCCGCAAAGGTCACCGGCATCCACCGGCGCAGCCCACCCATCCTTCGAATGTCCCTCTCATGATGGCATCCGTGAATCGCCGATCCCGCCCCTAAAAACAGCAGCGCCTTGAAAAAGGCGTGCGCAATCAGATGAAACATCCCCACGGCGTAACCGCCCACGCCCAGCGCCATCATCATGTAGCCCAGCTGCGATACCGTCGAATAGGCGAGGATCCGCTTGAGGTCGAACTGAGCCGCCGCGATCGCAGCCGCCATCACCGCTGTCACCGCGCCCACCCACGCCACCCCTTGCAGCGCCGCCGATAATCCCGGCTCCCCCGCCACGTCCGCGTCCATCAGCGGATAGACGCGCGCCACCAGGAAGACGCCCGCCGCCACCATCGTCGCCGCATGAATCAAGGCGCTCACGGGCGTGGGGCCCTCCATCGCATCCGGCAGCCAAACATGCAGGGGCACCTGCCCTGACTTGCCGATCGCCCCGCAAAAGATCAGGAGGCTGATCGCCGTCGCCACCGTGATCCCCCCCACCGACACCCGCTCGACCAGGCCCGCCAGCGCTGCCGCCTCCAGACATCCGCGCCCCTCGTCGTAACACAACAGTGTCCCCGTCTCGGTGTAGAGATAGATCAATCCCAGCAGCAGCCCCAAATCCCCGATCCGCGTCACCAGAAAAGCCTTCTTCGCCGCCGCCGCCGCCGCCGGTTTCTCGAACCAGAATCCAATCAGCAGATACGACGCCAGCCCCACCAGCTCCCAGCACATGAACAGCCACAGCAGGCTGTTCGCCATCACCAGCCCCAGCATCGACCCCGCAAAAAACGATAGAAAACAGAAAAACCGCGTGAAGTTCGGATCCGCCCGCATGTCGCCCAGGCTGTAGACAAAGATCAGCAGCGCCACCGTGCTCACCATGGCCAGCATCGCGCCCGTCAGCGGATCCAGCACCCACCCCAGCTCGAGCGGCGTCCGCCCAAAAGTCAGCCATGTGAAGTTCACCTCGCGCCCCGCCCCGCCCGCGCCGGGCCAGGCGCCGAAAAAGGCTGCCCAGGAGAGCACCGTCGCCACGCTCAGAGACCCGATCCCCAGCCACGCCGCCCGGCGGCGCCCCGCCCGCGGCGTCAGCGCCAACAGCCCCGCCGCCGCCAGCGGCGCCAGCGGAATCAGCCACAGCCATTCCCGTATCCAGCTCATCATCCTTTCAGTGGGGGCGATTCGTCCAGATGAGCGCTTCGGCGATGCCGGTAGATCGCCAGGATCAGCGCCAGCCCCACCCCCGATTCCGCCGCCGCAATCGCGATGGCGCACATGACCCATAGCGCCGCCTGCGATCCCTGCTCCCATCCGGCCTGCCGCCCAAAGGCCACCAGGTTCAGGTTCGCCGCATTCAGCATCAGCTCGATGCTCATCAGCACCAGAATGCTGTTCCGCCGCGTCAATGCCCCCGCAAGCCCAATCCCAAACAGCATCGCCGCCACCGCCAGATAATGATGCGCCGTGATCATGCCCCCTGCCCTCCCTGCCGCCGGGCATCCCAGCCCTCGCCGGCAGCCGGTCGATCCGCGCGTCTGCCGCTCGCCTCCCTCGGCTGCTCGAATGGCAGCGCCAAAATAACCGCTCCAATCAGCGCCACGGTCAGAACCAAACCCGCCACCTCGAACGCAACGACGTATCTCCCCATGAGCAGCTCGCCCAGCTCACGCGTCTCGAGCGCGGGCCCGCCGCTCGCACCGCCGGCGCCGCCCAGGCCGCGCGTATACGCCAGCCCGATCCATAAACACCCGGCCACCAGGCCCGCCACCGCCACCCCTGTCACCCACGACCCGGCCGTCAGCCGCTCGATCGAAAGCAGCTCCCGACGCTGCGTCAGCAGGATCGCAAACACGATCAGGATCGCCACCGCGCCCACGTAAACGATCAGCTGTGCCAGCCCCAGAAACTCCGCCCCCGCCAGAATGTAGAGGCCTGCCACACCCGCCATGCTCAGGGTCCAGCAGAGCGCACAATGCACCAGCCTCCGCAGCATCACGCTCGCCAGAGCCGCCCCCAAGGTCACCGCCGCCAATATGATAAATCCTGTCGCCACTTCGATCCTATCCGCCTCGAAACCGATTCATCCGCCATCGCCAGTCTCAGCTCGCATATCGATAAACCCGCGGGCCCCAGCCGCGGGACCGCATCAGCAGGCGCCCCCACAGGATGGCCGGCAGCCCGATCATCGCCAGACACGCCAGCCACCGGACCGCCCCGGCCCCCGGGAATGCCCACCCGCCCAGCCCCCGCCAGACCATCGCTACCAGCAGGTTCAACGCCCCCAAAGGCAAGAGGTATTTCCACCCGAAATTCAGGAGGTGATCCACCCGCAGCCTCGGCAGCGTCCCCCGCACCCAGATGAACCACGCGATCATCACACCGAGCTTCAGAAAAAACCATCCGTAGGACGGCGCCGCTTCCAGCACCGCCAGCGGCGCCTGCCAGCCCCCCAAAAACAGCGTCACCGCCAGCCCGCTGACGGCAAACATCCCAAAATACTCTCCCATGAAGAAGATCGCGTACTTGAACCCCGAGTACTCGGTCATGAAGCCCCCGATGATTTCGGACTCGCCCTCCGGCAGATCGAACGGCGCGCGGTTGCTCGCCGCTGCCGCCGCGGCCATGAACAGCAGCAGCCCCGCCAGCCCCCATGGCGTCATCACGTGCCACCGCGGAATCACCCCCCACCAGTATCCCGACTGCGCCTCCACGATCTCCACCAGCGACAGCGATCCCGCCATCATCACCACCGTCAAGGCCGACAGCACCAGCGGCAGCTCGTAGCTGATCATCTGCGCGATCGCCCGCATCGCTCCCAGCAACGAGTACTTGTTCCGGCTCGACCAGCCCGCCATGAACGCCGCCACCTCCGCCGCCGATCCCACCGCGAAAAAAAACAGCAGCCCGCATCGCGGATCCGCCGCCACCAGATCCCGCCCATACGGGATCACCGCCAGCGACAGCGCCACCGGCGCCAGCATCACGATCGGCGCCAGAAAATGCAGCACCCGATCCGCTGACCGCGGCACCACGTCCTCCTTGGTCAGCATCTTCACGCCGTCCGCCGCAAACTGCAGCCAGCCATACGGGCCCACCCGGTTCGGACCCGGCCGGTTCTGGATTCTCCCCAGCAGCTTCCGCTCCGCCACCGTCGCCAGCCCGAACAGCAGCCCAAACACCGCCAGGACCGCCACCGCCGGAATCAGCCCTTCCGCCCACACCTTCGCCCCCTCCGGCAGCCACCCGACCGCCCAGTCGCGCAGCCACACCGGACCCCGCTCGAACAGCTCCACCGGGCCCACCCAGCGCAGCCCCCCCCAACCCGTCAGTGCCAGGATCCCCTCCATGTTCATGTGCCCCCTCCGGGCTCCCCGGACCCCGGCAGGCTCGCCCGCACCGCCGCCCGGACCCCGCTCTCCCGCAGCTCCCGCTCCCTCGCCAGATGCTCGTCCACCACCCGCGCCTCCGCCGGATGCAGCTCACGGTAATACCGGTTGGGCCGCGCCAGGTCGGCCTTGTGCAGCAGCAGGCCCCCAAACCGATCCTCCCGGTCCCACGCATACGCCTGGTCCATCTTGATCGAGTCGAACGGGCAGACCTCGACACAGATCTGACAGCTCATGCAAACCGATATGTCAATATCGAATATCGCTGGATGCTTCCGCGGCCTGCCCCGCTCGTCCTGCGCGGGCACGATGTAGATGCACTGCGGCGGACATTCCTTTTCGCAGATCTTGCACGACACGCACCGAAGGCCCTCCTCGGGGTCCGCCCCGTCGTAGACCAGAAACGGATAGACCCGGCTGTTCTCCGGCGTCGCCCGCCGCTCCTCCGGATACTGGACCGTCACCCAGCGGCGGGGATCCACGTAGCTGCCCACCAGGTTCCGACCCGTCTCGATGAACCCCCGGATGAGCCCTGCCCCCTCGACGCTCATCGGTCCACCTCCCCCAGCACGATGTCGATGCTCCCCAGGATCACCACCACGTCCGCCACCTTCTGACCCAAACACATCTCCTCGAGCGCCGTCAGGTTGATCAGGCTCGGCGGCCTCACCCGATACCGGTACGGGCTCGCCGAGCCGTCGCTGATCAGATAGAAACCGATCTCCCCTTTCGGCCCTTCGATCCGCCCGTAGGCCTCGCCCGCTCTCGGCTTGAAGTTCCGCAGCTTCACTTTCCCATCGATCACCGGCCCCGCCGGGATCTGCTCCAGCGCCGCCTCGAGGATCTTCACCGACTCCCGCATCTCGAGCAGCCGCAGCATGAATCGATCGTAGCAATCCCCGTGATCCCCCACCGGCACCCGGAAATCGAACCGGTCATACACCCCATACCGGTCGGTCTTCCGGATGTCGTACCCCACACCGCTCGCCCTGAGGACCGGCCCCGAAGCGCTCGCGTTGATCGCCAGGTCCCTCGGCAGCACCCCCACACCCTGCGTCCGCGCCATCACGATCTCGTTCGTCGCCAGCAGCGCCTCGTATTCGTCCAGAAACCGCGGGAAATCACCCACCACCCCGCGCGCCGCCTCGATCCAGCCCGCCGGCGCATCCGCGCGGCACCCCCCAAACCGCATGTAGTTGCACATCATCCGCGAACCCGTCAGCGATTCGAACAGATCCAATATCTTCTCCCGCTCGCGAAATGCATACATCATGGGCGTCCCCATCGCCCCCAGGTCCTGCAGCATGAAACCCATCTGGCACGCATGATTCTGCAGCCGCGTCAGCTCCGCCGTGATCACTCGCAGATACTCCGCCCGCTCCGGCACCGCCAGCCCCGCCAGCTTCTCCACCGCCAGCGCATACGCCCAGTTGCTCGTCAGGGAACAAAAATAGTCCAGCCGGTCCGTGTACGGCATCGACCCCAAATAGGTCGTCTGCTCCGCGATCTTCTCGTGGTTGCGATGCAGATAGCCGAACACCGGCTTCAGCCGCACCACGGTCTCCCCCTCGAGAACGACATCCATCCGAAACACGCCGTGGGTCGATGGATGCTGCGGGCCCATCGACACCTCCAGCCGCCCGGCATCCTCCCCCCCGGCCTCGCACTCATCCCGCCTGGATCCTCCCCGGTCGATCATGGCTGCCCTCGCTTGGCGTAACGACGGCTCGCCTTGGCCGCAACCTCGCCGTGCGGCGTCGGCTCATACTCGTAATCGTCCGGCTCAACGTAGTCCTTCCGCATGGGATGGCCGGAAAATCCCTCCCACATCAGCAGCCGCCGCAGATCCGGATGCCCGGTGAACACGACGCCAAACAGGTCGTAAACCTCTCGCTCCTGCAGCTCCGCCCCCCGAAACACATTCGCCAGCGACGGCACATCCACCCGGTCGGTCCGGTTCCCCGTCCGAACCCGCAGGACCAGCGGCCCCGTCCCGCGCGCCACCGAGTAGAGATGATACACCACCTCCAGATACCCTGGCACTCTCCTCTCGACGCTCTCCTCGACCTCGATCTCCTCCCCTTGATACTCCCGCTTCACTCGCACTTTGTCGGTCTCGACACGGTCCAGCCAGTCCACCCCCGTCACGTTGGACAGGTAGTCGAACTGAAGCTCCGGATCGTCTCGCAGCCGCCGCGCCACCGCCTCCAGATGCGCCGCCTCCACCACCAACGAGTGCTGCCCCGATGCGCCCGGATTCGCCGCCAAAGCCAGCTTCGCCTCCGGCAGCGCCGCCTCGATCCGGGCCTGGATGGATGCGAGCCGCTCCATGGATCAACTCGCGCGCGCCACCCGCGGCGGCCGCCACACCGCCGCATGATAGGGCGGCTCGATGTCGCGCGCGCCCAGCGTCGGCACTGGAAGCTCGCTGGCCTCGCCCGCCTGCAAGTGCCGCGGCCGCTCCGGCCCCGTCAGCCGCTGCCGCATAATCCGCCGCTGCAAGGCCATCAACCCCTCGATCAGCGCTTCCGGCCGCGGCGGACAGCCCGGGACGTGTACGTCGACCGGCAGGTACCGGTCGATCCCCTTCAGCACGTTGTAGCCCTGCTTGAACGGCCCGCCCGATATCGCGCACGCCCCCATCGCCATCACATACTTTGGCTCCGGCATCTGGTTGTAGAGACGGACCACCTGCGGCGCCATCTTCTTCGTCACGGTCCCCGCCACAATCATGAGGTCCGCCTGCCGCGGCGATGGCCGGAACACCTCCGCCCCAAACCGCGCCAGATCGAATCTCGCCATCGACGCCGCCATCATCTCGATCGCGCAGCACGCCAGGCCGAATCCAAGGGGCCACAGGGAGTTGCTCCGCCCCCAGTTATACAGCGCCTCAAGGCTGACGATCATCACCCCCTGCCGGCTCAACTCGCTGCGCAAATCGGATTCCATCGTCGATCACTTCCACGTCAGGACACCCTTGAGCCACGCCCATGCCAATCCCTCGGCCAGCAGCAGAAGAAAGATCAGCATCGCCGCCACCGCACCCCACGGCAGCCGAAGGAATGCCACCGCAAACGGCACCAGAAACACCACCTCAACCTCGAAGATCAAAAACAGGAGCCCGTACAGATAATAGCCGGAACGATAGGATATCCAGGCGTCCCCCGATGATTCCAATCCGCATTCGTAGGTCGCGTTCTTCGAATCTCCCGGCTTCCACGGGGCAAACCAGCGCGACCATGCCCATGCCAGCCCCAGCATCGCCAGCGCAAACAGAATCGCCACCCCCAGCAGCCAGACAATCGCCGTGTACGGATGCGGTTCCATGGCTCGATCGACGGTCAGCGCGCTACCGCCGCCTCCGGCGATCCTGCCCCCGCCAGAAGCCGCGCCGGCGCTTTATTCCGGATTCTTCTCATGCTGGCGCTTCAGCCCCACCGATTCCGCGATCTCCTCGAACTCGGATCGGGTGACGGTCTCGAGGGTCTTGCCCCGGCGCTGGAGGCCCTCGTTGATCTTGATCGCCTTCTCCGTCATCACTTCATGGGTCTCCTGGCTCCCCCCCACCAGCAGAAAATTCACCCCGGTCGTGATGCGTTTGTGACCGTCGCTGTCCAGTCCCAAACCCAGCATCACCCCCCGCCTTTTGGATTTTCCGCTGTGCGGCGTTTTTGCCATGAGCCAAAACTAGAAGGTCCCCCGTTGATGTCAAGTTCCACGGAAAAAGCGGCCCCCCGAAGCGGGCCCCGCCGAAAGCACGGCGCCACTGGCCTCCGCCGCCAGTGGCGCCCAAGCCGCAGCGCAAACACCCGGACCCGATCCTTCAGCCCGCGCGCGCCATCCCCAACCTCGCTCTCCTCAGCGCCGCCCTCGATGGTGGTAATGCGAATGCCCGAAACCCAATCCCACGTGGAACGACACCACAGGCCGCGGCGCCACATACACCGGCACCGCGTACGGCAGCACCGGCGGCGGCGGCGTATACACGACCGGGACCGGCTGAACCGCCACGGGCACAGGCTGCACAATCACCGGGGCCGGCTGCGCCGGCACGTACACCACCGCAGGAGGAGGAGGCGGGGCATAAACCATCGCAGGGGCCTCGTAGACCGGCGGACAGAAGGCTCGCGCCAGAGCTGTCCCCGCTACCACGCCTGTCAATATCTTGCCCGCGGTCGCCCATTCCGAGTTGCCCGCCTCCACCCGGACCAGGTTCATCCCCGCCAAGCCCATGACCGCCCACGCCAACACCCGGCTGCTCATTGTCGTTTTCATAGCCCAATCTCTTTTCCCATCATCCGATTCGACGCCACCGCTTGTCTTTTATTCGATGCGGCCTTATGGATATGGATACCCGGATGACTTGACATGAAAGGGAATCCAGAAGCCTCCGACACCGGGCGGGTCCGCCGCCGCCGGCAGCTTCCGCGTTCCTTCAAGGACTTGACGCCCACCCGGTCGTTCAGCCCGCGCGCCTTCTTCCGCGAGATGATCTGGAAAGCGTGGCGGACCAAACGCACGGGCGGCCATCGCATCCCGATCTTCCCCCGCCTCAAGGGCGACCAGGTCGCCATCACCTGGATCGGCCACGCGTCTTTTCTGATCCAGTTCGCCGACCTCAACGTCCTCATCGACCCGATCTTCACCAACTGGCTTTTCCTGCTCAAACGCCTCAAGCGCGCCGGATTTTCCATTCGCGATCTGCCTCCCATCGATCTGGTCCTGCTGACCCATGCCCACTTCGACCATTTCCATAAACGCACCCTGCGGCGCATCCCCTCCCCCAAGCTCGGCCTCATGCCCTGGGGCATGGGCGAGCTCGCTCGCGGCCTCGGCTTCGGCCGCATCATCGAGCTCCAATGGTGGGAGACCCTTAGCCGCGACCGATGGAAGGTCACCCTCACCCCCTGCCGCCATTGGGGCGCACGCGTCCTCCACGATGAGGATCGCGGGTTCGGCGGCTTCGTCCTCGAAAACCACGGACGTCGAATCTACCACGCCGGCGACAGCGCCTATTGGCATGGATTCAAGGAGATCGGCCGCCGATGCCAGCCCGAGATTGCCCTCCTGCCCATCGGCGCCTACCAGCCCGAAGCCTTCCTGCGCGTCCATATGGGCCCTCACCAGGCCATCCGCGCCTTCAAAGACCTCCAGGCCCAATGGCTCGTCCCGATGCACTTCGGCGCCTTCAAGCTCTCCTTCGAAGCCCTCGATGAACCCCCCCGCTGGCTCCGCCAACTGGCCGATCAAAACGGCATGAGCTCCCGCCTCCGCATCCTCGAAGAGGGAGTCCCAACCGTTTTCTGATCCGCCCACCCCCCCGCCGCCCGTCGAGCCCCATCGGCATGATCCGTTCCGGGGACTCGCCCCCCTCGGGCTAGGGTGTGCGTCGAGAATCCCCTTTCCATCATAAGGGGATCTGCTTTATTAGCTCTGGATTGCTGGATGAGCAGCTGGGTCAAAATCATCTTGTTCGCTGTGCTGGCCGCGGGGACCTGCGTGTTCGGTTTCTTTTTTCTCCGCAACTATGGCCAGCTGATGCGGGAGCGGGTCGATCTGGGCGCCGCCGATCCGACCGTCGAGCGCCAAGTCGATCACCAGCAGGCCAACCGCGCCACCCACCGGTTCTCCGAAGTGATGATCTTCGGCGGCCTTTTTTTCGTGTCGGTCGTCGGCCTCGGCATCCTGGTTGCCCACGAGGCCTCTCACCTGGTCGCCAACCGGTTCGGCCGCCTCCTCTATGGCGGCGAAGGCGAAAGCATCCGCAAAAGCGAATACGAGGAGGCCGAGGAGCTCTGGGCCAACGGCCAGCCCCTCGAGGCCGTTCAGCTCCTACGCGAATACCTCAAGAAACATCCCCGCGAGCAGCACGTCGCCCTCCGGATCGCCGAAATCTACGAGAAGGATCTCCACAATCCGCTGGCTGCCGCCCTCGAGTTCGAGGAGGTCCTCCGCCAAAAACTCGCCCCCGAACAGTGGGGCTGGACCGCCATCCACCTCTGCAACCTCTATACCCAGCACCTCGGCCAGCCCGACAAAGCCACCACACTCCTCCAGCGCATCGTCGCCGAATACGGCGATACCACCGCCGCCGCCAAAGCCCGCAAACGGCTCGGCATCCAAGACGAATCCACCCCCTCAACGCCATCCACGGATGACCCGGAGGATTCCTTTTTCGGCAAGGCTCGCAAAGCCAACCTCCAGCGATCCGGCGACCTCCAGGCTCACTTCGACCGCTTCCACCAAAACAACCCCCGCGGCCCCGCCCACGATTAACTCCCGCCCGCCCCTCGGCGCACCCGCGCCCCGCCCTCCCGCCCAAATGCCCGGCAAACTCCCCTTGGCACCACGCCGCACCTCTGGCAATATTGGATCATGATGGGTTATTCCACCTGCAATGTTGTCCGCGCTCGCCGCCCCTCGAGCTGCCAGCCCCCTGCCGCACCCCGTCTTCTGCCAATCCTCATTGCCGCCGCCCTCGCGTCCTTATCCCCATCCGGCCGCGCCCAGCTCGTCATCAACGAGGTCTGCTACGACAACTCCACCCTCGCCGACGAGACCGGCAACACCAGTTCGGATTGGATCGAGCTCTACAACGCCGGCTCCAGCGGCGTCAACGTCCTCAACTACGCCGTCGGCGACGCCAATCCCTACGAGGAATCCAAAGGCGTTCGGCTCCCCAGCTACACCATCCCGCCCGGCGGGTTCCTCGTCGTGTTCGCCAGCCCTGACCTCCCCGAGTATACCGCCTGGACCAGCGCGCCCAACACCGGCCTCATTCCTCCCAATTCCACATGGAGGCACCTGACGCCCTCCAGCGCTCCCCCCGCCACCTGGCGCGACCGCGTCTTTGACGATTCGGCCTGGCCGTCCGGCATCGCCCCCCTCGGCTACAACGATCGCACGCTCCACATGGATTGCGCCACCATTCTCGGCTACGGCGGCGATCCCACCAACCGTTACCCCGCCGCCTATTTCCGCAAAACATTCAAAGCCATCAACCCGTCCGTCATCACCGGCCTCGAGCTCAAAGCCCGGGCCAACGATGGCATGATCGTCTATCTCAATGGCAACGAGTGGTTCCGCCACAACATGCCGTCCGGCCCCGTCAGCCACGCCACCCCCGCCTCCATGAGCGTCCCCTCCACGTTGTGGACCACCAACCTGCTCCCCACCACCTGGCTCCTCCAAGGCGCCAACGTCCTCGCCGTCGAAGTCCATCAGGCCTCCCCATCCAGCGTCGACTTGATCCTCGATCTCATCCTCACCGCGCACATCCAGGAATCCGTTCCGGTCGTCCACGGCCAGTTCGGGCTCGGCAAGGACGGCGAGAATGTGCACCTCTTCCAAGGCAATCTCCAGCGCATCCACCGGTTCCTCGCTCCCGGATACGAGATCGGCGAAAACAAGTCCTACGGCCTTGCCGTCGACGGCGCCACCGCCTCCTCCAAGGTGTTCGAGAAGCCATCCCCCGGACTATCCAACGCCACCTATGACCAGAAATACTCGCCCACGCTGACCGCCCAGAAACCCGTCTTCTCGGTCCCGCCCGGGATCTACGCCGCCAGCCAAAATGTCGTCCTCACCACCCCCACCGCCGGCTACAAGATCTACTACACGCTCGATGGCAGCAGCCCCTGGGATTCAACCACCTTCGTCTACAGCGGCAGCCCGGTCGCTATCCAGGCCGCGAGCCCCGCCACCTCCGGCCTCGCGTGGATCCGCAACAACCCCGTCGAGATCGTTCAGTCCGTCCCCGACGCCAACTGGCAAGCCCCCATCGGCAGCATCCCCAAAGCCGTCGTCCTCCGCGCCATCGCCGTCTCCGCCGATAATCGTTTCTGCTCGCCCGAAACCCGCGGCACGTATTTCATCGGCCCCCAGTTCGCCAGCCGCCCCCTGCCCATCTTCTCGCTCATCACCGACATGACCAACCTCTTCGGCTTCACCTCCGGCATCTATGTCCCCGGCAAATGCTACGCCGATTCCGCCGAAGGCTACGGCTCCAACCGATGGGGCAAGCCCTATGCCAACTACCACCAGGACGATGGCCAGGTCTGGGAACGCCCCGTCCAGCTCGAGCTGTTCGAGACTTCGCAGACAACCGCCGCCTTCTCCCAGCTCCTCGGCCTCACCATGCACGGCGGAGGCACGCGCGCCATCCCCCAAAAAGCCCTCTACCTCCTCGCCCGCCTCGGCGAATACGGCGCCGATCAGGTCAGCTACCCCCTCTTCCCCGATGAGCCCCCCGCCAGCTATAAGCGATTCCTCCTCCGCAGCAGCGGCAACGACTGGTACGGCCCCGACTACGCCGGCATCGCCACCATGTTGAAAGACGCCGTCTTCCACCGCATGGTCCAAGGGCTCGATATCTCCGTCATGGCCTATCGCCCCGCCGTCGCCTACATCAACGGCGAATACTGGGGCATCCATAACGTGCGCGAAAGCTTCGACAAACACTACCTCGCCACCCGCTACGGGCTCAATTCCGATAACTGCGACCTTCTCATGCACGAGGAGGACCCCCTCGACAACGACAAGGTCCGAATCCACCGCATCGACGGCGACACCAACGCCGATGAGGAATACGAGGAGCTGATGGACTGGATCCAGGTCAACCCCCTCAGCATCCCCGCCCATTACCTCCAGCTCCAGGCCTCGATCGACGTCACCAATTACGCCGATTACATCGTCGCCGAGACTTTCTTTGCCAATACCGATTGGCCCATTAATAATTGCGATTTCTGGCGCGCCCACACCAACCAGACCGCCGCCTCCGGCAAATACGGCGACACGCGCTGGCGCTGGATGCTCTACGACCTCGATGTCGCCGGCGCCGAAGGCCCGAGCTTTGACATGTTCGAGTACCTTTCATCGAGCAAGATGACCGGCGGCCGCGAGCCCGGCTTCCTCATCAACCAGCTCTGGGCCAACATGGATTTCCGCAACCACTTCGTCACCCGCTACATGAACCTCCTCAACACGACCTTCCGGCCTGACCGCCTCGCCAGCATTGTCGCCCAGGCCGCAGATCTCATCGCGCCCGAAATCGAAAATCACTTCCGCCGCTGGGGCCGCCCGCACTCTCAGACCCAATGGCGCCAAGCCATCCAAAATGTCCTCGTCCAATACACCGCCACCCGCCACCAGGTCTCCTGGCAGCACCTCGATCAATTCTTCGCCCTCGGCGGCACCGGCACCCTCACCGTCCGTAATGACGATCCTGCCGGCACAGGCGGCCACTTCGCCGTCAACGCCATCTCGATCGACACCCCGACCGAAGGCGTCACCAACCGCGCCCTCTGGACCGGCACGTTCTTCCGCAGCCTGCCCATCCCGGTCCAGGCCATCCCTGACGCCGGCTATCGCTTCGATGGATGGGCGGGCACCGCCGTCACCAATCCAATGCCCAGCCTGTTCGTGGGAGAGGCTCCGATCACCCTTACCGCCCGATTCCGCCCCTCCTCCGCACCGGCCTATACCCCCACCGGCTATGAGCAATGGCAGGTCGCCAATTACAGCGATCTCGAGATCCTGGGCGGCGTTGCCGCTTCACCCAACGCCCCCTCCGGCTGCGCGGGCCTGAGCAACTTCCAGCTCTATGCCTTCGGCATGCACCGCAACGACGGCCTTACCGATCCCCAGCGCATCGCCCGCGCCTCTCTCGCGATCGAACATCGCACCAATACGCTCTGGATCAGCTACACGCGCCTCAACAGCAGCTTCACCGACGTGCGCTACACCCTCAAAACCGCCTCCCATCTCAACGCCCCCATTCCCTGGACCGACGCCGTTGTCGGCCAGGATCTCGATAGCCTCTCGATCACCAACGTCCTCGATCCCTCCACATGGCGCTGCCAGGTCCAGCTCGCCCCCCCCTCCGACAGCCACCCGCGCTTCTTCCAGCTCGAGGCCGCCCCGCAATAATCCACCCGCGCCGTCCCCACGCCTGCTAAAATCCGAATCGAGCATCGCCGCCGCCCGGGACCATCACCGGCCCCAGCCATATACATATACCTTGTCGCTCAAGTATAAAATCTCCGGCCGGCCGTCTACGTCCCAATCCGCCAGCATGACGTGGAATCCCGCAAATTCGTCGTTCACTCGAAATAGCTGGCGGCTCCCCTCGATCTTCAAGTCGCGCCCCAGCACCGTCAGACGGCCATCGTGATAGTTCCGCACCGATGGCGCCTCGTCCATCCGCCCGGGATTGTGACCGAATATCAGCTGCACCTGCTTCGAGCCGACGACCAACTCGCTTCGGCCATCCCCGTCGATATCCCCCGCCCCCGCCAGCCACATGTCCACCCAGTCGAATCGAACGGGAATCACCGGCGCCGCCTTCCGCAGCTGCAGCTTGGAATCCAGCCAATGAATCCGCCCCCTGCGATCCGCCGTCAGGATGTCCAGCTCGCCGTCGTCATCGGCGTCCACGGTCACCAGATTGAAAAGCCGAGTGCCCCCCGAATCGTAGCGCGCCATCTCCTGGCCCGCCGCATCCAATCTCACCACCCAGCCCACCTCCGAATACCCCTCTGCCCGCCGGTTCTCGTGGTCGCAGCTCACCAGGATCAGCACGTCCTGCCTCCCGTCTCGATCCAGATCCTGCACCTGAACCGCCGGCGCCGTGTATCGGTCCCCCGCTGCGTAACGCCAAAGAAGATCCCCATCGGCTGAAAATGCGTATACATAGCTGTACGCATCCTCCGATCCGTCAGGCGCGCACGCCCCATTGTCCACCGCCAGCGAGCTGCAAACGACCTCCCGCCGCCCATCCCCATCCAGATCCACCGTAACAAACCCGTCCAGCGCTCCCGCCACATCGAATGCCCATCGCATCCCCCCATCCCCGAAATCGTAGGCCTGCAGTTGCCTCGGCCAAGGACCTCTCGGACTGAAGTAGAAACCAAACACCTCCCCTGATCCGTCTCCCTCCAAATCCGCCATCCCGAACGGACACAAGTATCCCGAGCCCTCCCATCCCCCCGCGATCTCATCCAATCGCCCTCCGCATACAATCCGCCCGATCTCGGTCATGTAATCGTTGAGCACCGACAGATGCCAGCTCGAGGCGGTTCCCCAGCCCACCAGCGTCTCGCTCCGCCCATCCCCATTCACATCCGCCCTCATCCCCACACTGACCCACGTGGCCCCCTCCGGCGCCTTCCATCGCCGCAATAACTGCCCATCCACCGAATACACCCGCACCGTATCCTCCCCATACACGTAGAAATCAGGCTTGCCGTTATCCAAAAAATCGAGCGGCTTCGCTTTCGCCCAATCCTCGATCCCCGCCGCCTCCACCTCGTGCAGCAGCCTCAGCCGCGCCCCATCCAGCGCCAGCCAGGCCAGGGCTGCCGCCGCCCCCAGCGCCGCCGTCCCGATTCCCCACCAACGCAAGCCCGCCCTCCTCCCCGTCTGATCCGGCCTCCCTTGCCCTTGCGATGCCCACAAGGACTCAATTGGCTTTCCCTCGGCCAGCCGATCCAAATCCTCGACGACATACGACATGTGGGCGTAGCGGTCGCGCAGCTCCCGCGCCATCGCGCCCTCCACCACCCGGGCCAGCCCCTCCGCCACACCCGGATTCACCTCCCGAAGATTCGGCGGCGGCCCCGCCAGAATCCGCGCGATCACTTCTTCCGCTGCCTTTCCTTCATACGGCGGGCGCCCCGACAACAGCTCGTACAGAAGCGCCCCCATCGAGTAGATATCCGATCGGGTGTCCTCCTGGCGGCCTTGCGCCGCGAGCGGGGACAGGTACTGCGGCGTCCCCTCCCGCTGCAGTTGCCCCGCCTGCGTCAATGCGTCGTTCCATAACGTCCGAGCCAATCCAAAATCGCTCAGGAAAACTTGCCCGCCCTCCCCCGCCAGCACGTTGCTCGGCTTGATGTCCCGATGGATGATCCCCCGCTGGTGCGCATAGAGCAGCGCGCCCGCCAGCTGCCGCGCATAGCCCAACACTTCCTCCTGCCCCAGCGGCCCCCGGCGCCGGATCGCCTCCCCCAGATTGCCTCCCGCCACAAATGGCATCACCAAATACGCCCCATCATTGCTCTCCTCATACCCCAGCACCGGCAAGATGTTCGGATGCCTCATCTCACCCATGTGCCGCGCCTCCTTGATGAAATAGGATCGAGCCCGCATGTTCCCCGCCAGCTCGGGCCGAAGCACTTTAATGGCCACTGTCTGGCCTGTCCCGATATCCCGCGCCAGGTACACCCGCCCCATGCCACCCTTGCCCAACAGCCGCCGCAGCTCATATCGACCCAACACGCCCGCTTGCCCCGGATGGAAGGGCGTGCCCAGATCGCCGCCCTCCTCCTTCCCTGCCGGCAAGGAGTCGCTCACCGAACACGGCAGTCGATCCGCCGCCTCCCCGCGGCCTGGGTCCGATTTCATGGATCGTCCGTCGCTGCTACCCGGGAGGCCACCCCATCGCGCGCCCCCCCAACACATGACAGTGCAGATGTGGCACCGATTCCCCCCCGTCCCTGCCGTTGTTCAACACCAGCCGATAGCCCGAATCCTCCAACCCCAGGCTCGCTGCCACCTGCGCCGCCTTCAGCAGCAAATGCCCCAGGATCTCCCGGTCGCCCGGCGCCGCATCCGCAATCCGCGAGATGGGTTTCTTCGGCACCACCAGAACGTGCACCGGCGCTTGGGGATGAACATCCCGAAACGCCAATACCATGTCGTCCTCGTACACAATGTCAGCCGGCAGCTCCCGTGCCGCAATCTTCTCGAATAACGTTCTTCCCATCGGCTCCTCCGGATCCGCTGCAGGCCTTGGCCCCAGCCGGCTGGCTCCGCTCCCCCTCGCCCCTATCGAAGCACGACCGTCGTGGCCTGCCCCCCGACCTCCGCCCGGAGCGATTGGCGCACAAACACCACAATCTGATCGTGAAGCGCCTGGCACCGCCGGTCCCAGCGCCGAGCCCCCGCCAGCAGCTTGACGCATCCCCGCAATCCCTTCAGCCGTATCATCGCCCCTTGCCGGCCAGCCTGCTCGCGAAGCAGTTCTCGCAGCCGCCGAAAGAACGCCAGCTCGTAGCCCTCCCCAGCCTCGAGCGCCAGTATCCGCAAATCCGCCTCCACCGCCTCACCCGCACCAACCCCCTCCTCCGATCCGCGAATGCTCACCCCCAGGGAACGCAACGTCTTCTCCAGTATCTCCGCGAACTCCCCCACCGTCACCAGTTGCCTTCCCAGTTCATGACGAAAATAATGAAGCACCGCCTGCGCCGCGTTCTGCACCACCTCCGAATCCAATCCCTCGCTCTCCGTCCCGATCAACTCCACCACCACCGACTTCGCCGAACACGGGATCGTCTGGCCATTCGCCATCTGGAAATACAAACAATCCGTCTGCAGTTGAATCATGTCCCACCCTCCAGCTTCCGAACCTCGCTCACAAACTCGGTCGCCTCCTGAAACCGACGATACACGCTCGCGAACCGAACATAGGCGACCTCATCCAGATCCCTCAACGCCCGCATCACGCGCTCGCCCAGGTCGGTCCACGGAACCTCATGGTCGTACATCTCATTGACCTCGTTCATGATCCGATCCACGATCCCCTCGATCACCTGATTCCCCACCGGTCGCTTCTGGCATGCCTTCTTCAAGCCCGCCATCAGCTTCTCCCGGGAAAACGCCTCCCGCCGCCCATCCCGCTTGATCACCATCAGCCCTTCTTTCTCGATCTCTTCATACGTCGTGAACCGGAAGGAACAACCCAGACACTCCCTTCGCCGCCGAATAGTCGCCCCCTCGCGCGATGCACGCGAGTCGATCACCTTGTCTTCCACCGCACCGCATTTGGGGCATCGCATATCGCCGGACTACTGCAGAATGTAGTTTCCACCTGGTACCACACAAAAGGTTGTGGTGTCAAGCCTCGGATCATTTCACCCAGGGCTGTTGCGCCTTCGCGACCAAAATGTCCGGATCGAGGAATACGTCGAAATATCCTGAATGAGCCTGAAGATCAACACGTTGCGAATCAGAAAAACACATTTCTGGACGGGCCAAATGTCCGGATTATTCGGATATGTCCGGATCTCAGTTCCAATCGTAACCATTTGGTGTCCAACAATAGGAAGCATGCCCCGGACATTTAGCCCGCGAAGATGTGGAGGCGGACATCGGACATGGTTTTTGGCCGTTTTTGGCCTACCCATTGAAATTGAGGGGATGGATTTCCTGGCATACAACGCTGGCGCAAAGCCGTTGAAACCCCTCTGCATCGGCCCTGCGGGCATCATTCCGCCTCACCTATATAGTATATGGATGGCGCGGCCGCCGGTGGCCGCGCCCTGCACGCCACGCGCTCGATCCACGCGGCGGCCCGGGGCCCAGCGCCAGGCGATGGCCGGCCGGGATCACATCGGCCGCGGCCGCCGGCTAGGCGCGCCAGCTGGCCGTGCCGGCCGGAAGATCACGCGGCGCGAGCCGGACGCCAGGCGCTCGATCCGCAATGGCGGCCCGGGGCCCAGCGCCAGGCGATGGCCGGCCGGGATCACATCGGCCCCGACCGCCGGCGAGGCGCGCCAGCTGGCCGCGCGGCCCCCCCGGGGCTCGATGGCCTGGTCACGCCGCGCCGGCCGGAAGATCACGCGGCGCGAGCCGGACGCCAGGCGCTCGATCCGCAATGGCGGCCCGGGGCCCAGCGCCAGGCGCTGGCCAGCCGGGATCACATCGGCCGTGGCCGCCGGCGAGGCCCATCAGCTGGCCGCGCGGCCCCCCCGGGGCTCGATAGCCTAGTCACGCCGCGCCGGCCGTAAGATCACGCGGCGCGAGCCGGACGCCAGGCGCTCGATCCGCAATGGCGGCCCGGGGCCCAGCGCCAGGCGATGGGCCAGCCGGGATCACATCGGCCGCGGCCGCCGGCGAGGCGCGCCAGCTGGCCGCGCGGCCCCCCCGGGGCTCGATGGCCTGGTCACGCCGCGCCGGCCGGACGCCAGGTGCGCTACTTGTTTTGCGATGGATGAGGAGGATCGGGTGGGAAATGGACCTTCACCGTTTCGATTTCATCGATCAAAGCCCATGATGTTTTGGAAGGATCAGTTGTCTTCCGAATAAAATGGGCTGCGGAGTGTACCATGAAATCCACGAAGTCCTTGAAGTTTTCGTTGGGAACGGTCTCAAGCCAATACTCCGTCTGCGCCCGCAGTAGTTGCCTCGATTTCTCTACAGCACGCGGATTCAGAGCCGGTTTCTGTTTGCCGGCAGCGATGACCGCCTGCCGATAGTGCTGCTCCCATGCCGCGGAAAATCGCAGTCGAGGAGGTAAATGATAAGCGATCCCAGGATTGTCGCAGGTTGCTGCATGGCTGCCTGCGCCTGTCGCTAACCAGGTAAGATCGACACAAAATTCTGAACAAAACCTCACAGCAACAGCGTGTCGCAATGGAGCTCGGCCTGCCTCCCAGGCTGCCAGCGCCTCCTGTGTGACGCCAATCCTCGATGCAACCTCACTCCGCGTCATCTTCAGCACAGCCCTCGCCTTCTTCAGGCGATGACAGATTGCACGTTCATTTTCGGGCATATACCGGCCGCCTGGTTTCATCAGGCCGATCCTACGGGAAAGGGCCGTTTCAGTCAAAACTTGACCGATCAAGTGTCTGCCGGCACCGGATTTGCCAGTCGAATCGCATTAGCAGGCCAAAACAGCCGGAAAAGCACGCATTGACGAACCCGAAAATAGGGCTTGCCATAATCGTAATATTACTGTAATTTTACAGCCATGAAAGAGCAGATCGTGGAAAAACCAAGGTGCCACTGGGTTTATCGTGGGCTTTCACGCGACGCGCGCGCCCTGGATGTCAACATCCGCACGCTGCGCCGCGCCTTGACCGGTGAATGGAAGTTGCCCGGGCTCGTCCGGCGGTACGAAGCCATGAAAATCTCGCAAAACGCAGAAAATAACAACCCCAAGGAGGGATAATGAAAGTCAACCAGGTATTGCTCAACCAGATCGCAGAGGTCCGAAAGACCCAGTCGATCATCGATGGCCTCACCGCCGAGCTGGCCGACCTTGGCCGGCAGAAGGACCAGCTCGCGGCCGAGGGCGCAACCGACGATTCCGCGCTCGCCAAGTACCAGGCCGCGCTAGCCAAGCAGGCATTGCTGCCGAGACACTTGGCCGATCTAACGCAACGAAATAATTTACTCCGGTTGTCAATCGCCGGCGAGCTGTCCGCTGAGCAGAGGAAATTCACCCAGGCAATCAAACGGGAGCGGGAACAATATCTGGCGGTCGTGGAAAGTGGGCTAAAACCCCTCATGATTGACCGGTCCGGTCGGGCCGATGTGGACAGCCATGTCAAGGAAGTCATTTGTAGAACGCCATGGCCATTGCTCCAGGATTACCGGCGATTGTCCGAATCGGCGTATATGCGTCAAGCGCCTCCGGACATGAGAGCCGAGGACCATGCTCAAGCCTTCATGGATTGGCGTGAAACGGTGCTGCAAACCTACCCGGAGCTGGCTTGACATGTCTGCCACCCTACGCCGCGGGATCTCCGCCGAGGTCCGCGTTTTGGACAGCAACAACGGAGTCTGCGAGTACGTTGCAAGCGACCAGTCGATCGATACGTATAAAGAGGTCATCGCCGCAGGAGGCTGGCGGTTCAACCGATTCGAGCGGAACGCGCCCCTTGTTGATTCGCACCGATATGACAGCATCGAGACGGTGCTAGGGAAGGTGATCGATGCGCGAGTGTCCGGCGGACAGCTCAGAGAGATGGTTCAATGGGCAGTTGACGTCCCCAACAATCGCCTGGCCCAACTCGGTTGGGAGATGACCAAAGCCGGCTTTTTGAAAGCCGTGAGCGTGGGTTTCGTCCCGGTGCGCACCCTGTCCCGCAGCAGCTCGAACGAGATTGAATTCCAGCGCAAATTGGTCGAACTCGGCCTACCGGCAGATTCGGATGCCCGAACGATCTACCTCGAACAGGAGCAAATCGAACTCTCGGCAGTGGTGATCGGGGCCAATAGCAACGCTTTGCTCTGTGCGCGAAATGCCAAGGTAATCGATGACGGCGACCTGGATTTCCTCTTCGCAAAGCGATCCGTCCAGCGGTCTCACGGCCATGTCAGAAGCACAGCCGATCCCATCGAGCGGATGATTTGCAAACTGCGCACTCGCCTCAAACTGCGCGGAATGTTGCATACCAGATAACCGGTATGCTGTTAGTGACAGAGCCAGAACCAAAACACACAGAACAATGAACACAACTACCGAAACCGCGATGCCTGCCGAAATGGAGGCCTCGCCAACTGAAACGCCGGCCGCGAGCATCGGGCCGAGCGGTGATAAAATCCGGATCCGGCTACCAGGCATTGCCGGGTCGGTGGAATATAGGGAACACGACCTATTGGTCTTCCTATCGGATGTCATCACGAATTCGCTCCGGCCGGCTATCCGCCGGGCGCTGGACGATCACGGTGAAGGCTGGGGCCGGGCGGACCTGATCCACACTGTGGTCATTGCACAGACCGTAAATGAAATGTATCCGCGCCAGGAACCAGACGGTGATCTGAGGGATTGGGAAATGCTGGCTGGAGGCGCTGTTCCGGTGACTAATCAGCGCGGTGATCGGGACTTTTTCTGGGCTCGGACGCTTGAGGAAGAGCGGGAGGCCATCAAGGCATTCAAAGGCTGATCTGTGACCCTGCGATACGTCATTCCATCTGAGGACGAACCCGCCGGCCGACTGTGGCCGGCGGGAACGCGGAACTGGCATCTGGTCGCACTGATCTGCCTGCTGAAAGTAGGAACGGTTTTGCTGCTGGTCGCCACGGCGTTGGTCCGATTATTCAAATGGATTGTCTTTAAGGAGGTTCCACATGCTCGGATTTGATTTCCTCATCAAGATCATGGCCGATGGCCGCGGGGCCGCCGTAGAGGCCGATCGAGTGGCGAGCGCTGTCGGCAGAATTAATACAGCGGCATCCAAGACCTCTACCACGCTGGCCAGCCTTGGCCGGTTGTTGGGTGGCATTGCAATCATCCAAGTCATCTCACGTATAACAAGGGAAGCCATGTCCAACGCGGATGCTTTGAAGGATATGGCCGACCGGACTGGCATTTCGGTGGAATCACTCCAGGAGCTGAAATACGCCGCCGAGACCAGCGGGACCTCTATCGAGGCATTCGCAACCGCCCTCCGGATGCTTGCGGTCGCGCAGTCCGAGGCCCTCGGTGGATCGACTCCGAGGCTGGATGCGTTCGAGCGCCTGGGCGTAAGCCTCGAAGATCTGAAATCCAAAAATCCAGAGGGGCTACTGCGCCAGATCAGCCGCGCCATGTCGGGCGGCGCTACGACGAGCCAAACGATAGCTGATGCCTTGGAAGTGATGGGCCGCAGCGCAGACCAGATCCTGCCCGCGATGCGGTCGAACATCGATTTGCTGGCTGATGCGGCTTGTAAAGCCGGTGTCGTGATCAAAGAAGACGTTGTGAATCGGTTGGCCGCTGGCAACGAGCAATGGGAGATACTGATGCAGCAGGTCAAAGCCCAGACAGCCGAGATAGTCAGCCCGCTGGTCGTCGGCGTCGATGCGCTCAGGACCATGGTGAAAAATATCCCAGTGCTTGCCAAATACGCATACCATGCCATTGGTCGAAACGCCAACGAGGCGGCTGCCGCCAAGGTCCAGTACTACGAGAACTGGGCGAGCGTCTATGATCGCTATTACGGCAAGCCAGGCGGGTCATCCGCAATACCGATCGCGCCTCCAGTCGAAGGCTCCCAAACGTCTGCCAACGAAGCAGCATCTGTAGCCGCAGCAGCCGCAAAGGCTGCCGTCGAAGGGGTCTCATCGGGCGCTCCCCCTCCAGCTGTTGATGCCCTGGCGAGGATCGGTCTCTATCGGGGCGGGGGGGAAAGCGCGCAGGTAAGTGAGCTGCGCCGCGCATCACAGATACAGCAAGCGCAGTTGGTCGAACTGCGCCAAGTCAACCGCAATCTCACCACCGAATAGCCATGCTGGGAGCAACGATCAGACTTGCACGCGAGCGGGCTGGCATCTCGGTCGAGGACCTAGCCAGCCAACTAAACTACTCGCCGAGCACCCTTTATCAGGTAGAAGCCGGCCGATACCGCCCTGGCCGGCCGTTGCTCGCTCGCCTGGTTTCGACCTTCAAATTTAGTCCGGACGAGCTCAACGAGATCAACAGCACCCTCCATTCTGTGACCCGCAGGTCGAAACCAGACCGCCGCTGCAAGCAGGTGCGCGGCGATGTAATCACGTTCGCCAATGCGGCTAGAATATTGGACTGCGACCGGTGGAGGATTCAAGAGCTGGTTCAGGCTGGCGATCTGAGAGTGGTCGATATCCGGAGGTCGGGCGCTAAACGCCGTGTCTGGCGCATTCCGTGGTCGTCCATCTACGAATTTGTTAGCAGCCGAACCCTAGACCTTCCTGCCCAAACCGCAGAATTTGCTCGATATGGATCGCGCTGCAACTCCAACTAACCGATTGATGGAGACACGCCACCTGCCTGCGCTATTGCGCGGGATATCGCAGGCAGGCCGGCTGGTCTCGGAGGCCGCAGATCGGATCCGGCACGCGTTGCAGGTTGTAACCAGGGGGTATATCGGAACCACCAGCGCATTCGCCGCATGCCACGATGGCAGCCAGCCGGTTCGCTTAGCCAAACCCTATGCGGAGAGTGTTTGGGTAATGGCCGCGATCCGGCGCGTCTCATTGCCCATCCAGGCCGTTCCGCTGGCCTTTGTCGATCGCGATGCAGGTGATCCGATCGAAGATCCGGAGATGGGGTCTTGGTGGCAATCGCCCGTGTCCAACGCACCCGGCAAAGAATGGGTCGAGGCGGCCGTCGGCTGGCTCAAGCTCGCCGGCGAATTCTTCTTGGTGCTAGACGACACGTGGGCCCAGCCGGAGGCGCGCCCGGCTACCCGATCCAAGCTCGTTCTGGCTAGACCGGACCGGATGAATTCCGCGGTGAATTCCGGGGAGGTTGTGGGCTGGGAATTCACCGATGGCGCAGGGGATCAACATTTGCTCACCATCGACCAGGTTGTCCACTGCCGGCTGTGGAATCCGTATTCGACTGCCCGGGGCCAATCCGAATACGAATGCGCGCGGCTGGCGGTCGAAAGCGATTGGCTGGCTGGCCGGTATGCCAGAAACCTGGCCGTCGCCAACGGTGATCGTGGAATCCACATCATCGCCCGGACCGGCCTCACCGATGAGCAGCGCCACCAGATCGTGGCGCAACTGCGGGAGAAACGCGCTGCCGCACAGAGGGGCGAATTCAAGCCGGTGTTTCTCGCGGGGGACATTCGGATCGAGAATCCATCCGTCCAGGCGGTTGACGCCGCATTCCTGGCCCAGAGGGCGGCATGCCGCCGCGAGATTTTCACCGCTTTTGGTGTGCCCCAGAGCTTTTGCGAGGTGAAGGCCGACTATGCAACCGGGGCCGAATCGGATCGACTGTCCCTGATCGAAGACACCTGCAAACCGCTGGGCGCGCGGATCTGCTCGGCTATCGGATCGATTGCCAGCCGGATGGCCGGCCGGCCGATCAAAGCTTTTTTCGACTGGGACGATCACAGCGTCATGCAGTCGGTCCGGCGCGGCAGGTTCGACGCTGCCGCTAAACTGTGGTCGGCCGGGACCCCGCTGGAGGTTATTAGCCGCCAAATGGACCTCGCCCTGCCCGAATTCCCTGGATGGGACCGCAGTTATCTGCCCATCAGTGTAAAACCAGCCCGGGGCAGGGGTGTCGGCCGGCAGACTACCGGCCTAAACGCCACCAGGACGCGCCGGGAACGCCCGGCCGCCTCCGCATACCACCCGGCCACCCAAAATCAAAATGCAAAAGGATCCCGGCGTTTTGCACAAGGTTTGCGGGGCCCTAGTCGAGCCTTTGCACCCCGCGAAATCGGCTCTTTCATCGAAAAGCCATGATCGAGGAAGCAAAATCACCGATTTTCACGTGCTGGCAGATCGCTTCGGCACTATCGATTACACCACGCCATGCCCGCCGGCTGCTTCAGGACGTTCCGCAAGCCGGCCTGGTGGAATTCCACGGGAAGCCGGTTCCGGGTTTTCGGGTTGATGCAATGCCCGGCAGAATCCGCGAGGCGCTCGCCGCCAAGGCTGAGCGGCTGGGGTTCCGATCCACCGAAGCCTTCCTTTCATTCGACCGTCCCCGATGGGTTCCGGACGTGCCGATGGCGGATCTGGACCAGTCATGCATCGACAAGGCAAACAAATTGCAGAGGGCGATGGGGCCAACCCTGGCCAGGATGGATGATCCTGGCTTGTCCGCCGCCGAGCTGGAATCTGCCGGTTGCGGCGATTTTGCCCGTGAGTTCGGCTATTCGATCACCCCGCGCCACTGGCGGGCATTGTGGCGTCGAACGCTCGCCCGTGATCGTGGGCGGTTCGAGTGGGGCCGGATGGAAATCTACCTGCCTGACCGGCTCGTCAGGAAAATTGCCGCCGCTGCGCGGCCGTCGGTTTCGGACGCTTGCACATTCGCGCCGATCCTGTCGGTGATCGCGACATTCAAAGACCAGGCGCACCCCACCCGCCGGGAGCGCGATTACCTATGGCTGATGTCTTTCGAGTTCCTGGAGGACCAGATGGCCGCGGGGACTCCGGAGAAGCAGACCCGCATTTCGCTGATCGATTTCCTGGCCAAGCATGCGCCCTACCTGGCCTCCGACCGTGAGGCGCTGCGCCGGAATTTCCAGCGGAAATACGATGCGTGGCAGAAGTCAGGCCGAAGCGTCACAGCCGTGATTGACGGCCGGGCGGATCGCGCCGAGTGGAAACCCTCAGAGGAAGCCGTTGACCAGATCACCGCACACGCCGTCCTGGAATGCGGAGGGCGGGTCGGCCAGGCGTGGCGCGAGCTCCGGCGGGACCAAGCGCTGCCCGAAGAGCTGGCGGATCGGTTTATTGACAACCCAGCATCGAAATCCTACGTGCCGCAATCGATCCGCCGCGTTGTCGGGCCCGACGCGAAGCGCTTGAAAAATATCCATCACGGGCCTCGATGCCACCAGCTCGGCGGCGCTTACATCGATCGCGACTGGAGCAGCGTGCATTCCGGGGACTGGTATCAGGCCGACGATCTGACCGCGCCGGTGTATTTCTGGCAAATGGACTCGAACGGCGCGCCAGCGCTGATCCGTGGGCAAGTCCTGGTCATGATCGACCTGCGGAGCACTTACATTCTGAATGTGGCCCTGATCCCGGAACGAAATTACAACGCGCGCGCGATCCGCACGCAGATCACGCGGACCTGCGATGAGCATGGGATGCCGCGTAAGGGATTCTATTTCGAGGGCGGCATTTGGAAAAAAAGCCGCATTTTGAAAGGCGTGGAAGGAGATGCGCTTTCATGGGCTGAAACCGAGCTTGGCTTGCGGGAGTTCGGTTTGCAGTTCATCCACGCCAGGCTGCCACGCGCAAAGCCGGTTGAAAGGGTCATTGGCGCGATTCAAAACCTCATGGAAGGCTTGCCGGGGTACGTCGGGCGAAACGAGCAGATCGAGAAATTCGAGGGGGTCCAGAAGCTGATCCTGGCCGCATCGCGGGGCAAAGAGGACCCGCGCCAGCATTTTATGTCGGCGGATGGATGGATGGACAAGCTCGATGGGATCTGCCGCGAATACAACTCGGATCCGCAGGACGGCAAACTGGATGGACTTAGCCCCGAGGATGCATTCCACCAGTTCAACGATCTGAGCAATCCGCAGACCCGGCTCGATGCATCAGTGAGGTATCTGCTGGCCCATCACAAGCGGCCGGTGAAGGTCCACGCCAGCGGGATCAAGTTGCAGTTCGGGAAACAAACCTACCGTTACATGAGCAATGAAACGGGGCCACTGGTTGGCGAAACGGTCCTGGCATGGTTCGACCCAGGCGAGCCAGATTCAATCGTGATCACCGACATGAAACGCAAGAACCCGATCACCATCGAACGTATTGTCAGTGTCCCCGCTGTGTCACTGGATGACGCCGGAAACGATCTGCTGAGCAAGGCAATGGAGACCATTGCCGATCACCAGCGGCACGCGATTGTCAGGTATCGCAGCCTGAAATCGAAATACAGCCGGCCGTTCCGCGCGAACGTGGTCGATCGGCAGACGGTTGAATTTGGCCAGGAAATAGCGCGGCAGAAGAAGCAGATCGCCATTGCGGATCGCCAGGAAAGTTCGCGGGCCCGCTGGATCGAACGTAAGGCTGGCGAGGCCGACGTGCCGTTGTCGATCATCCCCGGGCGCGATTCGGAAACAGAAAGCGCATTGGAGGAGCTGAACCGCCTGCGGGCCAAGCACCGATCGGGAGAGATTTTGGATGGCGCTGCCGCCAACCATGAAGAAGCTGAATGAACAACACACAACACGAAACACACACTATGAGCTGTCAAATTGGCTGTGAATTCTCCCAGAAATATCTCTGCCCTCGTTCCATGAACAATGACGAACGGACCACGTTCTTAAAGGAGCTTGCCCAGATATTTGCGTGTTATCGGACTTTTGGCGTCAATCGTCCGCGCGCCAATCCGCAATCATACTGCAACTCCCATGAGTGCATCCTTGGCAAAACTGGTTATTGCTTGGTGCGTCGCACTAAAAGAGACCTGGGGGACGCGGTTTTCAATCTTGAGCACGCTTTGCACTGCTTTGCCAAGCCCCCATTGAGACGGAGGAAGAACCAGCCAGGATTCATCCGAAACGTGAACTGATCGTGAATAGCCCATACCAAATTTGCCTATGCTACATCGAAAAACGGCCAGCTCGCCGGCGGTTTGCATTTGAGGCGGTCCGCGTTTTGCGGATCCGGACCCGCCGGAGCAATCGGCTGAGATGGCCGGCGATCTGGCGCAATCGCGCAAACCAGTTCGAGTTCATTCCTAACCAAAGGCCATCATGAGGACCCAGCGCCACGCGAGCATCGAAGCAAGTCAGGAACGCTATTTGTCCGCCCCCGAGTATCGAATATCCCGGCCGATTTCGGCCACGGCGGCCGTGGCGAAGGCCGAGCTACTCGGGACCATCAAGCAGCGTGATCTGATACTTTTTTTGCAGGGGCTGTCCTTGCGCCCCGGTGGCGTGAAACGATTGGCTGCGGAAATCAAACCATGCTTGCGCCCGCGCCGAACCCCGATAATGCACCAGAGGATCGACCTTGGTTTCGGGAGCTATGACCTTTCGGGTTTGGATCCACGGTGTCCGCAAGCGCTCGATCAATTCCTGGTCGATCTGTGTATCAATCCCAAAATGCTCTTCGGGACCTCCACCGACGAGGACTTGGCTAACCATGTCATGCGTGAGCAGTTCATTGTGCAATCGGACGGGACACGGGAAGGCGATTTCTTCCCGGCTGTCTTGGAAACCGCTGAAGACGTGATCGGCGATCTGTATCGGTTCCAAGCTGATTACGTCTCGAAGGCCACCCAGAGTCTCACCATGACCAGCATCGGCCGCCAGGTCTGCGATGCGCTCGACTGCTACCTTTTTAAGCAGTGCGATAAGCGGATGCTTGTGGTCCAGGGCAACGCCCAGATTGGGAAAACCACTGCGGCACATGCCTGGTGTCAGCAGCACATTGGCCAGGCGCGCTACGTGACGCTGAGCGGGATTCTGAGCCGGACGGTGTTCTTCCGGAGCCTTTCGGATGCGTTTGGCGTCGCGGGAGGCATGGCTTACAACTCCACCCAAATGCAAGACCTGTTGGAGCGTTTGTTGCCAAGGATGGGGCTCATGCTGGTGATCGATGAAGCCCACTACCTTTGGCCGCAGAGCGAGCGAGTGAATGGCCCCCCACTACTGATCAACTGGCTCGACACCGCTCTCGTCAACCAGGGGGTCCGGGTGGCGCTGGTGACGACACCGCAGTTTGCCCACCGGCGGCGCATGGTCGAATCCCAGACCGGATGGACCTCCGAGCAGTTGGCCGGCAGGATCAAGCGCTATTTGCCGCTGCCTCTCGTGCCGACCAAACTCGACCTCGAAAAGGTGGCCCGGAGGTTGCTGCCGGATGCGGACCCCGACGCCATAAAGCACATGGTGGCATACGCCATCGTTACCAAGCGATACATGCCAAGCGTGGTCGATACCGCCGACGACGCGCGGATGATTGCTGGCCAGGAGGGCCGGTCCAGGATCCTGTTCAAGGACGTGGAGCGCGCCATCAAGTATTACCGGGAGCCAAGCGACCAGGCGCAAGCCCGGGCATTCGATCGGGACCTGGATCAGGCCAGGACGCGCCCCGGAAAGCGGTCTGCAAGCGTTTTGCAGCCCGCCGGAAACGGCGTTGCATTCACCACTAGCCGGCGCGCCAGCGGCCTCCCTGTTGAGCCTGCCCGGCCATCGGACGAATTTGCGGGCTCGGCGCAGCCCACGGGCCGCCTTGAGCGCGCCAGTAAGGATCAGCTTGGCGTGTCCATTGGCGGCCCAGAATTTACACCAGAGCCCGTCGAAAACGGGCTGCGGCGGATCGGCCAGCGGCCGCCCTCACGCCAAACCGTAGAGGCCGGCGTGGGCGGCTGCTGACGGATCCGAAACCCATTTTTGAGAACCCGGGAAACCGGAGCTCATTTTCTTGTACGGATTTTTTGGAACTTTGGAACTTTCAATCCGGACATTTATCCCGCAAAGGTACACTGTGGGCGCATCTCAGTTTCTTGCAGGGTTGAAGGCGGTGTGAGGGAACAGGAGGTGCCAGCGGCCGTTGCGCCAGAAGGTTTCGAGACACAGCAGGGCTTCGTCACCGCGCTGACTCCAGAACTGGCC
>JAKLFB010000002.1 GCA_022711435.1 Verrucomicrobiota bacterium
GGCCATCCAACCGTGTGGCCGAGCTGACTCCCACAGCTTGGAAAGCCGCACGTAAATCCTGACATTCCCCAAAGTCTACCACGGCGCCGTCACCAGCGACTAGACGGCCTTCCCTACACGGATACGCTGAAAAGACCAAGGACCATCTACAACAATTGACCGAGTGAAAAGCTCGGTTACTGCTCAGTAAATGGCATAGGACACACTATCGGCCTGAAAGAACGAACGGACTAACTTTCTGTCCTTCTTAATGTTGGCTAGGTCGTCGTTGACTCGCTGTTTGAGCGAACTCATTCATGCGCAGCGGTTTCTTCGATGTTTCATTCGTCTTTAAATGCCCCCACACAAATTCATCCGGGTTTTAGATCCGGAGCGTACGGTGGCAGGAAGTGCAGTTCGAGCCGGCCCTTTGTCGATTGCACATACTTCGCCACGCTCTTGGCTTTGTGAGCAGGCAATCCATCCACCACGAGGAAGATCGGCTGGCGCTTTCTCTAGATCGAACGGATCCGTCTCCGTTCCTGTGAAAATCGTGCCTTCCTATCTGAAACTCCTTTTTCGATGAATATCCGCGATGGTCGTGATCGGCTTGCCGCGCTCATCTAGAATAATGAACCGTTTATTGCGGTTCTTTGTACCATCCTTATTTCGTTCGTTCATACCATCACAATCTTTTTCATCCTTAATCTTGTAACCCCCAGCTTGAATTGCGGCTTTCTTGGCCCGGGCAATGTCCTTGTCACAATAGCGGTTGTGATATTCACGCACACTTATTCCGCGTTTGCATTGGACCTCGTTCCATGCAGGGGGCGCGTGGTTAGCGTTTACTCGAACCTTGGCGGGGCAGACCTGGCTTGCGAGCCATTCCATTTCGTGTACTTGGTTGCGGAACAGCAATCGTGAAACCCTAGTAGCGGTTACCGGCCTGCCGTTTTGAACAAGCTCGAACACGGCCTTTGTCAATGTTTCAACCTGCCACTGCCTATCAAAGACTTTTGCTGCTGTGTCGATCTGTTCCGTATCCGGCCATAGGTTTTCGATTAGGCCAAGCTCGATGTCAATGTCCGGTCCGGGGAGTCCTGCTTTTTGGTTCTGCTCGCGTTCCTGCAACAGAAACGCACGCCAGTGATCCATGGTGCGGAATACGGAGCAGTTGTATCGGGCACTTATTATCCTTGCAGCGGCACAACATTTCCGGACGTTCGATTGCCAGTCTGCCAAATCTCCCCACCGGCTTTCGTCCACCTTATATTCTGGCTCTTGGCTGAAACTGTCCTCGTCGAGCGTGCTCCATCTTTGGTCACTAATCCTGCGCTGGGCGCGCTTGAACGCCATTGCACAAGCTAGGATCCGGAGGTCGCGCTCCCGCCTTAAGTCATTGCCGCCCAAAAGCTGGTAGATAACATCTGCATACTTGTTGGCTGGCTGGCGAGTTCGCGTCTTGCCTGCAACAACCCTCTGAATCTCTGCAACCCATCGGTCAAGCTCCGCTGGATCCCTGGGTGGGGCAATAGCTATGTATTTGCCGCGTTTGACGATAGGCATGACTTCGGCAAGCTGAGGGTATTTCCGAATGTATCTGCGGACGGTGCGATCATCCTTTTTTAACCGCTGAGCAAGAACCTCTATCCCTGGCCGTGCCTTAGTCTGTTTCATAAGAAATGCGGCATAAGTTAAAAATGCACAATCCTGGATAACTATTGTGAAAACGAAGCGTAACGCAAGCGAAAAAGCAAAATCAAGGCCAAGTAGCCTTTGGACATCCAGGGTGGTTGGCAAAATGGCCGGATACCAGTCTGGAGCAATGGTGCTGCACGCCTTCAAAAAGGGTGAGTTGCCGGGTTATAGGCTAGGACCCCATACAGTAAGGTTCGCTCCGGAGGATGTTGTCCTTTGGTTAGCGTCGAAAAGAACGCAAGGAGGTACCCAATGAGAAATAACGATTCATTCGCGGCAATAAAAGAGTCTGTCCTAGCTACGATGCGCGCCTCTACCACCGTGGCTCGCGAGCTTGGAATTTCAGAGGTCACAATGTGGCGATGGCTACAGCGCGGGTGGTTACGTGCAACCAACATCGCCGGACGCCAATACATCCTTTTGGATTCCTTGAGAGAGTTCCAAGAACGCGCGGCCAACGGCGAGTTTGCCAAGGAACCTTCTGGCGCGGCCGGTAGGAGCAAGAGGCAACGGTTAGCGACACAGAACACATGAAAACAGAAAGCTTCTGCTTATCATTGATCCTGGGCAATTGCTATGAAATTATCAAGTGATACTCCTGCAAAACCAGTCACAAGTAAAATACTTCAAGCACCTGCCGATATTGACCGGCGCGCTGTGGCAGAACGCATATTCGGCCCGCTGAAATGGCAAACACCAACACGCGGATTCGGGCGGTGTCCATTCGAGTGTGATCATACAAAAGAAAATGCCGACACCGATCTAATGGTAAACGTCGACGGCGCTCCAAATGGCTATTGTGTGCATGAAAGCTGCCTCGATAAAATACGAGCAGCAAACCATGAACTGCAGAGCCTTTGCGGTGGTGGCAATGGAACCATATCGCTCAAGCCATCGGCAAGTCGCCCACAAGTAAACCTGGAACAGCGCGGAAAAGACTACCGGGCTATTCTGACCGAGAAGTATTATCGTCCACTGGTTGATACAATGGCCATATCGAAGTGCTCCACGGATGGATGGACTGCACAACAGCATTTTCATGCCTGGCTCGAAATACTGCCAGCAGACGCAGTGATATGGCTGGGGGAGCGGAATGATTCTGGTTATGATGGAGCGGAGGTGCATTTCCAGACACGCGGATACTGGCAACAGAATCTGGCCTCCCCACCATGGTGTTTCACTTGTCCAGCGTCTTTTCGTGCTGGCTGCACTAGCAGATCAAACGAGAACGTCGAACGGCCGCTCTTTCTTGTGGTCGAATCCGATGATTTATCAAAGGAAGAAACGTGCGCTGTCTTTCGCTGGCTGCAGGAGGAGATCGGACTGACGTTGCACTGTATTGTAGACACCGCAGGCAAATCACTACATGGTTGGTTCGACGTGCCGTCGAGTCTACAGCTGCGACATGAACTAAAGCCTTTTCTGTATGGCCTGGGCTGCGATCCAAAGATGTTCACACCTTCACAACCATGCCGCGTTCCTGGAGCACTCCGAGATGGCAGGCTCCAACGCCTTATATATCTCAAGCCGGATGGTGGGCCGGTTCGACAGCAGCGGCTTGTGTCCGATGTGCTGGCGCTAGAGGACAAAGACCCAGCTGCGGAACCACAGATAGGCGTTGTTTTGGACCAAACCGCTGCTGACCCGCTACAGCCCTTGAAATCGCTTCTGGCGGCCAATCCTGACGCTGATCTGGATGCGATTCAAAAAGCTTTGCGCGAGATGCGGGGATTCATGGCCGGCAAGGACAGGCTCGCAGTTGATTGTGCTCGTGAGGCGGCTGTTAGCTTGCTTAAGCAGTTCACGATCGGAATTAAAAGCCCCGCCAGATTAGTGAATGGCGCACTCGCCGGGCTAGACGGATCGGCTGAGGATGAGGGCGGCGGCAGTGCCCTCCCAATGACTGACCCTGAACACTGGCCCGAGCCTGTGGATGGCGTTGACCTGTGCGCCCAGATTCATGCCACGGTTAAGCGGTTCATTGTCATGTCAGATTCTGCGGCCACAGCCTACGTGCTTTGGCTTCTGTTTTCCCACTCCCATGACGCGGCCAGGATCAGCCCTATACTTTGTTTCACAAGCCCGACCATGAGATGCGGGAAAACGACATGCTTGGAACTGCTAGACCGGCTCGCGAGGCGAACCCTGCTTACTAGCAACATTTCGCCAGGGGCTGTCTACAGAGCCGTTGAGGAGTCTGGAGCGACTCTGATTATGGATGAAGCCGAGACCTACACTCACGATGGTGATGGCATTCGCGGGATCCTGAATAGCGGTCACACGAAACGGGCGGCATACGTGGTTCGATGCGTTGGGGAGGAAAAACGTGCCCGCAGATTCAAAACGTGGTGTCCAAAGGCAGTGGCTCTGATCGGAAAGCTGGCCGCCACGCTGCAAGACCGCAGCATTCAAGTCTCCCTGGAGCGAAAAAAGACAACCGATCACGTGGAGCGGCTCGGGGATCTGCCCGAGGATGCACTGGACTCGTTGAGGAGCCAATGCTTTCGATGGGCGCAGGATCACCTTGAGATTCTCAAAGGAACACGCGTTCACAGACTGCCGGGGCTCCATGACCGCGCATTCGACAACTGGAGGCCCTTGCTTGCAATCGCCGAGGTGGTGGGTGGTGAATGGCCGGAGCGGGCGCGGCAGGCTGCAATCGCCCTGTCCGGGGGAGCCGGGGAGGAGGTCGCTGGAAAGAGTGAAATCCTTCTGCAAGACATCCGGACACTGTATGACGCGATGAAACCACAGGACGGCCTGCTGTTCTCGACGGAGATCGTCAAGGGTTTGGTCGAGATGGAGGGGCATCCGTGGGCCGACTACGGGCGAGGGCGGGAACTGACCGTGAACCAGCTTGCCAAGCTGCTGCGCCCATTCAGCATCACGCCCCGGACCGGCAGGAGGGGGGAAGACCGGGCGAAAGGCTATTACCGGGATGACCTGGAGGAGGCATTCACGCGTTACCTCCCCGATTGTAACCGTGACATCGTGACAATGCCTGATTCTATTGGTCCAAATGCACTTTTTCAAACCGTGACAGAAATAAATTGTCACGACCCGAAAAAATGCCAAACCCCGCGTCTACCAGCGGTTGTCACGATGTCACGACATGAAAACCCCTCCCCCGCTGTGTGTGTGTCCGAAATGCCCCCTTTGCCGGACCTGACGGCTCCCCAACCCCCACTTGCACAGGAGAATGTCTAAAATTATGACACCGATCCAGACAATCCTGGCCGTTTTAGCTGTGAGGGGAAAGTTGGTCGCAGGGGGCAGTGATAGGCTCACGATGTGGCTCCCCCGGGACGTTGACCCCCAGCTTAAAGCCGAGATCCGCGCCAACAAGGCCGCCCTGATCGAGGTGCTGAAACTGCCGGCCAAGATCGTCCGATCCGACACGCTCGGAATCATTGTGTTCTGGGCGGCAGACGAGCCGACCAAGGAGGCATTGATCCAGTATGGTGCAGATCCGGCGGCCGTGTATACCACGGCGGAGATTACCGTTCTCGTAAAGAACCACGTCACGCCAGATCAACTGGTCCGGATCCACACGGCCCGCGATCTGTTCCATGGCAGAATCGTGGACAGCAAATAACCGCCAACCAAGAGAGGATAAATATGCGAGACCAAACAACCGTCGAATTGAAACCCAGCAACGCGCGCCCAGTTGAGGAGCTTGCGAACGCGTATGCAGAGCAGATACAGCAGACGACCCGTCGTCGTCTGGCACTCCGCCGATTTTACGACGGTATGTCCATTCGATGGCGCAGAGCCGCCACCACAGGACCGAATTCAGACAAATTCCTGGTGTGGGTCTGGAGCTTTGATACGTTCGCCGAGGTGGTCGTCTGGCCAGTGGAGCGCCTCGATGCCCTCGCCGCCGAGATCACCGAGGAGGAGGTGGAAACCGAATTCGGCCGCCTGGCTGTCCAACACCAAACCAACGATTGCGATTGAACGGCCGCCAAGATGGCCAACACGAATGTGTATGAGCAGACACGCCAAGACCATTGAACTGATCGAGACTGCGAAAGACATCCTGTCCGCCGGGCATCCAATGACGGTCCGGCAGGTTTATTATCAGCTCGTTTCGAGACAAGTCATAAAAAACAGCCGGGGGCAATATCAAGCCGTGAGTAACGCGCTTGTGGACGCTCGCCGGGAAGGGCTTATTCCCTGGGAATGGATTGAAGACCGCCTTCGCCGTCCGCGCTCTGTCGATATGTGGTCCGGGATGGCGGAATTCGGGGAAACCTGCCGCCGCGCTTACCGGAGGGACGTATGGTCCACGCAACCGACATATCTGGAAGTCTGGCTGGAAAAAGACGCCTTGTCTGGAATTTTCGAGGACGTGTTGGATCCTTACGGGGTCACGCTGAATGTAGGCCGTGGATATGACGGCTGGTCGAGTATTCACAATGCTGCAACCAGGTTCACGGACAGTGCCCGCGCCGTCACCGTACTTTACTTCGGGGACTTTGATCCTTCTGGGGAAGACATGGTCCGAAGCCTGGAAGAGCGCCTGGCCGATCAAGGCGCTGAACCGGAAGTCATCAAGTGCGCACTGACCGCCGAAGACATCGAACGCTATAACCTTCCGCCTGATTTTGCCAAGAAGACGGACACAAGGGCCGCCGCCTTTATCGCTGAACACGGGGACATATCTGTCGAACTAGACGCGCTTCCGGCGGACGTACTGCGGAACCGCATCGAAGAAGAAGTCAAGGTGCGTATGGACCTGGAGGCGCTTGAGAATGTCAAGGCACTGGAAGAGAAGGAAAGCGCCAAGCTGGGCGCACTATTGGGAGGCATGACGGCATGACGGCAAAACGGCAAAGCACGATCCTGGCAATGGTGAATAACAAGCGCGGCGTCGGCAAGACGGGCGGAATCCATCCACTGCTAGGATGGCCTTTCTTTGCGCCAGAATCGGTTGTAGCAAGCGTTTTTGCCGGTGATAAGGTGTTGGGTGGGGTTGCGGTAATCAAGGATTCATAGGAGGTTCAAATCAAATGAAACGACCGCGTATTGATCGGGCCCTAATGCAGCGGATCCGCTTGGAATTCATCGGCAATCCGGAGTCCAGTTTGACCCGGCTGGCCGAGGCACATGGTATCTCCCGGTCTGCCCTGGACTCCGCTTGCACTCGCGGCCAATGGCGGCAGGCGCGAAAGGCTTATTCCCAGCGTGTTGCATGTGAGGTGAATGCTGCGGTAGGGCCAAAAGCCGAGGAAACAAGTGTTGCCGCATCCAGCCTGAATGCGGAACATGCGCCAGCCGCCACCGAGGATCCGGCATGGACCGTGTTCAAGCGAAATGCTGGCGGGTTTCTGTCGCAATCCAGCACGCTTTTGGGCTCGATGCTTTCCGACGCCGAAATGCTCCGGCCCGCCGCTGCGTCATGTTGCGAGTCGTTTAAAGACCATGCCCTGGCAGTTGGTTCGCTGATCCGCAGTGGTAAGGAGTTATATTTCGCTGACTCGCCAGGGGCCAATGGCGGCGTGAACCTGGCCTGCCAGATCGTGGTCGGCAGCCTCGAAGCGGAAGCTGGATTGCTGTCTGACCTCGCCGAGGTTGGCCACACGGAGCCAAACCAGCATCAGCACCAAGGCGGCGCCGCCGCCATCGACCTGGATGCCGCCGAGGAGCCCGATCCAGCTGAATAGCCGCCTAATCGGCCAGGACCGCCTCCTGCTTGTGTGACGCTTTTTGTGACGCTTTTTGTGACGGTTTTCTTGGCCATCCTCGGTTCCGCTCCAGATACGGCTTTCATGCATAATAGCCAATAATATCAGGGGTTTCGTTCATGTTTTTGAAACGTGGAAAACCGCTGTGAAAAGGCCAAAAACCGAATCCTAAGTCCCACGCGTCTGCCAATTCCGCCACGTGCCCTCCTTGTTAATCAAACAGTTATAACCTGTTTCAGCGGTGGGCTTGACAGTTGCGACGGTAGTGCCACATGGAATCCTCAGCATCGCCGTGCAAAACGACTGAACCAAGGCCAAGCTCACGCCCCTACAGATACACCAAGGTCCTCGACAACAGCAAGCAACCAATTCCAGCGCTCTCGCAAGCCGAAATGACCGGTTCATCACCAGGCCAACCGTCGAGGATGACATGGGGCACAAGGCGCAAAGAAGAGTGCCTCTGAACGCCAAAAACCGTCGCCGAAGCCCGCCAGGAGCTTGAAAAGCTCAAGATTGAGCGTGCCGAGCATCGGTTGCGGCACATCGGCCGGTGTCCACGGTTCGCCGATTACGTGAACCAAACCTATGCGCCTTGGTTGTCCACATCGGGCAAGAAACCGGCCACGGTGAGCAGCGAATGGTACACATCTGCGGCGGTGGTGCTCCTCGATTGTGGGGAGCCTGCACCTGGACAAAATCAGGACTTAGAGTCTGTGCAAAAATTACTTCCAATTTTGGCGGGAGCGCCGCCGGGCCCGATGCGAGGCGCCTGCCTGCCGCGGCGGCGCAGGCAGACAAGGCAGGGAGTGAATCCCCTGCGATACTCGACCGACCGAGCAACGAAGCAGATGGCCCGGCGCCGCCTTGAAGGCGCGTGGCGACCGGCCCTGGATCGGGCCGATAGGCTTTTGCTCATTCGACATGGCGGGAGCGTGCCCGATCAGGAGAAGCCGTTCAAGATGAACCTGATCAGCATGTTCTGTGACCGCGATGGCTTGCGGGACGCGCTCCGTGCCTGTGGTGGCCCCCACTCGGTCGCCAACCGCAGCGGCGTATCATTCCGAAGGTGACAAAGACCGTGGAATGGAGCATGACGTTCACCGCAGACATTTTGCCGACGCGATGAACCACTTGACAAAGAAAGCTCGACTGTGCCCGGCACGGTGGCGGCAGCCCGTGGATTGCCTGCCTGTGCCAGCAGACCTCGCCGGAGCAACAGGCGCGAAACTGGCGGCATCCATGAATACCCAGCACAGATTCATCCTGCTCGCGCTCGTCGGAGTGCCGGCATTGTCGGCTTCGACAATTTCCGCCGCGGAGTTGACCCTCCGAATGCCCGAGCCTCCATCAAGCCAGGTCGAGGTTATCGCATCAGGGCGCACCTTCCTGGCGTCGCCCGCCGAGGGCCTGTGGTCGGTCGCGACCGATTGGACGAACGGTTGGCCGTCCGGCTGGGTTCATGCCAGTCCCGAGAAGGTGGAGCGGGAGGGCGACTGGACCATCCTCTCCGGCAAGCTGGCGCTGCCGGGCGGCGTCATGGAGGTGCGGGATGCGTACCGGCCCGACTGCGGCCTCGTGCGCGGTCTGCGGCGCTGGGCTTGGACCGGCAAGGAGACGTTGCCGCGCGCGACGTTGTCGGTGCGCTGGATCGTGCCGGGCGCGGTGAACGCGAAGGCCATGATGCCGGGCGTGGTGATCTACGGGAATCCCGCCGGCCAGAAGACCGGCCCCCACGCCGTCGCGGTCCACGCCGGCAGGCCAGGCGACAAGACGTTCTTCGAAGAGCATCGCTTCGCTGCGCCGTGGACGAGCATCGAGTGGAAGGACGGCGAGGTCTTTCGCGCGGCGGCCATGCACACGCTGCCGTCGCCCGCGTTCGGCGCAAACCAGAACGATCAGTGGTGGACGCTGGGCCTGTTCTCCGGCGCGAACGCGACGGAACTCGCGTCGCTTTCCGGCCCGACGGCGGCGAATCATCGCAACAGCGTGACCAAGGCGCTGCAGGGCAAGTTCCTCGATTATCCGGACACGTGGCTGAATCTGCGCCCCGGCTCGATCGTGGAAAAGACCTTCTGGCTCGAAGCCGTGCCACAGACGGCCGCAGGCGGCGGCTTCCGCCAACCGCTCCGCACGGCGATGCGCCTGCATCCGGTGGGCAGTACGGAGGGCTTGCCGGCCTACGACGAAACCATTCGCGAGAAATATCGCTTCGCCCTGTCCCGATGGCGCGACCGCGACCCGGACGCGGGCTTCGAGATGTACCCGGACTACGTCAAGGGCACGCAGTTCGTGATGGGCTGGTGCGGCCAGGCCGAGGCCGCCGGTTACGCGATGCTCGCATTGGCAGGCCGCATCGGCGACCCGAAAATGCCCGATCGCGGCCAGCGTTCGCTCGACTGGCTCACGCACGCGCCGTTCAACGATCGCGGGTTCCTGCTCAACTACGACGCCGGCACCGGCAAGTGGAAGGACCAGGATCCCGTGTCGCAGGGCCAGGCGATGGAGGTCTTCGCCCGCGCCATCGCGCTCGGACGCAAGCTGCCCGGCGTGAAGACCGAGCGCTGGGAGGAGTTCTTGAAGAACGCCTGCGCGGTCCAGGCGAAGCGGGTTCTCCAGCCGGACTGGCAGCCCCGAAACACGGGGGAAGCCTTCTTCGTCTCGCCGCTGTGCAAGGGCTTCGATCTCTTCGGCGACGAGGACCTCCAGCGCGCCGCGGTGAAGGCCGGCGAGTATTACGCCAGGCGCCATCTCGACATGGCCGAGCCCTACTGGGGCGGCACGCTCGACGCGAGTTGCGAGGATAAGGAAGGCGCGTGGGCGGCGTTCCAGGCGTTCCTCGCGCTGTATGAGCTGACGCGCGAGCCGCGCTACCTCGACTGGGCCGCCCACGCGATGGACGCGACCCTCTCCTACACCGTGCTCTGGGACATTGACCTGCCCGCCAGCCGGCTCCGCGATCACGGCTTGAAGACGCGCGGCTGGACCATCGTCTCGGCGCAGAACCAGCACCTCGACGTCTTCGGCGTCCTGTTCACGCCGGAAATATGGCGCATGGGCGACTACCTCGGCCGCGACGATCTCAAGCGCCTTGCCGCCGTGATGTATCGTTCGTGCGGCCAGATGATGGACCCCTGGGGCAGCAGCGGGGAACAAATCCAGCAGACGAACTTCGGCCAGCACGGCGACATGTCGAACGTGTTCCGCCTGCGCGGCGGCTACAGCGAAAGCTGGACCGTCTTCTGGATCACCGCCCACTTCCTGAACGCGGCGTCCGAGTTCGAGCGCATGGGCGTGGACCTGGACCGCGTCGAGGAATCCATCGCGAAGACCTCGCCCGCCGCCGAGGTCACACCCGCGCCGCTCTACCGCGATCCGGTCTATGATGGCGTCGCCGATCCGGTGCTGGTCTGGAATCCGCGGCGCCAGGCATGGTGGATGTTCTACACGCAACGCCGCGCCAAGCTGGACCTGCCGGGCGTCGAGTGGTGTCACGGCACCGAGATCGGCGTGGCCGAGTCCCGCGACGAAGGCATGACCTGGACCTATCGCGGCACGCTCGCCCTCCAGGCCCCCGACGCGGAGTATTCCTTCTGGGCGCCGGACGTGATTCGCGACGACGCGGGCCGTTGCCATTTCTTCGTCAGCTACGTGCCCGGCGCCGCCAGCGCGCATCGCAACTGGGGCGGGCAGCGGCACATTCTCCATTACACCTCGGACGACCTCTGGCAATGGACCTTCGAGCAGCGCGTCCCGCTGGCGTCGGATTTCTGCATTGACCCCACGCTGATCCGCCGGCCCGACGGCACCTGGCGGATGTGGTACAAGGACGAAGGCCACGGCTCGAAGACCTGCGCCGTCGAGAGCCGCGACCTGAAAGAATGGGCGCCGGCGCCAGACCCCGGCATCTCGAAGCTCTACGGCGAAGGGCCAAAGGCGTTCGGGTTCAAGGGCAGTTACTGGCTGATCAAGGATCCCAACCGCGGCCTCGACGTGTATCGCTCCGACGATTTGGACGACTGGACCTACCAGGGCAAGATCCTCGACAAGCCCGGCAAGCGAAACAGCGACGGCGCCATCGGCAAACACGCTGACGTGGTCGTATGCGGCGACCGCGCGTTCATCATCTACTTCACGCATCCCTACACCGAGGATGCGCCCGAGCGCAAAGGCGTCCCGCCGCTCTCGAACCGCCACTCCGCGCTGCAGGCTGCCGAACTGGAAGTCCGCGACGGCAAGCTCGTGTGCGACCGCGACAAGAGATTCCGCATGCGGCTGACGAGGCCCGGGACCCCCCAGTCAACCGGACACGCGCCATGAAGTCGCACAGTATATTGGCTGCACATGGACAGTGCCAGTTACGTGTCGCACTTTACCGCAAAGAGAAAGAATTATCGATTGTGAGGATTGACCCCTATGGGTTTCTTTCACGGTGCCCATAGCGCGGGCACGGGGACAAGCCAAAGCTTGTCGCCGAATGGTACGATTTGATCTCCCAGGTAGAGCACCACACCGGCACAGAATCGCTTGCCGAGTTGGTCTCGCAGAGCCTTAAGCGACGCGAAGTCGGATGTGCCCACGGTAGCGCTCGCCTTCACCTCGATGGCGGCGACCGAGCCGTCGGACTTCTCCAACAGCACATCGACCTCCGAGCCGGTGGCCGTGCGGAAGTGATAAAGCGTCGTCTGCGGATCGGTCCAGGAGATCTGTTTGCGGAGTTCACCCACCACAAAACTCTCCAGCAAGCGGCCCAGCAGCGGGCGGTCTTCAGCCAACCGCCGTGCATCGGCCCCGAGCAGGTGACAGGCGAGACCCGTATCCACCAGATGCACCTTAGGCGCTTTGACCAGGCGCTGGCCCAGGTTCCGCGACCAGGCTGGTAGGCGATGGACCAGATAAACCGTTTCGAGCAAGGCCAGATAACGGGTCAGCGTGGTGTGTGGCAGGGTGGCGTCGCGGCCCACGTCGGCGAGGTTCAACAACCCGGACGCGCGGGCGGCCAGCAGCTTTAGCAGATTCGGCAGGGTGTGCAGCGCGTCCACGCGCGCGAGGTCACGCACGTCCCGTTGCAGGATCGTCGAAATGTAGGAGGCAAACCAGGCCGCGCGGCGTACATCCGTCTCACGTGCCGTCGCCTCCGGGTAGCCCCCGCGGGCCAAGCGTGCCTCGATTTCCGTGCTTGCCGATACTGGTTTTGAGTTGGCGATGGTGCTGGCGAAGAGCCGAGCCAAGAAGCCCTCGGCCACGCCCGCAAGCTCACCGGCCGAGAAAGGATAGAGCGGAATGACCTCCATGCGTCCGGCCAGCGACTCGGAGAGGCGTGGCAGGGTCATCACATTGGCTGAACCGGTCAACAGAAACCGTCCGGGCTGGCGGCTCTTGTCAACGGCGAGCTTGATGGCCGGAAAAAGCTCCGGGACCTTCTGGATTTCATCGAGCACAACCGGGCCGGTGAGATTGCGGATGAACCCGGACGGGTCACCGGCGGCGAGAGCGAACGTGGCCGAGTCATCGAGGGTGAAATATTGGACCGCACCCCCGGCGGCCATCGCTTGGGCCAGAGTCGTTTTGCCCGTCTGACGCGCGCCGTTGAGCAGCACGACCGGGGTATCGGTCATGGCCTGCCTCACAGCGTCTTCAATGTTGCGCCGAATCATGGGTAAATCATCACCGGTTCTTGGTGATTTTGCAAGCCTCGGGTTGTGAATGCCGTTTCCGGGGCTCGCTTCCGACAATTCTCGGTGCGAAACCCACGGGCGCCAACATACGGCGACACCTCGATCACCTCGCCTTCGCCCAGATCGTTCAGGGTTTCGGAGTCGCGCCATCCGGGTCATTCCTCACAATCGACGTAACTGGCACTGCCCATGTGCAGCCGCTGGGCGATCCATTGCCGGGTCATCGGCGTCTGCCGCCGCAATTCGCGCGCCAGTTTGATCTCGCCGGGGGCGGCCTTCGGACGTTTCGCCAGATCCCCTTCCGTCCATCCGGCCGCCGCAAGCCACCGCCAAGTAGAGCGGGCAACTGCTCCACCGGTAAGCCGACAACGACTGCTGGGTTCCCACCAGCCCGGCCCGCACCGGGTATAAATGCACATAGTCGCACACGCTGCGCAGATACCCTCCGCCCCGTTCGTCCACCACAATGGACTTGTAGCACTCGCTGAGGTTGTCAATGACAAAGATTCTTCCCCACCCCGTTGCCTCACACGAAATGTTACCGAGTTTTTCGATCTCTGAACTGGGCGTTCGAGGCGCGGTCCCCAAGGGGGGTAGCGCCGCCGCAGGCGGAAGCGAAGCGGACCTTCGGTCGCGGCCTGCGGCGTAACGCCTGGGGCCCCGTTGGGGGACGCGCCGGGCCCGCGACGCACGCGGTTTCATTTCACGCCACGGCTGCAGATTCGGCTACGGCTTCGACAGCATGCTGTTGCTCCACACCGCCGAGGACCAGTTTCCGGGCCATCGTCAGATGCCACTCGCTGATCCGACGCTGCAAGGTGCGCAGTTGCTTTGTCTGGAAGCGGTCGGGGTAACATTGCCGCAACCGCTCGAACAACGCCTTGCCGGTTGAATCCGAATCGCTCCTTGGCCCACACCGCCACCAGCGATTCCTGCATCGTCACCATCGCTTCGGGAAACGCCGATTCCACCGCCTCGCGCCACGACTTCGACAGCCCTTCCGGCCAGCCAAGCTTACCCGTCTGGGCGTGCTGGACTTCGTCTAGGATTCCCCGGTTCCACACTGACTAATACAGCCGAGGCGTCTCCACCAGCGCCAGGAACAAATCGCACAGGCCGAAGTTAGCCAGCACGCAGGCATCGAGCAGCACCCGGAAATTGGCGTTCATTGGCTCGGAGTTTTGGTACAGCCCGGCTGCTTTGGCCTTGCGGCGCAAATCATCCAAGGTCGCCCGGCGGCGGCTGTCCCGCTGGCGCTGGAATCCCATCAGGTCTTTCAGATACACCCGGCGGTGCGTGCCGACCTTGTGATGCGGAATGGCATCCTTCTCTAGCAAGATCGCCGATGAAAAGACAACTTCGTCAGCAACCAGGTCCAGCAAGGCCTCCCATTGTATGGCGACATATTATCATCGATGATGACTTGACGCAACTTATGAAGATCGCAATGCGGTCAGATCCAAATTGCCAACTAACCACGGTAGGTGACAATTTCGAATGCGCCGAGAATCCGGAAATGCTTTGCGTTGTTCGTGATGATCCGCCGCACGCCCGCCCGATGGAACGTCGCCGCCAGCAAGGTGTCCAGCAGACGTTTCCGCCCGAGTTGATGTTGAACCATCCAGGAAAGAAAATCCGTCACTGTCTGGCCGTCAGGAAACACTCGCACGACCTCGGCTGCCTGCCACCACTGCTCCGCCCGGGCGATGGCATCGGTCATGGCCAGCGGCTGCGGCATCCGCTTCCGATCGGTCGAGATGTGTATGAACTCCGCCAGCGTTTGCGGCGCCACCGCCAGATCGTGGCCATCAGCCAACAGGGCACGCAGCAAAGCATCGGCTTGCCGGTGAAACGGATGATCTCGAATCTCCACCGCCACCAGGAAATCCGTGTCAATCCCGTGCGTCATCGAGCATATCCCCCAAAATGTCGTCTTGACTCGTGATGGGGCGGATAGGCCCGCCAACGCTGGCTGGACGCCGGTCGCGCAGCGAAGTCCGACGCAGCATGTGCTGCTGCCGGTAGAGCTCCATCGCCTCGCGGATCAGTTCAGAGGCCTTGCGGTCCAACTTTTTCGCGTGCTGCTGGAAGGCCTCATACACCGGCTCTGATACATTGATTGTGATGATTTTCATACATATGATTTAATGTATGTCCGCGGCCTCGTCAATACCTCACTCCAACCTTTATCAACGATATGGATCTGATTCCACCGGCTTTGCCGGTGCCAGGGATGTTGTGCGCGCTTTGATACGCGAGGTGCAGGAGCGGGATCAGGCGATGCTCTTCAAACGGCTCAAGGCGATGGAGCCGGATGGCAGTTCCAAACCCGAACCGGCGGCAGCGGTGTTGTCCATCGTTCAGCGCGTGAAAAAGGAACGCCGTGCATAAGCCCCGCGCGGTGTTGGACAGTTCGGCCGTCGTTTCGGCCATCGGCTGGCGTGGCGTGGCGAGGCGGGTGTTGTTGCTTCTCGCGGCGGGCGGGTTCCAGTCTTTTCGGATCCCTTTTCTCACGGAGGAATGGGCTGACGTGGTGGAACGAGTGGCCCTGGAAGAGCCGCGATGGAAGAAACCGAACTGGGCCAACTGGCTGTTGTGGCTGAAAACGGCCTCCAAGCTGGTGGACGATGTTCCGGTTCGCCCCACGTCGCGCGATCCGAATAACGATCCGGTCATCATGGCTGCCGTCGCGGCGCGAGCCTCCTTCGTCGTCACCAAACTCCCCGGGCGCAAGGAGGCCGCCCCCTCGCCTCACGCCTTGGCCTGATCCAGGCTGCGCTGCTGGTAGCTCAACGGGATCACCAGGACGGCGCACTCGGCCCCGCGCGCCACCTGCTCGACCACGTTGCCGAACAGCGCCTTCCGCAGCCGGCCGCGCCCCTGACGCCCCAGAACGATCAGGTCCACCGACTTCTCCCGGGCGAACTCGAGGATCTTGAGGTAGTCGCGCCCGACGCGGAACTCGACCTGGAACTCGACACCCGCAGGCACTCGGGGCCGATACGCCTCGTTGACCCGAGCATCGAGCGCTTGGCGCGCCTGCTGGTCCACGTTGTCCACCTCGTAAATGTAAGTGCGCCAGAACTGCGCGTCGCTCTCCGGGATGACATGCAACAGATAGAGCAGGCAGCCCGGACGGCGCACCGCGGCATCCACGGCAAAATGGAACGCGAAGTCGGCGTTCGCCGAGAAGTCGGTGCAGCAGAGGATGCGTTGGTAGGTGCCCGCTCGTGTTTGGCCGCCGTTCATATTCGCCTCGCGCTCCAGAGCGTCTTGTTCTCTCAATCCAGCAACCCCGGCAGAAACAAGACCATGCCGGGAAACAGAATCATCAGGGATACCGCCACCACCAAGGCCCACAGGAACGGCAGCGCGCCCTTGAACACCCCTTGCAGGGGCACGTCCCGCGCGATCCCGCTGACCACGTACACGTTCACCCCGACCGGCGGCGTGATCACTCCCATCTGCGTCACCACCACGATCATGACACCAAACCAGATCGGATGGTAGCCCAGCTCGAGCACGACCGGATAGAAGATGGGCACGGTTAAGAACACCAGCGCCAGGGCGTCCACGAAGCAGCCCGCCACCAGGTAGAACAGCACCATCAGCCCCATGATGCACGCCGCGGGGAGCGGCAGGCCCGCCAGCCATCGGGCCAGCGCCGCCGGCAACCCGCTCACTCCCAGGAAATGGCCGAAGATGATCGCTCCCGCCACGATGACCATGACCATGCACGACGTGCGGACCGTCTCGAGCAGGGACTGGTGGAGCATCTTCCAGGTCAGCCGGCCTCTGTACCCGGCGATGGCCAGGCTGCCCGCCGCTCCGATCGCCGCCGCCTCGGTTGGCGTGAACACGCCTAGAAACATCCCGCCCATGACCAGCGCGAACAGCAGCACGGTGTCGGACACCCCCCCCAGCGACCGCCACTTGTCGGCCCAGCTCGTGGGGGGCCCCGCCGGCCCCAGCTCCGGATCCCGCCGGCACATCCAGTAGATCGTCAGACAAAACAGCACCGCGATCATCAGCCCCGGCACGATCCCCGATATGAACAGCTTGCCGATGGATTGCTCGGTCAGGATCGCATACACGATGAACACGATGCTGGGCGGGATCAGCATCGCCAGGCTGCCTCCCGCCGCCACGGTCCCGCAACCGAACTCGGGCTGGTACCGATACCGCCGCATCTCCGGCAGCGCCACCGAGGCCATCGTCGCGGCCGTCGCCGGACCGGATCCGCAGATCGCCCCGAACGCGGTGCAGGCGCCCACGGTGGCCATGGCCAGCCCGCCGGGCAGCGGCCCCAGCCAGTGATAGGCCGCCTGAAACAGGTTCCGGCTGATCCCGGCATGGAATGACACCTGGCCCATGAGCACGAACAGCGGGATCACGGTGAGGCTGTAGTTCGAGAAGGTGTCGTACAGATCGATCGTGATCAGGCTCAGCGCTGCGCCGGGCGTCACCACCAGCGCGAACCCTGCGAATCCCACGATCGCCATCGCAAACGCCACCGGCATGCTGCTGACCAGCAGCACGCAGAGCAGCAGGCACCCCACCAATCCCACCTGAAGCTCGGTCATGGCTTGATCATCTCCCGACCCGGATTCCACAGGTGATGCCACGTCACCAGCACCACCAGCGCGCATGCCACCGCGACGGGATACGCCACCCAGAACTCCGGCACCTTCAGCGTTGGCGTCACCTGCCCCTTAACCCTCAGCATCCCTGCGTAGCGCCACCCCTGCCACGTGAACGCCGAGAAGAGGGCGATGATCAGCAGGCGGATCGTTGTGTCCAACACCCACCGGCCCCGGCCCCCCAGCTTGTGAAACAGGAGCTCGACCGCCACGTGCCCCTTGACCGCAGTGGTGTATGGGAGGGCGCACGCCAGCGCCAGCGTGCCCGCGATGTTCACCACGTCATAGGCGCCCTTCAACGGCGCCCGGAACAGCCGCAGCACGACGTCCACGAACGTGACACCGATCATGACCAGGACTGCACATCCTGCGGCGACTGCCAGCGCGATCACCACTGCTTTGAGCGCCAGGGAATAGGCCACGGACACTCGAGCCCATGCGCCTGCCGCCGCCATGTCCTGGCTCATGGCTTCGCGGCCGGCTTGGAGGCCACCGTCACCAGCGCCTGGATGTCCTTGAGCAGCTCGTCGCCCGGCAATCCCTTGCTCTTGGCGGCGGCCAGATACTCGTCGATGACCGGCTTGACCTTCTCTTTCCATCGGGCCTGCTCGGCTTCCGGCAGGGTGAACGCCTCCCGCTTCAGCTCCTGGATGAACGCCAGCCCTTCGGCGTCGGCCTGGTCCCAGGCAGCGCCATGCTTGGGCACCCACTCGCTGCTGACGGCGGTGAACACCTCCTGGATGTCGGCCGGCAGCCGCTGCCAGGACGCCTTGTTCATCACCACGAACATCGCCGTCGTGTACCCCACCGCCGTGCTGTCCGTGACGTATTGGATCACCTCGCCCTGTTTCCAGCCCTTGAGGGTTTCCATCGGGCACAAGGTCCCCTCGACCACGCCCTTCTGCAGGGCCTCGTAAGTCTCGGGCTGGCTCATCGCCACGGCCAGCCCGCCCAGGCTTTCGACGATCTTGGTCGACAACCCGGTCGTCCGAACCTTGAGCCCTTTGAGGTCCTCGATGTTCCGCACCGGCTTGCGCGTCGCCAGGATGCCGGGCCCATGTGCATGCACATACAGCACCTGCACGTCCCCCACCTCCGCCGGCTTGTATTTTCGCGTCAGCTCGTTCGCCACCCGGGTCGCCACGGCCCCGCTCGGATAGCCCAGCGGCAGGTCCAATCCCTCGAGCAATGGAAACCGCCCCCGCGTGTAGGCGAAGCAGCTCATCCCCAGATCCGATATGCCGTTGACGACGCCCTCGTAGCATTGCGGCGCCTTGGTGAGAGCGCCGCCCGGATGGATCGTGATCTGCACCCGGTTCTGGGTCCGCTTCTCGATCTCGCGGGCCCATTCATCTGCCAGCTTGCACTGGATGTGCGTGGGCGGGAAAAACACGCTGTAGGAGAGCTTGATGGCCGCCGGCGCGGCCGTCTGGCCTCCGGGCGCCGTGCCGGGGCCGGATGTTTGCTCCTTGCAGCCTGTCAGCCCGGCCGCCAGGGCCACAGCCGCCAGCATCGATCCTATCGATTCTCGTCGGATTGTCGTCTTCATCGTCTGCCTCACAGGTTGTCCTGGGCGCCCGGAAAACACGATCCCCGCCAGGGGTGCGCCGTATTCGGGCTCTTTGTAGCCCACTTCGCCCGGAAAATGCAACCGCCAATCCCCGGATTTCCGGATTGGCAGACCGGCGGTTCCCCGGAATAGTTGGGCGATCATTCGATTATGGGCGATCCACGCACACAGAAGTACGACGAAAGCCAGATCCAAACCCTGTCTTCGATCGAGCATATCCGCCTGCGCACAGGCATGTACATCGGCCGGATCGGGGATGGCACCCATTACGAGGATGGCGCCTACATCCTCCTCAAGGAGATCATCGACAACGCCGTCGATGAATTCATCATGGGCTGCGGCAAGGAGATCCAGATCCAGATCGACAGCTCACGCATCACGGTCCGCGATTTCGGCCGGGGCATCCCGCTGGGCAAGGTTGTCGACTGCGTTTCCCGGATCAACACGGGCGCCAAATACAACGACGCTGTGTTCCAGTTCAGCGTCGGCCTCAACGGCGTGGGCACCAAGGCCGTCAACGCCCTGTCGCGCGAGTTTCTGGTCCGCAGCCATCGCGGCGGCCAGTTCGTCGAGGCGCTCTTCCGCCAGGGCCGGCTCCGGCATGAAAAGCGCGGCGCAGATCCCGCCGCGCCCGATGGCACCCTCATCCAGTTCGAGCCGGACCCGGAGGTCTTTCCGAAGTTCGAGTTCCGCCCCGAGCTGGTGGAGAGGCGTCTCCGCCATTACTCCTATCTCAACACCGGCCTGCGTCTGGTCTGCAACGGCAAGGTCTATCTTTCTCGGCTCGGCCTGCTGGACCTGGTCATGGAGGACCTTGCCACCGAAGGCGGCGACCCCCTCTATCCTCCCCTCCACTACACCTCGCGCACGCTCGAGTTCTGCTTCACCCACAGCCTCAACCGGTCGGGCGAAACCTGCTTCTCGTTTGTGAACGGCCAGTTCACCGCCGACGGCGGCACCCACCTCAGCGCCTTCCGCGAAGGGCTCCTCAAGGCCATCAACGAACACTCTCAAGGCAAGTTCGAAGGCGACGACGTCCGCGAAGGCCTCGTCGGCGCCGTCGCCATCCGCCTCCGCGAACCCGTCTTCGAGTCCCAAACCAAAAACAAGCTCGGCAACACTGAGATCCGCACCGACCTCGTCAACCAGGTCCGCACCGAGCTCCTCCGTTTCCTCCACGCCCACCGCGACATCGCCGCCCAGATCGTCGCCCGCGTCGAGGACACCCGGCAGCTCCGCAAGGAGCTCCTCCAGGTCAGAAAGCTCGCCCGCGAACGCGCCAAGGCCATCTCCCTCCGGATCCCCCAGCTCAAAGACTGCAAACAGCACTTCGACGCCAAACGCGGCCGCGGCCAGGGCACCATGCTCTTCATCTGCGAAGGCCAGTCCGCCGCCGGCTCGATCACCAGCTGCCGCGACGTCGATTCCCAGGCCGTGTTCGTCCTCAAGGGAAAACCCCTCAACGTCTGGGATCTCCCCCGCGACATCATGTATAAAAACGATGAGCTCTATCACCTCATGCAGAGCCTCAACCTCGAATCCAGCATCGCCGGGCTCCGCTATGAAAAGGTCATCCTCGCCACCGACGCCGATGTCGATGGCCTCCACATCCGCAACCTGATGATCGCCTACTTCTTCCGGTTCTTCGACGCGCTCGTCCGCGAGGGCCATCTCTTTATCCTCGATACCCCCCTCTTCCGCGTCCGCAACAAGCACCAGACCATCTACTGCTACTCCGAAGCCGAACGCAACCAGGCCACCCAGACCCTCGGCGGCTCGCCCGAGATCACCCGCTTCAAAGGCTTGGGAGAGATCTCGCCCGCCGAGTTCAAACAGTTCATCGGCCCGGACATGCGCCTCAGCCAGGTCGAGTTCGCCCCCAGGCCCGAGGCCGCCGGCATCCTCGGCTTCTACCTCGGCAAGAACACCCCCGAGCGCAAAACCTACATCATGAACCACCTCGTCGTCCCCGCCTTGGACTGACCGGCGCCGCGCCCGGCGAGCCAGCGAGCGTGCGCGCCGGCTCGAGCGCGGAATCGCGCGGTCAGGAAAGGATTGTCGGCCGGCTGGCCCGCACCTACACTTGCGCCATTGCACTGGATCCTGCCGCTCACTCAACAATGCCCGCCATGAAATCCCCCATCAATCGCCGATCATTTCTGCGGCTCTCCGCCGCCGCCTCTGCCGCGCCAGCCGCATTCGTCCTGGCTCCCGGGCTCGTCCGGGGTCAGGTCCAGAGCGTGCCCGAAGCGGACCAGCTCACGGAGTATCAGATCGGCCCGCACATCTGGCTGCGATGGAACAACGCCCCCCTCGCCAGCTACCGGGCCCACCCCACCCAGAAATATCCCTACTTCTATCCGGTGGCCGGACCGGTGTCCGGACTGCCGCTCACCTCCGAGTCGTCGCTGCCATGGCCGCATCACCGTTCCCTCTTTTTCGGATGCGACCGCGTCAACAGCGGCAACTACTGGCAGGAGACTCTCGAGCGCGGCCAGGTCCTCTCGCGGGGTCCGCGCGTCGCCGAGGCCGCCAAGCGCACCGCCGCAATTCTGGACGAGTGCGACTGGCGCCAGCCCGGCCAAGCCGTCCAAATGACCGACCGGCGCAGGTTCACCGTGACGATACGGGGGCCGCGGCTCTGGCTGCTCGACGCCGATATCGATTGGCGGGCCGAGGTCGATGTCGCGATCCAGAAGAGCAACCATGCCCTGTTCGCCCTTCGAGCGGCATCCGACATCACCCCCTGGGGAGGCGGCCAGCTCATCTCCAGCGCGGGCAAGACGGGCGAGAAGGAGACCTTCGGCCAGCCAGCCAAGTGGTGCGCCTTTTTCGGCAAGCGCACCCGGGCCGCCAACCAACCGGTCGAGGGCATCGCGCTCATGGATCATCCCCAAAACCCATGGGCGCCGTGCCCGTGGTTCACCCGGGATTACGGTTTCATCTCACCGATGCCGTTCAACTGGATCACGGAGCCGTGGCGGATGGCGGCCGGCCAGTCCGTGCGGCTTCGCTACCGATTGGCCATGTTTGCAGGCGATCCCGCAGAGGCCGGCCTCGATCAGCTCTACGCGGATTGGATCCGAGGCTGAGCTCGCAGGCCAAGTTGGGTGTCCCGCGTTTACGCAGCAAGAGGTAAGGCGTGCGCTCCGTCGCGCGCCGGGCGGTGAGTTTGCAGCCATCGATGAGGCGTCCACGGAGCGGCTGCCCTACCTTTCGGCTGTTGGCTTGCAGTGCAGATCCGATGGCTCTGCACTCTCGAGGCTCAAGCGTTGCAGGCTCCGTTGCAGACCCTTAACGCGCGCGGCGCCGGAACAAGAGGATGGCACCGCCGAGGATGCCCAGCGCGATCGTGCTCGGCTCCGGGACAACGAACAGGAATTGGTCTGGCGTCAGCGCGGTGTCCGAAAGGCGCACCTCGTCGATGAAACCGTAGGCGCGATCGGCGTGTCCGCCGTTATACATGCCGCGGCCCACGGACCAGTTGCCGGCCGCCCAATCGCTGCCGCTGCCCACGCCGGTCGTCAGCGCCGTGTTGGCGCTGCCCTGAAGCGTCAAATCCGTCTGGGCAACCAGTTGATAGCCCGCGCCCGCCGCAATGTCAGAGAGGTAAAGCGACAGCATCGAGCCGTCGCTGGTCGCCGCCATGGCATACCATTTTGCGGTCAATCCGTCCGGATCGCTGCTCCAATCGAATCCCTGGAATACCCCTTCAGCCGACACGGCAGTGTACTGATAGCCCATGACGTCCTGGAACGTGATGGCGACGCGATTGTTGGGCTGCATCTGAAAATAGAGCGCCGCCGCATTGCCATCGGCGCCGGGCTGGGTTCCTGCCCCTTTGCTGTCGCGCCCCACGATGGTCCGATAGCCGCCGTTCTCGGGTTTGAACGCCGCCTCGATGGTGAAGGCCGATGGGCTCCATGTGGCCAAGCTCTCGTTCCACATGCCCGGGTACCCGCCCGTGTTCTTCACGCTCAAGGTGTTGGCGGCGCCGGTTTGCGGGATCGCGGAGGAGGCGACATCCGCCCGGTAGCCGTAGCCGGCCCAGGCATCCCCTGACCACACGGAGAGGGCGTTGCCTTTGCCCGAGCTGTCGGCCACGTCGGCAGACCAGACGCCGTTGGCTCCGGAGACATGGGCCATCTGTGCAGTCGCCGAGCCATCCTCGAATCGCCAGTAGGCCATCGTGTCTGCCTGGGCGGGCAGGGCGCTGAGCATCAGCGAGCCGGCGAGGGACAGCGAATAAGCCGCCGCAAAAACCTTCTGGTTCATTTTCATTGTTTGCCTATTACACACAAATTAGCTTCCACCGCAAACCCGAGCGTTGCACGGATCCCCGTCTGGCTGCTCATAATGCGGATTGCCGATCGAGCAAGTCAATCCTTTACCGGCGTCGGATGGGCGGCTATCATCAGGCTCATGAAGCCGGACTCGTGCCATGTCCGACGCGCGACCATCGAGGACCTGGATTCGCTGCGGTTGCTCTGGGCCGAGGAGCGCCTGCCAGTCGAGGACCTGGAGCGGCGGCTGAAAGAAATCCACGTGGCGGTGAACGAGGCCGGGGCTCTGCTGGGCGCCGTCGCCTTCGAGGTGGCCGGCGCGCATGGCCGGATTCACAGCGAGGCATTCTGGTTTCCGGAACACGAGGACATGGTGCGCCCCATGCTCTGGGAGCATCTCCAGGTGCTGGCGCATAATTTCGGGCTCGAGCGGATGTGGACCGCGGAGGAGAGCCCGTTTTGGCGGCACTACGTCGGATTCCGGGAGGCTATGACCGAGGATGCGGCGCATCTGCCGGCGCATTTCCAGGCGCATTCGGCCCGCCTCCACGTGTTGAGGCTCCGGGACGCCAGTCATCTGGTGGAACAGGCCGAGGCGGAGCTCCGCGAACTGCAGGCGGCTCAGCAGCGGGAGACTGCCAGGCTGATGCGCCGGGCCCAGCTCCTGCGGATGCTGGCGCTGGCTGTGGCGATCCTGCTCTTCGGCCTGATGATCATGGCGGCAGTCTATGTCATCCGGCGGATTCGGTGAGCCGGCCGGCAAGCAGATGCATGGACCTCATCCACTGGGAGAAGACTTGGCACGTCGTGACGCCCGACGACCGCAGCGGCCCGCCCGAGACGCCATTCTGCGCGAGGAGCGGATATCTCGTTCGCGGCGGCTTGTGTGTCGGACTGGTGAAGGTCCTGCACGACAACCTCCGGGCCGAGGTCGTCCACGAAGGCTCGTTTGGGGTCGGGCACGCGCAACTGCCCTGGAGAAGCGACGGCAAGACACAACGATGAGACTCTGATGAACGCGATTTCCAGCTGGAAACAGCCGGGCTGGCTGATGGCTCTCGGGATGAGCATCATCCTCTCCCTTTCAGCATCCGCCCAGACCGCTGCCCCCGCCCGCGTCACCGGGATCGGCGCGCCCGGAGGGCCTGAGGGCACGATCGCCGATCCCCCTGCTCCATCGCTCGCTTATTCCGCCGAAACCCGGTCCAGCCCGCGTCCGCTCCGAATCCACGTGCTCCGACTGGACCTGCGGGATCCGGGCTATGCGTTGGACGTCGTCCTTGGGCGGGATCCGGACGGCGCAGGTCCGGCCGAGGCCGAACTGACCCCGCCGCCCCGTCTCCTGGACACTCCGGACATTGTTGCCGCCATCAATGCCAACGCGTTCGCCTACGCCGGGCCCCCTCGCCCCAAAGAGCGCGCCGCGTGGTCTCCAGGCGATCCGGTCGCAATCACGGGCTGGGCCAAGAGCCTGCAGCGTGAAGCCAGCCGCCCCGCCGTCCGCGAAATCGCATCGAGCTTCTGGGTTGGCGCCGACGGCCGAGCGCGAATCAGCCCGCTCGCACCGCAGGACACCGCCCGCCTGGCCATCGCAGGCTTCTCTCCCCTGGTGACCGACGGACGCGTGACGGCCACATCGGCCCAGCCCTTGCATCCGCGAACCGCCATCGGCGTGGACGCCACTGGCTTTCGCGTCGTCATGGCCGTCGTGGACGGGCGCCAGCCGGATTACAGCGAAGGCATGTCGCTTCTTGAACTGGCCGAGCTGATGCATTCTCTCGGCTGCCATCAAGCTCTCAACCTCGACGGCGGCGGCAGCTCAATCCTGTATTATCGCGGCGATGATGGATGGCTCGCAATCAAGAACCGGCCGTCGGGAATCCTGCCGCGTCCGATCCCCGTCATGCTGGTGGTCCGCTGCCTTCAAGGCCCCTAAGGGTCTGTGCATGCACAGACCCTAACGTTCCAATTAGAAATCGATCGGTTTCCGCTTCACACGGTAATAGCTCTGATCGCCCGAGGCGGGAGCGGCAGCCTGGAATGTGCCCTCCCCCAGATCGGTGATGGTCGCATTGACGCCGCCGAAGGGCCCGTTGACGCTGGCCGCCCGCTCGACTTCAAAATCCCCAGTCGTGTCCCTGGCGCCGCCCGCAAAAACGATCTCCAGGCCGCCACCCAACGGCGGCGTGATGCTCATGAGCCTGGGCTTGCGGATGGCGATCACTTTCAAGTCGTCCACGTAAATGTTGCCCATGTCCGGTTCCTGGCGAATCGAGAGATGGCTGATCGGAGCGGGCGTCTGGAGGTCGGTCGCCGAGACGCTGGGAGAGGCTTCGGATGTCGCGTCGATCCAAAGGGTGGACTTGGCAGTATCGACGTCATGCCGCACGACGATGCTGTAAACGGTCCCCATGTAAAGATCGGTCATCGAGTATTCCGTATAAATGCTTTCGCCGTTCGAGATGTGAAGCCGAAAGGCCCCTTCCGGCGCCCCGGTAGTCCGGGTGGCGACCTGCATGAGCTGGTCCGCGCTGGCGCCGCTGCCCGGTGCAAGGAGAATGAATGCTCCGCTGGAATCCCCGACCACCGGGACATCGCCCACATCGATCCACTGGGCCTTGAACATCGTGAACAACACCGTGCCGCTTCCCGGCACATAGGGACCTCCCGACAGGGGCACCGATGCGTCGTCCGCACCGCTCTTGGGCCGGATCCAGGCCTGAGCGTCTGAGGAGGCGGTTCGGAAATTGATCCCTTGCGCGCTCGAGTTGCGCCGGACCCAGAAGCCCGGGCTCGAGTTCAGGATGCTGGTGTTGAAGGGATAATCGAAGTGATCGATCAGCACGACACCGGCCGATGGCCGCACCATCACGGCAAAGGAGGCGGTCGTTGTCTGGCCCGTGGCATCGGTCACGCTGAGGATGACAACGCCGACGCCGGTCGCATCGGCGACCGGCTTGACGATCGCGGCGCGGTTGGTGCCGCCGGAATCAGCTTCCAGCGTGACGCTTTCGAGGATGCCGCCGCTGTAGCTGGCCACGGAGGCGCTGACCGTCAGAGCGCTCGCCGGCGTTTCGGGGTCCGCCACGGTGAATGGCACCGCGACGGGAGTGTTTACAAGGGTGTTGGTGGGGGGAGGCGTCGAGATCGACGGCGCAAAATCCAGCGGAAGGACCGTCACCGCAAACGTCTGCTGGCCGGTGTTGCCGTGCGAATCGATGATGCTGACCGTGATGTCGGCGGACCCGGCCCGATCGCCCGCAATCACATACACCGTCCGGTTCGATCCGCTGCCGTCGAAGAAGACGTTTGCGGATGGCACCACGGCCTCGTTAGACGAGGTGGCGGTTGGAACAGGCAAGGGCGCCGATGCCGCGTCGTCCTCGGCGTCGTTGACAGTGAAGCTGTTCGTGACGGAAGTCTGGGTGGCCACGACCGTGATGTCAGGAATCTCGCCAATCACCGGCGGCGTCCCCATAGGCACCGAAACCGTCACGTTGTCGATCCCAACGTGGATGTTGCCGCCGCTCACCTTGATCAGGGTCCACTTGAACCAGATCTCGTCGCCGGGCTGCACGCTGATGCCCGGGAACGCCGCCGTCAGCCCGGCGGCGCGATTGGCCGGGTTGTTCCCATCCAAGGCGCCGGCGTTGCCGGTGGTCGGGGCATTGAACGTCAGGCTCTCCGGGGCTGCCGTCCAGCCGTCCAATGAATCCAGTCCTCCCACTGCCCCTTGCGGGAAAATCTTATAGCTAACATGGATATGCGTGTTCACCGTGGCATCCCGCCGCCACTGCTCGCCATCGTAGCTGAGGATCAGATTGGTGATGGTCGAATTGCCGCCGTTGACCAGCCGCAAGCCGAGCATGCCATACCGGGTCGTGACCGGCGTGCCCCCCAAGGCGCGCTCCGAGCTCCCGCTTGCGCCCAGGGAATAAAGCGTGCTCGAATTGCCGGACGCGCCCGCCGTGGCGGTGTAGGCGGTCGTGTAAGGCCCTACTACGCCGTCGGTGACGTTGCTGACGCTCGCATACCAGCCGGCCAGGGTGAAGTTATCCCACCAGGCGCCGCTGCTCGTCCCCAGGGCGCTGAAGTCCTCGCGATGGGTCGTGCCTGGCGCGATGCTCACCTGGGCCGACAACGGAACGATGGCCGCGAACAGAGCAGCCACCAGTAGAGGACGAATCGTCTTCATGATCGATCTCGGTTGGGTTTTGAGTTGAATATCCCCAAGAACAGATTGGTTCCAGCAAATTCTAACGTGTCGTCAGAAGTCCCGCCGCGTGAGGGCACGCGGCCTGCCCCTTCGTGTAGGCCCGGTCCCCCGACCGGGCGTTTGGAGCCATGTCTTCAACCCCATTGCCATGGAAGCGAGGGAGAAGACGGCAGGCGACCGGGTGAACGAATTCGCCCGCGCTCCGCCTTGTCTCTTGGAAACCGGCTCTGGTTTCCCTCGCCCCGCGAGGGACGAGGGGGAGAGGGCGGGGAGAACTACGTATTCAGCGGATGGATGCGGTGTGACATCTCTCCAGGCAACGTCAGAGAACGCCTTTCTTTCCTGCTCTCTTGGTCGCTACGTGGTTGTCAAAATAGAGAAAGGTCCGAGTGCTGCCATGAACAGGCGTGGGCGGCAGCTCCTCTTTCCAGCCCACGTTGGGACATCCCAATTGATCGAGATCCGACAGCATCCAGACATCCGCCAGCGGGGCGACGGCCTGGATTTCGCTGATTTTGTGCGGTTTCTCCATCGCCGCTTCCTGCCCCGGCGGATACCCAAACGGCCGGAATACCACGTTGGTCAGCGCCGAGTAGCCCGGATGATACACGCCGTAGCACGTCCGCTCGGCCAGGGGCTCCCTGACCGGCGGCTGGTATCGCTCGAAGGCCGGACAGAAAAACACCTTCGCCACATTCGTTTCCGGACCGGCCGAAGGCGGCGGCAATGCGAGATATTTGGCCAGGTAATAAATGAGTTCGTACTTGTATCGAGTCGCTTCCCGGTAGCCAGGCCGCTGTCCAAAATACAGACCGTAGATGGGGCCGGGGCCGGGTGGCAGGACGTCGCTGTTATCATCCAAAAACAACTGCACCGCAATCCCGGTCTGTTTCAGATTCGAGATGCACTTGATCTGGTGGGTCTTTGCCTTGGCGCGCCCCAAAACCGGCAGCAGCATCGAGGCCAATATCGCGATGATCGCGATCACCACCAGCAGCTCGATCAGCGTGAAGCCGCGGCGCCCATCCGCGCCAACTCTCCGATTGCGCGATCCCGATCCGCTAAAAACTTTGCTCTGCATTGCCTTTCAAGGATTCCACTCGTGCGCGCCCCGGTCGGGCACGCTGCCGAACGGCACTGCACTGCCCCAGAAATCGCGGCCGCCGTGGCTGGGGACTGTGGTGCCGGAGTCGATGCAGGGCGAGCCCGCTTGGAGCATGTAGCCGGCCAGCGTGCCCAACCCCACGCCTCCGCTCCCCGGATTTACGAACCGCGGATCGCCCGTCAGTTTGCGCGGATCGTCCGGCTCGCCCGCAGGATGGAATCCAAAAAACAGGTTCCCATCGAAGGTCCGGCTGCCGTTGAACCACCGGTAGCGGGCATTGGCGCTCTGGTTGTAGATGACATTGTTGAAGAAGGAATAGGTTTTCGCCGCCTTTCTCCGCTCATCGATGATCGCGGGCGAAACATGGGGGCCGATGAAGACGGTGTTGTTGTACACGAGTGTGCTCGCGGCGCCGTAATTCATGCAGAAGATGATCCCCCGATCGTTCTGGCTGATATTGTATCGAACGATGAGGTTGGTGTCCCGGGCGTCGGTGCACTGCCAGTAAAGGCCGTGCGCGTTGTCGTGGCTGTAGCTGTATTGAAAGACGCACCCCGGGCTTTGCAGATCCGCGTCATAGAGCGATCCATCGAAGCTCTTCGACGGATCGCGCTCGCCAGCCCGGTTCCGATAACCCTCGTTATATTGGAAAACCGTTCCCCGGCAGCTTCGCGAAAAGATGGTGTTGCCGGTATACGCGCGATAGGCCGTGTCCCAGCAGACGTTCCGCTCGACAAGCCCCGTCTCGTCGGTCAACCGGATGATCATGGCGTTCTTCGCGACATCATGGATCGAGTTGCCGCGGATGACCACCTGCGTGAACTTTCGCGCCTCCCACGCGGGCGTGCCCGGGTAATCGCCCACGGACACCCGGTTGTTGAGCGCGATGCCCTGGTTGTCCACGGTCGCGATGTCGCAGTTTTCGATGAGGATGTCATTGAAGCGCGTCGGCGCGGCGGAGTCGTCGATCACCTCGACCACGATCCCGCCGGTCCGCTTGGCGGCATTGCTGGCTTGATGCACCAGGCCCTTGATGTGATGGATACGGCAATTCCGGACATGGAGATGATGGACCACGGTGCCCACAAAGTTGGATGCGCTCAGGTAAACGCCGCGCCGGTCGCCCCCCTCCGCGGCGTCGTTGCGGATCTCCAGGCTGTTGATCTCCCAATGCGCCTGGTTGAACAGGCAGACCGCGCCCCATCCCTCCGCTCCGCCTCCGTCAATCACGGGCATCGGCCCGCCGCCATATCGGTCAATGACGATCGGCTGGGCCGCCGTTCCCGAGCCTTTGGGATTCAGCTGCCCAATCCAGCTGCAGCCGCCCTTGAAGAGGATCTTGTCGCCCGGCTCGAAAACCGTTCCGTTGACCCTTGCCAGGGTTTTCCACGGCGCGTCCAGGGCCCCGCTGTTGGCGTCGTCGCCCTCCGCCGAATCCACGTGATACGCCGCGCCCCCCGGCGTTGATCCGCCCGCACTCGCGCCCCCCTTTAAATGCGCATCGAAAAATCCCAGCACCTGCGGACGCAAATCCCGCTGTTTGGGCTGCAGATGGAACGTGTGCGGCGCACCCTCGACGACCACCAGCTCATGCCGGGCGCCCGCGCGTTTCAACGCCTCGGCAAACAGCTCGGACTGCTCGAGATCGACGGTCTTGTCCGCAGTCCCGTGCAAAATCAGGATGGGCGGATCCGACGCGTCCGCATAGGCGGTCGGCGATGCGGCGCGGTAGAGCTCCGGCGCCTCGGCGCGGGTCTTGCCCAGCATTTTCGTGTCGCCGCGCCTCAGCAGATCCGCGGGCCCATAGAGATCCACCGCGCATTGCACCCGGCAGGAAAACTCCCCGTAAGGCCCTCGCGGATCCAATCCGTCGTCCGGACCTGTGACGGCCAGCATGGCCGCCAGGTGTCCCCCCGCAGAACCGCCGATCACGCCGATCCGATCCGGGTCCACTCGCAACCGATCCGCGTTCTTGCGCAGCCAGCGGACCGCCGTCTTGCAGTCGTGGAGGTTCGTCGGCCAGGTCGAATTGCCGCCGGCCGCCAGGAGGTAGTTAATGCTCATTCCCACATAACCGTGGAGAGCGAGGTTCGTCCCAATGTTGATCTCGCGGGCGGCGCGTTTGTCGCCTCCGCTCCAACCGCCTCCATGAATGATCACCACCGCGGGCGCGCGACCGCCTCCCGTCAATCCCGAGGGAAGATAAAGGTCCGCCCTCTCGCTCCGCCCCGGCTCGAGATACTCGATGTCCGGCTCGAACCGGACGCCCTCAGGCATCACCGGAAGCGCCGGGCCGCGATCGCCCGCGGTTGTGGCTGCCGGCAACCTCAGCGCCACCAGAACGACAGTTGCTGCGCAAAAACAAAACTCGACTCTCATGGCTTTGTTTCATCTGAAATATTTGCCGCGCATGATGCCGGATAACCTCGCTTGCGGCTACCCAAAAAGCCTTCGAGGAATGCGCCGCGAGCGAGGACGCACCGATTGGCGAAGCGTCGAAGCTCGCAACCCCCAGTCGAAGCCCGTTGCGCGGGAAAGGGAATAGCCTCGTTAAACCCAAGACTCGCAACGCTGCACCTCACGCCTGGTCTGCGGCTATTCGACAAACAAGCTTGCGGGCCACCGATATGGTGCCATATTGGTGCCGCGATGAACATCACAATAAAAGACGTGCCGCAGGAGCTTCATGAGCGCCTGCGCGAGGCCGCTGTTCAGAGCGGACGAAGCCTGAACAAGTTGATTCTCTGCGCATTGGAGCGAACCTTCGTCCCCAGGAAGGTGGATCGTGGCGAGTTGGCAGCCAAGATTCGGAAGCGCCGGGAGAGTATGCATGTTTGGCTCGAGGACAGCGCTCTCAACCGCGCGATCGAGGATGGGCGACGATGATCGTCGTCGACGCCAACGTGATCGCCTACCTGCTGATACGAGGCGAGCGTTCGGAAGCCATGGACCGGCTGCTGGATCGGGATGCGGACTGGGTGGCGCCGCGTTTGTGGTTGGACGAGTTCCTCAACGTGCTTTGCACGTGCGAGCGCAATCGATGGATTGGATCCGCGCAGGCGGTGGCCCTGTTGGAAGATGCCTTGACATTGATGGACGGCGCTTCCTATGAGGTGGCACCGGAACGTGTCTTGGCGGTCGCGCGCCGAACCGGATGCAGCGGCTACGACAGCCAGTACATCGCCCTGGCGGAGGATTTGGGACTGAAGCTATACACCTGCGACCAGCTCATCCTTCAGAAGTGCCCGGGCATGGCGATTCAGGCTTTCAGAACCTAAGGGTCTGTGCAAAAGGACGCATGGTCACGGGCTCGGATCGCGCCGCTGCCCGGAGAGGGGGAGCAGCTGCGCCCGATACCGCTCATTCGATTGTTATGACGTTGTGTTAGATGAAAAAAACCGGCGGCGGCGGGATCTTAGCAGAGGAACGCGGCAATGGGTTCGATGGATGCGCAAGAACTGGGACGATGGTTCGAGCGGGAAAGCAGCCCGCTGGTTCTTTATGCGCGCCAGTGGCTCGATCCGCCCGCCGCCGAAGATGCTGTTCAGGATGTGTTTATGAGCTTGATTGTCCAATCGCAGCCGCCGGAGCACGTCAAAGCCTGGCTCTACCGGGCCGTTCGAAACCGGGCCTTCCAATGCCTGCGATCGCGCGGCCGGCGCACCCGCCGGGAAGACCGGGCCGGGGCCGAGGCGCCCGGATGGTTCGAGCCGAGCCCGGGCAAGGCCCTCGACGCGCATGAGGCCGAACAAGCGCTGCGCCGCCTTGACCCCGACGAACGCGAGGCCGTCACCCTGCGCATCTGGGGCGGCCTCACCCTTGAAGAGATCGCGGCCATCCTCTCGTGCTCGGTCGCAACCGTCTTCCGCCGCTACCAGCGCGGCATCGAAAACGTCCGCAACCATTTGGAGGCTTCATGCCAGGAGAAGATTCCATGATCGATGGAACCGAGGAGCTCGCGCGCCGCCTCCGGCAGCTTGAACCCGCCCGGCACGGCATCGACCGGGACACCCTCATGTTCCAGGCTGGACGGCGATCCACCCAACGGCGTCTGCGGGCCTGGCAATCGCTGGCGGGCCTGATAGTGTTCGTGGCCGCCGGCCTGGCATGGCTGGATCGCAATCCATGGCCGCCTGCCGCACCCATGATGGCCGCACTCGGGAACGCCCCTCGAACCGAACAGCCTTCACTCCCCAACCCCAGCGACCGCGCGGGGATCAATCCCTTGCCCGCGAATCTCCGGGGAACAGCCCGCGATTACCTCGAGCTCCGGACCCGCGTGGCGATCGACGGCTGGGACACCCTCCCGTCTTCCGCCTGCGCACCAGCCTCGGCTGATGCCGTCCTGACGATCGCCGATTGGCTCCGTCTCCGGCAAAACACCTTTCTTGCACCGGATCCTTTCAAGATCTTCCGTTCTCCAACCAAAGGAAATCCATCATGAAACGCTCAATCTATCTTCTTCTGCCTGCCCTCCTCAGCCACTTCATCGGCGCTTCGGGTGTGCCATCCAGCCGCGCGGCGGCGCCGCTCGCCCAGCCGCAAAGCGTGGTCGCCGCAACGCCATCCCGGCCCGCAGCGGACACGCCGGACCGCCTGCGGCTCGCGCTCGATCCCATGGCCGCGCCTCGCCCGGCACTCCGCTACACATTCTATCATGAAATGATCGATCAAATCCCCGGGAACGCCGCGCTCGCCTACCAGCAGATCGCGCGCATGCTCAGCCAGAACGAAAAATGGCGGGAGCAAAGCGAGCAGCTCCAGGAGTGGCTCAAGATGCCGATCGCCCAACTGCCGGTCGATGCCGTCGAGGCGGTGGTCGCTCAGCATGCCTCGACCCTGGACCGGCTTGCCCAAGCCACCCGGCATGAGCGTTGCGACTTCGAGATCCCCATCCGCCAGGACGGAATGAACGCCCTCCTGCCCCACCTGGCGGAGCTGCGCGGCGCAGCGCGCCTGCTGGCCATGGAGATCCGCCTGCGGATCCGCCAGGGACGCTATCCTGATGCGCTCGAGCGCCTGAAAGCCGGTCTGACGCTCGCTCGCCACACGGGCAAGGGGGCCACGCTGATCGAAGGCCTCGTCGGCATCGCCATCGCCAACATGATGTTCGACCGCATCGAGGAGCTGGTTGCCCAGCCCGGCGCTCCCAACCTGTTCTGGGCGCTCTCGGACCTCCCGCCCGATTTGCTCAATCTCTGGGATGCCATGCGCTGGGAGCGCTGCTTTCTTTACGTCCACATGCCCGTTCTCTGGGACGTTCGCACCCGGACCGCGACCGCGGCCGACCTTCGCCAGTCGGTGCGCGAGTTCCAGAAGTTCAGCGGGAACATCACGCTCCCTCCATGGCTCTCGGAGGAGGAAAATGCCGGCATGGTGGCTACGGCGATCGCCCTGGCCGCCTACCCGAAAGCCGTCGATTACCTCAGGCGCCAGGGGCGCTCGGAAGATGAGATCCGCCGGATGTCCGCCGCCAAGATCCTGGCCACCTTCATCGGCGAAAGCTACGCCGTCCAACGCGACGATCTCTTCAAGTGGTTTGCCCTGCCCTATTATGAAGCCCGCCTGGGCCTGACTCGAGCCGAAGCCAGCCTCCAGGAAGCCCGGAGAAAGGATCCAATCGGGTCCATCCTGCCCAGCATGCTCCTGCCCGCCCTCACCAGGGCTGCCAGCCGTTTTGCCGCCACGGAACGCCGCGCGGCCCTCATCCGCTGCGTCGAGGCCGTCCGGCTCTATGCCGCAAGCCACGACCGGCGCCTGCCCGGCTCGCTCGCTGACATCCAGGACGTCCCCATCCCGCGAGACCCGATGACCGGCGGCGCCTTCCTCTATCGCCTCGAGGGCAAGACCGCCACCCTCGAAGGGCCGCCTTTGTCCCCCCAGGAAGCGCGCCTGTCCAAAATCTACGAGCTCACCATCCGTCCTTGAACCGCCCCGACTGACTCCCACCTTCAACCAGGAGTGTTTCCATGAAATCCACCCGCTCTCTTCTCCCTCTGTTGCTGGCGGTGCTGGCCCCGCTCGCAAGCGGCGCCGCCCCAGCCGCCGCGCCGGCGGACCTGTCGCGCGTCATGCCGTTCACGGACGAATTCACCGTCATGGCCGCGCGCTTGGACCTCGGCACTATCGATGCTGCCGCCTGGGCCTCCGCCGTCCTCGACCTTCTCCCCGAACAGCGCCAGACCATGGCCGAACCCGTCCAGCAAGCTCAGCAGGCTGTCCAGCCCTGGCTCGAGGAGTTCCGCAAGGCGGGCGGCCATGTCGTTTACCTGGTCATTAGCCTCAGCGACCTTGGCCCTGAAGCCCCGGCCTTCGCGGTGGTCCCGCTGGCAGACAACAGCGATCCGGCTCGGCTCGCCGCGCTGCTGAGGCAGACCGGCATCCACGCGAACCTGAACACCACGGTCCAGCAGGGCTGCCTCGTGGCCGCCATCGAACCGGTCCTCGAACGCATCCGAGCTCTGAAGCCGGCCGATCTCGGCCACCTCGAATCCGCCTTCGCCGCCGCTCGACCGGGCGTCCTGCAGGCCGCGCTGCTTCCTTACCAGGATGCCGGCCGCATCATCGAGGAGCTCATGCCGGCGCTCCCCTCGATGCTCGGGGGCGGATCGAGCTCGACGCTCACCCGCGGCCTGCAATGGGCGACGCTCTCCATCCAGCAACCTCCGGAATGGTCCGTCGAGCTGGCAATCCGCTCGACAACGGCCGCCGACGCCAAAGCCCTCCATCAATGGCTCGTCCGAGTCTGGACCGCTTGGGGCAGCATCGACGAAATCAAGAGCCACCTGCCCCGATGGGATGAACTGGGTGCCGCTCTCGAGCCCGCTGTCGACGGAGACACCTTGCGCATCCGGCTCGATCGAACCCAGATCGGCGAGCTGGTGCGAACGATCATGCTGCCCGTCCTACAGGAATCGAAGAATAAGGCCGCCCAGGCCATGATCCTGAACAAGCCCACGCCCTGATCCAGCCTCGCCCGTGTTGGCCCGCAGCAACCGATTCAGCTCGCAGCCATGCGAGCCGCCCTGCGCCTGCTCGCTGTCGAGCCATAACGCCATCGGCTGAAATCCGCAAACGCAGGCCACATGGTTTTGTGGCGGGCTCTTACCAGTAGCCGAGGTATTCCGGATTGGGGTTGAAGCTGGTCGCCGGGGGGCGATAGACCACGTAATGAGGGCGCATGATCATCTGCTTGCGCCACTCGACCGATCCATCGGTCCGGCCGACATTCCCACCCTCGGATCCGATGACAGCGGGCTCGACCAGCTGGCCGGAGGCGCTGTATTTGGGGCCGGCAGGGGTGTGCGGGGCGGACGTGATCTTGCTCAGGCCGAGCCCGCTGACCGCGTCGGTCCCTTTCTCGATGATATCGGCCATCAGCACCATGTGGGGCGTGTAGCTGTGGCTTTTGGCCGGGGAATCGAACGGGGCCGCCTGCGTCCCGTAATCGGCGTCCCGGGATCGTTTGTCCAGCTCGGTGGGCAAGCCCCACAGCACGTAGAAACCCAGGCGGGCGGCGTTGTTGTTCAAAAATATCCACTTGCCGTCCTTGTTCTTGTTCGGGCACGTGAAGCAGTTCGTCTTGATCGAAAGCCGCTGGACGAAATGGTCGTAGACAGAAAGCGGCGTCCAGCTGGCGTGCATGACGCCATCGGCCCGCGTCGCAGGCGGAAAGCGCTCGGCGTTGTCGCCGGCGTACATGAGCGCGCCGAGCATGACCTGGCGCATGTTCGATTTGCAGACCGTTCGCCGGGCCTTTTCCTTGGCGCGGCTGAGCGAGGGCAGGAGCATGGACGCCAGGATGGCGATGATGGCGATGACGACGAGCAGTTCAATCAGCGTAAAACCGCCCCGTGCGACCGCCGCCGGGCCCGCCCGGGGATCCGGATGGGCTTCGATCCGGGCGGGATTGGCCCCGCCTATGGTTGCTTGTGTGTTCATCGGCTGCGCAAGCGGTAGTATTGCTCGGTGGCAAGCGGGTTCGGGATGACGTAGCCGCTCGAAGCGCCGTCCACATCCGACCAGCCCGCCTGCTGCCCGTCCAGGGGCGCCTTGCGCTGCAGGACCCAATCCCCCTCCCAGCTCAACACCAGGTCAGCCCCGCTTCGCGCAATCGCCAGCGGCACGGGCGGCAGAGCCGGCGGCACATTCGCCACGATCTGGAAGCCGCTGATCGCCCCGGGCCCGGCCAGCCCGTAAGGATGCGGCGTGGTCACGATCGAGAACGAAGCGCCGTTCAATCCGCTGAAGACCGCGTAGTTGGCGTCGGCGGGAGTGTCATTGACATCGGTCGTGACGGCCCGCACGTAGCTGCCGTTCCACACCGCCAGGTCCATCCCGTGGTAATAGTTGGTCGCGCTCCCCACGCTGACCGCTCCATACCAGTCGGCGACATTCACCATCCCGGCGTTGGCGTGAGGGGCGCCCATGTAGACATACACCGAGTAGCCCGCGCTCTGATATTCGGCGGGAAGATTTGTCACGGTCACGACGACATTGGTCACGCCTCCGTCATCAATGAGTCCGCCCAGCAGGGCGTAGTCGCCCGCAGGCGCAGCGAACGGGCCATTCCACTGTCGATTGTTGGCGGCGGTCCACGTGACCAGGATGGGGAACGATTGGCCGGCGTGGTTGACCAGGTTGGTGAAGCTGCCATTGCTCGCGTTGTAGCCGAACTCGTTCCAGTTGGGCAGCGCGATGGCGCCAGCCACAAGGCCGTTGGCGGCGATGGTGCGGGCGTTGTAGCCCTGGATGTTGAGGCTGATCGCCTGGCCGGGCAGCACGCTGAGCTCGGCTGGCGCGCTCGAGACACTGGCGGCGCCCTTCGCCACCAGGACGCGGTACAGGCCCGCCTGGGAGGTCGAAACCCCGGACAGCGCAAGCACGGCATTGGTGGCGCCGGGCAGGTTCGCCCCGTCCTTTTGCCACTGGTAGCTCAACGGCGTCATGCCATGGGCCTTCGCCTCGAGGGTCAGGGCCGCCCCCGCCAGCGTCGCGCGCGTTTGGGGCTGCTGGGTGATCCGCGGGGTGGCGCCCGCCTGGAAGGCCGCGGCGTAGTGTGCCTGCACCTGCCCCTCGCTCAGGGCGGCACCGTAGACGGCCACTTCATCCACCCGGCCGGGCCAGAAGAAACTGCCGCTGGCGTTCTCGGACGCCCCAGCGCCGATGCGGAACGAGTAGAGATCGTTGGGAACAAAGCTCGTGGCGGTCCGGCCCATCAACGCGCCATTGACATAGAAACACATCGTGGCGCCGTCGTAGGTTCCGACCAGGTGGGCCCACTCGTTGAGAGCGGCGGCTGTCCCCGCCAGCGCGGTCCAGCCGGCCCCATTGCCCAGCCAGAACTCCCAGTTGCCCGCGGGGCTGACGTAGAACAGGTAGCCCTTCGTGTTGCCGGCGGAGCCGTCGCGCGAGGTCACCGGCGAGCGATACGCGCTGCTGCTGCCCGCCAGCAGCGCCCAGCACTCGATCGAGAACACGGGTGGATTCAACGCCGCATCATAAGCCGCATCCAGCTTCGCCCGCCCCGCTCGAGCGCCGAGCGAGTAGCCGCTGAACCCAACCGCTCCATCCGCGTCGCCCAGGAGCGCGCCCTCCTTCCCCCAGGCGAAGTCACCCTCGGCGTCTCCATAGCTCGAATACGCCGTCCGCCCACCGATGATGTCGATGGCGCCGACGGAACCGGCGGGCTCATTCAGGCGCCAATAGGCCACCGGGTTGGCGCTGGAAACCGCCGTGGCGTAGGGCTGCGTCGGCAGCGGCAGGACGCTCAGCGGGACCGGGGCGCTCTCGACCGATTCGGCGCCCAGCGTGACAACGGCGGTGTAGCCGCCGGCGTCCGCCGCGGTGACCGGGAACAGGGTCAGCGACTCCCTCGTCGCGCCGGGGACATTCGTGCCGGCGTGCTTCCACTGGTAAGTGTAATCCTGGTAGTCCGGCAGGGCCGGCAGCGTCAGCGTCACGGTCCCGCCGACCAGCACCGCCTGGGCCGGCGGCGCCACGGGCCCGGTGCTGTAGGCCAGCGCCACATTGGTGCTGGCTACCGACCTCACCGCATTGCTCACCACCACGGCGTACGTGCCCAGATCCGCCCCGCCGGCGGGCCAAAGGGTCAGGGTCGCCGAGGTCGCCCCTGGCAGATCGACGCCATCCTTTTGCCACTGATATCTGAGCCGCGGCGAGCCGGTGGCGGCCACGCTGAAGGTGACCGTCGCGTTGGTGTCGCCCAACACCAGCCAGGCATTTTGCGGCTGGGCATTCAAGGCCGGCGCGACGCCGGCTCCGAGGACTCCGGCCATGTGGTGATCGGCCACCTGCTCGGGCGACAGCGCTCGCCAGTAGACGGCGATCTCGTCCAGGATGCCTAGGAAGAAGCTGCCCGCCGTGGCAAGGTAGGTCTGGTCGGCACCGATGCGGAGCGGGGTTCCCAAGGTGGCATAGACAGGCGTTGTCTGGGTGCCCACCAGCTGCCCGTTGACGTAGAGCCGCTTGGTGGTTCCGTCGTAAGTGCCCACCACATGATGCCACTGGCCTGGCGTCACTGTGCCCCCATTGAGATCGTTCCATGTCTCCGCCGTGGCATTGAGGGAGGCACCCGTGCGGAACTGCCATTGCGCGCCGTTGGCCAGCAGCTCGTATCCGCTCGAACGCGTGCTGGTGCGGGAGGCGATGATGGATTGGCGGCCGCTGGCGGCCATCGGATTGGCCCAGCCCTCAATCGTGAACGAGTTGGTGCGGTTCAAGGCCGTCGAGTGGTCCACCTCGATGTAGCCATTGCCGCCCGCCGGGAAATCCACTGCGGGATCCGTGTCTCCCGCCACCGCTCCCGGCTGTTCCGGACTGACGAACCCGGCGTAGGCGCCGGGGTGGAACGTCGTCACATCCTGCGCGACAGCGGCGCCGGACGCCTCGCCCAGCCGCCAGTAGGCTGCGGGACCATCCTCGAGAACCAGCCGCGCATAGGCCGAGCTGGGCGGGGCCACGACACGCAGGTGGGCGGGATCGCTGGCGGCCGTCTGGCCGGCCAGGCTCACCTCGACAGTGTACTCGCCCTGGTCCCCGCTGGCCGCCGCGGGAATCGCATAGACGCGGGCGGCGGCATTCCCCAGCGGCACGCCGTCCTTTTTCCACTGGTAAGTGTAGCCGGCGGAATCGGCCGGCATCGCGATGCTGAGCTCGATGGCGCCGCCAGCCACCACGGTTGCCTCGCTGGGATCCACGGGGGGCGTTCCCCACGACAAGGTCGCGGCGTCGCTGGTGACCTTTCCGAATGCATTGGATACGACCAGGGTGTAGCTGCCCACATCGGCAGCGGCGACCGGGCCGATCACGAGATTTTGCGCGGTCCCGCCCGGCAGGTCCACGTTGTCCCGCTTCCATTGGAACGAGAAGGGCGGGCTGCCGGAGAGATCGACATTGAAGATCGCCATTTCATTGGTGCCGCCCAGGATCGCCTTGTATGCGGCGGGCTGTTTGTCGATATGGGGCGGGTTGCCCGCGCCAAAAACGATCGCCTGGACCTGGGCCTGCGAGAGCTGCTCGTCGTAGACCCGGACGTCGTCCACACACCCGTTGGAGCCATAGGCCGCCAGCGAATGCTGCGAGTTGCCAATGGTGAGCGGACTCATGTTGCCGGCGGTGGTGTTGATCACGTTGCCGGGATTGGTGACCGTGGCCGGCTCCACATTGCCGTCAATGTAGAAGATGGTGTCTCCCGATTTGGCGTTGTCGGGCAGGGTGGCGGCCACGTGATGCCACTGGCCGTCGGTGAGCTTGCGGCTGGTGCCGAGCGCCGCCGTCCCTTGGAACTCCAGGCGCAAGAACCCAGTGGGATCGATCCGAAACCGGATGGCCTGGCCCGGACTGTTCTGCCCATACGCTAAAAAGGTCGCGTGGTTCGGCTGGTTCGTGGAGGCCTTGATCCACGCGGCAAACGACCGTGCCGCGCCGCCCAAAACGCCCGGCGCGTCCGTCAAGACATAAGGATCATTGCCGGTGTCGGTGGAATCCAGGACGACCGCCGCCAGAGTGCCGCCCTGCGAGGCGGGGACCGGCGCCAGGCTGTCCGTCACCCATCCCGGGTAATACGCCCCGCCCACAAATGTGCCGCTGTATCCCCCGACCGCCGATTGAACGGCGGCCGCCATCGGGTCGGCGAAGCCTTCCTCGAGTCGGAAATGCGCGACGAGCGCGGCTTGCCCGCTCGTGGCCAGGACGGCGGAGCTGACGGCCAGGCCAGCCCACAAGGGAAGTCGGAGGGGATTCATGGTCGATGTTGGCTGAGGTTGATGCGCCAATCTACGTCGAGTAACCACGTGGAACCTAGACACCACCGGCCGGCTTCCTCAAGGCATCCAGCCCGCAGGCTCAAAATCGGTGGTCACATCACCGCGAGACTGATCGAATCCAGCGCCCCTGTCAATTTCTTCCCTGGGGGGGCGGTCCATATTCAGCATTGCCGCCGACACCGTTCGGCATCATGCTCGATGCCGCTGCGCTGGCGCACACAAGATGGTTGCCGCAAGACCGACTATGACCGATCCACTCCATTCCGCGGCGCTCGCCATCCGCGCTCCGCGAACCATGCATCTTGTGCGAGCCTCTCTTGCGCTTCTGGCGCTGGCTGGGCTTGCCGTCGCGTTCGCGGCGCCCCCGACGGCGGCGTTTCCGGGCGAGCATTGGGAGACAATCGAGCATCCCGAGGCGCTGGGGTGGTCGACGAACACGCTGGCCCAAGCGCATGCCTTCGCGCAATCGGCCGGCTCTGCGGCGCTGTTTGTGGTGCATCGGGGCAAGGTGGTCGATGCCTGGGGCCAGACAGACCGGCGATTCAATGTCCATTCCATTCGCAAGAGCTTCCTCAGCGCCCTCATCGGCATTTGCCTGGCATCCAATCAGATCGATCGCGCTCAGACTCTGGAGCAGCTCGGGGTCGACGATAACGAGCCGAGCCTGACCCCGGCGGAAAAGCGAGCCACCGTGGCCGACCTGCTCAAGGCGCGCTCCGGCGTCTATCATCCCGCGCTCTACGAAACGGCAGCCATGAAGGCGCGACGCCCCGCGCGCGGCAGCCATGCGCCGGGCGCATTCTACTATTACAACAACTGGGACTTCAACGCGTTGGGGACCATCTACGAACGAGCCGCGGGGATGAGCGTCTTCGAGGCCTTCGAACGGCGCCTGGCCCAACCGCTCGAGATGGAGGATTTCCGGATCGAAGACACCCAATATGTGCGGGGCGGCGACTCGATCCATCCCGCCTACGTCTTCCGGATGACGGCCCGCGACATGGCGCGCTTCGGGCTGCTCTTCCTGCGCCAGGGCCTATGGCGCGACCGGCCGGTGATCTCGGCAGACTGGGTGGCGGAAAGCACGCGCGCCTACTCGGCCGCCACCGCCACCAATGGCCAGGTCCACGCCGGCTATGGCTGCCTCTGGTGGGCCGATTGGCAAGGACGCCACCTCGAAAATGCGCAGCTGCCCCCGGGTACCTTCTCGGCGCGCGGCACCGGCGGCCACTACATCCTGATCGCCCCCGCCCTGGACCTGGTCATTGTGCATCGGGTCGACACCGACCGGCCCGACGGGCCGCGCGTCGATCGCACCCAGTTCGGCACGCTCGTCCAGCTGATTCTCGATGCGATGCCGCCCGCCGCCGCCAATCCCACACGCGCTCGGCAAGGGACGAAGCGCATGCCGGACATTCTCGATGAGCTCGTGCCCAAGCTCATGGCCCAGCACCGCGTGCCCGGCGTCGCCATCGCAGGGATCGAGAACCGGCGCCTGGCCTGGGAACGATACTACGGCGTCCGCCGGGCGGGCCAGCCCGCCCCCGTGGATTCCACCACCCTGTTCGAAGCCGCATCCATGACCAAGCTGCTCATGGCCTATGCCGCGCTCAAGCTGGTCGAGGAAGGCCGGCTCGACCTGGACCGCTCCCTGGCCGATTACCTTGACAAGCCCTACCTGCCCGAGGAACCCCGGCACCGCTGGATCACTGCCCGGATGGTCCTGTCGCACACAAGCGGCTTCCCCAATTGGCGCACCAATGGCTGGGAGCAGGGCGGCCCGCTGCCGCTGCTCTGCGAGCCCGGCACGCGGTTCACCTATTCGGGCGAGGGCTTCCTCTACCTGCAGCGAGTGGTCGAGCACATCACGGACACGCCCGTCGAAGCCTACTTGCAGCAAACCCTGCTCGACCCGCTCGGGATGACCCGCAGCAGCCTCGTGTGGCGGGATCGGCTGGCGCCCGAGGCCGCCGCCGGACATGACGGCAAGGGCGAGCCCTTCGCCCGCCGCCGCCTCTATCGCCAGGCCAACGCCGCCTACTCGCTCTACTGCACCGCCGCTGACTACGCGAAGCTGATCCTCGAGATGCTCGCCGAGGATCGATCCGCGCCGCACTCGATTTCGGCGCGCTCGATCGACGCCATGCTCACTCCAGCCACCGTCGCGCTCGGGCGCAATCCCATTGCGCGCGGCGGCTCGCGCCGCCCCGGGCCGACCTATTACGGATTGGGATGGGCGATCGACACGGCGGCCGCCGGCGACCGCATTTACCACGGGGGCTCGAACGGCACCGGGTTCCGGTGCTATTGCGAGTTCGATCGCCGGCGCGGCGCCGGCCTGGTGATCATGGCCAATGCCGTGAATGGAAACCGGCTTTGGGAAGACATCATGGCCGCCGCCGGAGAACCATAAAGGCGCGGGCCCAATGCGGCCCTAATCGCGGCCGGCTTTCAGATGCCGATCCGCGAAATCCATGTAGCATCTCCAATCGTATTCGGTCAGGCCATGCTTGCCGGTCCGCAGATGGTATCCGATCGATCCGTCCTGGCGCGGCGAGTCGGGCGGCGGCCAGCCGTCCGAGACCAATCCGCGCTTGCCGAAGAGCCGGTAAACCGGGCTCGCTTCGAGACCGCAGAGATACTCCCCTTCCGGATCGGCCCAGAGATCCTCGCTGGCGCTGCCGATGCAGAGCAGGCGCGGCGCGATCAGCGCGGCCAGCATGTGCTGATCGACGGGCAGATCGTCCTCGCGATCCGCGTAGGCATGATAGTTCTGGCAGAACCAATGCGGAAAGGCGCGATTGATCGCCCGGATGGTCTCGGCCTTGGGCTGCCGCCGGCGGGCCAGGGCAGCTCCGCCGCAGCCGGAGTCGTTGCTGATGACCATCGCGAATCGCTCGTCCTCGGCTCCAGCCCAGAGAGCCGTCTTCCCGCCCCGGGAATGCCCAATGACCGCCACCCGCCGCGCATCGATGCCCGGGTCGGTCTCGAGATAGTCCATGACGCGGCTCGCCCCCCACGCCCAGGCTGCGATGGTGCCCCAGGCATCAGCCGGCCGCCGGATCCCGGGCGGATCGAAGATGCCATGCGCCCCGTTGGTGAACCCGTCGTGCCGGTCCGGATCCACATCCGCGTTCAGGAACGCCGCGGCGGCATAGCCGCGCGCGACGATCTGCTCCGCCGGCCAGAACGGAGACTTGGTGGCGCGAGTGGGATCGATATTGGTCGCTCCGCGATTGCAGATCAGGAGAAAGCACGGCGCCGGCTTCGGCCGCTGGGGGATGAACAGGACAAGACGGATCGCCCCCTCGCCGCCGGGGCCGCGGTAGGAGATCTTGACCTGCTTGCGGACCGCTGCGCCATCCATCGCCCCGTTGGCTGGCTCGACAGTCTCGAACTTCAGGCTGCCGGGCCGCCCGATCGGCGCCCGGCCATAGACGTGCGTCCGGAACAGCTCCAGGACCTCCGGCCGCCGCGTTTGCCGCCAGGCATCGGCCGAGGTGACTTTCGCGCCGCTGGCCGTCGTGAGCGGGTCGGGCAGACGCAGCTCGGATGCCAGAAGCCCATGGCAGGCCGCCAGGGTCACGATCGCCGGGAGAATCGATTTCGTGCAGTTCATGAACACAGCGACATTATGCCATTGCTCCCATCCTGACAACATCATCGGCGGCTGCCCGCGCGTCACCGCTCGCGCTCGGGCTCGGGAATGTGGATCACCGCCAACAGGCATGAGTCCCACGCCCGGCCGCCGCGGCTGTTGTTCCAGGTGACATACAGCACGTCGCCCTCGGGCGAAAGGGCGGAGCTGAACGTCCCGCGCAGCGTGCAGCCGCAGGCCTGCTCGAGATAGGGGTGCAGGAATGCGATCACCTTCTTCCGCCGATGGCGGGTGTCATACTGGACAACCGGGCATCCATCCCGCTCGCTGCCCCCATGCGCGCCCGGGACATAATAAAGGTACCGGCCGGCCGCATCCGCATCGATGCTGGTGATGTAATTCTGCGTCCCCACCGCCGCGCTGCCGATCCTCTCGACCTGCTCACCCCGGGTCTGGATCGCGTAAAAAATGGCCTCTCGCTCGCCTTGCCCGTTGGAGACGGCGTAAATAAGGCCAGCCGGGGTCTCCCCGGTGGCAGCGCGCATGCCCATCTCGGCGCCGATGCGCAGTGGCGGACCTCCCGCGGCCGGATCGAAGCGCATCAGCGGCCCCATATCGTTGCCCGGGACGAAATAAACGCGCCCGGTGGACTGGGCCAGGGCCAGACAGCGCGCGGGTCCGTTCGGGCCCTCGTGGAGCAATCTCCGGGCCCGCACATCGTAAGCGAAGAACCGGATCCCTTCCGCCGCCTCGCCGGCCGCGGGCGGCGCAGTGCCGCCATAGAAAATCAACCGCATGGGATCGAGCACGCTGGCAGGAATGCTGTGCCGGGGTATGGGCGCTGCCGCGACGATCTCCGTCCGGTCGCGTCCAGGGTGCCAGCGGAGAATCCAGTCACCGCGGTAGTGGTGTTCGTCCGTGGTGACCCGCGGGGAACCGCGATGGGTGGCAAAATAAAGCCAGCCATCGCCGCCCGCATCCAATCGGCTGTGGATCTTGCCCGGCGTGTAATGCCCCTCCGGCAAGGCCAGCGTTTCCTGGGCATTCACGACCCGCCGCAGAGAGCGGGCTGCGGCGTCGTATTCGAACACGAAGGCGTTGCCGCGCGGCGCCCAGTGATCGCCGATCGCCGAGTAATACTTGCCATCCACGGCCACGCCGTCTCCCCAGCATGACCATGGTTTCCCTGCGTAATCCTGCCCTGGATAATACATCGCCTCGATGATCGGCGGCGCCTGCGCAACCGCCACATCGGCGCGCAGGGTGGGCGGAGGCCGCAGGAACACATCCGTCTGCATTCGCACGACGGTCTGTCCGCCCGGAAATGCAGGCGGAAAGGGAGGATCCGCGGACGCAGCCGCAACCGGGTCAGCAGCCGGGAGGAGCGTTCCCGATAAAATCACGACCGCGAGGATTCGAATGGCGGGGGGCGATGGCATGGGACGGTTCATGGTTCCACCAGATGCACACGCTGGTTGGCTCGGGTTCGGGTTCGGCGGATCTCGACGCCGTTGGGCAGGGCGGCGAGAACGTCCACCGCGGTTTCGTTGTTCAATCCGAAATGGCAGATGGCAGCCTGCCCGCTGGCGTATCCGTAACCGATATGGAGCTCCTGGAATCCGAGCAGATCTTCCGCCACGCCGATCCGGCCCGCTCGATAGACCTTCACCTTGGCCCCAAGGCCCATCGGATTCGCGCGCCGGCCGGTGACGCGCACCTGGAGCCAGCAGCGTGCCGTGCTCTCGTTCCGCAGCAGCCGGCAATGGTTGCCCGCAAACCAGTTGACCAGGAACAGATCCAGCCGCCCATCATTGTCGTAGTCGCCGGACGGGCCCGCCGGGAAATACGTCATCGGCCCGCTGATAGGCCGCGGAGGTCTCAGGCGCGGCTGGCCATCCTGTAAACCGTCGTGCCGGAAAATCAGGGGCGTGATGCGCCCCGCCTCATCCCACGCCGCCGACAGATAGACATCAGGCCATCCGTCGTTGTCGAAATCCTGAATCTCCACATGCGGGCATCGGGCCGGGACGATGTCCGACAATCCAGCCTCGCGCGTGATCTCGCGAAATTGCGGCACGCCGCCCTGCAATCCCTCGTTGAGAAAAAGCCGGTTCCGGGCCTGGCGGCAGTGGGCGCTCACCGCCAGATCGAGCCGCCCGTCGCGATTCAGGTCGCCAAAGGCCGCTCCACAGGGCCAGTCCTCGGCATCGATCGGCGCATGGGCGAACGCCGCCCGCAGCTCGATTGCCTCGCGATAGCGGTCTCCCGACTGGCTCAGAAACAGGCGGTTCGAGTGGGGCACGAAGAAGTCCGGCCGGCTGTCCTCGTTCAGATCGCCCGCCGCCAGCCCCAGCCCCCAGATGTCCTCCGGCAATCCGGCCCTGCGGGTCGCATCCTCGAACCGCAATCCGCCCCGGTTCCGCAGCAGAGCCGACCGCGGGTTGCGCGTGAACCTGTCGGATACGATGAACAGATCGAGCCAGCCGTCGCTGTCGAAATCGAAGACGCCGACATTGCGCACGCTCAACAGCGCATCGGGGCACGCGCCGCTGTCCGGCGGCAGGTCCAGGAGCCGTCCCTGGTCGTTGCGGAACAGGAGGCTTCGCCGGACTTGCGCGGATCGCTGCGGCTCTTCGGCGCGGCTGGGCTCGGGCCGCGCGTTGTTGGCAGCATAGAGCTCAAGGGCGCCGTCGTTGTCGAGATCGGCAAACACGGCGCCGCTGGTGCGCCCGTAGAACTCGGCCGGCGTGCGGCTCACCCGCTCGAACTGCCCGTTGCCGAGGTTCCGGAACAGGCGGCTGGGAACCGGTCCCGAGGCGGGATGGTATTCGGCAGCCGGCCGATCGCAGAAACCGCCGACAAACAGATCCAGAAAGCCGTCTCCGTCAACATCGCCCCATGCGCCGCCGTGGCCCATCATGCCCGCCAGCGGCTGCAGCAGCCCCGCCCTCTCCGTCACGTCGCGGAATGCAATCTCGCCCTCCGCGGCCCAGCCCAGCCCCGCAGCCCACAGCGCCGCGGCCCCCCATCTCATCGCGATCGACCCGCGCCGCGCATGTCGGCCGATCAGCGCTTCCACAGCTCGATCCCGGAAAGGTTGGCCGCTCCGCCCTGGCCCCTCAGATCCAAGGCGCCATCGATCACCCGGGCCATCCACGGCCCCAGCCGGCGCCACTGCCCCGCCGGGCCGCTCGCGTAGTTGCGCAGGACCGGCCGTCCCTCCACCCAGAAGCTCAAGTTCTCCGACCGGTTGTCTTCGACAATGTAAACAAATACCGCATAGGTCCCCGCCGGCAGATTGCGTAACGCAACCTGCAGATTCCGATCGAACTTGAAATCGGTCAGCATGGCCTGGCGGCCCGTGTCCGCGGGCGGCTGCAGCTTCAGATCAGCAACCGTCAGCGGCTTGCCGTTGCATGCGAAATCCGGCGCGTCGCCACCCTCCCATCGCTGGCCATCGATCTCGACCGGCTTGCCGTTGACATTCACCGCGCGCAGGAGCTTCCACGGCCCCGCCGGCACCGGCACGAACTCCCCGGGAGACGGCAGCGCCTCCGCCGGGCGCGCCTGGACCCCGGGCGGCAGGGGCAACGGTCGGCCGCGCACCTTCAAAATGGCCCGGCGATACGCCGTCAGCGGCGGCTTGCCCTCATCGATTGCCTCGAGGATGACGTGGATCGTCCGTCCTGACGCGTCCGGCGGAATCCGAATGGACGCCGCCTCGGTTTCGGCGCCCTGGATCGGCGGCGCCGCCCAATAGGTGCCGGCTTCCACATAAATCCACCAGCGGAAACGAAGCGCGCCGCCATCCGGATCGGTCGAGCCGGCTGCAGAGAGCCGGGCCACCCCACCCGGATCCGCCTCGATCTCGAGAGCCCGCCGCCCCGCATCGCCGTTCAGCACCGCCGAAGGCGCGTGATTCGCGGTTTCATACGGTTTCACGCACCAGTCCGCCCGCGCCTCGAATTCGTTCTGATACGCCGTCCGCCAGCGGTGGACTGGATAAAGCATGTCTGGCGCCCCGTTGCGAATGTCCTGGGCGGAAACGAACTCCTTCCCGAGGCCGCTGGGCTCGAATCGGCCACCCCAGTTGCCCCACCCCGGCTGCTCCGGATCGCTCAGTCCATTCGGCAATAGATACAGAAATGACGGTGTGTCGCCCTCCTTCACGCCGGCTTTCCCCGAGGCTTTCGCCGGGTACACCGCGCCCAGGGCGCCATGCCCGGCTCGCACGTTCGCCTCGAGCCATTCGGAGGAGACGATGCTCTGGTCGCCTTCCCGCCAGATGCCCCGGAATTGCCCGTCGGAGAATATCCAGAAGACGTCGGGATGGTTTTCCTTCACCCACAAGGCCGTCCGGTCCTGATCGGCAATCGAATGGACGCGGATCTTGCGTTTGAACGCGGCGAGCTGCTCAGCCGATCGCGTCTCCCGCACCTTCCAAATCGCCTGAGCCAGCTCGCGCGGCCCCCCCCAGATCGAAAACCACACCGGCCGCGGATCGTCCCGATCCACCACGCGGATGATCCAGTCCGATGCCTCCGAGTCGCGCCCCGGGCCGACCGAGTGCGGATCGCCGTTGGATCCGTCCTTGATCAGCGCGACCAGCTGCGCGTGCGAGGGGTAGTCCGGACGATGCTGCAGCAGGTTCGGAAGCACCTGCCCGTAGGCATCCACCGCCTTCCGAATCAGCTCCGGATGCGTCACCTTGTAGTGCCCATGACCGAACCCCGTGCACAATCCCTCGACCTCGAAATCGCAGGCGTGGAGCAGAAACCGCACGATGGATTGCTCGTCGTCCGGATCGCCGCCGATATCCGTCATGACCACCATGCGCTGCTTTTCGGATTGGGAGAGGGGCTGCGCCGGCGCGCCGGCCGCCAATCCGGCTTCGGCGGCCAGAAGGCCAATGCAGACCGGGACCGACACGCTCCAGCCTGCCCGTGACAATAGACGATGGATCATGCGTTGGGTGTTTAGGGATTGCGATTCGACTCTTCGATTTTCCGTGGCTGGATCTGCTGCCGGGGCTGGCGTTTCAGGATCAACAAGTAGCCGCCGTCCCCCGTGCGAAACTCCTTCGGACGCACCTTGCGGGGGCTGACGCACCATCGGAGCGTGTCCCCTTCGAGCGTGTAGATGCCCACGAACTCCTGTTTCCGGCCGAGCTCGTTCACCTTGGCGGCATCGAGCACGGCAGGCGACTTCGTCAGGTCGAGAACGTAAGCGCCCTTGCCATGGTCGATGACCTTGTCGCCCTTGAACTCCAGGCCGGCAATCTCCTTCTCGGTGATGCGCAGCTCGAGCTTGACCGGCCCGCGGTCGGGTTGCTCGCCCCGCCCCTCGACCGTGAATCCCTTCCATACGCCGGACATCTTCTGGCGCTCCTTCTGCTCGGCGGGCTCCGCCCCCCCCATGGGGGCGCTGCCCAGACAAAGCGCAAGCGCAAGAATCGGGAAGGCTATTGTGACTCGAATGCTTTGGTTCATAATGACAAGATAACCTGCATGGACGCGGCCAGTCGCATCCGTTCTCTTCGACCTGTCTCTCGCTGATAGCGCTCGCCTGCGGGTGAGGCGCTAACGGATCTTGATCTCGACATAGTCGATTTGGAGCTGGCCGCCACCCGCCGCTTCGGCCTCGACCGCCAGTTCGTCACCGACGCCAATCGCGACATCGGCCACCGCATGCGATTGCCAGCCCGCATCCGCGGCGGCTGTCCGCCAAGCCTCCCCCTGCTGCGCGCCACCCATCCTCAGCATCAGTAGGCCGCCGCCCACCCGCCCGCCCCGGTGCCGTATCTCTACATCGTACCGTCCAGCCAGCCGCACGTAGGGCTCGTCGAATCGCATCCGGATCCGCCCCGCGGCCTCCTCGAGCCGGACGTTGAGGCGATGCGATGCTTCGCGATCCCGATCGTCCACCTGGAAGCCCTCGATCCGGTGGAAATTTTCGGCTTCGAGCCGCACCCGCTGGCGGGCCGGGATCGGCGCGGCGGCGGTGCCGCCATCGAGCAATCCCTTCAGCTTGCCCGGATCGCACTCCTCGTCGCCCGTTGCCAGAAACCATGCCATCCCCGCATCCGAAGGGTCCGGCCGCGTTGAAACCACCATCCGCTCCCATAGCCAGCGCACCTTCGCGTCGCCCGAATCCCGCATCCAAAAATAGGGCGCGAACTCTCCCGGCGCGGCCCGCTGGCCGAATCGGCCGAAGCTCAGCAGCCGGTTCTGGTCCCGAATCTGCACCCAGCGGACATTTTGCCGAATCACGTCCCGCTTGGTGCGGTTGAACCGGTAGCCGGATGCATAGCCATCGTTCCACCGGCTGTGCGAGATGCAGTAGACAAACGCCCGCCTGGCAGGTTTGGATCTTTCGATCGCCAGATACGGCATCTCCATCGGCCCGGCGATGATCAGGTAGAGCGGGTTATCGGGCGTCGATTGGTCGATCGCTCGGGCCAGGCTGGCCGCCGCCCCATCCAGGTCCCGCCGGCAATCGAAAAGCAGCGACCGGTCGTAGCCGTATCGTTCCGCCGCCCCGAGCACGCTCTCGGCATGCTTCTTCTCCCATTCCGGATCCGTCAGGGGCAGGATGCAGTTGTAGTCGAAGTGGACCAGGCGATCTTTCAGGCCCGAGGCCGCAAAGATCGCCAGCGCGACCGGCGAGGCGATCCAATCGTCCGGGTCGTTGTGGTTGCCATCGGCGCTGTAGGCGATCCGCCCCTGAAACTGCCCGTTGACGTAGGGCCCGCCCCCGGCGTCCCAAGACCACGCCGCCGCCAGACAAACCAGCAGGCCTGCAATCCGCGATGCATGCGATTTCATCACTCCCCCCTTTCTTCCCCTGCCCCGCCTACCATCACCACCACTTCACCCTTTATCGGACGCTGCCGAATCCGCGCCAGGAGCTCCGCCGGGGTCCCACGGAGAAACTCTTCGTATTTCTTGGTCATCTCGCGTGCGATCGTTGCCTGCCGCTCGGGATACACCTCCTGCAGCTCGGCCAGAAGCCTCTCGACACGGTAAGGCGACTCATAGAACACGAGTGTGCCTGGGCAGTGCGCCAGCCGCTCGAGGACCCGGCGCCGCTGGCCCGACTTGTGAGGCAGGAATCCCACGAAATGAAACTCGCCGGCCGGCATGCCGCTGGCGGTCAGCGCCGCGACCAGCGCGCACGCCCCCGGCACCGGCTCGACCCTCAGACCCGCCCCAAGAGCCGCCTGCACCACCCGCTCTCCGGGGTCGCTGATGCCCGGGCTCCCCGCGTCCGTCACCAGCGCCACCCGCTCGCCCCGGCGCAGCCGCTCGAGGATCTCCTCGCTCCGCCGGGCCTCGTTGAACTGGAAACAGCTCAGCAGCGGCTTGGCGATCCCGTAGTGCTTCAAGAGCTGCCCGGTATGCCGCGTGTCCTCCGCCACGACGACATCGCATTCGCGCAACACCCGCAACGCGCGGAGCGTGATGTCTTCCCGGTTGCCGATCGGCGTCGCCACCAGGTAGAGCGTGCCCGGCGTCAGCGCGGGCGGCGGGTGCAACCCCGGCCCTCCCACGCCGGGCTTCTCGCATTCGCCGGCCCCGCCCTCTCCTCGAACGGCTGGATCGCGCTCAGGCATTGGTGCGGATGCTCAGCCCATACAGTTGCGCAAAAGCCTTGGCGTGAAGCGTGAAGTCGCCGCAGTAGAGAACGGGATGCGGGCCGGAGTAGACGCTGCACACGTCGGCCACGCCGTCGATGCGGACGAGCGCCCGCGTGGCGCAACCGCCGGCGGGCGGGCATGTAGGCGAGCCGATCACCTGCCCGCGCCATGCATCCAGCACGCCTTTGCCTGACTGATATTTGCACAAGGTGGCGGGCTCGCCGGGCGGCCACTGCACATCGAACGCGAGCGTCTTCGGGAGCTGGTGGAAGAACGGCCGGAGGCGGTACGGCGCCTCCTTTTCCTTCGGCCCGTGCAGCCGGGTCGTGCAGGTGCAATGCGAGGCGTAGTATTGGTTCCGCTCCGTATCGAAGTCGGGGTTGTGCTGGAATCCGCCCCGGCCGAACAGGCTTGCACCCAGCATCAGGGTGAGGGTGGCATCGAGGTGATTCTCGCAGCCGCAAGGGATCAGGTTGCCGTTGTTCAAGGAGAAGCTCAGGCAGGGCTTCCGATGCTTGAGAAACAGGCACTCGATGGTGATCGCATCCGCCTGGTGCCGCTCGAGCATCTTGCCCACCGCGACGTGAGCGCGAACGGCATCGAGAAATGCCTTGTCCTCGAGATCGGCCACCGACAGCGCCCGGCGCCGAATCGAGCGCGCCAGGGCGACCTCCTCATCCGTCAGGACGATCTCGTCAAACACCCGGTTGAAATCGTCGGCGGGAACACCGTGGATCGGCAATGGAAAGAACGGCTCGGTATCGTCGGCCTCCCTCTTCAGTTGCCCCGACACCCGCAACAGCCTGCTCTGGGCCATTCGGACCTTGGCGTGGACGGCGCGCAGGGCGCGCTCGAGCGCCTCCCAGTTCTCGATCGAATGGATGTATTGGACGCGCGGCGCCGTGCGGAGGGGCTCCGGAGGCAACTGGTGGTTCGATCCAACCGGATGATAGACGATGATCGGCCCCTTGTAGGCAGCCAGGATTGGCTGGAGCTTCGCGCTGAATGTGTTCCAAAAATTGATCAGGAGCAACGCGTCGGGTCTCGATTGCTCGATCTCGCCCAAAAAATTCCGGATGGCCGCATCGGTGTAAATCGCCTGCTCGTCCAGCCGAAGCTGGAGGTCGAGGCCGGCGCTGATCTCGCGCAGGCGCTCGGCGAACCGGGCCTGTTGCTGCTCGGGAGCGAACTGGTTGCCCGGCCATGTAAACCACTGGTGCTTGCTCCAGCTGTCCTCGCACTTCCCATCGTACACCACCTGGGCAGGCGGGTAAAAGAACGCGCCGCGTACCAGGCCAGGCTGCTTCTTTCGGCCAACCATCGGCGCCGGATTCCGAGCAGCCTGGGGCGTTGCACACCCGATCGGCCATGCGGCGAGCGCAGCCAAAGCCGCGGTGGATTTCAGAAAGCTCCGGCGGTCTTGCAGATAGTCAGTATTCATTTAGACTTTCACGAGCCAGCGGAGCCGGGCGCGGGCCCATCGCCGCTCGGCTCGGAAAGCGGCGGATGTGCATCAACGACACGGGGCGGGAAAGGCGACGGAGCCCGCAAGGAGCGCGCGGCCTCGCGCATCGCCTGTCCCATGCGGATCTTCTCCGGCCAGGGAAGCCGGGCGCGGGAGCGCTGCCACCTGGCTTGGGCATCCAGCAACCTCTGTAGGTCAGCGTTCATCAAGAAATCGGTTCTCAAACCGCTGCCAGGCTTCCAGGAGCCCGTGTCGCTCCGCCAGACATGCCACGCCGGCGCGCGTCACGGCGCCGGCGTCAAGCAGCGACAGGATTCGGGCAAAGTCCTTTGCCCGCCCAACGCTCAGAGCGATCACGGCCAGGTGCACCGCGCTCACGACACGAAATGGCACGCCATCGAAATCGGCCGTCTCCGCGGCGGCAAGCGCCTCGCGCGTCAGCACACTGAACACGGGAATCAATTGCACCGGCCAAGCTCCTACGCGAATTGCCTCCCCTTCGGGCTGCCAACCCTGCTGCCTGCAAAAATCATACAGCGGCCGCAAAACGTCCAACCCCTCCGGCGATGGCAGCCCAACCAGAACATCCGCGTCAAATGTAGCCACCGCCTCGGTATAGCGCATCTGAGCGGCGGCGCCAAACAATGCATAATCCAATATCACGCCGGCCTGGCGCATCGCATTGAGCAGCAGGGCCACTTCTTTCACTGCGTCGATTCTACCGAGGAGGCTGCGACGCGCAATCCCTTTGCCTGGCTTCTTGTCAGGTCGCAAACAACACCATGTCGTCGCTCTTGATCATACCTGGCGAGGCGCGCCTCAGACCATCCCACGTTCTGATCCATGACGTTTGCCGCATCATTTCTGCAAATAGAGCGCCGCGCCGCCGCGAAACGGCGCCTTGAATCCGCGCTGGCCGCCGCCGGCAACCCCGCCCGCCGGCTCGCAAGTTCCATCGCCGGCCCGAATCCACTCGACCGACAGCATCCCCGCGGCCCCCGAGAGATCCACCGTGATCTCACCGCCTCCGGGCAGATACGCCAGATACGCCTGTCCAGGGCATGCCATGCAGTACCGCGTCGAGGCCAGCTCGGGCATCGGCTTCAGCAGCGCAAGCTCGATCCGCTCTGCCAAACGTCTTGTCACGCCCATCGCGCGGCGCACTGGCTCCCATTGCGACCCGGTCCCGCCTTGCAGCACAATCTCTTTGTATGGATCCATGAAAATTGGATTCAGCCCGCGCAACATGCTCTTCCACACCCAGGCCGCATCTCCACCAATACCCCAAAAATGGTCGGTGTCCGCCACAATGACCTTGCGCCCGTCGGCAGCCGGCGGATTGGTCCGGTAATTGAACTTGCCTGCGTCCGGGTTCGGCGAGATCCAGTCCGCCGAGCTCTGGAACAGCTGGGTGTTGGACCCCCGCTGTTTCGGATCGCGCGAGTAGGGAAAGGTCATGCCCACCGGATGCTGCTTGGGCTTGCCCTTCTCGTAATCGTGCACGAACCGGATGAAATGCTCCTGCCACTCGACCGAGTAGGCCCCGCTCTCGTTCGCAATCTCGAACAGCACGTTGTCGAGGTCGTTGACGGTGTCGATGAGTTTGCGGACATACGCTTCCTGGATCCGGGTCACGGCCGGGACCCGCAGCGTGTGGACCTCGAGGCCCCGCCCGTCGCCATCGGCGTCGGCGCGGAGCCCGTTGACATGGTTGCCGGGATGGAACGGGTGGGCTTTCCAGGCATCGTTCACGTGCTGGAGCCCCCAGCCCTCGAACAGCATCACCGAGACGTAAATCCCCCGATCCCGCGCGGCCTCGATCCGGGAGCGGAGCCGCTGGAAATAGGTTTCGTTGAATCGGTCGAGATCGAACCGCGGATGGCCGTCCAGCGCCTGGCCGGGCCCCGTCCGCATCCAGGGATGAGGCGATGCCACCAGACGCTTGGCCGCCTTTTCGTTGTTGGCCTGCGTGTTCCAGCTCACCAGCTCCCACCGCCAGAGCCGGATGAAATTGTGATCGCGCTCGGCCAGGAAATCGAGGTAGGCGCCAAAGTCGAACGCCGCCGGCGGATCCGACTCCCCCATGTCCTGGAGGTTATCCCACGTGTGCGAGCCCGTCAGATAGACGGCGCGCCGGCCGTCGTCGGTGAAGTAGCGCGGATTGGATGGATGGAGCCGGAGGGGGCCTTTGGCTGCCGGCACGGCCCGAGCCGCATCCGGTCTGACAATCGCCGCCACCCAGTGCCCGCGGCCGGGCGCAGTCACCAGAGCGACCCTCCCGCCCTCGAGCCTCTCGCGCTTGCCCCAGTCCCCGCTGGCGATGTCAACCCACCGCACCTCGAACCGCCCGGGCGCGCCCTCGAGGTTCAAGCCGACGGCGCCGCCATTGGCGAAATAGATCGCATACGCCCTGCCAGGTTTCGCGGCGAGGTAGGCCTCGTTCTCCGCGCGATCGCTCAGCAGATGGTTGGCGGGCTCGACATCCCACAGACGGATGACCGACTCGAGCTTGCGAGCCGCTTTCAGGGCCGCCGCCGCCGGCTCGGAAAGCCCCAGCCCCGAATCGGGCCGATGAAAACGCGCCGATGCCGCCCCCCCGATGACGTGCCTCCAGAACCGCTCCAGGCCGTCCCGGTTGTCCCCGAACCGCCCGCCGTCCGCGCCGTAGGTCTTGACCGTGTTCAGCGGCCGCGGCTTCCCAGCCAATCGCGCTCGAACCCATTGGAAATTATCCCAATGTTCCTGGCCCTTCTTCTGGTTGTTTTGGGAGACGTCGCAGAAGTCGTAGCGCTCAGGATGATCGAACGTGCGCTTGTGCTCGTCGGCCTTCAGGTCCCAGGCATCCCACATCTCGGTGACGCAGACCTCCTTGCCGGCCTGCCGGGCTCGTTCGCGGATGAACTCCGCCCAGTAGGCCCCCCATGCCTCCTGGGCCGACGTCTCGTTGTCCATGCAATACAGCACGTGGTCGTAGCGCAGCGTGTGCGAAAGCATCTTCTCGACAAACCGCTGCTGGTGCTTCAGGACGACCGTGTTGTTCCGCTGTCGGGGCGTGGTGAAAAAGAAGGGCTGCTTGTTCTGGCCCGGGTGATCCGGGTAATGTTCCGCAAAACCCGATTCCGCATGCGTGTAGTTGACGTTGTTCTTCGGGTTGTACGGATGCGGCTCCCAGTTCCTGGTCGAGTAATCGAAGCGGTCCCAGACCTCGATCTGCACGATGATCTCCCGCTCGGCCGTCCAGCGCAGCATGTTCTCGAACCGGCGCCAGTATTCGTTGTTCCACTGCTCCAGATCGTATTTTCCATTCGCCAGCTTCCGGAACGGATAGGCCTCGAAACCCTTGTCGTTCCGGTCGCTCATCGTGTTGCGGATGTAATTGCCGCCGGCGGCCCGGATCTCGTCGAGGTGCTCCTTCAGATCCGGTATCTGGAACAGGTTGTCGTCCTTCGAGCCTCCCAGCAAGAGGACAGGCTGCCCTCGATGCTGCCAGTAGCGTGGATTCGCCTCCCAGGGGCGGATCCGGTCCGCGCCCGAGGCCGGCTCGCCGCCGGACACCGAGGCGCATCCGTAAAGCCAGGCGCTCAGCAGACAGGGTGCGATCGCGGCCCATCTGTGCCTCTTCAGAGTGGATCTCATAACGGATCCATTTATATCCGGTTCGACAGGGAGCGCAACCGCGAATGAACCCGCGCCTCGGCGCACTCCGCCCCTGTCCAATGCCAGCCGGACGCCCGGTTGCCGGCCCTTCAAAAACCAATCCCCGCCCCCTGAAGCGGGCTGTCCGGCGCCAGCCGGTAATCGCGCTTTGCCGGATCCGCAAACTTCGGATCCGCGGTCCAGGTGCGCAGCTCGAACCCGCGCGCCCGGAGGAAATCACGAAATCGGTCCGCGCCGACGCTCTCGGTTCCCCACAGCAGGAACGCGCCATGCTCCTGGCGCCAGCCGTTGGAGCTCATCGCCAGCGCCGGCGTCCAATCGCGCCCCTGCAAGCGCAGAAGGCTCTCCGTCGCACGGCAGAAGATGTTCGACCGGACGACGAAATTCGTCGTGGCGGCGCTGTTGTCGTAGAACATCAGGTGCCGTCCGTTGGGGTCTGGACGCTGCCGGTGGCCCCAGCCGTAACCGGCATCAACGCATGTGTTGCGCTCGAAGAGGATGTTGCGCGTCCGGCTGGCGGGGCCGCGGTTCCAGTACTCGAACGAGTATTCGCAGTTCCAGATCACGTTCTGGCGGTAGACGATGTTCTCCTGGACGTTCGTCCCGTCGCCCTGGTTGGTCAGCGCCGCGTCGTAGATCTCCCACAGGCGGCACCCCTCGACCCGGCAATCGCGCGCGCTGGACCAGAACTCGATCCCGTTGCCGTATCGGACCGGCCGGCCATCCGGCCTCGTCATCTGGTGGCCGCCGCCGATCCACGAGACATCACAGCCCCGAACCGTGATGTGATGCGTGCTCGCACCGCCGATGCCGTGCGCCGCGCCGTAGCGCAAGTCGAGGTTCTCATAGGTCACATGCCCGCGCCCGCTCTGGTCGATGATGTGCCTGCGCAGCGCCAGCTCGATGCTCGAATGACGTTGGACCGGGTGGCCGCCCGACCGCAGCACCACCCGCCAGGACTTCGCATCATAGCAAAAGTCGCCCTCGTCGCGCAGATCCTCCTCTCTCCACTTCTTCACGCCGGCCGACTTGCCATGATCGAAGATGATGTTGCCGACATCCACGGGAGGATCGGACGGATGGAGGCGCGGCGCCGGCGTGGCCCAGATGCCTTCGCCCGCCTCTTGCCAGTCTTCGAGGCGATCCGCGGACACCGAGCCCAGCAGCATCGGCTTCGGCCCTTCCCCGAACGCGCCGTATGTGAGGGCGCCGCCCGCTTCGCCGCTCCTCGGAACGAGCTGGCCGCGCCACGCCTGTCCGCGCCGAAACAACACCTTGTCCCCCGGTCCGATCGGCGCGTGGTTGACCTTGGCCAGCGAACGCCATGCGGTTTCCGGCTTCAACCCGTCCCATCCATCGTCCCCGCCGGCGGCGTCCACGTAATAGGTTCGTGCGGTCGCAAGCGCCGCAAAGCTGCCGGTCAACATCATGACAAACAGCGGGATCCAAGAGCGCCGTCCCAGCCCAGTGCAATGCGTTTCCATTGACGCAGGCTATGGAATCCTATGCTGCGGGGAAAGGGGAATCGAACGGCTGTGCGCTCGAGCCACACAGCCGTTCGTGATGAAGCCTGAGACGATGTGTTGGTCGGCCGACACATCGTGCGCGGCAGGTTCTACTCGTTGCCTTGAACGCGATAGAACATGGACTGCGGGCCGACAGTGTCCGTAGCCTCGCTGGCCGAGACAGGCGCGCCCACATCTTCCCATGCGCCCTGCGTCGCATCGGCGCGGCGCTGCAACTGGAACGGTCCCCGGCCTCCCTGCCATTGGATGGTGACGGTCGAATTGGCAACGCCGATGTCGGTGATTTCAAGGTCGGCGGCCGGCGCCTGGGACACCACAGCAATGCCGAACGGCGTGCCGCCGGTGCCAACCACCTTGAGATTCAATGAGGTGGCGCCATCCACCTTGACCGTGCCCAGACGTCCGCCCATGCCAACCCAGAACAAAGTTCCGTCAGGACGCAAGGTGATGCCAAGCGGCGAGAGGCCGGCGTCCTGCAAGAGAACCGTCGGATCGGCGCCCGTCAGGCTCATCCGTTTGATCTCGTGCGTGCCGGAATCGGTGTAGTAGATCTGCCCATTGGCGGCATCCACGGCAATGGAGTTGAACCGGAAGTCGGCAGCAGCCAGGTCCCGAGCCAATTCCATATGATTTGCGCCGGTCAGGTCGCAGCGATAGAGGACGCCGTTCAGCATCGGATCGGCGTAATAGATGAAACCGTTCGCCAGATCCAGATCCAGCGCCGTATAGTGGCCCGCCGAACCGCCCAGGAACGCATAATCGGTCCCTTCCACATTGCCCCGCACGACCCCCTGCGTGAATGTCGTCCAATAGAGCTGGCCATTGGCCGCATCAAGTTCCAGCATTTGAGCGTTGAAGAAGCCCAGCAGGTCTCCGTTGTAGAGCTCTTTCTGGCCGCTGCCATCCGTTCCCGCTCGAACAATGCGGCTGGCGCGCTGCCCGCTGATGCCGTCTTCGGCCCAGTACACAATGCCGTTCGTGTCGTCAACGGCGATGCCGATGGGGCGATTCAGCCCTGCCGCGATGGGAGTCTTGCCGCTGCCATCGAACGCGGCAGCCCATACCGCTCCAGCATCCACATCCCACCCTCCGGTTTCGGTCCAGAACATCTGCGGCTTGACCAGCTTCTCTTGGATGGTGTAAGCGACGATTCCGTTGTTGGCCGCCAGGGCGAAAACTTTTCCGCCGCCGAAAGCAACAGCGCCCACACCATTGCCGTTCGAGTAGTCGCCCGGGAAGAGGCGGGACGTTTGGGGGTGGTCCTGCTGCACCATGCCTGCGGCTGTGGGCTTGAACAGTCGAAGCTCGTGCTGGCTGCCGACGGCGGTGCTTGTCGTCACCGTCTTCAGAATCGCCAGCAGGTCGCTCTTCGCGCTATAGTCGATGATGCCGCCCATCGCCTTGAGTTCGCTGTTGGTGCGCACCAGGGTTGCTGTGGCTGCGGTCAGGTCGAGGGTGAACTCCTGCAACGCAAACTGCTGGGCAGCCGACGTCGAGTCATTCTTGGTGAAGAACGTGTTGTCCGCACCCCACGCGATGCCGTTGAGGGAGGTGGAAGTGGTGCTGGCGATTTCAGGAGCCTGAACCTTGGTATGCGTGAATTGGATTCCATCCGTGGTGGTGAAGACGGCGAGAACCTTGCCCTGCCGCGTGCCGCAAATGATTTGCGTGTTCGCGCCCGCGCCGCGGACGTCGATGTTATCGCCATAGCGGCGATTGGCCGCGGTTGCGTCGCCCTCGCTCGGATCGCCTTCATAAACGAGGACCGGGTCGGCCGATTCATCCGCCCAGCGATAAATCCGGAACGGCCCATTGTTGTTCATGGGCTCGGCGGGTTGGCTCATGCTATCGACGGCCAGGTTGCAGGCGTAGATTGCCCCGTCATCCGCCCCGCCGATCATATTGAGCGGGAAGTTCATATCGTACTTGATGCCATTGGTTTTCAGGGTTCCAATGAAACTCCCGTTGGCGGAATCGATCACATAGACCTGTCCGCTGCCATTGGTGGGATACCGGCTGACGGTGAGGACATGGCCAGAAACCGGGTTATAAGCCAGCCCGCGCTGCATGTGGTTGGTGGTCATCCAATCGTAGGCCAGGGGCGGGATGTTCCAGTCAGGTTCCAGCACGTGCGCTTTGAGCCTCACCGGGCCAGCCAATTCGCAGATCAAGCCGGTTCCGCCAACGATCATGTTGCCCTCGGCGGTCACATCAAATCCCCAGAACTGGCCGCTGTAACCGGTGAGCGCCGTCAGCTGTTCCTTGGTGTACGTCGTCTGCAGTGCGCCCAGAGAGGTCGCGCTGGTCATTTCGTAGACTTGAATGCCGTTGTCGGTGGTCTGGACGTAGAGGTATCCGCCGCGTTCAACCACGGTCCAGAGGCCAAAGCTCCCCGACCCGGTCAGCATTCCGGCGTTGCCCAATTCGGTTTCCGCCCCGGTTGCCAGGTTGATCGCGAAGAACTTCGGGTTTGTGTTCTGGCCCCCATCACCGTAGTAAGCGTAGCCGCTGTAGACATCGCCCACGCGAACATTGCGAATCCGGCCGGTGGCGCTGGTCGTGATGTATCCCTGGTCGTTCCAGAGGGTGTCAGGTGTCACGGCAAACGGCTCCGCATCCACCGTCGCCAGCGCCAGGCGCTTGCGGTTGGCCGAGGGATTGTAGATGCAGTAAATGATCGTATTCTCATCCACCCAGTCAAACGTCTCGGTGGACTGATCCTCGGGCACCGCAGCTTCCATCCGGTTCTGGCCGTCAAAGTCATACCGCGAAAACACCGTCGTCGCCGCGCTGCTGCCGCCCAGTATGTAGCGAGTCCGATGGGCGCCGCGGAAAGGCGCGATGATGCGGTGCTCGACCGACGCCATCATGAATTCCGGCGTGCTGGAACCCTGGGGATAACGTCCGATGGCGGGGACGTTGATTTGGTTGGCGTAGATGTCCCCGTCGAAGAAGCGGGGGTTGAACATGCTATTGGCGCCAATTCCAAGGTCGCTGTGGAGGTGAATGGTCGTTCTCAGCCTGAGGTTCTGGGGTGGAATGGGCCCCGCCTGGCACAGAGGGGCAAACCATAGCGCGGCAACTGGTATTAGTAGTTCTAATCGTTTCATTTTCATTAGTATTTGGCATTGTTCCACTGCTTATGCTTATCGCCGTAACGATTCTAATGCAATAACGGTGATGGGCAAGATATTTCGACCAAGGGGTCGGTCATAACTATTGACACAAGCGGCCGCGCGCAAACTCCGCGTCCAATATCCTGGCGCCATTGACCGCCTGACGAGTCGGGGCAACCGCCTCGAGCGCATCTTCGAGGACGATGAGGACCGCGCAGGGCTCAGCGGGAGCGGGCACACGGAAAGCGAAGTCCTATGATTTCATTCCCCGGGCGAGCCGCGCAGGAAAAGCACCGGCCGCTCGAGCGGCGGCAGCTTCAGCTCCGGACCGTCGGACGGGCGCTCGATGAGCATGTGCCACAGGCGCGGATCGGTGCTGCCTTCCCAGTGGCTCAAGCTTTTCGATCCGATCTTGGTCGGCCCGTCCACACCGTTGGCGAATAGAAAATTCGGCGTCCGCTCGAATACGAACAGCGATGCGTCCGCTCGGCCCTTGGCATTCCCGCCATGGCCGAAAAACCGGATGTGATCGCAGTCGCGGAAGATCAGCATGGGATTGTTGCCTTCGTATTTGGCGCCGAAGAAGCTGATGTGCCGGGCGCCGCGCAACTCGCTGGTGACTTGCTGCACGCTGAACTGGTAGAAGCGCAGCGGGCCTTGCGCGCCGTCCACGAGCAGACGCGCGCTCGAGTCGCGGAAATTATACCAGTTGCCTCCGCCGCAGCCGCTGATGATAACAGGCGCCGGCGCCACGCTCGATCGCCCGCGGATCTCGACGCCCCGGAACACCGAACGCCCCCCGCTCCGCCAATGCAAGGACTGCGCCCCCTCGACATTCGATGGCGTGTAAAAGCCGAGAAACGCCAGGACCGTCGCCGCATCCGCGGTGTCCGCTGTCCGAACCATCGGCGCCGATTTGCCAGGATCGGCGAATGCGCCCGACCGGGCCGGCACGAGCAGCGACATCGTCTGTCCCACACCGACCAATTGGGTGCGCGGCTTCAATTCCAGGGTGCGGGAAAGCAGATAGCACCCCTTGGGCAGGAACACCGTTTCCCGCTCGTCGATCGCGCGCTGGATCGCCGCCGTGTCATCGGTCCGCCCGTCGCCCTTCGCACCGTAGGACGCATCCTTCACATTCGCCGCTCCGGCCGCCTCGAAGCTGGGGAACGATGCCGCCCATAGATGGCGCTCCTGCAGATCACGGGGCGGGGCTTGATCCAGGACGATCTTCTCCAGACGCTCGACTGCACGGCCGTCGACGTAGACCGGATACCGATAGGTGTTGCCCTGGTTGACGCGCGGACTGCTCGGGATCGCAAATTGGCGCACATGCACCCAGCCTTTGGGATTACCCGCCAGCTCGAGATCCTGCTCGGGATCCACCATCACACGGGTCGCGCCTCGCACGAACACGTTGTCGAGGTAAACGCCGCGGTCGGATGCGATGACGACTCGATGGTCGCGCGCAAGGCCATCGCCCGTGAACTCGATCTGGCTGTCGACCAGGGTCAGCGCGCCATGATTGGCCGATATCCCCCGCCCCACCTCGATGAGCGGCCCCGCGCAGCGATCGGCGACGATCCTCAATCCTGCTGCCACCAGCGTCTGCCGGCTGGTGCTGCGGATCGCCGCCTCGGTCTGCCCGATCAGCGTGAAGCCCGTGATCACCGGTGTCGGCTGGGTTCCCGACAGATAGCCCGTGAAATCCAAACCGACACGGCCGCCTTTGACGGTTACGCCTGCGCTGCTCCCGCCCGAGCCAATGCCGCCCTGAATGCCGGTCAAACCGTGCGTCGCGTCGATCATGCAATCCTCGATCGCCGAGCCTTCAGCCGCCTGGTGCCGCAGCGCGATGGCGCCTGCATTGCCCTCGCCGATAACGATCTCCAGGTTCACGAGCATCTGGTTCATCCCGATGTTGGGCTGCTCGGTTTCCACCGACAGGCCGTCTGTGACACGATCCGCGGTCGTCGGGTTCCAATAGCCCCGCGACCAGAAATGGACGAAAATCTTCGGCTTCAGCGGATCGCCAAAGCCGGCCGACCGCGGCGCGAGCACCAGGCGCGGACGCCCCGAACCCGCGCGCGAGCCGACCAGCATGTTGGGAAACCGGTTGCCGCCGAAGACACGGCCATTGGCGCGGCGATAGAGCTGCTGCACGCAGATCAGCGTGTCCGACAGCAGATATTCGCCCGGCGGGAAGAAGCACGCCATCTGGTGGTCCCGGGCGAACACGACGGCCGCCTGGATGGCTTGCGTCGAGTTTGCCTTCCCGGTGGGATCGGCGCCGAAGCGCGCTCCGGTGACGTCCACATACCCCAACACCGCCAGACGCTGGTTCTCGAGCTCGACCGGCATATCCAGATTGAGCAGATCCGTAAACGGCACCCGGATGGTCGGGTGCACATACCGGAGGTAGCTGTCCTGATTGACCGCACTCTCACCCGGCCTTCGAGAATCGGCGGATACAGCTCGAGGCGTCTCGGCCGCATCCGATGCCATGGTGATCCCGAGCAGAACACCGCACCAGACAGCGGAATAGCGTTTCATGGGGCTCACAGGGTGAAGGATGGCAGCCGGACGTTGGCTCCGCCTTTCAACGCCGACTGGTGGGCGCAAAGGCCGACACATGTCCAGTTCGCCGATTGGACGGCATTCGGGAATGGATCGCGGTCCTCGACCAGCGCCATCGCGAACTCATGGGCCAGATGCGGGTGGCTGCCGCCATGACCGCTGCCCTGCGTGAAGCTCAGGTGCGTCTTCTTCCGCGCGTCGTAGACGCCCTGCGTCGTGTATCGCGAGATGCTCTTCGGCAAGCGCGCGGCAAAATCGGGGCATCGGACCGGCTTCGGTATCCTGGGCTCCGGCAGCTTGGCCGTATGAATGATCAGCGGCTCGTGCTCGATGAGCGGCCACTCGACGGATCTCTTCGTCCCATACACGTCAATGCTCTCGCGATATTGACGCGCGGTGTCGAAGAGGCTGCGGATGATCCGCGCGCTGACGTCGCTGCCCCGGAACTTAATGTGCGCGGTCTCGACGGCAAAGGGCGAGCCGTAGCACTCGACGAGATCCTTGCGGATCGTGCCCGAGCCGAAGCAGCTGACGTACTCGGCGGGCTTGCCGATCAGGCCAGCCACGGGCCCGACGCAATGGGTCGCATACCACATCGGCGGCAGGCCGGGCCAATAGTTCGGCCAGCCGTCCATGTCCTGCTGATGGCTGGCCTGGACGAATTGCAGCTTGCCGAGCTCGCCCCGGTCCAGCAGCTGCTTCATGAACAAATACTCGCGCGAGTAAACGACGGTTTCCATCATCATGTATTTGAGCCCGGCGCGCTTGGCCAGGTCGACGATCTTCCTGCAGTCGGCGATGCTGGTGGCCATCGGCACCGTGCAGGCCACGTGCTTGCCGGCCTTCAGCGCCGCCAGGCTCATCCACGCATGGTCGGGTATCGGCGAGTTGATGTGAACCACGTCGACGGAGCGATCCTTGAGCAGTTCCCCGAAATCCGAGTACCGCCGCTCAACGCCAAAATAATCCCCTACGGCATCGAGCTTCTTCCGGGTGCGCTGGCAGATGGCGTAGCAGCACGTGTGCGGATGCTTTTGCCAGAGCGGGATGAACTCCGCTCCAAAGCCGAGGCCGACGATGCCGACATTGAGTTTCGGGGTCGATTTCATGAGCACAGCATAAGCGACTGGCAGCCGTCCTGGCGATCAGGATTTACGCGCTTGTCGAAATCCCACGCCATGCCGGAAGCCGGTGTTACAAAACGTTTCGCGCGGCCGGGTCGCTCCCAAATTCGCGTCAGCGTCGTGGACTGCGCCTGCTTGCCGGCAAACAGGCCAGTCCCCTGCCGCGTTCAACGGTGATCATCCTCCTCCGCTATCCCTGGAATCCGCCTGGTTAACAGCAACACACGATCTCCCGCGGTTTCGCATCCCTGATAGGAGCAGATGCCGTTCCATGTAAAAGCAGACGAGCTTGGCTCCTGTGAAGTTGCAGGTCGAGAGGCGGGGCAAGCGCTCCGCGCGCGCCGGATTGTGAATGGATGGAACGGCGCGCTCGGGACAGCGCGCCCTACCTCTCGGATGGGTGGATGAGCCGCCGGTTCGTCCGCTTGTCAGCCGACAGCGCTGCGGGCCAGGAGGCCCGCGCTCCGAACCTTCCGGACCGCGGACGCCTGCCTGCCGGCAGGCAGGTCCTCGTCCGCATGATTGCAATTCATCCCATATCAGGCCAACCTCCGGCCATGAAATTGCTGATTCACTCGATCGCCGTGGCCATCCTGGCGTTTGGATCTTCCTCAGCCGCTGGAGCCGTCGACCTTCCCGAATGGACGCAACAAATCCGCGCGGACCATCCGCGTCTGTTCTTCAACGCTCAATCCTGGCCCCAGGTGCGCGAACGTGCTTTGACTGCAAAGCGGGAGTGGTACGAGCAGATTCGGGGGCAGGTGGACCGCCGGCTGAATCCGGGCAGAGAGCGGCTTGGCGCTGCGGAGGAGGATCTGGGCATCGAGGCGGCCCAGGCTGCCTTTGTGTTCCTCGTCACCCGGGATGCCCGCTACCTCGATCGGGCCAAGCGATGCCTTTCCACGAGCCTGGATTTCTACGACGAATGCTTCCGGCAACGCAAAGCGGTGAACTGGTACTCGATCAGCCGTGTCCATGCCATTCTCGCGTGGGATTGGCTGTATAATGACCTTGATGATGCCACGCGGCGCGCCTATCTGTCCCGGCTCATCCAGGCCATCGATCGCGTGCTCGAGGCAAGGCCCAGGATCTTCCGGGAAAACCTGTCCGGATTCAGCACCGGCTTCTACGGCGTGCAGAACTGCCTCTGGTTTCTCGGCTGCACGGCATTCCAGACAGGGATCGAGACGGAAAAGGTCAACGAGTGGCTCGTCTGGGGGCGCGCGGAGAACCTCAAGCTCCTCGAACACCGCCGGCAGGCGTGCGGCGATGACGGCGGAGGCGCCTCGGCGACCCTGGGCTATCTCCTGGGGGCCTATCCGTGGGCCGAGCAAAACTTCTTCTACACATGGCTTTCGAGCACGGGCGAGAACATCGCGCCGGACTGGCCGCACAGCGCGTGGCTGGCCAATTACGTCCTGTGGCAGTGGATCGCCGCCGAGCCAGCCCCGCTCGAGTTCGGATACGGCGACACGCCCCACACGTCCAATCGCCTCCCGATCCATCAGCTTTCCAGCCACCTGTCCAATATCCGGCATCTCTACGGCCAGGAGGCGCCTCAGGCGGCTGCCCTGGCTCGCTATGTCCAATCGCGGCTGCCCGCCCAGACGGGTTCGCCGACCTGGTTCATCTATCCGTTCCTATGGTCGGATCTCGAGCGATCGCCGGCGCCGTTCGTCCCCGAAGCCCTGCCGAAGGCGCGCCACTTCGACAACATGGGGCAAGTCGTGATGCGGAGCGGTGTTCGAGCGGAGGATACCTATTGCCTCTTCTCCTGCGGCGGCACGCTAACTCAGCACCGGCATTACGACGCACTGAATTTTGTCATCTACCACGGCGGATTCCTGGCCTTGGACTCAGGCACGCGCTATGACGAGCTCGTCAATGGCGAGCACCTGGCCAATTACTACGCCCAAACCGTCGCCCACAACTGCGTGGTGATCCATCAGCCCGGCGAGCCTCCGGCCCGCTACTGGGGCGGAACCGTCACCGGAAACCACGGTGGACAGCACAGCGCCACTGGCTCCGTGGTTCGCGCGTTCGAGAGCGGGGACGAATACGTCTATGTGGCCGGGGACGCCACCGCATGCTACCAACATCCCCCGGCCAAGGATCGAACGGGGGCCGTCCTTGGACAAAAAGCCACCCAGGTGACCCGTCAGCTCGTGTTCATTCCGCCGCAACACTTCGTGATCTTCGACCGTGTCAGGGCCACCAATCCGAGCTACCGCAAGGACTGGCTGCTGCACACCGCCCACGAGCCCTCGATCCAGGACCGGACGTTTCGGGCCGATCACGGCCAGGGCCGGATGTTCTGCCAGACTCTGCTGCCGTCCGATGCCAAGCTCGCCAAGGTGGGCGGGCCGGGTCGAGAGTTTTGGGCGGCCGGGACGAACTGGTCGCTCCAGGCCAAACGGCTGTCGCCGTCTGAACGGGCCATGATGGGCCAATGGCGCGTCGAGATCACACCCGGCCAGGCGCGAAAAGACGACTTGTTCCTCCACGTGATCCAGGTCGGGCGGCAGGATCTGGCCGCGATGAGCCCGGTCACTCGCGTCGAGCGCGACGGCCGGATCGGCGCTCGAATCGAAATCGGCGCCGACACCTGGCAGGTGATGTTCAATCCGACGGGCGCGCTGGGCGGGCACATCGCTCGAATCGGCCCGCGCGAGAACCTGGACCGGCAGCTCACGGATCGCGTTCAGCGGCAAGTCGGCATTCTGGCGCGGACCTACTCGAGCATGACCTTGGACGAGGCTCGAGCCCGCGTTCCGAAGCGGACGCTGCCGGATTTCTGGGTTGGCGATTTGAACGGTCTGGCCGGCCGGCTGGGCAAGCTGCAAACGGCGGACGTCAAGGTCATCGCCCGATCGCCGGGGGGGCGGCCCGTGCATCGGGTGGCATTCGGCGAGCTCGAAACGCTCCCATCCAAGGCCAACTTCAACTCGGCCATCGGCGCCCGCGATCCGTCCGCCTACCGGAACAAACCGGCGCGGAAAAAGCCGGTGATCCTGTTCGTCGGTCCGGTCCACGGGCACGAAGTCGAGGCGCTCACCGGCCTGGCGAACCTGATGGAGATCATCGAGACCGGACGCGACCTGCGAGGCCGGGATCAATCGGCGCTGCAGGCCCTCGGCCGGCAATGCCGCCTGGTGATCATCCCCATGGGCAACCCGGACGGCACCGCTCGATTCGAGCCGCGCGCGCTGCACGGGCTGTCCGAGGACGACGTGCGGTTCTGGGGCCAGGGGACCTGGAGTGACGGAACGCTCTGCGGCTGGCCCGACAGCAAAAGCCAGCACCCGATGGCCGGCAACAACGTGGGATTCCTCGGCTGCTATTTCAACGAGCGCGGCATCAATCCCATGCATGACGAATTCTTCGCCCCCATGAGCACCGAAGCCCCGGCCATCCTGGATGTGGCCCGCGAAGAGGCGCCCGATCTGGCCGTCTCGCTCCACAGCCACAGCGCCCCGCCGGCCCTGCTGCGGCCGGCGTATGTGCCGATCGAGATCCAGGAGGCTGTCCTGGACGTCGCGCAACGATGCTATGCGCTGATGGATCAGCGCGGTCTGCCGCATGGACGGCCGTTTGCAGCGGAGGCAGAGCGCGGCCGTGATCCGGCGGCGTTCAACCTCACCAGCGCTCTCCACCACGTTTCCGGCGCGGTCTCCTTCACGTTCGAATGCCCGCACGGCCTCTCGAGCGCCACGGCGTGCAATGCGACCCTCGAGCAGATCCTCGATATGCAGTTGTCCCTCTACGAGGCCATGATCCGGTTCGCGCTCGACCTGAAACCGCGATAAAGGTCTCTTTGGGTAACGCTCAGTGCCGCCTTGGCGACACCCGAAATCCATCCCCGACATGTCCGTGCCCCCGAGGCAGGAACGAACCACAGCGTGGTTCGCGTCGGGCGTGCCACCAGATCGCTCAGCGCGCCTGGAAAAACCGGGCGGGATGGCTCAGTTCACCCGTGTGAGCATCCTGCACGAGATTGGTCATGGCGACCGGATCGAGCGGATGCCACGCCCCGGAAGCCACGTTGGTGCGCCACTCGAGCGTATAGCTGGCGCCGGGATTTCCATACAAGAGCAGATGGGGTTTGCGGTCGGCGCCGCGAACGCCTTCGAGGAGCGGCTCGCGTCCGATGATGACCACGCGACCTGCCTGGCCGCGGGCGTTGGCTGCCAAGCCGCCATCGGGCCGCCATCCATCCACGTCCTCGATGAGCAGCGGCAAGAATATCGAGGTCTGGTTGGTTGGGGCGGTGAAAACCAAGCTGGCCGCGTTGGTCGGTCCATGGAGAACGCTGGAGGCGGGCAAAGTGAAGCTGACCTCGAGCCGGCCCGGGCTGAGCAGCCGCAAATCCTGGTTGAGAACCTGGGATGAATTGGGGGTCAGGACGAAACCAGCGAGCCTGTCGGCCGGGAAAACCACGGTGAAGGTCAGGTTGGTCAGCGCGACGGTCGAGAGCAGACGGACGGGCACGGAACTGGTCGTGCCGACCTGCATGATGGTGCTGCCGAGACCGGCTTCGATGCACTCCGGCACGAACACACGGAAGGTCTGGGCGGCGGTTAGCGGCGGCGTGCCGTTATCGGTCACGCGAACTTCGAAGAGATTGGTGCTGCTGCCTTGGGCGCACACCGGCGTCCAGAACAGCAGGCCGCTATCGGGCACGATGGAGGCACCGCTCGGGGCTGCCCCCAGGGAGAAACGCAGGGTGTGACCGTCCGGATCGAAGGCGAGGTTGGTCAGGATCATGGTTTCGTTGACACGGACCATGCCGTCGCTGATGGCGGCGAGCACGGGCGCCTGGTTGTCCGCAGTCGTTGTGGTCGCATCGGCCACCGAAGGCGGTGCCTCGACGTTACCAACGCTGTCACGGGCAATGCTGAAGAAGCTGTAGGTTGTCTTCAGAGATCCGTGGAACATGGCCGAAATCAGCGGCGTGTTGGCCAGCCAGACGTGCCATGGGCCGCCGTTCGAGGAGACATAGATGTCGTAGCCGGCAATCCCCGCCGCTGCATCCGTCCCGGACCATGAGACGGGGAAGTGAACAGCCGCGGTGAAGGCGGGCAGGGGGTCGACGGCGCTGGCGGGAGGCGTCCGGTCGATCCGATTGGTCACGACGGGAGTGGGGATGGGATCGTTGACGCCAAAGACGATCACGGCCCGGTTGGTGATGAACGTCTCGGCGGCGCCGGTCTTGGGCAAGACGCTGAACGTCACGTAGCCGTCCCCGACGTGGTTGGTGGTGTTGGGCGGCAAGAAGCCCGCCCACGGATCCTCGGGATAATCGCCCGTAACCGGGTCCACGGACTGGAGCGTCCATGTCACGGTCCGGGTTTCAGGCGCAAGCTCAGCGCGGATGCGGACAAGGTACGGATCGGTCGCCACGTTGGTGGTGGCTTCGAAACGGGTGAGTCCGGCAGCGGGCCAAACGGTGACGTTATTGAAACCGATCTCGCCGAGCTCGAGCGTCGTCTCGTCCAGGCTAGAATGGAGCCGATCGGTGATGACGACCAGTTGGGCGGGGGCGGACGCGGTGCTGACATTTTCGAAATGGATCGTGTAATGGATGCGATCCAGGGCCTGGATGAAGCCGAAGGCCCCCGCACCGGTGGTGATCTTGTCGTTTGGATCCAGCTCGAACGGTTTGGGGATGTCGGCCTTGTCGATCTCGTCGCCGGCTTCATAGTCCGGGGGCTCGGCTTCGGTGCCGTCGCTGGTTTTGCAGTCCTTGGCGAGAGCGATGAGGCGATTGCTGGCGGCGCGATAAGCTTTGAGCGCTTCGCAGTAGGTATGTTGGGCGTTGAGGTAGTCGCCGGTGGTGTTCAGGACGTCCTCGTTCATGTCGGCGATGGACGCCATGAGATTATTGAGCTCGCTGAGAACATCCAGGAGGCTGGTGAGCTTGCCGAGGAGGTCAGGCGCCATCTTGATCTTGTTGGCCAGGGCGATGTCGTCGTATGCATCGATCCGGGCATCCTTGAGCACTTTGACTTTGTCCAGGTAATTGGCGGGGAGCGTGCCCTGGCCCGATTGCAGCGCGCGGTTGATGTCGCCCAGATCCGAACAGATACCGTCCAGTTGGCCGAAAGAGGCGGATTTCCAGCCGTCCATGGCTAGATTTCCCACGCTGCCGGCGGTGTTGCCAAACTGGTTGATGGCTCCCGCTTCGTCGAAATCGCCGGAGGCGGCCCCTTGCTGGAAAGCGGCTGCCCATCCGGCCGCGTTGTCGGCGATGCCAAGAATCGAGGCCTGCAGGTCCGGGGAGAGGCATCCGAGTGCCTCTCCCGCCGGGCCGCCCATGATGTCGCCGATGAGCTTGACGGCCTTGGCGGCAGCCAGGGCAGCTCGGGAAACCGCCAGGTTAGCGTCGGCAGCGTTCAGTTTCTTGGCCGCCTGGTAGCTGCCATTCCACCCGGCGAGCGCGCGATTCAGGTTTTTGTAACGTTGGAGCGCGTCATCGTATGCGTCCAGCACGCAGTCGATCTTTCCTTCGGCCTTGGCCTTCTCGAAAGGCTCGATGACGTCGCGATCGAGGTCGATGTCGGAGTTCTCGTATGCGAGCTGGGGATCGGTCAGCCCCATGCTGCCGCTGAAGACGTCATTCCAGAAATCGGATGTAGCCAGGTCGCCCCAGTCCTGGTTCGAGTAGAGGTCCTGGAAATAATCGATGACACCGCCGGCGGCCGCCTTGAGCCGTTTCCCCTGGTCTTGCGGCGCAAGTTGCTCGTGATCGGCGATCGCGCCGTTGGCCAATAGAGGCAATGACAGCGTCACCGCAAGTCCGGTGACAGGCTGGCCGGCCGCGATGGTTACGGGCTGGCTTGCGCCCGCATACCCCGCCGCGTCGGCGCTCAGGTGGAAGCTCCCCGGCGGACAGCGCCGGAACGAGAACTCGCCCTGGGCATCGGTCAATGTGATGGCTGCCGTGCAATGGCCGGCATGCTCCAACCGCACCACCGCTCGCGTGACGCGCCGGCCCGCTCCGTCCACAACACAGCCCGAGACAGCCGCGGCGGAATCCGAGTCGAGGTTGAAATCCTCGCGCCGCTCGCTGGCGCTGAGGAGGTCCACGCCAGTTCGGATGGCTGGCGGGCAATCCTGGGCGGCATGAGGCCGGACGATGAGATCGAACACGCCTTGGGGCGCGGAGGTGAATTCGTAGTGGCCGTTGGTGTCGGTCAAGGTGCTGAGCAGCATCGGGCCGTTGGTGGCCGCCAGGTCGACCCGGGCAAAAGGCACTCCGGTCTGGCGGCTGATGACTTGGCCGAAAACGCGGCGTCCGGCGGCAAGCGCGACATCCACCCGGGCTGGTTCGTTGCCCATCCGCAGCGCCTGCTGGTGGAGCGCGTGATCGGACGCATGGATCCAGAGCTGGTAATCGCCCGGCGCCACCGCGGAGAAGCGGCTATGGCCCGAGGCGTCCGTGTAGAGCAATGGCGCTTGGATCTTGCGGTCCAGGCCCGCGACAGGCCGGAGCTCGACCCATGCGTTCGAAAGCGATGGTCCGCCGGCCAAATCGGCCACATGCACGATCAAATCGCCAGGGGGCTGGCGGAAGTCCACCGTCACGGCCGAGTCCGAGCCGGCCACGACGACGTTGGTGGCAGGCGCAAGACAGAAATCGTTCCCGACCGCGAGCAGATCGAACGTGCCGGGCTCGAACAGCGCGATGACGTAGCGGCCATCGGCATCGGTCCGCACTCCGCCGATCATCTGTCCCTGGCGCAACAGATAGACGGTTGCGTTGGCCACGCCGGTCGAGCCGTCGGGAGCGAACAGATGGCCGGCGATGCTGGATAGCGACAGGTTGAACTGGAACGAGTGGCTGCGCCTGTCGGGCGCGATCTCGAAATCCTGCCGGCTGTGCGAGAGCCCTCCGACAGCGCCCAGGACGACGCTGTATTGGCCGGGCGGGATGCGCTCGAGCTGGCGGTTGCCGCTGGCGCCGGTGACCAGGTGTTGCACGCTCTCCGAGGCCCAGGGCAGCACGGTGATCATCGCGCCCTCGAGCGGCGCTCCGTGGTTGCTGACCTGAACCGTGAGCGCGCCTTTGGGCTCGAGCGCCAGCGTGACAGCGCACGATCCTGCCACGGCAACGGTCACGTTGGTCTTGCCGATGGAGTATCCGCTGGCGTAGGCGTTCAGCAGCCACGCGCCCACTGTCAGGTTCGGAATGGTGAATCGTCCGCTGGCGTCGGTGGTGAAGGTGGCGTCCCAGGCGGGGGTCGTCGCCACGCTGATTCTGGCATTCGGCACAGGTGCTCCATTGCCGGCATCGATGATGGCGCCGGTCAAGGTCACGTCGTTCCGGAGCACCGGATCGACGTTTGCGGTGTCGAAGACGCCCGCGAGCTGAACCGCATGACCGTTGGAAACGCCGGCCGCCGCGCATGAGGCCGCGACGCTGTACCGGCCTGGCGGCAAGGCGGCGAACGCATACGATCCGTCCGCCGCGGACCGGGTCTGGGCGCGCCGCCACTGGCCATAAGCCGGCGTGTGATCCAGCCATTCGGCGGACACGAGCGCATCGGCAACCGGCGCGCCGGCGGCATTGCAGACCTGGCCTTGGATGACCGCACCCTGGCGCGAGATGACGATCGACCGATAGGCGGTCCGGCCCGATTCGACGGCCACGTTCGCCACGGGCTCCGGCAGCGCGCCTGGCGCGTCGATCTCCAATATATATGCGCCCGAGTAAAGGCCGCCGATCCGATACGCGCCGTTGGTGTCGGTCGCGGCGAATCCGGTCGTGCCACGGTATGGCCCGCGCGCCACGAGGGTGGCGTTGGTGACCGGCCGGCCGCTGGATTGCTCGGTGATCGTCCCGGCGATCTCGGCCGCGGCCTCGCCAGCGACGACGGTCAGCCCGGTCACGGGCGTGCTGGCATTGGCCACGGTGACTCGAGCGATCCTTGCAGGAAGATGGTTCCGCACGGAAATCCAGTAGGTTCCGGGCGGCACATCGCGAATGCCAAACGTGCCATCGTGCCACGACACCGTGCCGTACAGGTTGGTGTCCGCCGGATCCGCAGGGGCAAGGAACACCTGGACGCGCCCCAGCGGATGGCTTGTGTCGGCCAGGAACACCCTTCCCGACACCGCAGCGTCCTGCACTTTTTCGATCGACTCGCGGATCACATAAGTGAGGAGCGATTGTTCGGTGGCATCGGTTTGCCCGTAGCCGGCAGCCCGATCGGCGGCCTGGCCCAGGGCGGAGACATAGCTGCCCTGGTTCGTTCCCATGTGGTCCGTCAACTGGCCATAGGCGGAATCGAAGAGCGGATGCGGATTCGCTGGAACAATGTCGGTTCTCAGCATCGCGTAATCCATCGGCTCGGCGCTGTCCGAGCCCAGGCGATATAGCTTGATCGAGATCGTCTCGTTCCGGTGCGAGATCCCCTGGAAAGCGAACGTATATTGCGCGCCGGGGCTCAAGATGGACGGCTGCGGCCGGCCTTGGGCGCCAGCAAGGAAATGCAGCCGGCGCGCCGATTCGCCCGGCATGCCAACCGGAAAGAGCGTGGTGTTGGCATCGGCCTCCAGAATCAGCAGCGGCGCCGGCATGTCGCTCGTGCCGGTGTTCTCATAATGGACGAACCCGCGGAAGACACGGCCGGCGCGCACAGCGGAGGGCGCGCTCAATCGGGCGCGGAATTCGCCTTTACTGGTCTCGCCGGATGCGGCCACGACGACCAGGACGCTATTGCTTTGAACGGCCTCGCGGACGCCTTCCTCGAGCCGCAGATCGTGGAAGACAGCGGCCGCGCCGCTCAGGTCGAACGTGGCGTATCCCCGGGTGGAATCGGCCAGGATCCACCGGGTGGCGGCGAGTTCCGGTCCGGCGGTGACAGGGCGGAGCCGGGCCTGCGTGTTCGTGGTGAAGCCGTATCCATCGATGGTCAGAGTCGAGGCGCCCTGGTTCCCCACGACCACAGGCGAAACGGCGGCCAGCCCGAACGGCATGGCTTGCGCCGAGATCTGGAAGGCCGCCGGCGCGTAGGGCAGCGACTCGGGCATGGCCATCAGGTAGATGGGCTCGGCGTCCGCCAATCCGGGCAGAGAAAGCGTCGCATCCGGCGAGTTCAAAGCGTCGCTGCGCCGATCGAAATACTGTTCGCTGGGCATGCGTCCCCGGCCGGCATAAAGCCGGACTCGACCTTGCATCGAGCTGCTGTCGAGGACGATCAGGGCATCGAGCCCGGTCGAGTCGCTGATCTTGTACCACGCTGGCTGGTTCTGGCCGAGAAGCATTCCCAAAAGGGTGGTGTTCACGGGCAGCGCTGGCACCGCAAGAACCATGGGCGAGGAGAGATCGCTCAGATTGTTGTTCCAATGCAATCCTTCAAACACCTCCCCTTGAGAATTGGCCTTGACCTGCCATCGCCAGTTTCCTTCGGTGCCACCGGGCACGCGCACCGCCGCGCTGAAGCCGGCCGCCGCGCCCGGGCCAAGAGTGGCGCTCGACAGGACCTCGGCCACCACCAGAGATTGGCTCCACCCATCCCGGCTATCCGGAACCAGGAGGATTTGATCGTGCCACTGGCCCGAGACCACCCCCCCGCCCTGGTTCAGGATTTGCCAGGTCACGGTCGCCGTGTCGCCCGCGGTGGCCGAGCTTGGGCCGGCGACGTTCTGGGCGGCCAGGTCCAGATCCGATTCCGCTCCTTCGACGAACTCGAATGCGCCCAGGTCGGCCATTGCGCCGCCCGTGCCCGCAAGGCCGGTGTTGGCGGTGCGCGGATCGTCATAGCGGGGAGCCTCCATGAGATCGGCGGCGTGCGCCCGGCTCGAGTCGGCCGCATCGATCATGGGGCTGAGATATGCCAGCTGGAAATTGCCCGTATCGGGATTGCGGAACCGGGGATCGACGGAGAGATTGCCATTGACGCCAGCCTGGTAGCCCCCGCTGGTCGGGCTCCAGACGTTATTGTAGGCGAACTCGGTAGGCATGCCGAACACGCCATACTCGGCGCTGTAGCCAATGATCGAGTTGACGACTCGCGAGATACCGCCGTGGGCAACCACACCCCAGTTGTGCTGATACAGCGTGCAGTTCACCAGCAGGGCCGAACTGTTCTCGCGGACGAGAATGCCGCGGCCGTTGCTGGCGAGGACGCAGTTCGTCATGCGCATGCTGCCGCCCCAGGTGGAGACGGCATCCAGCAACGCCTGCTCGAGGCGGCAGTCGAGCATGACCACATCGGCCTGGCCCGCCGCGACCTTGACCATGGCGGGCATGTCCTCCAGATCGCCGCCCGCGCCGAAACGCAGGATCGTGTGCTGGAGATAGGCGGCTCCGTCGAGCCGGAGGCCCCCCCAATCCCCGGGCGCCGCCGCGCTCGCATCCCCGTCGCCGCTGGTGTCTCCGGAAACCGCATCGTCCTTGATCGAGGTGAAGATGACCGGACGCGCCCGCGTGCCTTCGGATCGGAGGCTGGCGCCGGGCTCGACAGTGATGCTCTTGAGAGGATCGAACTTCACGACCGCACCGGGGTTGATCGCTAGGGTGACACCTGCGGGCACTGTAAGGTCATCGGTGATCCAATGGACTGACTGACCGGTCCAGGTTTCATTCGCGGCCAATTCGCCCGCGTGCCGGACCAGCAGATAGCGGGTCTCGACATGCGGGTTGAGCGCCAGGATCGCCCCGCCTCTCGGTTCGAATCCGAGCCAATCGCCCGGCTGCGGCAGGCTTTGACTCCCGTCGCAGTTCGAGTCGCCTCCCGCAGCGTCGTCGGCCCAGGAAGTGAAGACGATGGGGGCGTCGGGGGTTCCCTCCGCCTGCAGGCGCGCGCCGTTTTCCAGGATGATCCGGGCGCCGGGAACGCACTTGACGATGGCGCCGGGCAGGATCGCCAGCGTCTGACCCGCCGCCACGGTGAGCGTTCCTTCGATCAAATGGACGATGTCGTTGGACCACGTTTCGGAGCCGCCGACGGTTCCAGCATGACCGAGCAAGGCATTCTGGATCAGGATGTCGCGCGAGGTTTCAGCCAGCAGGCCGCCGGCCTCGTCGCGAAGCACCGCGCGGAGTTCGTATCGGCCGTCCTCGACCAGCGTGGTGTCCCAATCGAGCGCGCCGGTCCGTTCGAGCCCCGAGCCCACGATACGTGTGGCGCCCAGCTTCGATGCCTGCAGGGCAACCGTCATGGCTTGCGTGCGCCCGGTGACGGTGTCCCAGGCCAGAAGTTCCGTGCCGTGGAAATAGGGATCCGGCGGACCGGTCCACGTCAGCACGATTTGGCCCGGATCGTATTCGTAGGCGCCGAGGTCGGCCCAGTATTGGGAAACGCGCGGCTGGCCGGCCAGATCCAACGCGCCAGTCATCCAGGCGAAGTTCGTGCCCGCATTGATGCATGGGGAATCGCCGCGCAGGCGGTAATCGCCGCCCGCCAGGTTGATGAAGCGCGGGTCGGCCTGGAAATTGCCGGGGCCGGCGATGGGATCCGACGAGCAGACAAACAGATTCGTGCCATACACCGCCAAGGCCTGCCAGGTGCAGTCGTTGCTGGCAACGATGGTGTTGCGGGCCAATCCCTGGAAGACCAGGAGCGCCTGGAGACCCTCCCCCACTCCCCATGGACCCGTGTAGGGAATCATCAGGTTGCCGGCGATGGTGCAGTTCTCCAGAAGCGCGTCGTTGTACCGCATGCTCGCGCCCGCAGCCGAGAACAAGTCAAATCCCCCCCACGAATCCGGCTCAGGGGTGATATTCTCGACGATCAATGAGTTCCGCAGCGCGCCGCGCTCGATCGCGGCGCCGCCGTTCTCGTAACCGTAGTTTCCGCATATGACACAGCGGTCCGCGGTTCCTCGAATGATCATGACGCCGCCGACCATGCCGGTGTTGTCGGACACCCAGCAGTTCTCGACCCAGCCATTCTCGACGCAGAGGCCGCCGCCGTTCCGGCCCGTGTTGTGAGATACCCGGCAGCTTGCGACGCGGCCGTTCTTGACATAGATGCCGCCGCCCGAGCCGCCAATGTCATCCGCGGGCGGCGCGGAGCGTGTCTCGGATTCATTGCCCGCGACGGTGCAATTCGAGAGCGTGCCGGACTCGAGATAGACGCCGCCGCCGTCGCCGCCCAGGACGTAGCCGTTGGTGATGGTGAAGCCGGCGACCAGCGCGTTCGAGTGCCCGATCCAAAAACAGCGGTTCGCGCCGCTGGCGGCGATAAACGTGTTGTCCGCACCGTTCACGCTCTGGAGCGTCACGCCGTGGAGCACGCGCAGCTCGCCGGCCAGCTCGTAGACTCCGTTGGTGACCCAGATGACGCTGCCGCCTCGGGCGACCTCGAGCGCGGCATGGATCGAGCGCGCCGCCAGGGCCCAGCTCGAGTAGGGCGGCCACGCGGCGCCGGATGGCGAAACGAAAATCTCTCTCGGGCCGGCTTCCACGGCGGCCGGGCGGCGGATGCTGGCGGCCTGGCCGGCCGCATTGCTCACCATCAGGCTCACCGCGTAGGTCCCAGGCGCGGGATACGCATTGGTAATGGCCCCAAGCTGGGCTCCGATCAGCTCGAAGATCCCGTCATCATCCAGGTCCCAGGAATAGGTCAGCCCATTGGTATTCAATCCAAAGACCATGGCCTCGAGCACGACCGGTTCGTTCAGGAAAGCGCTCTGCATCGTGTGCGCCAGGTCGCAAAGGAACCGGTCGCCCGCGTATTCCCAAGCGCCGAGATCCACCTGGCCATCGAGCACGCGCGGATGGCCGTCCAAGTCGGCCGCGTTGGTCATCCAGGATTGACTCGCGCCCTGGTTGATCCCCGCCGAGCCCGGGCGCAACCGGAAATCGCCGTGTTCGGGATCAGCGTAATCGGGGCTGGTTTCGAAACCGCCGGCGAACGGCACGGTGTATGTCTGGGTGAAGTAGAATTCATCCACCCCGCTGAAGTTCACGGTGTTGAGTCCCGCATGGTTTCGGTCGATAATCGAGTTGGCGATATGGGCGCCGGTCGTCCAGTCCACGGAAACGCCGCCTCCCTCGTTTTCGACCACGGTGCAGTTGGCCATCTGTAATATGTGCGCGAAGACACCGCCGCCATACTGGGAGGCCCGGTTGCCCTTCACGAACAAACCGCGGAGCTCGAGCCCGGTGCTGACCGCGACGCCGCCGCCGATCTTGGCTTCGTTGCCGGCAATGACGCAGTTCTGAACCAGGCACGGCCTGTTATCGCTGTTATCGCGTTCGGCGATTCCGCCTCCGCTGCCATTCGTGGCGGAGTTGTTCAGGACGTGGCAATATTCGATCCAGCAGCCTTGCGTGAGAACAATGCCGCCGCCGTCGCCCAGGAGCGAACGGTTGCCCTCGATTCGGGAATGGCGAAGGCCGCCGGCATCCATCAGCACGCCGCCGCCCATGTTCGTCGCTTGCCCTCCAGTAACGGTGAATCCGTCCACGAGGCTGTTCGTGTGGCTGAGTCGCAGGCAACGCGTTATGCTGCAGCCATCGAGAACGGTCAGCCCGGGCCCGTTGACGCTTTTGAGAGCGACACCCTTGTTGACCACGATCTCGGCGCTCAACCGGTATACGCCATCGGCAACAACGATGGTCTCGCCGGCGGAGGCCGCATCGATCGCCGCTTGGATGTTGGTTGCCGCCGAGAGCCAGGTGTTGAACGGGAGCGTATGGCTGCCGCCGGGCGAGACAAACCGCGCCGCGTCCGCGACGGGGTTCTGGCGGACAAACCGCGCGATGAGCTGGCGCGACTGACTCATCGGGACGGTGATGGTATTGTCGTAGATCGAGCACCCGTTCGTGTCGCCCGACCAGCCGCTGAATTGCCACTCTGGAGCGGCATAGGCGGTCACGGTCTTGACCGTGCCGAGGGCGAACGATGCCGATGCGATGTCCGTGAAACCGGAGCCTTGTTGCGTGACGGTCAGCGAGCAGTCGGTCGTTGCCCAAAGCCAAACGAGCTGGGAATCCTCCTCGAGCGTGACGGTGACGCTGGTGCCGGCGCCCTGCCCGACGCTGCCCGTCCCTTGCCAGCCCGTGCAGCGATAGATGATTCCGCCGACCTCGACGGTCGCCGGCGCCGTGCAGGTGATCTTCTGGCCGATCAGGTGCTCGTGCTCGCCGGCCGCGGGAGACGGCATGCCGTAGGCGGATTGAATGGTGAGCCATCGGCTTGCCGGCGCATCGGGATCGTTCAACGGCACGAAACGCAGAGGATTGGTTTCACCGTTGGCCGCCAGCACGTAGAGCGTGTCTCCGGCCAGACAGGCTTCAGAGCCGTCGTCCACGGCAAATCCAGTCGAGCCGGCGGTCCACACGGCCGTTGCCAGGTCATACACGGCCACGTTTTCGGCGGTGGCATCCTGAATCCAGCCGCCGCCGTCGCCTTCGCCCGATCCCAGACCGCCTCGAAGAACCCAGAGCCGGTCGTGTCCATCCCGGAAGAATTGTCCCGGGAGAAACTCGATGGCGCAGCCCATGCCGGGATTGAAGGGCAGGCCGGCGATCTCGTTCATCTGGAGCGCACCTGTCTGGTTGAGACGGACTAACACTCCATTCGTGTGAGGCGAGCCGCGATGTTTCAAGAAGTAAGCATAACCGCCTCCCATGCAAGAATCCCACGGGTGGGCGGCGCCGCCAGGCACCGAGCCCGCCTGCGTGCTGGCGCCCGATGACCAGGCGGTGAAATTGTACAGCATATCCCAGCCAATCCATCCGCCCAGGATGCGGTCGGCGGCCAAGGGCGCGCACGCGGCATTGGGGCCGTCGCCAATAGTCGCACTGCCTTTGGTCCAGGAATCTGAGCCGAGGTCGTAGCGATAGATGCACCGAGCGCCCGAGCTCGAGTCGCGGAGGGCCAGCGTCCACAGCGCGCCGTCGAGAAACGCCAGATCGCCTGCCCCGCCGTTGATGTCCAGGCCGCTGGGCAGCGGGAGAGAGGCAGCCGCCTGCCAGTCCACGCTGTTGGACGAGCCCTTCGCGATGCGGTAGAAAGGCGCGTTGGCCTGGGCCGCCCGCGTGAAGAAGACGCTCGAGCCGTCGCTGCCCAAAGCGGTGTGACGGTCTCGGGGCCCGGTCTCGGGCAACGCAATTTGGCGCCAGGGAATGAGATCGGGAGCCGATTGCGAATTCAGATCGAACGCTGTGAAGAGATTCGCGGCGGCTTGGGTGGGCGGGTCATTGTCGCCGTTGCTGGCGGTCCATTTCAGGCGCGCGGGCAAATAGAGGAGTCCATCGGGCGCGAGCGTGGCGCTGGATCGGGCCACACCGCCATCGGCCAGAGGGAGCATGGCCAAGACCTCGCCATGGGCGCCAGCATCCCGGATTGCGAAATAAACGCCTCCATCGTTATTGCCGACAACGACCACGCCGTTGGCCGTGACAATGGGAGAAGAACTGACCCCCTCCCAGCCCCGGCTGGCGGTCTCGACCGACCATTTGACCGAACCGTCCGCGGTCCGGATCGCATAGAGCCGGCCATCGCCCTCCTCACTGACCGTTTGGAAGTAGTAGGTAAGACCATCGGCGGACAGGCACCCGGCGCTCTGGGCCCGCTGGCGGTGGTTGAACCCGTCTTCCCAATCGAACACCGGCATCGCCCAATCCGTCCACAGGGGATTTCCATTGCGATCGAGGCCCGCGATCCAAACGCTGTCAAACCCAACGGGCAAGTAAATGTTCCCGCTGGCCGGGTCGATCGTCGGATCCGCATCGGTTTGGCCGGGGAGATCCACGCTCCAGAGTTCGTCGCCCGTGTCGCCATGCCAGGCCTTGACCATGCCACAGCGGCCGCCGCTGACCACGATTAAGCCGTCGGGCCCCTGCCAGAGCGCGGGTCCGCCATGGCACGAGCACGAGGGCGTCGCTGCTGCCCAGGATACCGTGATCTCCATGCCGCTGTCCGTTCCGCCGTAAGGCCGGTCATCCCAGAACGCTGAGAACAGGCGGCCGTCCGGTGCGACCTTGGGCGAAAGGCCGCTGAGCTGGAAGGGATCGAGGTCCCCGCCGTTGTGCCAGAAGAAGGATGGGCCGCTGGCCGCCGCAAATGCCATCATCGGGCCCGGCGTGTCATCGTTCACAACGTAGATTGTGGCCCCGCTCGGTGAGAATGCAGGCGTGTTATCCGCGATGGACTCGCCGCCGTCCGTGTTGCCCTGCCAAAAAAGCGCCCCGGTGTGCCGGTCCATGCCTTGCACGCCTTTGGGCCAATGGTAGCCCGCCGCCACCAGGTCCGAACCGCCCGGTCCGGCCCCATCGTAAAACACCATCGAGCTTGCACCGAGGTTTCCCTGGTTAGGCGAATCCGGCGAAGGTTTCTGCCACCGGATGACGCGGAAGAAGTTCGTATCAAGCCGCGACGCAGGCACGGCAAAGTCGCCTCTCCCGGTATTGGCGGCATCGCGCTGGCGCATGGGCCAGGCGCTGATGCCTGCTTCCCCCGTGGGGCGGATGTCGTCCCCATCGAAATCGTCGTCGATGCGCGCGCCGGGAGGATTGGACGCCGGGTCGAGCTGCGCCTGGCCTGGCAGGAAACCGTCGAAGGCCGTCTCATCAACCGTCGTGGCGGCGTGGCACCAAGACGCAAGGGTTAACGCGAACAAAAGCCCAACGAAAGTCGGGTTCAGGGCAAACGACACGAGGGATCGAGTGCTTGAGGCCATGACAATTATTATGGTTGGCAACTGTCCGCGGCCTGAAAACGCCACCGCCTCCAGTCCATGTCGGCTAACAATGACCAGCCATTACTCGATTCGCTGGTGATTGTCAATCTGAAAGGCCACCCGCCACGAACTACTTCTGCATTCTTGTCTTGGAGTCCATTTGTCGATTATTTAGATGCGACCCCATTGTCTTGGCGCAGGGATTCGAGCTGCGATGGCACAGGGACAATCGTCGCGCGGTGAGCCTCGATTTCCTCGAGCAGGCTGGCCACGACCGCCGGGTGATTGGTCGAGAGATTGAAATGCTCGCCGGGATCGGCGTTCAGGTCGAACAGCAACGGCGGCTCATGGGCGTCCGGCTGGGACTGGCCGTATCCTTTTTGCGTGAGCAGATGGAGCTTCCACTGGTCCTTTCGCACCGCGTAGAGGCGTGTCCCGCGATAGTAGAACATCGATCGGCGCGGGCTTCGAGCGCTGTCAAGGAGCGCGGCGCTCTGATCACACCCGTCGATGATCCGCCCGCGCGGGAGCTCGGCGCCGGCCAGTTTGACCGCCGTGGGAAAGAGGTCGAGCATGCTCATCAGGTTCGTGTTGACCACGCCAGCCTTGATGCGTCCCGGCCACCACGCGATCGCGGGAACGCGCAAGCCGCCCTCCCAGGTGCTGCCTTTGCCTTCGCGCAACAGGCCCGCCGAGCCGCCCTGCTGGTTCATGATGAGCCAGGGGCCGTTGTCGCTGGTAAAGAATACCAGGGTGTTCCCCGCCAGCCCTTCGCGGCGCAGCGTCTCCAGAATCTGGCCGACGCTCGAGTCGATCTCCTCGACCACGTCGCCATAGAGGCCGCGCCGGCTCGAGCCTCGGAACTGGGCCGACGCAAACAGCGGCACATGCGGAAACGTGTGGGCAAAATACAGAAAGAACGGCTGGCGCTTGTGATCCCGGATGAACTTCAATGCCTCCTCGGTGTAGAGGCGGGTCAATTGCGTCTGATCGGCGGGCCGAGCGGCAAGCTCCTCGTTCCGGTAGAGCGGCACGCTCCACCAGGCAGGGTTCGGATCCGGGCGCCCCGAAGCCCCTTTCGGCGCGCCAGCGGTCGGATCCATGTCGTTGGAATGCGGCACGCCCAGGAACATGTCGAACCCATGCCGGCGAGGGTGGCCGTCGGGATTGAAATACCAGACGCCCAGGTGCCATTTGCCGACCATCCCGGTCGTGTAGCCGGCAGGGCGAAGAAGTTCTGGAAGTGTGATCTCCTCGGCGGGCAGGTGGCCCGTCGAACGGGTTCGCAGCACGCGGAACTGATTGTGCGCCATGCCGCTGCGGATCGGGTAGCGGCCCGTCAGCAGGGCGGCGCGGCTGGGCGTGCAGACCTCCGCGGCCGAGTAGAAGTCCGTGAACCGCATGCCCTCCGCGGCCATGCGGTCCAGATGCGGCGTCCGAATCGTGGGATGCCCATAGCATCCCAGATCGCCATAGCCGAGGTCGTCGGCCAGAATGACGATGATGTTGGGTTTGGGCGGCGGCGAGGCGGCATCGAGCGCAGCCGCGCAGAACAGACATGCGAGAATCAACGGGATCGCTTTCATAGTTCTCCTGAAATGATGGACGCTCCGAGACGATACCACGGATCCATTTGCGGATTCATGTTCGAAGTGCGGGTGGGATGATAAGAGTTGATCGAGCGGACGCGGCGCGTAGCGAGGATGAGCCCCGGATTCGCGCCCGCCCGAAGCACCAGATTGGCCGAAAACGGCGAATACACTTCCACCGGTTCGGTATCCGGCCGAGCCAGGCCGCGCACCTCGGCGCGCCGCTCGTCGGCGTCCCGCAAATCATCCCAGATCGCGCTGCCAACGACGTTCGCCACCGCCGTGAATGTGCGGAAGGAAGCCAGGTTGGACGCCACCTGGAGGCGGCGCAAGGCGGCCTCCGGATTGTCCACGGCATCGTGATCGAGATGGACATGGATTTGCGCGCCGGCCACGGCCGCCAGCTCCGCAAGCTCGGTCCAGAGCGCGTCCTGGCCGATCGTGACGACCGCGGGCACGCCTTTGACGCGAAACCACATCGCGCCCGGATTCCGGCCTGCCTCGAACGGGCTCGCCGCCCACAGTTGATCGTACCGGGTCAGCAGCGACCCATCGGGACCGATGACGAACGCCGAGCTCCGACGCCGGCCGGCGACTCGATGTTCCATGCCGGCGACCAGGGTAACGCGGCTCGCACACGCGGCAGCCTGGAGCCGCTCGAGGGCCGTCTCGGCAATCGCCAGCGCCGGGAACGCGATCAGGTCCGCCCCCTGGGCCCCGCCTTCCTGGATCATCGCCTCCATCGCAGCCAGGTCTCCCGCAACCTGCGCGACCGCGAGCGTGATATTGGTTTCGACCGAAGTCAGCGGTGTCAGCGCCGGGGTTTGGACTCGCTGTCCGCTTTGGATCTTGAGGCCGGTCTCCCAGAATGGCCGAAGAACCGGATGCGTTGCCCGAGCCAGCGCTGTGGCTCGCGTCGCCTGGCCAATCTCGAGATCGGCAATCACGATGGTCTCCGCATCGTCATTCGCCGCGGCAACCACCCGGCCGTCCGGAGCGATCACAACGCTATGTCCATGGCGCAGCTCACGGGGGGCGGATGGATCGTCGGGCGCGCCCGCGACCCGATTGCCCGTGTTGGCGAAAATCACCCAGACGTTGTTGCGCAGCGCCCGCGGGACATACCAGTACCATCCGAACGGCTGGACCCATTCGCTGGCGAAGTTGCAGGACAGCTCGAAACTCAGTTGCGCCCCTTGCTGGATGGGGATCTCCTCCACACCGCGCAGCCAGCGATCGGCGCAGATCATCGCATTGCACGGGATCCCATCGAGGAAGAACACGCCCGGCATCGGAGCGCGATGGTTGTCGTAAAGCTTTTCGTAGCGGAAGACCTCGCGGCCGCTGGGATCGATGACCCGCATCCAGTTGACATCTCTTCTCGCCCGCGCCGAGTAGGAGGACCCGCCGAACAGCACGTAGATCTGCGCCCGGGTTGCCGCCTGTCCGATCTCCGCAACGGCTTTCTCAACTCGAGCGGGCTGATCTCCATCCAGGCCGCGCAATGCGCCCTCCGGGAACACCGCCACCCGCGCTCCCCGCGCCGCGGCGTTCGAAATCCCGGCTGCAATTCGATCGCAGTTCTCGGCGATGGTCCGGCCCAAGGCCATCTGGATAACGCCGATCCGGAGCCGGCTCGGAATGCGGTGGGTCTCCGCTGGGAGCGCGAGCACGCCGGCCAACAGGAGCCAGGCGGCAAGGAATCGACGCAGAAACTTCAAGTAGGCTGTCGCTCCGGAGTCTGGGGCTGATCGAGTCATGGCACGCTGTCGATCATGAGGCTTTGTCCCTTCCATGGCCACTCTTTCCTGGACCTTGCCAACCGTTGATCCCAGGGTGAAAATGGCTTGTCCATGAATCAGACGGACGGACAAGTCGCGGGTGCCCGCGGATCGTTTTCCATGAAGAAACAGACTGCTTGTTGGCTGCCGCTGTGGCGGGCAGCCATCTGCCTCCAGATTGGCTGCTTTTCAGCCAGCGCTGCCGATAACCTTGCTCTGGGCAAACCCGTCGCTTTCACTCCCGCGCCCAGCTATGGCCTCACAGCCAAAGGCGACACCGATGCCACGGATCTGACCGACGGCAAGCTCAGCGCCCGCATGGACAACCAGCTCTGGTTTGACTCCGCCTGTGTGGGCTGGTCTTACCCCGGGCTCGCGCAGCTCAGCGTGGACCTCGGCAAAACCGAATTCGTCGGCGAGGTGTCCATCCGCTTTCAAGGCGGATCGCCCCAGGCGGGCGTGGCCTTCCCCGGCTGGGTCGATCTCCTCGCCAGCCTCGATGGCGAGTCGTTTTTCAAAATCGCTTCCTACTCGAAATGGGCTCCAGACGATCGCGCGAAATTCGGCCTGCCGCAGGATCAGGGCAAGGGCTGGGTCCACCCCCTGGTGTTCGCCGACGCGAATGTGCAAGCCCGGTATCTCGGGCTCTCGTTTTACGGCACGGCGCTGAACGTGTCGGACGAGCTGGTGGTTACGCGCGGCCGCGCAAGCCTGGCGAAGAAGCCTGATGTCCTGGGCATGCCGGCGCCCTTCGCGCGCGCCGGGATCAGCATCTATTGGCATAAGCCCACCCTCATGTTCTCGCGGAACATCGTGACCGGAAATCCAGTCGGCGTTCTCGTTGCTCCTGGGCTCGAACGACAACCGTTCGAGGTTGTGTTGGACTTGCCCGAAGGCATGGACCTGATCTCGGGAGGGTTTGGCAACGCGCAGGCAGGCGCGGCCATCAAAACGCGCGTGGGCAACATGACTCGCTGCACGTTCAACATCAAAGGCATGACCAGCCAGAAGGCCGCTGGCACCCTCTATTTCTCTGGCGACTGGCAAGCCGGCCAGCGCGGCAAGATCCAATACCTGACGTGGTGGACGAATGGCGCCACCCCGAAATGCTCCATCGATGTCGAGGCCGTCGAGATCCCCCAATGTCCGGTGCGGCCGAAGCGGCTGATGCTGGGCTTGGGCTGGCACTCGCTGGGCGCCGCCATGAGCTGGCCCAACGCCCTCGATGCCTTCGAGGCCATTGGCTTCACTACCGTTCCGCTCTTCGCCCGCTGGACCGACTTCAGCGATCTCAAGGTCCAGAGCTTTCTGGATGAATGCCGCCGGCGAGGATTCCAGATCGTGAACGTGGACTCGCCGCTGCATCACATGCTGGCCCAGCATAAGCGGGATCGGACCATCTACTGCCAGTTCGCCGACGGCTCGGTGGGGACGGCGCTCTGTCCCAGCTATCGCGGACCGCACTTCGAGGCGGAGGCGCGGCGCCTGGCCGCCGAGACGGCCAGGGCGCGCGCAAGCTATCTGACCTGCGACATCGAGCTGTGGGGCTGGCGCGGACCCGCTGATTCGGCCAAATGCACCCGCTGCCAGGCCGACTTCCGGGCCAGCGGCCACAAGGACCTGTCGGCATGGCAGCAGGAAAAAGGATACGAAATCTGGAAGCGCCTGAGCGAGTCCGTGCGCCAGGCAATGGAGAGATCGGGGCTGCCGATGCCCGACATGGGCGGATACGACTTCCGGCCTGGCTCGAGCTATCAGTCGTTCTGGCCTTTCGACCGGCTCTATCCCGGTCACATGCACTCCTCCCAAGTGTCCACCTACACCCCGCTCGAACCGTATCACCTCGCGCTCGTCGGCGACGAGGTCCGCCGGGACCGGATGAAGATGCCTCGAAGCGACGTGCTGCCCTGGATCACACCCGGCGACGCCGGCACATTTCCGGGCGAAGCGTTCCGCCTCGCCCTGCTCGAGTGTTTCGTCAATGGCGCCCGGGGCGTCTATTTCTGGAGCGGGCGCGTATGGGACACGGAAACGCTGGCCGCATTTGCGCGCGCGATTCGGAACATTGCGCCCGTCGAAGACGTCATCGTGGACGGCGAGCTGCTCGAGGGCGCGGAAGCGGCCCCCAAGATCCGGATATCGGGGATGCGCCACGGGGGCCGCATGGTGGTGCTGGCGGCCGATTACGATTTGGCCCAGCCCGGGATGATCCAGTTGCGCCTGCCGGTGAAGAGAGCCAGCCAGGTCATCGACCTGGACACCGGCGAGCGCCTGGGGACGATGTCCGAGAGCAATCCTGTCCTGAACCTGGCCCTTGGCCCTGCCCGCGCGCGGCTGTTGATGGTTCAACCTCAGGAGTAGACGCCAAGGTCAGGCGGATATCGGCTTTGGGCCAACAGCTACCGCCTCCTTACGGCAGCTACGGTTGTTGGCCCGCCTTGCGCAGCTCCATGATCTGAAGGGCCACCAGCCAGCGGCAGGCGTCGAACTCCGCGGGCGACCACAGATCGTCATGCTTGTATTTTGGCTGCACGCGGATGGCATTCCAGATCGACTGCAATTCACGTTCGGCCTGGCTGGCCGCCTTCACGGCCGCCGGGCTGCCGTTTTGCCTGGCCTCGGCGATCATCTGCTCGAGCGTATAGACGTAGCGGTAATCGTCGTAGCCCTCCCGATAGGCCTCCCACATCGCCACGGGCATGGGCCTGCCGTCCGGCTCGTGGCGGTTGAAGAAATCCATCGCCGAGCCGTCGAGGTAGTTGAACGGATCGCCGCTGCTCGACGAGTAAATCCACGGGATCAACGTCCGAAATCCGGAGCGCCAAAAGCCGAACCCATAGGTCATCCGCGCGCCGGCCACTGGCGTGTGATCGTTCTCGCCGTTGACGTGGTTCGGGTAGCACCAGTATTCGACCGGGCGCGCCTTCATGTCGGCCAGCACGGTTTCGCGGTCCGGGGCGAATGGTTGCGTGCACCAGACATCCACATAAGGCCGCATGGGATCGAACTGGTCGTGCGTGGGATCGGCGGTGACATAAGTGCGGACGCCGGCGGCCTTGCACGCCTGGAGGACTTTTACCATGAACTGGACCGCCGCCGCCTCAGTGCTCGGCTCGTCCACCGGATAGTAAAGAAACTCGGGCCAGCCGCGCCGTCGGCGCTCGGCCTCGATGGCCTTCACCATCGCGGTGATCTCGAGGCAGAATGCTTCCGGCGGGACCTGGACGCCGCGCAGGTGGCTCCCGTAACGCTCTTTCATGTGTTTCGCGTAGACGGCGTCCGTGCCGATGCCCATGACGATCGGGCCGCGGAACCCGAACCGCTTCCAGAGGGCAAGCTTGTCCGCGAGCAGATCCCAGTTGAACCGGAACTTGCCCTCGCTATCGGCCGCGCCTCCGCCGCAGGACAACACGATGTTCCGCGTCCCGTGGGCCACCATGTCCGCATGCTCCCATTCCGCCCGGCGCCGGAAATGCTCGCGCGAGACCTCATCGGTCGCGCCCGCCATCAGGTCGTACGGATGCCGATAGTAAATGCCGAAGATCTTGTTCGGATCCTCGCGCAATCGGAAGGGCAGGACGCGCAGCGCGACCGGCAGCTCGACCTGGCCGCCCGAGCATTCGAAAGTGACGGCCCCCCGATAAAGGCCGGGCGCGGCGTCATCGGGCACTCGCACCGTGAGCCAGAACCGCGCGTTCTCGCCCGACTCGAGATCGATCGAGTCGAATCGCTCGAGCATATCGGGCACGATCCGATACCGGTATTGAACCGTGTAGTTGGGCCGCGCCTTGACGAATCGGACGCGGCGGATGTCGATCTGCTCCGGCGGCACAGGGCCCAGGGCGCCCATCCGAACTCGAGCCCCCTTCAGGTCTCGCAAAGGGTGGATCGCAAACGTCATCGGTTCGAGCTCGCCGGGCGTCGCGAAAAGCCGCAGCGCCGGGTCCAGCTCCTCGCCTCGAGGCGCGGTGTGCGGATAGATGCACTCGAGATAGTGCCTCGAGTATGCCACGAACCTTCGCTCCCGATCGGCGGCGCTCACGGGCGGCAGGATGCCGGGCTCGGGCTCCGGATCCGCCTTCCACTTGGCCCATTCGTCGGGCGGCATTCGAAAGACCCACTCCTCCAGCGGAGCAATAATATCCTTCTCCACGTGCGCGGCATCGGGGGCTGTCCAGGCCAGAACGGCGTTCACCACCCACTGGCTGCGGGGCTTGAACCGGAGAGCGAGCGGTTCGCTGCCGATCTGCGCGCGGAACCGTAGCGCCCGGAACTGGTAGCCGCCCTCGAACTGAACCCGCCGGCTGTCGGCGCCCACCTGGACGTCAAAGTCGAAGAATTGGCTGCGCATGGCCTCGCTCGTGCCGCACATCACGTAGACTTCATAGGCCCCAGGCGGCGCCTGGATCAGGAACGCATTTTCGACGCCGCCGAGGATGCAATCCTCCGTGATCGGATGGGTCCAGATGGGGGGCGGCTCCTCTCTTCCTCGGCTGCGATTCTCGACCAGAGCCGTGTAAGCGCGGGCCTGGGCCCGCAGGCCGTCCCGGGCCTGCCAGCCATGGCCGGAAGACATCGCGAAGAGCTGCTCGGGCGTCACGCGCTCGAAGCCGTCCGCCACCGCCGACCGTGTGGCGCCCATGTCGAAGAGATGCGGCGAGGCCGCAGCCATGGGCGCGATCATCGCGAGCATGGTGAAGACAAGCCGGTTCCTGATCATAATTCCTTTCATTGCCACGGCGATGGCGCCAGGCGCAGCGGGGCCGTGGCGCGCGCCGCCCCCCCCGCGATCCCGGCAGACAGCTCGCAATCCCCAGCCGAAAGCTGCGCCCCGCGCAGATCGAGCACGATCCGCTGCAGCCCCCGCGCCAAGCGCGCAGTCGTCCGAACCGCGGTCCTCCCGCCCTGGCGCAGCTCGAACGCGACCTCCAACGTCTCCCCCGGCGCGATGCCCGCCAATCGAAACCGCACAGGCACATGAGCGGTGTCGGCAAACATCACCCGGCTTTCCGGGCCAAACCCAAGGAATGCCGGCTGAGCGTATCGCACCAGAGCGATCTCCTCGAAATAGAGATCAAGTTGGTCCTGGTGCCGGTAATGGGAATCCGCGATGTGAAACTGCATGAGGCGAACGTCCTGGGCACGAGGCAGCTCAGCAATGGGGATGCGGATGCGGGTCCAGGCGTCCTTCTTGAGCTCGTGGAGAATGCGCTGATAGGCGCTGTTTTTGTCGGGTGCGTAAATGGCCAGGCCAACCGGCTCGCGCGGCAAGGCGTCGCGCGAGGTGCCGGCATAGATCGATAGCTGCAGATAATCCCAGGCCGACCAGTCCCGCGAAGCCGGATCGCGCAGCGCGCAGCTGATGCGCGGCCAGCCGACGGGATAGTTGGCCTCTCCGCCGAAATGGTCCACCGCGATATGCCAGTGCAGCATGGGGTGGCTTGCCCATCCCTGGCGGGGCGAGGCGTCGACAGTCGATTCGGCGGCCGACCACTGGCCGGCCATCTCGGGCCCGAACACGATCCGCTTCTCCATTGCCGGCTCCGCCGATGCGGCCGGCATGCCGTTCACGAGGACAAAGGCGCCGAGTTTGGACACCGTGAGGATATCGGGGCGCCCGTCGCCGGTGACATCGGCGGCCACCACCTGGCAGCCCGCGCCGGATTGATCATCCACCAGGTGCGGCACGTAGCTTGCCTGTCCGCCTGCGCCTCGCGTGAGCCGAAACCAGTAGATGACCGGGGCGCCATCGGGCTCGACATCGCCTTTGGGGCCGTGCGCCCACACCCGTTTGCCGACGACGATGTCTTGGAGGCCGTCGCCGTCCAGGTCGGCGAGATCGAGCGCGTGCGGCTGCGAAAAGGCGGCGCCGAACCTGGATTCCTCGGACCGATCGCCCATGATCTTGTGCTCGCGGAAGGCGGCGGCCCCGCCTTCCCTGACCTGCTCGAACCAGGCGAGCCCCCAACCGTGCGCATCGAGGCTGGTGATGATGTCATTGTCGCCGTCCCCATCCACGTCATAGGCGAACATCTGCGCCCCGCCCTTGGCGGCGAACTTGAACCGGTGTGCGATCCATTCGGTCTGGCCCGATCCCGCCGGAGGCCGCTCCCACCAGCCGTCGTTCAGCAGGAGGTCGGGCCGGCCATCGCTGTTCACGTCGCCCACGCCGGTCCCGTGATAATAATGGTGCCAGTTGGTCTCGCGGGTGACGCGGTGAAACGCCCAGGGCTCAGCCGGTCCCTTGGGATCGGGTTTCAACAGGCCCCATTGATTCTGCCAGATGCAGACGATCTCCGGCCGGCCATCCTGATCGATGTCGGCGAACGCCGGCGACTCGGCCTGGACGCGCTCGTGGACGAAATGCTTTTTCCAGTGCCCCGTCTGGCCTCGGGGGTTTTCGTACCAGAACGCCTGGTGAAACAACACGCGGCCGATCACCAGCACGTCCGGCCAGCCGTCGCCGCTGAAGTCATGAACGAACGAGTAAAGGCTGTCGGTGGGAGACGGCGGCTTGGGGAACTCCTTGGGCGGGTAGATCTCGTGCGCGGCCTGGAACGTCGGGCCTTCATACCAAAAGGGCCCGGCCACAACGTCCATCTGCCCGTCCCGGTTGAAATCGCCGCGCTGGATGCCATCGCAGTAGTATTTGTCCGTGAGGACACGCCGCTCCCACTGGATCGGGGCGGCTGCGTCCGCATCCATCAGGGCGCCCGCGAGCAAGACCACCCCAGCGACAAAGCATGCTGATGTGTTCATGATGTTTTCGAGTCCTGAAAATCAAATCGCTACTATCACGCGCGGGCCAACTCGTTCCCCCGTCAGTTGAGGGTCTTTCTCCCTTCCTGTCCCCATGGAGGGTCGGGATTCAAATCGTTGGCGTTCAGTCCCAGGGAACAAACAGAACAGCGCCCGCCTTCATATCGGGAACGAGCAGGCGCCGGGCCGGCTCGTCGAGATAGAAATCCGCAGCCGACTGGAGGCCTTCGATCAGGACCTTCGGATTCCGGCCGCCCGCATCGAGTTTCCACACCTTGCCTTGCGTCCAGCTCGAAAGGAAGATCTCCCCCGTGCTTGCGCATTCGATGCCGTCGGCGCCGCGGAAGCCGGTGTTCAAAGTCGTCAGCCTGCCCTTCCTCGCCTCGAGGATGTTCCCCAAAAAGAACTCGGCGATCAGGAGGCGGTTCCGGGCGGGGGCGCACACGCCGTTCGGGCAAGGCATTTCCGGCGCAGCGTCCACCGCCAGGCGCACGCGCCCGTCCAGGCCGATCGAGAAGATGCGGCCGACACGGGGCAACGATCTCGCCTCGGGGCTGTCAACCGGCCACAGACCGTCCGGCCCGTTGATCTTGTCTCGCGCACCCATGTCCGCGACGAACACGCCGCGCCCATTCGGAGCGGTGGCGGTGTCGTTCAGATAGCGGATCGGCATGGGAAAGTCCTTTTCTTCGGCCAGGACTGTCTTGGTCCCTGATGGATCGATTTTCCAGACACGCTTGAGGTCCGTGGTGACGAGGAACCCGCCCACGAAAGCAATCCCTTTGGGCTCATCCATGCCGCCGGCGAACCGCTCGACCTGGCCGCCCTTGATGACATGCACGCCGCCGTCACCGGGCTCCTGCCCGCCCATGACAGTCACATAATAATGCCCGCCAAAGCCTCGGGTGACGCTTTCGGGACGCACGCCCACCGGGATCGCCTTGAAGGGCGCGGCTACAGCGCCAGCGTCCGCCCCCGTGTAAGCCCGGTCCCCTGCCTGCCCGGGCGGGGGGAAGTCCTTCGAGGCATCGTCAAGGACCAGGACCCAGTCGTTTTCGGGGCCGCTGGTTGGAGGGGTGAACTCGCGATCGCCGGCCGACGGGAACTCGCCGATGGCATTGGCCTGGCCTGTGCGGGGATCGAACCACCACGCCTTCGCTTTGGGACCGGCTAGGGCGTTCATGCGGACCTTGATGGGCCCGCCCGAAGGCGAATAGACCATCGCATAGGCTCCGCCGCTGTCCCGTGTCGCTTGGAGGTGCTCGTCCGCCGCCAGCGCATCGCCCACAATCACGGACGGGTCGGGAACCCGCGTCAGGAAGGGCCGCGACTCGATCAGCCGCCGCAGGTGGCCCATCTGGAACGCTCCCGGCGCATCGAGGGACTCATACCACGGTATGTGCGCGCCATAGCGATAGGTCTCTCCGCGGCGGATCCATCCGATAAAGCTGCGGTGGCCGTACGTGTGGCCGAACCCGCCCGCGAACATGTTCCAATAGGCCGCCCGGCGCGAGTCCCACGGCCGGATGCGCCGGTCCTGCGGCTCGGTCTGCCGCAGGGACAGCGAGTCTTCGTAGGCCACCTCGGCGTCGAGGGTCGGCTTGGGCGGCTCGAGAGCGTAATCCTTGGCCACCGTGCGCCAGTTTTCGAAGCTGAACCGCGTCGTGGTCTGGATCATGTTGAAGTCCAGCCAGGGCTCGGCGTGGAGCCATTCGGACGATGAATGGTTCCCGCCGGGCGGATGGAACGTCATAAGCGTGGTCCGCCAATCCGCCTGGCCATCGAACTGGTCCACACCATTGGCGCCATCGGCGATGCCTTCGGCCTGGGCGCGGATCATCGCCAGCCGCTCCGGCCGATCCACGTTCCGGCCTTTCTGGTGGGCATCGCCCCCCAGCACCCAGATGATGTGCGGCTCCTTTCCGTAACGGGCGCCGAGGAAATGGCCGTAGCGATAGGCAACGCGCGGATCGCGCGCCATGGGATGATTTTCCTCGATTGCGCTCAGCCACATGGGGAGGCCCGCGATGTAGATGCCATGCCGCTTGGCCTCGGCGATGCACCAGTCCACGTGGTCCCAGTAATCGTCATTGATCCCGGGCCGGAGCCGCGGCTGCGACCAATCGCCATCGTCGAACGGCTCGAACCCATACGCATTGGCGCTCGAGCCGCCTTCGGGCCAGCGCGCGATCACCGACTGGACCACCGTGAAACCCTTCGCGATGCGATTCGAAAAATACAGGCTCAACGGCGGTTGGTTGCTGGTTCTGCACGGGGTGGACTTGCCGAACATCTGCCACGCGGTGTCCCCGAGCCAGAAGAACGGCTGGCCGCTTTGGGTCACGAGAAACCGCTGGTTCTCGCTGACCCTCAGAGGCTCGATGGCCTCTTCGGCGGCGCATGTGCCTGCCGCAACCGCCGCCAACCACACGAGACAGATCTGTCGAGGCGATTTCATGGTCGTGTTTCGAATGGGTGCTAAGGGTCTGTGCAAAAATTAATTCCGATTTTGCTGGAGGGGATTGGGCGGGCTGGCAAGGCGCGACGAGCGAGCATACCCGCGCGGTCTGTGAGCGAGGAGCAACACAGCCAGCGCGCCCAAGGCCCCCAGCCCGCAGGGGCGGGGCGGCGCCGGGCCATCGGCTTCGTTGCTCGGTCGGTCGAGTATCGCAGGGGGATACACTCCCTCCCTTGCGCCTCGCATCTGGCCCGGCGGCGCTCCCGCCAAAATCGGAAGTAATTTTTGCACAGACCCTAATTGGCTGCCAGTTTGACAGGTTCGATTCATGCTGGAAAGAACGAACCCAAAGTCCTCGCTGCCGTAGTGCCGTAGAATCGGTTTGGGATCTCCTCATTCGCCTCGTCGGACAGCCTCGCGGACCTTGGCGAAGAACGCGTCCCACACTGAGTCTTTCACGTTGCCATCGAGGCCAAGGCGGACGATGACCATGTCCCATTCGGGGATGACGAAGCACCGGTTATTGTTGTGGCCGGACGCCCAGAACATGCCCTCGGGCGCGCTGGGAAAAGCGCGGGCGCCGTCGGGCTTGATGCCGTTGCGCCACCAGTTGAAGCCATAGACGCCGCGCCCATCGATGTCGCTTTCCGGATGCGCCCAGGGCATCGACGCCGGCACCTGAACACGCGTCGCCTCGGCGATCCAATCCGCGCTCACGAGCTGGCGGCCGCTCCAGCTCCCCTTGTGCAGGAAGAGCAGACCGAAACGGGCCATCTCGCGCGCCGTGATGAAGATGTGTTTGCTGCCATTCCCCGAGCCGCCGTTGACGACGATGCCGTCGACGGTCGCATAATCGCCCCAGTCCCAGTCCTTCATCCCGATGGGATCGGCGATGCGGCGGCGGAACAAGTCTTCGATGGGCTCGCCAGCGATCTTCGTCAGCGCCAGCCCCAGGGTGTTCATGGCCGAGTCCCAGTAGGCGTATCGCGTGCCGGGCGGTTTGAAGAGCGGGTTCGGGTTGGGCAGAAAGGGCGTGCTGCTGGGTCCGTGCTTGTAGCTTCCGGTGGTCTCGTCGCCGACCGCCCGATAGCCGCTGGTCATCGTGGTGAAGTGCCGCAGGGTTGCATCCGGGTACTGGGCCTTCAAGACCGGCAGCACGTTGGCCACCCGCGTGTCGAGCGTGCATTGGCCATCCTCGATCAGCAGGCCCAGGACGGTGCTGGTGAACGACTTGGTCATCGACCAGACTCCGTGGCGCTTGTCGATGTCGTCTCCTTTCCAGATCATCCGGCCGTCTCGAATGATGACCAGCTCTCGCACGCCATTGGCGCCGACAGTCCGCCCGAGGAGGGCAATCCCGTCTTCGAGCTTCCGCGCGTCCACGCCTTGCGACTCCGGTGCGGCCTCCTGCCAGCGCGCTCCCGGAAAGACAGGCGCCGAATCCGATGCCCAAGAGCCGGCTGAAAATACGCTGCACATAACCAGTAAAGAGAGCCAATGGTTTGATTTCATAAGAAAGAGCAGGGAAGCAGGATCTGTATCATGAGGCTGTCGCCCATTCGCAAGCAGCCGTGTGGCGCGAAGCGTCCTGGAGTTCAACCTGCAAGAGAGAAGGCGGCGCGGTGTCGAACTTGTTCACCCGGTCATTGATCGTCTTCTCCCCTCCGTGGCAGTGGAGGGCTCGGAGAGGAGGCGCGATCGAACGGTTCATGGGGCAGGATTGCCAGCCCGGGCGCGCAGGACAACGGCGCCCTTCCGCACGGAGAAGTGATCGTCGCCCGAAAACACGAGGTAGATCGTCCGGCCATCGGCGATGATCCATTTGGTCGGAACGCTGCTGGACTCGCCTGGCCCGACATCCCACGCATCGGTTTGAAAGGCGATCGTCCACGGCCCCCAAGGGTCAGGCGCGTCGCAGATCGCAAATCCTCCTGCAAATCGCGTGTCCTGACCGGGACCGGTCTGGCACCAGAGATAGCGATTCAGCCCCGGGTTGAAGCTGACGCTCGAGCGGTAGCAGGCGCCGGGATTCGCGAACACGGCGCCGCGCTCCCGGACGTTTCTGCTCCAGAAGACGCGCCCATCCGCGTCGAGCTTGACGAAGAACTCGTAGGCGGCGCGCGCTCGCAGCCGGTCCTTGGGCGCGCGGGCAAGCACGAACCGGTCGGCATGCTCGTATGCGCTGTCATGGTCATGCGAGAAGACGTAGACGTAGCGGTCGCGCGCGCCGGCATAGTCTTTGCCGAAGTTCAGGAACACGGGGCAGCCGAAGCTCTCGGTGAATTTCCAGTCCGCCCAAGTCCAGCTCAAGCCGTGATCGGCGGACCAGCCGAGCTGCGCGTTGCCCGCGTTGCGGACCAGGAGATACAGGACGCCATCGACGCAGAGCATCCCGCTGGCCTTGCGGCCGCGCAGGCCGTCGCCGAGCGCCTCGGCGGTTTGCGAGCGGATGTTGACGCCCTGGAAATCGGGTGGGATGCCGAGGACCTTGGCGAGCCCGAGGCTGAGCTTGGGCTTCACGAACGGCTCGAAACCGTTGCCATCGCCATAGGCAGTGTAGAGCGCGCCATCGTCGGCCCAGGTCAGCGGCCAGTTGTCGCTGCCCCTGGCCTTGCGGATGACGGTGTCGGACGGCGCCCAATCGATGCGTTGAATGACTGGGCTTGGCGGACAGGCCGGCGCGGACGCGACGGGGCGCTTCTCGGCGGCCGGGGGGGGTGCGGCAGCGGCAACGATCGGCAGAAAAAACGGTTTCAGGACGTCGTAATGGTCTGCACCCTCGACGCGTTTCCACGATTTCCCCGCTCGCGCGACGACGATATCGAGCGCGGGCATGACCACAATCAAGCTGTCGTAAAGACCCCAGGTCCAATACGTGTCCCGCGGCGCACCCTCGATGGTTCCATCGGCGTTGTTCCACCAAAGCAAGCCGTAATGGCGCGACGCCTTCCCGTAGGACTCGGGAAGCCGAACCGCCAGGCGGGTCAGATCAGGCACAGCCGTTCGCGCTTGATCCACGTAGTCGCGCGGCAGGATCTGCGCGCCGTTCCACTCGCCGCCGCGGAGCCACAGCAGGCCGAACCGGGCCATGGCATCGACGTTGGCGCTGATGCCGGCGCCGAACTCGCGGCGCTTGATGCCATCGATGAGATCGGGGCGGTATGAGTTCTTGCGCCAGACCAGGTCGCCGCGCCGGATCCCCAGCGGCGTGAAGAGGCGCTCGAACATGACCTCATCCAGGTCGCGCTCGTAGGCCCGCGTGAGGCATTCGGCCAGCCAGTTGGGACCACTGTCGCTATAGGCCCACTCCGTGCCCGGCCGAAACAGAAGAGGAACGTAGCCGCCCGGCTTGTCGAAACCCGCTGTCTGCGACGCCAGATGGAACAGAGTGATCTCGTCCAGCCAACCGGTGGCCGCATTGGAGTCCGGCGGAACGCCGAATGTGGGGTGATGGGCGCGCGCCTTGTCCGTGAGCCGCACTTTGCCGTCCTGGATCGCGAGCCCGAGCATCGCGGATCCGAACGACTTGGTGGTCGACTTCAGATCATAGCGCTGCTTCGGATCGCCCCACTGGAAGACGAGCTTGCCCCCGCGAACGACGAACCCGGATCCGCCGCCCGTCAGCGCATAGTCGCGCGCCTGCGCCAGCTTCGACTCGTCCAGGCGAACGTTCGCCGGCGTCGCTCGCGCCCAATCCGGCATGGGCCACGCCCGATCGTCCCCTTGTCCCAACGCACGAATGCCGATCGAGACAGCGAGCAGCGATGCCAGGATGCGGATGTTCATGGGTTGCCGATCTCCTTACGCATCGGCCTTCGGCGCCCGAACCGCAATCGCACGAGACCACAGCAGATAAAACAGCCCATAGGCGAGAAAACAGACCCCGAGAACCAACACCATCGGCATCTCCCGGTCGCTCGTCAGACCGTAAAACAGGAATACGGCGCCAGTGGCCATGAAGAAAAGCGCGGAGGCGATCCGCACGCTGCCGCCTCCCTGAATGAGCCGATTTGCAGCCGGCTGCAATCGGATGTTCCGGTCCACCAGATCGATGACCGCTTGAACGTCGGCCTCGCAACGCCCGCGGCAGGCCAAGCCTTTGCCAAGATCGATGGCGCATTCCGGACACAGGCCTTTGCCGCACGATTTGCAGCTCCCGACGGCCTCCTGCTCGCGATGATAAAAACAATGCATGGTCCACCCAGGCCTTCCCAAGCCACATCCGATTGATTGAAGCGATATTCAACCCGGCTCGGTGCCTCGTGTCAATCAAGACGCTTCACGCGCAGCGAGGGTACATCCGAATGGGCGTCAGCCTCGTGGAGTGCGGCAGCCCTCTGCCGCTATGTCAATCGCCGCACAGCTCGAGGACGCAAAGGGCTCGAGGGGGCAGCTCAATATCGAGAACGGAACGCTCCCTTTCGACGCGCCCGAGCGGTTTGCGCCCCTGCTCGTCGATCCGGCAGACCGATGCGCCGCTGCCGAGCCCATAGGCGCCCAGGTCGACCGGCAATTGCAGGCGCGTCGGCTCGTCGCAGATCGTCGCCAGCGCGATGCCCACGCCGCCATCCGGCGCGCGCCACGCGCCCGCCACCGCCGCCGGACACGTCCGCCGGGACGGTTGCAGCGGCGTGTAAATCCCCACTGTAGCGACGTCGATCTCGATTTGCGGCACGGCGATCGGAGGCGGACGGAGCCAATCGCCGTGGAGCAGGTATTTCAGCGATTGCATCCGCGTGCGAACCAGCCGGGTGACGAAATCCATCTCCTCGGCCCGCTCCCGCAAATGCTCGGGGAGGAAATTGGCGAGCATCGGCTGCATGCCCCAAACAAAGGTGCGGGCCTGCTCGAGGTAGAACTGCCGGGCGAACTTCCGATCCAGAAGCGTCAGGCGCCCGGAGGGCATCGATTCGGGCGGCCATTTCTCGTCGTAGGGCGGATGGGCCAGCCCCGCCATGTTGCCGAACACCAGCGCGCTGGAGTGGTAGACCGCCTGGAAAAACGGGATGGGCTCCCATGCCGGGTCGAATCCGAACCGGTCGGGGCTGACACACAGGCCGAGCGCCAGATCGAAATGCCCGAGCCACGGCTCGCCAGCGTATTCGCAGCCCAGGGCCACCGGGCCGCGTGCCGAGCTCCGATCGCGGATCTCACCGGCCAGCATGCCGAATCCATCCGTCCAATACCGGCCGGGGCCGGGGATGTGGCCGTGGCGCGAATCGAAGCAGTTCGCCAGCACGCCGGCTTGATCCATGTAGATCCCGGCGGCTTTGAGGCGGCAAAGGACTTCCTGAGCCAGCCCGGCGTATTTGTCCCGCCAGAATTGTGTGCCGATGCACATCGGCGCGCACGGGGCCTTCATGTAGGTGTTGTAGGTCTCGAGCAGCACCTTGCCTTCGGGGGTTCGGACCGCGTAATCCTCGGCGCCCTCGCGAGTCCAGCTGGGGGTGGTTGTGCCCCAGAGACGCTGGTTCATGTACAGGATTGCCCGGACATCCTGGCGCTCGGCGGCAGCCAGCGCCGCCTGGAACGGCTCGGCGCCTTCCCGGGGCGGCAGATACTCGGGAAAACCGGCATCATATGGACATTCGTGCCACCAGTGCCAGAGGACGCTCACTGGCGCATCCAGATGATGCCGCAGCACGATGGCAGGATCCAGGACCTGGGAGGACCGGCCGCGATTCCAGACCCACAGGCCCGTGCCCGGAAGCCAGTTGGGGGCAAGCCCGCGGCGAAGGCGTCCCCGCTCGGCCATCTCCCTGACGGCGGGCGACTCTCGGTAGATCTCGGCCGCGGTCGTCCAATCGCCCTGAAACGCCCCCAGCACGACGGCAAACGGAAGCCGGAACTCCGCGATGCCCAAGGCCGCCTGCTCCGGCTCGTGAACGATCTCGCCATGGAGACGGCCCTCGCCATCCCCCCAGAGCGCGAACTCCTTGCGATACCCCTGCGTGTCGTCCCCGGCGACATACAAGCCCGCGCCGTTGGGCTCATACAAGGCCAGGCATTGCATCGAGAGGCTCGTGCCGTGCGGCGAGGACCAGGCCAGCCGCCTCGCCTGCCTGTCCTTGCCTTGCAGCAGCGCGCGCGGATTGCGTGCCAGCGCTCCCAGCTGCCGCGGGATCGCCAGCGCCTCGTCGGGCCGCGGACGCAAGCTCGAGATGCGCGGAAACCGCACCCGCTCGAGCCGAACATTCCTGGGTTTGGCGACCGACACCTCCCACCGGCTCAGCGCGGCATTCGAGGGCCCCAGCCGAACAAGAGCCTCGACTCGCAACGGATCGAATCCGCCTGCGCCGGCCTCGTCCCATATCAGCCGGAGTCCCCGGGGTTGTCCTGCCAGCGGCTCGACTCGAGGCGGGCTCGAAGGCTCGAGGATCAACGGTTGTGCGGCCTCGCCGGCACGGACTGTGATCTGCCAGAGACCCAGGGGCGACGGATCATCGTCGATTCGATTGAGCCCATCGGCCTGGAGGATGATCTCATGGATCGAGCCGCTCCCCGGATTCAGTCCAACCTGCAGCAGGCCGTCCGCAATCCGGATCGGTGCGAGCTCGGCCGCCGCCACCCAATGCGCCAATCCCAGCACCAATCCGAAGCATCCCAATAAGATTCGTTTCATGATCCGTCTTCCCTCGATCGAGCGAACCTTCCCGGCCCCGTGCGACATGCATCGCAATTCGAATCTGTCTGCGCCACCGGATCCGGTCTCCGCTCCAAATTCGATTATGGACAATTCTCGGCGGCTGCAAAGCGGTTTTGAGGCAGATCGATCCCGCGCCCTCGCATCTGCACTTCTCCTTGCATCCAATCGAGCCCCGAGCCTATGGTATCGACGGCCAACGGACGATCGGTTTCGAGCCGTATCGATCCCCGGCTCATCATGGCGCCTATGAAAAATCCAATTTCGACCACGGTGATCGCTCTGCTGGGATGTCTGATGCTGCTTGCCGGCTGCCGCAGCACGTATTACGCGGCCTACGAGAAGTTCGGGGTGCACAAGCGCGACCTCCTCAAGAAGGAGGTGGCCAAGGCGCGGGACGACCAGGCCCAGGCCCAAGAGCAGTTCAAGGATGCCATGACCCGGCTCAAGGAGATCACTCACTTCACCGGAGGCGATCTCGAGAAGAACTACAATGCGCTCAAGGACGACTACGACGGATGCGTGACCCGGGCTGACAGCGTCCGCAAGCGGGTCCGCGAGGTGGAAACCGTTTCCACCGATCTGTTCGCGGAGTGGGAGAAGGAGATCGGGCAGATCGGCACGCCGACATTGCGCGATGCCAGCCGCCAGCAGCTCGCCACCACGCGCCAGCGCTACCAGGCGCTCCATGGCGCCTTGCTCAACGCCGAGCAGAGCATGGATCCGGTGCTGCGGCAGTTCAACGATTACGTGCTCTACCTCAAGCATAACCTCAATGCCCAGGCGATCGCTTCGCTCAGGACCGAAGCCACCAGCATCCAGACCGAGATCTCGGCCCTGCTCGAGCGGATGAACCAGTCCATCGCCCGCGCCGACGAGTTCATCAAGTCCATGCAGTAAGGAGGGCGCCATGAACGCCCGCAAGGCACTGCTGGCCGGTTTGGCGGGAGCGATCGTGTGGGCGCAGCCCTCGATCTCCCCCCGCGCCGGCAGCCTGACCGGGCTCGTGCTCGATCCAAACTGGTATGCCCGATACTCGACGAACCCGATCGGCGTGGGCTGTTACGAGTATGGAGTCAACGCATCCGGATCGAGCACCAGCGCGGCCGCCTTGTTCGGAGCCGGCGCCACGGATGTCCATGGCCGGTTCGCGATGAATGGGTTGAGCCCGGGGGTTTATCAAGCGGCCTCCTGGGATGTCTGGTGGCGATCGGCCTTTGCCTGGAACATCGCGGTCCCGGCCAGCGGTTCCACCAGCCCGGTCGAGTTGCGGCTCAGCGCCACGATGTGGGGGTACCCCGCCTTCTGGGACGAGCGCGGGTATTACGAGTTCGGCCAGACCTTCGTTGCCACGGGCCCGATCTCGATGATCTACCTTCGCTGCCCTTACTCGACCTCCTACACCCTCACCGTCCACACGAACGGCCCCGGCGGACCGCAGATCGGCGTCACCCGGACCTTCCAGGGCGGGGATCAACGGCCCATTTATGGTTACGGAGACATGCCGACCGTCGCCGGCGGCAAGTATTACTTGCGCGTCCGCTCCTCGACCGCGCCGGGGGTGATCATGCAGATGGAGCCCCGGCCCGATTTCATCGATCCGATGCCCGGAGGCTGCCTTTACCTGGGGGATTCGCAGGGCGTCACCGCTTTTCCGGATCGCGACCTGGGCGTGATCATCATGTCGGATGACGACGGATTGCTCACGAACCTCTCGGCTCGCCCGGGGGGCGGCAACTGGAACATGAGCCGTCTGGGCCAGACATTCATTGCGCGGGGGGCGAGCCTGGTGAGCGCGGCGTTCTGGCTGGCCGATCCCGCGGCGCCCGGCTATGAGGTCCAGGTTTACCAGGAAGGGCCCGGCGGCGCCCCTGTCGGACCGGTTCGACGCGGCAAGCCGGCCCGGGTGACCGCCGATCCGGAAATGCTCGTCATCTGGCCCCCGGGAGAGTGTCCTCTGACGCCTGGCCAGACCTATTACATCGAGGTCCGGCGCGCGGGCGGGGGCGTCTTCAACGCCGCTTATGTGCATCCTGGCAATCCCTATCCATTCGGCCAGGCCTATCGGGACGGAGTGGCGTTGGCTTCCGCCGATGTGGCCGGCACCACGATGGAAGAGGCCAGCCCCGGAAGCGCCACGCGCGCGGCGATCAGGTTCATTTCCGATCCGGCTGTTGGGGAGGCAGATCGCGGAAGCCGGACGCTGACCGTGCGTTGGGCCACCGACCAACCTTCGGACAGCCAGGTCGAATGGGCTCCTCTCCATCCTCCCTACACCCGCCGCCTTCACCAGACTCAGCTTGCCACCCAGCACGCCGTCACGCTCGATGGCTTGCGCGCCCACACCCTGCACCACTTCCGCGTCCGTTCCGAGGCCCCCGGGTTCAAGCCCGCCATCTCCCGGGACTTTGTGATCTGCACCCAGCCGGCTACATCGAATCTGCTGGCCAACCCCGGCTTCGAGATCGGCTCCGGCGGAAGCCCGCGCAAGCCGGTTTATGGATGGACGGCCATGGGGAGCACCGAAAACAGCCTGGACATGGCGGCGGCCGACGGCACCTGGTTCTGGGGGCTGAAACCGCGGACGGGCGCCTGGCTGTTTCAAGGCGCTGCGAACAACTCCGCAGCCGATGGCTGCCTGTTCCAGCGCGCGCCAGCGGTCCCCGGACGGCATTACACTTTCAGCGCATGGGTGTGCACCTCGATGCGCGAAAACGACGACTGGAAATACGATGTCTGGCAGGACCGGAACCGGCTCAGCTGGGTCCGGCTCGGGATCGATCCCGCGGGCGGCTCCAATCCTGCCGCGGCCACCGTGGAATGGACGCCCCGTTTCTACAGCCACCGGCGCTTTGCCAATGCCGCCCACGGCGCCACCGCCCAGGGCGATTTCCTCACAGTCTTTGTCGAGATGAAGGGGGCTGGCGGCCAATGGCACCTCTTCGGCGTCGATGACTGCGTCCTGACCGAAACCGCTCCCTCTCCACCCGAGTTTTCCGCATTCGAGATCTCGACCGAAGCCTTGCCGCGGATGACCATCACCGCCGATCCCGGGAGGACTATTGTCGTCGAATCGACATCCGATTTCCATTCCTGGGAAACCTTGGCCAACCTCGCCAATCCGACCGGCATCGTCGACTTCAGCGATCCCGATCCCGCGCGCGAGCCAGGCAGGTTCTATCGGGCTCATGTGCCCTGACTCCGATTCGCTATGGCAATCCAGATTGACAATCGCCTGACGGCCACGGCCCTGCAGCCGGCCCTGGCGCGGATGTTCGAGCTATCCGCGGACAAGATCCGCCGCCTCGAGCGGGCCTGGGACCCGCGGCGCGGCACCCCCGTGTCCACGGTCCGCGGCCGGTACACGTCCCGCGGCTGGACCGAGTGGACGCAAGGTTTTCAGTTCGGATCGGCTCTGCTCCAATTCGACGCCACCGGCGAGAGGGATTTTCTGGAGAGGGGCAGGACCGCCACCATTCGGCGCATGGCCTCCCACGTCTCCCATTTCGGGGTCCACGACCACGGCTTTAACAACATATCGACCTACGGCAACCTGCGGCGTCTGATGCTCGAAGGCCGGATCCCGCACAACCCCGCCGAGCTCGACTTTTACGAGCTGGCGCTCAAGGTGTCCGGGGCGGTCCAGGCCGCCCGCTGGACGGCGCTGCCGGACGGAGGAGGCTACATCTATTCGTTCAACGGACCCCACTCGCTGTTTATCGACACGCTGCGCTCCCTGCGGTCGCTGGCGCTGGCCCATCAGCTCGGCCACGCGCTCCTGACCGAGCACGACGAGCGCGTCTCTCTTTGGCTGCGCGCGGTTCAGCATGCGAATACCACCGCGCGCTACGCCGTGTATTACGGCGAAGGGCGCGATGCCTATGACCAGCGCGGCCGCACTGCGCACGAGAGCATCTTCAACCTCAATGACGGCCATTACCGGTGCCCCAACTCCCAGCAAGGCTACTCGCCGTTCTCGACGTGGACCCGCGGCCTGGCCTGGGCCATCTGCGGGTTCGCCGAGGAGCTCGAGTTTCTCGCAGGCCAGAAACCCGCCGGCAAAGACGCAATCGAGTTGGATCGGCGAACGGCCGCAACCTGGCTGAAAGCCGCGACCGCCGCGGCGGATTTTTATCTGGGCCAGACCCCGACCTGCGGCGTGCCTTACTGGGACACCGGGGCTCCGGGCCTGCATCGTCTCGGGGATTACCTCGACCGGCCCGCCGATCCCTTCAACGCATGGGAGCCCGTCGACAGCTCGGCGGCAGTCATCGCGGCTCAAGGCCTGCTTCGGCTGGGAAATTACCTGATCAGCCAACGGCAGCCGCGTCCCGGCCGCCGGTATCGGCAGGCGGCGCTCACGATCGCCCGAACCCTGCTCGACGAGCCTTACCTCTCGACCCGCCCCCAGCACCAGGGGCTTCTCCTCCATTCCGTCTACCACCGCCCGAATGGCTGGGACCACATCCCGCGCGGCCAGAAGATCCCCAACGGCGAAAGCTCGATGTGGGGGGATTACCACCTGCGCGAGCTAGCCATCCTCCTGTGGCGCGAAGCCGAGCAGAAACCTTATCCCGTCTTCTTTGCTGCATCTGGGAAAACGGGGGCGGACTATTGATATTGCGTGTAGACCGGAGAAGGCTGGAGGCATGTTTGCGCTTCGGTTGAAGCCGGCGTGTCAATCATCGATCGATGGCACCCATCGCCTAGCCATCAACACGCTCGATGCCGGCCACATATTTGGAGAATCGCGCCACGCGAAACGGCAATGCGTTGGTGATCGCATCTGCTTCCTCGGCACGCTCCAGCCCGAATTTCAGCTCGAGGATTAACGTCCTTGCCGGAGGCGACAGGTCGATTGACTGCCGACCCTTGCACGCCACGCTGGCGAATTGAAGCCCCCAATCCACGGTAAGTCGAAACTGGCCGTCCCCGCTCTGAAAATAAAGGCGCTCGAAGCGGTTGAAAAGAGCAGGCTCTACGTGCTTCAGCGCCGAGCGGAGCATGTGCGGGAGTGGGGAAGCGTCGAACGCCGTGCCCAATTGGGAGTGAAGGCAGCCTCCGTCGATGGAAAAACGAGGAAGCGCATGCGCCTCCTTGCCGCTGACCATACCTCGTTTGAGCTTTCGCTCCAGCATGGGCCGGTCAGCCGTCTCGCGATCCGGCCCATACCAGCGCACGCGCGTCTTGCTCCGATCGGCGGCTCCGTTGATATGGGCGTGGTAATCCCAGCGGGCGGGCGAATCGAGGTAAATGTTGTTGACTACTCGCGGCGGATAGGCCTCCCGAAAAACGGCTGGGTGCCGTCGAACCCTCGCCACCACCTCGGCCAGGCTGAATCCTTCGGCGATGAACTTCTTCTCGTATCGCAGATGAGGAAGCGACGATTGCATTGCGGACTGGCTCATGCGGTGTTAACCGACGATGCCGCGATCATCGAGGCAACTCACCTTGACCCCCGGGCTCAGCTCCTGAAGCTGGCTGGTAAACTTCTCCATGTGCGCCACTTGTTTGAAGTCCACCAGAAAGGCAGCCTCCATCGACTCCGGGGTGTGATCGAAGCGCTTGAGCGCCGCCGTTGCGCCTAAGCCGGCGAGCATCTGCAAAATTCGCTCCGCTCCCAGCTTGGCTGCCGCAGGGCTCGTCACCGTCAGGTAGAGGTTGGGTTGATTCGGGCCCTGCCGGAACATGCCTCGCAGGACGATGAGTCCAAGAATGACAGCCAGGGCGACAATAGTTACCAAGGCTTGGCCGGCGCCCAAACCAAGCCCGGTGCTGATGGCCAGGAACAGAAAGGTCAGCTCTTCGGGCTCTTTGATGGGCGCCCGGAAGCGAACAATGGAAAGGGCGCCCACGAGGCCCAGCGATAGCGCCATCGAGGAACGGACAATGCTGATGATCAGGGTCGTGGTCACCACGAGCACCAGGAAGTTCCTGGCAAAGAGCCGCCGGTTGGATAGGGAATGCCCGAAGTGGATGTAAACCTGGCCGAGGATGACGGCGAGGATCGCCGCGATGCCGAGGCTTAGGACCAGCTTGGGCAACCCGGCAACCATTTCCGGGTTCAACAATAGTTCACGTAACGACTGTTCGATTTGCATGGGTACGATGAGTGATTGCTTGTGTGATTTGCACCTTTCCACGGGAGCCAGGCATGCCCTACCGCGCCTTCACATCATAGCAGAAGAGCACATCCTGGTCGCGCAGGTACAGTTTGCCGTTGGCAATGACCGGGTGCGTCCAGGCCGGCTGCTCGCTGCGGTCGGGTTGCTCGAAACGTCCCCGCTCGATGTACTCCTTCGGGCTCGGCTCGATCAGGAGCATGGCCCCGTCTTCGGTGCGATAGTAGAGACGGCCATCCGCCAGCGCCAAAGAACCTTTCGCGCGGCGCTCGCCGCTGTCGCGCCTGTCCCACAAGACGTTGCCGGTCTTGAAGTCGAGACAGACAAGCGCGCCGCCCTCATTGCCGCCGTTCGCCCCATAGAGGCAGCCCTCGAGGAGGATCATGCCGCCGTGGTGGTTCTGCATCCTCCGGGTGGCATACACTTCTTCGGCCTTGACGCCACCGTTGGCCTCTTTGCTGAGCTTCAGCAATCCACCGCCCGCGCCATAAGCCGAGGCGGCGAACACCATGCCCCCGTGGTGGATCGGCGTGGAGCAGTTGATCCCCATGCGATTTGCCGGGGTGTCATACCGCCAGAGGAACTTGCCGTCGGACGCGGCGACGCCGATGAGCGCTCTCGCAGTGAGTTGCACGTACTGGCGCTGCCCGTCGAAGTCGATGGCGATGGCCGAGGCGTATGCAGCTCCGGAACCGCCAAAACCGCCGAAACCGCCAGGGCTGCGTCCGAACCCGCCTGCACTTCCAGGGCTGCCGTCGCGATTGCCCAGACTGCCCCCCAAACCGCCGGCCACCTGGCTCATCATGCCGCCCTCAAAACCGCTTTCCGGCTGCCAGACTTCGCCGCTCGAATCCGTAAAGGGCGCCGACAGGCCCGCCTTGATCCGTATCGCCGCGGCCGAGGAGGCTGCACCTGTCGCAGCGTCTGTTTGCGGAACGATTTCAATCGCGTTGATTGCCGGGTTTTCAACTTGTCGCGTGAAAACAACGCGAAACTCTCCGTTGGTCACTTCTACCGGCACAGTCTCGATGTAGGCGCGCCTGGGTCCACCGGCTTTGACCCAAATGTCAAAGTCCTTGAATTCATGCCCCTGGACGTTGAGGGAAAAGACACGCTGGCCGGGACCGGTGATACCTTCGTAGGTCTCCGCAAAGTAGAGCTTCGCGAGATACTTGCCGTTGGGCATCTTGCAGGAGAAGGCTCTCATCCCCCAATGCTCGCCCATGAACAAGCCCGGATCCTTGGTTCCGGTGACCACCGAGGCCGCGCCACCGCTGCGTCCGCCGGGACCACTCAGACCGCCGCCTGATGGAGCCCCCCCGGACCCGCTGCTCGGACCGCTGGGCGTCGAGCTCTTCCAGATCGTCTTGCCGGTCAACTTGTCCAGGGCGACCAGCATCGCGTCCTCGCTGCCCGGCGTGCAAATCACCTTGTCGCCATCAATCAGCGGCGATTCCCGGTAGCTCCACATGGGGACGCGCCCGCCAAAATCGCGGGTCAGGCTGCGTTGCCAAAGGACCTTGCCATCGCTGACCTGCAGGCAAGCGACATCGCCAGCCAAGCCCTCGACATAAAGCCGTTCACCGTCGACAGTCGGTGTGCACGCCGGCCCTTCTCTTCCCTGCGACGCTCGCTGGTTAAAAGCCGGGCCAAGGCGTGCCACCCAGAGTTCCTTGCCATCCTTCTCGGACAGGGCCCAAACCACTTCGTCCTCGCCGCGATTGCTCATGCCGAAGATCCGCCCGGCGGCGATGGAGGCGCCGCTGTAGCCGCCGCCGAGGCCCTTGATTTTCCAGGCGAGCGACGGGCCATCTTTCGGCCATTCCTTGAGCAGGCCGGTTTCCTTGGAGATCGCGTTCCGGTCGGGGCCTTGCCACTGCGGCCAATCATCGGCCAGCGCGCAAGGCACCAGGATAGTCGAGCAAAGGGCGCCAATGAGCGTCCTTCGATAATCCACGGGTTTTTTCGTTCTCATGTCGTGTATTTCGTTGAGTATTTGTGCAAGGATGAAAACTGCGCTCAAGATTGTTGATCGGTCAAAGGTTGTTGTTCAGTGCAAGAGTATTTGGCCTTTGGTGCGGCTCATTCGGGCGAGATCCTTGATCCCTGGGAGGATCCGCCGCCAGGAAAACGAAGGCCGCCTCCCAAACCGCCGGCCCCCTGGCTCATCATGCCGCCCTCAAAACCGCTATCCGGCTGCCAGACTTCGCCGCTCGAATCCGTAAAGGGCGCCGACAGGCCCGCCTTGATCCGTATCGCCGCGGCCGAGGAGGCTGCACCTGTCGCAGCGTCTGTTTGCGGAACAATTTCAATGGCGTTGATTGCCGGGTTTTCAACTTGTCGCGTGAAAACAACGCGAAACTCTCCGTTGGTCACTTCTACCGGCACAGTCTCGATGCAGGCGCGCCTGGGTCCACCGGCTTTGACCCAAATGTCAAAGTCCTTGAATTCATGCCCCTGGACGTTGAGGGAAAAGACACGCTGGCCGGGACCGGTGATACCTTCGTAGGTCTCCGCAAAGTAGAGCCTCGCGAGATACTTGCCATTGGGGATCGGGCAGGAAAAAGCACTCATCCCGAAATGCTCGCTCGTGAACAAGCCCGGATCCTTGGTTCCGGTGACAACCGCAGCCGAACTGCCACCGCGCCCGCCGGGACTTCCGGGGCCGCCGCCGGGACCGCGAGGACCACCGCCGAAGGGCGCCCCTGGCGCCGTCGGGGACAGGTCTTTCTCGATACCCGCTCGCAGTTGGATCAAGGTGAGATAATCGCTCCGATCACTATTCCATGCCTTGAAAAGCTCCAAAAAGCCTTCCGTGAATTCGGCCTGCGTTACCGAGGAGTCCTTGTTGGCATCGAGCACCTGCAAAAGGGACCGGCTGAACATCCTGCCGAGGCCCCCTCCCCCTCCGAAGCCGCCCGGAAAACCGCTTCCGGCCACCAGCCCTTCCGATCTCCCAGCCAGTTGATCGACCACGGATTGGGCGCGCACCTTTGCGAAAGGCCTGATGGGCTTGGTTTGACCACCCCCGAAGGGCCCCGGCGCCGAAAGGATCTCACCGGCCACCAGCCTGTCGAAGCGGCCCAGTGTGGATTCCGACTCCTCCTGCACTGCCGGGCGGATGACGGCAGCCATCTGGTCGACCTGTTGGGCAATTCGTTCGGGCCTGAAGATGGTCTTGGCGAATTCGTTCAACCGCGCCAGGTAGAGCTTCTTGAAAGCTTCCAGCTTGAACATTCGATCCAGGAAGAAGTTTTCTCCTTGCCACGGGTGGTGGATGCTCAGCTTGTCGCGCTGCTCCTGGCTGGCTCGATTGAATTGCCCCCACGAATGATCCTGATCCCAGGGGATGAACTGAAACTGCTGGTTCTTGGGATGCAAATGCAGATACAGGTTCTGGCCGGGACCCAGAATCCCGTCCAGGTCCGAGAGGTACACCATGACAGCCATGAACCGCGCGAACTCGGGCAGATCAATGAACTCACCGATGCGAGCGGCAAAGGATGCATCGTCGGCCTGCGTCACGAATCGAGACAATTCCATCACCGCTTTTTTCTGCTCATCATACAGGCCCCCTTTCGGATCGTAGATCTGCTGATAAGCTGCCCAATCGGCGCCGAGATCCGTGAATAGGGAGGGGGTAACCGGCTTGAAGATCGCACCCCGCTTGGTTCCGAAGTGCCGCTCGGCAAACTGCTTGTCCACAGCCTCGACCATCGAGTACAGGCCGAAGTACTCCCGATCATATTTCCCCGGCACGGTCACAAACACCTTGGCGTACGCCGTCCGCGGCGCGGGAACGCCGGCGTCCCGGTATAAGCGATAGGCCAGCACCTCGTTCATCATGCTGGCATCGGTCACGTTGTTCTGGAGCGCGAGAGTTCTGACACCCCCCAGGCTCTGACCCATCGCGTACTTGTTGAGGTCGATCTTGAGCGAACGTTTCAGCGAGTCGCGCGATTCCATGAAGGTCCCGTTTCCCTTGTAGCGCACGCCCACATTCCTCACCAGACGACCCTCGAATTCCAAATCCGCGCGCACATACTCGAACTCGATCCCCAGCGCGACCCCAATGCCGTTTCGCTTTCCTTCCGGAGCCAGGAGCATCGTCGCCATGCCTTCACCCGCCGGATTGCGGATTCGATCCAGACCCGCCCGGATTTGGCCTTCATCGAGTTTGCCCGCTCCATTGGTGTCCCAGGCTCCAAACCACTTCTTTGCCAGCCCGGTAAATTCCTCCGGCGAGATTCGTCCGTCCCGATTCCAGTCGCCCTGGCTCATGAAAACCGGGGCAAGCGTCCTGTCGCCGTTGGCGCCTCCTCCCCCTCCTGGCCGACCGCCTGGCGCGCCTCCAAAGAACGGATTGCCGCCGCCTCGGGGCTCCATGGCATCCCACTGGTCGGGAGCGAACTTGAGGTGGATGGTCCAGATGTTGGTCAGACCGTAAATGTGGTCGGAATCCAGCAGTTGTCTCGAAGATGCACCCGGCGCAACTCGTTGCAGTGCAACCGCTCCACAGAAAAGCGCCCCGATGAGGAGCGCTCCGGCAAGGACCGCCGTGGATCGGCGCAAGCCCATGGCTTTACCCCAACCCACCCGCCTTATTCCCAAAGGCAGCCCCGTCGTTCTTCTTTCGTCTTCTTGGGTCATTGGACCATGTTCTGGCATTGAACCGAAGTGACATGCGGAGATTCAAAGCAGAGCCCGCCAACTTTTTCGCCTTTCTCACGGACTGGCCGAATCGCGTCCGAGAGCTGTCGTTTTGGCCATATCGTTATCTGGTGATCCGTCCAGCAGCCGCAGGCCACTTGTTGTTCTGGCGACAAGCCAGTTGCCGTCCGGCGAGAAAAGAATCTCTCGGATGGGTTCAGCCAGCCGGCGAATGGAGAGGAGTTCCTGCTGAGTGCGAACATTCCAAAAGCGAAGGGTGCTGTCGTCACTGACGGACGCGAGCGTCTCGGAATCGGGGGAGAAGGCCAGCCACCGGACACCCTGAGTATGCCCCCTGCAAACACCGAAAAGCTCGCCATTCCTCGTGTCCCATAATCGAATGGCGTTTTCGGTCTCCGTTAATGGATCGGATCCCACCGCCAAGGTGTTGCCGTCATCGGAAATGGCCAGCGGAGCTAGGAACCCCAAGCCAGTCTCCACTGGCAGTTCGGTTTTGAGCGACCGGGCTTGGAAGTCCCAAGCTTTGATCGAACGGTCGTGAAGCGTGACCAGGACATTGCCATTCCGAGAGAATAGCGCGCCTTTGGCTTCGTGACGCACCGGCTCCTTTGAAGGGTTCTCGAGATTCCACCACAGCATGGAGTTGTTTCCTCCTCCGGTCAGGAGCGCGGTTCCGTCTGGAGAGATTGCCGTCCAGGAATTGTGGATTCCACGGCTATGGATGTTCGCCGAGGAGTCTGTCCCCCCGCGCTTGGAAATCTCCTGGCTTCTTATGTCCACCGACTTCCTGGATTGCAGATCCCAAACTCGAATCCCTCCGTCGGGCAAGGGATCAACCAAGGTGCGAAGGTCGTCGCTGACCGCTCCGGCCCAGAGGCCGAACGGGGCGCTGCCCAATGGAAGGCTCTCCTCGGGCTCGCCCGTCCTGAGGTTCAGCAGCACGAACCTGGACAGTTCGTCCATGGCAGCAAGCACCCGCCCGTCTTTGGAGAATTTGATCGGCGTCCATTTGCCTTTGTAAAGCCGTTCCCTCGATGCGGTGTTGGTTGCCCATAGGCGAACCGTTCCATCTTTGGCGCCGCTGAGAACGCTGCGGCCGTCCGCCGAAAAAGCGACCGCCCAGACCTCCGAAGGATTCCCATACAACCGCTCCATGCACTGCCGGGCGCCGATATCCCACAACCGGATGGAGTGATCGTGGCTCGCGGATGCGAGGAGTTGCGTACGGGGAGCAAAGGCAACGCCTGAGACCATGCCGGCATGTTCAACCGCATCGCGGCTGACGGGCAGATTCGCCACTTTTTCGCCGGTCGCGGCGGACCACAAATCGACAACGAAGATGCTCCCTTCCCGCAGGATATTCCGGGCGGCGACCACTGAATTCCCATCCGGAGAGAACGCCAGGGCATTCATGTGCCGCATCCGGGGGTCCGTGAAGATTCCCTCGGAATGATCGAGCTGGCGCAAGGTCTTCCCTGTTTCCACATCCTTCAGGGCGATCCCCGTGCGGGTATCTACCGCGATCACATTGCCGCGCGCACTAAAAGCATATGGCGGCATGCTGTCCGGGATTTCAGCCACGGGCGTTCCGTCAGAACCGCCATAGATGCGCACCCCGTCAGGGGAAGTCGCCGCCAGCCATCGGCCATCGGGCGAGAAGGCTAGGGGGGCCGCCCGGTCCGGAAGGAAATAAGCCTCGGTCCAATCCGACGTTCGCCAGACCCGGACGGCGGTCTTGCTTGCCGTCGCCAGCAGGCCCGCGGGGGACAGAGCCACCGAAAAACCCGACTTGGGCAGAGTTTTTATCAGGCTGCCCGTCTTGGCATCGTAAATGTGGACGGAATCCTGCAAGCCGACCACCGTCCATTCGGAGGAGGCCGCCAGGGAGAGAATGCTGGAGGCCTCCCGCGCGATCACTTGATGATCATTCCCTTGCGCCGCATGCCACAAGTACCGCCATTCAAAACGCTGGGACCCTGTGCTGCGGTGTTTGGCCAGAAGCTCTGTCGCCCGGGGCAGGTTCCCGGCGAGAATCGACTGGTGGGCCAGATTGACATCCGCCACGTATTCGTTGAGCTCGGCTCGCTTCTGGCTCTCCAAGGCGCGTTCCCGCTCCCGTTCCGCGGTATGGCGAAGCACCTCTTCGTTCTTGCGGCGCTGTTCGGAAACGCGCTCGGCGCTCGTGGCCCGCAATGCCTGCCAAACGCTGACGATGCTGCCGGCAACAACAGCAAGGACAATTGCGGCAGCCGCGGCAAAGCCGGCGCGATGCCGCCGCACGGCTTTGCGCAGGCGATACGCCGTGCTCTGCGGCCGAGCCAAAACAGGTTCCTGGCTCAAGTAACGATCGAGGTCGGCCGCAAGCTCCCGCGCCGTGTCGTAGCGGCGGGTGCGATCCTTCTCGATGCACTTCATCACGATCCAATCCAGATCCCGGTCCACTGGCGCGATCGGCGAACGGGTCGAACCGCCGGCAACCGCCTGGCGCAACCGCGTGGAAGGTGTCGGCGGCTCGACCTCCTTGATCATCCGCCGCATCCCATCCAGACCGGATTGTGTCAGCTCCTTCGCGTCGAAAGGCGTCGCCCCGGTCAGCAATTCATAGAGCAAAACCCCCAACGAATAGATGTCGCTCCTCGTGTCCACATCCGCCCCGGTCATCTCGGCCTGCTCGGGGCTGGTGTAGGCCGGTGTCCCGATGAACGCATGAAAGTTGGTCAGGACGGTCTTCTCCGTCAGCGGTTCCTCGATCGCTTTCGCAACGCCAAAATCGATGACTTTGGGAACCGGTTTTCCATCCTGAACCGTCACGAGAACGTTGGAGGGCTTCAAGTCACGGTGGATAATCCCCTTTTGATGAGCGTGCTGGATGGCGTGGCAGAGCTGGATGAAAAGGGCCAGGCGTTCCGGAATCGAGAGCCGATTCGCATCGCAATAATCGGTAATCCGGACTCCCCGAACCAATTCCATGACGAAAAACGGACGGCCTGTTGCAGTTGCCCCGCCGTCGAGCACGCGTGCGATGCTCGGATGATCCATGAGCGCGAGCGCCTGACGCTCCGCCTCGAACCGGGCAACGATGCTCTTCGTATCCATGCCCAGCTTGATCACCTTGACGGCCACCAGGCGCCGAACAGGTTCGCGCTGCTCCGCCCGATATACGACACCGAACCCCCCCTCGCCGATCTTCTCCAGGAGCTTGTAACGGCCGATGAGCTGGCCGATTTGCTCCTCTTCGAGTGCCAGCTTGCCCGCGGTCTGCATGGATTCCCGGAGCCGCTCCAAAGCGCCATGTTGGAGAACAGTCTCCGCTTCGTCGCTCTCGATCAAGGCCTGAACGGCTTCTTTGAGCTCCGGATCGCCGGCAGTCGCGCGCTCCACAAAAGCGGCCCGGGCCTCTTTGGAAGGCTGCTCCAGAGCTTCGAGAAAAATCTCGCGTTCCCGGTTCATTTGGCTTCGTTCCTCGACTTGACATGCGGACGATCCAGGACGAGCCCGCCAACTTCTTACTTCTGCTCAGGGCGCGAACGCTGCCTTCCGATTTGCCTTCTCAACCACGCTCGAGCATAAGTCCATGTGCGCTCGGCGTTTCGCAACGACATGCCCATGGTCGTCGCCGACTCCTCCATGGTCATCCCGACGAAATACCGCAGCTTGACGAGTCTCGCCCCGACAGGGTCCACCTTGTCCAGCAAGTCGAGCGCTTCGTCCACGGCCAGCACTTCATCGGGAACCACGTTCTGAACCAGATGATCCTCCTCCAGTTCCTCACGCGTTGCACCACCGCCGCGCCGTATCGCTCGTTTCCGGCGCGCCGAGTCCACGAGGATGCGCCGCATCGCTTCTGCCGCGGCAGAGAAAAAGTGAGCCCGGTTTTCGAAGGAGGCATCGCCGTCGCCCATCAGCCTCAGCCATGCTTCATGGACCAAGGCGGTCGGTTGCAGCGTGTGTCCCGGCGCTTCACCGGCCATTTTTTGGGCCGCAATGCGCTTCAGCTCCGTGTAAACGAGCGAGAGCAGCTGCTCGGCCCCCTGCTGGCTGCCGCCCCGGATCTCGCTCAGGAGTTGTGTGATTTGCATGCAGGCCGCGCGTTTATGTTGCGGGGGGGACACGCCACCTCCAAATCCCGGCTAACAGGCTGCCGATCACCGAGTGAAACACGCTCGAGATGGCGCAGGGCACCGGAGCCAGCGTCCCTGGAAAATGGCGCTGCGCCAGCACCACACCCAGCCCCGAGTTCTGCATTCCCACCTCGATCGATATGGTGCGGGCGATCTGCGTCTGATAACCCAAGATCCGAGCGAACAGGTAGCCGATCAGAAATCCGCCCGCATGCAGCAGGAACACCGCCAGCAACAGGGTGGCGCCGGAGGATCGGATGGCCGCGGCGTTCTGGCCGATGATGCTCGAGCAGATCAGGGCGATGGCGACCACCGACACCAGGGGCGAGACTGGCAACAGGACACGAACCAACCGGGGCGCCCGACGGTTGAGGATCACCCCGGCCAACACGGGGATCAGCACGACCTGGGCCGTGCTGCGCAGCAATCCCCACGCATCCACCTCCACGTAGCGCCCCGCCAGCCAATGCGTCAGCCACGGCGTCATGACCACCGCTCCCAGCGTCGAGCACATGGTCATGATGACGGACAGCGCCACATGGGCCCGAGCCAGATACACCACCACGTTCGACGCGGTCCCCCCCGGACAGCACGCCACCAGGATCAGACCCACCGCGAAATCCGACTCGAGCGACAGCCCGCGAGCCACCGTCCATCCCATCAGAGGCATGATCATGTATTGGCCGACATAGCCGGCCGCCACCGCGCGCGGCATCCGCAGCACACCTCGAAAATCGCCCGCAGTCAGCGTGATCCCCATCCCGAGCATGATCGCCGCCAGCCCCCACACGATCGCATCGCCCCGGAACCAGGTGAACCAAGGGGGATGAACCAGCGCCGCAATGCCGCCCAAGGCCACCCAGACCGGGAACAAGTTGGTCGCTCGATTCAACCAGCGCTGCATGTCCTGGCCTGGCTTGGTGTGAAGATCGCCGCCTACGGCTCCCCGGCCGTGCCAGCCGGCGCATTGGTCTCGGGCGGCATGTACCGCGCCGCCAATGCCGACGCGGCCCGGATCGCCGCGGCAATGTCCGATGGGGACATCTCGAGGGCCAGCACATCGCGGTTGCGCGCGGCTTCCGGATCGCCCATCCGGGCCGCCAGGGTGTTCCACTTGAACGCCTCGATCGCGTTGGTGGCAACGCCCTGCCCTTTGGCATACATGATGCCCAGGTTGAACATGGCGCTGGCGTTGCCCTGTTCAGCGGCCTTTTGAAGCCATGTGAACGCCAGGGCCGGATCCGGATCCACGCCGCGGCCCTGGATGTAGAAGACACCCAGGTTCGACTGGGCCGCCGGATGCCCTTGCTCGGCCGCCTTGCGCAGCCAGACCGCCGCCTCCTTCACGTCCGGCTCGACCCCCTCCCCTGTGACATACATGACGGCCAGGTTGTATTGCGCGTCCCGGCTGCCTTGCTCGGCCGCTTTCCGCGTCCAATGCTCCGCCTCGATCGGATCCCTCAGGACGCCGCGGCCGGCCATGCAAAGCACGGCCAGATTGAACTGGGCCTGCGCATGCCCTTGCTCGGCAGCCCTGCGAAGCCATTGCGCCGCCAGCGCGTAATCCTGCACCACCCCGTCTCCGGATATGTATTGCAGAGCCAGCTCGAACTGGGCCTCCGCCAATCCCAGATCCGCCGCCTGCCGGAAATACTTCGAGGCCTCCGACATGTCCCGGCTCATCCCGCGGCCCGCCCCATAGCGGCGCCCTTGCTCGAACAACACCTCCGCCTCCGCGCGCTGGACCCGCTCCCGCTCCGCCCGCGCCACCGCCTCCAGCGCCGCACGCTCGGCCTCCTCCCGATCCTTCCGCAGATCCGCCAGCCGGGTTCGAGCCGCCTCGTGGCTCACCGCCGCCTTCTCCAGCCAGGCCATGGCCTCGGCCAGATTCGTGGAGCCGCCCCGCCCTCGAGCCAGGGCCTCCCCCAGCTCGTACTGGGCTTCCGCCAACCCTTGCTCTGCGGCCTTCCGATACCACTTTGCCGCCTGGACCCAATCCGGCGCGCCCTCCGAGCCCGAGGCGAACCGGCGGCCCCATTCCAGCTGCGCAGCGGGATCTCCCCGCCCGGCCGCCTGCTCGAGCGCCGTGGCAGGAGAGACCGCCGCTACTTCCTGGCGGCCCCCCTCCGGCATGCTCTCCCCTCGGGGACGTTCCATCCGTCGCACCGCCCAAAACCCCGCCACCAAGATCAATCCCAGCCCCAGCACCGCGATGACTAGCCACGCACGCTTCCGCTCGTCGCTCATGCCCGAAAACTACGGATTCGCATCGCGAACACAAGACTAGGTTTGGATGCCTGGCTCATGAACTGGAGGCCGATCGGATCCGGGACAGGGCCCATTCCGCGTGCTCGCCCACCAGCGGTTCCGGATCGCGCGTCAGCCGTTCGAGCGCGGCCCGCGCCCGGTCCCCGCCTGTGTTTCCCAGAGCCACACAGACGTTCCGCAACAGCCTGCGCCGCCGGATCCGAGCGATGGGCGTGCCCTCGAACTTCGTGCGGAATCCGGCATCGTCCAGGGCAGCCAGCTCGAGCAGGTCCGGCTCCGCCAGGTCCGGCCGGCCGTGGGGCGCCAGGAGCGGGGCGCCGCGCGCGAACCGGTTCCACGGGCAGGCGGCCAGGCAGTCGTCACAACCGAAGATCCGCGCGCCGATGGCGGGGCGCCACTCGACCGGGATCGAGCCCTTGCACTCGATGGTCAGATACGAGATGCAGCGGCGGGCATCGAGCTGGAAGGGGGCAGCGATCGCGCGGGTCGGGCAGGCATCGATGCAGCGGCGGCAGGATCCGCACCGGTTCCTCTCCGGGGGGTCCGGCTCGAGATCGAGGGTGGTGAGGATCCCGGCCAGAAAGATCCAGTTGCCGTCGGCTCGGCTGATCAGGTTGGTGTGCTTGCCGACAAACCCCAGGCCCGCCCGCTCCGCGTGGTCGCGCTCGACCAGCGGGCCGGCGTCGACGAACCAGCGGCACCGGATCCCCGGTCCGCCCTTCTCCTCGAGCCAGCCGGCCAGGGCCGCCAGCGGCCCCGCCAGCACTTGGTGATAATCCGCCCCCCTTGCATACCGGGCGATCACGCCCCTGGATTCTCGGGCCGGGCGGTCAGCCGCATGGGAGTAAGCGGCGGAAAGAACCACCAGCGTCCGAGCGCCCGCCAGCACTCGCTGGGGATCGAACCGTTTCTCGAGCTGGCGTTCGAGGTAGCCCATCTGGCCGTGCCATCCCCGGAGGATCCAGCTCCGGCACTCGGCTGCGTGAATCGGCGGTGAGGCGGGAGCGAACCGGCAGTCCGAGAACCCGCGTTCGAGCGCCTGCTGGCGAAGCGCCTCCTTCATGCCGGAGGGCGCTGGCTGCGCGCCAGGTGGAAATGATAAAGCACCTGCTGGACGACGCGGCGGAGGGGCCTGCGTTCCGTGTTGACCAGTACGTCGGCCTGGCGGTAGACGGGGGCGCGCTCGGCCAGCAGCTGGCGGATCCGGCCTTGCGGATCGGGAGTCTGGAGCAGCGGACGATGCATGTGGCGCCGGGCCCGCGACCAGATGATCTCGGGCGATGCCCACAGGCAGACCACCAGCGCGTGCTCCCGGAGGGCGGTCAGGTTCGCCATCTGGGCCCCCAGGCCGCCCCCCGTGGCGATCACCACCCGGTCCCACCCCTTCATCTCCAGCACCAGCCGGCGTTCGAACTCCCGAAACCACGCCTCGCCCACCTGGGAAAACACCTCGCTGATCTTCCGGTCCAGGCGGCTCTCGATCAGGGCGTCCGTGTCCACAAACTGGAAATCCAGGGCGCGCGCCGCCGCCCGGCCGACGCTCGATTTGCCGGTCGCCATGAACCCGATCAGGGCCAGATTCCGGATGTGACGCGCTGGTTGCATGCTCCGCTGCGAACGGCCGCGGCTCCCGCAATCGTGGCATGCCTGGGCCGCCGGCGAAACGAAAAATTGAATTTTATTCGAATGCCTGTCCGGGATACACTGCGCTCATGTTGGAATTCTCGCGACTGGGCGAACAGGTGTTTCAGGGGATTGCCGCCGCGGCCGGGATCGCGCGCGGCAAGGCGCTCCTCATCGAGCGCAGCGAACGCCAGGTCCCCCGTTACGACGTGTCCGAGTCCGATCTGCCTCGCGAGCTCGAGCGGTTCGAATCGGCTCTCACGGCGACGCGCCGCCAGATTCACGAGACCAAGCGGCAGGTGTCCGAGGCGATGGGCGCGGACGCAGCCGGGATCTTCGACGCCCACCTGCTGGTGCTCGAAGACCAGACCCTGGTCGGCGAAGTGACCCGCCTGGCGGAATCACAGCGAACCAACATCGACTCCATCGTCGAACAGGTGGCCGACAAGTACGTGCGCACCCTGAGCAGCCTGGAAGACGACTACCTCCGGGAGCGCGCCAAGGATGTCCGCGACGTGATCAACCGGGTCCTGGACAACCTGCTCAACCGGCGGCATGGAGCCGAGCTGGCCGCCCTGCGCGAGCCCTGCATCATCGTGGCCGAGGACCTCGCGCCCTCCCTCACCGCCCAGCTGCGGCGCGACCTGGTGCTTGGATTCGCCACGGATATCGGCAGCAAAACCTCCCACACGGCGATCCTGGCACGGTCGCTGCGCCTGCCGGCCGTCGTCGGGCTTCAGACCGCCAGCCGCCTGATGCGCACCGGCCAGTCGGTCCTGCTCGATGGCTACAACGGGCTGCTGATCCTCAATCCGACCGATCAGGCCCTCTACGAATACGGCCAGGTCGAGCGGCGCCACTTCCGCTTCGAGGAGCGCCTGCACGAGGTCCATGACCAGCCTGCCATCACTCTCGATGCCCATCGCATCACCCTCTCCGCCAACCTCGAACAGGTCGCCGGCGTCGAGGCCGTCCAGTCCAGCGGCGCCGAAGGCGTCGGCCTTTTCCGTACCGAATTCCTCTTCATCAAACGCCACACCACCCCCACCGAACAGGAGCAATACGAGGCCTACCGCCAGGTGGCCGCCGCCCTCAAACCCCACCCGGTCGTCATCCGAACCCTCGACCTCGGCGGCGACAAATTTGTCTCTCATCTCGAGATGCCGTCCGAGCTCAACCCCTTTCTCGGCTGGCGGGCGATCCGGTTCTGCCTCCAGGAGGAGGCCCTGTTCCGGAGCCAGCTCCGCGCTATTCTCCGCGCCAGCGCCGAGGGCAACGTGAAAATGATGTACCCTATGGTCTGCAGCGTCGAGGAGCTCGATGCCGCCAACGCCCTCCTCGACCGCTGCCGCATCGAGCTCCGCGCCGAAGGCGTCCCCTTCGACGAGTCCATGGAAGTCGGCGTGATGATCGAGGTCCCCTCCGCCGTCATGATCGCCGACAACCTCGCCCGGCGCGTCAAGTTCTTCAGCCTCGGCACCAACGACCTCATCCAATACACCCTCGCCGTCGACCGCACCAACGAGAAGATCGCTCATCTCTACTCTCCCACGCACCCGGCCATCGTCCGCCTGATCCAGCTCGCCGTCGAGGCCGCCCACCAGCATGGGATCTGGGTCGGCGTGTGCGGCGAGATGGCCGGCGACCCGGTGCTGGCGCCGCTGCTCCTGGGATTGGGGATCGACGAGCTGAGCGTGGCCCCCCCGCTGGTGCCGCGCATCAAGTTCCTCATCCGCCGGCTCAAGCTGGCCGAGGCACAGGAGCTGGCCGATTTCGCCCTCACCTCCGACTCGGCCGGCCCCACCCTCGAGCGCTGCCAGGCCCTCGCGCGCCACGCCGCCCCCAGCCTGTTCGACGATGGCGCACAACCCGCCGACGCCGATCCGCCCCGGATGGAGCCTCGATCCTCCCCGACCACACCCTCCGTTTTATGAAAGCCATCATTCTCGCCGCCGGCTATGCGACGCGGCTTTATCCTCTCACGCTGACCCGGGCCAAACCCCTGTTGCCTGTCGCCGGGAAGCCCATGATCGACTATGTCCGGGCCGCCCTCGCCCCCCTCGAGGGAGTGGACCGGCTCTACGTGGTCGCCAACGCCAAGTTCGCCGCCCAGTTCCAGCAATGGGCTGACAACGCCGCCCGCCCCCCCGGCGCGCCGCCGATCACAATCGTCAATGACGGCTCGACCGATGACAACAGCAAGCTGGGCGCCATCGGCGACCTCCGCCTGGTCCTCGAACGCGAGGCCATCGACGATGACATCGTCGTCGTCGCCGGCGACAATCTTTTCAGTCAGCCCCTCGCCGGATTCGACCGGGTCGGCCGCGCCCGCCAAACCCCTGTCCTCGCCATCTACGACGTCGGCAATCTCGAGATGGTCAAGAAATACAACGCCATCACACTCGATCCCGACGGCCGCATTTTGTTCTTCGAGGAGAAGCCGGCCCGCCCTGCCACCACGCTCACCGGCATCGCCCTCTACTACTACCCGCGCGCCTCGATCCCGCTGATCCGGCAATACATCCGCGACGGCAACAACCCCGACCAGCCGGGCCGCCTCATCCAGTGGTTCTACACCCGCACCGCCGTCTACACGTGGCGGGTGCCCGGCATCTGGTACGACATCGGCGACCGCAACAGCCTGGCCGAAGCCGACCGCATCTTCGCTTCGATCCGCTGATCGCGTCCGACGACCGGCATCGGATTCCGAGCTCCGCCCTCATGCAGGCTTGCGGGCTTGAGCTTTGGACCGCCATTCGTGAAAGGTTCATAGTGCAATGTCATCTCCAGGCAAGCCAGCCGGTCGGGAACGGCGGATAAAAGATCAGAGGCAAATAGGGTGACAGGTTCATAATGCGCGCGCACGCGATGGGCCAGCGCCATTGATATTGCGCGGAGCTTAGGTTTGGATGCAGCATGGATGTGCGAATGAGCAACTGGGTTTGTCGGTGGCTGGCGGCGGCGTGCGTTTGGCATTGTGGCGCGGCGGGAGCGCTGTCCCAGGGCATTTCCGGGGACGGGGACGGCGGCGGCGGGCCGATCGAGGAGCGAAACGGCGATGCGGCCCGGCCGCAATTTGCCGGCCGTGAAGGGCGCTACATCGCGCTTATGCGAAACCATTACGACCGAGTGATGGCCGGCGGCATCGACACCTATGGCCGCGACCGATCGGGCCTGTGGCTGGCCTCGATGGATATCCGCCGGGGCGGCCAGCCGGACCATCCCGATCCCGCGGTCAAGCGCACGTATCGCCAGATCCATGCGCCCCGCGGAAGCAACCTGTATTGGGACCAGCCCTACGTGGCAGCCGCAATCCACCTGAGCCGCATCGCTGGCGACCCGCGGTATCAGGCCGCGGCTTCGCGCTATATCAGGGATTTTCTGGCGCGTTGCGTATCGGAGAAGAACGGCCTTTTCTTGTGGGGCAACCACTTCTACTACGACGTGTTCACGGACAAGGTCGTCGGTTTCTCGGGCAGCTATCACGAGGCGCGGCCGCTGCCATGCGCCTGGGATGCTTTCTGGGCCGTGGCGCCGGAGCCGACGGAGCGCTGCATCCGCGCGATCGGCATTCAGCACGTCAAGGATCCGGAGACAGGCTTGTTCTGCCGGCACGCGAGCGTCGAGGCGACCCAGCCGCCTGCGGGCGGAGACAACAGCACGCACCCGTTTCTGGAAGCCGGCGGCGTGATCGTGGAATCGCTCTCGTGGCTTTACGCGAAGACCGGCCGCAAGGATGCGGCCCTCAAGGACCTCGCGCTGCGCGTGGCGCGTTTCAGCTTCCGTGAGCGTGGCGAGAAGACGGGCCTTCTCCGAAACCAGCCCGGACCGGAGAGGCGGTGGGATTATTTCGCATCCACCACCGAGGTGGGCCTATGGGCGGGCTGCCTTTTGCGCAGTGCGGATCTGACCGGCGCGGACGAGTTCCGTGCGATGGCTCGTGAGGCAGTCGCAGCCTACCTGCGCTATGGCTACGATTCGGCGGCGGGCCGTTTCCACGGCCAGCTGAACGTGGCGGACGGCTCGCCGCGCAAGCCGCAACGCAAAGCGGGCGCCGGCCCGGACACCATCTACCAGCCAGGCGAGTATGCCAACTTATGGGAGCCGCTGTTCCCCACGCACAACTATCCGATGAGCATGGCCGAGGCCTGCCTCACGCTCTACCAGCAAACCCGCGACGACCAGTTTCGCGAGGCGATCTTGCGCTTCGCCCGCCTGGTCGAGATCAGCATGCCTGCCAACGGCGGGCAAGGCGCTTACGCCGATCAATACGGCCGCTGCATCCATTTCCTCCTTCGCGCGGCCCGCATCCTGAACGACTCGAGGCTCTTCGAGCAGGCCAGGCAGCTTGCCTCCGAGGCCGCCCGCCAGCTCTACTCTCCGCCAGACCGCATGTTCCGTTCGCATCCCGGCGAGGACCGCTGCGACGCCGTGGACGGCATGGGGATCCTCTTTTTGTCGCTGATCTATCTGGAAACCGGCGAGGATCCCGACGCCATGGGCTGGGGATGGTGACGAGGGCTACATCGATCCGCCGCCGAGGACCGCATAGAGCCGCACCTGGCTGGCCATCTGCTCGAACCGGATGAACACCAGGGCCTGCTGCGCCGCGAAGAGGGAGCGCTGGGCGTCCAGGACGCCCAGGTAGCTGTCGATGCCCTTCTCGTAGCGGGAATGGGCCAGCCGATAGGTCTCGGAGGAGGCGTGGACCAGAGATTCCTGGGCCGCCACCTGCTCATCGACCGTCCCCCGCACCGCCAGGACATCCGCCACCTCCCGGAACGCGCTCTGAATGGCCTGCTCGTATTGGGTCAACGCCATCTCCCGCTGCACCTGGGCGGCCCGATACGCCGCCCATGTCCGCGCATCGAAGATCGGCATGAGGACGCGCGGCGCATAGCTCCACGCACCCGATCCCGACTGGAAGAGGCCATCCAGGTCGCTGCTGGCCGTCCCCACGGCTGCGGTCAGGCTGATTCGCGGGAAGAAGGTCGCGCGCGCGGCGCCGATGTCCGCGTGCGCGGCCCGCAGCATGCTCTCGGCCTGCAGGATGTCCGGCCGGCGCAGAAGCACGTCCGAAACCACCCCGGCGCTGATTTCGACGGGGGGAACGATCCCGCTCAATCCCGAAGGCAGAAGCTCCTTCGAGACCGGCGCCCCTGCCAGCAGGTCCAATGCGTTTTCGTCCTTGGCCGCCTGCTGGGTATAGATGGCCATCTCACGCCGTGCGACATCCAGCGGGATCTGCGCCCGGTACAGATCCAGCTCGGTCGCCAGGCCCAGTTCATGGCGCCGCTTGACCAGGCCATAGGCTGCCTGCTGCGCCTGGAGGGTCGTCTCCGACAGGGCCAGGTTCTCCCGATCCGCCGCCAGCGCCAGATACGCTTGTGCGACCGAAGAGACGAGCAGGATCTGCGCCCCGCGCCGGGCCTGCTCGGTGGCCAGATACTCCTCCAGCGCCCGATCCTTCAGGCTGCGGATCCGTCCGAAGAAGTCGATCTCCCATGATGTCACCCCGAGGTTGACATCGTATCGATCGACGGTCATCCGGTTCCCGGTGCCGGAGAGGTCGCCAGGGACGCGCGCCCTGCTGCCGCTGCCGACGGCATCGAGGGCGGGGAACAGCTCGGCCCGCCGGATCCCGTACATCGCACGCGCCCGCTGGACGTTCAATGCTGCCAGGCGCAAGTCCCGGTTATTGGCCAAGGACGTCCCGATCAGCTCCCGCAGGTTCGGGTCGGCGAAGAACTCCTGCCAGCCGAGGTCGGCGGCCGCCAGGAGGACGTTGGTCGAGGCCGGAGCCGTCGCGTAAGCCGGTCCGGCGGGCCACCCGGCGGGGACCGGCGCCGGGGGCCGGCTGTATTGGGGAGCCATCTTGCAGCCGGCCAGGGCAATCCCAATCGCCACCAGCCCAATCCATGCGTTCTGGTTCATGTCAGTGTTCTCCGGATGAAGCGGACGGGGCTGCTGGCATCGCACCGGTCGGGCGGCGTTTGCCGAGTGTCTTTTGGATGATGACGTAGAACATCGGGGCGAACAGGGTGACCAGGAACGTCGAGGTCACCACGCCGCCGATGACCGAGGTGCCGATGGCGATCTGGGCGCCGGCGCCGGCGCCGGTGGCCATCGCCAGCGGCAGCACGCCGAACCCGAAGGCCAGCGAAGTCATCACAATCGGCCGCAGCCGCAATTTGGCCCCTTCCAGCGTGGCCTCGATCAGCCCCATCCCTTCCTCGACGCGTGTCTTGGCGAACTGGACGATCAAGATCGCGTTCTTGGTGGTCAAGCCAAGGGTGGTGAGCAGGCCGATCTGGAAATAGACGTCGTTGGACAATCCCCGAAGCGTCGAGGCGATGACGCCCCCGATCACCCCCAAGGGGAGCGCCAGCAGGATCGAGATCGGGATCGGCCAGCTCTCATAGAGAGCGGCCAGGCAGAGGAAGATCACCAGGATCGAGAATGCATACAGGGGGGCCGCATGCGCCCCCGCTTGCCGTTCCTGATAGGAAAGCCCGGTCCAATCGAAGCCAACCCCTTGGGGAAGCATCTTGACAAAGCCTTCCATGGCGCGCATGGCCTCGCCCGAGCTTCGGCCGGGCGCCGCCTCGCCAATGATGTTCATCGATGGAAATCCGTTGAATCGCTCGAGCTTGGGAGGCCCATAGGTCCAGTGCCCGGATGCGAACGAGGAAAAGGGAACCATCTTGCCCCGGGTATTGCGGACATAGAGTTTTTCGAGGTCCTCGGGCAGCATCCGGTAGGGCGCATCGGCCTGGACGAACACCCTCTTGACACGGCCGCCCTGGATGAAATCGTTCACATAGGAGCTGCCGAATGCCGCCGAGATCGTGTGGTGAATGGAGCTGACCGGCACCCCCAGCACGCCCGCCCTGTCCCATTCGACGTCCACCCGGTACTCGGGCACGTCTTCGAGACCGTTGGGCCGGACCTTCGTCAGGACGGGGCTTTGCGCCGCCATGCCCAGGAGCATGTTGCGCGCTTCCGTCAGCTTCGCATGGCCCAAGCCGCCCCGATCCAGCAGCTGGAAATCGAATCCGGTCGAGATGCCCAGCTCGACCACCGCCGGCGGCGCGAAGGCGAACACCATCGCGTTTCGGATCGTGGAGAAAACCCCCATCGCCCTGCCGGCGATCGCCGGGACCTTCAGATCCGGCCGGTCGCGCAGGTCCCAATCCTTGAGCCTGACGAATGCCATCCCTGCGTTCTGGCCTCGCCCGGCCAGGCCGATGCCGGAGATGGTCATGACCGCTTGCACCGCATCCTTCTCGTTGTCCTGGAAGTGGCTCCGGACTTGGCTGAGGACAGCTTTGGTCTGCTCGAGAGTCGAGTTGGCAGGGAGCAGCACCTGGACCAGCAGCTGCCCCTGGTCCTCATCCGGCAGATAGGCGGTGGGCATTCGCTGGAACAGAACGCCCATCGCCACCACGATCGCCAGAAAGGCCAATCCGTATCGGAATTTCCGGGCCAGGGAGCGGCTCACCAGCTTCAAATAAAGCTCTCGGGCCCAGAAGAAGAACTGGTCGAACCTGCGGAAGAACGGCCGCAGGAACCAGATGCCGCCCTCGGCCGGCTGGTGCCCCTTGGGCACCGGCTTGAGCAGCGTGGCGCACAGCACCGGCGTCAGGATCAACGCCACCAGCACCGAGAGGAGCATGGACGCGATGATCGTGATCGAGAACTGGCGGTAGATCACGCCGGTCGATCCGGCGAAGAAGGCCATCGGGCCGAAGACCGCCGAGAGCACCAGCCCGATGCCGATCAGGGCGCTGGTGATCTGGTCCATCGATTTGCGGGTGGCCTCGAACGGGGGAATCCCCTCCTCGCTCATGATCCGCTCCACGTTCTCGACCACGACGATGGCGTCATCGACGAGCAGGCCGATCGCCAGCACCATGGCGAACATGGTCAGCATGTTGATCGAGAAACCGAAAAGCCCCAGCACCGCGAACGTGCCCAGAATCACGACCGGCACGGCGATGGTCGGGATCAGCGTGGCCCGCATGTTCCCCATGAACAGGTACATCACCAGGAACACCAGCACGATCGCCTCGATCAGGGTCTTCACGACTTCGTTGATGGCCTTCTGGACAAAGGGGGTTGTGTCCATCGGATAGACCACTCTCATGCCGGAGGGGAAGAACTGGCTCAGCTCCTTCATCTTGGCACGGATGGCGTCGGCGGTGTCCAGGGCGTTGGCGCCTGCCGCCGCCCGGATCGCCAAACCCGCCGCCGGCTTGCCGCTGTAGAACGCTTCGATGTCATAGAATTCCGTGCCCAGCTCCACGCGCGCCACATCCTGGATCCGGACGATCGATCCGTCCGGGTTGACCCGAAGCGGGATGGCGCCGAACTCCTCGGGTGTCTTGAGCATGCTCTGCACGGTGATGACCGCATTCAACCGCTGGCCGTCCACTGCGGGCGCGCCGCCAAATTGGCCGGCGGACACCTCGACATTGTAGGTGTCCAGCGCCGCGATGACCTCCTGCACCGTCAGTTGATAGTCGTTCAGCCGGTCGGGATTGAGCCAGATCCGCATCGCGTACTGGCTGCCGAACACCTCGACCTCGCCGACCCCGGGGACCCGGGAAAGGACCTTCTCGATGTTCGAGAGCGCAAAGTCGCGCAAATCGGTCCCATCCATGCTCGCGTCTTCCGAGATGAGCCCCACGACCAGCAGGTAGTTCCGGGTGCTCTTGCTAACCTGAATGCCCGCCCGTTGCACCACCTCGGGCAGGCTCGCCATGGCCAGCTGCAGCTTGTTCTGCACCTGCGCCCACGCCAGGTCCGGATCCGTCCCCGGCGCGAACGTCAGCTCGAGCCGCGCCCCGCCCGCCGAATCGCTCGTGGCCGACATGTAGAGCATGTTGTCGAAGCCGGTCATCTTCTGCTCGATGATCTGCGTCACGCTGTTCTCGACCGTCTCCGCCGAGGCGCCCGGATACGAGGCGCTGACCGAGATCGAGGGAGGCGCGATGGGCGGGTATTGAGAGATCGGCAGGTTGTAGATTGCCAGGCAGCCCGCCACCATCAGGATGATGGCGATGACCCAGGCGAACACCGGGCGCTGCAGGAAGAATCGCGATAGCATGGCGCAGCCTTATGGGTTCGATGTGGAAGCGGCCCGGGCGGCAGGCCCCGGCTGCGATGCGGGCGCGCGGCCTCCTTCGAAAGGAACCTCCTTCACCGCTGCCCCGGGCCGCGCTTTTTGCATCCCCTCGGCGATCACTTTGTCCCCCGCCTCCAGGCCCGCGGAAACCAGCCATTGATCGCCAATCGTTCGCTCGACCTTCAACGGCCGCTGAGCCACCTTGCCTTCCGCATCCACGACCAGCGCCACGGGATTCCCCTTGGGATCGCGCGAGACGGTTTGCTGCGGGATCAGGATCGCCTGCTCGTTGACGCCTTCCTTCACCACAGCCCGAACAAACATGCCCGGCAGCAGCACGCCGTCGGGATTCGGAAAGACCATCCGCCATCGGACCGAAGCCGTGGTCGGGTCGACCGAGATGTCCTGAAACTGCAGCGTCCCTTGGTGCCGATACCGGGTGCCGTCGGGCAGCAGCAGCTCGACCTGGCTCGCGTTCGTTCCGTCACGAGTCAGCCGCCCATCCTCGAGCCGCCACTTCAAGCGGAGCAGCTCGGTGGTCGATTGGGGCACGTCCACGTAGATCGGATCCAGCTGCTGAATGGTGGCCAGGGGCGTAGGCTGATAGGCTGTCACGATCGCCCCATCCGTCACGGTCGAGGTTCCGATCCGCCCCGAGATCGGCGAAACCACACGCGCGTAATTGAGGTTGATCTGCGCGGTCTCGACCATGGCCTTCCAATACTCGACATCGGCCTGCGCCTGCTTCAGCGCCGCATCCGCGTCATCGAAGTCCTGCTGGCTGACCGCTTTGTCGGCCAGGGCCTGCCGGAAACGGTCCGCCCTGGACTGGATGGCCGGCAGGCTTGCCTCGGCGCGGCCCAGCGCCGCCCGGGCATTGTTGATCGCTGCCTGGAATGGCGCCGGATCGATCTGGTAGAGCTCCTGGCCCGCCTTGACGTCGGCCCCTTCCGTGAAGAGCCGCTTGAGGATCAGGCCGTTGACCTGGGGCCGAATCTCCGCGATCAGATACGGCGACGTCCGGCCCGGCAGCTCGGTCGTCAGCAGAACCGGCTTCCGCTCGACGGTCACCGTCGCCACCTCCGGCAGCCCCGGGGCCTGCTGCGGACCGGCTTGGCGGCGACAGGCTGTCATCGACAACCCGCACCACAACGCCGCCCCGGCCGCCATCCACCGAACCATCCCTCCCCGCGTCTGATATTGAACTTTCATCACGCTGTTTTCTCCTGATTGCCTTGCAACACTCTCGATCTCAAGTCTCTTGCACATGGTTCTCCGCCGTGCGGGATGTCGCCCCCATCTCCCGGCACACCGCCCGCAGCTTGGCCTGAATCGCTTCCTTGCTGACGGTCCCCACCACTCGAGCCAGAAGGTTCCCTCCTCGAAAACAGAGCAGGGTGGGAACCGATTGAATATCATACAGCATGCTCAGGTCGGGATTGTCGTCCGCGTTCACCTTGACGACCCGAACGCTCCCGGCACACTCGGCCGCCACATCGCCCAACACCGAATCCAGAATCTGGCAGGGACGGCTCCATGGCGCCCAAAACACCGCCAGGACCGGCACTCTCGATTGTAGCACCGCCAGATCGAACCCCGCCTGGCCCACTTCGGCAATCGGCCTTTCGGACGGATCGGCGTTCATGTTTTCGACCTGATTAGGACTTCACGACTCATGGCGATCTGTTGAAACACTTTTTGTGCCAGCAGGCCATACATTTTTACAAAATTTTGATAAAGTGATACTTAGAACTAATACTCGACCTTCGCATTCGGTGCGATAAATCGGATGTGCGAAAGTTCGTCTTTTCAATGTGTTTCTGTGCGAGTCATTCGGTTGATGAATGTGATCGTGCGCTCGGCTGCCAAGCGGACCGATTGATACCGGCAGTCGCTTCGAGGATCGCGGTCATGCGCACCAGGGCACCCGGATTCGAATTGCGTGGGCTCCGCGATCCGGCAGTGGCCGCGCAATCCGCAACGTGCGGAAGGGAGGACCGCCGCCTGCGGGGCAGGCCAGCCACGTCCGCTTAAAGTTGTCCAGAGCGGGATTACAGAAGCAGGTGCAGTGGTCTCAAATTGTGAATTGACGCCTCTCCAAAGGGCTAGTAGTTTGCGGCAGTAAAGGCCTGTGGAAAAAACTGTATTCGTATGAACAAAGCACTCTGTTTGTCCGGACGGAGAACCGGTGGAAAGCCGTCGGATTCGGGGGGATTCACCCTGATCGAGCTCCTGGTGGTAATCGCGATCATCGCCATTTTGGCAGGCATGCTGCTGCCCGCGCTGGCCAAGTCGAAAACCAAGGCCCAGGGCATCATGTGCATGAACAACACCAAGCAGATGATGCTGGCGTGCAGCATGTATATCAACGACAACTACGACAAGTTCCCCGGCGCCCACCATGGCGGCCTTGCGCAGAACCCCACTCCGAACGATCCGCAAGCGCCCTGGGTCGTCGGCTGGCTTGATTGGACCACGCGCGCGGACAACACCAACATCAACTATCTGATCGACCGCCGCTACTCGAAGCTGGCGCAGTATTTTGCCAACAGCAAAAACATCTACAAATGCCCCGCCGACGTCTTCGTCTCTCAGGTCCAGCGCAATGCCCGCTGGTCCTCACGCGTCCGCAGCGTTTCGGGCAACATCCACGTCGGCGAAGGCAATTCCGAAAACCACGGCGGCGCCGCCGATTACGACCACATCAAGAAGATGGGCGACGTCCGGAAACCGGCGGAGACCTGGATCTATGTGGATGAGCATCCCGACAGCATCAACGACGCCGGCTGCTTCGCTCCCTACACGACATCCTTCATCGACCTGCCGGCCAGCTACCACAACGGCGCCTGCGGATTCGCCTTCATCGATGGCCACTCCGAAATCCACAAATGGAAGGGTTACGCCGCGGGCGTCAAGGTGAGATTCCAGGATTACTCGGGTCCCCAGATCTCCCCGAACGATCCCGACCTCCAGTGGTATCGACATAAAACCCAGCTCAAGGCCGGCAAATACTAGACGGTTGCGCAACCCCGGTTTTGCCATTCCAGCCCGCCCCGCGCGGGCTGTTTTGTTTCTGGAAATGCCCATTGACTTCGATCCGGCGGTGCAATAGGTTTTCGGTCCCCGATCGGGGGTGTAGCTCAATTGGTTAGAGCGCTGCCCTGTCACGGCAGAGGTTACGGGTTCGAGCCCCGCCACTCCCGCCAACTGTTCCAGCTGTGTGCCCGCCCAAAGCGGCTGAGTACAAAGCAAATTCCTATCGCTCTGCCCCGTTTCACTTTGAGCCGTTCGGTGAACCGATACTGAGCAGGCGAGTCATTCAGGCACGAATCCGCACTCCAGATCGAGTCCGACGGAACAACGCGTGGCGCCGGGATCTACTTCTGGGATGTGGAAAAGAACGAAGGAAGCGCCACCGTTTCCTCCTCGATGACCGATTTCGACGGCGACGGCCAGCCCGACACCACGGATCCGGACGACGACAACGACGGCATGCCCGACCTCTACGAGCAGCAATACGGGCTGCTCGCCTTCCTCAACGATGCCAGCCTCGACAAGGACGGCGACGGCCTGACCAACCTCGAAGAGCTCCAGATCGGAACCAGCCCCGCCGATCCGGACTCGGTCCTGAAAGCGACCCTCTCCTACACGACGGGAGAGCCCGCGGCCCAGCTGACCTGGCACGGAGCGGCCGGACGCCAATACGAAGTCCAAACCGGCGATGACATCGACCAACCGTTCGCCACCCTCGGAACGTTCCAAGCCGCCGCCGACGGCCCGATCGCCGTGCCCGTCCCCCCCTCGACCGCCCGGCGCTTCTTCCGCATCCGCACCACCACGCCCTGAGCCGAAGTCCTGACGATTATCTCGGGATAACGGTTTCCTCGTTGGCAAGGGTGTTTACATTGCGCCTCTGCTTTGGATACAATTCGGCGACTGCCGTGAATGCGACTGGATTTCATCATGCCAAGACTGACGCAACAGCAGCTTGAAGCCCACCTGTGGGGTGCGGCCAACATTCTGCGGGGCAAGACCGCCGGGCAGGACTACAAGACCTACATCCTCACGCTGGCCGACGGCGTCGAGTTTGACCCGGTTCGCCGAGTGGAGGCATAGTAACGCCATGAGCACAACGACCGTTGAGGAATTTCAGAGGAACGTCGGCGGCTACCTCGCGGAAGTCGAGAAGGGGCACGAACTGGTGATCTCCAAGAACAATCAGCCGTTTGCCCGCCTTGTTCCCGCCACGTCCGTGCCGCGCAAGAATCGGACCAAGATCGGGTGGGCGGACAGCACATTGAAAATCCTTGGCCCGGTCACCGGCCCGGTCCTGGAGGAGGAAATCCGAACGGGTGCTTGACATGGCCTGAAAGATGGCCAAGTTGTTTGCCATGAGCACGCATGTCAATGTTGCGGACCTGAAGAACAAGCTGACCGACTACCTGGCGATGGTCGAGAAAGGCGCGGAGGTCATCGTCTGCCGGCGCAACGTGCCCGTGGCCCGTTTTGAGCGCATTCAGGAGCGGGCTCAGCACGTCAATCGCAGCAAGCTCGGCTCGATGAAGGGCACGGTGAAAGTGTTGGGCGACCTGACCGAACCGCTCATTCCCGAAGGGGACTGGGAGATGTTGAAGTGAGGCAACCATGCGCCTTCTCCTCGACACGTGCGCGGTCATCTTCTTCGTCGAAGGCACTGGCGACCTTTCCCGCGACGCGACGGATGCCATCCAGGCTGCGGATGCCGAAGTGTTTGTGTCCGCTGTGTCCATCGGGGAACTAGCCTGCGCGGTGGAGCGGGGCAACCTGAAGCTCAAGCAGCACTGGCGGGCTTGGTGGAAGGAGGCGCTGCGGCGCAATGGCTGGCCGTGTTTGCCCGTAACGGCCGAGATAGCAGAAGAGGCGTATAGTCTGAGCGAACCCATCCACCGTGATCCGGCCGACCGCATTCTCATCGCCACGGCGCGGGTCGAGCGCCTGACGCTGGTGACCACCGATGGGAAGATTCTCGGGTACCCCCACGTTTCGACCCTGGGCTGATGACCAAACGCGGCTGCGTCGAACAAGCCATCGCGAAAGCGAATCACGAAGAATGATCACCGCCCTGGCAACCGGGGCCTTCCTGGGGCTTTCGTGCGGCATTTCGCCCGGGCCGCTCCTGGCGCTGGTCCTGGCGCAGTCGCTGCGGCATGGGCCGCGCGAAGGCTGCAAGATCGCCTTCACCCCGCTGCTCACCGACGCGCCGATCATCCTGGTGGCGCTGCTGACCGCCGCGCAATTGGCCCAGCTGCAGTGGTGGCTCGGGATCGTCTCGATCGCCGGAGGCGCCTTTCTCCTCTACCTGGCCTGGGATAGCGTCCAGCCAGCACCCCCGGATTCCATGGATCCCGCTGACCACCCCGGGTCGTGGCTCAAGGGATTCCTGACCAATCTTCTCAGCCCGCATCCGTGGCTGTTCTGGCTCACCGTGGGCGCGGCGTCGCTGGCCAGAATGATCGCGTCGAGCTGGCTGGCGGCGGCCGGATTTCTCTGCGCCTTTTACCTCATGCTGGTCGGCTCGAAGGTGGCGATCGCGCTGCTGGCTGGACGATCCCGCAATCTTCTGGCCGGCCGGCCTTATCGGATCGCCATGCGCATCCTTGCCGCGCTGCTCGCCCTGTTCGCGCTGCTGCTGTTCCGGGAAGGATGGAAACACCTCGACCGGGCTTGACGGGGATCAATCCTGAAAGTCCGGCTTCCCGCGATGGCCGCGGGTTGGAGCTCAGCGCCGGGTCGAAGGCCGCGACTCAGCCTTCCGCTTTACGGTTCAAGCGCGCGAAACAGCCGTTGCGCTTCGCCCTGGTTTGTCCAGTCAAAGATCTGCCACGCATTGGTCAGGCCCAGTCCGCGCACGGTATTCCACACGGCGGTCGGGCTGAGGTTGGTGCTGGTTTGAATGTTGTACGGCGCGCCAGGGCGTCCCTGCAAACGGAAAGAAACGATCGAACCGCTCACGCTTTCGATGCTGAGCAGCGGCCCCGCTTCGCCAAGTTCGCAGGCACGATAAACCATCAGCGGCGATGACAGGTCAGGGATGGGCCATGCGGCGAAACGGCCCAGCAAGGTTAAGTAACCTGCGTCCGTCCAGGGAGTGGTTTCGAGCAGATTGGTTTTGGCTTGGAACGCGTAACGCTTGCCTGGATGACCATACAGGGTAATCGAAGGCGTGGGGATGCCTTTTGCCACCAGGACAGGTTCGCGGCCTACGACGATGACCTGCCCGTTGCCGGCCTTGCCATTGGTGACAAGGGCGCCGTCGCTGCGCCGGGCCAGCAGGGTGTGCATCTCGAGTGTCACGATGGCAGAGTGGAGATTGGAGACGGCCAGGAAATGAAGCAGTGCAATGGTGCGCACGCTGGCGGACGCCAGTTTCGGATCGAGTGCCAGGTTGATCCGCCATTGATTGTCGCCGCTGGAAAGGAGGCCGGCCCCAACCACCTCTCCGCTGAACGCCCGCAGGGTGAGATTGGTGAGCCGCGACACGGGCGCATCGAGCAACAGGGTCAGGTTGGTGAGGTCCAGGCTGGACCGCAACTCGACCGGCACCACGCCCGGCTCGCCCGCCAGCAGGTTCGTCTGGCCCAGGCTCAGGGTGAAATCACTCAACGTGTCCCGCACGATCGCGGTGAAGTATTGCGTCGCGCTCAAACTGGGGGTGCCGTTGTCGGCAACAATCAACCCGATTCGGTTCGTGCTCGGCCCCTGCGTCTCCGTTGGTTGCCAAGTGAAAACGCCATTGGCCGGATTCACCGTTGCTCCGGCTGGATGGCCCGCCTGCAGGCTGAAAGTCAGCCGGTTGCGCGGCAGATCGGAATCCGTGGCGGCGTTGGTGATCACGATCAATTCGCCCTCGCTGACGGTGCAATCGGCGATGGCCGCCAGCGCCGGCGTCAGGTTCACTTCCCGGATGAGGAGCGTGAAGCTGACCGTCGCGGCCAGCGGCGGGTCGCCGTTGTCTTGCACACGGGCCACGATGGGGTTGGTGCTCGGGCCGGTGGCTTCGCTGGTGGGCCAGCGCATCAAACCGTTGGCCGGATGGATCGTCATCCCGGGCGGCGCGGTGAGCAGACTGTAACTGAGCGCGTCAGCCGGGTCTGGATCGCTGGCGTCGAGGGCGAGCACAAACTCGAGGCCTTCATCCATGGTCTGGTCCGGCGCCGCAGCAAGCATGGGGGGCCGGTTGGTGAGAGTGACCGTGGTCAGGGCGTCGGGCGTTCCGGGCGCGGCTTCGCGATTGCCGGCCTCGTCGATGGCCACGCTATAGAAAGCGTAGCGGCTGCCCAGCGCGCCGAAATAGACGCTGCCCGTCAGCCGCGTTCGCTGCAGCCAATGCGTGAAGGTGCCGCCGTCCTTTGAAACCAAGATGTCGTAGCCGGCCAGCCCGCTGCCGCCGGTCTGGTCCTGGCCCGACCAACTGACCGGGATGCGCTGGTAGCTTTCCGCCGGGAGGGCGGCCACCTGGCTGGCGGGCGCGGTGGTATCGCCCGCCGCCCCCAGCTCATACGTGAGCGTGTAAAGGCCGGGGCTGTCGTAATCCAGCAGGTGCAGCGTGTTCTCCCAAATCGGCCGGCGGCCCATGCCGATGAAGGTCCGATCGGTCACCCATGCGTTCGTTTCCACGGCAATGGTCCGCCCATTGGAGCTCCGCACGCCCACCAGCCGGTAGCGGCCATCGGACGGTTCCGGCACGCGCAGGTATCCCCACCCCGATGGCATTGGCGCGCTCAGCTGTATTTCCAGGCGGGCCGGCGTGGGCGGGCCGTCATCCTGCGCCGTTTCGACCACCGCGACCGGAGCCGTCCGGCCATCGCTCAGATAAAGCGTGTCGGGCCGGTCATACAGGTCGGGCAGGTCATTCACCAAGAAATCCGGCTTGCCATCCTCGAACGCGCCTCCGGCCTGCACCAGATGGTTCATCTCGTGGATGGCCACTTCGTCAATGAGGGATAGCTTGAGATTCCCCAGGCCGTCGATGTGCTCGAACGTGGCGTTGTAGCCAATGAACAGCCCTTGGAGAGTCGCGGTCATCAACCATCGCCCGATGGCGGTCGTGCCCGGACCGATGTTGCCAAAGTTCGCCGTGAGAGACGGCACCAGGTTCCGCCCCGCCACCTCGGTAGCGAGGATCTGGAAATCAATCAGCAGCCCCTTCTCATTCTCCACGATCTGCGGCTGGGCCGAGGTGATCCGGAAATTCTTGGCCATCCCGCAGCCCCGGTTCTGGACCATGACGGCGAGGTTGAAGGGAACGCTCGGCTCGACCGCATCGGTAAACGGATCGTCGCTGAACACGTCCCGCTGGTGGAAGTAGTTCAACGCAAGGCGCGGGCTGGGCAGGACGGTGATGCTCACCGGCGCCAGCGGCACGCTGACCGAAGTCCCGCCTTGCACGTAGTTGAGCTGGCCAGAAACAAAGAACCGACGCTCAACGGCCGGCGCGGCGTCCACCGTGGGTATGATGATCCAGCGGGCCGTGCCGGTGGATTGGGCGGCCAGGATGCCGGCGCCGTCCACCTCGCTCAATCCGGTTAGTTCAGGCGCGCGGACACCGAACAGATCCGTTACGTCCGCTCCCGCCTCGTCCCTCATCCACAAAGTCACCGCGACCTGCTCCAGGCGCGCTGCATCCGTGTTCTCGATTTCCAGTGTGGCCCGAAACGCGTCGCGCGTGAGAACCGCCTCCTGTTCGGTGCGGAGCTTGATTCTCGCGCAAACACCCGACTCGCGCGGAAGGCTGGCAGACTCCTCGATCATGGCCTGAAGCCCTTCCGCGGGCGTGGCGAATCCGGCAGCTTGGGCCGCCTCGTGGCCGATAAGAATCCGATCGACCACAGCGAGCAAGGCGCTGAGACTGATGAAGTTGGTGTCGGCGCCCGCCGGGAGATCCGCAGCCTCAAACACGCCCGCGCGCCAGTTCATCCAAGTTCGATTCCAGCGTTCGGCGATATGCACGACCTGCTCCTGGCCGATTCCCTGGGGCACGGGCATGCTCAGCAGATCCGCGAGCTCGGTTTCCGAGACCGAAATGCCGCTTTCGCTAGCCGCCTGGGTCTTGGAGCGGAAAGCGTTGATCCACCTCTGCACACTCGCTGAGGCGCCCGGCGCAAGCCAAAGGTCAGCGGGGGCATCCAAGACCAACTCATACAGCTCGATTTCCGGGTAGGAAAGCGCGGCGTAATAATAGAGCTGAGGAACAGCGAGACCGCCTCCGCGCTGGACTGGAGTGTTTTTCAAAAAGGACGATGCGGTGAAACTTCCGAACACGCCCTGCGCCAGATCCCATGCGCAGCCTGGCACCGATTCGAGCGGGCCATCGCACTCGCAACGCAGGAAACCATAGGCACACCCTGCCGGGCCCGGGAGAAACATGCTCAGACAGGTTTCTGCGGTATTGATATGGAGCAAGCCGTCGGCCATGGCCGACCTGAGGCACTGCGCATAGCCATAGGCATCGCCCAAACCCGGCACCATGCCGATCAAACACTCCGCGTACGCTTTCGCGAGGCAGAGGTCGCATTCGACCGGCGTAACCACCGATGGGCCCGCCACATAGACGCCCCCTCCGGATGACCCGGCGCCTCCCAGCAGCCCGCCGCCAGGCGGGGTGAAAGGACCGCCACAATTCGCCTGCGCATTTGGCATCGCGATCGGAATGCAGATGGTGATGAGGTCTGGCCCGCAGGGGATTTCGTAACAGGCCCTGGCCCACAGATGGCATTCGCCGGAGCCAGCATTCGCCGCCCTCACGGCCGGAAGATGAGGAGGCGAACCTGCCAGCTTGCGAATCGTCAAGGGCACGGTGAGCGTGCTCTTGGCGGGCAGTGCGCCAATAAGCTCGATCAGCGGCTGAAAGTGCCACAACGGGTGAGTCGGGAAGTTCACGCGGGTGTTCTTCGCAGCGATCAGTCCGTGATTGGTGATCTTGAGGTCGATCTGGGTCACGTCCGCCGTCATCTCCGCCAGGTCAATCACGCTCGGTTCGACGGTCACCACTGGAAGGGGGACGACAGTTTCGAAGGTGGTTTCAATGGTAATCTGGTAGCGATCTTCGACCTCAATCGGCTCGACCGTCCAGCTGTAGGTGACCACCTGGCGCGACAAGAAAGTCCGCACCTCGTTTGTTTGCCCGGCGAGAATCAGATGGGGATTTCGGTAGGTCGTGTGTTTCTCCGCTGTGACCTCGATTTCGTAGTAGGACTCCATCAGGTTTGCCACAAAGAATTGGCCGTTGGCATCCGTGAACCCGGCCGCCACATTCGTGAGGGTGACGGCGTCGCGCACGGTCACGCTGGCCCCAGCGAGCCTGGGCGAGCCTTCGGCGTAGTAGGTCAGCTCGTCCACCGCCGTGATGAGCAGGTCGCCTTTGGCCTCGAACAACGCCCGGAAGGCGAACGGCACGCTCAGCGAGGCATTGCTGCTATTCAGCGCGAGGCTGCCCTCGTAATTGCCCAGCGGCAGACCGGCCGCCGGGGTCAGGAGGAGGGGGACGGTCGTGCCGTTGGTTTCGCCGGGCAGCAATGGAGGAATGGGATTCGTTGTGGCCAGCGAGAGCCAGGGCGCCGCTGGCAGAGCCACGGTGATCGGTCCCGTCGCCACGCCGCCTTCGTTGACCAGGCTGAACTCCACCACGGCCTGCCGGCCCCGGACCATCCCGGCGGCCAAGCTGCCCGGCGTGGCGGCCAGCCGCGGTCGCAGCGGTTCCACGCTCACCGCCAGCGTAACATCCGCAGTCGCGCCCTCGGCGCTGGCCACGCGGAATATCACGTTGCCGTACGCCTGCGGTGTGGCCGGGGAAACCTTGTAATTCAACGGTGTTTTTGCGCCCCCCGCCAGGATGCCCCCGCCCGCGAGCTGCACGGTCACCGCCAGGCCGGATGGCGCACTGACCACGGCGGCGTTCACCCCGGTCAGCGGCAGATCGCTCAGATTCTCGATCTGGACCGAGCCCGCATGCGTGGCGCCTTCCACGACCTTCAACGCCGCGCTCGCCGGTTCCGCGCGCATTCCAACCAGCCGGAATTCAGCCTGCACTGGCACATTGCTGACCCCGGGATGCGCGGCAAAGATTTGATAGAAGCCGGCCTCACCGGGCAGCGGCTGCCAAGTGGTGGCAAAGTTCCCCAGCGAGTCCGTCAGTGCCGAAATCACGCGTTCGGTCCCGCGCGTGAGGATGTGAAGGTTGACCAGTTTGGCCGGAACGCCCGCACCGAGGGCATTGGTTGCGCGCCCGCTGAGCGGCACCGGGGTGTTGGCCAGTGCGGTCGTCAGCGAGGTCTGCACCCAGGCACCGTAAGCCGGATGCGAAGCGATGGGCGCGGGGCTGATCCGGGTGTTGTTGCCCTCCAGGATCTCGGCGATCTGCTCGGCGGCGTCGACCTCCACCACGACCCAGTAATCGCCCGCTGCCAGCGGCAGGCGGACCTGGAGGGTCTGCTCGAAGAACAGCCCTGCGGGGATTGCGCCCTCGAACGGTGACTGCGCCACCAACGCCCGGTTCTGTCCGAACGAATCCTCGGACAAATAGACCCGGACAAGGAAATTGGTTCCGGCCGGGCCGATACCCTGGTTGAGGACGCGGTAACCGACGGTGACAAAGCCATCCGTCTCCGCGGTGGCCGGAGCAGTGATGCTGCTGACGACCAGATCGGACAGGTCCGTGTCCGACACCACGATGGTTTCCCTCCCGGAAACAAACCCCGGCGCCGAGGCGGTGAACATGACAGACTGATTGCCGTCGGTGACGCCATCGGCGACGGAAGCGACGGGCACGGCGACGGCGTTGCTGCCCGCGGGAATCGTGGCGCTGGCAGGCACGGCCGCCTCGCCAGGGTTGCTGGATGCCAGCGCGACGGCGAGCGCGTTGGTGGCTGGAGTGTTGCGTGAAACCGTCAGGGTGGTGGCCAGATTCAATCCCTCGCCGACAAGGTTCCTGGCCACAACCAGCCGGAGCGTCGGCCCGTCGTCATCCGTGACGGTCAGTGACGCGCCGCTGCCTTCATCAACGCGGACATCGCTGCCGGAGGCCAGCGGGAAGGGGCGCAGAAAAGTTGTCTTGGGCCCGTCCACCCGGTCATTATCCACCGCTGCGACGGGGAACGTGGCCGACAACTGGCTGGCCGGGATGACCACGCGGGCCGGCGCCTGGGCGGCGGCGGTGTTGGTGCTCTCCAAATCCACAGCCAGCGACCGGCTGCTGGCGATGCTGCGCGTGACCGTGGCCAGGGTGGCCTGCGGTCCGTCCCCTTCGCTGATGATCGCGCTGGCGAGCGTGATCGCGACATGCGGGAGGTCGTCGTCCAATAGGACCACAGTGGCGGCGGCAGCCTCAAAGCCGCTGGCACTGGCCGACACCGAGTATTCCAACACGCCTTCCACCAAAATATCATCCACCGCCAGCACGGGAAAAGCCGCCCCCGCCTCGCCGGCGGGAATGAGGACAAAGGAGGGCGGACTCAGCTGGCCGGGATGGGAGCTTTGCAGGGCAACCGTCACCGGATTGGTCGTGACCAGATCGCGTGCGACCGCTGCGATGACGCTGTCGCCTTCCCACACAGCGTTGGTCGCCAACGTGAGTGTCAGCCGTGGCCGATCGGCATCGAGCACGGTCAGCGTCTGACTGGCGGCGGCATACCCGGCGGCGGACGCGCCAATGGTCACCGTTTTCGGCCCGTCCACCTGGTGATCCTGCGCGACGCGGGCCGTGAAGCCGGCGCTGGTCTGCCCGGCGGGAAGGGTGACGGCGGCCGGCACAATCATCTCGTTGGTGTCACTGCTGGTCAGCGCCACCGTGAGGGGCCCCGCCGGGTCGCCATTGCGAACCACCGTGCCGACGAAGAGGAGATTCGCGGCATCCTCGGAAATCTGTGTGAGCGGGAGCTGCAGGGTCAACCTGAGCGGCGCCAGGGTCGCGTTCGTGGCCAGCGCGAAATTGTTCATCTCATTCTCCTCGGCGATCTCCCCCAGCCCGTCGGTCTCCACCCCCAGCCAGACCGCGCCGGCCGGGCCGGTGATGGGCAAGGCGACTGCCTGGGTGCGCCAGAGCGAGGCCCCGGCCGCCAAACCGTTGGTGAAATCAAACCGGGCGAGTTCCTGAAGGCCGCTCGTGGCGTTCGACACCCACAAGGTGTCGCTCCACAGCCCGGACACTGCGATGCCGCCCCGGTTGGTGACCGCCCAGACGAGCGGGAAAGGCTGGCCCGCGCTGGCGGCCGGCGGGGCCAGGACCTGCGCGATCGCCAGGTCGGGCCGCGGCGGATGGCTCAGCGTGATCGGAGCAAAGGCGGTGTTGTTGTCTTCGGCCAATTCCGTCTGCGCATTGTCGAAGTCCGCGACGGCCACGAGGAACCACGTTCCCGGCGCCAGGCTGGCGCCATCGGGCAGTGTTGCCGAAACGGTGCGTTCGTAGCCTGCGCCCGGCGGCAGGGGGCGCACGCCTGCCGCCGCCGCCAGCACCGTGGCGCCGGCCAGCGAGTGGCTGCTGGCGCTCAAGTAAAGCCGGTCGCTCCAGGCGCCGCTGGCCGAGGCGTCGCCCGCATTGGTCACCGCCCAGGTCACGGAAATCGATCCACTGAACAGCCCTGTGCTCGAAGCCGCCGGGAGGCTCGCGGACAGGTCCGCCACGCGGATCACGGTGGCCGCCGCCGGCACAAAGGCGTTGTTGGTTTCGTTGGACTCGGGCACTTGATAGGCGCTGTCCGTCAGCACGCGGAAAAAGCGCGGGCCGGCCAGGTCCGGCGGCACGATCACGACACCCGTGTGATTGAGCCAGGCGCTGGCGGCCAGCGGCGTCAGGAAGGTGAAACTGCCGAGGGGGCGCGCGTCCCGACCCTGTGGATTGTCCGCGATGAACACCGCATCCTGCCATGGCCCTTGGGCGGTCTGGGTGCCGGCGTTGGTGATCGTCCACCACAGCGTCACCGACTCGCCCGCCGTGACCTCCGCGGGCGCAGCCAACTGCGTCACGAACAGGTCCGCCGGGGGCGGCAGCACGGTCAGAATGGCGGCGGCGGTGTTCGTCGCGCCGGCCAGGTTGGTGATGCGGCATGAGTAGGCGCCGGCCTCGGCCAGGAGCACGTTCGGCAGCGCCAGGCTCGCTGTCGTCTGACCCGGCAGGTTCACCCCGTTGCGCTGCCATTGGTAGCTCAGCGGCAGCGAACCGGCTGCCGCCACGCTGAAGGAGACCGCCGTGCCTTGCAGGACGGTTTGCGCCACGGGCTGCAGCGCCACCACGGGCGGGGCCAGTTGGGCAGTCACCGCGCCGGATTGAAACTCGGCGAGCAGCGACGTCGCGGCGCTGTCCACCAACTCGCGAAGGACCGGCTGATCGGTGAAGGACAGCTCCGTGGCGCCCGCCGTGTTGCCAGCCTGAAAGCGCGCCACGGCCACTTGCTGGGTGCCGAGGGCGAAATGGCCGCCGTATGGCTGGGCCACGACGAAGCCCACCGTCCCGCTGGCCGCGGCGTTCGCGTTCAGGTTGAGCGTTGCGCCCGCCGGCCAGGAGTTGGACACCACCTCGCGGAAGGACAGCCGGGCCGGATCAAAGCGGAGGCTGAAACCGAGGGCGTTTTCATCGCCGTTGGCCAGCAGGTGCAGGGGCACGTCGACGAGGTTGCCAGTGGGAGCGTTGGTGCTGGCGACGCGCACCCCGCGGGGCACGGTCAGCGTCGCCACGCTGCTGGTCACGGCAGCGACGGGGTTGGTGACAATCACGCGATAGCCGCCGGCTTGGCCGGGGCGCACGCCGGGCAGCAGCAGGGTGGCCTGGGTCGCACCGGGCAGATTGGCGCCTTGGAACTGCCATTGATAGCCAAGCGGCTGGCTGCCCGCCGCGGTGACGCTCAGCATGGCGGTGCTGAAGATCCGGTTCGTCACGCTCTGCGGCTGGCTCACAATGGCCGGCGCTGTGGAGAGCACGTGGACGACCCCGTTGCTCGCAACGAAGGGGCGCGAGCTGCCCCAGACATCCGCCACCTCGAGTTCCACGGGACGGCTGGCAAAGCTCAGCTCGGCCGGGCCGGGCGTGTCGCCCGCGCGGAACCGCAACAGGACCGCCTGCGAGGCGCCCGCCGTAAAACGCTCACCTTGCGATCGCACCAGCGCAACCCCGATGCGGCCGGACGCAGCCTCGTTCGTGTTGGCCAGCAGAGCCGCTGTGGGCGCGCCGCTGCCCGCGGCGGCCTGAACATAGCTCAGGAGGGCGGGATCAAACGCCACGCTGAATCCGAGCGCGTTTTCATCGCCGAGGGCGGCGAGCTCCACCGGCACGTCCACTTCCCCGCTCGTGGCCACACTGGCATCCAGCAGGCGCAGCATTCGCGGCGCCGCCGAAACCGCCAGGGTGGCATTGGCGCTGGTGACGCTCCCGGCGCGGTTGGTGACAACGCAGGAGTAGTTGCCGTTGCGTGCGGTGGACACGTTGGTCAAGAGCAGCGCATGGTTGGTCTCGCCCGCGATCGCCGCCGCGTTGAATCGCCATTGGTAACTCAGCGGCTCCGTGCCAGTGGCGGCAACGCCGAACATGACGCTTTCGCCGGCCGAGGCCACCCAGCTTTGCGGCTGGGCCTTGAGGGCGGGCGGCACCAGGGCGGGCAAGACTGTCACCACCGCCACCTGGCTGGTCGCCGCGCCGCCGGAGTTGCTCACCACCACGTCATAGCCGCCCGAGTCGGCCGGGGTCACATTGCTGAATGTGAGGGAAGTATGGGTGGCATCGGCAATGGGAACGCTCTCTCGCCGCCACTGGCAGAACAGCGGCGGGCTGCCGGTGGCGGTCACGCTGAGGATCACGTTGGTCGGAGTGTTCAATATCGGCTGCACCGTCCGCCCCTGTGGCTGCGAGACGATCACGGGGGGGAAGAGCGGGGTGATCGTCAGAACGCCATCTTGAAACACCGCGAGCGGAAGCGGGCTGGCGCTGGCGTCCACCATCTCGCGCAGGACGGGCTCATCGCCAAAGGTCAAGCCGCAGATGCCAGTCGCGCCCAAGGTGTCAAACCGCAGCCGCAGCAATTCATTGGCGCCCGCGGCAAAATACTGGCCGGCCGGCCGGGCCAGCGCGAAGCCGATTCGCCCCGCGCCCAGTTGGTTGGTGTTGATGTTGAGCGCCGCCCCGGCGGCGGCGGCGCCCGCCTCAACACTCAGCAAGCGGACCAGAGTGGTGTCGAAACCGACACTAAAGCCCAGCGCGTTTTCATTTCCGAACGCCTTGAAGCGGAGGGGGACTTCCGCCGTTTCACGGGCGACCACCGTCTGATTCAGCAGAAACACGGCGCGATCGGCCTGATCGGCGGTGGGGCTGCTTGGTGTGATGACGATGGACTGCAAGGCAGGCTGGCTGGGATTCTGCGAATCGAGCGAGTTGAACTTGGCCCAGGCAGCCACTGGCAGGGCCAGCCCCAAGGTTAGCAGGATCACCCAGGCCGGAGATGCGGCCGCCAGGCACACCTTTTTCGCCATTGCTTGGGCCGGGACCGTTCCGCGCTCTTTGCGCGGGCGGACAAGAACGTCCGCGCTCCGGCGGGCAAGTCTCCCGGGCGCCTCTTGCGCCTGATCGAGCGTTTGGCCTCCGCCGGTCATCACTCCACCTTGGGTAAATCGGTTCATACGCAGGAATGGTTTGAGGTTTCTTTGCCTGACCATTCCCGCTTACGGAACCAGCGCGGCACGGTAGAAGCGGTGCGCTTCACCCGCCACGGAATCGCGCACCACAATCGGCGCGAGATCCGCCGCCGCCTCGTCCACGGGCGACCAATGCAGCAGATCCGTCGAAACCTCGACCCGGTAACGCTCGCCCGGCTCACCGGTGAGCCGCAGTTCCACCGTGCCGCCGTCCAACCGCACGTCGGCGCCGAACCGGCCAGGCGCGACCACGCGCACGGCGCCGGCCACGTAATCCGCGGGCTGCACGTCCGCCTGCGCGTCGGACACTTCGCGCCAGACAGGGCTGTCGCCAAAATCGAGCGTCGTCGAGCCAGTCCCGCCCGCAGCCCGGAAATCCAGGTGCGCCAGCGAGGCTGTGCCCGCTGGAAATGCCTGCCCAAAGGACTTCGCCAGCACGACCCCAACGATACCGCTGCCGGCCTGGTTGGCATTCACCTGCAACGACACGTCCGCGGCGTCTTCGGCCAGGGCTATGCCCTGATACGTCAGCCGCGCGGGATCGAACTGCACGCTGAAGCCGACCGCGTTCTCGCCGCCGAGGGCCTCGAGCTCCGCCGACACATGGAAGGTCTGGCCTTGGACCACCTTCGCCCCGGTCAAGCGGATGGACCGCGCCGCGGAGCTGCTCGACGCCGCAGCGCGCGCCAAAAGGGCGCCGGCATTGAAGCCCGGCGCGGGCGCGGGGGCGGACGGCGCCATGGGCCCGCCCGCCGGGGTCAGAGGATCCACGGCGGCGGCATAGCGGCCGGCCTGCGTCCAGTCCGCGACCGAGAGCCGGCTATCGCCCAGCGGCAGTATGCCGAGGATCGCATTGGTGCGCGGCGCGCAATCGGCGCGAGCGAACTCGTGCGAGTTGAGCGGCACATCGAGCCCTGCGACCAACCGGCCCACCTTGACCCAGTCGGAGACGGTCACGGCGTTGTTGCCCAGGGGTGCGGGGCTGACATCCGCCTCGAAACCGCCGAGGCCGACGTCGTCCACCACCAATTGCGCTTCCTGGCTGGCGGCCGTGCCGTAGTCGTTGCTCACCAGCACGCGATAGCTGCCAGCCCGCTGGGTCGTGACCGCAAGCAACGTCAACGAGCTGTTTGTCTCCGCCGGCAACGACACCCCGTTCAGCTGCCACTGGTAGGTCAGCATCGGCAGCCCGCGCGCCGTCACCGCAAATGTCACGTCCGCGCCGGATGCGGCCGATTGGCTCTGGGGTTGGGTGAGCAGCGAGGGCGAGACGTCGGCGTAATCGCGATGCCAGCTCGTGCTGGTCTGCCCGGCGTTGTTGTTGGCTGAGCCCGCCATGCCCACCAGGAGGGTTGCCGGCATCGTCTGCGTCAGCGTGCCCATGGGCAGCCAGTCCACACCATCCGCGCTGCGATAGGCGGTGAACACGTCGCCTTGGCGGCGCAGACGCATCCAGGCGTTGGGCAGGAACACCCCGGCAGTGTTCGAGCTGCCCGGCCACCCTGCCGCACTGACGCCATCGCTGGGACGATAGGATACACCATACCTATTCGCACTGCTGTGGGATTGGAGGTAGACGAAGATGAACCGGCTGTTGCGAGCAAGCGCGGGCCGCGCCATCAATCCGGACTGCGAATTCTGATTCGGCGTCGTCTGCGCGGCGACGCGCACTGCCACGTCAAAATCGCCTGCCCGATTCTCATAGGCGAAATGGCCGGCGTCCTGCACCCCCCCAATCGTCGTGCCTCCCGCCACCATGTCGAAGGCCGTGTCGTCGAACGGAACGGTCATGCCGGGCTCGCGCGGGTCGGTGCCCGGAACGCCAATGTCGGCCGCGGCCAGGGACAAAACCGTTCCCGTATGGATGCAGCTGGTTTGGTTACCCAGAGCGTCCACGACGTTGTGCAGGGCCAGTGCAAATCTGTCTCCGGCCAGAGGACTGGCGACCAGCCAAACTTGATTGCCGTTGGTTTTCAGCACGGCCTGGGTGGGCGCAAAGCCGTTGACGGCGTAGCTCGCGAGATTCGTGGCGAAGGCGGGCGCGACCGGTTCGTCGAAGGTGATGCCCACGCGGGTGCCGTTCTGCAGGGCGTACGCGCCCACCACCACCGGCGCCGTGCCATCAATCACAAACGTCCCGGTGAACACATCGTCCTCGGCCTCGCCACTCGAGCCGTCACTATCCTGATCCAGCCCGCTGAGGGTGCTGCCAAGCTCGTTGATATCCGGACCGATGCGCACGGCGTAAGTCCCGTCTGCGGCTTGCGGCGAGAAGCTGATCCGCCAATTGGCGCCGACTGGCGCCACGCTGGTGGCGGGAATCACTCCATCCGGTCCGATGAGGCTCACATCCGCCGGGGTGAACGACGCCGGGTCAATCGGCAGATCAAACGCGATGTCGACCGAACCGACCGACGGCGTGACGGCGGCCGAAGGCGTCATGTTGGTAATCCGCGGGCCGCCGAAGTCGGCGATAAAGCCCGCGTCAAACGGCACGGAGTTAGTGCCGGGTGGAATCAGACTGCGCAACGACTTCATCTGGCCGTTGACCGCGGCGTACGCGTTCAATCCATTGAGGAGGAACCGCGAGCCATTGAGGACGCGCAGCCCCTGGCCGTCCATGCCGTAGAGGTAGAGCGCCTCGGATTCGCCCGCCGCGCCGCGCTGGCCATTGTTGATGCTGTCCACCAGCCGCACGACGCTCGTCTGGTTGCTGCCCCCCACGATCAACTGGCTGCAGCCGAAGTTGCGCGACGTGAACCCGCCCGGCCCCGAATCCCGCCCGCCCACTTCCAACCACTGGGATTCCGCACCGTCCATTTGGAAATACGCGTTCTCGACCGTGATGCTGTTTGGGTCGGTGTTTTCGTATCGGAAGTCGCCCTTGCACCTGAGCGTTGCCTGGCCGCTGACCGCAAGGGTGGCCGGGGCGCGGAGATAGGGGTCGATGCACTCGAGCTCAGTCCCGTTGCCGGCAGCAGTGAACCGCACGCGGCGCGTGGTTGACGGGCTGCCGATCCTCATGATGCCGCTGTTCAATGTGTTGAACTCGAGCCAGTCGTCGTTGTCGTAGGCGTCGGTGCGGCAGCCGGTCGCGGCCGTCAGCCCCGAGAGGTCAATCACCCCGTTATTGTCCGTCGTGATCGAGTAGATACGCGCCCCGCTCCATCCGCCCCAAGCCGTGATAGACTGCAACGACGACAGGTCCAGCCGCGATCCGGTGCCGTTGGCCGAGAAGATCGTCAGACTGCTCCGCCAGTCCTGGTGCATGTCATAGCCCGTCGCGGCGACTGCAAAGGACAGCCCGTCGCTCACACTGATCCGGGACGCGTAGATGTTCTGGAAAAGCGGCACGTTGATGTTCCGCCCCAACGACACGCCCAATTCGCTGTCTTGAAACGTCACCAGGTTCGGGGCGTTGAAGGTGCTGTTGAACCCCCAGCCAAAGCTCGAGCCAGATGCGTGTCCCAACTGAGGCGCATCCACGGCGGCCCCGTCCGGGATGCTGAAATAGGTGTCGCTGACGGACTGCGCCGCCGGCAACTCCAGCCGGCCACTGCTCGAGACGTAGAACTGCGCGTTGTCCACGTTCTCCAGCGCCGGCAGGCGCAGAAACGGCACCTCGACGTTCCAGCGCGTCTTGCGCGTGAGCGTCCGCAGCGCCGGCAGTTTGATCTCGCCCCCGTTGCGGATGTTGAACTCGAGCCAGTCGTCATTGTCGTAGGCGTCGGTGCGGCAGCCGGTCGCGGCCGTCAGCCCCGAGAGGTCAATCACCCCGTTATTGTCCGTCGTGATCGAGTAGATACGCGCCCCGCTCCATCCGCCCCAGGCGGTGATGGACTGCAACGACGACAGGTCCAGCCGCGATCCGGTGCCGTTGGCCGAGAAGATCGTCAGACTGCTCCGCCAGTCCTGGTGCATGTCATAGCCCGTCGCGGCGACTGCAAAGGACAGCCCGTCGCTCACACTGATCCGGGACGCGTAGATGTTCTGGAAAAGCGGCACGTTGATGTTCCGCCCCAACGACACGCCCAATTCGCTGTCTTGAAACGTCACCAGGTTCGGGGCGTTGAAGGTGCTGTTGAACCCCCAGCCAAAGCTCGAGCCAGATGCGTGTCCCAACTGAGGCGCATCCACGGCGGCCCCGTCCGGGATGCTGAAATAGGTGTCGCTGACGGACTGCGCCGCCGGCAACTCCAGCCGGCCACTGCTCGAGACGTAGAACTGCGCGTTGTCCACGTTCTCCAGCGCCGGCAGGCGCAGAAACGGCACCTCGACGTTCCAGCGCGTCTTGCGCGTGAGCGTCCGCAGCGCCGGCAGTTTGATCTCGCCCCCGTTGCGGATGTTGAACTCGAGCCAGTCGTCATTGTTGTAGGCGTCGGTGCGGCAGCCGGTCGCGGCCGTCAGCCCCGAGAGGTCAATCACCCCGTTATTGTCCGCCGTGATCGAGTAGATACGCGCCCCGCTCCATCCGCCCCAGGCGGTGATGGACTGCAACGACGACAGGTCCAGCCGCGATCCGGTGCCGTTGGCCGAGAAGATCGTCAGACTGCTCCGCCAGTCCTCAAACATGTTGTAACTGGTCGCCGCCACTCGTCCGGTGGCTCCGCCACTCACGGCGAGTCGGGAGGCGTAGATGTTGTTGAGTGGCCCCAGCAAGGCTTGGCCGGTTGGGCTGAACGCGATGGAAGAGTTGCGGTAGGTGGAGAGGTTCGTGGCCACGAACGCACCGTCTCCGCTCAGATTCACAGTGACGGTGTCCAAGGTCAGCAGGGCAGGAGCGGATACCACGCCGTTGGTGCCCACGGAGATAGTGCCCGATGCAAAGCTGCCCAGCAGCGGCAGGCTCAGCGTGTTGCTGGCAACCACGGTCAGGTGCGTATCCGTCGCCTGGTTGAGCAGCGGCAACTCGTAGTACGGCAGGTCAAGATTGAAGCGGACCCGCCCCGAGATCCGGCCGAGGGCGCCCAGCCGGATGTCACCGCCGGAATTGATGTTCAGGTCCAGCCAATCATCGTCGCCCGGGCCGGTGATCTGGCCCAACCCGGACAGATCAATGACGCCATTGGTCCAGGCATAAATCGAGTAGGTGCGGGTGCCAGTGCCCGCGGCCACGTAGAGAGAGGAGACGTTGGTCAATTCCAGGAGCGACCCGCTCCCGGCGGATTGGAGCAACGTGGCATTGCCATTGTATTGCGCCCAGTTGTAGGTGCTGGCGCCGATGCCCACATAGCCGCCGTCCTGTGCAACCAGACTCGGGTAGCTCGAAAGGCTGCTGCTGGCCGTCAGAGCGCGGAAGGCGCTGCCTGGCCCGCGGGCGTTGACCGTGCCCCGGATCAGCGCCATGCCGAGCACGTCCAGGGGCTGCCCGTTGGTCAGGGCCAGTCTGCTTTGGGAGCCAAAGCTCAAGGCATCGATGGCGCCCGCCCCAGCGGCATCGTACACCAGGCTGGCGCTGTCCGGCACGATCACGGTGAAATGGGTCCCAGCGTTGTTGAGGGGGACGACTTGGGGATTCCAGTTGGTGGCGACGGACCAACTTCGGTAGTCGTTGCCGCCGGACCAGGTGACGGTCTGCCCGGTCTGGGCGAATGCGGCGGATGTGGCCAGGAGGATTGCACAGGCGAGCTGAATGGAAGCAGTTTTCATGGCTTGTGGCGGATGGCGCTGGCGTTCTGCGGATTGGCTAGGCCCATTGATTCCTTATCCGGACCTCTTTGGCAACACCGAAACCCAACGAAACTGAACTTCTTGATAAGAGTCAGTGTAAAATTACTTCTGATTTTGGTGGCCGCCGGGCTGCGGTCCGGATAAGGATCTGCCGAACCGCTCCTGCCATCCGCTAGTCGGCGGCTACCTTCCCTGACGATAGCCGATCCGCGGCCGCGCCGCGCTGAACTCGATCCGCTCGCCCTCGCTCCCGAGGTAGCCGCCCCAGCCGATCCGGATCTCTCCCACACGCTTCCAATCGAGCTCGCCATCGCTGTCGGGCGACCAGCCCGCCAGCTCGAGCCGGCGGATCGGCACCCACACCCGCTGAGGGCCTGAAACGCCCAGCATGCACCCCGTGGAGGCAATGAAATCGCCGCCGCCTTTCTCCTGAACGATCACCAGCAATTGAGTCGGTGTCCGCTGCCCCTCCGGCACCCAGGCGTCCAGGACCAGGCACTCCGCCCCCTCCAAGTCGAGAGTGTCCGGAAATGAGAATCGCATGAACATGAAGGTGTCGACCTGGCTTTTTTTCAGCGTCGACGAAGCTCGCCACACGGGCCGATCCGCTGTCGAGCGAGCCGCGTCGGCCCCAATTTCGGTGCGGACATGCTCGCCCTGGATCATGCCGGGGTCCGCTTGCGGGATGGAGCGAAGCGCCAGGTTCGGCAGGGTGTCGCCGCGAGGCGCGAGCCGGTTCGGGGTCCGGGCCGATGGGTAGCGCAGCAGGACGGCCCCGTGCGGTTCGAGATCGAGGCGGACACGCTGGCTTAGATTTGTGTTCGCGATCGCGCCCGTGCCGGGATCCCAACGCTCGCCCGGCCCCCGGGAGCTCACCGTCGCCTCGCCCCGCCAGGCCTTGCCGCTGTCATTGATCAGGAAATAGACATCGCGGCCATTGACGCGCCGGTGCGCGACGCGCACGGGGGACCGGGGCGCGTGGACCGCGACATCGGGCTCGATCAATCCGTTGAGGACGATGGGCAGGAGCCCTTCCCACCCAGCCGGCAGAAACACGGCGGCGCCATCTCGCCCATGGATCCTCATCGACGGCATCGAGGTTGTCTCGCCGAACAACTCCCGGCCGAGCGCCTGGACCTTCGCGGAAGGAAAATCGGTCTCGCTGTTCCGGGGCCGCGCGCCCAGCGCGATCACAGCGCCGCCGCTTCGAACGAACCGTTCGAGGTTGGTCCAAGCCGCCTCCGGCAGCGTGTCGACCCCAGGCAGCGCCAGGACGCGCCAGCGGAGCTTGCCATGGACGAGCGCGCCGGCCTCGACCGCCGCTTCCGCCAGGGCGCGGCTATCCACGACCGTGAACTCGCGCTGGGCCGCATACAAGCTCTCGGCCGCCGCCCGCCAGATATTCTCGATGGCGGCTGCGCCGGGGGCGTCGTTGGCCCATTGCCGAGCCGGGCGGAACATGGGCCAAACGCTCTCGATGGGATAGAGGAGGGCGACATCGGCGGCCTGGCATCCTCCGGCAAGCGCTGCGCAGCAGCGCCCGATCCACTCGTTCAGCCGCCGCAAGGCGTCGTCTGTCATGTCCGTGAAGCTGTAATAGCTGGTGATGCTGTTGACGCCGGATACGATCAGCCGATTGCAGGTGCCGTGGATCTCGGCTTCGCTCACGACACGCTTGGGCCGGCGATCTTCCGGCCCGCGCCAGACCTGCGCGTGATCGGAGGTCTCGCACATCACGACGGGATGTTCCTCGAGTTCGGCCGCGCTGGCCGCCAGGCGGGCGACCAGCCACGGGACCTCGGCCGGCACGCTCGTCAGGCAATCCATGCTCGGCGCGTCCAGACGCCGGATGCATTGGAAAGAATCCCCGTAGAGCGGCACATGCGCCACCAGGCTTTCCTCCGCCAACAGGTGCCCCCCCGACGGTATGCGCCATTCCCTGCAGCGCTCCTGGATCTGGCCGAAATAATGGGCGGACACCAGATCGCCGACAGTCCGCCAATAGTCGTATCGGATCCGGGCGCCCCGATCGCCGATGTTGCCGATCAACGCCGGCAGGACTGACTCGTCGAGTGGATAGCCGCGGCGCTGCCGGAATTCGGCGGGCAGGCTGGGGGCCCAGGGCAGCGGCCGCCATGGCATCGGCTTCAAATAGCAGCTCATGAGCGACGGCTCATCGGTGAACGTCGCGACGAAGATCCGTCCCAGATCGGCGCCGACCTGCTCGGCATAGCGCTGGTGAGTCAGCTCCAAAAAACGCCGGGTCGGCTCCGGCATGAGCAGGTTCACATAGGGCATTTTCTCGAAAAGATTCCCCTCGGCGTGCGTGCCTTCGTAGAGCCGGTCGATCGTGGCCACCATGGCATGCCACCGGCCGGGTGGGGCCTCCCATCGCATCGCGCCTTTGCGCACCTGCGGCGCCAGATCCACCTTCCCTTCGAGATCGATCCGCCCGTCGCGGATCGGGAAAGCCGCGGCAAGAACGAGATCCCCGGGCGGCCTCTTCAGCTCGACCGGACCGGGGCCGCATTCGGTGTCCCATGCCAGCCAGCCGCGCGCCTCCCACTCGGGATGGTCGCGCAGAACTAGCCCGCCGGCGTTGCCGGATGGATATCCCCGCTCGTCGTAGAGCCAAAGCGCCATCCCCGCTTCCTTGGCGTGCCCCACGGCGCGCCGGAACGCCTCCCACTTGGACTCGCTCTGCAAATACTGATCGAACGACACATTGCACACCACGCCGCCGAATCCCTGCCTTTGCAGCTTCCGGATCAAGCCGTCCTGGGCGTCCGGGTCGTCGGGCCATCCGTGGATGATCTTGAGGATCCGCGCCGGGGCGGGCGGATCGGCCATGGCCGCCGCAAAATCCGGCGGAGCGGCCCTGATCGATCCCACGAGGCCGGCAGCCATGGCTAGGCCCAACGCGATCGCCCACCCGAAACGGCTGCGCAGCCCCCGCACAGTGAGGATATCTGGATTCATGATGCCACCGCTTTAATCCAACCGCCGATGCCGAGGCAACAACAACCTGCACGGCAGCAGAGGTGAGGAGGCGGAGACGGGCAGCGGGGTTGCAGGACAATATTCTTGGATTCTTGGTGCGTCCGGCCGCAGTGGGACGGTCGTGTGCAGTTTGTCTTTTCCCTCCCCTCCATGCCCTCATGGAGGGCTCGGGGAGGGGGCCCATAACGGCCTGGACCTGACACCTCACACCCGACACGCATCTTCCGTCTTCCGGCCGGCCGGCCTACCTGACATGCTTCCTCCGCGTCTCTGCGCCTCTGCGGGAGAAAGTTTCAAAGCCAAAACCTTTTTATCCCGCAGAGACGCTGAGCCGCAGAGAGGAATTGAGATAAGCGTCTGTGCGAAAATTACTTCCGATTTTGGCGGGAGCGCCGCCGGGCCAGATGCGAGGCGCCTGCCTGCCGCGGCGGCGCAGGCAGGCAAGGGAGGGAGTGTATCCCCCCGCGATACTCGACCGACCGAGCAACGAAGCAGATGGCCCGGCGCCGCCCCGCCCCGCAGGGCTGGGGGGCTTGGGCGCGCTGGCTGTGTTGCTCCTCGCTCACAGACCGCGCGGGTATGCTCGCTCGTCGCGCCTTGCCAGCCCGCCCAATCCCCTCCAGCAAAATCGGAATTAATTTTTGCACAGACCCTAAGTCAACATCGCCGCGTGGGGCCTGCCTGCCGGGGCGGCGCAGGAGGGTCACGCGGCCTACATCGCCAAGCGCCCGCTCTCATGTAAGCCGGGTCACCCGACCCGGCGTCTGCAGCCACCCTCGCCCCGCGAGGCACGAGCGGGGAGGATGTGCATTTTCTGTAATCCCTTCCACCCCCGGGCAGCGGCAAGCGCAAGATCCGGAATTGCAGGCCCCCACCGAGGAGCAGTAACCTGTTGCGCGATCGCACCGACCCATGCAGTCGTCAATCATGGAACCTCATAATCCAAAACGCGCTCGTGGTATCCGTTGCCTCCCGATACTCATGATGTCAATCGGAGGGGTGAGCGCCTGTTGGGTGTTGGGATCGCCTTCCTGGCTGCCTGTCTGGCGGGGAGCGCCCAACACCGCATTGACCACCCTCTGCTTTCTGGCGGCGGCGGCGGCCGTCCGCACCGGCGTCCTGGCTCGCTACCAATGGAGTGTTGCAGCCGGGCTGGGCTTCTCGGCCTTGGGCGACGCGTTCCTGATGCAATCGAAGGATTATTTCGTGGCCGGGCTCGCCAGCTTTCTGGCGGCTCATTTGTGCTACCTATGGGCCTTTACAGCCGACAGCCCGCTGGCGGGCCGCCGGATGCCGTTCGCCATCGGGGGCGTGCTCGGGGCAGCGCTTCTGGCGCGGCTTTGGCCTGGAGTGGCGGGCGCGCTGCGAGTTCCGGTCATTCTCTACACCACGGCCATCCTGGCCATGGCGGCCCAGGCGTCCAGCCGCGCCTTGTCCCGGCGCAGCGCCGCGGCGATCTTCGCTGCGGCAGGCGCGGCGCTGTTCGTCCTTTCCGATTCCGCGCTGGCGTATCGGCGTTTCTGCGGCCCTTTCGAATGGAGCCGAGCGATCGTCCTGGGCACTTATTTCGCGGCCCAGGCCGGCATCGCCATGTCCGTGGTTATGGAACCTGGTAGGTGATGATGGCGTTCGAGCCGTCGATTTGGAAGCCGGTAATCCGGGTTTTCCGCGGCCCGTCGATGCAATAGAACCGCGTTGCCGGGGAGACGGGGACGGTGAATGTGCCGCCAATAGGCATCTGGCCGACAACGGTGGGGCTGCAATCGGCGCCGACGATGTCGGTGGTGGCCAGGGTGTTCCGGGCCGCGGAATCGACGGTGTAAGGCCCGCCCACCGACTCGGCGGACCGGCACACCATCGGATACCACGCCTTGACCACACCCGCCGGCTCCGCTGGATCATTGATGACAACGTCAGAGTAGTCGTCGAGATTGACGGAATAAAGGTAGAGGTTCCCGCTGCCGCCCGTCTCCTCCCAAAGGCATCGCACGGGATACAGCCCGTCGGCTTCGACGACGAATTCGAACGTGGCGTTGGCGGTGCTGCTGGGGTTCTCCCACAGCACGAGCGGGTGGGGATCCCTCAGGCCGGCGCCCGAATACAGCCCGGCGCGGTCGTCGCTTTGAATATGGAACCGATGAACGCCAGCCTTGAGCTCGAGATAGGCCATGGACTCGACCGCGATGTTGATGTAGTCCCCGACACACAAGCCAGGGACGGGATTGGGCGAGCCGTTCTTGTTCCAGTTGAGGACCTGGACAATGCTGGTGGCCGACCGATCCACGGGGATGGCGGGCGGGACGGCCAATTGCTGCAGCGCTCGGGCCAGGCTGTTGTCGAGGTTGGCGCCGCCGTTGTCGCTCTGCGCCATCCGCACATCGAATCCGCGCACGTTCAGGCTGCCGACCGGCAGGCTGTTGCTGGCCTGGAGATACGGGAACGCGGTGGTCCACGTCCACGTGTTGGTTTGCCATGCGCCTGAAAAGTCCGCGAACTGGACAACGTTCGTGTGCCGGCTGCCCCACGGATAGAGGGTGGGGATCGGATAGGTCACCGTTGCGCCGTAAAAGTCGGTGCCCCCGCCGGGATTCTTCGTCTTGTGGACCAGCCCCTCGATACCGAGAGACTCCTTCGGAATCCAAACCCCGTCAAGGCTGAGCTTGATCGAGTCCAGGTTCACGATCGTGTCGCGGTCGAGGATCTTCACCGTGACGGTGGGATACAGGGCGGCGGCTTTGCCGGCAGGCGGGGGATCGAGATCCGTCACGGTCGCGGGCATCGTTCCCGCCGGAGGAACGAACGCCTGGTAGTTGTCGAACGTGGCATCCGCACCCATGGTCGATGACTTGTATTTCTGCTCGAAAACGAGGTAACCGCACAAACCGGCGTTGTAGGCGTAATCGGAGCCGATCGCGGACTGCCACGGGTTGTTCGGCTCGGCCAGGTCAAACAACTGCAGCAGGAACGTGAATCCGTCGTGACTGCTGGCGACAAGCCGGTAGCGATGGGCGGGGTCCAGGACGACCGATCCCGTGCCCAGCTCGGCCACGGTCTGCGGGAATTCGTTGTTGATCTGGCTGATGTACAGGTTCCGGTAGCCGGAAGAATAGGTTGCCGTATAGCCGTCGGATGTGCCCAGGTTGATGTCCTGGAAGTAAAAAAGGAGCCCCGCCTCCTGCTCCCACTCCGCGTTCCATGCCAGCAGATCCGTTCCGACCGAGAACCGCCCCGTATACACCGCGTCGGCCCGGAAACTCCCCGCCCGGGCATTCCTCATCTCGCCGGGATCGTCCCCTGTGGGGGGAGCGTAGATTCGATACGCTTTCCCTCCGGCGCCGTCATCGGGATACGAGTACGTCGCCTGCCCGTAATAAGGGAGGGTGTACTTTGTCCAACCGTTGTCGTTCCCCGCGTTGAAATCCGACGTCTGGCCGGCCAGCGGCGGCGCCAGCGCGACCGAGATGAAAGCGGCCAAAACCGATGCCAAACGAGTACGCGGCGGGCGGAAGAAAGCCGGCGGGTGAGGGAGGTGGTTGTTCATAGCTTGTTGGTTTCATGCCGAGGCAAGGATCCGAAGCCGCAGTCATGGACCGCGAGAATTCACTTGCCTCGAGCTTGCTCGAATGCTGCTCGCCTGCCTTTCACAAGTCAAGGCAAATGGCCGGATCACGGCGCGGGTGGAGTGTGAGACAAATTTCTTCGGCGCTTGGTGCGTCCGGTCCCAGTTTGTCTTCTCCCTGCCCCCGCTCGGTGCCTCGCGGGGGGAGGGAAAGCAGGGCAGGCTTGCAGGAGACAAGGCGCTGCGGTGTCGAACTTGCTCACCCGGTCACTGATCGTCTTCTCCCTCCCCTCCGCGGCAGTGGAGGGGAGGGTCGGGGAGAGGCGGGCGTTGGAACAATCCCCTCTCCCTCCGCCCTCCCCCCCGCTCGATCATCGTGGGGGGAGGGAATGGCCTCCGGTCGCAGGGGGGCATTCATCCCGCATGGCGGGGGGCGATTCACTGCGGGCTTGACCCGGGGCGGATCCCGAGGCGAAATTGCCGCCGCTATGGACATGACCTTCACACTCGTCCCGATCGAGAAGCCCGAGTCCACCAACTTCATCCTGGGCCAAACCCACTTCATCAAGTCGGTCGAGGACATCCACGAGGCCATGGTCAACTCGGTGCCCGGCATCCGATTCGGGCTGGCTTTTTGCGAGGCCTCCGGCAAGTGCCTCGTGCGCACGAGCGGCACCGACCCGTCCATGATCGACCTGGCCCGGAAGAACGCTCTCGCGATCGGTGCCGGCCACAGCTTCATCCTCTTCCTGGCGGACGGGTTCTTCCCCGTGAACGTTCTCAATTCCCTCAAGATGACACCCGAGGTCTGCCGCATCTTCTGTGCGACCGCCAATCCAACCCAGGTCCTGATCGCCGAAACCTCCCAGGGTCGCGGCGTCATGGGCGTCATCGACGGATTCGTCCCGAAGGGCGTCGAGGAACAGCCCGACATCGAGTGGCGAAAGAAATTCCTCCGGCAGATCGGCTACAAGCTTTAGCCTTTCGAGGCATCGGGCCCGGGGAGTGGCGGATTGGAGTCAGTTGTGCGACATTGGGCCATGACCCAGCCCCGGCTCGATCCCTGGTTGATTTGTGCGGACGATTATCCTGAGGACGGCTACAGCAGCGACCAGCTCGAGTTCCTCCTGGGCTACGGGATTCTGGCGCCCTCGAACCACAACGCCCAGCCCTGGCTCTTCCGCCTGCACGTCTCCGAGGTCGATGTGATCGCAGACCGCCGCCGCGCCTTGCGGATCATCGATCCTGCCGACCGCGAGCTGACGCTGAGCTGCGGATCGGTGCTGTTCAACCTGCGCGTGGCCGCCGAGTATTTCGGGCATCAATGCGGGATCCAGATCCTTCCTCAGCGGGACGATCCCAATCTGATGGCCCGCGTCCACCTGGGGCTGAAGGCGGACACGCCGGCGGAGGACGTGGTTTTGTTTCATGCGATCCAGCAGCGCCGGACCAGCCGCCATCCATTCCAGCCGGAGCCATTGCCGGACGAATGTCTGGCCGCCCTGGCCGGGGCCGCGGAGTCGGAAGGCGCCTGGCTTCACCTTTTCACCGAAGAATCGCCGCGCATGGAGGTTGCCGACCTGGTCGCCGAAGCCGATCGCATCCAGTGGGCCGACCGGCATTTCCGCGAGGAGATGTCCCGCTGGATTCGCCCCCGGAGCGATCCCGCACTCGATGGCATCCCCGTCCACGACCTGGGGATTCGCGACTGGCTCTCGTTCGCCGGCCCGCTGCTGGTCCGGACGTTCGACCGCGGAGACGGCCAGGCGGCGCGCGACCGCGACATCGCGATGCATTCCCCGGTGCTGGCGGTCCTGGGGACGAACGCTGACGATTGCGCGAGCTGGCTGGCAGCCGGCCAAGCCCTCGAGCACGTCCTCCTCAAAGCCCAGTCAGAAAACGTGACGGCCTCCTTTCTCAGCCAGCCGGTGGAGATCCCCGCGCTCCGGGCGCGGCTGACCGAGATGACCGGCCGCGCCGGCTTTGCCCAGGTGCTGCTCCGCCTGGGCTGCGCCCCGGCGGTTTCGCCCGCCCCGCGACGGCCTCTGCGCGCCATGGTCATCCAGCAGAGCCACAGCCACGGGTGATCGCAGCCCGGTTGCGCCAGATCCGATCAGGGCGCAGCCGCCAAGGGGGGAGTGCGGGCGTGCTCGATCGTCGTCCGGTCAAAGACCAGACCGTCGGCATCCACCGCCTCGACCGAGATGCGGTCCTCGGGGTGGAGGGTCACATGAAACAGATGGCGCCGCGGCTCGGCATGAGCAAGGTACCATGCGTTCGTGGGCACGGTGCGAGTGTTCACCCCCCAGGCGCCATCGCCCAGATAGACGATCCCGCGAGCGTCATCGCGCCGGTGCTGGAGCAAGGGATGGGTCCGCTTATAGTTATGATGATCGTGCTCGAACGCCGCCGAGATCCCGTAGCGCTCGAAGAGAGGCACCCAATGGTTCCGGATCTCGACGGCGCGCGCGTTCTCGTAAGGCATGGCGCCCTTGCTCGATTTGGCGGTTCCGTAGGCGGGGTAGTGATAGAACGGAAACAGAAACCGCTGACCGGCCCGCGCGCCCAGAGTCTCCTCGAGCCACTTCGTCTGGGCGCCAGCCACGGGCTGCATGTGGCCCGAGTCCAGCGCCACCAGCGACAAATACCGCCCACAATCGATGGCGAAATTGGACCGACCGCCTGGCAGGGCGAAGAAGCCATGGTAATAGGGGGCGTCCTCCGGCGCCCGCATTTTCGAGCCGCTGCGGACTTCGTGGTTGCCAATGCCCACGACCATGGGTATGAGGCGGCCCCCCTTGCCCCGGCCATGTATGGTCCAGGACTGAAACCAGTCAATCCACCGCGTGGCGTCCACACCGTTGGCGTAAGCCAGGTCTCCGCCGAAAACCGCGAAGTCAGGATCCAGCGCGCCCGCCCTCCGGTTCATGGTGTCGGCCATCTGGCGCGAGTGCATCATGTCGCCGCCCGCCACGAATCGCACCGGCCGGGCCAGGGCCTGGGGCATGGTGCGGAATTTGTAGCCGCCCTTGATTTCCTTGGTCGTCTTGTCTTCCGAAGGCGCCTTGTCGCCCAGGCCGAACTCATACACGCGATCCGGATCCAGCCCGGTCAACTCCACCCGGCGCACCTGCAGCACGGAAGGGGACACGGCATGGCGCTGGCCCGCCTGAGATTGCCACTCCGAGGCGCTGGCCGCGCGGTACCAGACCTTGGCAGGCGCATGCTCATACAGATTGATCCAGCTCACCGTCATGGTGGTCGCGGGATCTCTCTGCCACATGAGATACACGCCAATGGTATCGCTCTGCGCCCCTGCCCAAAAAGGCAGCAGGTGGCATGCAACGACGGAGCAGCGAATATAGTTCAAACGCATGCCCCAACAAAGCTGTTTCTGGGCTGTGCGTCAAGCGCCCTCTGCGAATCCGCTGTGTTGCTTCGGCAAGAGTGCGTGAACGTGTCGCGGGGTGCGGGGTAGCGTGGGTGGCAGGTAGACACGATGAATGCGATTACCCGAGAAAGGCAGGAAGAACTCAAAACCCGGATTGAGCCGTTGCGGCAGCAAGTGGAGTCGTGGCGGAGGAACAAAGGCAGCAATGAGAAGATGCCCGGGCCCCTGTGGGAGGAGGCCATAGCGCTGGCCAAGGTGTACGGGGTTTCGCCGGTGCAACGGATCTTGCGGATTGATTATCGAGGGTTGGAACGACGGGCCTTAGGGATTGTCAAGCGGCCTGCCCCGGGGGCTTCCCGGGCGGCGCAGCCACGGTTTGTCGAGTTGCCGACGCTGACGGGGCGGCGGCCCGAGCATCTGGTGGAGTTGGAGGACGGGACCGGACGCAAGCTGACGGTGAAGGTCAGCGGGGGCAGCCTCACGGATCTGGTGCCCCTGGCCCAGGCGTTCTGGAGGCCCGGGCTGTGATGGCGGTGATGCCGCAGATGCGGCTGTGGGTGGCAGTGGAACCGGTCGACTTTCGCAAGGGGATCGACGGCCTGGTGGCGGTGTGCCGGCAGCGGCTGGCGGCCGATCCGATGAGCGGGGCGGTGTTCATCTTCGGCAGCCGCAACCGCAAATCGATCAAGCTGCTGGCCTATGACGGTCAGGGTTTTTGGCTGTTTCAAAAGCGGTTATCGCAAGGCCAGTTCAGCTGGTGGCCGGCCGGGCGCGGGGCGGCAGCCGTGCGGCTGGAGGCCCATCAGATGCAGGTGCTCTTGTGGAATGGGGATCCGAGCCGGGCCGTGACGGCGCCGCTGTGGCGGCCGCTGGCCGGTTGAAAAATAGTTACACTCGGTACTTGCGTTCCAGCTTTCCCCCCCCCTATTCTGGTGGGCATGGTGACGCTCTGGCGTTACCGCGGACGCGAGATCACCGCGCAGGATACGGCCTTGATTCAAGGGCTGATCGCGCAGAACCCGGGCTGGAGCCGGCGGCGGTTGTCAGCCGAGTTGTGCCGGGCCTGGAGCTGGGTGCAGCCCAACGGCCAGCTGCGCGACATGGTCTGCCGGAGCCTGCTGCTGCAGCTGCACCGGGCCGGGCTGATCATGCTCCCGGCCAAACAGTGCGCGCCGCTCAACAACGTGGTGAACCGGGCGACGCCGGAACCGCTGTTGCCCCTGGGGCAAAGAGCTCGGCGGTGCACGCTGGCCCAGTTGGGTCCGCTGGTGATTGGGCAGGTGCGCCGCCGCCCGGAGGAGCCGCTGTTTGGCCGGCTGATGCAGGCGCATCATTACCTGCGCTACACCCAGCCGGTCGGGGAGCATCTCAAGTACCTGGCCTGGGCCCAAGGCCAGCCCATCGCCGCGCTGGCCTGGTCTTCAGCGCCCCGGCACCTGGCGGGAAGGGATCGGTTCATCGGCTGGCCGGCGGCGGTGCGGCAAGAGAACCTGCACCTGATCGCCTACAACACCCGGTTCCTGATCTTGCCCTGGATCCAGGTGCCCGGGCTGGCCAGTCATCTGCTGGGCCGGATCGCGCGCCGGATCTCAGCGGATTGGCAGGCCCTTTACGCTCATCCCATTTATCTGCTGGAGACGTTCATCGATCCAGCCCGGTTCCAGGGTCATTGTTACCGGGCGGCCAACTGGATCTGCCTGGGCCTGACCACGGGTCGGGGGCATAACGCGCGCACCAGTCGGCGCGATCAACCCCGCAAGGAGCTGTGGGTTTATCCGCTGTCGGCCGACTTCCGCCAACGGTTGCATCCCCGGCAATGAAAGCCACCGCGCGCTATGCCTGGCTGGTGTTGTCCGAATCCGAACGGCATGCGTTTCTGGAGGCGGTGCGCCCCGGGGTCACGCCCGAGCAGTTTGCGCGGATTGCGGCGATGGCCGAGGCGTTTCCTGAACTCCTGGCGCTGATGGATCAGCGCGACCTCTCGGTGGCTCGGTTGCGCAAGCTCGCCTTCGGGGCCCCGACCGAGAAGACCGCGACGGTGTGTGCGCCGACCCAGCAAGGGTCCGGACAGGAGGCCCGGCCGCGGCGTCGGCGCCGAGGTCATGGACGGCGCGGGCACCAGGCTTACACCGGAGCGCGGCGGGTGCCGGTGAGTCACCCGACGCTGCGCCCCGGAGGGCTGTGTCCGGCCTGCGGCAAAGGCAAGCTGCGACGCCAGCCCAAGCCGGCCACGGCAATCCGGTTGGAAGGCCAGCCGCCGATCAGCGCGACCGTGCACGAGATGGAAGTGCTGCGCTGCGCCCTGTGTGGGAAGACCTTCACCGCGCCCACGCCAGCCCAGGCGGGGACGCAGAAGCACGACGCCAGCGTGGGGGTGATGGTCGGGTTGCTGCGTTACGGCAGCGGGATGCCCTTCTACCGACTGGCCCAATGGCAGCGCAGCCTGGGCGTGCCTTTGCCCGCCTCGACGCAATGGGAACTGGCCGATGAGATCGCCCGCCAGATGGAGCCCGTGGTCGACGCCTTGGCCCAGCACGCCGCCCAGGCGCCCACCCTGCACAACGACGACACCACCATGCGGGTGAGCCAACTGCGCCGTCAGATCCAAGCCCAGCAAAATCGGAATTAATTTTTGCACAGACCCTTAGTTAGTGCCTAAAACTTTCTTCGGCAATGGCTTGCGCCGATGGGTATCCGGCAGGGTTTCGAAGAGGATCTGCCGGGAGAGTCTTTCCATTTGAGCAATTGTCTTCTGGAGGGCACGCCGGTTTTGAATGGCGGTGCGCAAGGCCAGAAACTGCTCCCGGCTCAGCGCCACGGTGATGGTCTTGCGGGCCACTTTGCCGGTCCACTGATAACCGGAACGAGGGGGGTGCAGCTGGGATCGATCCACGACCGAACCTTGGCTGATGTAGCCCAGGTGAGCCAAGCGGGCGCAGAGGCGTTGATATTGGCGCGGGAGGGATGCGGCGGATCCTGTCGCCGGCGGGTGCGCCGATGGCGCCGTAAGCCTTGGGGGTGCGGTCTGTTGGGGCCCGGAGCGGCCGATTCGGCGTCCAGGGTGTTCCGGGGGTCTTGCGGTTGCGGTTCTGGATCGGCGGATTTGGCTGGCTCACAGGCTCCGCCCTGGAGGTTGACAGAACGAACGCCCGCCGGCCACCCAATACCCTTGCTGAAAAACTACTTGGTTTTCACAAGAATCAATAAATCAGATGACCATTAACCCCATTGAACGGCCGGGTGCTATTCGAGACTGGGCAGCTCCTGGGCGGTCCACGGGCCCAGGGGAGGGCGGTGTTTCGTGGCTGCGCGGACGGCTGCCACTTGTTCGGGGGTGACCGCGCTGGCCCGGTGGCTCCAGGATTTCTGTTGGCGGATGTAGGTCAGGAGCGCGGCAATCTGGGTGTCGGAAAGCAGGTCGCGCCAGGCGACCATCGGATTGTTGTAGGTGATCCCTTTGACCTGGATCGGGCCCTGGAGGCCATCGAAGATGATCGCGATCGCCTGGGTCGGATTCGCCGCCGTTGCCCACTCCGATCCTGCCAGGGGCGGATACTGTCCGAGGACGCCCTCGCCGTTGACCTGGTGGCATTTGGCGCAGGTGTCGGCATACAGTCTCTTCCCCATGATCAGCAAATCCACCGAGTTCGATGCCGCTCCCGAGGGGGGCGGGACCGAGGATCGCTCGTCATAGATCAGCGGATGGAATCCCGCGCTGTACCGCGCGAGATACCACCCGCCCCAGAGCATCAGTCCGCCCATTGCCAGGATCATCCAGACCGAAAGCGGCCGATGGACAGCGGTCGGTTCCCATCCCTCGGGATCGGCGCGGCGCGGCTCTTCAGGGGCTGGCGTATTGCTGGGAATCGGCGCGCTCATCTTGCTTCCGGCAACGGCGCCGCAGCCTTGAGGTTTAGCAGGTAGTCGACCAGATCGCGCGCGGCGGGCTTGGGGATCACTTCGCACCCGGCTGGCGGCGCGAGTTCGGCGGGCAGGTCCAGGGCGCCCGCCGACCGGCCGGCGCCCGCCTTCCGTGTTTCGAACAGGAACCGAAAGGGCGGCATGATCGAGCCGGGCGAGGCGAGCGCGGGCGAGTAGAGGTGGAGCAAGTGCCAGGCAGCGTTGGTCTGGCGCAGTCCGGCGTTGGCCAGGTCCGGCCCCGTCCGCATCGTTCCGAGGAGCACCGGTTGATCCCGGAGATAATCTCGAGCCACGGTTCGGCGGGGGCCCCAGTTGCGGGCCGAGTCGGCGCCGAATCCTGGAGGCCGGACCTGCTGGCTGTGGCAATAGAAGCATCCATGGGCGCGGTAGACCTCGCGGCCGCGCCGGGCACTGCCGGGCAGGGCCGGCGGATGGAATTCGCCGGTCTCCGCGATCTCGACTGCCTCGAGCCGGCCGAGCTGGATCTGGGGCGCGTACACCAGGCCGAACCACGAGCCCGCAAACGCAATCAGGATCCCCGCGAAGAACAGCCGTCGACCTTTCATGGCGCGGATCCTCCGGAGATTGGGATGGCGTGCGCGGTGGCGTCATGCAATGGCCGGTCTCGATCACGAACCCGGGAGGCTGTCATCCAGGCCAAGTGGACAAAGAACACCGTGTGGCTTGCCGCCAGCACGAAGCCGGCGGCGGTCCGGAGACGCAAATAGGGGATGGTTCCCCGGACAACCTCGAGAAACGGGATGTCGGGGCTGTTCATGGCGAGGCCCTGCGCAATGCCGCCCGGGATCAGGACGCCCAGATACAGGAGGAGACCGACGGCGGCGGTCCAGAAATGGAGAGAGATGAGCCGGGGCGAAGGCCACGGGCAGCCTGTGAGCCGCGGGGCGATCGAGTAGATCGAGCCGAACATCACCATCGAGAAGAAAGCGTAGAGCCCGTGGTGGGCATGGGCGATGGTGAGGTGGGTGAAATGGGTGATCTCGCTGATCGATCGCAGGGCCATCAGCATTCCGCACAAGCCGGCCAGGGCGAAGCTCATTCCGCCGAACACCATGAACCGCAGGGCCAGATCCTGCCGGAGCCGGTGGAAATGGCCGGCCATGGTCTGGTGAAGGTTGACGGCGTTGGCGGCGACCGAGGTCATCAGCATCAGGCCGGCGGCGATGCTGACGGTGACGAGCCAGGCGGGGATCGGGCCGCCAACCAGGTGCTGCATCCCGCCCCAGCCCCCCCACAGCGCCAGCGACCCGAACCCGATGACTGCCAGGGCATGGCTATGGACTGGCTGCCCGATCCGCTTGGGAACGAAATAATAGAGGGCGCCCAGCCCGACCGGCGTGAACCACAGCGCCAGCAAATTGCTGCCATACCACCAGTTCACCGTTGCCTGCGCCGCGCCGCGCACCGGCTCGAAGAGAAGCAGGATATTTGCCGTCGAGTAGAGCCATGGAAACCAGAACACGGCGGCCAGCAGATACCACTGTGAAACGAACCACCTCCTCTGGGGCCGGGACCCGAGTGCGGGCATGCCGGCAATCCCCATCAGCGCATACGATGCGAACAGAATGGGAGACACATACCGCGGGAACTCGAGCCATTCGATCCCGGTGCTTTCTCCCCCCAGCAGGGCTGCTGTGCCGATCACCATCCCCAGATTCCAGAAGAGCGCCCCGCAGGTCGCGATGCCCGGATGCCAGAGCGGCGTCCGGCCCAGGCGGCTCACCAGCCAGAGCGTAACACCCATGGCCGCTTGGAATGCGAATCCATAAACGACGGCGTGCGTATGGGCGGGCCGGATCCGGCCAAAGGTGAGCCATGCGTGATCCGTCAGCAGCGCGGGCTCGTGCAGCTTCCAGGACGCCAGCAACGCCAGCACGGTGCCGATCATCAGCCAGACCACGCCGGCCCCGAACAACAGGAGGATCGGCTTCCGGCACGACGCGTCGATCGCGGCCAGAGACGCCGGGGAGCAGCCGGGATCCCCGGCATCCGCGGGCGAGGGCGCCTGCCATTCGGGACAAGGCTGGGTCGACGCCGGTTTCATTCGTATGGATTGGGCGCGGGCGCGAGGGCCTTTTCGAGCCGCGCCAGGAGGTTCGATCGCGCTGCGGCCGGCTGCTGCCATTCCTGGCAGACCAGCTCCATCGCGCGGGCGATGGGCAGCCGGACGATCCCCTTGGCCGGATCCAGGAACGCGTAACGGGCGAGCTCTTCGCGGGCTCGGTTCTGGAGCTCTGCGAGATCCGTCCGGCGCTGGTCGATTCGGGCGGCGTCGACGCCTCGCGGCTGCGCCCAAGGCCGGACGGCTGCGAGGATCGCGCCGAACAGCAGGAGCAGGCCCAGGAATCCGGCGATCCGGAGGGCTAGGCTGGCGGAAGAGGAGAAGGCGGTTTTCATCTCGAGCGGGTCATGCATCCTCAGCCGCTGTCTCGGGGGCGGAGACTGGCGGGGTGCCGGCGCCGGCGAGCGCCTCCTGGAGCCGCGGATCGCGAATGGGATAGGCCGGATGACGGCTCATGAACAGCGCGAAGATGGCCCCCAGCGCGCCGTCAATGGCCAGCAGGCATGCCATGTCCAGCCCTGTGATCCGGAATCCATCCGGCCGCAACACCGGCATGATGTGATAGGCCAGTTCCAGGTAATGCATCAGCAACGCCCACCCGCAGAGCGGCAGCATCAGAGCCATGCTCTGTTTGGCGTCGATCCGCAGCAGGAGGAGAAACGGCGCCAGAAAATGGCCGAACACGATCCACAGGCCGATGCCGCGCCAGCCGCCGGCGCCCCGCTGCGCATACCAGAACGTCTCCTCGGGGATATGGGCGGTCCAGATCAGGAAGTACTGGGAGAAATGGATGTAGGCGTAGAAGAGCGTGAACGCCAGGAGCAGGACGCCGATGTCGTGAAATTGCCGCGCATGGACGACCTCGCGGAGCGGGCCGATCAGGCGGAGGATCGCCGCGGCCAGGAAGATCCACGCCAGCGTTGCCCAGACGCTTCCTGCGAAGAAGAGAACGCCGTAGATCGTCGAGGACCAGTGATGCTGGAGCGATTGCATCCAGTCGATTGCCGCGAGCGTCACCGTGATCGCGAACAGGAACATGCCCGCCGCCGACCAGCGCCGCATCCGGCGGGTGCATTCGGCGGCGCCGGACCGGTCCTGGCGCAGCGACCACGCACGCAGCCTCCAGGCCAGCACGCTCCAGATCGCAAAATACGCCAGCGCGCGCGCGTAAAAGAAGGCCGGGTTCAGGAACCACCGCTTGGACTCGAGGGCGGCGTCGGGATGATCCGCCATGGCCAGCCAGGGGTACACCTGGGGCGCGACGATGGCGATCGGCACGAACAGCAGGGCCAGCGCCGGCGCCAGCATGGCCAGGTGCTCGAGCACGCGGCGGATCGGCACCGACCAGCCGGCGTCGACCAGATGGTGGAGCATGACCAGGAACAGCGCGCCCAATCCCAGGCTCAGAAAGAACATGAACGCCAGCAGATACGAAAAGCCAAACTCGCCCGGGTCGCGCGCCCAGCCGATCCCCGCCGCCGCGCCCGCGGCGATGCCGACCGCGGCGCACACCTGCCGCGCGCGGATCCAGAAGGATCCCGTGTCGGGCATCTGCGGCGATGGCGTTGTCGGGCTCACAGTTTATTTTCTCCATTCCGACCGGAGCGGTTCAGGGATGTCCTCGACCGTGCCGAGGCGGCTGCGCTCGAGGGCGCGCAGGTAAGCGACGATGGCCCAGCGATCCGGCGCTGGGACCTGGGACGCATACGCGGCCATCTGGTTTCTGCCTTCGGTGATGACGCGGAACCACTCGCCGTCGGGCATTCGGACCAGGCGCGGGTCGTGGAAGTTGGCGGCGGGGATCATCCCGTATCGGCTGGCGATGCCGCGGCCGTCTCCGAGCGGGCCATGGCAGGGCTGGCAATGAATGCCGAATCGTTCCTGGCCGCGTGCCAGAAGCGAGGGGGTGACCGGCACCGGCAAGACCTCGACGTCGTTCGTGGTCCCCGGATGTCGGCCGGTGTTCTCGGGCGAGCCGTCCCAGGCCGCCTGGCGCGCGATCGTCCCCTCGACAGGCTGGCGGGAGCTGCGGCCGTCGGGGAACAGGGGGTTTCGGGCCTGGGGGCGCAGCTTGGGCTGGCGGTCCATGTCGGGAAAGATCTCGATGGGCGGCCTTCGCGAGGCGCATCCCCGCAGGCCCGCCAAGCTCAGCACCAGCACCGCCGCCAGCCCCAGAATCAAGATCATGTGTCGCATGGGCCCTCCTCCCATACGGCTTCCACATGGACGCACTCGAGCGACTCGAGGAATTGCCGGGTTCGATCGGCAGCGAACTGCGGATCGGCAGATTCGATGACAAGGAAGAACCGGTCATCGGTCGCTCGAGCGAACCGCGGCGTCTGGAGCAGGGGATGGTGCCAGCGCGGCAGCCGGTTCAAGGCGAGCATAGCCAGAACAGCCGCCATGGCGCCGAACAGGATGGCCAACTCGAAGGCGATCGGAAGCGCGAACCAGGTGCTGAACATCGGTTTGCCGCCGACGGCCAGCGGGTAATCGTGCTGGTTCATGAACCAGACCATCGCCATGCCTGCGGCCAGCCCCAAGGCGCCGCCGGCGAACACGAACCAGCCCACGGGCGAGCGCCTCAGCCCCATCGCGTCGTCCAGGCCGCGGATCGGCCACGGCGCAAACACATCCCATCGCGTGTAGCCCGCTTGCCGGACGCGCCCCGCCGCCGCCTGGACCTGATCGGCCGTGGCGAACTCGGCCAGCCATCCATGGAGCACAGGAGCCGCGTTCATCCGGACAGCCCTCCGGGCGGATCGGGATCCCCGTGTGCGCGCGCGCCGCTCCGCGCCGCAGCGCCTTTGATCTCGGCCATGGCGATCATCGGCAAGAAACGGATGAACAGCAGGAACAGGGTCAGGAACAAGCCCAGCGATCCGGCCAAGGTCCCGATATCCACCAGGGTGGGCCGGAAGTAGCTCCAGCTCGACGGCAGGAAATCCCGATGCAGGGATGTCACGATGATCACGAACCGCTCGAGCCACATGCCGACATTCACCGCGATCGACAGCAGGAACACCGCAGCCATGGACCGGCGGACGCGCCGGAGCCAGAGGAGCTGGGGCGAAATCGCGTTGCAGGCCAGCATGGTCCAGTAGGCCCACGCATAGGGGCCGAACGCGCGGTTCTCCCAGGCGAAGATCTCGTGCGGACTGCCGCTGTAGCGCGCTGTGAACCACTCGATGGCATAGGCGTAGCCGACCATCGATCCCGCGGCCAGGAGGACCTTGCCCATCCGGTCGATGTGCAGCACGGTGATGACGTCCTCCAGCCCGCACAAGGTCCGGATGGGGATCAGCAGGGTCAGGACCATGGCCATTCCGGAGAAGATGGCGCCGGCGACGAAGTAAGGGGGGAAGATCGTCGTGTGCCAGCCTGGGAGCAGGGACGCGGCGAAATCGAACGACACGATGCTATGGACCGAGAGGACCAGCGGCGTGCTCAATCCAGCCAGGAGAAGACAGGCCTTCTCGTAATGGCGCCAGTGGCGGATCGAGCCCGTCCAGCCCATCGCCAGGAGGCCGTAGACGAGCTTTCGGGCTCGAGTCCGGGCGCGGTCGCGCAGCGTCGCCAGATCGGGGATCATGCCGACATACCAGAACATCAGCGACACGACGAAATAGGTCGAGATGGCGAAGACATCCCATGTCAGGGGCGATCGGAACTGGGGCCAGATGGCGTTGGCGTTCGGGATCGGGAACAGCCACCAGCAATCCCAGGGCCGCCCGAGGTGGATCACCGGGAAGATCGCAGCGCAGATCACCGCGAAGAGCGTCATCGCCTCCGCCGCCCGGCTGATCGATGTCCGCCACGGCTGCCGGAGCAGAAAGAGGATGGCCGAGATCAGGGTGCCCGCGTGGCCGATGCCGATCCAGAACACGAAGTTCGTGATGTCCCACGCCCACCCGACCGTGCAGTCCAGGCCCCAGACGCCGATGCCGGTCGAGACCAGGTAGGCGATCATCGCGAAGCAGAGGGCGGTGAGCCCCGCGCTGGGCAGGAAGGCCGCCCACCACCACCGGGGCGCGCGCCCCTCGGCGATGCCGGACACCTTGCCCGAGATCCAAGCCGTCCCACGGCGGTTGAGGATCAGCGGCGGACGCGCAAGCTCGGCCGGCGGGTCCGGGGCGACCAAAGGCTGGCTTCGGAGCGCCGCCATCAGCCTCCTCCTTCCGGGCGGCCGGCCGGCTCCGCCTGGCCCGGCCGACCGCCCTCTCGACGCCGCAGGGCATCCTCCAGGCTCCATGGATGCTCGTGCCAGTCCGGCATCCGGCTGTTGGGATTCCGAATCCGAGCGAGATAAGAGGTGCGCGGCCGGACATCGAGGAACTCGAGCGCTCGATAGCATCGCGCCTGCCGGCGGAGCACCGACACCCGGCTGTTCGGATCGGACAGGTCGCCGAAGACGATCGCCTCGGCCGGGCAAGCCTCGGCGCAGGCGGGAACGATCGCGCCGTCGGGCACCCGGATGTCTCCGGAGATGCCCGCGGCGATCTTTCGCGCGATCTTGGCCTGCTGGATCCGCTGCACGCAGTAGGTGCACTTCTCCATGACGCCCCGCATCCGCACGGTGACGTCCGGGTTTCGCGCCCACTGGATGAGATCCCGCTCATCGGGCGCCTTTGGGGCGAGCGGCCCACGATAGAGGCGGTCGAGCGGCCGCCGGTGATAATCGAAGAAGTTGAACCGGCGGACCTTGTAAGGGCAGTTGTTGGCGCAATATCGCGTCCCGACGCAGCGATTGTAGGCCATGACATTGAGGCCTTCCTCGTCATGGACGGTGGCGTTGACGGGGCAGACGTACTCGCACGGGGCATGCTCGCACTGCTGGCACATCATGGGCTGAAACACGACTTGCGGATCGTCGCCCTGCTCGTCCAGCGGCCGGTCCGGCGGGCCGGCGTAGTATCGGTCGATGCGCAGCCAATGCATCTCGCGCCCGCGCGCCACCTGGCCGCGCCCGACGATCGGGACGTTGTTCTCGCTCTGGCAGGCCAGGACGCAGGCCGAGCAGCCGACGCAGGCGTTCAGGTCCACTGCCATGCCCCACTGGTGGAGGCCGGTCAGCGGCGGGTGCGAGTACAAGGATGCGGCCGGCGGCCGATGCGCCTCGATCCTCATCGCGCCGGATGCGAGGCCGGGATCGGCGCGGAACTGGTCGAGGCTGGCCTCGCGGACGATGGGCCGTCCTTCGAGCGCCCCGTGGTCCTGGGTGCAGGCGATGCGATCCTTCTTGCCGGGGCGGCGCACGAGGCGGATCTGAGCCCCGGTGTCGGCGTGGAGCGCGGCGGCGGTCCTGAGGCGGTAGGCGTTGTAGCCGCTGCCGGCGCCCACGCGGCCGGTCCTCTCGCGTCCATAACCCAGGGCGAGGCCCAGCGTGTTGTCGGCCATGCCCGGCTGGATCCAGACCGGCCCCTCGACCGTCCGTCCCCGGAGGGCGATCTCGATCCGGTCGAAATGGGCCAGCTTGTGAAGGCGCGCCGTTCGCGGGCTGATCAGGATGGCGTTTTCCCAGGTGAGCTTGGTGATGGGATCGGGCATTTCCTGGAGCCAGCCGTTGTTGATATAGCGGCCGTCATCGACGGAGTAATCGCGGTGAAAGACAACTTGCAGGCCGGGACTGGCGGCCTGGGCTGCGAGCGAGCCGGCCGCGCTGTGCCAGCACTCGAGGGCCGCCCCCGGCTGCCATGCGGGGCTCGCCGGGGCAGGGGCGCTGCCGGCCAGGAAACCGTCATGGAGGTACTGGCGCCACTGGCGGACGGCGTCGCCGGATCCGGCGAGCTCGCGGATGGTCTGGCGCACGATCTCGCGGGGCCGCTGTTCCTCGAGGCCCCCGATCCGGGCCAGGAATTCGAGATCGGTCCACCCTCCGTCCTTGCCGCTGGCTCCGCCAAAGAGAGGCTGGATGAGCGGCTGAACCGATGTCACCGTCCCATCGCCGGTTCGCGCGTCGCCCCACGATTCGAGGAAATGCAGCGCCGGGATCTGCCAGTCGCACGCAGCCGATGTCTCATCCTCGGATGCGGCCAGCCGGATGACGGTGCGCGCCATGCGCTGGGCCGACCGCCAATCGAGATCGGCAGGCGCCGTATAGGCGGGATTCCCGTCGAGAATGACCAGGGCCTCGACCTGGCCGGCCCGCAGGCTGGCGGCAAGCTCGGGCAATCCCTCCTTCTCAGCCGCCGCCGGAGCGGGCCGCACATGGACCGTCCGGCCGATGTTGCCCAGCCGGTGGTTGAGGGACCAGGCCGCCAGATGGACCGCCATCGGCTGGCGATGGCCGGCGACAACCAGGCATTGCCCACGGGATTCGACCAGGTCTCGGGCGCATTCGGCGCACCAGGAGTTCGGATCCGCATAGGAGTTGGCGAGGGCGCGCAGCGCGGCGGATTCCTCGTCCGCGGCCCACCCCGCCTGCCGGTGCACCTCCCACCACAATCGCGCAGCCGCGGCGGGTATTCGGGCCGGCTCGAGCCGGAGCCGATGATCGGCGTTGGCGCCGGTCAGGGTCATCAGCGACTCGAGGACATAGAGCCGGGCCGGGTCGCGCCCGTCGTCATCGAGCTGCCGTCCTCGGGCGTGCTGATGGATCCATCGGTGGGCGTCCTCCTCCGTCCCGAGGAGGTCCGCATCGAAGGAGACGATCCGCCGGGCGAGGTCCATTCGATAGGCCGGGGCGAGGGGCTGGCCCAAAGCCATTGCAGCCGATGCGCGCGCGATCTGGAGATCGATCGGCTCATGGATGTACCAGCGCGCCTCGGGATACCGGCGGCGCAGCAGGCGCTCGATGCGCTCGCGCGAGGGCGAGCTGGCGCGCCCTTCGAGGATGGCCAGACCCGATCCCCGCCGCTCGGCCCATTCCCGGGCCTGGCTCGCCAGGAAATCGATCGCTGCTGCCGGGGCCACGGCTTGACCCTGCCGCGTGAATCGCCGGAGCCGGTCCGGATCGTACAGATTCAGGATCGAGGCCTGAGCGAATGCGTCGGTGCCCGTCCGGCCTTGCGGATGGAGAGGGTTGCCCTCGATCTTCACCGGCCGGCCTTCGTGCGTCTTGACCAGCAGGGGGATGGCGGAACCGCGGACCGGCATGGCCGTGGCGTAATACTCGGCGACACCGTGGTCGTATCCCTCCGGGATCCTCGCGAACGGCAGGATCGCCTCTTCCGGCCGGCGGCAGCCGGCGCCGCCCAGGCCCAGCCCGGCGAGCAGGAAAGACGCCGACATGATCTCGAGAAAACGCCGGCGCGATACCGGATGTTCCAGAGCCTGGGCGCCGTCCGGAAACTCGCCTTGCAGCCATTCCTGAAAGGGCGGCGTCCGGGCCAGCTCATCCAGGCTCCGCCAGTAGCGCGGTTCCTTCCAGGGTGCCGGGCGGGCTGGCGCGTCGTTCTTCATCGGTGGCATCCGGAGCAGCTGAGCGGCGGCCGCATGTCGCCTGTCAGCGCCAGCAGGCGGCCCTGCTCGTTCTGGCGGGCGGGATCGGTGTTCCAGCCCAGGTTATAGACCTGGTCGAGCGGGCGCAGATAGGCCTCGGGGCGGCGGTGGCATTCGAGGCAGAAGCTCATGCTCAGCGGCTGGTCATGGCGGACCTCCTCGAATTGGTCGACCCGCCCGTGGCAGTGGAGGCAGCTCACCCCTCTGCGGATATGAGCTGCGTGATGGAAATAGACGTAATCGGGCGTCCGATGGATTTGGATCCAAGCGACCGGGGCGCCGGTTTGCATGCTGTCGCGCACCGGAGCGAGGCGGGGGTCACCGGCCAGGACCTGGTGGTGGCAGTTCATGCATCGGGATGCATCCGGCAGCCCAGCGAACCACGAGCGTTCGACTCCGGCGTGGCAATACCGGCAGTCCATGCCCAACTGCTCGACGTGCGTCGCATGCGAGTAGGGCACCGGCTGGATGGGCTGATACCCCACCCGCGTGTATTTCGGCGTGAAATAATAACCGAGCCCTGCCGCGACAGCCGCCCCGGCAATGGCCAGCCCCGCCGCGATGTTCAGAGGGAGCTGGTTGGTCCATTTGGGAAACACGCCGGGCATTCGAGACACCCGCCCATCGCGGGCGGCATTGGGTGTGGCATCCCCCGCGCCCCCTGGGGCCATTCCGGGAAACCAACCCATCAGTGCGAAAAAATGGGGTGACCAACGGGACTCGAACCCGCAACGTCCAGAACCACAATCTGGAGCTCTACCATTGAGCTATGGCCACCACCCATGGCCCCCTATACTAAGCCCGGATGCCGCACCGTCAAGCCTGCCATCACGGGCCGGGCACGGACACCGCCCGAAAGAACCGGGGCTCTGAACCGCCGGCGGGCAGGGAGGCGCGGCAATCGCACCGGGCGTCGCTGGTGACGACGCGGCTGATGGCTGTCCACACCCTGAAATCGGCCGTGTGCTCGATGTCGAACGCCCGTTCATTCTCGCCCAGGAGCTGGAACGCGATGGTCTGGTCCGGCATCAGCCGGGGATCGGCCAGGCGCGGCGCCGCCGGGACCACCAGGATCGACGCGTCAGCCAGCGTGCGGCTGACCAGCAACCGCACCCCGCCGCCTTGAATCCGGCCGAGGTTGAGCACGTTGCCCTGCTGGATCTCGAGCCGCCGCACGTCGAACTCGCCGGGCACGCCGGTCAAGTCGAGGCTGACGGCGCCGCCGCCGGGCAGGAACAGGGCCCACGAACTGCCGAACTGCCCGCACTGCCCGCGGTTCACGCGCGCCGCAGCCGGCTGGAACGTCGTCGGATCCAGCCCGCGCATGAAATCCGCGAATTGCTGCATCCGCCGGAGCCCGGTGTCCTTCTGCAGCAGGTAATCCTCGAGGTTCATCCCCAGCTGGGCGGCGCGGGCAGGGGGGAAGTCCGAGTGGGTGGCATGGGCGCGCATGAGGCTGCCGAACGTGGGGAACGCCAAAGCGGCGATGAAATTGCGATGCGTGTTGCGGATCCCGAGCGCGGTCTCGTTGTCATAGCCGGCGGACTCGTACCAGTACTCCTCGAACCAGAGCGGTTTGCCATGCGCGCGATAGCCGAGCGCGGCGGTGTATTGGGTCTCGTTGCGGGCGATTTGGACTTCGAGGAAATCGATGTTGGGATTGGCGATATTGGAGGTGTCGGCGGTGCGGTGATGGCAGCCGAGCGGATGGCGGTAGGGATCGATGCTTTTAACGAGCTGCGCCTTGCGCTGGACTTCGCTGGACCAGGCGCCCCAGGGAGGGTTGGCCTCGTCGACCTCGCCGTAGAGCACCCAGCGGACATTGAACGCGGCGTAGCGCGCCAGGGCGTAGCTGAACCATCGGTCGTCGCGCTCGATGGTGTTCAGCTTGGTCCACCACTTGCTGTTGTCGGGAAAGCCGCCGATCACCAGGCCCACCATGATGCCCCGGTCATTGGCGTATTGGACCATCTGGTCGAGACGCTGGAAATAGGCTGGATCGAGGTCGTCGGCGGCCGGCGCGCCCCGGAACGGGCTCAGGCCTCCTCGCGTGTAGAGCGAGAGCCAGACGCAGCCCTGGACGGTGTTGAGGCCGCGGGCCTCGAGGGCGTTCATCCAGGCTTGGAACTCGGGCAGGAAGAGCTCCTCGGCAAACGAAAACTGCGTGTCGCCTACCGGCAGGAAAGGCGAGCCGTCGCTCAGCCGCCACCCGTGGCCATCCCGCTCGAGAAAACCGCGAAGCAGTACGTTGGCGGCGACCTCGGCCGGGCCCGGGGCGGCGGCGGTCAGGTTCGACGCGACTCCGTTCAGCCCGGGATCGCTCGATCGGGTCGACCACTCCCAGACACCCGGCCGTGTGGGCGCGAACCGGATCCGCCACACGTTGGATCCGTCCCAAAAACCGGGGGCCACGATCCGATCGCCCGAGGCATGGACGAAGGTGGCCGTGACGCCCGGCCCGTCGCGGTAGGGCAAGGCAGCCGGGGCTTCCGCGCCCAGGGCGATCTCGTAGGGCCGAAAGGTCAGGGGCGCCGCCGGCCCAGCCGATAGAAGACCAACAGGCGCTGCCGGGCTCGGCGCGGTTGCCGCTCCTCCTGCGATTGGGCCGCCGGTTTCCGCGGAGGCGCCGAGCCCCGCGGCCGCGCTCACCAGCCCGCCGGCCAGGACCCAGGCGGCGAGGGCGCGTCGCCAGCCCGCTGCGAAAACGATCCAATCTGCCCCTCGCCGGAATAGGCGCCGCCCCATCGCCGAGGACAGCCGATCGGCCCCAGCAGCTCCGAATGCAGGTGGTTTCATCGTGAATCGGCCCGAAGAATAAGCGATGGCGTCCGGAAACGGTAGGGGAAAAGCAGGGTCATCCAACCGCCGAGTGGACAATCTCGAAAAGCGGATTCATTATGCTTTCAATTCTGATATGAGACGCGCACATGCTATCCAGAGCGTCAGAAGTCGACAACGCGGGGTCAGGGGACCCGATCAGAATCGTGCAGGTTGCGTGCCCTCACGCGGCGTGACTTATGACGTTGTGCATATCCGGTCCGCGAACGGTGCGGGACACGCTTTCTGCCGCAGCCATCGCCCCGGCGCCCTATGAACTCTCGGGAACGACTGATCGCCACCCTGAACCACGAGGAGCCCGACCGTCTTTGCGTCGATTTCGGGGCGGGCTATCAAACGGGTATGGGGGCGGGCGCCGTGCATCGGCTGCGCCAGGCGGTGTTGGGCGACGTCCGGCATCGGGTGAAGGTGATCGAGCCCTACCAGATGCTGGGGGAGATCGACGATGCGTTGATCGAGGCGCTGGGGCTCGATGTGGTGGGTGTGCATGGATCGAGAACGATGTTCGGCTTTCGGAACGAGGGGTGGAAGCCGTTCGAGCTGCTGGACGGCACGCCGGCGCTCGTGCCGGAGGGGTTCAACGTGACCCCGTCCGAGGACGGCGGCTGGCTGATCTATCCGGAGGGGGACACAAGCGTTCCGCCCAGCGCCCGGATGCCCCGCGGGAGCTATTTCTTCGACTCGATCTGCCGGCAGGAGTCCCTGGACGAATCGAACCTGGACCCCGCCGACAACTGCGAGGAGTTCGGTGTCATCGATGGCGAGGAGACGCAGCACTTCGCCCGGTGGGCGCGGCGCTGCGCTGAGGAGACGGCCCGCGGTGTTTACATCACCCTGCCGGGCACTGCCTTTGGGGACATCGCGCTGGTGCCGGCGCCGTGGATGAAGCGCCCCCGAGGGATTCGAGGCGTGGCGGAATGGTACATGGCCACCGTCACAGCCCGCGATTACGTGCGGGCGGTTTTCGAGCGCCAGCTCGAGTCCGCCCTGGGCAACGTCGAGCGGCTGGCGGCCGCCGTCGGGGATCGCGCCCAGGTCGCCTTCGTCTCCGGGACGGACTTCGGCACTCAGACCAGCCAGTTCTGTTCGGTCCGAACCTATCGCGATCTCTACAAGCCGTTCCACAAGGCGGTGAACGACCGCATCCACGCGCTGACGCGCTGGAAGACGTTCATGCACAGCTGCGGGGCGATCCTGCCGCTGATCCCGGAGTTCATCGATGCGGGATTCGACATCCTGAACCCGGTGCAGTGCTCCGCGGCGGGGATGGAGCCGCGCCTTTTGAAGCGCGAGTTCGGCGGGCAGATCGTCTTCTGGGGCGGGGGAGTCGACACGCAAAAGACGCTGCCCTTCGGCACGCCGGACGAGGTCTATCGCGAGGTCCGCGAGCGGATCGAGATTTTCGCCCCGGGCGGCGGCTATGTGTTCAACAGCACGCACAACGTCCAAAGCAACGTCCCGGTCGAGAACCTGCTCGCGATGTTCCGCGCCGTCGACGACGGCCGCTCGAGGGGGGGATGACGGGGGCATGGGCGGCGCCAGAGCCGGGCCGCATGGCCCGCCAGCGAAATCGATCGATCCGAAAACCGCATGAACGCATTCAACCAGATCGTCCTTGGCTCGCCGCGCCGGCTGGCCATGCCGATCGCCGTGTATCCGGCCCTGGCGCTGACCGGGGCGAAAGTCGCGGACATCGTGACCAATCCGCGCGCCCAGCTCGAGGCGCAGGAGGCCCTTCAGCAGCGCTATCATTGGCCCTTTGTTCTCACTGCCATGGATCTCAGCGCCGAGGCCGAAGCGTTCGGCTGCGCCATTGCGGTGAGCGAGAGCGAGGTCCCCACCGTGACCGGGCGCCGGATCGCGAGCCGGGAGCAGGCTGAAGCGCTCCCGGTGCCGCAGCCCGGCGACGGCCGCACGGGCGTCTATCTCGAGTCGGTCCAGCTCTTCCGGAGGATGACGGGCCGGCCCTTCGTGTTCGGGGGGTGCATCGGCCCCTTCTCGCTGGCCGCCCGCCTCGTGGGCGTGAGCGAGGCCTTGGAGTTGACCGTGGCCGAGCCGGACTGGATTCGCATCGTGGTGGAGAAGGCGGCCGCATTTCTCAGCGGCTACATCCGCGCGTTCCGGGAGGCCGGCGCCGATGGGATCCTGATGGCGGAGCCGGCCGCCGGGCTGCTGTCGCCACGGGGGATGTCGGCGTTCTCGAGCGCTTACATCCGGCGCATCGCCCTCGAGGCCGGCGGCGGGTCCTTCTGCTTCCTGCTCCACAACTGCGCGGCCCGGATGCCGCACCTGCACGCGATCCTGGAGACCGGGCTCGAGACGTTTCATTTCGGCGCGCCGATGGACATCGTGGGCGCGCTCGGCAAGGTGCCGCCGGACGTGGTGGTGTGCGGCAATCTGGATCCGGCCGGCGTTTTCGTGCAGCTGCCGCCGGCCGAGGTCCGGGAGAGGGCCGTAGCGCTGCGGGCGGCGGCGGCCGCCCGCCGCAACTTCGTGATCTCCTCCGGGTGCGATCTTCCTCCGGGGACGCCGATCGCCAGCCTCGACGCTTTCGATCAGGCCGTCTCGGCGTAGTGGAGGCTCATGGCGCCGCCGAGGAAATTCCGGAGCCGGAGGTTCCGGCAGCCGCGCCTCTCGAGCTCGAGCGTGACACCTGCCTGGGCGGGGTAGTGATCCAGGGACTCGAGGATGTAGGCGTAGGCGTCGGCATCCCCGCAGAACCATCGGCCCAGGTGCGGCACCAGCCATCGCAGGTAGGCGAAGTAGATCGTCCTCCAGAGCCGATTGGACGGCTTGCCAAAATCCAGGATCAACAGCCGCCCGCCCGGGCGCAGGACGCGGATCATTTCGGCCAGACCGGCCGGCCAGTCAGCCAGGTTCCGCAGACCATAGCCGATCGTTGCCCCGTCGAACGCGCCATCCGGAAACGGCGTGTGCTGAGTATCGCCGCGCACCCAGCTCACGCCGGGGATGCCGGCGGCCGCGCATCGCCGGCGGGCCACCTCGAGCATCGGCTCGCTGAAATCCAGCCCGGTCACCTGCGCTCCCTGTCGCGCCAGGCCCAGCGCGATGTCGCCCGTGCCGCAGCACAGGTCCAGAAAGGCGTCTCCGGGCCGCACGCGGGCCTCGGCCAGCAGCGCTCGTTTCCAGAGCCGATGCAGCCCGAGGCTCTGCCAGTCGTTGACGCGGTCATATCGGCGCGCAATGCGGTCGAACAGCGCGTTGACCTTGATCGCGCGCTGGCCGCCCGAATCGTAGTAAGGATTGGCCATGGGGGATGCAGGGGGCCTTTGCGGCGATCACTTCCGCCCGGGGCGCGAGCGGCGGGATCGATCCCGGCCGCGCTCGAGGAGGGTGGCGATCCGATCCGCGTCATAGACGCAGCCGCCCCATGCGCCTCCGCTGGCCTCCTGCATGGCCGCCCACAGCCGCGTGTCCAGAGGCAGATCCGGATGCGGGCGCAGGGCGGGGTGGAGCGGGCGCTGCAGCAGGATCCGGCTGGCCTGGGCGGGCGGGTAGCGCCGGCGGCGGTCCCCGATCCAATCCACTCGGCCATCGACGCGCTGCGTGTTGATGACGATCCGCACCCGGTCGCCCTCGCGCACGCGTCCGAGCGGGCCCCCAGCCAGGGCTTCGGGGCCGACGTGGCCGATGCATGCGCCGGTGGATACGCCGGAAAACCGCGCGTCGGTGATCAGGGTCACTTCCTTGCCCCAGGGCACGTGCTTGAGCGCCGAGGTGAGCTGGTAAGTCTCCTCCATGCCGGTGCCCAGCGGGCCGCATCCCATCAGAACCAGGATATCGCCCGGGTGGAGCTGGCCGGCCTTGAGCGCCTCCATGGCGGCGGCCTCGGTTGTGAAGACGCGCGCAGGGCCTTCCCTTGCGTAGATGCCTCTGGGATCCAGGAGGGAGGGATCGATGGCGGTGCTTTTCACGATGGCGCCTTCGGGGGCCAGGTTGCCGTCGAGAAAGGCGACGGTGTTGCTCAGGCCGCGGCCGCGGGCGGCCGCGGGGGAGAGGATCACATCGTCCGGATCGATCCCGTCCTGATCGCGCAGGATCTGACGGAACCGCCGTCTCCTTTCGGATCGCTCCCACGCTGCCAAATCGGCTTCGAGGGTTCTGCCGGTCACGGTGCGCGCGGCCAGATCGAGCAAGCCCAGGTCGCGGAGGTGCCGCATGACCTCGGGCACGCCGCCGGCGAGAAACACCTGGACGGTGGGGTACTGGCGGGGCCCGTTGGGGAGCGCGTCGACCAGGCGCGGCACGCGCCGGTTGACCTCGAGCCAGTCGGCGGCGGAGGGCCGGGGCAGGCCGGCTGCGTGCGCGATGGCAGGCAGGTGCAGCAGCAGGTTGGTCGAGCCCCCAAACGCCGCATGCACGGCCATGGCATTCCGGATGCTGGCAGGGGTCACGATCTCTCCGACCGTGATCTTGCGGCGTTCGAGCCGGGCGAGGGTGCGTGCGGACTGGCGGGCGAGCTCCAGCCAGACCGGCTGTCCGGAAGGGGCCAAAGCCGAGTGGGGAAGGGACAGCCCCAGGGCTTCTCCGACCACCTGCGAAGTGGCGGCGGTCCCCAGGAACTGGCAGCCGCCTCCGGGCGACGCGCAGGCGCGGCATCCGAGCTCGGCGGCCTCCCGCAAGGAGATCAGGCCGTGGCTGAACCGGGCGCCGATGGTTTGAATCTTGCCGGCATCCTCGCCGTGCTCGGGGGGGAGAGTGACTCCACCGGGCACGAGGACGGCGGGCAGATCTCGCATCGACACCAGGGCCATCATCATCGCCGGCAGCCCCTTGTCGCAGGTCGCGATCCCCAGGACCCCCGCGCGTCGGGGGAGGGATCGGATCAGCCGCCGCAGAACGATGGCCGCATCGTTGCGATACGGCAGGCTGTCGAACATGGCCGTGGTGCCCTGGCTGCGGCCGTCGCACGGGTCCGAGCAATACCCGGCAAAAGGGATTGTCCCCAGGGCGCGAAGCTCGATCGCGGCGGCTTCGACCAGATCGTCCAGCTCCCAATGGCCGGTATGGTAGCCCAGCGCCAGCGGCCGTCCGTCCGGCATCCGCAGCCCGCCCTGGGTCGAGAGGATCAGGAACTGTTTGCGGCGCAGCTCGGCGGGCGTCCATCCCATTCCGGCATCCTGGGTGAGCCCGAACAGGTCTCCGCTGGGCCATCGGCGCAGCATCTCCGCGGTCAGCGGCAGCCGTCCGCGCGGCCCCGGCGAGCGGGTCCGAATGCGGTACAGGTCCTCCGATCGTGCGCGTTTCGGCGATCGATGGGTGCGAGGGTGGTTCATGGGAATCGATGGGTGTAGGTGAGCCTGTGGTTTGCGGGCCGATCAAGGGAACACGTGCACCGCCAGTCCCGTGCGCTCTCGGATCGTGGCTGCCACGGCGTCCAGCTCGCCGGGTTCGAGCCGGGTTGCGAATGCCTCGGGCGTGGGGCGCGCCACGGTGTAGGCCTGGACTTCGCGCACCCGCCCGCCCGCGCCGGCCAGCTCCTCGAGCCGGTCGCAATAGGCCGCCAGCTCGTCCGCCGGCATCGCCTCGCCGTGCACCCGGAGAAACAGGCTCTGGATCACGATGGGCCGGACGCGCGCTGCCTCGAGCAGGTTCGACAGAATCCGGTCCAAACGGACATGGCTGCGATTGATCCGGCGGTAATACGCCTCGGTCCCGGCATCCAGCTTGCCCCAGATCTCTCCCTGGTGCGCGTCCAGGATTTCGAGCCCGCGCCGGACATCGGCCTTGTCGAGCCCCGCGGCATTGGTGATCAGGACGATTTTCGTCGAGTCCAGTCCCTCGGCCATCTTGACCTCGGCCACCGTTTGCACGGACTCGGCGAACCCGGCGATCATTGTGGGCTCGCCATCCCCGCTGAACGCCAGGTCGCGGATGTCGCGGAGCAGATGGGGTGCGGTGCGGAACCGCGGATCGGCCTCGAGCCGCCCGGCCTGGACGAGCCGGATCAGCGCCACGAGCTCTTCCCGGAGCCGGCCTGGATCCACCCGTGTCGTCCGCGGCGGCGTCCGGCGGTCCACCTCGCAATAGATGCAATCGAAATTGCAGCGCTTGTCGGGATTGAGGTTGATGCCCAGGGAGAGCCCTTGCGAACGCCGGGAGATCACCGGGTAGACATACAGGAACTGGTCGTATTGGCGGGTATGGTTCAAGACCGCCGGGATTTGCCGCGAGACGAATGGAATCCGCTCAGTCACACGGCCAGCTTAAGCCCGAACTGGCGGCTGGCAAGCCGCAGGTCCAATGCCTACACTCCCATGATCTGATAGCCGCAATCGACGTAGATCGTCTGGCCGGTGATGGCGGCGGCGCCGTCGCTGGCCAGGAACACCCCGGTTGCCCCCAGCTCATCCGGCCGCAGGTTCCGCCGAAGCGGGGCTTTTTCTTCGTGCTGCTTGAGGATGTCGGTAAAGCCGGCGATGCCCCGGGCCGCCAGGGTGTTGACCGGGCCGGCGCTGATGCAGTTGACGCGGATCTGGCGCGGGCCGAGGTCGTAGGCAAGGTAGCGCGCACAGGCTTCGAGCGCCGCCTTGGCCACCCCCATCACGTTGTAGTGAGGCACCACTTTCTCCGCCCCGTAATAGCTCATGGCGATCAGGCTGCCCCCTCGAGTCATCAGGGGCGCTGCCGCGCGCGCCAGCGCCACCAGGGAATAGGCGCTCACTTCGAGCGCCACCCGGAAGGCCTCCCGCCCGGTCCCCAGGAAATCGCCCTCGAGCGCCTCCCTCGGTGCAAATGCAATCGAGTGGAGCAGAAGATCCAGCCCGCCAAACCGCGCGCGCGCCTCGCCCATCACATGGTCGATCTCCCGATCCTGGTTGACGTCGCACGGCCAGACGGGGACTTCGGGCCCCAGGGCCGCCGCCAGCTCCGCGACGTTCTCCCGCAATCGCTCGCCCTGATAGGTCAAGGCCAGGCGCGCCCCGGCTTCCGCCCAGGCCTGCGCGATTGCCCAGGCGATCGATCGCCGGTTCGCCACCCCAAACACGATCCCTGTTTTACCCTCGAGCATCGGCTTCATAGTCTCGGCCCCATTTATAGTCCAAGACCATCGCCAGAACAAGGCGCCCCCATCCCAGCCGCACGGGTGCAAGACGAAAATCTTCGAAAACAAGCCGTCTGATCCCGCCGGGAGGGGGCATGAGAAAAATTCTGTGATTTTGTAGCAACATTGAAGGTCAGTATCGAGTATAGTAGACATCGACATCCTCGCTGGTCGTGCTGTACGGGCCGCTGCCAATCGCGGCGGGCGGGGCAAATGGAACAACGCAACGGCAAGCAAAAAGCCTCGGATATGAAGAATAAATACTTAATGGCCAGTTTGTTATGCATGTGGATCGCCGCTTTGCCACCGATCGCGGCTGCTCAGGATCAACCTGCGCGTCTGACTGACCATGGCCTGCCGGCAGGCGGGATCGAACAGGTGCTGCCCAAGGGTCCGCTGCTTTATGTTCAATTCGAGAGCATGCATCAGATCCTGCTGGATCTGGAGCGGATTGCGCAAACGGCCCTGCCCGTCAAGGTCCTGCCCCCCCAGATGCAGGAGTTGATGCAGACCGAGCATCCGTTGCTGACGGCATTGGGAGGGGGGCTGTTGCAGGAACCCCTGACCCGCGAAGCGGCAGCGCAAAAGCTGGGTCTCGACCTGGGGGCGCCCCTCAGCCTTGCCATCTATCCGGGTGATCCTCGGAAGTCGTTCGTCCTTGCGGTGCCGATGTCGAGGCCCGAGGCGCTGACCGGATTGATTCAGAATGCGCTGCGTCCCGAGCAGTTCGAATCGGTCATGCTCGGAGGCAAGCCCGCCATCCGGCTGCAGCTCAGGAATCCCTCCTGGCTGAGCCGGCTTTACGTGGTCTGCTCGGCGAACACAGCATTTTTCTGCGGGGATCGCTCGATGGCCATCGCGCTGCACAACACGCCGTCGGCCGAGCGGTTGAATCAGGACAGCTTCATGAAGAAAGTCCGGACCGAAGTCGGCGGAACCGATCTCGCCCTGACTTTCAATCCGGGGCTGTTGAAGCCTTTCCTGATCCAGGCGCAGCAGTTCCTCCCTGTCGGCACCCAGATGCTCCAGGCGCAGCGCCAAGTCCTGCTTCAGCAGATCCCGGAACCCGTTCGCCAGCGGCTGGACCTGCAGATGCGCCGCAATTTCGGCGTGCGGGATTTCGATGAATTCACGCGGTACGCCGAGTGTTTTATTGTTGCGACGGCTCTTCAACTGGCGGACGGCATCACCCAATGCGCGGTGGCGTTCGAGGGGATGACGCTGTCGGTGGATCTGAATGCCGAACACCTGAAAGGCCGGTTCTTCCTCTTTTCGCACCAGGTCCAGCCCGATCGATCGACCCAGCCCATCCCGATGGACGAGGTCCGCAAGGCGCTGGCGTGGCTTGGGCCCGGGTACGATGGTTTCGGCGTGACGGGCCGCCAGCCGCCGACATTGAACTCGCCGTGGTTCCGCGCCTGGCTTGCCCAGGTCCGCAAGCAGCTCGAGGCGCAGCAGCTCGAGTCCAAGTTCCTGGATCGGATGGAATCCGTCACGGATGAGACTCTGGTGCTGCAGCCGGTGGCCACGCGCGTCCCGTGGGTGCTGACAACCTGCGTCACCCCCAATCCGCCTCCCTCGCTCCGGGAAGCGGCCTCGATCGAGGCCTATTTCCGGGCGTTGGGACGATCGGGCGGGTTCCCGGTGCAGCAAACGGTCCAGGTCATTCCCCGGAAAGACACGGCGTTTCTGAAGCAGTATTTCGAGGAGGAAACCCGTGTTTTGAACCACAACGAACAGCTGTCGCGCCAGTTCGCCGAGGAGATGTTCCAGCAGACGCCTTGGCTGGACAAGAGCAGCCGGCTCGAGTCGAAAAGCCTGCCCGGAGGCGTCGCGCAGTTCATCCTCGAGAACTCCTGGCAGACCCATGCGGGGATCTTTGGGTATGACCAGCATGAGCTGATCAACCGCCGCCATTTCCTCGCGCGGCAGATCGACGGCTACCTCGTGTACCACCAGGGCGCCCAGCATCCGGACTGGCTGCGGAACCTGGCGGCGTCGCGCGATCGGAGCCTCAATCCGGCGGTCTCCCGCCTGCTCGACCAGGCCCCCAAGGACGTCCATTCCATCCAGGTGCTTCGCCTGCTGCACCATTTGCCGGCGTGCATCGATTGGCTCGAAGCGTTCGAGGAGCGCGCCCAGGCCGACATCCAGGAATACATCGACAAGGCGGCCGCCGTCGTCCGCGAGGCGTCCTCGATCGAGAAGGCCCTTCCGCGCTTGCAGCGGATGCCCATGCCGTTCCTGGTCTACTCGCTCAACCGGGAGGAATCTTCAGGCCGGTTTTACTGTCTGCTGCCCGGCAACGTGGTTGCCCCTCGGCCCAAGCTCGTGCCGCGGGTTGCCCAACTGCTGGCCGACTATGCCGCGCGCTCGGGCGAAATCGGCGGCAGCATCGCCTATTCGCGGGTCCGCCCGGAGGTCCGCGAGTGCGGCAGCATCCAGGACCTCGAGGGCATCACCTCCCTGATCTCGACGGTGGGCAACCGGCTGGCCGATCGGTATCTGAACGATCGCGAGTCGATGCGGGACCTGCGCCGATCGGTGGTCACCCCCAAAGACATGGACCGAGCCCGGCTCGATGAGGTCCTGGTTCGCAATCCGCAGTGGGAATTCATCCCCGGTCCCCAGCCCAGCATCCGCTGAGGATGGCCGTCATTGGGACAAAGGCGGGATCGGCGCGCAGGTGATGCGCAGCTCGCGGCCGGGCTCGAGCTCGAGCGGAAGCCCGGCGGCCAGCTGGCGGCCGTCATAGACTCGCGTCCGAGGCCGCCGGCCGTCCGCTGCGGTCAAAGCGACCGAGTACGGGCGGTCTTTCTCGACGGCGAACCACTCCGGGAACCGGTTGATGCGCGGGTAGTCGAGCGGGAGACGGAGGCAGTCCCGATGGCGGGGGCGATCGAACCGGAGGTTTCCGCGCCAGGGCGAATCGGCGGCGAGGCTGGCATAGAGCACGCCTTGATCGAGGACCGCCCCGACGCGAACGTCCGGCCTCCACGGGTCGACATGGAGCCCGGCCGTTTTCCAGAGCGCATAAAGGATCGAGGTCCGGGCGAAATTGCCGTCGCCGTGCCAGCCCTCGATGATGCCGTTGGTTTGCTGTGCTGCCCACATCAGCCGGGTTTGACGGTCGATCCATCCATGGACCGAGTCGTCCGGAGCGCAGTGGATCAGGTTCAGCGCTCCTTCGATCGAATCGGCCAGGCCGTCGGCGGCCTTGTCGGCCCAGCATCGGCCTTCGTATTTTCCGTCCAGGCTGCCAAGGGCATGGCGGACCGCGTCCCGATAGGCGGCGGTTCCATCCACGACCCACACGGTGTGGAATCCGGCGTAGATGTAGCCCCACGTGTCGCACAATCCGGCCGCATGCTCGCCGGTGCGCGGCTGGAATGAAGTGTAGAGCATGCCATCGGGATTCCGGCCCTTCTCGAGGATGCAATCGAGGAGATCATGCAATGGCTGGGCGTAGGCGCGCTGTTTCTCGGGGGCGATCCTCGCCACGGCCACGTAGAGCTCCGTGAGCCCGTTGACGACCTCGCCGCCGTGATCCATGAGGCGCAGCGAGGGAAGGTCGCGGGTGGGATGGTGCGATCCCAGCAGGTAATAGTCGCCCAGCCGGATCGCCCAGTCGAGATACCGGCGGTCTCCGGTGAGCCAGAACAGGCGCGAGCATGCCTGCAGCAGATCGCCGTTGACCTCGAACACCTCGGTCGGGATCTTGCCGAATGGCGTCTGGACAGCGGCATGCTTCCAAATATCGTCGACCAGGCCGATCATCCGTTCCGACCACGGGGTCGGCCCCAGCCATTCGGTCAGCGGCACCAGCCCGTCCTTCACGTATTCGGCGCTGTCGAAGATGGTGGCATCGAGAAGGAACGGCTCCCTGCGCCAGCCCCGCTTCGAAAAGGAATAATCGTCCGTGAGCCGATCCAGCCGGGCGGTCAGCCGTTGCTCCGTGCGCAGCATATCGAGCATGCGGCCCTGATAGAGCGCCGGATCGATCAGCGCCGCGGTCAGGACCATGAACGGATAATTATCGGCGGCGGAGTCCCGGCCGTTCCAGAAATCGCGGCTCTCGCGCAAGTTGCGCGGGATGAGCCCGGTCTCCGGGTCCGCCTCGGCCAGCCATCCATCGAGATAGCGGCGGCAGCGATAGAGCGCCTCGCTGGCGGACCGCGCCTGGCTTTCCGCGCGTCGAAACAACTGTTCCTGGGGCGACGCCGGCTCCGAGGACGGACCGGGCTGGCGATCCCACAGGGCGCGCATTTCGGGAAAGGCTTCGCCTGGCGCGCCGGTGGCGCCGGAATTCGCCGCCGCGGCCGCCGCCAGCGGGAGCATCAGCGCCATCGCCCATCGGATCGTCAAGGAGGAGATTTTCATCATGGTCGGACTGGTGAGAGGTGTGCGCCGAATGTGGCAGAAGCTTCGCGGAAAGCGACTCTTTTTCGCGACGGCCAAAAGGCTTTACAGGAGGCGCACCGCGGTGTCATGATCGGCCGCATATGCGCAAGTGGACGATCATTGGATGGGCGGTGTTGCTGGTGGCGATGGCCACGGGCTGCCACACGACCGTGACGAACCTGACCCCGAGCCAGCAGGTGCGCAACAAGGCCGGGATGTATCCATTGAGCGTGGCCTGGGACAGCAACCAGCAGAGCCTGCAGAAGGAGACCATCGAGGCCTGCGTGCAGGTGGGCCTGCAGATCTACCCGATGCAGTCCACTCCGCTCGTGAAGAACCGGTGGGAAACGCTGGTGCCCGTGCCCGCCGATCAGTCTCTCCTCAATTACCGGTTCAAGTTCGATTACGAGTCGCTGGGCATGCCGCATCGCCGGCAGAACAGCCGGCTTTCGCCTCCGTACCAGCTGAAGATCATCGATCCGTAGGATTCCGCGCGGGCGGGCCGCTGCTGTCTCGAATAATCAGTTCGGCCGGGAGCCGCTTCGGCTCGACCGGCCGCCCCGCCATCAGCGCGATCAGGGCATCCATCGCCGCCTGCCCGAGGCGCATTTTGGGTTGGCGCACCGTGGTCAGCGGCACGCGGAAGAATTCGCTGGCCATGAAATTTCCGAAGCCCACCAGGGAGATGTCCTCGGGGATACGGCATCCGCGTGCCAGGAGGGTCTGGCCGGCGCCCATGGCGACGAGGTCGTTGACGGCCTGGATGGCGGTTGGGGCGGCGGATTCGGCGAGGAGCTGCTCGACGGCCCGGCTGCCCTCCTCGATGGTGGTGCCCGCCTGGAAGACCCAGCGGTCCTCGGTGGGGATCTGATGTTCCCGGAGCGCGCGGCGGTATCCTTCGATTCGCTCCTGGGCCCAAGGCGCCTGCAGCGGTCCGGACAAGAACGCGATGCGCCGGTGGCCCAGCTGGATGAGATGCGATGCCACTTCGTAGCCGGCCTGGAGATCGTCGGTTTCGACGGGGACAAACTGCCGGCAGAAGGGGGCGCTGTGGCCGAGGATGACGGTGGGCACCTGGCGATCTTGGAGATGCTGGTAGATCGGCGCGTCGGGCTCGAGGCGATAGACCGGTGAAACCAGCAGGCCCTCGACCCGCCGCTCGAGGAGCCGGTGGATCACGCGCTCCTCGCGCTCCACCTGGTTGAACGATTGGCAGAACACCACATCGAATCCCTGTTCGAACGCCCGCTGCTCGATGGCCGTCAGCACACGGGCGAAGATCGGGTTCATGATGGTGGAGATGACGACGCCGATCAGCCGGGTTTTGCGGGTGCGGAGGCTCTGGGCCAATCCGTCGGGGACGTAGCCCATCTCCCGCGCCAGGCGGCCCACCCGCTCCTTGGTGGCCGCCGAAATATCCGGGGCGTCCCGCAGGACTTTGGAAACGGTCATCACCGACACGCCGGCGCGCAGCGCGATGTCTTTGAGTCGGATCATAAGATGTGGGACCCGCTCCAGCCGAGTTTCTGCCTCAGGGTGGCGAAGAAGGAGCTGCCGGCGAGGTGGAGCAGGCAAACGGCCTGCCGGCTGCGCTGAACCACGATGCTGTCCTCCGGCGCCAGCGCGATCTGGACCTGTCCGTCGGCGGTGAGAATCGTTTCGATGCGCGAGCTGATCGCGCGCACCTGGATGCGGGAATCGGCGCCGATAATCACGGATCGGTTGGACAACGTGTGAGGGCAGATCGGGGTCAGGGCGAACACGCGCGCGCTGGGACAGACCACGGCTCCGCCGGCGGCCAGGGAATAGGCGGTCGAACCGGTGGGCGAACTGACGATGACGCCATCACACCGGTAGCGGGTCAGGACCTCTCCATCGACGCTGACCTCGAGCTCGACCATTCGGGAATGGCTGCCTCGCCCGATCACGAAATCGTTCAGCGCGGTCTGCCGAATCCGCCGGCCTCGAGCCCTGCCGCTGGCCGACATCAGATGGCGCCGCTCGATCGAATAGCGCCCCGCCCAGATCTCGGACAACGCCCTTTGGAGCTGAGACAGCGGAACCGCTGTCAGGAAGCCCAGCCCACCCGCGTTGATGCCGAGCATGGGCGTGGCCGAGCCCGCCGCTTCGCGCGCCACGCGCAGCATGGTGCCGTCGCCGCCGAAGACCATCAACAAGTCGGTCCGATCCGCGAGATCGACGACATGGGGGGCGACGTGCGCGGGCCGGCAGGCGAGCGAAGCGGTCGGCTCGTCCATCCAAACCTCGCGGCCGGTCGCCTGGATCAGCCGGGACGTGAGGCGAACGGCTTCCCGGCACGCCGCCTTGGACGGGTTGGCCACCAGAGCCACCCGCCGAATTTCATCAGGTTTCTTTTTCAAGCAGCACCAAAAATTCCCGATTCCCCGCCGGGCCGAGCAACGGCGATTCCGTCCAGCCGGTCCATCGCAGCCCGGGCTGAGCCCGGACGAACTGCTCGATCTCCTCCAGAACGCGGCGGTGGATGGCCGGATCGGCGATCACGCCGGCTCCCCGATCGGCCTCGGCTTTGCCCGCCTCGAATTGCGGTTTGACCAGGGCCAGGATCCGGCCGCCGGGCCGGACCAGGCCGGCCGCTGCCGGCAGGAGATGCCTCAAGGAGATGAAGGAACAGTCGATCACCACCAGGTCCGCTGCCCGGAAGGGCGCCGGGAAATGCGCCGGCGCCAGCCGCCGTGCGTTGGTCCGATCCATCACCACCACCCGCGGGTCCTGCCTCAATTTCCACGCCAGCTGGCCGTAGCCGACATCCACGGCGTACACCCGAGCCGCGCCTTGCTGCAGGAGGCAATCGGTGAACCCGCCGGTCGATGCGCCCAGATCGATGGCGGTCACACCCGCCGCCATCACCCCAAAATGCCGCAGCCCATGCTCGAGCTTCCAGCCGCCTCGGCTGACATACCGCTCCGGCTCGATCAGCGCCAGGTCGTCTTCGGACCGGACGCGGTCGCTGGACTTGGCAGCCGGGTGGCCGTTGACGCGGACCTGACCCGCCAGGATGGCACGTTGCGCCTTCTCCCGGCTCGAACATATCCCCCGCTCGACCAGCGCCTGATCCAGGCGAAGGCGAGCGCCCCTGGAATTGACTGTCACCATGACCGGCTTTCCGCTTACCATCCCCACTCGAGAGCCCGAGCCTGGACCGCGTGGGCCCCGCGCACAACTGGCTCTCATCATATTGACAATGCCCAGCCGTTCCAATTCAAAAAGATCCGACGAATCCCGCCCTTCCGAGACGCGTCTCGCCCGGCGGGTGCGGGCGGAAATTCGCCGCGACGGGCCCCTGTCTTTCGCCCGTTTCATGGAGCGGGCGCTGTATGATCCCGAGCACGGGTATTACGAGGCCGGTTCTCGTCCCGTGGGGCGGAGCGGCGATTTCTACACCAGCGTCAGCGTGGGCCCCTTGTTCGGACGGCTGATGGCGGCGCGGCTCGCCGGCTGGCTCGAACCTTACGGATCCTCGGCGCCGCTCTTGATCGAGGCCGGCGCGCACGATGGCCAACTCGCCCGCGACATCCTCGCGGCCTGGCCCCCGCGTTTTGCGCCACCCCGCTATTGCATCCTCGAGCCTTCGCCCCGCCGCCGCCGCCGGCAGCGGGAGCTGCTCGCCTCCTGCCCCCACCCGGTCCAATGGCTCGCCGATTGGTCCGAGCTGCCCCCCGCCGGGATCCGCGGCGTGATCTTTTCGAACGAGCTCCTCGATGCCATGCCCATCCATCGTTTCGGCTGGGATGCCCGGCGCCAGGAGTGGTTCGAGTGGGGAGTCGCGATTGACCCGGTCGGCTTCGCCTGGACCCGGCTGCCGATCCCCGCGGCGGGCATCGGCCCGACCGGGGCGCACGATTGGACGCAACCCGCTGTGCCGCTGCTGCCGGAGGAGCTGCGGGCGGTGTTGCCAGACGGTTTCACGGTCGATCTGTCGCCCGCCGCCGCCGCCTGGTGGCGGGCGGCTTCGAGCCGCCTGGCGCACGGATGGCTGGTCACGCTCGATTATGGGCTCGATTGGGAAGAGATGCTGGATCCGAGCCGGGCCGCGGGCACGCTCCGCGCCTACCGACAACACCGCGTCAGCGACGACGTGTTCGCCCACCTCGGCGCCCAGGACCTGACCGCCCATGTCAACTGGACCGCCCTTCGAGAGACGGGCGAATCCGCCGGCCTGCGCACCGCCATCCAGACGACCCAGGCCGCCTTCCTGACGGGCATCCTGGCCGGGACCGATCCGGCGATCGGCGAGCCTCCGCTGCGAGCCGGCGAGGAGCGCCAGTGGATCGCCTTGACGCACCCCGATCACCTCGGCTGGTCATTCCGGATCCTCGCGCAGTGCGCCCCATGAGTGGGCCGGGCGGGCCGCCTGCAGACGCCGCGCGGCCGGTCAACAACGGCTGGACTTCTCCGCCCATTCCCGCATGATCGCGTCCATGAAACTCGATTGGATTTTGATGGCATCGGTTCTTTGGATGACCCGCGCGGCAGCCGATCCGCAGCCCGCGTTCCCTCTCTGGCCCGATGGAGCGCCCGGTGCGCTCGGCGCCGCCGAGAAGGATATCCCCACCCTGACACCGTATCTGGCCGATCCTGGCCTGGCCACCGGCGCGGCAATCGTCATCTGTCCCGGGGGCGGCTACGCCATGCTGGCGGCCCATGAGGGCAAGGACTACGCCGAGTGGCTCAATCAGCAGGGCGTGGCGGGCTTCGTCTTGAAATATCGGCTTGGCTCCTCCGGCTACCGGCATCCCCGCATGCTCGAAGACGCCGCGCGCGCCGTGCGCACCGTGCGGGCCCGAGCGGCCGAGTGGAAGGTCGATCCCCGCCGGGTCGGGATCATGGGTTCTTCGGCGGGCGGCCACTTGGCTTCGACCTTGCTGACCCATTTCGACGCCGGCCAGCCTGACGCGCCCGATCCGATCGAGCGCCAGAGCTCGCGACCGGATCTGGGAATCCTCTGCTATCCCGTCATCTCGATGGGCTACCAGACCCACGGGGGATCCCGGCGCAATCTGCTGGGCGATTCTCCATCCCCGGATCTCATCCGCTCGCTGTCGAACGAGCTGATGGTGACCTCCGAGACCCCGCCCTGCTTTCTCTTCCACACATGGGAAGACACCAGCGTGCGGGTCGAGAACAGCCTCGATTTCGCCAATGCGCTTCGCCGTGCCGGCGTGCCGTTCGACCTTCACATCTACCAGAAGGGCGCTCACGGCATGGGCCTGGGCAAGACCGCTCGCCATCCGTGGACCCTCGACTGCATCTACTGGCTCAAGGCGCGCGAGTTTGTCCGCCCATAGCGCTCCGCGCGTTGAATCCATGACCTCAGGAACCCCATGAAATCCACGCTGATCTCCATCGCTCGACCCGTGTTCGGGCTGGGCGCCGCTGCCCTGATCGCTTTTGGCGCCGGCTGCAAACCCGCTCCCGCAACGGCGCCGTCTGACGGCTCCACGAACGCCCCGCCGGCCGCCGGCGCCGCCCGCCGCTCGATCATCGGCATGAGCCAGTGCAACCTGGGCGAGCCCTGGCGCGTCCAGATGAACGCCATGATCCGCGCGGCCGCGGAGAAGCATCCCGACATCGAGGTGGTGTTCAAGGACGCGCAGAATGACACGCTCAAGCAGCGCACCCATGTCGAGGAATTCGTCAGCGCCAAGGTCAATCTCATCATCATCAGCCCCAAAGAGGCCCAGCCGCTGACCGAACCCGTTGCCAAGGCCATGGCGGCCGGCATCCCCGTCATCGTGCTCGATCGGCGCCTGATCGGCGACCAGTTCACCTGCTTCATCGGGGCCGACAACGTCCGGATCGGGCGCGCCGCGGGCGCATGGCTCGCCAAACGGCTCAATGGCCAGGGCAAAATCGTCGAGCTCAAGGGCCTCATGACCTCCACGCCCGGCCAGGACCGGCATCGCGGCTTCCGCGAAGGCATCGCCCAATCCAAGATCGAGGTCGTGTTCGAAGCCGACATGAAATGGCTGGAGCCGGACGCGCGCAAGGAGATGGAATCGGCTCTCTCTCGCTATCCGAAGATCGACGCCGTGTATGCCCATAACGACCCGGCGGCGCACGGGGCTTACCTGGCCGCCAAGGCCGCCGGCCGCGAAAAGGAGATGCTGTTTGTCGGAATCGACGCTCTGCCCCACGAGGGAGTTGCCTATGTCCGCCAAGGCATCCTCAGCGCCACGTTCGAATACCCCACCGGGGGCCCCGAGGCCATCGACATTGCCCGGAAGATCCTCGCCGGCGAGTCTGTTCCCAAGGAGATCGTGCTCGGCTCGCGCCTGTTCACCGCCGACAACGCCGCCCAGGGCGGCGAAGTCCTTCCTCCTTCGCCCTGATTGACCGTTCCTGATCGAGAATCGAGCGGCTCGGCCGATCCGTTGAGCCCGCCCCCCCAAGGCAGCGGTTCTCTGGGCCGGGCGCTCAAGGCGCACGCGCTGGGCCTGGCCCAGGCCGTCGTGCTCGTTGCGATCGTGGGTTCGCTGATGGGGCATCTGGGCGCGCTGTGGTGGTTCTTCGATCTCGGGTCCCATTTCCGCCTCCAGTACCTTGGGATTCTGATGGCCGGCGGCGCCGTCTTTCTCCTGGCGCGGGAATGGATATGGGCAGGCACGGCGGGGCTGTTTGCCATCGTGAACGCCGCATCGATCCTGCCGTTCTATGACCCGCCGCTTCCGCCGCCGGCCGGCGAGGCGCCCCTTCGAGTCCTGGTGTTCAACCTGCTCAGCTATAATTCGCATTATCGACAGGTCCAGGATTACCTCCGCGCGCAGTCGCCCGATCTGCTCCTGCTGCTCGAGGTGGATTCGGCCTGGGCGCGCGCTCTCGGCGAGCTGTCCCCGCAATTCCCTCACCAGTTCCAGGCGCCCCGCGAAGACAATTTCGGTATCGCCATCCTCAGCCGGATTCCATTCGACGACGTCCGTTCTCTCGATCTGAGCCCGATCGGGATCCCCAGCATCGAAGCCCAGGTCCAATGGGGCGGCCACTCCATCGTGATCGTGGGGACGCATCCGGTCCCGCCCGGCGGCGCCGCGGCTGCCCGGCTTCGGGATGGCCAGCTATCCGATCTGGGCCGGCGCCTGGGCGGGCGGGCGGGCCCCCGCCTGCTGCTCGGCGACCTCAATGCCACCGCTTGGTCCCATCCGTTCCAGCAGCTCCTCCGCGATTCCGGGCTGCGCGACAGCATGCGGGGATTCGGCCTTCAGCCGACTTGGCTGGGGCCATTCGGACTCTTTCGGCTGGCGATCGATCACATCCTTGTTTCCCCCGAATTCACCGTGTGCCGCCGCGAAGTCGGTCCCGGCCTCGGCTCCGATCACCGACCGCTGATCGCGGAGCTGGCTCTGCCTCGCAGATCCCCTGGCGCTTCCAATGCGCGGCAATAAGGGTCTGTGCAAAAATTAATCAAGCGCCGTGCTCGAGGCCGGCGTTCCACCGGGCAGCTTCATCGGCGGCTTCCGTGGCGATCTCGGCGATCACGCCGGCGATCCCCGGCTGAAGGCCGACGGGTCGAGCCAGCCAGATCCAACGCCCTCCGCAGCCCGCGGGGTTGGCTCGGGAGATCCGCTGGCCGCCTTCCTGGCCTTCCGGAATGTGCGGCGCAATCCCGAGCCGCATCGGTATGTCCTCCTCCGAGTGCCGCCCGGCGCCCATGAAAAAGGGGATCACGACCACGTGCTCCCGATCGGTCAGCAAATGCCACTGCTCGATCCCGGGCGATTCCTCGAGAAACACCGCGATCACATCAGCGTAACATCCCGCGGCGCGCAAACGATCCGCCTGCATCTCGGCCGCCCGCCGGGAACCCGGATGGCGCCGGGATCCATGCGCCGCCAGGATCACAGCCAGGTCGGCCGGTTTGCGCCCATCCGGCAGCGGATGTTCTGCAACCGTCTCCTGGACCGCGGCCCGTATCACGTCTGCCATCCGCCGATGAATGCCGATGGCCGGACAGTAAACGATTGTCCCTGCAAAACTGGACGCTCCTCCTGCGCCCGTTCCTTGACCTTCCCGATCCAGCGATGTCCGCCACCGGCCGATCCGAACCCTCATGCCCGCCAAAGGCGGCGGGAGGCCCAGGGTTCGGGGTATCGCCTCGCCGGCGTAATGGCCGCCGCTCAGGAACATGGGCACGATGCAGACCTGCGGGGTGGACACTTCGGCCAGCACGGATTCAAGCAGAGGCGGCTTTTTCCAGAAGGCGATTTCGATCCGGGCAAACAACTCCCGTCTCCGCACTATATCCGCCTGCTCGCGCATTGACGCGGGCACACCGATCCGGCGGGCGGTCCCGTGCCCCAGCAGTATCAGGGTGGCATCGCTCCAGACCGAATTCATGGCGCACTCCTGCAAGCCGACAGCCGAAGGGGAGGGCTGCTCTGCGGATGCCGCGCCCGAGAGCAGCCGTTCAGGGAGCGGCTGGGGGCGGGTGTTCTTCGCGGCGGAGTTGGGGGAACGAGGCGCGGCTGCATTCGGGGCAGAGGCCGTGGGTGAACTGGGCGTCGGAGTGCTGCTGCAGATAGCTCTCGACCTGGTTCCAATAGCCGCGGTCGTCCCGGATCTTTTTGCAGGAGGCGCAGATGGGGATCAGCCCGCGCAGGACTTTCACCCGGCCGAGCGCGTCGCGGAGCTCCTGGATCAGGCGCTCCCGCACGGTGTCGGCCCGGCGGCGGGCTGTCACGTCCGTCGCGATGCCGGTGGCGCCGATGATCGCCTGACCATGATCGCGAATGGGGGCGTAAGAGCCCTCCCAGATCCGGTTTTGGAGCTCGAAGGTGAAATGGAAGCTGTCTCCGGCCAGGGCGCGTTGGGCGCGGGGGCCCGCCTGCGGGTTCTGGGGCAACAGCTCGGCGATCCTCCTGCCCAGGACCGCATCAGGAGAAACGCTCAGTTTGGCGAGATCGCTCCCTGTGCAAAGCGTGAGTCGCTCCTCGCGATCGATGGACCACAAGATCACCGGCACGGTGTCCAGCACCAGGCGGAGATGCGCGCGGCTTTGGCGTAGATCGGCCTCGATCGCTGCCATCCGGCGCTCGTTCTCGATCTCGAGCAAAACCCGGTTCACCACCGGCGTCACCAGCTCCAGCCAATTGCCGTCCTTGACCAGGTAATCCCGAGCGCCCCGCTTCATCAGGTCCACGGCCACCTGCTCGTTGCCATGTCCGCTCATCATGATGAACGGACACTCGAGGCGGTGCTCCGCCAGCCGGTCCAACAGCTCCATCCCCGTCATGTCCGGCAGGGCGTAGTCCAGCAGCAGCAGCGCATCCGGGTTCGCCCGGATCTTGGACAGCGCCTCCTGCCCCGTGGCCACGCCCTGGACCAGGAAATCCTCCCGCAGAAGGCGGCTCATGATCAGGTGATTAAGCCCGTCGTCGTCTTCCACGATCAACACGGGGATCGGACGCCCATTCATCAGCCTTGATGGTAGCAGCTTCTCAGGGCGCATGGCAATGCCTGGATTGGCCGTCCGCATGTTGGTTGGCAAGACCGTTGGGTCTCGATTGGGATCGAGACGGATCATCAATCGAAATGGGCGAGGCCGGGCCAGGCTTGGGCCAGAGGGATCTTCGAGCCACGGGCCACATAGATGGCGCGGCCGTTCTCGTAGGGCATGGCGTAATCGCAGTCGGTGCGAGCCGCCTCGGCGTAACGCTCGAACGCCCGCGCCACGTCCTTTTCCGGCACGCCCACGAGGATCATCACCTCGCCCGTGCAATCGCCGCAGCCCCAGAAGAAGTACTGGCCATGCGCGCTCAAGACCGGCGGCAGATCGGGGATGAGCTTTTTGCCGAAGAACTCGATGGCCCCGGCCTGCCCGTAGTTGGCGGTGAACACGCAAGCCTTGGCGCGGTCCGCCGGGGGCAGGCTCTGGTAGACCGCCACCACGAGGCGGGCGAGCTCCTCCCAGCCGAAGCGATCCGCGAAGTGCTGGGGCAGGATCTGAGTCTCGTGGCGCTCCTGTTTCACGCCCAGGTTGCCGCCGGTCGCGCGGGCCATCGACAGGAAGGTCTCCAGAGGCAGCAAGGGCATCGCATACGGGGCCAGGACGATGCCCGTGGCGGCCAGGGCGACTGGATACAGGCGCAGCGCCACCCGGGCCGATCCGCGGGCGGCCCAGCCCTCGATCCATGCCGCCCCCGCCGCGAACAGGAATGCATACATCGGGACCAGGAAATAGAATTTCACCTTCAGCCACACGAACAGGACCACCAGGATCAAATAGGCCCAGCCCAGGGCTCGGCACGGCTTTCCCGATTCGGTCCCCAGCGCCCAGACCAGGCCCGCCAGCCAGAGCGGCGCGCTCAACGGATTCATCACCAGAACCTGGAACCAGACGAACTCGAGCGGCGATGCCGCATACGTCTTGGAGCTGCCGTAGCGGCTCCAATAGTCCAGGCAGGGCCAGTCCAGCTGCGCCTGCATCACCAGATAGGGGATCGCGAAGAGGAATGAAATCCCCGCCCCTGCCCACATCCATCCGCTTAGGGTCTGTGCAAAAATTACTTCCGATTTTGGCGGGAGCGCCGCCAGGCCAGATGCGAGGCGCAAGGGAGGGAGTGTATCCCCCTGCGATACTCGACCGACCGAGCCACGAAGCAGATGGCCCGGCGCCGCCCCGCCCCTGCGGGCTGGGGGCCTTGGGCGCGCTGGCTTTGTTGCTCCTCGCTCACAGACCGCGCGGGTATGCTCGCTCGTCGCGCCTTGCCAGCCCGCCCAATCCCCTCCAGCAAAATCGGAATTCATTTTTGCACAGACCCTAAAGCATCCAACCGGCCATGACGAATCCCGAGCCCATCGTCCGACTCGAAGACCTCCACAAGACCTACTGGACCGGCGCGGTTTCCGTCGAAGCCCTCCGCGGCATCAACCTGGATATCCGCCCCGGCGAGTATGTCAGCATCATGGGGCCGTCCGGGTGCGGCAAATCGACGCTGCTGAATTTGCTGGGTTGTCTGGATCGGCCTACGACGGGCCGTTACCTGCTGGGCGGGCAGGATGTTTCCCAGCTCGATGACGATCTGCTGTCGGAGATCCGCGGCACCCGGCTTGGGTTTGTGTTTCAGTCCTACAACCTGGTTCAGCAGCTGACCGTGCTCGAGAACATCGAAGTGCCGCTGTATTACCAGGGCTGGCCGGAGGACCGGAGCCGGGCTGTGGCCGAGAAGCTTGCCAGCCGCGTCGGCCTGGATTCCCGGTTCCATCACAGACCCAACGAGCTGTCCGGTGGCCAGCAGCAGCGCGTCGCCATCGCCCGGGCGCTGGTCAACGATCCCCTGGTGATCCTGGCCGACGAGCCCACCGGCAACCTCGACTCCGTTTCCGGCGCCGATATCCTCGCCGTGTTCGACGATCTCAACCAGGCCGGCAAGACGCTCATCATGGTGACGCACGACGAGGAGATCGCGCACCGCGCGACCCGGATCGTGCGGTTCCGAGACGGGCAGATCGAAAAGGATGTTACGTTGCGAGAGCCTCCTTATCAGGCGCCGGCAGATCGAGCCGCCGCCACCGCTTGAGCCATGTCTCCAGACCTCCATCCGTCCCAACTCTGGCAGCAGGTCACGACGGCGACCCATCGTCCGCCGGTCGGGTGGCGCCTGGCATTGACCCGCTTCCAGCGGATTATTCGGCTCGGCCTCAAAAGCATATGGATCCATCGCCTGCGGTCGCTGCTCACAGTCCTGGGGATCGTGTTCGGCGTCTGCTCGGTCATTGCGATGCTCGCTATCGGCGAAGGCGCCAGCTACGAGGCCCAGGAGCAGATCAAGAGCCTCGGCAGCCAGAACATCATCCTCCGCAGCGTCAAACCACCCGAAGACGAGAAAGCATCCGCTAACCGCAACATGGTGCTGGATTATGGGCTCAACTATCCGGATATCCGCCGCATCCAAATGACCATCCCGGGCGTTACCGTCGTCGTTCCGGGCCGGATCATCCGCGAATACATCTGGAACATCACCCGGAATGTCGATGCCGAGGTCGTCGGCACCGTCCCGTGGTATCCCCAGATGCGGAACCACCGGGTCGCCCGCGGGCGGTTCATGAACGAGATGGAGATGGACGACATGGCCAGCGTCTGCGTCCTCGGCCAGGAGATCGCCGCGCGGCTCTTCCCCTGGCAATCTCCCCTGGGCAAGAGCGTTCGGGTCGGCAGCACCTATTACCGGGTGATCGGGGTCATGGAGGCCCGCGGCCGCCAGAGCAAGCCCGGGGATTCCAGCAGCGGCGCCCAGGCGACCGCCGTCGATCAGATGTTCATCCCTCTCACCACCGCCAAAATGCGCTTTGGCGAGACCATCTTCAAACAGCGCTCCGGCAGCCGCGAAGCCGAGAAAGTCGCCCTCCACGAGGTCACCGTCAAGGTCGCCGAACGCGAGCAGGTCGTTCCCGTCTCGCGCGCCATCCAGGAGCTCCTCGAGCGCAACCACAAGAAGAAAGATTTCACCATGACCGTCCCGCTCGAGATGCTCAAGCAGTCCGAGCGCACCAAGCAGATCTTCAATATCGTCCTCGGGTCCATCGCCGCCATCTCGCTCCTGGTCGGCGGCATCGGCATCATGAACATCATGCTCGCCAGCGTCACCGAACGCACCCGCGAGATCGGCATCCGCCGCGCCCTCGGCGCCAAGCGCCGCGATATCACCGTTCAGTTCCTGGTCGAGACGGTCATGCTCTCCGCCACCGGCGGGATCATCGGGGTCGTCCTGGGCATCTCGATCCCGTTCTTCGTCACGCTGTTCGCGGGCATGGTCACGATCGTGACGCTCTGGTCGCCCCTCATCGCCTTCACGATCTCCGCCGCCATCGGCGTCGTGTTCGGGCTCTACCCCGCCCTTCGCGCCGCCAACATGGACCCCGTCGAAGCCCTCCGGCACGAGTGATGGTTGCACAGACCCTAAGTTGAGTGTTTCAACCTCCGCTCGCCGAGACTCTCCATGAGGGTAACCGATGAAATCCAGGATCCACGCAGTCCTCTTGGCTCTGATTGTCGCGATGACGCAAGGGGTTCATGGGTCCAGGAAACCCGATGTTGCTTGGTGGCAGGGCGGCCACGCCGGCCCTGTCAATGCTGTCGGCTTTCGCTTTGACGGGCCCCTCCTGGCTCGGCACACTTCGACCCGGTGGAACACGCAAATGCCTATCCGTAAATCGGCAATTCTCTCCCTGGCGGCGGTCGCGCTTCTGGGCGGCTGCGGCGGCGCACCAGATCAGATCCCGCCCGAAGCCCCGAGATCGCACTCGAGCTGGCAGTCCGCCTGGGTCCACAGCAACGGGATCCGTCTCCACTACTGGCGCACGGGCGGAGCCGGCAAGCCGCCTCTGGTCCTGGCGCACGGCATCACGGACTACGGCCTGAACTGGGCGTCGCTCGCAGAGCGGTTCGAGGGGGAGTACGACATCGTCATGTACGACGCCCGCGGGCACGGGTACTCCGACAAACCGGACGGCCCTTACGACCTGGCCACGCATGTCGCCGATCTGGCGGGCCTCATTCGGGCCCTGGGCATCGAGAGGCCGGTCCTGATGGGGCACTCCATGGGTGGGGCAATCGTCGCCCGGGCGGCGGCGTCTGATCCCGGCCTGGCGCGCGCCGTCATCCTGGAGGATCCAGCCGACATGCTGGCGCGGCTCGAACCGCTCGGCGAGGCGATCATCCCCCCCTGGAAGAAGCAGGTCCGAGACGATCGGCGGGCCGGCATGGCAAAACTCATCGACATGGCCCGCACGAAGCGCCACCCCGGCTGGCGCGACCGCGATTACGAGCTGTGGGCTGAGTCGAAGCTGCTCGCGAGCCCGAACGTCGTGGATATCCTTCACGGCGACGGCTTCGGCGACGCGGGTGTGACCTATCCGAAGCTGCTGGTTCCGACCCTGATCCTCAAGGCTGACGCGGATGCGGACAGCCGAAAGAAGCACATCGAGATCGCCCGCCTTCTGCCTAATGGGAGGCTGGTCCACATCGACGGCGCCGGACACGTGATACGGAACGACAGACCGGCGGATACCGAGCGCGAGATCCGGGCCTTCCTCTCCGGGAATCCTTGAAAAGCCCGGAAGGAACATAACAGCCGGCGGCGGTTCAGGCCGCGGACTCACAGGCCCCGCAGGCCGCCAGAAGGGCTGGATCGGCCGCGGCCTGCTTCATCGGCTTTTGGCTTCGGCCGCCGAGAGCTTCATCGGCTCGAACCGCGGCAGAATCGCATGGAGGATCGCCAGGTTGACGAGGTAGGCCGATGCTGCGATGCCAAACGGGATGGCGTAGCTGTGGGACCATTCGAGGATGTATCCCACGAGCTTGGCGATGAACATCCCGCCAATCGCGCCCGCAAATCCCCCGATGCCCACCACGGAGCTGACCGCTTTCCGGGGCACGGTGTCCGAGACCATCGTGTAGAGGTTGGCGGAAAATCCCTGGTGCGCCGAGGCGGCGAGGCCGATCAAAAACACAGCGGTCCACAGGCTGGTGACTCTCGAGGCCATGAAGATGGGCACCACGCACAGCGCGCAGGCGAGCATCGCGGTCTTGCGGGCGCCATGAACGCTCCAGCCGCGCCGGATCAAGGTCGAGGATAGCCAGCCGCCGGCGATGCTGCCCACATCGGTCATGAGATAGATCACGACCAGGGGCGGGCCGAGCTCGAGCAGCTTCAGCCCGTGCTTCTCCTCCAGAAACCCGGGGATCCAATACAGATAGAACCACCAGATCGGCGCGCTCAGGAACATGCCGATCAGGAAGGCCCACGTCTGGCGATGTCCCAGAAGCGAAAGCCAGGAGATCGCCACGGGCGGATCGGGCGGATCGCTCTGGATATGGGCCAGCTCGGAGGGCGAGACGCGCGGATGACGCTGGGGCGCCAGGTAAAGCCCGAACCAGAGCGCCAGCCAGATGAAACCCAGGCTGCCGGTGACCAGAAAAGCCGCCGGCCATCCATACCGGTAGGTCAGCCAGGGGACCATCAGCGGCGTGATCAACGCGCCCACATTGCTCCCGGCGTTGAAGATCCCGGTCGCCAGCGCGCGCTCCTGCTTGGGAAACCATTCGCTCACGGTCTTGATGGCGGCCGGGAAGTTGCCGCCCTCGGCCAGCCCCAGCGCGGCCCGGGCAATGCTGAACCCGGTCACCGTGCGCGCCAGCGCATGGCCCATGGCGGCCAGGCTCCAGAACAGCACCGCCAGCCCATAGCCCAGCCGAACTCCAATCCAGTCCATCACGCGTCCACCGAGGGCATAGCCGATGGCGTAAGCCGCCTGGAAAGCGAACACCACGTTGCTGTAGTCGATCTCGTTCCAGTGCAGATCCCGGATCAGGGTGTTCTTCAGGACGCCCACCACCTGCCGATCGATGTAATTGACCGTGGTGGCCAGAAAGAGGAGGCCGCAGATCACCCAGCGAAACCAGCCGATCGAGCACGATGCGCCCCGGCGGGGATCGGCCGGCATTCCGTGTTCGGATTCCATTGGCGCCGAAGGGTACGGCGGGCGGCACCGGCGCACAAGCCCGGATTCGCCCCCCCCTCAACAGCAATGGGGTCGCATCTAAATAATTGACAAATGAGCCTGAGCGGGTGAATCGAGGCTAGGGGATGTCCCCGGGGCGCCTCACGACAAATATCTGGTTGGCGGGCTCGACGGGCGAGGGGATCCGCCGCACGTAGGCGATCCCCCGGCCGTCGGGCGAGAAGACGCAGGCCTCCGGCCTCGGGGCGGCCGCGGGATCGACGGGCTCGGTCCACCGGATCGTCCGGCCTGTCGCGACCTCGGTCACGCATACGCTGCGGTCCATCCCATGCGCGATGTGGCGGCCGTCCGGGCTCCAGGTGAACGCGGAGGCGATCGGCCAGGGATTGCGCGTGATCTGAGAAGGCGGCCCGCCCAGAGGGGAGACAGTCCAAATCTGCACGATTCCCGCTTCGTCTTTCATGAGGAACCCGATCTGCGTCCCATCGGGCGAGCTCCGAAGCCAGTGGCGCGGCCCCTGAATGCCCGGGTGCGGGCGGTTCGCCGTGCAGGTGAGGCGCCGCTGGGCGGTTCCGGCGGGGGGGGCGGGGCGGCGGGTGGCGGTGCCTGCCAGCTCATCGCCGCTCGCATCGCCGACGCGGTCGGGCAGATCGACGATGTAGACTTCCGCGATGGGGTCGCCCTTGGCGGTGATCGCCTGGCCCTGAAAGGCGATGGCGCGGCGCTGGCGCGTCCCGTCGGCTCGGACATAGCCGTTGGTGCCCACCCACCCTTCCTCGAACGCACGCTGGATGTCGTCCGAGCCGGGGCGCGGCCGGCCGGTGGTCCGAGTGGCCAGGACGCTGAAGAATTCGCCGTCGTGGTTGCGGGGGTGGTCGCGCTTCACGCGCACGGGCCGGCCCGGCACGCTGACGCCGACGTTGCGCAGATTCATCTCGTGGTCGGCGTTCTCCTCCGCGAAGCCGGCCAGGACATGGTCCTCGTAGGTGAAGGAGAGCCACTCGCCGGCGGCATCCCACACATGCACGTGCGATCCCCCCCGCAGCGCTCCGGGCGTGAACGGCGGCACGATGTCGCGAGCATCGACGGGGATGGCGTGGCCGGGCTGGCGGACATCGACCATCACGCCCTGGCGGTGGCATGCGTTGTAGGACCAGTCCGGCGTGGGATGCTCGGGTCCGAGGATGAAGATGACCCGGTGCTCGCGGGGGTGGAACGTGGCCACGCCGCAGCGGGCGCCATGGGCGGCCTCGTAGAGCGTGCGGACCTCGCCGGTGCCCACGTGCACCATTTCGATCCGGCGCCCGTCGAAGACGGCGCCCTCGGGATCCGACCGGGTGTCGTAGACAATCCATTGGCTGTCGGGCGACCACACGCCGGTATTGGTGAGGATCCGGCCGCCCGGCCCGCGGGTGACCTGTTGATCATTCGATTTCATTGCGGCAGAACCATGGGCGGCCAGCAGGATCGCCGAGAGCGCCGCAAGATGGCGCCGTCGGATCCCGAACCGGTGGAGCAGGGCGATCGCGCCCGCAGGCAAGTGGCGCGACACAGGTTTCATGGAAAGGCATTGTGCGCCGGGCCGGATCCGGTGGCAAGCCGCCGTGGCCGGCGCCGGCCCATTGGCATCCTCGGCGCAAGCCCCTTCCAGGCCCGCCTCCCCCCCGCCCCGGCCGGCGGCTGCCGATCATTCTGGACGAGGCTCGGCTTGCCGTATAGAGTCGCTCTCCGACAACATCAATCCGAACAAAGAACCCACTATGTCAAAACTAACTCGACGCAGTTTTCTCAAATACTCGATGGCCGCGGGCGCCACGGTGTGGATCGGCGGCACGGCGTCCACGCCGCGCGTGTTCGGGGCCAATGACCGGCTGCGCATTGCGGTGGCGGGCGTCAACGGGCGGGGGGGCAGCCACATCGGCGGCTGGCTCGAGCAACCGAACGTGGAGATTGCCTACCTTGTCGATCCGGACCAGCGGGTGTTGGGGAACCAGCTCAAGAACCTGGAAAAGAAGGTCGCGGGCAAGTATGCATGCAAAGGGGTGGCCGACATCCGGCGGGCCCTGGAGGACAAAGACCTTGATGCCATATCGATCGCCACGCCCAACCACTGGCACTCGCTGATGACCATTTGGGCGGCCCAGGCCGGCAAGCATGTCTATGTCGAGAAGCCGATGAGCCACGACATCGCGGAAGGCCGCGTCGCCTGGGAGGCGCAGAAGAAATACGGAGTGGTCGTCCAGCACGGCACGCAGAGCCGCAGCAGCGCCTCCAACGCCGGCCTCCACCAGGCCATCCACGAGGGCAAGTTCGGCAAGCTGAAGATCTCTTACGGCTACGCCTGCAAGCCGCGCGCCGGCATCGGTTTCAAACCGATGTCCGATCCGCCGGCCGATCTCGATTGGAGCCTGTGGCGGGGTCCGGCGGTCATCCCTCAATTCCACGCCAACCTAGTCCATTACAACTGGCACTGGTTCTGGGTGAGCGGCAACGGGGAGCTGAACAACCAGGGGACGCACCAGCTTGACATGGCTTACTGGGCGCTCGATCCGAGCGTGACCCTTCCCGTCCGCGCCATGGCGATCGGCGGCCGGTTCCAGTGGAACGACCAGGGGGAGACCCCGAACACCATGTTCGGCATCGCCCAGTACCCCAACGGCCAATACGTCTTCTTCAACGTGCGCAACGTGAACTACAAGGGGTATCAGCAGCAGGTCGAGAACGAGTATTACTTCGAGGACGGCGGCAAGATTGTCCGCAACATGTACTACGCCAAAGGCAGCAGCCAGGGCGAGAAGGTGTCGGTCCCGCCCGGCAAGGTCACCCCCGGAGGCAACTGGGGCAGCTTCATCGCCGCCTGCCGCGCCGGCAAGCCCGAGATGGCCAATGGCACCGCCTCCCAGGCGCATTACAGCTGCACGCTCGGCCACGTGATCAACAACTCCTATCGCCTCGGCCAAAAGGTGCCGTTCAACGCCAAAGCCGGCCGTTTCGGGGATAACCGGGAAGCTTACGAGCATTTCATGACGCTCCATGCCCTGATGCGCGACGGCGTCGGCGTCCCCGAAAACGACGCCCAGTACATCGTCGGCCCCTGGCTGACGTTCGATCCCAAGACCGAGCGGTTCACGGGCGAGTTCGCGGCCCAAGCCAATCGGCTCGTCAAGGATCCCAACCGGCCCGGGTTCGAAGTGCCCGCCCCGGACAAGGTCTGATCGATCGCATCCTGCGGCGATCGCCCCCCCGTTCCATCGAGGAGCGGGGGGGGCTCGATCCGGATCCTGCTGCGCCGGGCGGGATGGAGCGGCCGCTGTTCGAGAGCGAGGGCCGCTTCCCGATTCCGGCTCAAGCCCTCGGCGGCGGCGGTTTTGACAGATTTTACCGATGAATCATCTCCCGGCCTCTCCAGCCGCGCTGCTGCTGGCTGCCGCCCTGGCCGCCACCATCGCCGCCCGCGCCGCCCAGCCATCCGTTGTCGAGGCGCACACACTCGGTTACGATCCCGCCGATGCCACCAAGGCGCTGCAATCGGCGATCTCGTCCGGCGCGGGAACAGTCGTCGTACGTAAAATGGACGGTCCTTGGATCGTGGATCCGATCCGGCTGGCGAGCGATCAGGAGGTGATTTTCGAGCCGGGCGTGGTGGTGCTGGCCAAGAGAGGTTCCTTTCGCGGATCGAACGACTCGCTTTTCACCGCGGCTTCCGGACGGAACATTCGCCTGACCGGCTCCGGCGCCGTCTGGCGGATGCACCGTTGGGACTACGATGCGCCGCCCTACCGCAAGGCGGAATGGCGCCATACCCTCAATCTGCGCAGCTGCACCAATGTCGCCGTGGCCGGCCTCACCCTGGCCGAGAGCGGCGGCGACGGCATCTACCTGGGCGTGGACCGCTCGGGCGGGCCCAATCGCAACGTTCTCATTCGGGACGTGGTGTGCGACGGCAACTATCGGCAGGGGATCAGCGTCATCAGCGCCGAAGGCCTGATGATTGAAAACTGCGTTCTCAAGAACACCGCGGGCACCGCCCCGGCGGCCGGGATCGATTTCGAGCCGAACCACCCGGGCGAATGCCTGGTCGATTGCGTCATGCGCGGCTGCGTGTCCGAAGACAATCAGGGGCTGGGCTGCCATTTCTACCTCAACAACCTGGATGCCGCGAGCCGGCCGCTTTCGATCCGGATCGAGGATTGCATCTTCCGAGGCACGAACCGCCAGTCGATCAACGTATCTCTGCCGATGCGGAATCGGGACTCGCTGGTGGCCGGCCGAATCGATTTCGTCCGCTGCCGGCTCGAGGAGCAGGGCCATGCGGGGATCACGATCTCGAAGCCCGCCGAGGGCGCGCGGCTGCGGTTCGAGGATTGTCTGCTGGCCGATCCTGCAGCCTCGCCAGCCCTTGCATCGCCGATCGTCCTCCAGGCTCGAGCCGGAGCCAGGCTCAGGCTCGGCGGCATCGATTTTGGCCGGCTCGTTTGCCGGGAGAAAATCCGCCGTCCGCTGTTCGATTATCCCAGCGGCGGCACCGTGCCTCTGGAGGCGATCGAGGGCGTGCTGATTCGGGAGCTGGAAGGGAACGCCGAGCCGATCGTGCTGGACGCCGCCTGGCTGGCGGAGGTCTCCCCGCCGAACCCGTTCTTCGATCTGGCCGCCGCGCCGGTCGATTGGACGCGGCTCCCCCGGCCCGCTGCATGGCCCGTCGTTCGCCCGCTGCCCGCGCACCGGCTGCGCGGGCCTGCCGCCTTCGCGCTGCATGCTCGTGCCGATGAACACGTGCGGCTGGTCCTGCGGTTCCAGGCCGTGGGGACGGCGACGAATACGGATCCGTTCGCCGTCCGCGTCACCAGGCCTTCCGGCCAGCCGGCCGCGCAATTCGCGGGCTGGCTCGGAGCGGATTGCCCCTGCCAGTTCGCCGCGCCCGAGGCCGGCTTCTACGTCGTCCGATGCGATCCGGGCCGGCACACCGTGACCGCGGCGGCCTCGACCCATCCCCTTTGCGTGCTGGGCCAGGAGGGGTTGTTCCATTGGGTGCGCACGGAGGCCGCGTTCTCTTTTTCGGTGCCCGCGGGATCCGGCGACTTCGGGCTTCAGGTCAGCGGCGGCGGCGGCGAGGAGCGGGCGAAAGCCAGCCTGTTCGATCCGGACGGACGCCAGGTGTGGTCCGAGGACGCCATCGGCACCCCTCGAAACTTCATCGGGCGCGCGTCCCCTGTGGGATCGGACCGGCTATGGCAGCTGCGCCTCCAGCGCCCGGATCGAGGCGTGCATGAGGATCATTACGTCGAGCTGCGCGGTGTGCCGGCGATTCTGTTCTTCGAGCCTGCGGGTTTGATTTCCGAACCAACGCCATGAACGACCCCAATCGCGCAATCCGCTCGGCGCAGCCCGGGGCCGGCGGAACGTTCTACGCACTTTCCGCCGGGCTTGGCGCCGCCCGTTTCATCGTGCCAGCCTTCGCCGCAGCGGTGGCATGGATGGCGCAGGCCGCCTTCGGGAGCGACGCGGCTAGTGCGCCCGCGACCGGGCGGTCCGCGGACCCGCCGGGCCGGCCCAACATCGTCTTCATCCTCTGCGACGATCTGGGCTATGGGGACGTGCGCTGTTTCAATCCTGCGGGCAAGATCGCAACGCCGTCTTTCGACCGGCTGGCGGCGCAGGGGATTCGGTGCACCGATGCCCACTCCTCGTCATCCGTCTGCACGCCCACGCGCTACAGCCTCATGACCGGCCGCTACTCGTGGCGGTCGCGCCTTCAGAGCGGCGTGCTGGGCGGACTGAGCCCGCTCTTAATCGAGGAGGGGCGCCTCACGGTCGCCGAACTGCTTCGCCGCCACGGCTATCACACCACCGCGATCGGCAAGTGGCACCTCGGCATGGGCTGGGCCCGCCGGCCTGGCGGCGACGTCAACGAGCTCGCCATCGAGACTGCCGCCCAGCATCGCAGCATCGATTTCGCCCAACCCATCCGGAACGGGCCCATGACGGTCGGGTTCGACCGGTACTTTGGCATCAGCGCGTCGCTCGATATGGTGCCCTATGCGTTCATCGAAAACGACCGGCTCACCCAACTGCCGGCGGCCGACCGCAGCTTTCCCATGATGCTCGGCCAGCTGGGCAAGCAGACCCGGCCCGGGCCGGCGGCGCCGGAGTTCGAGGCCATGGATGTCCTGCCGATCCTGGGGCGGCGCGCGGTCGCGTCCATCGAGAGCCGCGCCGCTGCCGCCCGCGCCGGCCATCCGTTCTTTCTCTATCTCCCCCTCAACGCGCCGCACACGCCGATCCTCCCCGCCCCGGAATGGCAGGGCCGCGCCGGCCTCAACCCCTATGCCGACTTCGTCATGCAGACCGACGCGTGCATCGGCCAAATCCTGGAGGCGCTCGACCGGCACGGGCTCGCCGATCAAACCCTCGTCATCGCCACCAGCGACAACGGATGCTCCCCCGAGGCGAACTTCGCCCGCCTCGCCAGCGCCGGACATCATCCCAGCGCCGGATTCCGGGGCGCGAAAGCGGACATTTTTGAGGGCGGCCACCGTGTTCCGTTCGTGGCGCGCTGGCCCGGCCGCATCCCTGCCGGCGCTTACAGCCCGGCTCTTCTGTGCCTGGTCGATTTCATGGCCACATGCGCGGATCTGCTCGGGGTGCCGTTGCCCCCCAATGCCGGCGAAGACAGCGTCAGCTTCCTGCCCGTCCTCCTGGGCCGCGGCAGCGCGCCTGGCCGCCCGGAGCTGATCCATCATTCCATCAACGGATCATTCGCGATCCGCCAAGGCCGGTGGAAGCTCGCTCTATGCCCCGACTCCGGCGGCTGGAGCGCGCCCAGGCCGGGTTCCGCCGCCGCGCGGAACCTCCCGGCCACCCAGCTCTTCGACCTCGACGCCGATCCCGGCGAAACCAACAACCTCTCCGCCCAACAACCGGCCATCGTCGCCCGCATGACCGCGCTGATCGAGCGGCAGGTCGCCGATGGAAGGAGCACTCCCGGCCCGACCCAGACCAACGCCGTCCGCGTGCAAATCCGCAAGGGCACGGGCGGTGGACGCTTGCCTGCCAGAGCCGCCGCGGGACAGGCTGGCCCTCGTCCGCAGTAGCGCACAGCCAGTCAGCCGACGTCGCTGCGGGCCAGGAGGCCCGCGCCCCGAATCCTTCCGGACCGCGGACGCCTGCCTGCCAGAGCCGCGGCGGCGCAGGCTGGCCCTCGTCCGGAGCGGTTGGCCAGAGATTCATGCCATGACAATTCGATCCGCCATCGGTATGTTGTTCATTGGCAGATCATGAATATGCATTTGACAACGCTTGCCACCCGGCTGCGAGGCATCCCATGGAGGGTGGCATCGGCCGGAGCGGCGGCATGGCTGGCTCTGGCCATCGCCCCCTGCGCCCGCGCGAACGTCTGGATCAGCGAGATTGTCGCCGACAACAAAGAGGGCCTGCGGACGGCCGCCGGCCAGGCCGCCGACTGGATCGAGCTCCACAATAGCGGTCCGGACGCCGTCGACCTGAGCGGGTGGCATCTGACCGACCAGGCGGGCCAGCCGGCCCTGTGGCGGTTCCCCGACGGCGTCACCATCGCACCCCACGGCTACCTGGTCATCTTCGCCGACAGCTCGGGCGTCTCGATCACCAACAAGGAGATCCACACCAGCTTCAGCCTCAACAAGGAGGGCGAATACCTCGCGCTGATCCTCCCCGACAGAACGACCGTTGCCGACGCGTTCGTGCCGGAATATCCTCCGCAGATCGAGGATGTCTCTTACGGCCGCGCGCTCTTTGACGAACGCGAGCTGATCGGCGCCGGCTCTCCTGTGCGCTATCGGATCCCGAATGCGGATGGAACGGCGCCCTGGACCGACGCGGCCGGCGCCCTGGGCTTCACCAGCGTGAGCGGCGCCTTCACCGTCCGCTACTACGAAATGAACATCGGCATCGACAACATCGATGCCGCCGAAAGCATGGCAGCCAGCAGCGCCTACTGGAGAACCGACCGCGCCTATCCGATCACCGGCGAATACGACACCATCGATTTCCATGCCAACTCCGATTCGGGCTACTTTGGGAACAACGCGCTCTTTCCCGGCCACGATTACGCGGGCCAGGACAAGGAGTGTTTCGTGGTCATTGCCGACGGCGCCATTTACGTGCCGGCTGCAGGCCAGTGGACCTTCGCCGTCGGCAGCGACGACGGCTTCCGCCTCCGGATCCGCGGGCACGGCGTCGATTTCGAATCGGAGTTTGCCACCGGCCGGAGCTTCGGCACCACGCTGGCCACATTCAACTTCCCCATCGCCGGCGTTTATGACCTGAATCTGGTCTACTACGAGAACTATGGCGGCGCGAGCGTCGAGCTGTCCGCGGCTCGGGATTTTCAAGGCGATTTCTCGTTCGAGGCGTTCCGCCTGGTCGGCGATCCCGCCGGCGGCATCCTCCACGCCGGCGCCATCGGGTCGTTCATCGAGACCGACGTGGCCAAGCCCATGAAGGATGTCAACTCGCGCCTCGATGCCGAGTATGAATTCCTCCTCGACAAGGCTCCCTCGGCCGGCGACGCGTTCGTGCTTTCCGTGCGCTGTGCGGACGGCTTCAGCGCCTGGATCAATGGCGTCCCAGTCGCTGCCCTCCATGCACCCGAGCCGCTGCTTTGGAACAGCGCTGCGGTCGCCGCCCGGCCGCTGGGCGATGCCGTTCAGTGGCTCTCCTATCCCGTCCCCGCCTCCCTGCTCGTCACCGGCGCCAACACCCTTGCCATCGCCGCGCTGAACGATTCGGCCGCCGACTCGGAGTTCCTGATCCAGCCCCGCTTGACCTGGCGCGCGGCGCAGGATGCGCTCTTCTATTTCAAAACCCCAACCCCAAGGGCGGCCAACGGCCTGGCCTACAGCGCCCCCACCCCGATCGTCACCGCCAGCGAGCCGCGCGGGTACAAGACCGCGGCCTTCAACGTCTCCCTCGATGTCCTGGCTTCCTCCGCCCCGATCCGCTACACCCTCGATGGCAGCAATCCCAAAACCAACTCGACGCTCTACACCGGCCCCATCTCTGTCTCGAAAACCACCACGCTGCGCGCCGCAGTGGTCGATCCCCGGAGCATCCGGCAGAACGTCACGACCGTCACGTGGCTGTTCATCGAGGACATTGTCCGCCAGAGCACGGCCGTGCCCGGGGGCTGGCCTGCGAACCGGCAGGTCAACAACCACGTCATGGAATACGGCATGCGGGAGTCGATCGTGTCCGGCGATCCGGTGCGCCTCCGCAACGGCATGACCAACGCCATCGCCACCATCTCCCTGGTCACCGATCGGGCGAACCTCTTCAATCCCCAGACCGGCATCTACGTCAATCCGGGCAATGACGGGCGCCAGTGGGAGCGGCCTGTCTCGGTCGAGATCATCGATCCCGTCCGCGGCGCCGATTATGAATTCCAGATCGACGCCGGAATCCGGATCCGGGGCGCTTACAGCCGGAGCTCGAGCAATCCCAAGCACTCGTTCCGCCTGTTTTTCCGGTCCGATTACGGCGACGGCAAGCTCCGCTTCCCGCTCTTCGACGACGAGGGGGCGTCCGAGTTCGACAAGGTGGACCTTCGGACCTCGCAGAACTACTCGTGGGCTTACGAGAACAGCGGCCAGGACACATTTGTCCGCGAGGTCTTCTCCCGCGATTCCCAGCGCGACATGGGCAAGCCTTACACCCGCAGCCGCTATTACCACCTCTACATCAATGGCCAGTACTGGGGTCTCTATCAGACCCAGGAACGCGGCGACGCCGACTTCGCCGCCACCTATCTGGGGGGCAATGACGACGACTGGGACTGCATCAAGACCACCATCCCGGGATACACCACCACCGCCAGCGACGGGACCTTCGAGGCCTTCTACGCCCTCCATCAACTGGCCGTCAGCCAGGGCTTCAGCGGCTCCTTGTCCAACAATTACCTGCGCATCAAAGGGCTCAATCCCAACGGCACGCCCAATCCCGCCTATCCCGTCTACCTCGATGAAGACAACCTGATCGTCTACATGCTGGTCGCCTATTACACGGGCGACCCCGACTCGCCCGTCTCCATCTGGGGCGGATTCCCGAACAACATGTACGGCCTTTACAACCGCAGGGCGCCCGGCGGTTTCCAGTGGCTGCGCCACGACGCCGAACACTCGCTCGGCGCCCACGGCAGCTACCCCGTCACCTGCAACACCACCACCGCCGGCGCCAATTTCACCTCCCAGTCCCAGTTCAATCCCGCCACGCTCCACCAGCGCCTCTGCACCCATCCTGCCTACCGAATGCGGTTCGCCGACCTCGTCCAGAAGCACCTCTACGGCGACGGCGCGCTGACCCCCGCCAACGCCCAGAAACGGTTCCGCGCCCGCATGGACGAGATCGACCTGGCCATCATCGCCGAGTCTGCCCGGTGGGGCCGCGGCAAAACCCGCGATGCCAACTGGCTACCTGTCTGCAACACCGTCCTCGACACCTACCTGGCCCAGCGCCGCGATATCCTCATTGGCCAGTTCCGGGCCCGAGGCTGGTTCCCGTCCATCGACGCCCCTGTGGTTTCCGACCTGAACGCGACGGTTCCGTCCGGCCACCCGCTGCGCATCTCGTCGACGCGGGCCTTCTATTACACGACCGACGGGTCCGATCCGCGCCTGCCCGACGGGAGCATCAGCCCGTCGGCCATTGCGGTGGCTTCCGGCTCCGAATCCACTGGGCCCCGCACGCTCATCCCGCTCGGGGCCGAGTGGCGCTATTACGATGCCGGCGCCGAGCCCGCCTCGTCGGGCGGGCTGACCTGGCGCGATGCCGGCTACCCGGACGATGCCTGGGCGCGCGGGCCGGCCGTCCTCGGCTTCGCCGGCTCCGCCACCGCCAACTCCGTGGCAACCGTGACCCGCCGCTACGTCAACGGCGTCTCCGCTCCCCAGGTCACCACCACCTATCTGCGCCGCACGTTCACCCTCGATGCCATCCATCGGATCTCGACGCTTCTCATCGACATCCTGCGCGACGACGGCGCCTGGGTCTATCTCAACGGCACGCCCATCCTCCGCGAGAACATGAACGCGGGCGCCACCAACTACGCCGATTACTCGCCCACCGTCACCAGCTCGCCCGACCAGAACACCTACTTCGCTCGGGCGGTCGATGCCGGACACATCCTCCGAACCGGCACCAACATCCTTGCTGTCGAGCTCCACCAGTGCAACGCCGGCAGCTCCGATCTCTATTTCGATCTCGCACTCACCGTGCCCGGCGATACCAACACCGTGTTCGCCGACCTCGTCGTCACCAATGATCTGGCCATCAAAGCCCGTGCCATCAACGAGGCCGAGTGGAGCGCGCTCTCGGAAAGCACCCTCACCGTCGAGCGGCCTCCCGTCGATTACTCGGCGCTGCGCGTGTCCGAGCTCATGTATGCGCCTCCCGCACCTCCATCCGACAGCCCGTATGCCAGCGACGATTTCGCCTGGCTCGAGCTTCGCAACGCGGGCGCCGGCTCCATCGACCTCGAAGGCGTCCGGTTCGCGGCTGGCATCGCTCACACTTTTGGGCATCGAGTTCTTGCTCCCGGCGCGCGGCTCGTCCTCGCGAAGAACCCCGCCGCTTTCGCCGCCCGCCATGCGACGAACTTGATCGTGCTGCTGGCCTGGGAGAGCGGCAACCTCGCGCGCAGCGGCGAGACCCTCTCGATCGCGGCCCCCTCCGGAACCAACATCCTCACCTTCACCTACTCGAGGCTCTGGCACCCGGAGACCTACGACACGGGCATCTCGCTGGTGGCCATCGATCTCGGCGCCCCCGAGCCCCTCTGGAGCACCGCCGGCCAGTGGCGCGCCAGCCGCGCCCCGTCCGGCTCACCCGGCTGGCCCGACGCACCCGCGTTCACCTCCGCCCAGATCGAGGACGGCCGATTCCTCCTCCTCGATGCCATCGGCATCGAAGACACCATCGAGCTCTGGATCTCGACGGGCCTCGATCATTGGACGCGCGGCAGCCCGGACGCCTGGTCTCGAACCGGCGACACGATCCGAATCGATCTCCAACACCCGTCTCTGCCCGCCGATCCCCTCCGCTTCTTCCAGATACGGCTCCTGCCTTGATCCTACTTCAGTTCACGGATCCGGATCGAGCGCCAGCGCACCTCGTAAGGGCCGGCGCCCTTCTGGATCCCATGGACCTGGAGCCCGATGAATCCTTCGGGGAATGTTCTGTAAATCTCCTCGTGCGCGATGTCCTCGATCGGCTCCCCGTTGATCCAGGTGCGAATCCGCGGGCCCCTGGCCACGATCCGGAACCGGTTCCACTCGCCGTCCTTGAATGCCTTGTGCGGCTTGAGCCGCTCCGGCGGGGTCAGCCAGCCGTGCCCTGTCGCCTCGCCGTAGACGTATCCGGCCTCGGCGCCGTTGGCGCCCCCGGCCTCGATCTCGACCTGCGGCCCATACACCCGGCCGGCTTCGTTGTTCCTCCCCGCGCCCGTGGTCCGGTCCTTGGTCTTGGACCGGATCTGGATCCCGGAATTGAGCCCTGCATCCACCTTGACCTCGAGCTCGAGCTCGAAGTCGCCAAACGTCTTCTCCGTGCAGAGAAAGGAGTTGGGGCTGCCTTCCGCGGTCTTGCCCACGATGGCGCCCTCCTCCACCCGATAGCTCGCGGTGCCGTTCTTCTGGACCCAGCCCGCGAGCGTCTTACCGTCAAAGAGCATCGTCCAGCCGCCCTTCTCCGCAGCGGCGCACCCGAGGGTGAACGACAGGCCGGCAATCAGGGAGATCAGTTTCTTGTTCATGGCGAAGATCCTATCCCAATCCGCCTCCTCTGGCAACCCGCCTCGGTTTCGATTGCCTCTTGACGCATCGCAATCGACGGCCAGGATAAGGGTCTGTGCAAAAATTACTTCCGATTTTGGCGGGAGCGCCGCCGGGCCCGATGCGAGGCGCCTGCCTGCCGCGGCGGCGCAGGCAGGCCTGCCTGCCGGCAGGCAGGCAAGGGAGGGAGTGTATCCCCCTGCGATACTCGACCGACCGAGCCACGAAGCCGATGGCCCGGCGCCGCCCCGCCCCTGCGGGCTGGGGGCCTTGGGCGCGCTGGCTTTGTTGCTCCTCGCTCACAGACCGCACGGGTATGCTCGCTCGTCGCGCCTTGCCAGCCCGCCCAATCCCCTCCAGCAAAATCGGAATTAATTTTTGCACAGACCCTAAAGCCCGTTGAACATCCAGAGACCACGACCATGAAGAGAAACGAATTCCCGATGGCGCCGGCTTCCGCGATCCGCGGCTCCCGATCGGCCAGCGGCCTCTCGCGCCGCCGATTCCTCGGCCGGTCCGCGGCCGTCGCTGCCCTGACCGTCGTGCCCCGATACGTTCTGGGCGGGGCGGGTTACGTCCCCCCCAGCCGAAAGATCGCGATGGCCTGCATCGGCATGGGCTCGCAAGGCTACCAGAATCTGGTCGCGTTTCTTGCCTTCAAGGAGGTCCAGGTCGTCGCGGTCTGCGACGTGAATCGCGAGAGCGGCGGCTATCTATCCTGGTATTGGGGGCAGGGCCGGGAGCGCCGGGTGGGCGGACGCGAGCCCGCGCGGCGGACCGTGGATGAGCATTATGCCAAGCAGGAGCGATCCGGCCGGCATCGGGGCTGCCAGGCCTACAGCGATTACCGCGAGCTGCTCGAGCGCGAGGACGTCGATGCCGTCATGGTGGCTACGCCCGACCACACTCACGCCGTCATCACCATGGCCGCCCTCAAGCGCGGATGCCATGTCTATTGCGAGAAGCCCCTCACCTACTCGGTCCTCGAGGCGCGGCGGGTCGTCGAGGCCGCCCGCCAGGCCGGCGTCGCCACGCAGATGGGCAACATGGGCCAGGCCGACGAATCCGCCCGCACCATCCGCGAGATGATCGACTCCGGCGCGATCGGCCGCGTGCATGAGGTCCAGGTATGGAGCTCGGCTCGATTCTGGAAATCGGCCCTCTACGAGGATCGCCCCTCGGATACGCCCCCCGCACCCGAGGGTCTGGATTGGGATTTGTGGCTGGGGCCGGCCCCTGCCCGGCCCTACCACCCCGAATACCACCCATGGAGCTGGCGGAACTGGTGGGACTTCGGCACCGGCCTGCTCGGCGATCTCGGCTGCCACAAGCTCTCGACCGTGTTCAAGGCCCTCCAGCTCGGCCATCCCGTCCACGTCGAGGCTTGCTCGACCAAGCTCAACCCCGAGACGTATCCGCTGGGCGTGATCGCCCGGTTCGAGTTCCCCGCCCGCGGCCCCCTGCCGCCCGTCACTCTCCACTGGTATGACGGCGGGCTCCGACCGCCGCGCCCGCCCGAGCTCGAGCCCGGCGACGCGATGCAGGACATCATCTACATCGGCGACCAAGGCAAGCTCATGGGCGAGCGGCTCCTGCCCGAGTCCCGCATGGACAGCTACCAGCGGCCCCCCAAAACCCTGCCGCGGTCCCCCGGCCATTACCACGAGTTCGTCGCCGCCTGCCAGGGCGGAGCCCGGGCCGGCTCCGACTTTGTCGATCATGCCGGCCTGCTCACGGAAGCGTGCCTCTTGGGGAATGTCGCCCTGCGTGCGGGCCGCAAGCTCGACTGGGACGGCCCCAACATGCGGGTCACCAACTACCCCGCCGCCAATCAGTGGCTCCATCGCGAATACCGCCAGGGATGGAGCCTTTGATCACACGCGTACCGCGGATCCATCTTCCCATGAACCTGCCCTGCGGGAGCGCGGCCTTCATCAATCAACGAATCCGGCCTGCCCATGATTAATCCATTCATCGCGCCCCTTCTGACCTTGCTCTGCCTGTCCGGCCTCGGGCGCTTCAGCGCGCCTGCCGCCGAGCCGGCTGATCCGGCCGCCCGGTTGATCCTCGAGGCTGGCAACGCCGAAAGCGAGCTCGACCGCCACCGCCTGCTCCGAAGCCTGGAGTCCATGGCTGACCTGCCGCCGGATCTCCGGGCCGACCTCGCCAAGCTGCTCCCCGTGGTTGACGACTGGGCCAATGGCAAGTCCAAGGTCGTCGTCGATACCAGCCGCGCCGCCGAGAACGGCTACCTCTGCCGGTTCATCACCGGCAAGGTTCAGCCCGAGGCCGACGGCCCCGTCCACCCGCCCGCCCTCTCCCCCCGGTCGCGTCTCTACCCGATCTGGTGCCTCTACCGCGGACGCATGCTCATCTGGCGCGTGATCCAAAGCGGGCCGCTGCTCCGCGTGCCCGAACGCCGCGATGCCTACTACGGCGAAGCCGCGCGCCTCCTCGAGACCGCAAGCCAGCACTTCCCGGACAATCGCGTCCTGCGGATGTACCTGGGCCAGCCGATCCCGTGGCCCCGAACCATCCCGGCGATCGCCGGGGCGCCCCAGTGGGCCAACCTCCAGCGCGAGGGGCTCGAAAAACTCGCCGACCTCATCCACTGGTGGATCGACGAGCGCCAGCTGCCCGACGGCCAGTTCGGGGGCGGCTGGGGCGACGACGTCGAGATGTGGCGCTGGTGGACACCCATCCTCATCGGGTTCGACGATCCCAAAATCAACGCCGCCCAGGAGCGCATCTCGAGCGGCATCTTTCGCCAGCCGCATCTGCGGGACGGATTCACCACCCGCGTCACCGACGTCGAGCACTCGAACGAGGATACCACCGACACCATCCTGCCCATGATGTTTCTGAGGGCGGACGACCCGGTGTGGCAAGCCCGGGCCCGGAAGCTCGCCCAGTACATGCGCGAGCGATGGACCGGACGCAACCAGCGCGGCCTGCTCCAGTTCCAATCCATCTATTTCAGCGTCGATCGCGTCGACACATCCGAGGCGCGGGCCTTCGACACCGTCTACCACCCGTCGGTCGTTCAGCCTGCGCTGCTCCTGTGGCAGCGGACGGGCGATCCGGAACTGGGCAAGCTCTTTGGCGAATGGCTCCGGCTGTGGGTCGATGCCGCGGCCCGCGCCGAGAATGGCAAGCCGGCCGGCGTTCTCCCTTCCGCCATCCGATGGCCCGACGGCATGATCGCCCGGCCGGGCCAGCCCTGGTGGCAGCCGTTCTCGCCTGGCCACAACGACGCCCTCTACAACTGGCCCGGCGCAACGCGCCTCATGACGTCCACCCTCCTCCTCGCCCATCACATGCTCGGCGATCCCCAATACCTCGAGCCCATCCGCTCCATGGCCCGGCTCCGGCTTCGAGAGCTCGATGCGCCCCCGCCCGCCAGCCTCTCCCCCGGATCCGCTCCGTGGTGTGCCCGCCGCATGGACGGTTTCCTCCCCGATACCCTCGCCAAATACCGGTTTCTCACCGGCGACCGGCGTTACGATGCCCTGCTGCTCGAGGATGCCTCCGGCTACGTCCGATATCGGCTGGCCGGCGACAGCCAATCGCTCGCGCGCGCCTTGGAACGGAACGCCCGCGCGTTTCGATCGAACTGGGAGGCCTACACCATCGAGATGCGCTGGACCGACCGCGTCATCTCGTTCACCCGGAATTTCCTGGCCTACCTGCCCGATCCGCCGCCATCGCCCTCGCCCGAGATCCTCTATTCCAGCGCCACTGGCGATCCCGGCAATCCGCTCGTGTTTCCGATGAACCGGGTCCGGTGGCTGACGCCGCCGCGGGAGATCGCCGCCCTGGTTACCGACGCCGGCGCCCGAAGCTTCGAGGCGGAGATGTACCACTTCGGCGACACCCCCCGATCCCTCGACGCCGAGCTTTACCTCCTCGAAAAAGGCGCCTACGACGTCCGGATCGAATCCGCCGCCTCGGGTGAAACCCTCGGCCGCCAAACCCTCCGGGTCGATGGCCCCCGATCGCGCCTCCATCTCACGCTGCCCCCGCGCGACCTCTGCCGCATTCGAATCCAACGCGATCCGGCAGCGGACAGCCCGCGGTAGGAGCCGCCAGCGATCTCGCCGTCGCCGCGCGAGGGCGCGCGGCCTGCAATGCCGGGCCTCCTGCCGGCCGCTGCCTCGTTCATGCAGCTCTGTCCTGCAACGATCGCAGAGGCCTCAGGCCGGCGGCGATGATCCCGGTTCCGCCTCGGGAGGCGGCTCCGCTCCCGGCTGGCCCGGCTTCGGAGGCGGAGGGATGTGAATCAGCGGGATCGGATATCGCAGCTTCATCACGTCCTCGACCAGGACCTCGATGTAGTAGATGCCCGCCACCTTGAACTCGATTTGGCGGAACAGGGTTACGTTGGTGGCGTGGTGGGCCGGGTCCTGCAGATGGAAGTGGGTCTGACGCTCGCGCAGGACAGTGGTCTGGTCGGGCGCCACCAGGCGCACCGCCTCCTGGAACTGGCCCAGGCCCGCCGTCCAGCGGTTGAACACGCACATCTGAAAAGCCACAATCGGTATCTGCGGCACCCGGATCACCCCGCAGACGCCAATCAGGATGAAATTGCCATTGATCTCCTGGCGGACTTCCTCGCAGACAATCGACGCCTGCAGGTCGGGTAGGATGCGGGTTGGATTCATGATTGCATTTCGGCGGCCTGAACGGTGTTGCGCATCAGCATCGCGATGGTCATCGGGCCCACGCCGCCCGGGTTCGGCGTCAGGTGGCCGGCGACGGCCCTGACCCCCTCGAAATCGACGTCCCCCACCAGCCTCGAACCGCCTTTGGCGGCCGGGTCCGGCACCCGGTTCACCCCCACGTCGATCACCGCCGCCCCCGGCTTGACCATGTCGGCCCTCACAAACTCGCGCACGCCCATCGCCGCGATCAGGATGTCCGCGCGCCGGCAATGCGCCGCCAGATCCCGCGTCCTCGAGTGGCACACCGTGACCGTCGCGTCGGCGTCCGGTGCCTTCTGGATCAGGATCGCGGCCATCGGCTTTCCGACAATGTTGCCGCGGCCCAGGATCACCACCTCCGCCCCGGCCAGAGGCACCCCCGCCCGGATCAGCAACTGGTGAATCCCGGCCGGCGTGCACGGGACGAATCCGCCCGGGTCCCCCAGCATAAGCTTGCCGACGTTCACCGGATGAAACCCGTCGACGTCCTTCCCGGGCGCCACAGAGGCGAAGACCCGCGCGGAGCAGATCGCGCGCGGCAGCGGAGCCTGCACCAAAATGCCGTGCACTGCGGGATCGGCATTCAAGCGCCCGATCAACGCCAGAACCTCGGCCTCGGAGGTGGATTCGGCCAGGATAAGGGTCGTCGAGCGGATCCCCAGCCTCTGGCAGGCGCGCTCCTTCATCCCCACATACACCTTCGATGCCGGGTCATCCCCGACCCGGACGAACGCCAAGCCGGGCGTCGCGCCGCGCGCCGCAAGGGCAGCAACACGGGCGGCCGTCTCCCGATGGATCTCCTCTGCGATGGCCCTGCCGTCAATCAGGTTAGCGGCCATGGGGGAGAAGCTGGATCTTGTCCACTCTCAGCACCGGGGTGTATTGCCACCGCTCGTCCATGGCCTCCTCGCCCGTGATCCGCACCTTGCGCTGGATGTAGGACCGCAGATTCCAGTTGGTCGACGGATTGTAGAGGTAATTGATCTTGCGGCCGGTCTCGATGCTGACCAGCTCGAACGCGCTGGGAGCCGGCAGGCTGAAGGTCGGCTGCACGATGCCCTCCCGGATCACCACACGCTTCACCGGCACGGAATCCGCGGCCGGCGCCACCGTGACCGCCGGAGCCGGATCTGGCGGGATCGCCGGCGGCCGCGATTCGGGCGCCGGGGCGCTCGCCACCGCGGGAAGCGGCGCAGGCGGGGCGGCGGGCGACACGGCGGCTGCAGGGGGGGCAGCCGCTGGCGTCGGCGCAGGCGTGACAACAGGCGCAGGGGCAGACGCAGGCGTCGGAGGCGGGACTGGGACCGGGGCGGGAGAGGGCGTCGGGGCTGCGGATCGAGCGATGGGACGCGCCGGCTCAACCGCGGGAGCCGGCGGGGAGGATGGGCGGGCGGAGGCCGCCGCCGCGGCTGCCGGCGTGCGGCTCACCAGGCTCGACGCCACAAACGCGCTGGCGCTCTCCGGGCTGGCGATCTCGATCCAATCGTCCACCTGCCGGATGACCCGGACGGTGGCGCCTTTCTCGAGACGCGCCACGACGCTGTAGTTCTCGCCGGGACCGGCGCGCACGTTCAGGCGGCTGGCCTTGACGGTGTTCGGGCCCGGATTGACGTAGTCGGCGAACACCCAGGCGGTGATCTTCTCCGGCATACGGATCCGGGTCCAATCCGAGGGCTCGCCCGGCTTGGGCTTGTCAATGGAGACGGTATCGAGGATCCAGACGGCGTCGCCTTCCTTGAGCTGCGTGATCACCTCGCTCGACAGGGATGGCAGCGCGCGCACGTTGGCGACACCCGTCTTGATCACCCCCGGATCAGCGGATCGCACCGCCACCGCCGCCGCCAGGCTCAAACACCATCCGAGCACCAGGACGGTCCCAGGCTGTGTTTTCATAAGAATTCCAGTAAAGATTTAATCTCCCCGGCTGTCAAGGTCCGCCATTTCCCGGGCGGCAGCTCGCCGAGCTTGATCGGCCCCACCTGCACGCGCTGCAGCCGAACGACCGTCCACCCCTGCGCCGCGCAGAGCCTCCGGATCTCGCGTTTCTTGCCCTCGCGCATGTCGATCTCGAGGACGCTCTGGGAATGGTTGTGGGAGACGAGCCTGGCGGCGGCCGCCTGCAGCCGCTCCCCTTCATCGACGATCCCCTTTCGGAGCGGGGCCAGGGCGGGCAGCTCGACCTTGCCCTCGACTGTCACCCGGTATTTCTTGGAGACACCAAACCGGGGATGGGTCAGCTTGAGGCAGAACTGCCCGTCGTTGGTCAGGAACACAAGCCCTTCGCTGTCGCGGTCGAGGCGCCCGACCGAATAGAGGTCCTTCCACTCCGGCGGCAGCAGGTCATGGATCCGCCGGCGCCCGGCTGAATCCCGCCGCGTGCAGAGGAACCCGCGAGGCTTGTGCAGCGCGATGTAGAACTTGCGCCGCCGCCGCTCCACGATCCGGCCCGCCACCTCGACCCGATCGCGGGCCGGGTCCACCCGCGTGCCCAGCACCCGGACGGCAGCCCCGTTCACCGCAACCTGCCCCGCCAGGATCATCCGCTCCGCCGCCCGCCTCGAGGCCACACCGGCCTCCGCCAGGAATTTCTGGAGCCGAATGCCTGCCGGCGATTCCCCCGGCCGGGTCACGGCTTGGTCTTGCGCAAGCCGGTCACGCGGTCGCCCGCCTTCCATTGCCCGCGCTTCTTGAGCAGCTCGACCCGCTCGAACCGCTTGAGCACATTCCGCTTGGCGCCGAGTGTCGTGGCGGCGCGTAGACTCCGATGCTGTGACATAAGCCTGATTCCTCTTCGATCCTGGGATTCATCGCCGCGCGGCTGGCTGCTGCCGGCCGCGGCCGGACGGTTTCGAATACCACAGCCCACCGGAAATGCAAACCCTCATTTTCCGTTTTTCCGTTTGCTTTCGGCCGCGATTCCCCCTCCAATCGCACCCCTGGCAGATCATGAATGATGCCTGGAAATCCACAGGCGGCCTCGATGCCTCCCGCATCCAAGCCGCTATTTTTGACATGGACGGCGTCCTGGTGGACAGCGAGCCGCTCCATGAGCGCGCCTATCGCGACATCTTCGCCGAGATGGGCTGCGCCGACACGCACGGCGTCGATTTCGTCTCCTATTACGGCCGGTCGGACTGGACGCTCTGGACGGATTTCATCGAGCGCCATCGTCCTGCGCAGCCGATCGAGGAGCTTCTCGCCTGGAAACAGCGGCATTACCTCGAGCTCCTCCGCCGGGAAAAGCCTGTCATCCCGGACGCCATCGACCTCGCGCAGCAGCTCCACGCCCGGTTTCCGCTAGCCCTGGCCTCCGGCTCGCTCCACCCGGTCATCCAGGAGGTCTTCCACCTCGCGCCCGTCCTCCGGTCCCTCTTCCAGGCTGTCGTCAGCGTCCAGGACGTCCCCCATGGCAAGCCCGCCCCCGACGTGTTCCTCCGGGCCGCCTCGCTCCTGGGCGTCCCTCCCGCCGCCTGCTGCGTGATCGAGGACGCCCCCGCCGGAGTCGAAGCCGCCCGCGCCGCCGGCATGGCCGTCATCGCGATCACCAACTCTCTCCCCCCGGAAAGGCTCGCCCGCGCAACCCGCGTCGTCTCCCGCTACTCCGAGATCGCCGATCTCCTCCTGGGCCCCGGGCGCGGCGGCGACTCCCGCTTCCGCCCCCCGGCGGAGCTCCGGGGCCGCGGATAAGAGACCTTGGCTGGTGAGCCTCGCGCGGCCGCCGGCTCGCCCGCACCCTTGCGCAGCTCGCGGACCTGGTCCCGCAGCAGCGCCGCCTTTTCGAATTCGAGCCGGTCGGCCGCCGCGATCATCTCGGCTTCGAGCTCGCGGATCGTCTCGGTGATGTCGAAGCTGCCGCCGGCGTCGTTGATCACCGCCGCCGCATAATCCCCGCCCGGCCGCGCCAGGGCGAGCCCTTCCTCGATGGGGCGGCTCGCGCTGCGGGGCACGATCCCATGCGCCGCGTTGTAGGCCATCTGCTTCTGGCGGCGATACTCGGTCGCCGCCATGAATTTTTGGATGCTCCCCGTCCGGTGGTCGGCGTAAAGGATCACGGCGCCGTGCAGGTGCCGCGCGGCGCGCCCCGCCGTCTGGGTGAGGCTGGTGGCCGATCGCAAGTAGCCCTCCTTGTCGGCGTCGAGGATCGCCACCAGGGCCACCTCCGGCAAATCGAGCCCCTCCCGCAGCAGGTTGATCCCCACCAGCACATCGAAATCGCCCTTCCGGAGGGCCCGCAGGATCTCGACCCGCTCGATGGCCCCGATGTCGCTGTGCAGATACCGGACGTTGATCCCGATGTCGCGCAGGTAATCGGTGAGCTCCTCGGCTGTCCGCTTGGTCAGGGTGGTGACCAGGACGCGCTCGCGGGCCTCGGCCCGCCGCCGGATCTCCTCGATCAGATCGTCGATCTGACCCCCCAGCGGCTTGATCGTCACCGGCGGATCCACCAGCCCCGTCGGCCGCACGATCAGCTCCGCCACGCGCGGCCCCGACCATCCCAGCTCCCGCTCCCCCGGCGTGGCGCTCACGTAGATCGTCTGCCCCTGCAGCTCCTGGAACTCGTCGAAGCTCAGCGGCCGATTGTCCAGCGCGCTCGGCAGCCGAAACCCGTAATCCACCAGCACGGTCTTCCGCGACCGGTCCCCCGCATACATCCCCCCGATCTGCGGCACCGTCGCGTGCGATTCGTCGATGACCAGCAGATAGTCCTGCGGGAAGAAATCCAGCAGCGTGCAGGGGCGCGATCCCGGCGGCCGCGCGCTCAGATGCCTCGAGTAGTTCTCGATCCCGGAGCAAAAACCCATCTCGATCATCATCTCAAGATCGTAGTCGGTCCGCATCTTGATCCGCTGGGCCTCGATCAGCTTGTTGCGGGCCTCGAACCATGCGATCCGCTCGCCCAGCTCTTCCCGGATGGCCAGCGCCGCCCTCTTGATCTTGTCCAGGGGCGTAACGAACTGCCGGCCCGGATAGACCGTGACCGCGCCGAGCGCCGCCCCCGCCCGCCCCGTCAGCGGATCGAAGCGCGCGATCCGCTCGATCTGCTCGCCGAAGAACTCGATCCGCAGACCGTCCTCCTCCGCCGCCGGGCGGACCTCGACGGTGTCGCCGCGGGCGCGGAACTGGCCGCGGCTCAGCTCGAGGTCGTTCCGGCTGTACTGGAGGTCCACGAGGCGCTCGAGCAGCCGCTCGCGCCCCATCTCCTGACCCGCCCGCAGCGGGATCACCATCGCCTCGTAATCCTCCTTGCTGCCGATCCCGTATATGCAGGAGACGCTCGCCACCACGATCACATCCCGCCGCGCGAAGAGCGAGCTCATCGTCGAAAGCCGCAGCCGCTCGATCTCCTCGTTGATGCTCGAGTCCTTCTCGATATAGGTGTCCGTGCTCGGAAGGTAGGCCTCCGGCTGGTAATAGTCGAAGTAGCTCACGAAATACTCGACGGCGTTCTCGGGAAAGAACGACTTGAACTCGGCGTAGAGCTGGGCCGCCAGGGTCTTGTTGTGCGAGATCACCAGCGCCGGCCGGTTCAGCGCCGCGATGACGTTGGCGACGGTGTAGGTCTTGCCCGAGCCTGTCACGCCCAGCAGAGTCTGGTGCCGATCCCCGGCCTTAACCCACGCGGTCAGCCGCGCGATCGCCTCCGGCTGGTCCCCCGCCGGCTCAAATGGCGCCACCAGCTTGAACATGCCAGAATCCTTGAACAGCCAGCCGGATTGTCAAGCTGCCAGGTGCGGCTGGTTCCGGGGCCCGTTCCAGGATCCTCCTCCCCTGGCCCCCTCCTCCACCCGGCCATGGAAGGGAAAGGATCGAGCTGCAGGCGGCCACCCCGTTGCGGCCGGACGCGCCAGGAGCCGAAGACCTGTGTCCGGCGCTCCGGAGCCGCAGTCGCGGCGTTTTTTTGCTGCGCCTTGTGGCCGGACAAGACAGGATGCCCGAAACAAATAACATGAAAATCCAATTGGCCATCGGTTGGGCGGTCGTCGCTGGACTGAGCCTGGAGGCCGGGCTGCCCCGCGCCACCCCGGAATCGCAGGGGGTGCCGTCCTCGGCGATCCTCTCGTTTGTCGAAGCGGCGGACAAGGGCATCGACTCCTTGCACAGCTTCATGCTGGTGCGGCATGGGCGCGTGGTTGCCGAAGGCTGGTGGTCCCCCTACAGCGCCGAGTCGCCTCACGCCCTTTACTCGCTCAGCAAGAGCTTCGCTTCGACGGCGGTCGGGCTGGCGGCCGCCGAGGGCCTCCTCAGCCTGGATGACGAGCTGGTGAAGATCTTTCCCGAGGACGCCCCCGCCGAGCCGGGCGCCCATCTGAGGGCGATGCGGATCCGCGATCTGCTCCGGATGAACACGGGCCATGAAACCGAGCCGCCGCGCGCGGCCGATCCGGCGTGGAAGAAGGCCTTCCTGAACCATCCGGTGCGGTTCAAGCCGGGAACCCACTTTCTCTACAACACGTCGGCGACCTACATGCTGGCGGCGGCGGTCGAGAAACGCTCGGGAATGCCGCTGGTCGATTACCTCCGGCCCCGGCTGTTCGATCCGCTGGGCATCGACCATCCCATCTGGGAGAAGAGCCCCGAGGGGATCACCCTGGGCGGCTATGGATTGAGCGTCCGCACGGAGGACATCGCCTGCTTCGGCCAGCTCTACCTGCAGAAAGGGAAATGGGCCGGGAAACAGGTCGTCCCCGAATCCTGGGTGGCCGAGGCGACAGCGCTTCAGACCTCCAATGGCAGCAACCCGGCCAGCGATTGGGACCAGGGATACGGCTACCAGTTCTGGCGCTGCCGCAACGGCTGCTATCGCGGCGATGGTGCCTTCGGCCAATACTGCATCGTCATGCCAGGCCGCGACGCCGTCATCGCCATCACCAGCGGGCTCCGCGATATGCAGGCGGTCCTGAACCTGGTGTGGGGCCAGCTGCTGCCCGCCATGGGCGATGCGCCGCTTCCGGCTGATGCGGTCGCCCGGGAGAACCTCGTGCGCAAGCTCCGGAGCCTCGAGCTGCCCCCCCAGATCGGAACGGCATCCGCACCCGGCGTTTTCGGGCGCAAATACCTGTTCCCGGGCAACGCGAGGAAGCTCGAGACCATCGCGCTCGAGAGGAATGCCGACGGCACGACGGCGCTGGCCGCCCGGGTCGACGGCGTCGAGGGGCGGATCGAGTGCGGTCCTGGGGCGTGGAAGAAGGGCCGCGCCGCGTGGGGCTCGAGCGCGCTCCAGCCCGTCGCCGCCAGCGGCGGCTGGACAGCCAGCGACACCTTCACCGCCAAGATCTGCCTCTATGAAACGCCCTTTGTGTTCGGGCTGAATCTCCGTTTTGCGGGTGACGAGCTTCGCTGCAGGATCGCGGCCAACGTCGGGTTCGGCCCCACCCAGGAGCCCGAGCTGGTGGGCACGATGGTCCGTGACGAAACCGCGGAAGCGAAAAACCAATCAAATGAACACGCGCCCCTTCATTCGCGGCCTCATCTGTAGATTGTGGATTCTGCCCTTGTTTTTCCTCCTGTCGCAAGGCACCCGAGCCACGCAACTTTACGTCTCCCTGGCTGGCTATCACGTTCCTCCATTCACTAATTGGGTGAACGCTGCCACCAACATTCAGGCCGCTGTTGATGCCGCCTCCCCTGGCGACACCGTCTGGGTCACCAACGGTGTGTACGCCACGGGCGGACGCGTTATCCACGGCATTATGACCAACCGCGTTGCGGTGAACAAACCACTCACCCTGCAGAGCCTCCACGGACCGGAGGTGACGATTACGTGGCGCTGACTAGCGCCAATCCATTGCCTCCATACACAAATTGGGCCACTGCGGCCACCGTCATCCAGGACGCGGTCGACGCAGTCACCGTGCCCGGTGCGCTCGTGCTGGTCTCCAACGGCGTCTATGCCACCGGGGGCCGTGCCCTGATCGGCGTCGTCAGCAATCGGGTGGTGCTCGACAAACCGCTGGTCCTTCAAAGCCTGAATGGCCCCGCTGTCACCGTGATCCAAGGAAGCCCGAATTCGGATTTTCTCGGCCTTGGAGCCGCGCGTTGCGCCTATCTCTGCAGCGGGGCGTCACTGGTTGGTTTTACCCTCACCAACGGATCTGCCGCCGCCAACGACGACCTGGGTGGAAGCGGCGGGGGCGCCTGGTGCGCTTCGCCCACCGCCCTCGTAACGAATTGCCTGCTTGCTGGTAATCGAGCTCAATCCCACGGCGGTGCCGGATACAATGGCACGTACATAGGCTGCACGCTCGCGGCCAACTCCGCTTACGATGGTGGCGGAGCTTACAACGGCGCCTTGAGCAGCTGCATGCTATCCAATAATTCAGCCTCCGCCCGGGGCGGTGCTGCATATGGATCCGCGCTGGCCAATTGCGCGCTCATGGCCAACTCCGCTCCCGATGGAGGGGCGGCCTGTGAAAGCGCGCTCACGAATTGCACGCTCTCTGGTAACTCGGCTTCCTTCGGTGGTGGAGTCCATACCAGCACGGGGGACGCTTGCACGTTTGCGAGCAATTGCCTGGGCGCAGCAACACGGAATCCCCACGGATGGATCGGTCGACGGCGCTGATCCCGACCAGGACGGGCTCAACAACTGGCAGGAGTCCCTTTGTCTCACTGACCCCGCCAATGCTGCCTCGGGCCTCTTCGTCGTGTCTGCAACCCCGGCAACCACCAACGTGATCGTGACCTGGCAAAGTGTTGCCGGCCTGACCTACTTCCTCCAGAGGAGCACCAATGTGGCGATGTCCTCGCCGTGGGCGCCAGTTGCCACAAACCATAGCGGCAAAGCGGGAAGCACCAGCTTCACCCACACCAACGCCGTGTCTGCCACAGGCCTTTTACCGCGTTGGCCTTCAATAGATCGAACGCAATGGGGTCTATATGACCGATCGACAGACAACCGGCGTTCACGGAATGGCTGCCCTGTCCTTGACGCGGACGCTGGCGCTGCAGGCCGCGTGGCCGGCCAGCCGTCGGCGTCCCATGCGATCGGGACCATTCGGAGCCGCGGCCGGCCGCCGAGGTCGCGGTCGTAATAGTGATGGACGAGCCATTCCCGGCCGTTGCGTTCGAGGATCGAGGCATGGCCGGGGCCGATCCACCGATCCTCGGTGGCGAGCACGAGCGTGCCGCCGCCGTGGCGCAGGTCCGCTCCCTCGCGGTCCATATACGGCCCAGCCACCGACCGGCTGCGGCCGACTCGGATCTCATAGGTGCTCTGGATCCCGCGGCAGCACTTGCCCCAGTTCAGGAACAGGTAATAGAAATCGCCGCGCCGATGGAGAAACGGGGCCTCGATTTCCGGTGCCCACGCGATCCGCTCCGGCGCGCGGCTGGCATCGCGGCGCAGGCCGGTGGCAGCATCCAGCTCGATCAGGTGGATGCCGTTCCAGTAGGAGCCGAAGACCATCCAGAGCGATCCCGAGCTGGGATCGGCGAAGAGCGCCGGATCGATCGTGTTGAACCGATTCCCGGCGCGCGACACGATGACTGGCCCCCGGTCTTCCCAGGCCCAGTCCGTGGCGGAGGGATCGAGCGTCTTGCCGACGGCCAGACCGATGGCCGAGGTGTTCTTCCCGAACGTGGAGACCGAATAATAGACGAAGAACATGCCATTCTCCCGGATGACGTCGGGGGCCCAGAGATGGCCGCGGTTGCCGGGGACCAGTTCCTGATGCCAGCCGGGGAACTTGCCTTCGTCGAAAAGGCGCCCCTCCGGAAGCCATTTCCCGGAAGCGTCCTCGCGCAGCAAGGTCAGGCCCGGCCCGGTCGAGAAGCATCGGCTGACTCCATCGACGGTCACGATGGTCGATGGATCGTGGACGCGTTCAGGGTCGGGCCCCGGGCGGCGGGGGGCCAGTCCGACCGACGGATCTGTCGCTGCGAACGGAAAGCTGGCGCACGTCAGCCACAGGACCAGAACGCCGCATCGGGACGCCAGGCCGCCTGCCTGGACCCGGCCGCAGCCATCGATCGATCGGGCATTCAAGGCCGACGGGCTATCTGTTGGGGCGAGCGATCTGGTCATGTTTTGCACGCGCGTTGCGGTGGGGTTGGCCATCGAGCAATTGCCAGACACGGAGGGATTCGGTGGCGCTCCACGCCTGGGCATCGCAGCCGCGCTGGGCATGGGGCGCGTCGCCGTCGACGATCTCGGGCAAGTGGCCGGCGCAGCCTTCGATGATGAGCCGATCGAGGCTGCCCAGGTAAGCGCGCGCAGCGGCCACGGCGGCGGGCTCGAAATCCCAGGCGACCGCCATGGCCTCGGCAAAGACGGGCAGCGTCCAGACCCAGGCCGTGCCGTTGTGGTAGGCGGGCTTGCGGCGCGTGTCTTCGTCGCCAGCATACTCCCCCCAATACGGAAAGTCCGGATTGTTCAGAAGGCGGCCGTCCGCGGCTCGCACGGGCAGGGGAGGCGTGGCCGGCAGCGGAGCGAGCGATCGGAGGGCGCCCGGCACCAGGAGATGCTGTTGGGCGGCGGCCACGCAGCGGCGGGCGCGCGAAGGCTCGACGAGGCCCAGGCTGACGGCCAGGAGCATGTTGCTCCGGAGGGCCGGAGAAGGGAATGCCTTCGGGGCCGGCGTCCCCGGCCCGGCCTCGAGGACGTCGGCGAGGTGCCCGGGGGCTTCGAGCCAGAACCAGCGCTGAAAGGATGCCTCGGCTCGAGCGGCCAGCTCGGCCCAGTCGATCCGCCCGGCCCGCGACCGGCGCGACGCCGGGTGAACGCCGCAGGCCAGCTGTTTCAGGAGCCGGATCCAGAGCGCCTGGATCTCGACGGGGTAACCCTCGCGAGGCGTTGCGGCGGGGTGATTCGTGTCCATCCAGGTGAAGTGCGCAGGGCTCCAGACCAGGGCCGACTCGGGATCCATTCGGATGCCATTGGGCGTGCCGTCGTGGTATCCCCGCGCGATCGAGACCAGCACATCGGCGACTGTGCGCGGGGGATTGCCGGCTGGCTGTCGGTAGAAATCCGCTCCGGCGCGCTGGGCGTATTCCTCGCACACCAGCCCGAACCAGAGCGGGGCATCGGAGGTGTCGCGATTGGAGGTGTTCTCGCCGTGAATGGCATTGGGCAGCGTCCCATCGCGCTCGAGGCGGGCGAAGGTCAGCAGGATCTGGCGGACATCCTCTTGATAGCCCGCGGCCAGAAGGCCTCGGGCGCAAATGAGGGTGTCGCGGCCCCAGTCCAGGAACCATGGGTAGCCCGCAATCACGGTCCGGCCCGGATTGCGCCGGACCAGGTAGGCGGGGAGGATGGCCGCCAGGTGACGCATGAACGCCGCAGCCGCCGCGGATGTCCCCGCCGATGCGGCCGCAGCCGGCGAGTGGATCCGCGACACGCGCGCCGGCGGATGCTCCGAGCGCCGGCCGGAGGCGGGGACGGGGTCGGCGTCGAGCTCGATCGCCGCCTCGGCGCCGGGCCGCAGCGGCAGCTCGAACCATCCGGGGCTGTACGCGTCGCCTTCGGCCACCTGGCCGCGGGTTTGTTCGATCGGATGTGAAATCCGGTCGCACCATTCGGGCTGGGGGTGGAACCGGCCTGCGGAAGCCTGCACCTGCAGCCGCCGGTCGGGGACCGGGGTGAACTCGAAGCCGATGGCATCGGGGAGCAGACGGGTATGGGTGCTGAAATGGTGTTCCGCGCCCGCGTTGCGATGGGTCTCCTGGTGGTAATTCCGGTCCTCGACGTCGATGCGGACCGTCAGCCGGACATCGGCCGAAGCGGGCAGGTCCCGGCCGCGGCGCGGCGGGCCGGCCGGACGCAGGAATCGCAGGCGAACGACGTTCAGCCCCGCGGGCATCTCGGCCTCGAGATGGATTTCGACGCAGCGTCCGTCGCCCGCATTGGCGACGAACTCCCACCGGGCCGGCGGCCCAGGAGACGCAAACGCCAGGTTGCGCCCATCGAGCGGCGACAGAAAGCCGTCGGCATTGACCCAGACCCGGGCGCGCTTGGCGAGCACGTGGCGATCGACCGGAATGTCAGGGTTCAGATTGGCGGCCAGGAGGCAGTCGTATTTGGACTCGATCCGTCCGAGGTCGAGATGGAGGCGGGCCATGGCGCCGCGGCCATTGGTGAGAAGGAAAAGGCCGGGCGCATCGGCGCCAGGCTCGTCCACCTGCCGGATCAAACCGGCCAGATCCGGCTCGGCGGACAGCCAGCGGAGGCGGGCCTCGATGCGCTGCACCGGGGCGTCCAGGATCTGAAGCCTCAAGGCCGAATCGCCGCTGGCAGCCTGAGGCGGAAACGCCGCGCAATGGACGCCGCCCAACCTTTGCGAGGCCAGAGGCCGCCCGGGACGGCCGCGTGCCGGGTGGACGCGCGCCCGGAACGGATGCCCGCACTCGATGAGCAGCCAATGCCCGGGCGGGATGAGCGTGATGCGGCGCAGATCGTTCGGGCGCCAGACGATAACCGCCGGGTAATGATCGCGGGCGGTCAGCCGGCGCAAAGCGGGGATGAGCGGCTCCCGGTCGATCGCGGCGGCCAGCCCGTCCAACGCGGCCAGGAAGCGGAACGGGCCCCTCTCGCCGACCAGAGCGGCCAGATCGAGCCACGAGTGAGCGCCGAGCCGCTCGGCCGGCGCCGTCTGCGCAATGGCTTCGACCGCCCACGCGGCGGCGGCGCGCTCCTGGCGGTAGCGGTCGCCGGCCAGCCCGCGCGGCTGCCGCTCCACCGCCAGGCAATGGCAGGAGGCCGGGGCGAGCTCGAGTTGGCGCCCGCCTCCCGGCAGCGAGTGGATCGCCGGCAGCGTCTGGCCCAGGAGATCGATCGCGCCGGATTGGACGAATGGGAGGGCCCGAGGCGGGACGACCACCCGGGCTGCATGCTGGACGTCGGCATTGACAAGCACCAGGACGCGGTCCTGACCGTCCGCCGACTCGCGCAGCAAAACCAGGACATCGGATTCGACCGCGCTGAGCCGCTCGATGCGGGCACCGTCGAAGAACGCCGGGTGCTCGGACACAAGCTGGTTCAGCGCGGCGATCTCGGGCACGATGTTGTCCGGCTGGCCCCAGGCCAGCCCCGTGGTCGCATGGACATCGATCTTCTCCGGGGCGAGCCACTCGACGCCGCAGGCGAAGCCGAATCCGCCGCTGACGCTGGCCAGCGCGCAGACCCGGTTGCGCAAGAGGGACCAGGCCCGGCCTTTCTCGGCCAGACGGCGATTATCGTGGGTCTCGCTGTAATGGATCCAGAGGCCGCGCTGGCGGGATTGGGGCAGGCAGTAGTCAAGGTAGGAGGCGATCTCGAGGCCCGAGAAGTTCTGGAACAGCTCGGAGTAGGCCCACTGCATGCCGCCCTCGGTGAGGATCTCCTCCGTGGCGGACCATGGCCCCCCCAGGCCTTCCAGAAGAAAGATCGTCTCCGGAAACTGATCCCGAATCCGGGCGATGATGTATTGCCAGGCCGGCAAAGGCACCTTGTAGCCGGCGTCGCACCGGAAGCCGTCCACGCCGCGGTCGCACCAGGTGAGAAATGCGCCGGCAAGGTGATCCCACAGGTCCGGGGTGCGATGGGCCAGCTCGACCAGGTCCTCCCATGTGGTGCCCCAGGCGCCCGGGCTGAGAAAGGTCCCATCCGAACCCCGCAGAAACCATTCGGGGTGCGTCTCCTGGAGGACAGATCCCCAGCCGGTGTGGTTGATGGCCAGGTCGAGAAACAGGCGCCCGCCGGCCGCGTGCGCCGCGTCGGCCAGCTCCATGAATTGATCCACGCCGGTCGTGCGGCGGTCGAACTCGACCAGAGCCGGATCGACGACGGTGAAGTCCAAGGCGGCATAGGGGCTGCCGTGGCGCCCCATGCGCGCATAGGTGGCAGGGGTCGGATTCACCGGCAGCAGATGCAGGATGCGGCAGCCCAGCGTCCCGACAATATGGGGTATCTGGCGGGCCAGGTCGCGAAGCTTGCCCGAGGGCGGGATCACGGTGTAGCCCTGGCGATCCCATCGGGCGATGAGCCTCTCGCGCGACTCCCGCCGGGCTCGGATCTGGTCTCGCGCCGGGCCGAACAGGCGCGGGAACGCGCAGTAGATCGTGTTGCCGGTGCGATAGGCGTCGGGGTGAATGCTCAGGCCGGCATCCGGGCCCTCCGGCCAATGCTGGAAGCCGTCTGGATCGAGCGCGTAGGCCTTCGCTTTGTAAAAGCCGGTCTCGACCAGAGGCGTCTCGATCGCGGCAACCGATCCCGAAATGGCCAAAGGGATGTCGCGCCAGGCCGCCCCGGCGATGGGCGCCTGGCGGTGGAAAGCCCGGATGATCCCCGCCCGCTCCTCCGGCCCGCGGCCCAGGTTCGTCCGTAAAAAGGCCCGCCACCCCCGCGGCCACGGCCTGTCCCCCATCCGCAGGCTGAACCGCGCCACGTCGCCCACAAAATGCAGCGCGCGCGCGCCCGGGGCTGGATCCATGTGCAGGGGCGTCATACCGGATCCGACCCTCATCTTGGCAAGGCCTCGAGCAGTTGGCCCGCCTGCTTGCGAGCGGGCTCGTCGCGGCTGATCGACCGGATCTTCTCGAGCACGGCCCGAGCGGTTGCAGGATCGGCAACGGGCCGCGCCTGGGCGATCTTCAGGGCGGCAACGATGGCCTCGGCCTGGACGTTCGGCTGGTCGAGCAAAGGCGCCACGAGCGAGAGCGTGGCCGGCTGCGCCGCATCCGCAAGCCCGGACAGCACAAGCTTCTTCTCTTCGTCCCGACGGGCCAGATCGAGCGCGGCGCGATAGGCCCTGACCGTCTCGGCGGCGGGCCGCTGACCCGGCAAAGCCAGCAGCCGCAGATAGCCCCGCAAGAGAAGCATATGCTGCGCCGGCTGATCCGCCTGCCGCAGCATGCTCAAGACGGGCGCAAGCGCGTCCGCCTCCGGCCAGTCCGCCGTCGCCCGCAGGGCCGCGTCGCGCACAGCCGGATCGCCGTCATGGCAGGCGGCGATGGCGACCCCCAACGCGCGCACCCCGCCGAGCTGGCCCAGCGCGCGCACGAGCGCGGCGCGCGCCGCCGGGCGCGCCGCCGCAGGATAGGCCGCCAGAAGAGGAGCGACCCGGCGTCGCGCGTCGGGCTGCTTGCGCGCCACCTGGACCAGGGCCGCTTCCGCCTCGGACGTATCGGCGTTTTCCGGCAGCTGCGCCAGCAGCTGGACCAGCGCCTCAAGCTGGCCTGGGCCGGCCAGGCGGCCCAGGGCGCGGAACGCGGCAGCGCTTGTCCGGCTCGCACCCGAGACCGCCAGCTTGCGCAGGGTCGGGACCGCATTCGTGGCGCCCCGGTCAGCCAGCACATCGATCACCCCGGCTTGGCACGACTCCGGCAGCCTTGCCAGCGATCTGGCCAGGATCCCGTTGACATCCTCGCCCGAGAGGGCGCGGAGGGCGGACAACGCGGCGGCAGCCTCGGCCGGCGAGCCGGCCTGCTCGATCCCGCCAAGCAGCACGGGCACGGCCGCGGCATCGCCCAATCTCCCCAACGCGCCGATGGCCGCTCGAGCGACCGCCGGATGCGGGCTTTGGGCCAGCGGCATGAGCGCGGGGACAAGCGCCCGATCTTTCCGCTGGGCCAGGGCATCGATCAAGAGGGCTTGCGGCTCGGGATCGAGACGGGCCAGCTCGGCCGATCCGCGCGCCGTGGTTTCAGGATCGTTCAGGCTGGCCAGCTGCGCAATGGCCGTCGCGCGCAACAGCGGCTCGGGCTCCCGGATGGTTTCGATCGCAAAACGCAGCGGGTCCGGATCGATTCGGATCAGGCCCAGAAACGCCGCGGCCCGGAACCGCGGAGAGTTCGACGGGCGGAAGATGGGCTCGAGGAGCTGGCGCGCGATCGGGTCCTGGCCGGTTTGGATCAGGCGCTGGGCGCACTCGATCCAGGCCAGCTTGGCCCAGGCACGGTCAGGGGCGGTCGCCAGGGGGGTCGAAGCCAGCACTCGAGCGGCCTCGGGAGTGCCGATCCGGCCCAAAGCAGCGAAGATCGCGCGCTGCACGTCGGAGCTGACGGACGAACCGAGCCGGGATTCGAGCGCCGCCACCGCCTGGGCGTCGCGTCGGTCGCCGAGCAACTGGATGATCGAGACCTGGGCGGCGGGCGGGGCGTCGAGCAGGGCGCGCCGCAGCGTTTCGCCGGCCGCGGGCGACGGATGGCTGGCCAGGGCGAAGCAGGCGTTCTCGACGCCCGCCTCGGTGCCCAGGAGCCGCTCGAGCGCGGGCAGCGATGCCTCGGTGCCGATCAGCCAGAGCTGGCGGCAGAGGAACTGCCGCGCCTCAGCGCTCACCTCGCCGCCCAGCGCTGCGGCGAGCGACTCCTCGAGACGGCGTCGCTCCGGCGATCCAGCCTCCGATTCGCGCACCCGCCGCTCGATGGCGGCCAGGGCTTCGCGTGAGCCGCCCGTCTCGTAGCGGACTGCGGCCGCGACAGCCGGATCGACTCCGGCCGCGCCCCCGGCACCCATGGCGGGCTGGAAACAGCCTGAAACAATGACGAGGAAGGCGGCCAGACCCAGATTCGGCTGGCCCCACGGAAAACGATGGAGAGGCATGGCAGGAATATTCGCAGATGGTTTATCGGTGCCAGGGCGCCCGCATGGCGCGGCTCAGCATCCGGTTGGCGTCTTCGCTGTTGAGAAAACGTTCGGCCGCCGGATCCCAGCGCAGCGATCGGCCGAGCCGGAGGCAGATATTGGCGATCTGGCAGATGCTGATCGCTCGGTGGGCGGTCTCGGGATGGCAGACCGTGAGCGTGCGCGCTCGGATGGCATCGACGAAATTGCGGATATGGTTGCCGGTGTCAGCCCACGACTGGCCGATGGCGCCCCGCAGCCCGAGAATCGAGGCCGGCTCGGCTGTCACCTCGTTGGTCTCGTCATCGACCTGGATCCAGCCCTGGTCGCCGATGAACCGGATGAAGCGCTCCTTGAAAGCGCCCTGCTGGCGGATGACGCCGGTGACGCCGTTGGCGTAGCGGCAGCGGACCTCGCCGCGCACCGGAGTCTCGCTGTAGGCGTCGGCGGGAAACTCGGCGGCGCCCTCGTAATCGATCGGGCCGGTGCCGTCAGTCTGCAGCGCAAGCTGCATCAAATCGGTGTAATGGCAGCCCATGTCCGTAATGATGCCTTCCGCGGTATCCCAGAAATACTGCCAGCCGTTCACATGGGCCCAGCAGAACGGCCGCCACGGGGTCTGGCCCAGCCACATCCCGTAATCGAACCCGGCCGGCACAGGCTCGGATCTCTGATGCCCGATGACCGGCCCTTGCCAGACCTGCATGAGGACGGTGTGGACGCGCCCCACCAGGCCGCGGCGGACCGCCTCGGCCATGAACTGGTAGGACTCGACGCTGCGGCGCTGGTGGCCCGCCTGGTAGACCGTGCCAAGCCGGCGCGTGACATCCACCAGGGCGCGCCCCTCCGCCACGGTCAGGCTGACGGGCTTCTCGGAGTAAACGTCCTTGCCCGCCTGGGCCGCCAGGATCGATCCGAGCCCGTGCCAGCGGTTGCCCGTCGCGATGAACACTGCGTCCACATCCGGCCGCGCCAGCAGCTCCCGGAAATCGTGATGGGTCTCGCAATCCCCATTCCGATAAAATCCGTCCACCTGAGCCTTGCCCGCCGCGAGCCGGTCCGCTCGACAGTCGCACACCGCCCGCACGTTCAGCTCCCCGAACTGCATGAAGTGCGGGAGAATCGCCCGCGCGCGATTGCCAAAGCCAAACACGCCCATCCCGATGCGGCTGCCGGGCGCCACCGCACCGCCCCGGCCTAGGACCGAAGACGGCACGATCAGCGGCGAGACCGCCCACCCGGCCAAGCCCGACAGGAATTGGCGCCGCGTCCAACGGAAGGACCGAAAAAAGTTCTTTCTCATGCGTTCCCATCCGGGCCGCCGCACCCCCGGCCGCGCCTCCTGGAATGCCACTCCCCGGTGCGCTCCCGGGCCGGCGGTGGCCCGCTGGCTGAATCCGCTCCCAGTGTGCCAAGACTCGACCTCAAGGCAAGCTCCGGTTCCAACACGGATCCGCCTTGAAGCCGGTCGATCGGCGCATCCACGCCGGCGCCGAACCTTCGGAAACATCCCGGCGCGCAGCGAGGGCTCCCGGCGGGAATGGGAACACGAATGTCAAATATTTAGATGCGACCCCATTGCCCTTCTTCGGGCTGGATTCGGCCGGCGATCTCTGGTTTGCTGGGCAGGCAGCATCGATATTATGAACACGGCGCCCAAGAAAGAGCTCACGCTCCTGGACTGCATCGGCCTGATTGTCGGCATCATCGTGGGGACGGGGATCTATCTGGTGGTGCCCGACGTCGCGAAGGGCGCCGCGGGAGCGGCGGGGTTCCTGGGCATCTGGATCCTGGGCGGCCTGCTCTCGCTGTGCGGCGCGCTGGGCTACGCCGAGCTGGCAACCGCCTACCCGGAAGAGGGCGGGGATTACGCCTATCTGACGCGCGCCTACGGGCGATGGGCCGGGTTCCTGTTCGGCTGGATCCAGCTGGCCATCGTGCGCCCCGGGGACATCGCGGTGATGGCGTTCGCGTTCGCGAAATACGCGGCGGTGATCCTGGGCCTATCGACCGCGGCATCCGGCGCGATGCAGGAGCGGCTGACGGCGTGCGCCGCGGTGGTGGCACTGACCGCCATCCACATCGCGGGCGTGCGCCAGGGGAAATGGACCCAGAACATCCTGACGCTGGTCAAGGTGGTCGGCTTGGGATTGATTGTCACGGTGGCGTGGCTGGCGCCGCGCGAGGGATCGGCCGCGGCGGCAGCAGCCGGCCCGCTGCCTGCCAGCCTGGCCCTGATCCTGGTCCTCTTCACGTTCGGCGGCTGGAACGAGATGGCTTACGTGGCGGCCGAGGTGCGCCACCCGGAGCGCAACATCCGGCGCGCCCTGATCCTGGGGACGCTTGCGGTGACCGGCCTCTACCTCCTCGTCAACGCCGCGTTCCTGTTCGCCCTCGGCTATCCGGGGCTGACGCAGTCCAAGGCGGTGGGTGCGGACGTCGTGTCTCGAGTGTTTCCGCACGCAGCCGGATCGCTGGTCAGCGGGCTGATCTGTCTGTCGGCGCTGGGGGCGGTCAGCGGGCTGATCTTCACCGGGGCGCGCATCTCCTACGCGATGGGGCGGGACCACCGTCTGTTCGCCCCCCTGGGCCGGTGGAACGACCGGACCGGCACCCCGCTGGGAGCGCTCATCGGCCAGGCCGCCATCGCCATCGCCCTGATCCTGCTGCTCGGCTCGTTCATCGACACCCTCATCTACACCGCGGCGCCGGTCTATCTGTTCTACCTGGCCAGCAACCTCGCCGTGATTGTGCTGCGCTGGAAAGATCCCGCCACCGCGCGCCCCTACCGGGTCCTGGGCTATCCGATCACGCCCCTGGTGTTTTGCGGGACCTGCGCCTTTCTGATCTACAGCGCGGTGATGTACAAGCCGCAGGTGGCGCTGGCGGCGTTGGGCATCCTTGCGGCCGGGCTGCCGGTCTTCTGGCTCAGCAACCGGCTGGGCCGGCCTCGGACCTGATCTCGGCGATAGCGGGCAGCGCCCCGCGCGCCGCTCAATGGCCAGCTCCTGAGTGAAAGCACGCCTTGACATCGAGATTGTCGCGATTGCGCGAAATGACTAGAAATGGACTCGCGATGCTCGATGATCTGATGAGCGAGGAATGGCAGGAGTGGTTGGATCACACGCCCCTGGAGCGTTTCCGGCGGAGCGAGAAGATCTTCGCTCAGTATTTGGCGATAGGAGGAAGCCTTGATCCCGACCCCGATCCGACAAGTCCTTTCGACTTTCCAGAAGAATGGCGTCCAGGCGCTTCTCATGGGCGGGCAGGCCTGCGTGTTTTACGGCGCGGCGCAAGTTAGCAAAGACGTCGATCTGTTTTTGCTGGCGGATCGCGCCTATGGGGCGCCATTGCGCCGCGAGATGGAAGCCTTCCGCCGCCAGGAACGCGGCGGAAGGCCGTAAGCCGTTGGCCCGAGCCTTTACGGCCTTTGGACGCGGTAGAACTTGATGCCGCTGGCGGCAACGGTCTGCGGGTTGTTCTGGCTGGCGGCCGGGCTCCACGGGCCGGTCACAGCGGGCGCTTCGTAGAGCGTGCCGCCGCCCGTCCACCCGATCGTGAGCATCCCGTTCTGGAGGGCGACGGGATCGAATCGGATCTCCGTCGGCAGCTCGATCTTCATCACCCAGCGGATCGCAGCATCGAACAGGGCGATGCCCACGTCATTGTAGGATGCAGCGCCGTCGTTGCCGGTGAATCCGATATGGACGCGGCGGGCGGGATGGGTGAAGAACGTGTCCGTGCCGTCGGCGATCTGTGCGCCTTCCTCGATGGCGAACAGCGAGCAGTGGTTGGCGTTGGCGGGGGAGACGGCGATGGGCGTGCCATTGGCGGGGATCACCCCGTAATGCAGCATGGTCGGAGAGGTGCAGAAGGCATGGAGCCCGGCCGAGAGGCCGGCCGCCATCGGATGGTTCGTGTTGACGATCGAGACCTGGCTGGTGGTGGCGCCGTTGCCGGTCTTGCCGCTGTACGGGTAATCCACCATCCGGAAATCATCGAGGTTGGCGGCCTCCCAATTGACCAGCGGGATGGGGAGGACCTCGAAGTCGTCATTGGCCGGGCCGCCGCTGTTGACGGTCGATGAGTTGAGGACGAGAACGCAGTCCTGCGCGCTGTTGGTGGTCACGGCGTTATCCGCCACCACGGTGACATCGAGTCCGAACTCGGACGCCAGACGGGTCCGGATCCAGCCGTCGGCGGGATTGACCGTTCCGCCGCCGGTGATCATGAGGGCCTTGCGGCCGGCCTTGGTGGCAAAGTCCCAGGTCCCGACCGCCCCGGCGCAATCGATCTCGACGTGGATGGCCTTGCCTGCGCTGAACGGGGTTGCGGGTGTGTAGGTGAGAAGGGTCTCGCTCCCGGAGGGGCTGCTGCTGTAGGTGACGGGCTGTCCATTGACCTTGAGCGCGGGAACCACGGCGCCCAGGTTGGCAATCGCGACCTGGATGGGCGAATTGAGCTCGACGCCGGTGGCGCCCTGCTCGGGGCTGACCCGTGTGACATAAGGCCGGGTGGGCACGTTCAGCGAGCGCCACGCCCGAACCGCTTGCGGCTGCGTCCGATCGTTGATCAGCGTCCGCTGGCTGGTGTTGGTGGGCGAGGACGAGAAGAACTCGAGCAACCCGACCGAGTCGTACTGGGCGAGCACGAGCCGGACGGAATAGAGGCCGTTGGTCTCGACATAGACGGCGGTGGCCTTTTCGGTGGCGCCGGCATTCGTGTCGAAACGGATGATGCCCTTGCGGAAGACGTCGCGGGCATCGTTGGGATGGATGGCCAGCTCGACGCCGTCGTCGTTGTGCACGCCCAGGACATGCCATCCGGCGGCGAGCTCGATGAACGCCAGAACCTCGATCGAGAAGCTTCGGCCGTTGGTATAGTCGATGTAGGTGTCGTCCCGGGAGCCGGGCAGGCCCGGGAAATTGGCGTCTGGCTGGCCGGTGGTGGCGGTGAAAAAGCCGATTTCGTAGGCCGATCCATACGTGGCGTCGGCGCTGTAGTTGATGACGGCGGCCTCGTTGAAGGTGCCGTCGGGATTGACCTTGAACCCGACCCATCCGTACCAATCGACCGCCGTATTGGTGGTGGTGACCACCATGTTGAGGTAGGGCTGGCTGGTGGCCGGATCGATCAGCAGATTGGCCAGGTGCGCGTTGGCGCGCGCGACGGTCGACGAGAGCAGAACGCTATAGGGCGCCTGGACGATCTTGCCCTGGAAGCCGGGCGCGGAGGAATTCATCGAGCTCATCGGGTAGGCCGAGGCGGCGGGCAGGGTGACGTAATTCAGGGCGGTGAACTGCCATGTGTTGGTATAGGCCAGACCGGTGGTGTCCTGGAACCGGAGCTGCACCGTGTGGGTCGAGCCGCCCGGGAACAGGGCGGTCGAATCCCACGTCGCGGTCGTGATGGCCGCCTGCTTCACGATCTGGAGCGGGGCTAGATTCTGGCCATCGAGGGTGAGGGTGATGCTGTTGGTGTCGACGATCATCGGGGCGCCGTCCTGGAGCGTGGCCGAAATGTCGGTGTCCGGCAGCACGCCGGCCGCGGAGGTCGCTGGCGTCACGCTCACGATCGAGGGAGGATAGACGCTGCTCAGGGACGATTCGGCCGGGCCCACCTCGTAGGGATCGATCGCCGGCAGGCTCGACAGCCGCAACGCCAGGGCGTCCAGCGCGCAGCCGTCCTCGCGATAGGTGATCCGGATCGTGTAGAAGCCGGGGGCGGCGATCGTCCAGACGGGATCGCCGGTGGTGACGCTGTCGGCGGTGACGATCTCCGGCTCGCCATCGGCGCGCCAGTAGCCGCTGAACGTCCCGGTCACCCATGCGTCAGGGATCTCGTAGCGGTACCAGTCGGCCTGAGCGCCGCCGACGCCGTCCCGGAGCTCGAGGATTTGAGCGTAGATCGAGTTAGCCCGGGAATCGATTGCCGCCCACCGCAGAAAAAGCCGATAAGTGCCGGGAGTGGCGATCCGGATCCGGAAATCCAGATGCGGATCCGCATCGACCGTGGCGACCGTGTTATGGATGTAGTCGCTGCCCTGGATATCGGGCAGGGCGTGCATGTATTTCCCGCCCCGCGCCTCCGTGTAAACGGGGGTGAAGTCGTTGGGATTGAGCAGCCCGTCCTCGTCCGGGGCGATATGCCAGTACCGGCCGCCGGCGGCGGCCTTCGTCCGCGTGTCGAAGTGCTCTGCCTCGATCACCACCTGGCCGTCCACCTCCTGGTAGACAGCCCCCTGCAGCGAGGAGAATGCGAACGGACCTCCGAGCATCGCCGCCAGCATCGCCGCGGCTCGGATCGGAAAACGAGAGATGGTTTTCATGGAATTCATGGATCCGGACAGTGTCATCCGGAATTGAGGTTGCGCTGCATCGGCGTTGTAATGGTCGGCGAAATTGTCGGCCATCCGGGGGGGGCCGTCCATGAGTTTCTCCGTAAATGAGTTGAGATTTTCGCGCAGCGGGCGGCCGGGCGGATGCGATGGGCCTTGTCAGGCCGATAGGGATGGCCTAGATTGGCGGCCGAAAAGGAAACCTGAATGAAATTACGACTGACTTTACCGGTGCTGTTGGCCGTGGGGCTGGGGACGGTTCTGGCTGCTGTTCCTCCGCCCGATCAATTGCTGCCTTCGGATGCGCTGGCGATGTGGACGGTGCCGGATTGGAGCCGGGCGGGTGCGGCGCTATCGGCCTCGCCCTCGGGCCGGCTGTGGCAGGATCCCTCGATGCAGGCGTTCAAGGCGAAGGTGATGGCCCAGTTCGAGTCGATGCGCAAGCCGCTCGAGTCGGAGCTGGGCGTTTCGTGGGCCCAGTACGCCGCGCTGTTGAAGGGGCAGGTGACGTGGGCGCTGACCCGGCTGGACCCGACCAGCGATCGGCCCAGCCTGGATTGGGTGGGGGTGTTGGATGCCGGCGACCAGGGCGACCGGCTCAAACAGAACCTCGCCGAACTGCGCCAGAAATGGACCGACAGCGGCAAGACGCTCCGGACTCGGAAGGTGCGGGACGTCGAGTTCATGGAGCTGACGTTCACCGGCCAGGACATCCAGGCGGTCTTCCGGAGGGCGTTCGGCAAGGAGAGCGATTCCGCCGATACCGGCGGCGGTTCGACCGACAAGATGACCCTCCTGGTCGGCCAGTCCCAGTCTGCGCTGCTGATCGGCACGGCGGAGTCCGACCTGGAGAAGATCCTCGCCCGCCTCGGGGGCGGCTCGGTGCGCGGCCTGGCCGACGAGCCTGAGTTCCAGAGCCGCATGGGGATGTTCCGCCAAAGCATGGCCTACGGCTGGATCAACCTCAAGACGCTGGTCGCCATGGCCAAGTCCGAGATCATCAAGCAGAGCGGCAGCATGGCGGCGAACCCGATGATGCCCTCGCCGGACAAGCTGCTGGGCGCGTTGGGCATCGAGGGGCTCAAGTCGCTGTCCGCGTGCATGGATATCTCCGCCGACGGCACGCTGGCCCAGTTCTTTGTCGGCGCGCCGGAAGCGGAGCGCCGGGGGATCGTCAAGCTGCTGGCGCCCCAGCCCAAGAGCACGGAGCCGCCCCCGTTTGTGGCGGGAGACGTGCTCAATTACGGCCGGTGGCGGCTGGACGTGCCCAAGACATGGGAGGGCATCGAGAACACCCTCAAGGAAGTCAGCCCGCAGGCGTTTGCGTTTCTCCAGGGCATCATGGCCATGGCCGGCAAGGACAAGGATCCGAACTTCGATCTCCGGACGCTGCTCATCGGCAACCTGGGCGACGATTTCATCACCTATCAGAAGCTCCCGCGCGGCCGCACCATGGCCGAGCTGAGCTCGCCCCCGCAGCTCATGCTCGTCGGATCCCCGAAACCGGACGAGCTCATCGCGGCGCTGCGCAACGGCCTCTCCATGCTGATCCCGCCCTCGAACCCGATCCAGGAGCGCGAGTTTCAAGGCCGCCGCATCTACAGCATTCCGATCCCGGACTTCGGCCTGGATGAGGACGCGCAAGACAGCGCCGGCCGGAAGATCAACCTGGCGGCCGGGGGCAGCTATCTGGCGGTGACCACGGATGAGGCCTTTCTTGAAGAATACCTGCGCAGCGGCGATCGACCGGCGAGCCCGCTGGCCCAGAACGGCGAGGTCAAGGAAGCCGCCACGAAGGTCGGCGGCTTCGGCACCGGCGTGCTCGGGTTCGAGAACTACCGCGAGTCGATGCGCGCCTTCGTCGAGACTGTCCAGAAGGATCCCGACGCCATCGGGCAGATGTTCGAGCAGGCCGGCGGCCACGAGGACATGGGCGGCAACCTGAAGCAGTGGCTCGATTTCTCCCTGCTGCCGCAGTTCGACAAGATCGCCAAATACTTCAACATCTCGGTCTACACGGTGGCGACGACCGCGGATGGATTCGCCTTCAAGACGTTCCTGCCGGTCTCGGCCGAGTTTCGGTCGTCGCGATAGGGCCCGGCGCGGTCCGGGACCGCGCGAGCGCTGGCCTGCCTACGGCGTGATGAGCCGCAGGGCTTGCGGGCAGACGCGGATATCGGCAGGCAGCTGGCCAGCCCGCTCGCCATCGAGCTGCAGGGGGACGCGCTCCGCGCCTGTCAGGCGCACGCGCTCAGCCTGAAAGAACCGGGCGGCGCGCCGCGAAGGCGGCCGGCCCGCCAGCACCCGCGGCAGAAGCCCCAGCGCCGTGCACAAGCCCATCCGCGGAAACACGGTCAGATCCAGCCGCCCATCGGCCGGGTCGGCCTGCGGAAAGATCGGGTGAGGCCCGCCATAGAACCGGCCGTTGCCGATGAGCACCAGCTGCGCCGGGCCGCGGAAGCTCTCGCACTCGACCATGATCGGCGCGGGCGTCTCGCGGAGCGCCCGCAGCCCGGCCAGGATATAGGCCGAATACGCATGCCGCTTCTTCACGCCCCAGTCGATCAGCTCCACCGCGCGCGCATCGGGCCCCGCCCCGGCCATCTGCGCGAAAAACCGGCGCACAGACGCGCCCGTTGTGTGGTGCGTGGATTCGAGGATGTCGATGCGCCGCTCCCGGCCGGCGCGGATGACTTCCCAGGCCTCGGGCCATCGGAGGGGCAGACGATGCTCGCGGGCGAAGACGTTGACGGATCCGATCGGGATCACGCCCAGGCGCGCGCGGGCGTATCCGTCGGGGGCCTGGCCAAGGCCGTTGAGGACCTCGTTCACGGTGCCGTCCCCGCCCGCCGCCACGACCAGGTCAAATCCGTCGCGGACCGCTTCCTCGGCGAGAGCGGCCGCGCTGCCGGGCGAGGAGGTGGCCTTGAGCACGCAGCCGGGGCCCAGGGTCCCCAGCGCGCTCCGCCACCGCCGGGCCTTCTCCCCCCGCGCGGCCGGGTTGAAAATGACGCAAATGGATCGATTCATGGCTCGGTCGCTCCGGCACATCGACCGCCTTTCGGGGCGCCGCCGGCCTCCGATCATCGGATGGCGGGCCGGGTTGTCAAGCCGGGGCCGCCCCGCGCGTTCGGCCCGGGCCGCAGCCATTGCTTTTCAGAGATTCTGGGGGATAATGACCCAGTGAACGACTCGGTGGCCCAATTGACCGACCGGCTGATGCGGTCCTATGAGCAGGCGGGAGGGATCAACCACCTGGACGGCGTCAACCTCCCGTCCAAGTCCGCGGTCGCTGCCATCACGCTGGACCTGCTCCAGCTCCTGTTCCCGGGCTTCTTCAGCGAACGGCCGATTCCGTTGCGCGAGATCCGAGGGGTGACGGCCAAGCGGATGGCCATTGTGTGGCATCGGCTGGCGGACGAGATGAGCAAGAGCCTGGAGTACTCGCCCCCGGCGGGCATGAGCACGGGCGAATCGAGCGCCCGAGCCGGCCGGCTCGCCCACGAGTTTCTCGACAAGCTGACCCGGATCCGCGAGCTGCTCCAGACCGACGTCGAGGCGGCGTTCGAGGGCGACCCGGCCGCGCTGAGCCGCGAGGAGGTCATTGTCGCGTATCCCGGCCTCGAGGCGATCGCCGTCCAGCGCATGGCCCACGAGCTCTATGTCGAGCGCGTCGCGTTGATCCCCCGGATGATGACCGAGTGGGCCCACGCGCGCACCGGGATCGATCTGCATCCGGGGGCGCGGATCGGAACCCATTTCTTCATCGATCATGGGACAGGGACGGTCGTCGGCGAGACCGCGCGGATCGGCCACCACGTCAAGATGTATCAGGGCGTGGGTCTGGTGGCGCGATCCCTGGCTGGAGGCCAGCAGCTGCGCGGCCAGAAACGGCACCCCACGCTCCAGGATCACGTGACGATTTACGCCGGCGCCACGATCGTCGGCGGGGACACCGTGATCGGAGAGGGCAGCACGATCGGGGGGAATGTCTTTCTCATGCACAGCGTGCCGCCCCACTCGCTGGTCCTTTACGAGGCGGACGATGTGAAGATCGTGCCCAAGGCCGGCCGTTTCGCCCGCGGCTTGGACTACGAGATTTAGGGTCTGTGCAAAAATTACTTCCGATTTTGGCGGGAGCGCCGCCGGGCCCGATGCAAGGCGCGAGGGAGGGAGTGTATCCCCCTGCGATACTCGACCGACCGAGCAACAAAGCAGATGGCCCGGCGCCGCCCCGCCCCGCAGGGCTGGGGGCCTTGGGCACGCTGGCTGTGTTGCTCCTCGCTCACAGACCGCGCGGGTATGCTCGCTCGTCGCGCCTTGCCAGCCCGCCCAATCCCCTCCAGCAAAATCGGAAGTAATTTTTGCACAGACCCTTAGGGTTTACCCTTGTCGGAATACCGGGGGGAGCGCATCGTGGAGGCCGTGGCGGATCAACGAATCAGCGACGTCCTGGCCAAGCCGGATCCCGCTTGGGAGATCACCTTGCGGCCGTCCCTGTTTTCCGATTTCACGGGCCAGGGAAAGGTCAAGGAGCGTCTGGAGATCGCGGTGCAGGCGGCGCGCCAGCGCAGCGAGGCGATCGACCACATCCTGCTGAGCGGCCCGCCCGGCCTGGGCAAGACCACGCTCGCCCATATCATCGCCAAGGCCATGGGCGCCAACATTAAGTGCACCAGCGGGCCCACGATCGAGAAGGCGGGCGATCTGGCCGGGCTCCTCACCAACCTCGAGAGCGGCGACGTGCTGTTCATCGACGAAATCCACCGCCTGCAGAAGACGATCGAGGAGTACCTCTATCCGGCGATGGAGGATTTCAAGCTGGACATCATCATCGACCAGGGGCCTAACGCCCGAAGCGTGCGCCTCAATCTGCCTCGCTTCAGCCTGATCGGCGCGACCACGCGGAGCGGGCTCCTCACGTCGCCGCTTCTAACCCGGTTCCCCATTCGGGAGCGGCTCGATTACTACCAGGCCGAGCAGCTCGACTCGATCGTCCAGCGCTCGGCGCGCCTGTTGAACATCGAGATCGATCCCGCCGGCGCCCTCGAGATCGCGCGCCGCAGCCGGGGCACCCCCCGGATCGCCAACAACTTGCTCCGGCGCGTCCGCGATTACGCCCAGGTCCGCGGCGATGGCCGAATCACCGCTCCCGCCGCCGACCGGGCGCTCGCCATTCTCGAGATCGACCGGAACGGTCTGGATGAGATGGACAAGCGGATCCTCGAGACGCTCATCTTCAAGTTCAGCGGGGGGCCGGTGGGCATCAGCTCGCTGGCCGTCGCCGTCGGCGAAGAACCCGACACCCTCGAGGAGGTCTACGAGCCGTATCTCATCATGGAAGGGTATCTCAAACGAACGCCCCAAGGGCGCGTGGTCACCGAGCTCACTTACAAGAAGCTCGGCTACGAGCGCCAGCAAAGCGGCCAGCTCGGTCTTCTGTAGGGGGCCATTCCAGAAAGAACCGCACGCAGCGCGCAGGCGGGCCCCTTTGTGTGATGGGTGCAATGAGCCTCAGTGTGCAGGTAATATGTTTATAGGAAGTGTTAAAATACAATTGTCTTTGAATGCTTAATGTGATGAAATCGAGCTCATATTGAAAAGAGACGCGCGGATCTATTTGTCTGACTGGCGAAATCGCCCCGGACGTAAGCCCTTGGTAATTCGCGGCGCCCGACAGGTCGGCAAGACCTACTTGGTCGAACACTGGGGGGCTGAGCAGTTCGAGTCGGTATTGACAGTTGACTTGGAGCGGGAGCGGGATTTGCACAGCCTGTTTGCCCAAACCAATCCAAACCGGGTGCTTCAAGAGCTGGCACTGTTGCGGAACCAGAGCGTTATACCCGGCAAAACCCTGCTGTTTTTAGATGAGATCCAAGCGTGTCCTGCCGCATTGGCGTCGCTGCGGTATTTTTGCGAGCTGAAGCCCGAGCTGCATGTCATTGCGGCGGGATCGCTGCTCGATTTTGCGCTGCGGGAGTTTGCCTGTGCCATGCCGGTGGGACGCGTTGAGTTCCTGCATCTTTACTCGATGTCCTTCGAGGAATTCGTAGCTGCCACGGAAGGGGCGGCGCTGGCCGATTACCTCCGAACCTGGACGCTGAGGGCGCCGCCCTCCGAAGCGGTGGGCCGGAGATTATCCGACGTCTTGCGCAACTACTTTTTTGTGGGCGGGATGCCGGAGCCAGTGGCGGCCTATGCGGCGCGACAGGACTTGCTGGAGGTCCAACGTATCCAGACCGGCTTAGTGCAGACCATGGAGGCGGATTTTGCCAAGTACGGACCGCGCCGGCTGCACGAGCTGATGCGGAAGACGTATCGGCACGTGGCACACAACGTGGGTCGCAAGATCAAGTTTGTGCGCATCAGCCGCGACGACCGCTCCGCCGGGGTTCGGCGGGCGCTGGAGTTTCTCGCCCTGAGCCGGGTGGTGCATCCGGTGGTGCATACCGGGGCCAACGGCCTGCCGCTGGGCGCGGAACAGGACGACCGGCATTTCAAGGCCCTGTTTTTGGACATCGGACTGGTCAACCGTCTGTGCAGTTTGCCGCTGGCGAACACGGTGGAGCTGGTCGCGATCCACGAGGGCGCCCTGGCGGAGCAGTTCGTGGGGCAGCAACTTTTGGCTGCCGCGCCAGCGTTTGAGGACGCGGGCTTGTTTTACTGGGTACGGGAGGCCCGCAGTGCCAATGCCGAAGTGGACTATGTAATCGGTTGGCAGCAGGAAGTTCTGCCCGTCGAGGTCAAGGCGGGCAAGACTGGGACGCTGCGTTCGCTGCTCCAATTTCTGCGCGAGAAACGGCGGTGTCGGGCCGTGCGGTTTTACTCGGGCCCGCCAGCGCTGGAGCACGTCAAGCTGCCGGGGCAAGAGGGCGCCGCGGTGCAATTGCTCTCGTTGCCGCTGTTTGCGGCCGGGCAATTGAACCGGTTGCTGCGCGAAGCGTTCGAGGAAACGCCGCCTGCAACAAGATGACCGGGAGAGTCACTTTCTGGCTTCGACCAGGGCCGATCAGGCGGCCTGGGCGAATCGGCGGAGATACTTGAGGGTGACGGTGAAATCCTTGGGCCAGGGGGATGCGATGGCGATCGGCTGGCTGGTGACAGGATGATCGATCGCCAGCTCGATCGCATGCAGGGCCGCCCGCCCCATCAAGGGCCGCTCCTCCTGATCGGCCTTCGGCCGGTAATCCCGCTTGAGCTGGGAGAGGCAAACCGGCGGGCCGCCATACCACGCATCCGCCACCAGCCGCAGGCCCGCGCTACGCAGGTGCGCCTGGATCTGATGGGGCTGATGCGTCAGCGGAAAGCAATCGAGCAGGGCGAAATTCTGGAACCGCTCGACGACGGCGAAATCGGTTTGAGCTGGCTTGCCGCGCCGCGGATCGACCCGGACATGGCCGGGATGGACCGGGTGCCGCGCGAGGCGGGCCTCGATCCGGAACCGTTCCTCGGCCGGGGCGCCGTGGACAATCGCGGCGCAGCGCTGGATCGGTTTCCCGGCGCCCCACTGGTGGGCCAGGCGAATCAGGGTCTGCCTGGTGCGAGCCAGGAGGAGGACGCCCGACGCCTCGCCATCGAGCCGATGAGCCGCAGCCAGGGAAACGATCCGCCGCTCCCGGGCCCAGGGGGCCCCTCGAGCGATGTCCCGCCGCAGCAGCCCCAGCAGGCTCGGCTGATCCGGCTGGCCCGGGTCCGGCACGGCCAGCAGACGGGCCGGCTTGTCCAGGGCGAGCAGGCAGTCGTCCTCGTAAAGCACCGGGATTTCCCAGAACTGGCGCGTTTCTCTGGAGGAGAGTTTGATGAAGGGTTCCACGGCCCGTGAGCCCGGCCGGCGGCCGCCTGGGGCGATCGTCACGGCTGGGTGCTTGGCTCCTTCTGCCGCTGCTTCTCCTCCTGCTCGAGGGCGAGCATGACCCCGGATCGGGCGACCTGCCACTCGAACCAGTCCTCGAACGACTGGTATTGGCGGGTCAGGCGCAGGTTCTGCAAGTAGCTCTCCAGCTCCTGCTTCATTTTGGCTTCATCCACCGGAGTGCGCTTTTCCAAATAGAGCACGAAGCCGCCTTCGGGGACGAGAGTGAAGCCGCTGGCCTGGCCGGGGCGCAGACGGGCCGTCAGCTGCTTGAGCTGGTCGAGATCGAGGCGATCGTCCAGGCCATCGACATACCGGCTTGCCTGCGCGAACGGCGGCAGGTTGACCACGGCGGCCTTGGCCTCGGCGCACAGGTTGGTGAAAGCCTGGCCCTGCGCCAAGCCGTTGGTCAGCGTCTGGTAGAAGGACCGGCCTGCCTGCCGCGCCGCCTCGAGGGCCTGGAACTGCCGGTAATCCTCCATCAGCCGCCCCCAGATGGCCTCCTTGGCCGGGAACTCCGCCGGGATCTTCCGGTGCAAGGCCACCAGATACACGCCATCCTCGGCCGCCACCGGCGACAGGAACGGCTCCTCGTCGGTCAAGGCGAACGCGCGCCGGCCGAAATCGCCCGGTAGATCCAGATCCGACGGGCCATCGTACTGGCTGAACGGCTGTGTGATTTCGACCGCGAGATTGTTGGTGGCGGCGAGGCTGTTGAGGTTGTCCGCCTTCATGGGCGCGATCGCGAACAGCTCGGACGCGAAGGCGCCGGCCTTTTTCATGGCGGCCTCGAGCGCCATGCCTTTGCGGACGCGCTCCCGCAGCTGGTTTTTGGCGGCAGCCTCGGCCATCACCACGCCGTTGGTGTCGCGGAAGCTCTCGGCGCCCTGCCGGGCGTAGACCTCGTCAATCCGCTGTGCCAGGTTGGTCTCCTTGGCCATGCGCTGGTCCGCGTCCGACCAGAAATTCGTCAGATCGAACTTGACGTAGCGCATCTGGACCCGCTCGGGGATGCGGTAGCGGGAGAGCTGGTTGGTGTAGAACTGCTCGATGGCGTTGGTGGTGAGCGTGACGGCTGCCAGGTAGTTGGTGGCGGCGAACACCACCGCCCGGGCTTCGGCCTGCTCGTTCTCGATCCGGTAGAGCGCCTCGGCCTCGCTCGGGGGAACCAGGGCGCCGCTCATGCCGTAGACACTGCCCAGGCTCTGAATACCCACCTGGTGCCGGGCCAGCCGGTCGATGTCCTGCTCGCGCATCCCCTTCTCTTTCCGGATGGCCTGGACCACCTGCTCGTAGTTCTCCATCCGGAACGTGTTCTGCCGGGGATCGCGGAAGAAGTTCGCCACCCATCGCGCCGCGGCCTCCTTGCCGACCGACACGCCATCCCGCTCGAGCAGCTCCCCGATCAGCACCCGCCGGTAAGCCTCCCGCCCCGTGTCGAATCCCGATTGGCGGCTGCTCTCATCCCGGCCGGGCCAGGAGCCCGCACGCAGAAAATAAAAGAGCTCGGCCTCCTGATACGCGCGGTAGAACCGTTCGCGCGGGATCGGCTTCCCATACACCACCCCCCACTGGGCTGCTCGTTCGCTCCAGACCGACCAGACCGCGTCCGAGGTGAAAAAAATCACGAAACTGGGGATCACCACCGCGATGATCGCCGCCCAGAACCACTTCTGATGCCGTCGTAACGTGGCAAACATATCATGCAATCCAACGTGCAGCGGCCGAAGCTACCCTCCCCGCCGCGCCGGGGTCAACGCAAAATATCCTTGCCGCGCCGGCCCGATCACGGATTACAAAGCTGCATTTTGATTGTAACCCCCCGCGCATCAGCCCGTCGCCCGCGAGAGGTCTTGCGCGCGACGGCGCGCGTTTTCCCCAATGAAATCAGGGGTTTGACGCGCCAGCGGGCCGCGCGCAGGAGGGGCGCCCGCGGCCGGATCCAATCCCCCGCCCGGCGCGCCCGAGGGTTTGACATCCGGGCTTTCACCGGGCTAGTATAAGCGTGATTCGTATTCATGGCAGAGAGGTCGAAAATGCTGGGTCGCTTCACCCTCGGAGAAAGATGCCGCTCGAGGCCGAATGAAACGCACATGTCATTGGGCTGGGGCGCCTGGTCTGTCAACCGGCTGATTGCCTAATCCACAACAAGCACTATGGGATTCTTCCGCGCCATCAAACGCATGTTCATCTGGCTGGGGCTCATGGCCGAGAAGGCCACCGAGACCGACAGCATCAACCAGGCGGTGGTCGAACGCGGCATCCGCGACGCCAAGGCCAAGGCGGACAAGGCCCATTACGCCAACGGCCAGCTCGCGGGCCAGGTCGCCCTGCTCAAGGAGCAGCTCCGGCGCCAGGAGCGCCAGCGCGACGAGCTCCAGGGCCTCCTCCAGGCCGCCATCGCCGCCAATGACGAAACCAATGGGGCCCACTTCGCCGAGCAGCTGGCCGACCTCGAACAGGATCTCACCGACAACCAGAGCCAGCTCAAGAGCCTCGATCAGCTCTACCAGCAGAACACCCAGATCATTGCCCAGAGCCTCCGCGAAATCCAGAAGTTCCAGCGCGATTTCGAGCAGGTCAAGGCCCGCGTCGCCATCGGCCGGTCCCTCGACAACCTGGCCACCATGATGAAAGGCTCAATCACCGAGCTCCAGGGGATGATGGGCGGCGAGCTGAGCCAGTCCATGCAGCAGCTCCGCCAGTCCGCCGCCGCCGGCGAAGGCCAGATGCGCGCCACGCTCGATCTGGCCAAGGAGATGGGATCGAACATCCAGCGGCAACAGGAGATGCGCCAGGCCCGGGGCAACGTGCTGTTCCAGGAATACAAGAAGAAGATGGGCATGGTCCAGGCCGAAGCCGCCCCGCCGCAGGCCGCAGCGGCCCCGCCCGCCCCGCAGCGCCAGCCCATCCAGGAAAAGTAGGATCGGGATTGGCGGCCTCCCCTCGAGCCGGCCCGATCCGGGCGCCCGACGGCCGTCGCGGCCGAGAGGCGGGAACGACAACGAACAGAACCGCCGGGTCGAAGCCCAATGGTTCACCCTCGAGTAATCCGTCATTGCGCGAGCGTGTGGGTTCGGCCAGACTGGGTGTCCGGCACGCCGGATTGAGATTGCAGGTCCCATGGACTCGCCTCCGCCCAACTACCGACGTCAGTTCTGGAAGAGCCCGCATCACGTGTGGCTGGCCCTGCTGGCGCTGGGCGGCGGCTTTGTGAGCGCGCAGCCGCTCTTCCTCCTGGCGGGGGCCACGGCCTACGTCCTCGGCTTGATCTACCTGCCGGACATGGGGATCTACCGGCGCTGGGTTGACCGCCGCCGGCAGGCCGCCCTGGCCGCCGATCAGCAGGCCCAGCTCGACGAGTTCGTCCGGCGGCGCGAGAGCACCCTGCGCCAGCTCTCCACCCCCCGCCGCGAGCGCTACCTGGCGCTGGCCGCCGTCTGCCGCGACATCGAGAGCGTCAGCCGCGAGCCTGCCCTGGGCGCCCCGGACCCGGCCGTCGACCCCCGGCTCCGCAAGCTCGACGAGCTGATGTGGACCTATCTGCGCCTCCTGGCCCTGGAGGAATCGCTCGATCGCTTCCTCGAGACCGAGGTCCGCGAATCCCTCCCCGAACGCGCCCAGGAGGCCGAACGCGATGTGGCCCAGCTCGCGCTCGAGATCGAGCAGCTCGATCCCCAGAAGGATGCCGCCAGCCGAGAGACCAAACAGCGCCTCCGCGACTCCCGGCTCGAGCTGCTCGAGGTGCTCCGCAAACGCCTCCGCCGCCTCCAGCAGGCTCGCGATAACCTCGCCTTCGTCCGGTCCGAGCAGGAGCGCCTCGACCAGCAAATCAAACTCATCCGCGCCGACTCGGTCGCCCTCAAGGGCGCCGACGCACTCTCGAGCCGCATCGATGCCACCGTCCAGCACCTCGAGGAAACCAACCGGTGGATCGGCGAGATCGATCAGTTCCGCGATCTCGTCGGCGACCTCCCCCCGGCCGACATTCGGGTCGGCTACGGCTCGGCCGCGTCCGCCCCCCCGGTCGCCGTGCCTCCGGTGATCCCGACGATCCAACGCCCATCTTCGAGCCGGACTGCGTCCCGCCGCTGATCTCCTGCGTGCCAGACCTGCCCGCCGAACCGTTTCCCGCCATGACATCCAGCCCCGCCCCCGCCGCCGCCAGCCCAGCCCGGCTGCCCCTCCGCGCCTGGGCGCTCGAGCTGGCCCGGCGATGGAACAGCGGCGCCTACTCGCTCTTCATCCTCCACGGCAACATCTACGATGTTTTCCCGGTGCTCGAAGCCGGCCGCATCGCCCACCTCACCCTCAAGTCTTTCCTTGCCCGCCGCCTGTTCCCCGACCGCGCCCAGCTCCTCTTTTATGACATCAGCGACGGCCTCAGCTTCGGCTCGGCCGACATGCAGAAATCGTTCTTCGAATGGCTCGCCGTCTACGACCAGGTCGAGGGCACGCGGTTCCATCAGGACGGCCCCCCGCAGGATTTCCTCCGGCTCGCCCCTCTGCTCCGCCGCTTTTTCCTGCGGGCCGCCGAGGAGAAGCCGGGCGGCATCACGCTGATCGTGGATTATCCGGAGAAGATCATCCCGGCCACGCCCGAGGGCTATGCCAGCACCGACGAGCGAAAAGCGCTCGTGACGCTGCTTAAATGGGCCGCCTCCCCCGAGATGCGCCGGCTCGATGTCGGCATCTTCCTGCTGACCGAATCGGCCGCCGAGCTCCACACCGATCTCCTCCAGAACCCCCATGTGGCCCAGGTCAAGATCGAGCTGCCCGACGCCGAGGACCGCCTCCAGTTCCTCCAGTCGCCCGCCATCCAGGCCCTGGCTCAGGACCGGCCGGTCAAGGAATGGAGCGATTTCTCCCTCGAGGACCTGGCTGCGCGCCTGTCGGGCCTCAACCTCCTCCGCCTGCAGCATCTCCTGGCGGAGGCGATCCGCAACGGCGCCCGCGTCACCCCCGAGCACGTCGCGTCCTCCAAGAAGCGCCTGATCGAGGAGTACTGCCAGGGCCTGGTCCGATTCAAGCAGCCCAAGCCCGGGCTGAACCTGGATGCGGTCGCCACGCACGCGGCGGCCAAGCAGAAGCTGCGCGATCTGGCCTGGCTGATCCAGAACCACAAGCGGGATGTCCTCGAGCGCGGCATCCTCCTCCCCGGCCGGGTCGGCGTCGGAAAGTCCTTTCTGGTCGATTGCTTCGCCAGCGATTGCGGCCTGCCCGTCCTCGAGATCGGCGAGTTCCGGTCCAAATGGGTCGGCGACACCGAGATCCAGCAGGGCCGGATCCTGATGACGATCCGCGCGCTGGGCCCCGTGGTCGTGGTGGTCGACGAAGCCGATGCCGTGTTTGGATCGCGCGAGAACGCGGAGACGGACAGCGGCGTCTCGAGCCGGGTCTTCGCGGCGTTCGCCGCGCACATCGGGGACGCGTCGCTCCGGGGGCGCGAGCTGTGGATCGCCATGACGTCGCGTCCGGACCTGCTGGCGATCGACATGAAGCGGCAGGGCCGCTTCGGCCTGAGCATCCCCCTGTTCCCGGCCCAGAACGCCGACGAAGTCCTGGAGCTGTTCACCGTGATCGCCCGCGTGCAGCGGGTCAAGCTGACCTCGGCCATGAAGCAGCAGCTCCGCTCGCGCATCGGCGACCGCCCACTCACCGGCAGCGACGTCGAGTCCATCCTGATCCGCGCCCGCGAGCGGGCCGTCCTGGACCGGCGCGATGACCGGATCCAGATCGGCGATTTCGAGGAGGCGATCGATTCGTTCGTCGACCCGCTCGATCCGAACCTGCTGGCCCTCCAGGAGCTGGCCGCCGTCCTCTCCTGCTCCGATCGCCGCTACCTCCCCGCGCGATACCGCGACGCCGAGCGCGCCGCCCTCGTCGACGAGTTCCACCGCCGCAAGCTCCAGCTCGCCCGCCGATAGCCCCTGCGATCACTCCCCGGTCCGCAGGAACCGATCGATGGATCGGGCCGCCCGGCGCCCGGCGCCCATGGCCTGAATGACCGTAGCGCCGCCGGTGACGATATCGCCGCCGGCGAAGACGCCGCGCTTGGAGGTGCGGAGGGTCTCCGGATCCGCCTCGATGTAGCCTCCCCGATGGGTCCGAAGGTCGGGGGTGGCCGACTGGACGAGCGGGTTCCCCCGGTTGCCAACGGCGATCACGGCCATCCCCAGCGGAAGGTCGAACTCCGATCCGGGCACGGGCACGGGCCGGCGCCGGCCCGATGCGTCCGGAGCGCCCAGCTCCGTCCTCTGCAGCCGGGCGCCCGTGAGCCGGCCCCGCTCGTCCCCCAGAAACTCGACCGGCGCCGTCAGCATCATGAACTCCACGCCCTCCTGGCGCGCATGCTTGATCTCCTCGGCCCGGGCGGGCATCTCGGATTCGCTCCGGCGATAGACCAGGAACGCCTTTTGCGCGCCCAGGCGCACGGCGGTCCGGACCGCGTCGAGGGCGGTGTTGCCGCCGCCGATCACGGCCGCCTGCCTGCCGCGGCAATCGTAGACGGGCTGATCGTAATCGGGGAACCGATACGACTTCATCAGGTTGACCCGGGTGAGGAACTCGTTGGCGGAGTAGACGCCGCACAGGTTCTCGCCCGGGATGTGGAGGAACGTGGGCAGGCCGGCCCCGGTCGCGATGAACACGGCGTGAAAGCCCTCTTCATCGAGAAGCTCGTCGATCGTGATCGTGCGCCCCACAACCACGTTGGTCCTGAACTGGACACCCATCCGGCGCAAGTTGTCGATCTCCTCGCGCACGATCGACTTGGGAAGTCGGAACTCGGGGATGCCGTAGACGAGCACCCCGCCGATCTCATGGAGGGCCTCGAGCACGACGACGTCGTGGCCGAGCTGGACGAGGTCCCCGGCCGCGCTGAGGCCCGCGGGCCCGCTGCCGACGATGGCCACCTTCTTGCCCGTGTGCGGCGCGCGAGGCGGCAGCCCCACCTGGCCGGCCTGGCGCTCGTAATCCGCAATGAATCGCTCGAGCCAGCCGATCGCGACCGGCTCGCCGCGCTTGCCCAGGATGCAGACCCCCTCGCACTGGTCTTCCTGCGGGCACACCCGCCCCGTGATGGCCGGCAGGACGTTGTCCTCGCGCATCTTGGCCGCGGCGCCCAGGAAATCCCCGCGCTCGATCCGCTCGAGGAACTCGCGCACCTTGACGCCCACAGGGCACCCCCCGCAGCAGTGCTGGCTCTTGCACTGAAGACACCGCTGCGCCTCGCGGCGCGCCGCGGCCGACTCCATGCCGAGGTTCACTTCGAGGAAGTTGCGGGTCCTCTCGGCAGGCGACCGCTCCGGCATGGGCTGCCGGGGGATCTTCATGCGTTCTTTGGCAGGCAGCGGATCGGACATGGAGGGTGGGATCGGTGGAGAGCGCTCGGCGAACGAGCTCGAGTGCCGTCTCGATTCAAGGGGGCGGATCGGATGCGGCGGGGGCTGGCGCAGGGCGGCCGGGCGGCGCCGCACCCGGATCCGGTCGGCTGGAAACGGCGTCCGCCAGCCGGCAGCCCGGCTCGCCGATCCCGTGGGGATCGCCCTCGCCCGAGACGAATCGGTCCAGCGCAGTCTTCTCCGCCTCGCGGTACATGGCGTTGCGGGCCGCCAAGAGGCCGAAATCGACCTGGTGCGCGTCGAACTCGGGCCCGTCGACGCACGCGAACTGGCTCCGCCCGCCCACCACGACCCGGCAGCCGCCGCACATCCCCGTGCCGTCCACCATGATGGGATTCAGGCTGACAACGGTCCGAATCCCGCGAGGCCGGGTCGTGTCCGCCACCGCCCGCATCATGGGGATCGGCCCGATCGCCAGCACGTAATCCAATGGGCGCCCCGACTCGATCAGCTGCCGGAGCGCGTCGGTCACAAACCCGCGCACTCCGGAGGTGCCGTCGTCGGTGATCAGCATCAGCTCGTCGCTGATGGCGCGCATCTCGCGCTCCAGAATGATCAGGCTTTTCGACCGGGCGCCCAGGATGGCGATGACGCGGTTGCCCGCATCTTTCAGGGCCCGAGCGGTCGGGTAGGCGATGGCGGCGCCCAGCCCGCCCCCGATCACAACCGCCGTCCCGTAGAGATCGATCTCGGATGGGCGGCCCAGCGGGCCGACGATATCGCACACGGCATCCCCGGCCTGGAGCGTGTTCAGCAGATGCGTTGTCTTGCCCACCCCCTGCACAATCAGCGCGACCCACTGCCCCGCCGGATCCGCATCGGCGATTGTCAGGGGGATGCGCTCGCCGCGCTCGTGAACGCGTACAATCACGAACTGCCCGGCCTTGCGCTTCCGGGCGATGCTCGGGGCCTCGATCCGGAACCATTTCACGTCGGGCGCCAAAAAGCGTGCCTCGATGATCCTATGCATTGTGTCCGGCCGCGGCATGCCCGTGGAATCGCGAGGAGCCGCCGGCGGATGGCGGGCGCCGAAACGCCCGGCCGAGAAAGATAGGGACGCCGGCCGTGTGGCGCAAGCCCGTTGTTGGAGCGCTACGACGCGGCGATGATCGTGTAATTGCGTTTGCCCTTCCGGAGGAGGAGCTGGCGTCCAAACAGGAGATCGGCGGCGGCGACCATGCGCTGCACCTGCGGTTCCCGGCGGTTGTTGATATAGATCCCGCCGCCCTCGATGTCCTTGCGCGCCTGCCCCTTGGAAGCGCAGAGGCCGCTGTGGACCAGCAGCTCGAGCAGGGGCGTGCCGGCGCCTTCGAACCCGCTCCGCGGCCACTCGCATGCAGGAACCTCATGGGCCATCTCCTGGAAGGTGGCCTCGGGGACGCCGGCAGGATCGCCCCCGAAGAGGATTTCGCTGGCGCGAGCCGCCTCGGCCGCAGCCGGCTCGCCGTGGATGATCGCAGTGACGGCCCGAGCCAGGGTCTGGTGAGCGGTTCGGGCCTCGGGCTTTCCGGCGTGCTGGCGGGCAAGCTCGTCGATCTCCTCGCGGCCCAGGAAGGTGAAATACTTCAGGAAACGGATCACATCGCGGTCGTCGGTCCGGATCCAGAACTGGTAAAACCGATAGACGCTTGTCTTGGCGGGATCGAGCCACACGGCTCCTGCGACGCTCTTGCCGAACTTGGATCCGTCGGCATTGGTGATGAGGGGGAGGGTGAGGCCGTAGGCGGCGCGCCCGAGCTTCTTGCGGCAGAGATCGATGCCGGCGGTGATATTGCCCCACTGGTCGCTGCCGCCGATCTGGAGCTCGCAATCGTGGTCGCGGCAGAGGTGAAAGAAATCATAGGCCTGGAGGAGCATGTAGCTGAATTCCGTGAAGCTGATGCCGGCATCGCGGTCTTCCATCCGGGCGCGGACGCTCTCCTTGGCGATCATCATGTTGACGGTGAAATGCTTGCCGGTGTCGCGGAGGAAATCGAGGAAGGTGATCGGCGCGATCCAGTCGGCATTGTCGAGCAGGCGCGCGGCGGCGGCGGGCGAATCGAAATCCAGGAGCCGGCGCAGCTGGTTCTTGACGCTGGCGATATTGCTGGCGAGGGAGTCGCGGGTCAGGAGCTGGCGCTCGGCGGTGCGGCCGCTCGGGTCGCCGATGAGCCCCGTGGCGCCGCCGGCGAGCGCGATCGGCCGATGGCCCGCCATCTGGAATCGCCGCAGCGTCAGCAGCGGAATCAGGTTGCCCACATGCAGGCTGTCCGCAGTCGGATCGAACCCGCAATAGAGCGTGGCCGGGCCCCGCTCCAGACGCTCCGCCAGACCCGCCCGATCGGTGCAATCGGCCGCCAAACCGCGCCATTCGAGTTCAGCCAGGATGTTCATGGCGCCAGCAGATTAGGCGCGAGCCGCCGCCATCCACAAGGGGATTTTGGACATGCACTTTCCATCGGACGCCGTTCCGTCTAGGGTGGGGCCGGATGAAGGGCCTCTTTTGCCTCGTGCTGCATGCCCACCTCCCCTGGGTGCGGGAGCCGGCTCATCCGCGGTTTCTCGAGGAGAGCTGGCTGTTCGAGGCCGTCGCGGAATGCTATCTGCCCTTGACCGCGATGCTCGAGCGGTGGTGGCGGGACGGGCTCGCTGCGCGGCTGACGCTCTCCCTGTCCCCCACCCTGGCCGCGATGCTCTCGGATCCGCTGCTGCGGGGGCGTTGCCGGGAATACCTGCTGAGCCGGATCGAGCTGGCAGAGCGGGAGCAGCAGCGGGCGCGCTGGTCTCCGGCGGTGCGCCGTCTGGCCGGGGCGTATGCCGCCGTATATCGCGAGCGGGCGGCGCGCCACGAGGCATGCGGAGGCGGCCTGGCTGGCGTGTGGCGGCAGATGGCCGATCGCGGCCAGATCGAGGTCATCCCCTGCTCCGCCACGCATGCGGTGCTGCCGCTGCTGCTGCCGGATCCGTGCTCCCTGCGCGCGCAGCTGGGCGTCGCCCGGTCCGAACATCGCCGCCATTTCGGGAAAGACGCCCCGGGATTCTGGCTTCCCGAGTGCGCCTACGACCCGGCGCTGGATCCGTGGCTGGCGGAGGCGGGAGCTCGATGGTCGATCGTCGAGACCTGCGGCCTGCTGGGATCGCGCCCTGCCCCGGCCGCGGGCGTCCATGCGCCGGTCTTCACCCCTCACGGGCAGGCGCTCTTCGGCCGCGATCCCCTGACGGCGTTCCAGGTCTGGAGCCGGCACGGCGGGTACCCGGGGGACCCTCGATACCGCGATTTCTTCCGGGATGCCGGCTTTGACCTCGAGAGCGAGTATCTCCGCCCCTACTGGCCGGGCCCGGACCATCAGGGTTTCACGGGAATGAAATACCATGCGATCACCGGGGCCGGCGCCGACAAGCGGCCCTACGATCCGGACGAAGCCGCCCGGGCAGTCGATGAGCATGCGGCCCATTTTCGGAGCCTGCGTCGGCGGGTGCTGGCTGCCCCGGGGCCGCCGGCGGCGCGCCCGCCCGTGCTCGTGGCGCCCTATGACGCCGAGCTGTTCGGGCATTGGTGGTATGAAGGGATCGCCTTCCTCGACCAGGCGGCCCGCGGGGACGCCGCCGGCGGCGGCCAATGGGAGTGGATCACGCCCACCGATTACCTCCGGCGGCACCCGGACCTGCAGGTCGTCGAGCCGCCTGCATCGAGCTGGGGCGAGGGCGCCGACTTTCGAACCTGGCGCCAGCCGAACAACCGGTGGATGCTCGAACGCGCGCTCGAAGCCGGGCGCATCCTGCAGGGGCTGGTGCGGAGCCGGCCCGCGCCCGCCGGAGCCGAGCGGCGGGCGCTCGAGCTCGCCGCGCAGGAGCTGCTTCTGGCTCAGGCCAGCGACTGGCCGTTCATGGTCCATACCAACAGCAACGCCGGCTGCGGACGCCAGCGCGCCCAATCGCATCTCGATAGGTTCGATGCCCTGGCGGACCGGATCGAGCGCGGGATGATTGATGAACCGTGGTTGGCAAATCTGGCCGCCTCGGATAGCCTGTTCCCGGATGTCGACCTATGCTACTGGCGGGATGAATGAAACGCCCACCTCGGATGCGGGCGCCGGCGATCCCTGCGGACAGCAAGCGCCCGGCGCGCCGAGGCGCGCAGCGCCCGAAACCGGAATTTAAAGTGGCAACCACAGGCAATCGATCTCGATCGGGCCATCCCTGGCTTGCGTGGTTGTCGGTGGGAGCATGGCTTGGAGGGCTTGCACTGGACGCGCCCCAAGCCGTTTCTGCCGAACCCGCCTGCCATCCGGCACGCATCCTCGTCCAGCCCCGCCCCGAGGGCGCGCGCAGGGGGCTCATCCCGCTCCGATCTCGAGGTGTCGAGCACCGCGTCCGCCTCCGCGGGCTCATGGCCGATCCCGACGGCCCGCACGTGATGGATCTGCCCCCCGGCATCACTGTGCCCGAGGCGATCCATCAGCTGCGCTCGAGCGGCCAGGTGGTGTATGCGGAGCCCGATCATCGGATCCAGGCCGCGCGAACCCCGGACGACCCGTTCTACGCCTCGAAACAGCAATGGGGCCTGAACCAAACCGGCCTCCCCTCCGGCACTCCGGACGCCGATATCGACGCGCCGGAGGGCTGGGACCACATGACCGGCGCCGAATCGGTGATCGTCGCGGTGATCGACAGCGGGATCAGCCAGCACCACGAGGACCTCGCCCGGAATCTCTGGGTCAACCGGCTCGAGATCCCCGGGAACGGCATCGATGATGACCGGAACGGCTACGCCGATGACGTCCATGGGATCAATGCCATCGCGGGAACGGGCGACCCGGACGACGATTACGGCCATGGCACGCACGTGGCGGGCATCCTGGGCGCCGCCGGCAACAACGGGCTCGGGATCGCGGGGGTCGCATGGCAGGTCCAAATCATGGCGGGCAAATTCCTCGATGACCAGGGCCTGGGCTACATCTCGGATGCAATCCGCTGCCTCGATTATGCGCGGCGCCACGGGGCCCGGGTCGTCAACGCCAGCTGGACAGACAATGAGTATTCCGAGTCCCTCGACAGCGCCATCGCGCGGCTGAGCCGGGACGGGATCCTGTTCGTCACGGTGGCGGGGAACCAGAGCCTGAACCTGGATCGCATTTCTCTGTATCCGGCCAGCTATGAGTGGCCCAACATCATCGTGGTGACGGGCGTCAACCGGTACGGCGCGCTGGCCAGCGGGGCCGGGTACGGCGCCGCCAGCGTCGACATCGGCGCGCCCGGCGAAGGGATCTACTCAACCTACACCGGCGGTCCGTCGGCCTACACGCCCATCTCGGGCACCTCGATGGCCGCGCCTTTTGTGAGCGGCATCCTGGCCCTCCTGCGCGAGCGCTACCCCGCGGCCCCGGCCGAGGAGCTCCGCCGGCGCCTCCTCGCCACCGCAAAGCCCCTCGCCGCGTTGAAAGGCAAGTCCGCCAGCGGCGGCGTCGCCAGCCTGTCCCGCGCCCTGGGCGAGGAGCTGCTCGCCGATTTCGAGGCGGACCGCTGGATCGGCGCTGCCCCGCTCTCTGTGCGGTTCGCTGATGCCTCCCTGGGCGAGCCGGCCGCCTATGCATGGGATTTTGGCGATGGCTCCGCCCCTGCCGCAGGCCCCGAGGCTCAACACACGTTCGATCAGGAAGGTGAATACACCGTCGCGCTGACAGTGATTGGAGCCAGCGGCCTCACGAGCCGCCGGGAGCGCCTGGTCCGAGCCGTGGCCCATTACCGGATCGAGCCCGTGCCCTTCCGGTGGGTGGACCCGGCCGCGCTGGATCCCGTGCCCGATGCCTCGAACGGCGGCGCCGTGGAAATGGCCTTGCCGTTCGATGGCGCGTTTTACGGGGAAGGATACGACAGGGTCTGGATCGCGGCCCAGGGCGCTTTGGCCTTCCAGCCGGATGGCCTCGGGCAGCGCCCCCTCCCCCCTGTGCCGGACCCGGATCCCCCCGGCGGCTTCATCGCGCCTGCCTGGTCGGATTGGGAATCGATCGCTCCGGATGCGGTGCGCTGCGGCGTCCAAGGCCAGGCGCCGCACCGAAGATGGATTGTCTCCTGGACGGACATGCATCCGTGGGGGATGCCCGAGCTGGCGCTGCAATTCCAGGCTTCGATCGAGGAGACGTCGGGGCGCATCGAGTTCCATTATGGGCCGGCGCCCGAGGCGGGAGATTGGCCGGGGATCGGCGGCGCGGTGATGGGCATCGAGCATGAGAGCGGCCATGTCGGCGGGACCCTGCCGCTGGGGCGGGGATGGCCGGGCGGTGGCGACGGGGCAGGCTGGGGTTGGATCCCCACGACGAGCCGGCGATTGCTGGTCGGCCCGGCCGAGGGCCTGCATTTCGCCGGACCGGCTGGCGGGCCTTTTGTGCCCGAGCAAGCTTCCATCCGCATCCATAACGTCAGCACCCAGGAGGTGTTCTGGCAGATCCGCTCGGCCCAGGAATGGATCGGTTGGTCCGCAACCAACGGGATGCTCGCCGCCGGTGCGTCCGTCGAGTTGATGCTCGCCATCCGCACCAATGCGTACGACTATTTGGTCGGCGGCTATGCCGAGACGGTTCGGGTTTCCGAGGGAGCCGACGCCGGCTGGAGCCATCCGCGCGAGGTGAGCCTCGAGGTGCGGTTCGAAGAGCAGCCGCGATTGCGATGCGGGCCGGGAGCCGATCCGTTCCGGCTCAGGGTGAGCGGGACTCCGGCCCGCTGGATCGGGCTCGAGAGCGCCGCCGAATGGGGCGGCTGGCGGACGATCGAAACACGCCAGATCCCGGCCGAAGGCTATTGGGACTGGACCGAGATGCTGGAGCCGGATGCGGCCGTGCAGTTCTATCGTGCACGGCAGGTCGATCGCCCTCCGGCGCGATGATCGCAGGATCATCGGAGCGGGCAGACCGCGCGGTCGCGCTCGCCGGCAACGCGTGCGCGCGGCCAAAAGACATGTCATGGCGGACCTGGAATTGTGCCAACTGCGGAAGGAGTTCGTCTCCGCGAACGGGTCGAAGACGGTCGCGGTCGGGGGTGTGGACCTGGCCGTGCCCGCGGGCCGGCGGCTGGTGGTGGTGGGGCCCTCGGGATGCGGCAAGACGACCCTGCTGCGGCTGATCGCTGGCCTCGAGACGCCCACCGCCGGCGAGATCGCAATCGGCCGCCAGTGCATCAACCGCCTGCCTCCGGGACAGCGGGACGTCGCCATGGTGTTCCAGCACCCCGTCCTCTACCCCCATCTGACCGTGAAGGAGAACTTGGCCCTGCCCCTTCGGATCCGCCGGATGCCCGCAGCCCAACGCGAGGAGCGCGTGATCCAGACCGCCCGGCGCCTCGGACTGGCCGAGCGGCTGTCGGATTCCCCCGCCACGCTCTCCGGAGGACAGCAGCAGCGAGTGGCCCTCGGACGCGCCTGGGTCCGGCAAGCCTCGATCCTGCTTCTTGACGAGCCCTTCACCCACCTCGACGCACCCTGGCGGCAGCGGATGCGGGAGGAGCTCGCCGGCTGGCACGAAACCTCCGGCGCCACCGTCATCTACGTCACCCATGACCAGGACGAAGCCATGGCGATCGGCCAGGACCTGGCCGTCATGCAGGACGGCCGGTGGGCCCAGGTCGGAACCCCCATCGACATTTACCGCCAGCCCGCCAGCCCGTTCGTGGCCGGATTCGTGGGCTCTCCCCCGATGAACCTCATCAAGGGAACCATCGCGGAGATGGACCAGCGCCTGGTTTTTGTCGAGGCCACCGGCGTCGAGCCCGACGCCCATCTTGTCCCATGGCGCCGGCCCGTGCCCCTCGATCGCGCCGAATCCTTGAGAAGATGGATCGGCATCCAGATCACCATGGGTTTCCGGCCGGACGACCTCACCGCATCGCTGAGCGCCAGCTCGGTCGAAGCCCGGGTGGAACGGCTGGCCTGGTGCTCCGGAATCCCCGTGTGGGAGCTCCGTTCGAGCGGGCATTCCGTTCGGATCCGACTGGATCGAGACGCGGGTTGGGCGCCGGGGAAAAGGGTCGGATTGGAATGGGCGGGGGAGGGCAGTTGCTGCTTCTGGGGGCCCGAAGGGACCCTCATCGCCGGGGCGAGCCGAAGTTATTCACCGCCCCCCGTTATTCACCGTCCGGACGCCGGAAAAGAACGGGCGCGACCGGCTTGAAAAGAGGCACTTATGCGGGTTGTGCACCGGTTGTTCACCCTGGCGGTCCGGTGAATATGTTTTTGACAAAAATACTTGTCAGAAATCGGGTTTTGCATTACTTGTAATGTAGTTCATTGAAAGAACCGGGAGGACCAGGGCGGCTGAAACATGCAGTTCTGGAAATCTCAGGATAATCCCAGGTGACTGGGGAAAGGTCAGGCCAGGTTGGTTGGCTTGGCCCCTCCGGATCTTCCGGCCAAGGGACGGGAGGCCAGGAGGCAGGATTCACCGGCTTCTGCGGTGGCGATTCGCGCGCTGCCGTTGACGCGGAAAGGGAGCCGGGCGGCGAGGGGTGATGAGAAACCACCTCCGAGCCGAGTGAAGTAGCCCGGGCTGGTTTCGGGCCCGGGCGAATACCAGTTACCCCCAGGGTAGATGGTTGCTGCTGCGTAACCAGCACAAGGCGGTTGGCTCTGGCGATTCGGACGCGCGAATCGCCCAACGAGAAGCGCCGTGAGGCGTGCCAAGGGAGCGCCGCTTTGGGAAGAAGCCGGGCCTGGGCAAGGCTCGCGACCTCTTCCAAGACGCCGGCGATGGTGAAACACCGCTGGCTTGTGAGCGAAAAGCAACCTGAGAGGTAAGAGGTCAGACCCGTGGCGCCGGGCCAACGCATCGCCAGAAGCGGTGGCCGACCCGGTGCGAAAGGCCAAGACGCGGACCTTCGATCACAAGCGTGTCTTGGCCCAGTCCGGAGGCTGGCGTCCGCAAAGCGCCGAGCCGATGGGCCGAGAGGCCTCACTCGATAATCCTGTTGCCGCAAGGGGCAGGACGGCCCTGCTACGAGGCCGCATGAACTCCGCTTGCCACGGAGAATAGCGTCGGGAAGCTGGCAGCCTGATTCAAGGCGCCTAATGCCAGCATGGGAAAGAGAGCGTGGCGAACTCCCACCCCCCATTTTGGCCCCGGCCGGGTGCCCGCCCGGCTGGGGCCATTTGTTTCCCCCGGGGTGTCAGGGCGTCCCCCCCGGGCTGGCAGGCATAAAAAAGGTTGTTGATCTTGGGCGCCACTCAGCTTAGTATGGAGCCAGTGAAGGTGAGATATGCCCGGCGCCCGGGTTGGATCGAGCGAGCGGATGGAAGGGCGGCGGGCTGGTGACGCCGGCGGATTCAGCGATCAGTTTGGCTGGCGCCATGTGGATGATTCCAATTTCAATTACTTCTCGGGACCGCGGTTTTTTCAGGTTTCGAGTCTCATAGGCGCCCGGAGGGACTCTCAGGGCACCACCCTTGGACAGACGGCAGCAGTCAGATTATGAGCAAAGTGAACACGACGATACCGGAGTTTGGCGCCGGTTACTTGGAGGTTTCGGAGAAGGGGTTCGGCTTCCTCCGTTCGGCCGACAACCATTTCCAGCCCAAGCCCACCGACATATTTGTGACTCCGGACACGATTCGGAAGACCTATCTTCGCGAGGGATGCTTGGTCGAGGGCCCCCTGCAGCCGCCGCATCGGGGCACCAGTCCCCAGCTGCGGGAGGTTCACCGGGTTAATCAGCTCCCCTTCTCCGAATACACCAAGTCGGTCCGGTTCGAGAATCTGACCACGATCGATCCGATCGAGAAGTTCCGGCTCGAGACCGCTCCGGACATGGTCGAGACCCGCATCATCGACCTCGTGACTCCCATCGGCAAAGGCACCCGCGGGCTGATCGTCGCTCCGCCGCGCACGGGCAAGACGACCATCCTGAAGCAGATCGCCAATGCGGTTGTCGCCAACCACCCCGAGGTCTACGTCATGGTCCTGCTGATCGACGAGCGGCCCGAGGAGGTCACCGACTTCCATCGCTCGGTCAAGGCTGACGTCGTCGCCTCCTCCAACGACCAGGATCTTGAAACCCACGTCCGCCTCTCCCGCTTCATGATCGAGCGATGCCGGCGCATGGTCGAGTCGGGCAAGGACGTGTTCGTCCTGCTCGATTCTCTCACCCGGGTGGCGCGAGCTTACAACAGTGTCCATGGCGGCAGCGGACGGACCATGACCGGCGGCGTCGACGCCCGGGCGCTCGAGATCCCCCGGAAGATGTTCGCCGCGGCGCGAAAGATCGAAGGGGGCGGATCGCTGACCATCCTGGCGACGGCGCTGGTGGAAACCGGATCGCGGATGGACGAGCTGATCTTCCAGGAGTTCAAAGGCACGGGCAACATGGAGCTCATCCTGGATCGCAAGCTCTCGGACCGGCGTCTCTTCCCGGCGATCGACATCCCGCGCAGCGGGACCCGGAAAGAGGAGAAGCTCTTCGCCTCCCGCCACATGGAGGCGATCCGCAAGCTGCGGCGCATGATGGTGGACCTCAACCCCGTCGAGGCCATGGAAACCCTCATCCAGGCTCTCAAGAAGTACAAGACCAACGACGAGATGCTGTCCAAGTTGCTTTGAAGCCGGCATCATTCGGCGGCCTGTCGCGTCCGCCGCTCGAGCGGATGCTGCGGATCCACCAGGCCATTGCATCCGGTCGGTATCCCAGCGCGAGCCATCTGGCGCTCGAGCTCGAGGTCAGCCCCAAGTCCATCTACCGCGACCTCGAGTTCATGCGGGACCGGCTCGATCTGCCCCTCGAGTATGAGCCGGCCCGATTCGGCTATCATTACACCCAGCCGGTCAGCGGCTTCCCGGCCGTGCAGATCACCGAGGGCGAGCTCTGGGCCCTGGCGATCGCCGAGAAGGCCTTGCGCCAGTACCGCGGCACCAGCTTCGAACGCCCTTTGATCAGCGCGTTTCGAAAGATCGCCGCTTCCCTGCCCGACACCGTCACGATCCACCTCGGCGACGGCGAGCCGGGCATCTCGTTTCACACGACCGCCGAGCCCATCCTCGATCTGGCCATGTTCGACAGGCTGGCTCGGGCGACGACGCGCCGGGAGCAGCTTCGTCTGCGCTATCGCAAGCCCGGCCAGCCCGCGCCGGAGGAGCGCGTGGTCGATCCGTATCACCTGGCCAATATCAACGGGGAGTGGTTCCTCTTCGGCTGGTGCCATCTGCGGCGCGACCTCCGCACGTTCGCGCCATCGCGGATCGTCTCGGCGGAGCCGACCGGCCGGCGATTCGAGCGGCCATCGGGATTCTCGATCGAGCGGCAGCTGCGAGACAGCTTCGGCGTGATCGCGGGGCGGCGGGAGCACCGCGTGGCGATCCGGTTCCACGGCCTGGCTGCCGAGCTGGTCCGGGAGAAACGGTGGCATCCGTCCCAGCGGCTGGTCGAGCTGCGCGATGGCGGGATCGAGCTCCGCATGAGATTGTCCAGCCTGGTCGAGGTCCGCCGCTGGGTGCTGGGCTGGGGGGGGAGCGCCGTGGCGCGCCAGCCGCGCGAGCTGGTCCAAGGGGTGCGCACGGCGGCGGAACGGATCATCCGGGGCCATGCCGGCAGGTCCAGCCGGCCCGCCAAGCGATGAACGCCCACCGTCCCCCGGCCAATCAGCCCCTGCGAGAGTATTGCTGGCTGGCATGCCTGGCGCTCTGCCTGTTCCTGCCGTCCATCTGGAGCGAAACCAGTGTGACCGGAGGAGACGAATACCGGCTATCGCTCCGAACGCCCATCGAGATGGCCGAGCGCGGGCAGTGGCTGACGCCCTGGCTGGATGGCCAGCCGCGCCTCCAGAAGCCGCCGCTGCTCTATTGGGCGATCCTGGCCACCTACAAGACAGCCGGGATCCACCTCGCCTCCGCCCGGATCTGGGGTGTGCTGTCCGGAATCGGCCTGGTGGTGTTCACGGCGATGCTGGCGCGGCGGATCAATGGGCGCGACGGATGGCTGGCGGGCATGCTGGCGCTGGGATCGGTCGGGGTTGCGGTCGAAGCGCGGCGGGCCATGCTCGACCTGCCGCTGGCCGCCTGGACGACCTTGGCGCTGTGGGCTTGGATCGGCTGGGTCCAGTCCGGACGGTGGCGCCAGGCCGCGGGCGCCGCGGCGGCCTTGGGCATGGCGTGCCTCGTCAAAGGCCCGGCCGGCCTCTGGTTCTTTCTGGCAGGAGCGATCGCCTTCCTGGCCGGATCCGGTCAGTGGCGGGTCCTGAAGCTGCGCTGGGTTCATCTGGCCGGGGGGCTGGCGGTGTGGCTGGCGGTGTCCCTGCCCTGGCCTCTGGCGATGTGGCGCCTTTGGCCCGAGGCATTCCAGGCCACGTTCGCCGCCGAAACCCAGGCGCGCGGGTTCGGCCAGATCCAGCTCAGCCCCCTGATCTCCGCCATCACGGGCGCCCTGGGATTGGTGTTCCCCTGGACACTGGTGGTCCTGGGAACCGTCATCGCCGCCCTCCGCATGCCCCGCCCCGAGCGCAATCCATACGCGTGGCTCTGGCTGTGGCTGGTCATCAGCGTCCTGCCATTTCTGGCGATGCGCACCTTCGAGCGCTACCTGCTGGCCATCGTTCCGGTCCAGTGCATGCTGGCCGCCCGGTGGCTCGAAGACGACCCCGGGATGCTCCCGCGATTGGCGCTGCGCCTTTCGACGGTGTTGCTGGGAGGGGCGCTGCTCTTCTTTTGCGGGTTCGCGCTGTGGTTTCGGCTCGGATGGTTTTGGCCTGCGGCGGGCCTGGCGGTCGTGCTGTGGCTGGCGCTGGAGGCGTCTGGCCGATGCCGGCCCCGATGGCTGGCCGGGGGCGTCAGCGTGGGTCTGGCCGTCTTCCTGGGCGGCCTTTACCCCGCAATCGGCATCAACGCCCTGCCGGATCGCTTGGCGGAAACTATCGGCGGACGCACCGCATTCCAGTTCGCCAACAGCCAGCCATCGATGCTGTCCATGCGGCTGAAGACCAGCGTGCGGGAGCTGAGCCCGGCGGCCAAGGTGTTCGACTGGCCTGCGTTCGAGTCGGGAGCGGTGGTGTTCGTCGAGGCAAGCCGGCATGGTGAGTTCGCGGGGTGGCTGCAGCAGGAGAACCTCGAAGCCCAGGAGCTGGGGCGGTTTGCCACCTTCTATTCCAGAAAAGCCTGGATCCGATTTGCCCGGGCCGGGGCCAGCTGGGAGGATTGGAAAGCAGCGGCCCGAGCCCGGTCCCTCGATGGGCTCAAGACCGGGTTCCAATACTATCGGGTCCGGTCCAGGATGTAGGCCCGGCGCCGAGACCACGATTCATGAGACCGGGGCAGATCATCTCCAGGCGCCGGGCGATCGCGGCGGCGATGGTGGCTGCCGTGTTTGCCGCCGCTGCCTGCCGCAGCGGGCGCGACGCGGCTCCCGCTGTCGATGGCTTCATTGTCCCGGCCGCGCCCGCCCCGGCGCCCAGCACGGCTGAACCCTGGTCGGCATCTCAATTCATCTCCGAGAGCGCCGACGCCTTGCAGGTCCACGCGTCGAGCCTGGCCGAGCTGCCCGATGGCCGGCTTGTTGCGGCATGGTACGGGGGCACCCGGGAGGGAGCGCGCGACGTGTCCGTTTACCTCAGCCGACAGTCCAGGGATGGGGGCGCGGCGTGGGAGCGGCCGTGGGTTGCCGTCGCGCCGGAGGCGGTGCGGATCGAGCTGGGGCGCCCGATTCGGAAGCTGGGCAACCCCCTGATCTGGGCCGGCGGCGAAGGCAAGCTGCATCTGCTCTTCGTGACCGTGTCGTTTGGAGGCTGGGCCTGCAGCTCGTTGAACCTGAAGACGTCCGAGGACGAAGGCCGCACCTGGTCCGCCGCGCGAAGGCTCGTCTTGAGCCCGCTTTTCAACATCAGTGAGCTGGTCCGCAACGCGCCGGTCCCGGTCGTTCCCGCGGGATGGGCAATCCCGATCTATCATGAGATGGCCGGCAAGTACCCCGAACTGCTCGAGCTGAGCGAAGGCCCGCTCCCCGGCGAATGGCGCTGGGCCAAACGCAGGATCGCAGGCGGACGATCATGGATACAGCCCGCGATTGCGGTCACCGGCCCGCAAACTGCCGTCGCCGCCTTCAGGAGCTGCGGGCCCGAACGGCGCATGGCGGTCGCGCACACGGCGGATGCTGGAGGGACATGGTCGGCACCGGCCCCAACCCAATTGCCCAACCCGGACGCCGCCGTGGCGGTCGTTTCCCTGGCGGCGGACGAGCTGATCGCGGCTTACAACGATTCGACGGGCGACCGGGAGAACCTCGCCCTGGCGATCTCGAGGGACCAAGGCGCAACCTGGCGCCGGATCGAACTCGTGGAATCGGAATCCGGCTGCGAGTTCTCCTACCCGTCGCTGCTGGCCAGCCGCGATGGCAAGGTCCACCTCGCCTACACGTGGAAGCGCGAAAGGATCAAGCATTTCGCGTTCAACCTGGCCTGGCTGGCCCAGCGGGAGCAGGAACAGGGGGAGGCTCCCGGGGGTGCGCCATGAGATCGGCCCTGGCATGGCTCTATCCATGGTTGTTCCCCGTGCTGGCCTGCACGTGGATCGGCCAGGTTCTTCTGGTCGGCTGGACAGGCCGCCGGCTGCCCCGCTGGTCGCTGCCGCCCGCCATGATTCTCCTGGCCGGCATTCTGGCCATCCCGGCAGGCGGTCTGCCCCTGGCCCGATGGCTGGCGCCAATCACAGGCCATGTCTCCCCCGTGCTGCTGGGATTGATGGCGATCGGCGTCCTGACGCGAGGAGGCGCGGACCTTGGGTGGGGAAGGAACGAGTGGGGCGCGGCCTGGGGGTTCGGCCTCCTGGCCAGCCTCGCGCTGTATCCGTGGGCGCTGGGCTGGTCCGCCCATGATCCGTATGCGTGGGGATGGGAGCCGGCCTGGCCCTGGGCCGTTGCCGGCATTGGCGGGGCCGCCTTGGCGATCGCCGGTAATCGCTTCGCGGTCGTCCTCGCCTTGGCGCCGATAGTCTTCCTGGCTGGCGGACTCGAATCGGCCAACGCCTGGGATTACTTCATCGATCCGATCTACGGCGCGGTTTCGGTGGCTGGCCTGGTCCGCTGGAAGCTCCGGGGCGCCTGACCCGCGGCGCGCCGGAATTTCGGGCTTGTCTTTCCCCTTGCTTTCCTGGATGGGAATGCAGCCATATGGCGCTGCAGCATCTCACCGACGAGCAGGTCCGCACCTGGACGCTGGCCCAGAAAGATCGCTGGTGGAAGGAGAACGTCTGGCGCGGCAACATGCCCCAGCTCACGCTCCGGTCCGCGCTGACCGGGATGATGCTCGGCGGGCTGCTCTCCCTTACCAACCTCTACGTCGGCGCCAAAACCGGCTGGACACTCGGCGTCGGCATCACATCCGTCATCCTGGCCTTTGCATTGTTCAAGGTCCTCGAGCGGCTCGGCCTGGCGAACGAATTCACCGTGCTCGAGAACAACTGCATGCAGTCGATCGCCACCGCCGCCGGCTACATGACCGCCCCGATGATCTCCTCGCTGGCCGCTTACATGATGGTCACCCACTCGATCCTGCCTCGGACCATCACGCTGATGTGGGTCATCGCCATCGCCCTGCTCGGCGTCCTGTTCGCCTTCCCCCTCAAGCGCCGGTTCATCAATGACGAGCAGCATCCCTTCCCCGAAGGCCGCGCCGCCGGCATCGTCATGGACGCCCTCCACACCGGCGACGCCCAGTCCGGCCTGTTCAAGGCCCGGATCCTCGCCATCAGCGGCGGGCTCTCCGCCCTCGTCAAGATCTGGACCAGCGCCGCCATCATGGAGAAGCTCCAGCTCGGATTCCTCGCCTTCCCCCAATACGTCGACTCCTGGATCTACCGCCTCGGAACCCTCCGCGCCCTCGGGACCGACCTGCGCGAGCTCACCGTCCGCATCGAGTCGGACTTCGTCATGATGGCCGCCGGCGGATTGATGGGGATTCGCACCGGCGTCTCCCTCATGGCCGGCGCGGCCCTCAACTACCTGGTCCTGGCGCCCTGGATGATCGCGCGCGGCGACATCCCCGCCACCGTCACCGACGGCGTCGCCCATTACGGATTCCGCGCCATCACCGTCTGGTCGCTCTGGTGCGGCGTGGCCATCATGACCACCTCGTCGCTGCTGGCCTTCTTCGCGCGGCCCCAGATCCTGGTCAGCGCCTTCCGGGGATTGTTCCGGCGCACCCCGGCGGGGGCCGGCCAGGATGTCCTCAAAGACATCGAGCTGCCGATGTCCGTGTTCGTGGTCGGGATCCCCCTGGTGGGCGGTCTGGTCGTTGTGCTGGCCAAGCTCTTTTTTGGCGTCGCCATCTGGCAGGGGATCCTGGCGATCCCGCTGATCTTCATCTTCACCCTCATCGCGGTCAACTCGACGGCGCTGACGTCCATCACCCCCACCGGCGCGCTCGGCAAGCTCACGCAGCTGACCTACGGCGTCCTGGCCCCGGGCAACATCCGAACCAACCTCGTCACCGCCAGCATCACCGGCGAGGTCGCCGGAAACGCCTCGAACCTCCTCATGGACATCAAGCCCGGCTACATGCTCGGCGCCAAACCCCGCCAGCAGGCCGTCGGCCACGTGCTGGGCATCATCGCCGGCGCCTTCGTGGCCGTCCCCGTCTTCTACCTGGTGTTCCTCGCGCGCGGCCCCGAGAACCTCGTCAACGACCAATACCCGATGCCCAGCGCCGTGGTGTGGAAGGCCGTGGCGGAGATCTTGACCCGAGGGCTGGATCAACTGGCCGTCTCCGCCCGGTGGGCCGCCCTGGCCGGAGCCGTGATCGGGATCGGCCTCGAGCTGGCCCGGCTCCTGACCCGGGGCCGGTTCTGGCTCTCGGGCGTCGGCATCGGCCTCGCCTTCGTGATCCCGTTCTACAACAGCCTCTCCATGTTCCTCGGCGCCCTCTTCTTCTGGATCGCCTCGAGAAAATGGCGCGACACCCGCCTCCTCCTCCATCGCGTGTTTGTCGAAAACCTCGAGCCCGTCTGCGCCGGCGTCATCGCCGGCGGCGCCCTCATGGGCATCCTCGTCACCTTGGTCGAGGTGTTTCTGATCGATTAAAACCCCGGAAAGACGATCCCGCCCCCCCGGCCGACTCGCGCCCGGAAGCTGTCCCGTTCTTTGCCGCCAGCCTGTCCCTCCCCTTGACAGGCCGGCCGTTCTGTGACATTTATGGTGTGAATTTTTATGCATGTAATATATTTTAACACGAAGACACCATCCATTCGACCGATCGTCCATCGTTCTGCTGTGCTCGGTTGGTTTGCCATGGCCGCTGTCGCCGCCCAAGCCCAGATCTTTCTCGATGGCGTCTACGATTTCACGGGCACGCCCGGCTCCCTCGCCGCCACGGAGAACACCCCCTACATTGAATACTCGAGCGTCATCACCACAGGCCTGACCCAAGATCCGACACCGGCTAACATCCTGAGCCTGTCGGGTTTCAATGCGGCCGGCGGTGGCGGCGCCACGCCCTACACCGGCGACCATATCAAGATCGTCCTGACCGCCACCGAACTCCTTTACGACCTCGAGCTCTACAGCGTCACGTTCCGAGCAGGCCGGTCGCACATGCAGTTCCCTCAAAACGTCGTCGTCGAGTTCTGGGCGGATACCGGATCGGGATTGTCCTTGCGCCAGACGAGCGCGGCGCTCGCTCTCAACAAATCGACCTCGCCCTCCAACAACAATGTGGGCGGCCTGTATACGTTCGATTTCAATAACCTCTCCGGGATTCGAACCGCCGAGATCCGATTCTATGTGACATCCAAAGACACTCCGGGCGGCCAATTCGTCTACTTCGACCAGATCAGCGTGGCCGGAGCGGTGCCCGAGCCCTCGAGTCTGGGGTTGGCCACCGCGCTGCTTTTGATTGGCTTCCAGATCCATAAGCGATCCAGATCGTGACAGGTCGATAGCCAAAGCCAGAAGGCAATGGACAAGCGAGATCCGCAGTCCATGATGGCAAGTGCGGTGTGGGCCGCGGCTGGGATCCGACGCCCGAATCAGACAGCTTTTTCGACGGATCCGGCGCTCGCGCCGATCGCGCCGGTCCCGCGCAGATGCTCCTCGAGCCGGTCCAGATACGGATGCTGCGTGACCTTGAGCAGGAGCTTCGCTTGCGGAATGGTGAAAAAGGAGGCTCGATCCATCTCCGGGTAGCTCCGATACCGGCCTGATCCCGGCGGTATCTCGATCTGAAACCGCATGCTCTTGAATGCCTTCGGAGCATCGCACTCCCCTTCAAAGGCCCATGCGTGAACAATCTTGCCGCCCTTCTGCCGAATCCAGCCTAACGGGATGAAAGGGCCGTGCGGGACAATCCCCACCTCTTCCTGGAATTCCCGAATCGCCGCCTCGAGCAGGCTCTCCTCCGGCTCCACTCCGCCCTTGGGAATGCTCCACGTGTCCGAGTTCCGATGCCGAAAGAACGGCCCTCCGGGATGGGCCAGGAACACCTCCAGCCGCCCCTGGCATATCCGGTACATCAATAAGCCTGAGCTAACGCTTTTCGGCACAATCAGTCCTTCAACCGTTATTGATCATGGGTCAAAAACGGAATTTTTTCAAGTCTTATGGCTGGCGGGGCAGTGTTGGATCATTGACACAGGCGCGGCGGGCGGTACTCTGCTCTGCAGACGAACAAAACCGGGTTGCGGGAGCGGCCCGGACATCTTGCGAAGCCATGCAGAACTACGAGAAGCTGGGGCTGTTTTACCTGGGCCGGCGGCGCGAGCCGGGCACGCATCAATCGGGGCCGGAGACGCTGCTGTTCGACGCTCGAGATCTGGTCACGCACGGCCTGCTGGTGGGCATGACCGGCAGCGGGAAGACAGGGTTGGGGATCACTCTGCTCGAGGAGGCGGCCATCGACGGCATCCCCGCCCTGGTCATCGATCCCAAGGGGGACCTGGGCAACCTGCTGCTGACCTTTCCGGATCTGCGCCCGTCGGATTTTGCGCCCTGGGTGGATCCGGAGGAGGCGCGGCGGCAGGGGATGGAGGCCGACGCGTTTGCGACACAGCAAGCGGAGCGATGGCGCGCCGGCCTGGCGCGATGGGACCAGGACGGCGATCGCATCCGCCGGCTGCAGGAGGCGGCCGAGGTCGCCCTGTACACGCCCGGCAGCAGCGCCGGCCTGCCGCTGTCGCTGTTCGGCTCGCTGGCCCCGCCCCCTCCCGAGGTGATCGAGGACACCGAGCTCGAACAGGAACATGTCGAGTCAACCGTGGCCGGCCTCTTCGGCCTGGCCGGCCTGACGGCGGATCCGGTCCAGGACCGCGCGGCGATCCTGGTGGCCCAGCTTCTGCGGCATCATTGGCGCCAGGAGCAAGCCCCCGAGCTCGGCGCGCTGATCCAGCAGATCCAGACCCCGCCCTTCGCGCGAATGGGGGTGATGGATCTCGAGACGTTTTATCCGGCTCGAGAGCGGTTCGAGCTGGCGCTGCGTTTCAACCAGATGCTGGCTTCGCCCGGCTTCGCCCGCTGGGGCGAAGGCGACCCGCTGGATATCCAGCGCCTGCTCTACACGGCGGCGGGCCGGCCCCGGATCGCGATCCTCTCGATCGCCCACCTCGGCGACGCCGAGCGCCAGTGGGTGGTCACCCTGATCCTGAATCGCGTCCGGGCCTGGATGCGAACCCAATCGGGGACCAGCAGCCTGCGCGCTCTGCTTTACATGGACGAGATTTTCGGGTTCTTCCCGCCGGTCGCCAACCCGCCCGCCAAGCGTCCGCTGCTCTATCTGCTCAAGCAAGCCCGCGCCTTCGGTCTGGGAGTGGTGCTGGCCACGCAGAATCCGGTCGATCTCGATTACAAGGGCCTGGCCAACATCGGCTCCTGGTTCATCGGCCGGCTCCAGACCGAGCGCGACCAGGCCCGCGTCCTCGAAGGCCTCGAAGGCGCCGCCACTGCTCAGGGTGCCCGCTTCGACCGCGCCGCTTTCGAGCGCCTCCTGGCCGGGCTCGATCCCCGCGTGTTTCTCCTCCACAGCGTCCACGAGGATGAGCCGGCCCTCTTCGAATGCCGCTGGGCGATGTCCTACCTGCGCGGCCCCCTCTCCCGGGCTCAGATCAAGGCCTTGATCGACCCGCTCCGGCCGGGCGCAACCGCGGCCGCCGCCGCAGCCGCTCAGCCGCCCCCAGCCGTCCCCGCTCCACCGCCGCCCGCGCCGCTGCCTGCCGCCCCGCCCGCGCAACCGCCCGCCGCTGCCTCCGGGATCGGCCTCGGCGCCGGGCTCGCCGCCGCTGCCGGCGGAAGACCCGTGATGCCTGCCGGCGTGCCCCAGTATTTCGCGCCGTTGCAGGCCAATCCCCGCACAGGCCAGCGGCTCGTTTACGAGCCGCGCCTGTTGGGGCATGGACAGGCGCGGTTCGCCGATGCCAAGGCTCGAATCGATCACCTGATCGAGGTGACCGTCATGGCGCCTTTCCAGGAAGGGCCTTTGCCGGTCGATTGGGCCGCGGCGGAGGAGATCGATCTGGCCGTGGGCGCGTTGCGGACCGAGCCCGCAGCCGGCGAGTTTGCCCCCTGCCCGGCCGCCGCAGGCCAGCCGAAGAACTACGCGCTCTGGACCCGCGATTTCGAGCAGTGGATTTGCGACCATCGCCGGCTGTCGCTGCTCGCCTCTCCCGAACGAGGCATGGTCTCCAAGCCGGGCGAGGAGGAACGCGATTTCCGGATCCGACTGCAGCAGGCGGTGCGCGAGCAGCGCGACGAGGCCGTCGAAAAGCTCCGGAGGAAATACGCTCCGAAGACGGCCGCCCTCGAGGAGCGCCTGCGCCGGGCCGAGCAGGCTCGCGATCGCGAGGCCGGCCAGGCCCGCCAGGCGAAAATGCAGACCGTTCTCTCGCTGGGCTCGACGCTGCTCGGCGCATTTGTCGGCCGCAAGGCTGTCTCGCTGGGCACGCTCTCCCGCGCGACCACCGCGGCGCGCGGCGTCGGCCGCCAGATGCAGCAGGCCGGCGACGTCGCCCGCGCCGAGGAGACCATCGAGGCCATCCAGCAGAAGCTGCGCGACCTCGAAGCCGAGCTCGAGGCCGAGATCGAAAAGCTCGCTGCCGCCCACGATCCGTCCTCCGAGACGCTCGAGAGGATCGAGCTGCGCCCGAGCCGCGCGCAGGTGACCGTGCGGCTGGTAGCCCTGGTCTGGATCCCCCGGCTCCGCGATTCCTGAGCCCGCTCATCTCTTTGACAGGCCCGCCGCGGCGCGCCAAGTTGGCATGAGACCTATGCGGCTCGAACCCGACCCGTCATCCACGCCCCCTCAGGCGGGGATGGAACATGCGCCCGGCCGCCCGGCGCCGCGGCCGGAGAGCACCCTCGAGGAGCGCCTCGACGCCCTCACCGCTCCAGGCGAGCTGTGTCGGCTCGAAGGCGGGTGGATCCGTTGCCTTGCCTGCGCGCATCGCTGCCGGATCGCCCCCGGCCGGCGCGGCCTCTGCCGGGTCCGGTCCAACACGGGGGGCCAGCTCCGCGTCCCTTTCGGATACGTCGCCGGCGTCCAATGCGATCCGATCGAGAAGAAGCCTTTCTTTCATGTCCAGCCCGGCTCGGACGCCCTCACGTTCGGCATGTTGGGGTGCAACTTCCACTGCGGGTATTGCCAGAACTGGATCAGCAGCCAGGGGCTCCGCGAGAAGGCCGATCCCCTCCATGTCCGGCCGGTGGACCCGGCAGCGCTGGCCCATGAGGCCAGGCGCTTGGGCGCGTCTCTTCTGGTCTCGAGCTACAACGAGCCGCTAATTACATCCGAGTGGGCAGCGGCGGTCTTCCGGCAGGGCAAGGCCGCGGGGCTGCGCGCCGCGATCGTCTCCAACGGCTACGCAACCCCGGAGGCGATCGATTACCTGCGCCCCTGGATCTCCGCGTGCAAGGTCGATTTGAAGGGATTCGACGATCGGCGGTATCGCCAGCTCGGGGGCGCGCTGGCGCCCTTGCTCGACACGATCCGCCGCGCTCATGCGTGCGGCATCTGGCTCGAGGTCGTCACCCTGCTGGTGCCCGGGTTCAACGACCTGCCAGGCGAGCTCGAATCCATCGCCCGGTTCCTGGTCTCCGTCAGCCCCGACATCCCCTGGCACGTCACCGCGTTTCACCCCGATTACCGGATGACCGACCGCCGCCGGACGACCGCCGACGATCTCCTGCGCGCCGCGCAAATCGGCGTCGAGGCCGGCCTTCATTTCGTCTACGCCGGCAATCTGCCCGGCCAGCTTGCCGAATGGGAGAACACCCGATGCCCGCGCTGCCGTTCAACCCTGATCCGGCGGCGCGGATTCGACGTGCTCGACCGCCGCCTGGGCCCGGACGGGTGCTGTCCAGGCTGCGGGCAGGCCATTCCGGGCTTGTGGAGGGCCTGAGCCTCCGAATTCCGTTGGCAAATCCGCTGGTCTGCGGTAAACACTCGACAAAAATCGACGACCCAACATGAAACGAATATCCATTGGCACCTGGGCTTTTGTGTTCAACCAGAAGCGTCCCATCGAGTTTTCGGAGATTGTCACCGGGCTGAAGAAGCTTCATTTCGACGGGCTCGAGCTGGGCGGTTTTGGCATTCACCCCAATCCGACCACGGGGTGGACGGCGGCGAGCTGGCAGCGCGATCCCGCCGCGGCCTATCGCGATTTGTGCGCCGCGATCCGGTCCACGTGGGAATCGCAGGGGCTGGGATGCAGCGGCCTGGCTGCCGATCTCTGGGCCGAACGCCTCATCACCGCTCCCGACAACAACTCCTACCTGGCCGCCTTCCGCAAGAACCTCGAGTTTTGCGAGCTGCTCGGCATCGATGTCATCCGCGTGGACACGACCGAGCCGCCGGGGATTCTCGGAAAGATCCCCGGCGAGAAGCCGCCGGCCGACCGCCCGACCGTCCCCTACGAGACCGCCTTCAAGCGGGTGGTCAGCACCTGGAAACGTTGCGCCCGCGAGGCCGCCGACCGCGGAGTCCGGATCGTCTGGGAGTTCGAACCCGGCTATGCCTTCAACAAGCCGTCCGACATCTTCCGCGTGGTCGACGCGGTCAACCACGACCAGTTCATGGTCATGTTCGACACCTGTCATGCGGACAATGTGGCGGTCAACGGCGCGCGCCAGCCCGGCAAGAAGGAGACCCTGCCCGGCGGCATCCGCGAGCTCGCCGAGAAGCTCGCGGGCAAGATCGGCCGCGTCCACCTCATCGACTCCAACGGCACGTTGAACGAGCACGGCACGTCCGCTCATCCGCCCTTTGGCCAGGGCCGGCTCAAGTTCGACGAGTTCATGCCCGCCCTGGTCGCCGCCGGCTGCCCCGACGACTGGTGGACTATCGATCTCTGCTTCTGGCCTGATGCGTGGAAAAGCACTGCCAAGTGCAAGAAGGCCATCGATCAGCTCAATAAGAAATACGGCTGAGCCGCCTCGCTAGGGCGGGCCGGCCAGGTTCTCGATAATCCGGTCCGCCATTTCCGCGGTGCTGAGGGTCCCGCCCAGGTCCTGAGTCCGGTGGCCGGCGTCCAGGGCCCGCTCGATGGCCGCCTCGATCGCGTGGCCCGCCGCCGCGCACCCCAGCCACCCGAGCATCATTGCCCCGCTCAGAATGGCCGCCGCCGGATTGGCCAGGCCACGCCCCGCGATGTCCGGCGCCGAGCCGTGGACCGGCTCGAACATGCTCGGGTGCCGCCGGGACGGATCGAGGTTGGCGCTGGGCGCCAGGCCCAGCCCGCCGGTGATGGCCGCCGCCAGATCGCTCAGAAGATCGCCGAACAGGTTCGACGCCACCAGCACGTCGAACCGCTCCGGTGCACGCACCAGGTTCATCGCCGCCGCATCCGCGTGCTGCCGGTCCGCTGCGACCTCGGGATAGTCGGCGCGGACCGCCTCCAGGCACTCGTCCCACAGCGCCATCCCGTGCCGCAGAGCATTGGACTTGGTCACCATCGTCAGACGCCGGCGCCGGCGCCGGGCCAGATTGAATCCAACCCGCAGCACCCGCTCGATCCCCGCCCGGGTGTGCACCGCCGTCTCGAGCGCGATCTCCCCCTCGAGCCCTTCCCGGAACCGGCCGCCGCACGACACATATTCCCCTTCCGTGTTCTCCCGGACCACCACAAGGTCGATCAACGGACGCCGCCCCAGCGGCGCGGCCACCCCGGGTAACAGGCGGCTCGGACGCACGCACGCGAACTGGTCGAAACCCTGCCGGATCCGCACCAGGGGCTCGAGCGTCACCCCATCCGGCAGCCGCGCCGGATCGCCAAGCGCGCCCAGCAGGATCGCATCGTAAGACGCCAGGCGATCGAGCATGTCGGGCGGCGCCACACATCCGTGCTTCATGAAATAGTCGGCGCCCCATGGCATCCGCTCGCCTTCGAGGCGAAATCCGCCGCACCGGGCCTGGGCCTCCTCGAGCACCCGCCATGCCTGATCGATCACTTCAACCCCGATGCCGTCTCCGGGATAGACGGCGATCCGGAGCACCTTGGTTTGCTCAGGCTGGCGGTCGGGCGCTTGGCCGGCCGGCGGCGCCGGGGATGGCATCTCGTTTATCATCCCAGGCATCCTACCCCCTGCGCGTCCGCGGTGGCACGCCCGAAAACCGACGCCCCGAACCGGAGAGTGCTGGGCAAAATTCTTCTCCCCCCGCTCGTGCCTCGCGGGGGGAGGGAAATCAGAGTGGGCTTGCGAGAGACGATGCGGCGGCGTGCCGGGCAGCCAAGTAACACGCTCAACAATCGCTTCCAGTGGGCTTGCTGGGCAATCGCTTTCAGGCGGCGCGCTGGGTCACTTGCACCCGTTAGCCGACCGTCTTCTCCCTCCCCTCCGCGGCAGTGGAGGGTCGGGGAGAGGCGGGCGTGCACCGCAGGATTTTGCCCCATGCCCCGCTGTGAGGCGCCACAAATCGGGTTGCCAGCCCGGGCCGATCCCGCCATACTCAGGCCATAACCCGTGCGCGGCCTGGTCCGATCTCCCGCCACGAATGCCAGGATGCCATCTATGCCGATCTTTGGCGTTTCCGTTGTCCTGGGCGATCCGCTCTTGCGGCAGCGCCCATCCGCCCGCCCGCCAGGCGGCCGGCACAATCTGAAGCTGCACTGTCTTTCGGGGATTCTGACTGCGCTCCTGGCTTGCGGCGCCGTGGCGTCCGCTCGAGCGCAAAAGCCGGCTGAACCCGCAACCCTGAAACCGGCGCTCGAGGTTTGGAGTCCCGCGCTCGCGCGGTCCGAGGCCGCAAGCCGCCAGCCCCAGGAGCCAGCCTTCTACCTCCCCGCCAACCCCGATTACACGATCGTCCAATCCGTCTTGGACTCCCTCCGGTTCACCCTGGGAAAGACGATCGAGCGGGACGATCGGGGGCATTGGCGTTCGGTGTCGACCTTCGTGGATCCCGAAGGCAGGGTGATGGGCTGGCATGACTTCGGCCATCTCGAGGGGCCGGGGTGGGCAGCCAACGCCGTCGGCGGCGCCCACGAAATCCATGCCTGGGGCGGGTTCCTCGGACGGCCCGAATGGCAGGCGCAGGCCCTCGGCATCCTCGATCACGTCCTCGATGGGGGGTTCATCGACGAAACCAACGGTTTCATCCGCGGCTACCGCGAGACCACGACCGGCCGGTTCGTGCTCAACTACAAGCACAACTCGGATTGGTTCTGCCCGGGATCGATGGCGAAGGTCGCCTTTCAGCTCCTGATCTTCGCCGATGACCTCGGCAAGGACGCGCGCGCGGCCCGGATGCGAGCCGCGGCGGCGCGGACGGCCGCCTGGCTGGATCGCCACCTCGAGCCCGTCACCAACGGCTGGTTTCCCCGGCGCGCCACCCCGCAAGGCCGGATCTACCGCAAGTCGCCCGATGGCGGCGAGGATCCGTTCTGGCAGACATCGGCCGACGGCTTGTTCATCGTGCAGCTTGAGGCGGCGCTGACGGCACGCGGCCTGGCCGATTACCGGGCCGATCTGCGCGCCAAGGCCAAAACCTTTTTCGCCGCGGGCGGCATCTACGGCAGCATCAACCACGACACCTATGACCCCCGCGAAAATGTCGCCTACTCGGTCGCCTTCCGCACATGGCTCGGTGTGTCGCGCGTTTTGGCCGACGATGCCTTGCGCCGCCGCGCGCACGCCGAATGCCTGGCCGGCCTGGACCAGTTCAAAATGACCGGAGACCGCAACGGCGTGGCCACTCGAGGGCTCTTGTTCATGGAGCAGAGCTGGGACACCTCCTACCTTTGGGAGAATGCCGAGGCCGCCCTCGCCCTCTTCGAGGCCGCCCTGGATCTGCGGCCGTCCGATCCGGCTCGCAGCCGCGAGCTCGAGCGCGACGGGCTGGTGATCCTGCGAGCCGCCGCCCGGCATCATTACGGCCCGCACGGTTTCCTCACCGAAGGCGTCGACTGGAACGACCACGTCGGCCAGCAGCACCATATCGGCGGCGCCAAGTTCGGGGCCATCCAGTACACGGAGCCGTTCCTGAACGGCCAGCACATCGCCGAGCCCACGCTCTTTTACCTGCGCCACCTGGCTGTCCGGCAACCGGTCGCCGGCCGGCTCGAATACCGCGACCTCGAAGGCAACCTCCTCCATGCCGCCCCCGCTCTGTGAAACCGGAAAGGCCCAACCGCCAGGATCCTGACCGCGCGCCATGTCCGATGCTCTCCATATCCTGTTCGGGGTGCTGACCACGGTGGCCCTGCTGCTGGGCGCCTGGCAGTATTGGGCTGCGCAGCGCTTTCCCCTGCATCAGCGCCAGCCGCTCGCCGGGCCGGCCCCCGGCGTGACTGTCCTCAAGCCGCTCGAGGATTGCGGCGCCGCCGCCCTCGCCTGCCTCCGCGGCTGGCTCAGCCAGGAATACCCCGGCCCCCTCCAGATCCTGGCCGGGATCGCATCCGAAGAGGATCTCCCCAGGGACGCCGTTTCGCGGCTGCAGGCCGAGTTTCCCGATCGCCGCGTCGAATGGATAGCCTGCCCCCAGCGCCTGGGCGCCAATGCCAAGGCGTCCGTTCTCGCCCAGTTGCAGGAGAAGGCTCGCCATGATCGCGTGGTGATCAGCGCTGCCGATGTGATGCCGCCGCCCGATCTGCTCGCCCAGGTGGTCCCGCCCCTGGCCGATCCAAGCGTCGGAGCCGTCACCTGCTTCTCCCGGCTCGCCAGCCCCAGCGGATTGGCCATGTGTTGGGAGGCGATCACCGTCAATGCCGATTTCTGGAGCCACGTCCTCCAGTCCCGCACCATCCATCGCACGAATTTCCTGCTCAACGGGGTCGTCGCCGCCCGCCGCAGCGTTCTCGATCACGCCCAGGCATGGCGAACGCTGGTGGATGATCTGGCCGACCACTGCCAGCTCGGACACCGCATCGCCCACAACGGCGGGTCGATCCTGTTAAGCCCCGTCGTCGTGGACTGCGTCCTTCCCGCCTCGACATGGGCTCAGGCATGGCAGCGCCAGCTCGATTGGGCCTGCGCACTCCGGTGCTGCCGGCTCGGCTCCCATGCGCTCAGCATCCTCGGCAACATGACGTTCTGGCCCCTGCTCTGGCTCCTGGCATCCCTCTCCCCCCATCTGGTTCTGCCCGCCATGGTTTGCATCATCCTGCGGATCCATCAGGCATGCTACCTTGAAGCCCTCATGTTCGAACGCCAGCAGGATTTCCGCCATGCCTGGCTGGTGCCCATCAAAGACCTGTTGCAGGTCGCCCTCTGGACCCTCAGCCTCGCCCGCCGGAAAAGGCGCCGCCCGTTCCCCTGAGCGATCGCCCCGCCCGATCGCCGATCCGGTGTCCGCCGGATCTTGCCGCTCGCGGCTCGAGGCGCCGCCCGGTCAGGCCGGGCGGGCCGCCGCCCTCTTCTCGAGAATGGCAGCGACGATCTTCTGGGCGAGATCGGGCTTGTCGATCAGAGCCTGGCGCGCGGCATCCCGGCCCTGGCCGATCAGCTCGCCGCCGAACTGGAGCCAGGCGCCCTTCTTCTCGACCGCGCCCGCCTCGACACCGACATCGAGGATGTTGCCCTCCTTGTTGATGCCGTGGTTGTAGAAGATCTCGAACTCGGCCTCGGTGAAAGGCGGCGCCACCTTGTTCTTGACGATCTTGACCTTCGTGTTGTTGCCGATCACGTTGCCCGCCGAGTCCTTGATCGTGTCCCGGCGCCGGATGTCCAGGCGGACGCTGGCGTAGAACTTCAGCGCCTTGCCGCCCGGCGTGGTCTCGGGATTGCCGAAGAGGATGCCGACCTTCTCGCGGATCTGGTTGGTGAACACGCACAGGGTTTTCGCCTTCGAGAGGATCGCCGTGAGCTTGCGCAGGGCCTGGCTCATCAGACGCGCCTGCATGCCCATCGTCGCCATCCCCATCTCGCCCTCCAGCTCCGCCTTCGGCACCAGCGCCGCCACTGAGTCGATCACGATCACGTCCAGCGCGTTCGACCGGATCAGCGTCTCGCAGATGCTCAGCGCCTCCTCGCCGCTGTCCGGCTGCGATACCAGCAGCTCGTCCAGGTTCACCCCCAGGCGCTTCGCGTAGGCGGGATCCATCGCGTGCTCGGCATCGATGAACGCCGCCAGCCCACCCGCCTTTTGCGCGTTGGCGATCACGTGAAGCATCAGGGTCGTCTTGCCCGAGGATTCCGGCCCGAAGATCTCGATCACGCGCCCCCGGGGCAGCCCCCCCACGCCCAGCGCCAGATCCAGCGACAGCGCGCCGGTCGGTATCACGTCGATATTGACCCGGGCCCGGGCATCGCCCAACCGCATGATGCTCCCCTCGCCATAGGATTTGGTGATGGCCGTGATGGCCGTCTCGAGATCGCGACGGCGCACCGCCTGGATCTTGTCCGATTCCGGGTTTCGCGCCTCGGCCGGAGGCGCCTTGTCGGCGGGCTTGTCGCTCGTTTTCGGTGGCATAAGCTTGCTCGTTGTTCGTCGACCGTTGATTAGATCATTCCCGATAAAAGTCAATCCGGCTTTCCGGCTTTCAGGGTCAAAAAGAACGCTTGCATTTTCCCCGCAGCCTCTTAGATTCTTTTTCGCTGTCAGGATGCGAGCGTAACTCAGCCTGGTAGAGTGTCACCTTGCCAAGGTGATTGTCGAGGGTTCGAATCCCTTCGCTCGCTCCAATCTACCAGCCTCCAAACCAATCACTTACAACAGCGCAAAATGCGCTTCAGGGCTTTTCCTGAAAGATTCCTGAAAGATTTGCCCCCTCACTCGCAGCCGATCTTCAACTGAAAATCGGCCATGAGGCGGGGGCGTTTTCCGCAGCGCATCAAGCGCGGCTCGTGCGTCGTCACGATTTATCGGACGCCGAACAAGGGCTACACGTCGTTCACCGTGGCGCACTATGACGCCAGCGGGAAATTCCGTCGCCGCACCTTCGCGGACCACACGCAGGCACGGGAGGCCGCGACAGCCACGGCGGAGAATCTGGCGGAAGGCAAAGCGGACGCGCTGGTGCTGACCGGCAATGATCTGTTGATCTACAGGCGGGCGCGGGAAGCCCTACAAAGCGTCGGGGTAAACCTCGATGTAGCTGCGATCCAGTTCGTCCAGTCCATGCAGAACGGAAATGGCGCGGCGAACAACGGCGCGACTTTTTCCGGGTTGACCAAGACGGTCACGGATGTCGTAGACGAGTTGCTGGACTACAAACGGGCGAAGGGGAGGTCGTTGCTCTACCTGACCGATCTGCGAATCAGGCTGACTCGCTTTTCAAAGGCAGTCCACGGCCCAATTAACCAGATCACTTCCCAGCAGATCGACGATTTCCTGAAGTCTCTCGGCGTGTCGGGTCGTTCCCAAAACAATTTCCGGTCAACGGTCGGCACCTTGCTCAGGTTCGCGCAGATGAAAGGCTACGTGGGTCGAGATCATCCCGGTGTGAGCCACGTGGAAAAGGCGTCGCAGACTCCCAAAGAGATTGTGGCGTTTACCCCGGATGAAATCCAAAGGCTGCTGCTGGCGGCCAAAGACGAATTGGTTCCCGCGCTGGCCATCGGGGCGTTTGGTGGGGTGCGCAGTCAAGAACTCAAACGTCTACGCTGGGAGGACATCAAGATGAAGCGGGGCCATATCGAGATCAAGGGCGCGAACTCAAAGACGGGCCTGCGTCGTTTGATCCCGATGCCGCGCAATCTGCGAGCGTGGCTGCTGCCGTCCGCCAAGGCCATCGGTCCCGTTACGCCCTTCACCAATTTGGCGCTCCAGTTTGCCAAGCTCGCCAGAAGTGCGGGCATCCGGTGGAAGAAGAACGGCCTACGCCATTCATTCATCAGCTATCGGGTCGCCCAGACCGGTAATGTCGCGGCGGTGTCTTTGGAGGCCGGGAACAGCCCGCAGGTGATCCGCACCAATTACCTGAAAGTCGTGACTCGTGCCGAGGCTCGTCGATGGTTTGGAGTCTACCCGAATAGCCAAGCCTAAACCGTGCTCGGCATCAGGTGGATCACGGGCACAGCGGTAGGAGTTCATGCCGCTCGTCTACACGGGCCGGAATTGAGAGTGCGATCACGTTGGCTGGGGAATCCGTGTCTCGCACGACCTGCTTTTCTTCTCGGTAGAGCCTTTCAACCACCTGAACGGGTTCAAGCGGATGATGCTCGTACTCCTTCAAGCCTAACCATGCTCGTCCAAGTTGGGTGGGCACCACTTTCAAGTAGTGCTTTTCAAGCTGCCGGACGGAGGTTCCAGCTTCATCAGCAACCCGGCCTTTGTCGCGTACCACCGCGTAGAGGTAGCTGATCGACGAACAGCGAAAACCGTTCCGAATCCATCTCAGCCCAGCCCGGCTGGCTAAACGTGGCCCAACCCTGTAAAAGTTCTTGAACGAATAAATCCGGCCTCTGGGCTTCCAATGCGGTTTTAGACGTTCCAACAGTTCGGGAACCAGATGCACCTGCCTTGCTGCCCGCTTCTTGGTGGAGTCGGCATACAGGTTCAACATCCCGGTTTCGGGGTCGATGTCTTCCCAAGCCAACAATCCGCCCTCCTTTGTCCGCATCGGAACATACAGCCTGATCAACACCATTGGCGTTTCAGCCGGGCGTGCTTTGCTGACCATCAGTTCGCGCTGGTTCACGTCGAAGACCTCGACCCGCTTCGGTGGGGTTTTGACCCGGCTTTTGAACAAAGGCATCCCCGGATGGTCGAGCGGCAGATAATCTTCATCTCGCGCCCAGTTCAAGAAGCGTTTCACCGCAACGCGATGGTTTTTGCGGTTGCGCGGACCAGTCTCCATTGATCGAAAGTACCGCCGATAATCTTCTCTGGTGTTCTCGACCAGCGGGCTTGGACGCGCCTTCGTGAACCGGCCAAGCCGGTAGCGCATGTCGTTGAGGTCCTCCCTACTGTTACCCCCGGCTTCGAGCGCGGCTAGAAACGCCTGCAAGACATCCGCCGACGGGGTGAGATATTTGCTGCAATCGTGGTGATGATGCCAATAGGCCAAAGCCTCTTCCAGCGTGGCACCTACCTGCTTTTCCTTGGCCTTCATCTTCTTCAACTCCAAGATGGCCAGATCAAGCTCCGTGCCCATCTCTGCCGCCAATGACGTGGCCCGCTCGTAGACGGCCCGACCAGCACCGCGCAGCAGGAGAGAGTCCGCCTCACCCGTAGCGAACGGCTCTACCCGTGCTTTGACCTCGGCACGAAGCTTATCAAGGCTTGCGCGATAAATGCGCTGTGTCCCATTGGCGTCTTTGTAGTAGGCCGTGAAACCGGGGTACTCACGCCCGCCCTTGCGCGAAGGCGTGGCGTAAATCGGCACCATAAAACTGCCGACCCGCACCACTTCGATTGGTTTTCCGCGCTCGCGCACGAACTCATAGAACGTGGTCGCAACAATCCTGATAACCGTCCCACCGCAGCGTGGTGTTCACGTTGAAACAGTGTCCTATATCGCGTAGCGATACCTCCGCTACACCGCGTAGCGATACGTCGGCCACACGCAGAAAACCCGCGCCAGCAGGGCAAATCTGAATAGATCAACCCGTGGGGGCGGGACAAATGTAGACGCGAACCTCGTACGCGGCGGGTTAATGCATACGCACCAGAGTATGCATACTTTTTGGCGGGCGCTGACCCGGCCACGCGTAGCGCTACGCCCGCCTTGGCTGCCGGGGCACGGCTCGACCGCCACAACTTCCCGTTCAGCGCAATTCGCCTTTTCTTCGGACCTCCATCCGAGGCCGCCATGAAAAGCTGTTCTTTCCCTGTAGTTAAAACGAACACGGCAGAGGAAAGCCGGTGAAGACTGGACAGTTCAATTGCGACCGCGCCACGCCTGCGTCCCATTCTCTGGGTGGGGGCAGTCCAGCGCCTCTGATTTCCTCCGTAGGCTGGCGCGGTCGTTGGATTGATAAGCTGGACGCTTGGTCAAGGAATCCCACAACGAAAACCATTCCCTGTTAAATGGAATCTGGGTAGTAAGGGAAAATGGTCGCCACAGGCTTCGCAAGAGGACTCCTTCAGTCTCCGGGTTGCCCTCACCCGATGAGCCAGATGGTGTAGCCGTACGGCGTGCAGCACGCGGTTACTTAAACTTCACCAGTTTGGATGAGCTATGCCGCAACGTGCGGCTCCTAATGCCACACCAGCAACGCCTGCTGGTGGAGACGCTCAATCGCATCGAGTCATACCCGCAACGGTTTGCCCGTAAAGGGCAGGATTACAGTGCGACTGCTGGCATCGTGCTGATGGCCGACGCTGGTTTTGCTCGGCAGTTCTGCATGTGCTCTATCGGTGGGGGTCATTGCGGGCGTTGGCGGATTTGTCCGTTCTGTTGCCATCTGAAGCGCAAGGCCATCCTGAGCAAATTCCTTCCGACGATGCACCGGTCCAACTGCTACTTTTCCACGCTGAGCTTCGATGGCCCGCTGCCGTTCGAGATTCCATTCAATGAGCATGTAGACGTTTATTGGGCGGCGTGTGAGTACGCGACCCGCACAATGCGGTTGGAAGGCTACTTCAGCGGGGTGTTCAGCTTCGAGGCGTTCTTCATCGTATCCGTGTAGGGAAGGCCGTCTAGTCGCTGGTGACGGCGCCGTGGTAGACTTTGGGGAATGTCAGGATTTACGTGCGGCTTTCCAAGCTGTGGGAGTCAGCTCGGCCACACGGTTGGATGGCCA
>JAKLFB010000020.1 GCA_022711435.1 Verrucomicrobiota bacterium
TAGCGTGAGTCTGACGGGCGGGCAGACCGGCAACGCCGACTTCGGCTACTACGGCATCCCGGCGGCGGCGCTGGGGGACCGGGTGTGGAACGACGCCAACGGCAACGGGGTGCAGGACAGTGGCGAGGCGGGGTTGGCAAACGTGGCGGTGACGCTGACGGTGGTGTATCCGGACGGGACGGTGGCGAGCGTGACGGCGCTGACCGATGCCAGCGGGCATTACGCGTTCGAGAACCTGTTGGTGGACGAGAACTACGACGGGGCGGGAGCGACCTACGGGGTGGGCGGCGAGGAGCCGCAGCATGTGATCAGTGTGGCAGCGCCGGCGGGGTATCTGCCCAGCCCGCCCAACCAGGCGGGGGAGGACCAGGACTCGGAGGATCCGGCCGGGGAGCTGGCCTACCCGGTGGAGAGCTTCTTCGACGTGTTCTACGACTTTGGGTTTACGCAGCTGGCGCAGGTCAGCGGGCACTTGTTCTTGGACAGCAACGGGGACGGGGACCAGGATCCTGGCGAGCCCAATTTGCCAAACGTCAATGTGGTTGTTACCAAGTCGGATAACACGCAGGTGACTGTGAGCACCGACGCGGACGGCAACTGGGTTGCTACGGTGCCGGCCGGTGCGACCACGGCGGACGTGGACCAGAGCGATCCGGAGTTCCCTGCGGGGGCGCTGCAGACTGCGGGGACTGACCCGACGAGCGTGACGGCGGTGGCCGGGGTGAACACGTTCACCGACGATGACGGCTACTACGCGGCGGCAGGCCCGACGACGGTCAGCGGGCATCTGTTCGTGGACAGCAACGGGGACGGGGACCAGGATCCTGGCGAGCCGAACCTGGCGAATGTGGACGTGCGGATCACGCCCAGCAGCGGGCCGGCGTTCACAGTGGCGACCGATGCCAACGGGGACTGGATTGCGGTGGTGCCGGCCGGCGCGACGACGGCGGACGTGGTCGAGGCCGATCCGGACTTCCCGGCGGGCTACACGCAGACGGCGGGGATCGATCCGACGAGCGTGACGGCGGTGGCCAACACCAACACCTCGGCGGGGGTCGATGGCTACCAGCCGCCGGCGGGGGATGAGCCGGCGACGGTGTACGGGCATCTATTCGTGGACGAGAACGGCAACGGGGCGCAGGAGGCGGGTGAGCCGAACCTGGCCAACGTCGATGTGATGGTGATCGACGGGAGCGGGACGCAGGTGGTGACGACCGACGCCAACGGCAACTGGGTGGCGGTGGTGGCGCCGGGCAGTGTGACGGCGGATGTGGACCAGAGCGACACGGACTTCCCGGCCGGGGCGACGCAGACGGCGGGCACGGACCCGACAACGGTGACGGCGGTGGCGGGCACGGCGGTGAGCGCGGGCGATGACGGCTACTATGTGGCGCCGGTCAATGCGATTGGGGACCGGGTGTGGCTGGACGAGGATGGGGACGGGGCGCAGGACGCCGGGGAGGCGGGTCTGGCCAATGTGGTGGTGGAGTTGCGTGACCTGGCTGGCGCCCTGATTGCCAGCACGGTGACGGACGCCGAGGGCAACTACTTGTTCAGCGGGATGGGCGACGGGGTGTATGTGGTGAAGGTGGTGGCCAGTTCGCTGGCCAGCGGTCTGGCGGTCAATCCGACGGGCGACCGGGACGGCTTGCTGGATAGCCAGACGGTGGTGAACGTGAGCGGGGGCGGGGTGGTGGATGACGCCGATTTCGGCTACAACTGGGCGCCCTCGACCGACGTTGTCGGCGGCACCGGCACTGGCGCCATCGGGGACCGGATCTGGAACGACGCCGACGGGGATGGCATCCAGGATCCGGGCGAAGCCGGTCTGGCGAATGTCCAGGTCAGGTTGCTGACCGACGACAATGGCGACGGGGTGTATGGCGGGGCAGGGGACAGCCCGGCGCTGACGGCGGCGACCGATGCCGCGGGCCGCTACGTGTTCGACGGTCTGGCGGCGGGGGCCTACGTGGTCCAGGTGAACACGGCCACCCTGCCGGCGGGCTTCAACACGGCGCCCAGCGCGGACCCCGATGGCGTGCTCGACAGCGTGACCGGGCCGATCGTTCTGGCGCCCGGCGACGTGTATGTGAATGCCGATTTCGGCTACAAGCTCGACACCGACAACAATCCCTCCACCGGCGCCGATGCGCAGGGCGGCAGCCGGATTGGCGACCTGGTCTTCTTCGATGCCGATGGCGATGGCGCCTTCGATGTTGGAACCGATTACGGCATTGCGGGGGTCGCGGTGAAGCTGCTCGACAACGCGGGCAATGTGATTGCGACGACGACCACCGACAGCGCCGGCAGCTACAGCTTCCCGGGTCTGCCGGCCGGCGCCTACACGGTGGCGGTGAGCGACACGGCCAACGTGCTGGGGGGGCTGGATCAGAGCGCCGATCCGGACGGGGGCGCGCTCAGCCCGTCTTACAGCCTGACGGTGGACGGAAGCACGGCCTATGACACCGTCGACTTTGGCTACACGCCATCGGACAACACGCCGACGATCACGGGCACAGGCGTTATTGGGGACACGATCTACCTGGATCGCAGCGGGGCCGGCGGGCAGGACCTGGACGGTGCGGACAACATGCTGGGCACGGCGGACGACGAGCCGGGTCTGGCAGGTGTGGTGGTGCAGTTGTGGGATGGGGCGGGGACGACGCTGCTGGCGACGGCGGTGACGGACCAGAACGGCAACTACACCTTCGCCGGTGTGGACGCAACGGCCACGTACACGGTGAAGGTGGCGACGAGCACGCTGCCCAACGGGGGCGCGGGGATGGTGAACACGGGGGACCCGAACGGGGGCGGCGACAGCCAGTCGGTGGTGGATTTGTCGACCGGAGCGATCAACTTGGATCAGGACTTCGGCTACCAGGCGCCGGCAGGCAGCGACAACACGATCACGGGGACGATCTGGAAGGATCTCAACGCCGACGGGGTGCTGGATGCCGATGGGGCGGACAACATACCGGGCAATGGGGACGACGAGACGGGCATTGGAGGCGTAACCGTTGTGTTGCGGGACAGCGACGGGGACGTGGTGGGGACGGCGATCACCGATGCCAGCGGGAACTACAGCTTCCCGGGTCTGCCGGACGGCACGTACACCGTCGATGTGGTTGACGAAAACAACGTCCTCAATGGCCTGTGGCACTCGCTGGGGGCGGCCGGCACCGATGACAACAGCCAGAGCGATCCGTATAGCGTGAGTCTGACGGGCGGGCAGACCGGCAACGCCGACTTCGGCTACTACGGCATCCCGGCGGCGGCGCTGGGGGACCGGGTGTGGAACGACGCCAACGGCAACGGGGTGCAGGACAGTGGCGAGCCGGGGATCTCGGGCGTGGTGGTCCAGTTGACAATCACCTGGCCGGGAAGCGCCACATCGACCGTTGTCCAAACCGTCACCGATGCCAGCGGGTATTACGCCTTCGAGAACCTGCTGCTGGACGAGAACTACGACGGGGCGGGAATGGGCGAGCCGACGTACTCGATTATGATCCCGTTGGCCAATCAGCCCGGGACGCCCAGCCCAACGGGGCAGGGGACGGCAGCAACCGACTCGAACGATGCGGACGGCACGGCGGCCTACCCGGTCGAGAGCTTCTTCGACGTGACCTACGATTTCGGGTTCTACAATGTCACTGTGGGGCCGGATGTGACGCCGGTGATCACCGCGCAGCCAAACGTCATGCACGGTCCGACGGACTTCAACCTCCGCGTCCAGGTCGTCGAGCTCAACCGGGTGGCCACCCAGGGGACGATCACCCTGCGGATTCCGAAGGATAGTCGATGGATTCTGCGCGAGCCCTACGATCCCAGCCTGACGATTCTGGACGGTGTTCCGATGGAGAACTATAAGTGGGCTTATTCGGAGGATTCCACCCACCACATCTTCACGACCGTCAACTCGGGCATCTTCATCCCGGCCGGCAGCTTCTCCTACTTCGGGATCAAGACCAAATGGTCCTCACCCGCGACCGAGGGCAAATACACGATTACGGTGCAGATCGATTCCTGGAGCGGGAATGAGAACCGTATCGACAACAACGCCGATGCGGAGAAGATCGACTTTTTCGACAATTAGCCAGCGGGGATCCAATGATGATGGGAGAGCACGGTATGATGAAATCGACGTTGACTTGCGCATGCCTGATCGCAGCGGCTCTGGGTGTGTTTGGACAAACCCTGAGTTACAATCCCTACCTTGTCCAACCGACGATCGCGCCGGCCCCTCTATTGCCGGCCGAGTTCAACGGCGCCGGGACGATCACGCTCGATGTGGGCAACACCGGCAGTTCGGACATCGCCGTGGTGGCCGGCCAGGAGATGTTGTTGACGCTGACTCTGTCGTATGGTGTGCCCGATGCCTTGGACCCGATCGACGCCGTCGGCGGGGCGGGCAAGGTGTGGTTCTCGTGGCAGTATTTTCCGGATACGAAGACCTACCGGGGCACACAAATCGCGACCATTCCCGGCTCGTCCCGCGAGACCATCACCATTGCCTATCGAGTGACGCAGAATTCGTTCTCGGACCAGTCGTACAAGAACGGTTTCAATGCGAACATCTCACCTCCCGGCTACACCAATCCCCAGCCGACTGACGACGATACCGTCGAAATCTACACCTACGTGCAGGCGTTCGACTTTGGGGATGCGCCCTCCAGCTACGGGGAAGCGCGGCACGAGATCGATCTGCGGAAGGACCCTGTTCAAGGCCCCTACAACCGTTATATTTACCTGGGCTCCGCCGTGGATCCCGAGCAGGCGATGCAGTATTCCCCAGACGCGCTCGGCGACGACACAAGCCAGACGGGCGGGCTGGGCGTGGACGACGAGGATGGTGTCGTGTTGCCGGTCCTGATCACGGGAACGACGGTCACGATTCCAGTCGTCGTGAATGACGTGGACCTGGGCATTGAACAAGCGGCGCCTCGGCTGAGCGGGTGGATTGACTGGAACGGGGACGGAGATTTTCTGGATGCTGGCGAGCCTATTGCGGCTAACGTTTTGGTGACCGCGTCTGGCACAGTGAACATCAGTGTTCCGGTCCCACCCGATGCGATAACGAGCCAGCCCACCTTCGCACGGTTCCGGATCGGGACGTTCGTGTTCCCACCCACACCCACCGGCAACGCCGCCTACGGTGAAGTCGAGGACTATGTTGTGACGATTCAGGCGCCGGCGCCGTCCTTGAGCGTCACCAAGACGAAAACGAGCGGGCCCAACCTGGTGACGGAGGTTGGCCAGGTGATTGGCTATACGATTGTCATTACGAACACGGGCAACGTAGCTCTGACGGGGGTGTCGGTGAGCGATCAGCTCCCCAATGGCACCGCTGGCACTCTGGCGGGCCCGACCGGTGATGCCGGGACGCCCAATGTCATCGATGTGGGCGAGGCTTGGACCTACACGATTAGCTACACAGTGACGGCGGCGGACGTGGACGCCAAGCTGAGCCTTGTCAACACGGTCTCGGTGGTGACGACGGAGGTGCCTGGGCCGACGACGGCGAAGGCGACGACGCCCGTCTGGGGCGGGCCAACCTCGGTCCCGCTGGCTGGCTTCCGCGCCAAGAGCATCGAGGGCCGCGCAGTGCTTGATTGGCGGACCTTGGTTGAGTTCGACATGGTCGGGTTCCACCTCGAGCGGACCGCGGTCTCGGGGGGCTGGGAGCGGATCACGCGCACGATCATTCCAGCCCGAGCGTTTGACTTGCAGCCGCACGACTACCGCTTTGAAGACGCGGGAATCGGCGATGGGCTGGGCATTCGGTACCGGCTCCTGCGGGTTGATGCGGGTGGGGCCGAAGGGATCCTGGCCGAGGCGGCTCTCGAACATGGCGCCAAGCTGACGGTCGAACGCACTGTCAGCGGGCTGCAGATCAAAGTCGAGGGTCCGGCTATGGCCTCGATGGTGATCGAGGGCTCGGGCCACATCAACAATGGGCCATGGATCGAAGTGGGCACTGTGGTTCTGGATGACAAAGGCCGAGGCGCACTGCGTCTAGACAAACCGCTCGGTGACACCATCGGATTCTACCGCGTGCGAGAGCCGTAAGGTAGGGCGGCCACTCCGTGGACGCCGCATTGGTCGCTCTAAGCTTGCGGTTCGGCGCGCGGCGGAGCGCATGCCCTACCTTGCCAGCCGTAAGCCGAAAGGTAGGGCGGCCACTCCGTGGACGCCGCATTGGTCGCTCTAAGCTTGCAGCCCGGCGCGCGGCGGAGCGCGCGCCCTACCTTGCAAGCCGCAAGCCGAAAGGTAGGGCGGCCACTCCGTGGACGCCGCTCGATGGCCGACAGCTTGCAGCCCGGCGCGCGGCGGAGCGCGCGCCCTACCTTGCAAGCCGCAAGCCGAAAAGGTAGGGCGGCCACTCCGTGGACGCCGCATTGGTGGCTGTAAGCTTACGGTTCGGCGCGCGGCGGAGCGCGCGCCCTATCTTGCCAGCCGTAAGCCGAAAGGTAGGGCGGCCACTCCGTGGACGCCGCTCGATGGCCGACAGCTTGCAGCCCGGCGCGCGGCGGAGCGCGCGCCCTACCTTGCAAGCCGCAAGTCGAAAGGTAGGGCGGCCACTCCGTGGACGCCGCATTGGTGGCTGTAAGCTTACGGTTCGGCGCGCGGCGGAGCGCGCGCCCTACCTTGCAAGCCGTAAGCCGAAAGGTAGGGCGGCCACTCCGTGGACGCCGCTCGATGGCCGACAGCTTGCAGCCCGGCGCGCGGCGGAGCGCGCGCCCTACCTTGCAAGCCGCAAGTCGAAAGGTAGGGCGGCCACTCCGTGGACGCCGCATTGGTGGCTGTAAGCTTACGGTTCGGCGCGCGGCAGTCTTCTGCCGCTTTGGATGATGGACAAGAGGCATTGATGATCGTTTTGGAAAATCGATTGATCGCGCGGGCGCGGCTGTGTTCTTGGTTTGGCTTGGCCCTGTGGGCGATAGCCATTGGCACGGCAAACGGTTGGGCGATGCCAGCGTTCGCTTCCGCACAGCCGGATTCGATCCGCCCGCCGATCGCCATCATCGAGAGTTGGTCGGCCCGTCCGAATTCGACCGGGCTCGAATTGCGCTGGCGCACCGCGGCAGAGCATGGCGCCATGATGTTCCAGGTCTTTGGCCAGAGAGGCGGCGTCTGGGTCGAGATCGCCTCTTACCCTATCCCGGCCAACAATGCCGCCGCCGGCGCCGAGTATGCAGTGTCGGATGCCGGCAGCCGCCTCCCCTTCGAGACTGCTTATCGTTTGCTCGCCACCAGCGACGATAACCAATCCCAGTGGATCGATCTGACGCCGGATCTGTTCCAGGCCGAATGGCCGCGGACCCGATCTTCGGCTGACACTGCCGCAGCGGCATCGGGCCCGCTCCCGACGATCGCTGCTGCATCGACCGTCGATCCGATCCCGCTCGAATCCCTCGGGCTCGGCCACCGGGTCAAGATTTGGACGGGCCAGGGCGGCGTGCATGCCATTCAAGCAGCGTCGCTGGCCCAGGTTTTGGGCCAGTCCGAGCCCGAAGTCCGCTCCTGGATTCAGCAACGCCGGCTCGCATTGGCCAACCGCGGGCAGCCCGTGGGATGGCTGCCCGGATCCGATGGCGGCGAATTGTATTTCTATGCCGAGCCCAGGCATGACCTCTACACCGAGCGCAATGTGTATTGGCTCACCGCCGGTTTGCCCCCTCTTGCCGGCCGGTTGGATGGGCGGAAACCGGGTCGGGCCCTCGAAGGCGTCTATCGCGAACGGACCGATCTCGAGCAGGACCTGCTGTCCGTCCTGAGCCTGGCCACTTCTCCGCAGGATGATTACTGGGTCTGGAAGCGGCTGTTTGCGGGTGTCCCTCTGTTCGATTCCGCTCGGTTCCCGCTCGTGCTGACTGCCGTCGAAACCAACTCGAGCCGGCCCGCCGTCCTCAAGCTGCGTGTTTGGGGCGGAAGCGTTGCGCCGCATGCCGTCCAGATCCAGTGGAACGGCCAGACCGTCGGCCAATGGACCTGGAACGATAAAACCCAGTTCACGATCGCGGTCGAGCTGCCCGCCTCGATCCTCCGTTCGGGAACCAACGAGCTCGCCCTCAAGGCCGTCCGGTTGCCCGGCGCCAGCAATAGCCAATGGTACCTGGACGGATTCTCCCTCGAATATGACCGCCGATTCGTTCCCAGCGCGGGCATGCTCGAATTCGGCGTCGAAAGCAAATCGGCCATCGCCATTTCGGGCTTCGACACTGCGGATCTTCAGCTCTGGGACATATCCGATCCCCGCCTGCCTCTGCCGGTCGATAACCTGGCGTTGGGGACCAACCAGGGCTCGGTCCAGATCGGTTTCGAGCCGGCCGGGCCGGGGGCGCGCTATATCGCATGGGAGGAAACCGCAGCTGCATCCCCCCTGTCGTTGAGCCTATCCACAAACCAGAATCTGGCGAATCCAACGAACCGGGCCGAGCTCGTCATCCTGGCGCCAGCCGCGCTGATCGATGCCGCGAGGCATTTGGCTGACTACCGCAGTTCCTCTTGGATCGCACGTCTGATCCCGTGGGAATCGGTTGTTGACGAGTTCGGCGATGGGATCGCTTCCCCGGACGCCCTCGCTGCGTTCCTGAAGAGTGCGGCGTTCCAGTGGGCGATGCCGCCCCGGTTGCTGACGCTGGTTGGAAATGGCACGCACGATTACCGCGATATCAAAGGCGCCGGCGATAATCTGCTGCCCACCGCCCTGATCGCCACACCATTCGGCCTCGCCCATTCTGATCTCGCTCTGGGCGACCTGGACCAGAACGGCATCCCCGAAATCCTGATCGGGCGTCTCCCGGCCCGCCAGCCCGCCGAGGTCGAGGCGATTCTCGCCAAGATCCGCAGCGTCGAGACCAACACGGCGCCTGCGATTCCCGAGGCGCTCGTGGTGGCCGATCTGCCCGACAGCGCCGGCGATTTCACGGCGGACGCCCTCGAGATCGAGTCGATCCTCGAGGATGCCTTTGCGGTCGAGCGCTTGTTGCGCGGAGACGGTCTCGATGCGGCCACGCTTCGGTCTCGACTGCTCGAGCGGTTGGGCAAGGGGCTCGATCTGATGGACTATGCTGGCCACGGGGCGATCGACCGGCTCGGGCTCGATGGTTATCTGATGTCCAGCGACGTGCCGGGGTTGTCGCTTCGGCATCGCCCGCCCTTCCTGGTGACCGCGACCTGCGTCGCCGGCCTTTACGGGGAGCCTGGATTCGACTGCTTGACCGAGACGCTCCTCCTGGCCAGCCAGCGAGGGATTGTTGGGGCTATCGCCCCTTCCGGGCTGTCGTGGAGCACCGATGCAGCCCGGCTGAACGCCCGGCTGATGGCTCAGCTCGAGGCCGGAGGCGGCCGGGCGATTGGGGATCTCATGCGCCAATCGCTGGCAGGCTATGTCACCAACGACCAGGTTGTGACCCTCGGTTTGGTCTACAATCTTCTGGGCGACCCCGCCACTCGGTTACGCTTGCCGCCACCCGATCAAGGCACTCATCTGCCCCCCGCCGTCGCCTTGATGCCACCCTCGAGCTCGAAGCTGTCGGCGCCCGCGAGCTTCGAGCTCGCCGCTGCCGCGTTCGGCTCGGACAGCCCTATCCAGCAAGTCGAGTTTTACCAGGGGCCCGCTCTCCTCGGGACCCTCGATGAGCCGCCCTATATCTGGACAGTTGCCGATCTGGCTCCGGGCGCCTTCGAGTTCCGGGCCGTGGCAATCGATTCTCGAGGAGCACAAGGTGTTTCGAGTCCGCTTTCGATCCAGGTTGCCGCCAACAACCAGCCGCCCCAGGTCCGGTTCACCGCCCCCGCCGACGGCGCGGCTTTTCTCGTGCCTGCCGCATTCTGCCTGAGCGTTCAGGCATCGGATCCCGACGGCCTGGTTCAGCGCATCGACCTGTTCCAGGACGGCCGGCTCATCGGCGCCGTCCCGACCGAGTCAGGATCCCTGACGCTGACCAATATTGGCGCCGGGCACTACGCATTCTCGGCAGTCGCATGGGATAACAAGGAAACACCTTCCGCTCCCGCCCTGATCCATGTGGTCGTGCCTCCCCTCCGCATCGATCGGATCGAGATGGATCCAGGAACGCTGTCCATCGGCTGGACGGGTGGTCATCCGCCTTTTCGGGTCGAATGGCGGCGGGGGCTCGAGCCGGGCTTGTCCTGGGAGACGATCGGATCGCCCACGGCCACTCGCGAGGCTATGCTCCCGGCCTCGGTCGAGACTGGTTTCCTGCGCGTTTTGGGCAGCCAGGGCGATTGAGGGCCCGGGCCGGCTCGATCCTCCCGGAAACAGCTCACGAGGAGGCTGGCTCGGCTGATGGAGGCTGCGCCTTCGAGGGCGCCGATTTGAGCCGGCCGTCCTCCATCTCGTAGGTTCGGTCGAAGACATCGAGGGCGCGGTGGTCATGGGTGACGACGATCACCGCCGAGCCCTGCTCGTGGGCCACCTTGCGAAAGAGCTCCATCACCTGCCGCCCGCGATGGCTGTCGAGGGCCGCGGTCGGCTCGTCCGCCAAAATCAGGCTGGGCTGGTTGGCCAGGGCGCGGGCCACGGCCACGCGCTGCTGCTGGCCGCCGGAGAGCGCTTCGGGCAGGTTGCCCGCCCGGTCCGCCACGCCCAGATACTCGAGCAGCTCGAGCGCCCTCGAGCGCGCCGTTCGCGACGCGACATCGTTGATCTCCATCGCGATGGCGACGTTCTCGGCCGCGTTCAGGAAGGGGATCAGATTCGCCTTCTGGAAGACAAAACCCAGATGCCGCCGACGGAACGCGCGGACGTCCACCAGGGCGCGGCTGCCATCCATCACCGGCTCGCCTCCGATCGCGATGCGGCCGGTTGTGGGTGGGTTGATCAGGCCGATGGCAGTGAGGAAGGTCGATTTCCCCGCGCCGCTCGGGCCCAGCAGCGCCACCACCTCGCCGCGCTCGATCCTCGCCGATACGTCGATCATCGCCACCACTTCGGTGTTGCCCGATCCGTAGATCTTGGTCAGGCCGATGGCTTCGACGGCAGGCGTGTCGGACGAGGGGGCAGTCATGAGAGCACCTTGTTCGGCTCGACGCTCAAGGCCTTGGCGATGCCCACCGCGCTGGCCAGGACGGAGATGCCCAGCACAATGGCCGCCAGCGCCGCCAGATCCCGCGGCTCGATCACCACCAGACGCGGAAACCGCGGGAACGCATACGTTCCCAGCCAATACGCTAGCCCATAGCCCAGCGCACCGATCAGAAGCGCCTGCTGCAGGATCAGGCCCCCGATGACGCCGTTGCGCGCGCCCATCAGCTTCAGCATCGCGATGTCGTGGATCTTGTCCAGCGTCAGTGTGTAGAGGATCAGCGCCATGATGATGGTCGAGATGATGACCAGGAGCGCGCGGAACAGCCCGAGCTGGCGCCGCGCCTTGTCCACCATCCCCGACAGCATCAGATCCACCTGCGCCTGCCTGGAATAGACGGTCACGTCCGGCCACGTCGAGAAGGTCCGCACCACCTCCGCCTGGCTCGCGCCTGGCTCCAGGCTGAGAATGACGGCGCTGACCTGCGACATCGAGAGCGCCGGGATGCCCGCGGCCGGCCCCGCCGCCCGATCGAGGATCCAGGGCTGGACCCGCCCGATGTCCTGCCCCTCGGCACGCGCGCGGCGGGACTGGCGCTCGAGGCGGTAGGCCTCGGCCGGCAGGTCGAACTGGATCGACGTGGCATCGCTGACGCTGAAGAAGCCCAGGCCGTCGCCTCCGGACCCCACCAGGCCGCGGGTCAGGCCGACCACCTCGAAGACATCCTTACCGAGCCTGACCTTCTCGCCGAGCTCGAGCCGGAGAGAGCGGTCGGCGATCATCTCGAAATGCCCCTGGCCCAGCGCTCGGCCTGCCACCAGCGGGATCCATTCGCCCCGGTCCTCCGGCCACGAAAGCCCCTGCACCACGATTCGCAGCGGCCGGCCCCGATGCTCGCGCTGGATGGTGTGCGACACGAACCGCCGCGCCATCGCCACGCCGGGAACCGCTCGAGCCCGGTCCTCGAGGCTGGACGGCACGCGCGAGATCTCCGCAAAAGGCCCGCGCGTGCCCCCCTGGACCAGCCACAGATCCCCCCCGATGCGATCCACCAGCAGCGTCGCTTCATGGATCAGCCCCCGATAAATGCCGCCCATGCCCATCACGATCATTAGCAGCAAGCCCACGCCCACTGTGGTCAGCGCGAACCGGCCGAGGTTGTGCCGGATATCCTTGACGGCGAGGTTCATCGCTCGACGGCCCGCTGGCCCGGCTGAAGAGGCGCCTGCCGAATGTCCGCCGGGGCAACCACGCGGTCCCCCAACGAGACGCCCCGAACAATCTCCACCATCTGTCTCCCCCGCAGACCCACCGTCACTTCCCGCCACATCGCCCGGCCCCGATCCAGCACGAACAACCCCGATCGGCCGTCGCGCCATTGAAGAAACCGCTGCGGCGCTGCCAGAGCCTCCGGCGCCCGCTCCGCCTCGATGTAGACCTCCGCGCGCTGCCCGATCGTCCAGTTCGATGGCAGCCCCTCCATCCGGACATCCACCAGGAACTCGCGCGTCTCGCGGTCCGTCTCTCGCCCAAGCCGCGCCACCTTCCCCGAGTGCTCCCGGTCCGGGTCCGAACGGAAGACGACGCGGGCGGGCTGCCCGATGGCCAAGCCCGACGCTGCGGTCTCGTCCACCCACGCCGATATCCAGAGCTCGTTGGTCGAGATCATCTGCAAGATCGAGCCTCCCGGCACGACCACACCCCCCGGATCTCGATCGCGCCGCGTGACCAGCCCATCGTAGGGGCTCACAATCCGGCTGAAGCTCAGCCGCTCCTCCTGATAGGCCAGGTTCTTTTCCGCGGTGATCACATGCTGCCTCGCCTCGACCGTCGCCGCACGGGCCCGCCGAAGATCCGACTCCGCCACGCGCAGCTGCTCCATCGCCTTGTCCAGCTCGGACGTTGAGCTCACCTTCTGGCGGACGAGATCGGATATTCTGTCGTGGTCCAGCCGGGCCTGCTGCTCGACCGCGGCGGCGCGGGTCTCGTCCACCTCGACGCGCACCGCTGTGGATTGGGCGGCCGCCAGGGCCGCGGCGGCCACCTCGACCTGGCCCCGAAGCTCGCCGTCATCGAGCCGCGCCAGCAGCTGGCCTGCCTTCACAAAATCGTTCTGATCGACCAGCACCTCCGCCAGCCGCTCCTGGATCCGCGGGCTGATCGTCGTCTTGATCCGCGCTTCGAGAGTGCCCGTGCCCATCACCTCCGCCACGACGGGAACCGATCGGATCTCATGCGCCGCCACGGGAGCAGGGGCGAATTTCAGCCGGTAAACCGCCAGCACCACCAGGGCCGCCAGCACCAGCCACTTGGCCCATCGGCGCAAAACCGCCGCTGCATGTGTCCTCGAGCTGCTCATGCGGCCCATCCAATCGCGTTCGCTGCCCTCCATCAAGCCGCGATTTATGAAACCGATCCGGTTTCAGAGCATCCTAATCCTCATGGCCATGAGCTCGGCAGCGTACCCTTCGCGGAAAGTCGGATACCTCAGCGTGTAGCCCAGCTCCTCCCGCAGCCGCCGGTTGCAGACGATCTTGTCGGTGGCGCTGCGCGCGCGGCTGCCAGCCGGCGCGCCGGCGGGCGGGATCGGACGCCCCAGCCGCGCCGCCAGCCAGCCGAGAACCTCGCGCTGGGTGGCCGGCTCGTTGTCTACGACATTGACGATCCGGCCGGGCTGGCCTCTCTCGAGCGCCGCCACGATCGCGCCGGCCGCATCGTCGCAATGGATCATGTTGAGATGCCGGCGTCCGTCGCCCTCGAGACGGGCGGAGCCGTCGAGGAACTGACGGAGCCAGTAGCCGCGGCCCGCGCCGTAAATGCCGGCCAGGCGCAGGATAATCGCGGGAAATCCGGAGTTCCGATGCGCATCCTCGAGCAGGCGCTCGGTCGCGCGCAGGATGCGGCCGGATTCGGTCAGCGGCTCGGCGGGGCAGGTCTCGGCCACGACGCTGCCGTCGTCCTGTGCGTAGACGCCCGTGCTGCTCGTATAGACCAGCTTGCGGGGCGGATGGCGATGCAGCGAATGCAGAAGCTGACGCGTCCCCTGGCGATAGGTGCGTTCGTAGGCGGCAGGGCCTCCGGGGCCGGCGGAGACAAGGTTCACGATCCAGTCGAAATCAACGGGCATCTTCTCATACCCCGCCGCATCGGCCACATCCAGCGGCCAGCCCCGAATCCCAGCCGCCTCGAGCGCCGCCAGACCCTCGGCACCACGCCGGGTGCCGTGCACCTCATGGCCGGCCTCGAGCAGCTCCCGCGCCAGCCGGATCCCCACGAAACCGCAGCCGATGATCAACACGCGCATGGTTGGGCGCCGTTTTCTTCTTCGGTCTCCTGGCCGCTCGAGCCTCGCGGGGAGAGCGGATCACGGCGGAGACGCACCCGAAGGAGCGCACGCCCTGCCTTGCAGGCCGCAATCTCAAAGGGTGCGGAGATGGAATCCGCCGTCGACATTGATGACCTCGCCGGTGCTGAAGGGCAAGGCGCCCTGGGCGAGGGCGGCCACGGCCCTGCCCACATCCTCGGGCGTTCCCCACCGGGCAATGGGGCTGATCCCATCGGCGATCAGCCGATCGTATTTCTCCTTCACCCCCGACGTCATGTCGGTATCGATGATCCCCGGCCGGATCTCGTAGACCGGGATCCCATGCGGAGCCAGGCGGACCGCGAAAAGCGCGGTCAGCATCGACAGCGCCGATTTGGTCAGGCAATAATCGCCGCGGTTGACGGATGCGGCGTAGGCGCTCACCGAAGTGATGATGACGATCTTGGGCGCGTAATCCGGCCCCGGCGGCGATTGGGTTTGCGCGATCATCCAGCGAGCCGCGAGCTGCGTGAGAAAATAGGGCCCTTTGAGATTGATCGACATCAGCCGGTCGAAGCTCTCCTCCGACGCATCGAGCAGGTCCGCGCGCACGGCCGGCGCCACGCCGGCGTTGTTCACGAGCAAATCCAGGCGCCCCAATCGATCCCGGGTGAAATCCAGAAGCTGCTGCCGGCCTGCGCTCGTGGATATGTCGGCCTGGCAGGGGAGGGCGCGGATGGCGTGGCCGTGCCCGGCGGCTCGAGATTCGCAATCGGCGGCTGTCTTTTCAGCCGCAGCACGGTTGCCGGCGTAGTTGATCGCCAGCGAGCACCCGATTCGGGCCAGCTCGAGCGCGATCCCTCGCCCGATGCCCCGAGACGCACCTGTGATCAGGGCCACTGCTTCCATGAGGCGCCAGAATAATGGGCGATTTCAAAGACACCAGCCAAAAACAGGCCGGGCGACCGCTTTCAAACGGTGCGCTGGGCAACGGCTGTCAGATGGCGTGCTGGGCGACTTGCACCCCGGTAACCGATCGGTTTCTCCCTCCCCTCCACGGCAGTGGAGGGGCGCGCGGCGGAGCGCACGCCCCACCTTCTGGCTACGGAACCTGCGGCTGGCGGCTGTCCTGCTTTTCGCCGGCAGCGGGCGCAACGATAACCTTGAGACCCCGCCGGCGCAGCTCCTCGATGAGCTCCGCCGGCGCCGCGGCGTCCGTCACCACCACGTCGACATCCTCGACCGGACACAGCGGCATCAGCGAGCGCCGCCCGAATTTCGTGTGGTCGAAACAAAAAATCACCTGCCGGGCGGCAGCCATCATCGCGCGCTGGATCTCGATGAGCAGCCCGTGCGAGTTGGTGATCCCTTCGGGAGCGATGCCGCCTGCACCCATGACGGCGACATCGGCATGCATGCGCGAAAAAGTCTCCACCGCCAGCGGCCCCACCAGCACACCCAGCCGCGGATAGATCACGCCTCCCGATAACACCACCTCGACCAGGTTCGCCGACGCATACAGATTGGCCACCGGCAGGGAGTTTGTGATGATCTGCGGCCGCTTCTCCTCGAGATGCCGCGCCACGTGATACGCTGTAGTGCCCGCGTCGATAATCACGCTCTGGCTGGCGGGGATGATCCCCGCACATGCAGCCCCGATCGCCTCTTTTTCCTCGAGCTGATGTGTGTCGCGCGCGCTGAAAATGAACTCGTCCGATCGCGGGCTTAGGAGGCGGGCACCTCCGTGAGTGCGCCGCAAGATCCCAGCGGCTTCGAGAACGGTCAGGTCGCGCCGAATGGTCGAATGCGACGCATCCACCTCGTCTGCAAGCTCCTCCAGCGAGGCGAACTCGACCTGCTGCAGATACGTCTCAATCCGTTTCTGGCGTTCTTCCGGTTGCATTCTTGCTCGTTTCTGAACGATTTTGAAAGAATTTGCAAGATTTGTTTGACATTTTTTCGTTTTTAAGGCGTAATGCAGCCCGATTCAGACTGGATATGGCTGGATTATCGACAAATGTGCCGCGGCCAGTGATCGAGCACTGGGTGCGGCAGGCGGTGTATGAGCGGTTGGGGAAGCCGCTGCCGCAGGCGGCGACCGCTCCGAATCCGCTCGTTGTCAATGTCAGCGCCCGGCATTGTCACTTGACGGCGGAGGCGGTTGAGGCGCTGTTTGGCAAGGGGTATGCGTTGACGCCGCACAAGATGCTTTATCAGGAGGGTCAATTTGCCGCGCGTGAGGTGGTGACCCTGATCGGGCCGCGGAGCCGGGTGATATCGAACCTGCGGATCCTGGGTCCGTGCCGGCTGCTGAACCAGGTCGAGCTGGCATACACGGATGCGATCGCGCTGGGGTTCGAGATCCCGCTGCGGCTGTCGGGGAACATCGAGGGGACGCCGGGCTGCATGCTGATGGGGCCGGCCGGCTTTTTCGAGCTGGCGTGCGGCGTGATCCGGGCGGCCCGGCATGCGCATCTGCATCCGGACGATGCGGCGTTTTACGGCGTGAAGAACGGGGACGCCCTGAGGCTGCGGGTGGGCGGGGGGTGCGGGCTGGTATTAGAGAACCTGCTGGCGCGGGTGGACCCCGCGTTCAAGCTCGAGGCGCACATCGACACCGACGAGGGCAACGCCTGCAACCTGCAGCCGGACACCCCGTGCGAGCTGATGCGGTAGCGGGAAACGAACAAAGGAACAGACCATGAGTGAAGCGATTGGCATGATCGAGACCAAGGGCTATGTGGGGAGCGTGGAGGCGAGCGACGCGATGGTGAAAGCGGCCAACGTGACGCTGGTGAAGACCATCCCGATTGGCGGGGGGATGATCACCGTGCTGGCGCGCGGGGATGTGGGGAGCGTGAAGGCGGCGGTGGATGCGGGGGCCAAGGCGGCCAGCCGCGTGGGCGAGCTGATCAGCTCGCACGTCATCGCCCGGCCGCACGAGGACCTGCTGAAAGCGTTCGTCGAGGGCGGCTCCGCCGCCAAAGCCAAGTAAACAACGTCGATTCATCGGAGGAGATTATGGCTCAACCAGCGATCGGGATGATTGAAACCAAGGGGCTGTGCGCCCTGCTCGAGGCCAGCGACGCCGCGCTGAAAGCGGCCAACGTCGTTCTGACGGGCTGGGAGAAGGTGGGCAGCGGCTATGTGACCGCCTTTTTCCGGGGGGACGTTGCGGCGGTGAAGGCGGCCACCGATGCGGGAGCGGCGGCGGCGGCGCAGGTCGGCCAGGTGGTCAGCGTCCAGGTGATCCCGCGTCCGCACGAGGATCTCTGCGGCCTGGGCAAGTGGCTTCAGGGATGAAGATCCTGGTCGCCAACCTGGGTTCGACGTCGTTCAAGTACCGGCTGTATGACCTGAGCGGCGACAGCGAGCGGATGCTGGCCCGAGGCGGTTTCGAGCGCGTGGCCGACCATGCCGCTGCGATCGAGTCCTGCCTGGCCGAGCTCCAGACCGGCGGGTCGATCGCCAGCGAGCGCGACCTTGCGGCCATCGGTCTCAAACCCATCATCGCCCGCGGCATCACGGGATGCGTTCGCATGGACGAGCCGGTGCTGCAGGCGATGGAGGCCTATAACGGGCTCGCGCCGGCGCACAACCCGCCTTACGTGAACGGCGCCCGCCTGTTCGCCCGGCGGCTCCCGTCGATCCCGGTCATCGGCTTGTTCGAGACCGCCTTCTACCAATGGGCGCCCGAGGCCGCGATGCGGTATGCGGTCCCGGAGAGCTGGCATCGCCAGGGGGTCCGGCGCTGGGGCTTCCACGGGGCCAGCCACAAATACATCGCCGAGCGATCCGCCCAGCTTCTGGGGCGTCCCGACGTGGCGGACCGGGTGCGCCGGCTCTACGTCGATGGACCGGCGACGCCGGTCCAGGCGCCCGAGCTGCGGGTGGTCTCCTGTCATCTGGGCGGCAGCTCCTCGGTGACCGGCATTCGGGACGGGCTGGCGATCGGCAACAGCCTCGGGATGAGCCCGCAGTCCGGCCTGCCCCACAACAACCGCGTGGGCGACCTCGATTCCTTTGCCCTGCCGTTCCTGATGCGGACCACGGGGATGAGCCTCGACGAAGCGGAGCGGCAGATGTGCAAGGAGGGCGGGCTCAAGGGATTGTCGGGGGGCATGAACGACCTCCGGGACATCCTGGCGGGCATCGCTCGAGGCGAGGCCGGGCCCCGGCTGGCCTTCGATGTCCTGGTCCACCAGACCCGGCACTGGATCGGGGCCTACGCGTTCGAGCTCGACGGCCTCGACGCCCTCGTGTTCACGGCGGGGATTGCCGAGAACAACCCTGAGATCCGCGAGGCCATCTGCGCCCGCCTGGACCGCATGGGCATCCGGATCGATCCTGCGGCCAACCGCCAGGCCGCCCGCGGCCGCGAAGCCGTCCTCAGCGCCCCGGACTCGCCGGTTCGGATCCTGGTGGTTCCGACCAACGAGGAGCTGGTGATCGCGCGCGAGGTGAAACGTTTTTTGGAGCGGTGAATTCGAGCAACTATACAGAGCGTCGGAATTGCACAACGCCGGGTCAGGGGACCCGGCCTACAGAGTCGTGCAGGCCGCGTGCCCTCACGCGGCGTGACTTACGACGTTGCAGCTAACCCGGTTGAACTATGGCACATCAAGCAATTGGACTACTCGAGACGCGCGGTTTGGTCGCGCTGGTGGAAGGCACGGATGCGATGCTCAAGTCGGCCAACGTCGAGCTGGCGGGGCCGGTGACCCAGGTCGGCAACGCCCTCGTCACGGCGGTGGTCGTGGGCGACGTCGCCGCGGTCAAGGCGGCGACCGACGCCGGCGCCCAGGCCGTCAAGGCGATCGGCGGCGAGCTGGTGAGCGTCCATGTCATCGCGCGCCCGCATGCGGACGTGGATGCCGTGCTGCCGCGGAAACCCCAAGCCAAGTAAGGTTATGTTCCTGGCACGGGTGGAAGGCTCCGTGGTGGCCACCAAGAAGGACGCCTCGATGAGCGGCCGCAAGCTGCTCATCCTGCGCCCCCAGTTGGTCGACGACCGGGATCCGACCCGATTTCGGCCCGGGGTCAACACCATTGTGGCCGTGGACAGCGTGGGGGCTGGCCAAGGCGAGCTGGTGATCTTCTGCCAGGGGAGCAGCGCCCGCCTCGCCCCCAACCTAAAAGAGGCCCCCGTCGACGCCGTCATCATCGGGATCGTCGATTCGGTCGATGTCCTCGGTCGCCAGATTTACAGCGCTCGATCCGCCTGAACCGCTTTCGTGCCATGAACAATCCCAGCATCAACGAAACCCTGATCCGCGAGGTCGTCGAGGACGTGCTCGGGCGGCTGGGCAAGCCTTCTGCGGCGCCGGCGCCCCAGCCCGCGCCGCCCCCGAGATCGTCCGCCGCGCCCCCGGCGCCCCCGGCCGTCTCGAGGCCGTCCGCCGCCCCCTCGGGCGGCCGCCGGCTCGGAGTGTTCAGCGACGCTACAGAAGCCTGCAGCGCCGCCGCCGAGGCGTTCGAGAAGCTCTCGGCCCAGGGCATGGCCGGACGCGCGCGCGTTATCGAGATCGTCAAGACCCTCTCCTCGGCCCACGCAGCCGAGTGGGGGCGCATCGAGCTCGAGGAGACCAAGATCGGGCGCCTGGACCACAAGATCGAGAAACTGCTCGGGCTCAAGGCGGTCCCGGGCATCGAATCCCTGTGCCCGGACGGCTTCAGCGGGGACCACGGGATCACGCTCGAGGAGTTCGCCCCGTTCGGCGTCATCGGCGCGATCACGCCCTCGACGCACTCGATCCCGACCTTGAGCTGCAATGTGATCAACATGGTGGCGGCGGGGAATGCGGTCGTGTTCAACGCGCATCCGGGCGCCTATCGCTGTGCGGCGATGGCCGCTCGAGTCTACAACGAGGCGATCTTCCGCGAGCTTGGAATCGAGAACCTGATCGCGATCGTGGATCCGCCCACGCTCGAGTCGTTCAAGGCGATCTGCGCGAGCGATCAGGTGCGGCTGCTGTGCGTGACCGGCGGCCCCGGCGTGGTGAAGGCGGCGATGCAGGCCGGCAAGCGCGCGATCTGCGCGGGGCCGGGCAACCCGCCGGTGCTGGTGGACGACACGGCCGACATCGATCGGGCCGCCCGCTGCATCATCCAGGGCGCCGCCTACGACAACAACCTGCTCTGCATTGGCGAGAAGGAGGTGTTTGTCCTGGAGAGCGTGGCGGGCCGGCTGATGGAGGCGCTCCAGCGCCAGGGCGCCGCGCGCCTCGATTCGGCTCAGATCGATCGCCTCACGCGCGAGGCGTTCGTGTTCCCCGCCGGCCAGGGCGCCGGATGCCCGCATGCGACCGTGAACAAGGAGCTGATCGGCAAGGATGCGGCCCTGCTGGCCCGGATGGCTGGGGCGAACGTGCCGGCGGGCACCGAGCTTTTGTGGGGCGAGACCGGCGCCGACCACCTGTTCGTCCAGGAGGAGCAGATGATGCCGTTCGTCCCGGTGGTCCGGGTCCCGACCGTTTCGGCGGGGATCGAGGCCGCCCGGGCGGCCGAGCACGGATACCGGCACACGGCCATCATTCACTCGCACAATGTCAGCCACATGACCGCGATGGCCAAGGCGCTGAACACCACCTTGTTCATCAAGAACGGCTCCTGCCTGGCCGGGCTGGGCAACGGGGGCGAGGGGTATCCGAGCTTCTCGATCGCCACGCCGACCGGCGAGGGCGTGACCAGCCCGAAGACCTTCACGCGCGTCCGGCGCTGCGTCATGGTCGATAACCTCCGCATTTTCTAAGGGTCAGGCATGATGCTCGCGCGGACAGAAGGCAGCGTGATCTCGACTCGGAAACATCCGAGCTTCGAGGGCTGGCGGCTGGCAATCTGCCAGCCGATCGGCGCTGCGGGCCAGCCCGAGGGGACGCCCGTGGTCGCCCTGGACCCGCTCGGCGCCGGCCTGCACCAGCGCGTCGTCGTCTCGACCGACGGCCTGGCCGCGCGCCAGGCCGTCAAAGATCCGCGCAGCCCGGCGCGCATGATGATCGTCGCCATCGTCGACGAACCGTCCCCGGCCGCCGACCCAGCCCGCCCTCGAGGGGAGATCGCATGAGGCTGGGGCGGGTCATCGGCCGGGTCACCTTGAGCCAGGCGGTGCCCTCGCTCCAGGGAGCGCGCTGGCTCATCGTCAGCCCGCTCGGGCGCGACGATCTGTCGGCCAGGCCCGGGGCGGCCGCGGTGAGCCGGGAGCCCAGCCTTGTCGTTTACGACGATCTCGGCGGCGCCCCTGGCGATCTGATCGGCTTTGTCGAAGGCCGCGAGGCGGCCATGCCGTTCGAGCAGCCCACGCCTGTCGATGCGATCAACGGCGCTTTGATTTCCAACGTGTATTACCACCCGATGCCATGAAGACTGTTGTCAGCGTCAAGGATGTCGAGAACTGGCTGCGCTCGGGCGCCGATCCAGCCGCATTGCCGGCCGAGGCGATCTACACGCCGGCGGCGCGGGATCTCCTGCGCGAGCATGCCGAGTCCGGCAGCCGCCCAGCGCCCGTCCCGGCCCGCTCGAGCTCATCGGCGGCGGCTGGCCGGGCCGCGAGCGAATCCGAGGCGGAGCGGCTGTTCCGCTCGCCCGAGATCGAGGGGCTCAAGCGCCAGATCTGCGACATCGGACGGCGGCTGTGGCAGCGGGCCTATGTGGATGGAAACGGCGGCAACATCTCGATCCGGCTGACGGACCGATGGGTCCTGTGCACGCCGACGCTGGTGTCGAAGGGGTTCATGCAGCCCGAGGACATGTGCCTGGTCGACCTCGAAGGCAACCAGGCGGCGGGCGCCCGGAAGCGCACCAGCGAGATCCTCATGCACCTGCAGATCTTCCAGGCCCAGCCCAAGGCCAAGGCGTGCGTCCATGCCCATCCCCCTTACGCCACCGCCTTTGCCGTCTCGAACGTGAAGCCGCCGACCTGCATGATTCCGGAGATGGAGGTGTTTTGCGGCGAGGTCGGCATTGCGCCGTATTTCACGCCGGGGACGCCGGAGATGGGGCGGCAGGTGGCATCCCTGGCAGGCCAGCACAACACGATCTTGATGGCCAACCACGGCGTGGTTGCCTGGAGCCATCTCGGGGTCGAAGACGCCTATTTCAAGATGGAGATTATCGAGGCCTACTGCCGGACGGTGGTTGTCACCACCCAGCTCGGGGGCGAGCCCCGGACATTCTCGCCGGGCCAGCTCCAGGAGCTGCTCGCCATCAAGCAGAAGATGGGCGTGGTCGACCGCCGCATCGGCCTCAAGGAATGCGAGCTGTGCGACAACCGCGACTGGCGCCCCGGCGTCGTCTGCCAGGTCCCGCCTCGATCCGCCGCCGGCGCTCCGGGCCCTGATCCGGCTGCCGAGGCCGCCATCCAGGCGATCACCGACCAGATCATGGCCCGCCTCCAGGGTTGACCCGTGACGAAACCTTGCCCCACCCGCGACCGCCTCCCCGCGCCCCCCAAGGCCGGGAGCCCGCCCGTGAAATCCCTCGATGCCAAGCTGGCCGAGATCAAGGCGAACCCCGCCTCGAGGACGTTCATCCTCGCCGACGCCAAGGATGCGGACATGGCATTCGGCGTGCGGGCCCCAGGACCGCGTCATTACCTCTCCGCCGCGGGAGCGCGCCGGGCGCAATTCTCGCCCGAGGTCTGGACCCGCGAGGAGTTCGGCGCCCGGAACATCCCCGAGTTTCTCGACATCATCCGGGAGGTCGCCCGGCAAGAGCTGGTGGACATCCTGCTGATGTCGGCCAGCATCAACGAGCGGTTGACCATCCAGGAAGGCTTGTTCCGGGACTCGCCGGTCACCCCTGCCGCCCGGGCCAACGACGCCACCGATGTCTGGGCCGTCCGGCACGGATCGTATCTGAAGCAGCCTGCCCAGCCTTTCCGCAGTGCCACGATCGATCACATCCAGTGCGGCCAGGTCCAATGCGATCCCGGCGATGCGCCTTTCCCCGGCGCCAACCTCGGCCTGTACTCGGTCACGTTTGTCAACGATCTCGAACAGGATCGGGCCACCTTGACGGCGTTCAAGGAGTTCCGCGAAGAGGCCGAACGCAAGGGGTTCCGGTACTTCCTCGAGGTGTTCGATCCGAACGTCCCGAGCGGCGTCCCCGCCGACCGGCTGGGCGAGTTCATCAACGACAACATCGTTCGCAGCCTGGCTGGGGTGACCGATGCCGGCCGGCCCCTTTTCCTGAAGATCGCCTATCACGGGCCGCGGCGGATGGAGGAGCTCGCCCAGTACGATCCCAACCTCGTGGTGGGCATCCTCGGCGGCAGCGCGGGCACGACCCTCGATGCGTTCAAGCTCATCCATGACGCGCAAAAATATGGCGCTCGAGTCGCCTTGTTCGGCCGGAAGATTAACCATGCCGAGCATCAGCTGGCGTTCATCGAGATGCTGCGGCTGATCACGGATGGAAAGATCTCGCCCGAGGAAGCAGTTCGAGCCTATCACGCCATCCTCGAGCGGCTCGGGATCGGGCCGCGGCTGCCCCTCGAGAAGGACCTCGAGCTGACCGATGCGTCCATGAGCTACGGCGGCGAACCCCGGCGCACCATTCTGCCGTCTCCGGCTTCGGTCCCGCCTGTCCCGGCTCGGCTGGCCCAGCGTGCGCCCGTCTCTTCCGCGGCGCCTGCCGCCCCGGCACCCCCGGCCGAAAAGGCCGGGCTGGCATCCGAATTGTGGCCGCGGCGGCCGGACGGCGGGCCGGACTTCGATCGGATGACATCGGCCCAGCGGCTCTCCTACGACCGCTGGCGTCTGACCCGGCGGTTCGGATAAGAGCCCTGGCGCTTTTCGCGCTGTCTGAAAGCGTCATGCTCGCAGCCCGGCGCGCAGCGGAGTGCACGCCCTACCTTGCAAGCTGAAAGCCGAAAGGTAGGGCGGCCACTCCGTGGACGCCGCGTTGATGGCCGACAGCTTGCAGCCCGGCGCGCGGCGGCCGGTGGTTGAGGGACAGCGAATGGCTGACGGTTGCTGCGGACGAGGACGTCCGCGGTCCGGAAGGTTCGGAGCGCGGGCCTCCTGGCCCGCAGCGCGAAGGGATTGGCGCGCGGCGGCCGGCGGTTGAGGGACAGCGAATGGCTGACGGTTGCTGCGGACGAGGACGTCCGCGGTCCGGAAGGACTCGGAGCGCGGGCCTCCTGGCCCGCAGCGCGAACGGATTGGCGCGCGGCGGCCGGTGGTTGAGGGAAAGCGAATGGCTGACGGCTGCTGCGGACGAGGACGTCCGCGGTCCGGAAGATTGGGAGCGGCCACTCCGTGGACGCCGGCCTCCAGCCACCACGTCCGCCGCTCGCGCCTCGCGGGGCGATCGGATCATGGCGGAGACGCACGTGAAGGAGCGTCGACATTCTTGTCGGCTGGATCGCCCTGTCGCTTTTCGCGTTGTCTGAAAACGTCATGCTCGCAGCCCCGCGTGCCGCCACTTCCTCGTCACTGGGAAGCCTTGTCCTCTTTCCCTCCCCCCGCGAGGGACGAGCGGGGGGAGGGCGCAGGGAGAGGGGATTGTTCCAGCGCCCGGCTCTCCCCGTCCCTCCCCTCCACTGCGGCGGAGGGGAGAAGACAATCGGCTAACGGGATGCAAGTTGCCCAGCACGCCGTCTGGCAGCCGTTGCCCATCACGTCGTCTGAAAGCGGTCGCCCGGCACGCCGTCTGAACGCGATTGCCGAGCGTGCTGCTTGGCTACCCGGTGCGCCGCCGGTTCCTCGTCACCGGGAAGCCTTTTCTTGTTTCCCTCCCCCCGCGAGGATCGAGCGGGGGGAGGGCGCAGGGCGGGGGGAGGGGCGCCAAAATCTTTCACCATAGAACACAGAGAGTGTTTTCCCGCGGAGCAGAGGGCACAGGAATTTTCACCACGAAGAGAAGAAATTCATTGGGGATCAAGAAACGAACGCCAGCGATGGAGGCAGCGCGCCCTGCCTGCGCCGCCCGAAAGACCGCCTTGCCATTGTTTTTGACGCATCTACCCGAGCTCCGCAAGGATAACTATGATAAAAGCGGTTCTTCATGGCCGGTTTTAGCGGCGTGTTCCCGTGCCATCTACAAAGCGATTTCTTTTCCGAAAATACGGCGAGGCATACACGGCTGGCGATCCGCGATTCAACGCAATCGTACGAACTGCCGCCAGGAGCCATTGTTACCCCGAAGGCGTTACGGTTGTCGCTTGCCGGGACCAAGTCGTAAAACCGGGCATCGTCCGCGTGTTGCGACCGTGTACGGCAGTATTGTCCCGCCGGGAGATGCCCAATTTCACGGTGTCAGCCGGGCGCGGTAGAAGCGCTGGGGGACGGTGGCCCAAGTGGGATCGCTAAAATACCACGGGCCACCGCCCAGCACGTTGGTCTGCAAGGGCAGCCACTGAAGGAGATTCGACGAACCTTCCACCACAACCACCTGGCCGGCAGCGCCACTGACGCTGAACCCGAACACGTTGGACACCACCCCGAACTGGCCATCACCCGCCACAATGGACGGCGGGGTCCGCGGCGGAACCACCAGCGTGCTTTCCACAAACCAGCAAGACCCGTTCGGATTTCCGCCGCTTGTGAAACCGCGCGCCCTGATCGTGCCGCCGTCCGGGAGGAGAATCCCAGCAAGTTGCCAACCACCGGGAATGCGCGTGCCCGCTCCGAGGGACTCCCAAGTGTTGCCATCACTCGACAGATCGAAGGTGGTCCGCCAGACCTCTGGACTGGTCCCGCCACGCAGCCAGGAGACGATGCCGCCATCGTAACTGAGACTCTGTGTCGCCAGTTCGCTGTTATCAAGTCGGGCAATCCTGCTGCGCATGTGTCCACCCAACTGGTCGAAAACCCCGGTCACCAAGATTCTTCCGTCCGCCTGTACCGCTAAACAACTCGGGCCGCCATTTGCCAGCAGATTGAATGTTGTGTCCAGCGTGCCGTCTGGGTTCAGGCGGCCAAGGTAGTCGCGCCTCTGGCCGCCTAAAGTGGTGAAAACACCGCCCGCCACAATCTTGCCGTCGGCTTGCAGAGCTAGGGTGCTGACACCAGCGTTCGCACCCGGATTGAAGGCCGTGTCCAGTGTCCCGTCTGGATTGAGCCGACCTAGGTGGTTGCGCGCTTGACCGGCCAGCGTGGTGAATGCCCCGCCCACCAAGATTCTTCCGTCCGGCTGTACCGCCAGGCAATACACAGTGCCATTCACCCCCGGATTGAAACCGATGTCCAGCGTGCCGTTCGGGTTCAATCGGCCCAAAAAGTTACGCAACTGCCCGCCCAGCACGATCATATTACCACCCACCAAGATTTTTCCGTCCGGCTGTACCGCCATACAATACACAGGGTCATTCGTCCCCGGATTGAACCCGGTGTCCAACGTACCGTCGGGATTCAGCCGACCTAGGCGGTTGCGCGCTTGACCGGCCAGCGTGGTGAATGCACCGCCCAGCAAGATTCCTCCGTCCGGCTGTACCGCCAGGCAATACACAGAGTCATTCGCCGCCGGATTGAACCCGGTGTCCAACGTACCGTCGGGATTCAGCCGACCTAGGCGGTTGCGCGCTTGACCGGCCAACGTGGTGAATGCCCCGCCCACCAAGATTCTTCCGTCCGGCTGTACCGCCAGGCAATACACAGAGTCATTCGCCCCCGGATTGAACCCGGTGTCCAACGTGCCGTCGGGATTCAGGCGGGCCAAGTTGTTACACGTCTGTCCGGCCAGACTGGCGAAATATCCACCCACTAGTATCTTCCCGTCCGGCTGGTCTGCAACGCATGAGACCATTCCATCTACACCGGGGTCGAAAGTGGAATCGACTCTGACCGCCAGGGAGACTCTTGCCTCCCGGCTGGTCGCACTGCCGTAAGCGTTAGTCACGGCGCAGAAGTAGGAGCCGATATTGCTAATCTGCGCATCAGTAATGGTGAGGGTTGCGGCTTGAGCGTGCGGGAGCGGGTTGCCATTGTGGAACCACTGGTAGGCCAACGGTTCAGTCCCGGTCGCGCCCACCACCAGATGAACCGGGGCGTTGGAGGCCACCTGATCCTGAGGCTGCTGGTAAATCGCGGGCGGTCCGACCAGGGACAGCGCCGCTACGGCACTGGTAATCGCACCAAAGGCATTGGTCACCACCACGTCATAATTGCCCACCGCCGCTGCCCCAACATTGGAAATCACGAGCGACGAGTTCGTCTGCCCAGCCAACGCCACGCCATTGAACCGCCATTGATAGGCAAGTGGTTTTCCGCCCACTGCCCGGGCGGCGAAAAAGACGGGCGCTCCCACCATAGAAGATTGACTTGCCGGTTGTTGTATCCAGAGTGGCGGTCTGACTTGCATCAAGGCGAGACTGTGGTACCCACCCGCCGCAACGCGCACGACATGAGACAGGCCTGGTGGGACTTGTACACGGCCAAAACCCCAGCCACCCCAACAAACGACGGTGCCATCTGACTTAAGGGCCATGCTGTGGAAGGAGCCGGCGGAAACTTGCGCAACATTGCTCAGTCCAGCGGGAACATTGCACTGCCCTTCGGCATTCTTGCCCCAGCAGTACACCTTGCCATCACCGGTTAAGGCCATGCAGTGATCACCGCCGGCCGAGACGCGCACAACATTTGTCAGACCTGCCGGAACGTTAAGAGACCCCTGTGAAGCGCGGCCCCAGACGACTACGGTGCCATTGGACTTGAGGGCAATGCTGTTGGCGTAGCCTGCGGCGACGAAAGCGACAGCCCGTAATCCCGCCGGAGGCGTCGCTTGGCCCTCGGCATTGTATCCCCAAGCGACAACCGTTCCATCCGCTCTAAGTGCAAGGGCGTGTCCCCAACCGCCCGCGGAGATTTGGATCACGTTCGTGAGGCCCGATGGCAGATTCATGACGCCGTTTTCGTTCTTGCCCCAGCCAACGATCTGGCCATCAGATCGGAGCGCCAAGGCAAACGATCCTGACGCCGAAAACTGGACTACGTTGCTGAGGTTAGCGGGGGGCGCGGTTCGCCCGTCTGCAGGATTGCCCCACCCGTACAGCAAACCATCGCCTCGCAGGCCAACGCTGAAATCCCACCCGGCGTCCAGTTCGACAATGCCTAGTGAGTCCGGCGGTGAACTCCATTGTCCGTGGTTAGGCCAGTTCACAAAAGGCTCATCAGAATCGCCCCAACCGAACACACGAGAGAGCGTCCATGGATCCAGCATCGCCTCCGCGCTCACCGCTTGGCCCATCACGTTGCTGAACGTTACTTGGTAGTACCCGAGGTGTTGGGGTTGAAAGTCTGCGATCGAGTAACTGGACCCCGTAGCTCCCGGCAGGTTTGTCCCATTCAGCGACCACTGGTAGGTCAACGGTTGGCTTCCGGTCGCGGCGACGGTGAAGGTCACGGGCTTGCCGTAGCTCTGAAATTGATCCTGGGGCTGCTGGGTGATCACCGGCGGCCCACCGAGAGGCAGCAATCGTTCACACGTCGGCTGAACGAAAAGTGTGAATCGGTTGCTGACCACCAGTCGAAGCATGTAATCGCCTGTGGGCAGTTGCCGCTGGTGAGGCCAGTCAAAAGCCAGTTCATTGGTCAGGTTCTGGCGGCCGTTGGCCAGGGGCAGCCACATGGCATCGGCCGCCGCCCGGTATTCCAGCCACCAGGCGAAATCGTCGGGATCGGCGTCCGTGTCCAGCGCCGTCACCCGGATGGGCAGGGTCGGCGCGTTGCCGAGGTCGTAGCCGTTGGTCGGGAAATGAATCCAGGCGGCCGGCTGGTTGACGTTGTATGAGATCAGGCAGGTGTGCAGGCTGGTTTGCACGTTGCCCACCACGTCGGTCGCCCGCGTGTGCAGCGTGTAGGTCAGGCCGGAAGAGGGGGCGTTGAAGACATGGCGCCAGAGGTTCGAGCCGAGCCACGTGGCCGGTTGCCACGCCTGATTGTTCACCCGCACCTGCACGTCGTTCACCCCGCTGCGGGGGTCGTCCGCTTGGATCAGGCAATCCACCGGCATCCGGTTCACGAATACCTGCCCGTCCGGGTCCACAAAGCGCGCGGCGGGTGGGGCGTTGTCCACCGTCAGGGGATTGCTCACCTGCCAGGGCGAGAGATTGCCGGCGGCGTCCCGCAGACGAAGCTCGAGCCGGACGGTCGCGGTGCCGGTGGCGGGCAGCGTGGCGTGGCCGGCAATGGCCCCGGACACGATGTTGACGCTCAGGTTTGTGGTCACGTCCTGCAGCGCTTCCTCGGCCGGGCCGATCAGGAACGCGGCGTCGACGACTGTGCCCGGCTCGCCGGTGCCGGTGAAGGTGAGGACATCCCCGTTCTTGCAGAACGGGCCATAGCCGGCGGGCGCGGCCAGCACCACCAGCGGCGCCGGCGGTGCCGTGTTGTCTACCCACACGGTTCGATACACGAACACCGAACTGAGATCCTGTTGATAGGCTCGGATGCGCAGGGTGTATTGCCCGTCCGCCAGCCAGGTGGTGTCCCACCCGCTCCAACCCGCCGGCAGCAACGAGGCATTGGCCACCGATTCCGCCCCGGTCGCAAACCGGAGGGGAATGTATTCAGCGTCGGACAAAGGCCAATACCCGGCGGCAAACTCGAGGGTCCAGCTTTGCAGGGTGCTTGCCTGGACCGTCCCGATCAGGGGCGCCACCTCTCGCACCAAGGCTGCTTCGACCGGCGAGAAAATGCCCGCCTTCAACACGCTGGACCGCACTGGTCCGACCACCTCGCTGGGCGTGGCATGCACTGTGTCCAGCGCCGTGACCTTGTAATAGTAATCCAGCCCGTCCACCGGCGCCGGCCCGCTGGCCGGGTCATTGGTGAAGGCTTGTGCGCCCGGCGGCAAGAGCGCCACCCGAACAAACGGTTCCTCCGCCGCCTCGGCCCGCAAGACCTCATAGCCGGTGACATCGTTGGCCCCCGCCCCATCATCCGCCGACTTCACCCAGGATAACGTGATGCTCCCCCCGTCATCGAGCGGCGTATCCACTGCCCGCAACTGCGTCACCGCCGCCGGCGGCGCCGGGTCTGCCACCACAATCGCCCCGTTCCGAAACGTCGTGACCACACTGCCCGATCCCGAGTAGAGCTGGGCCATTGCAAACACCACCGCACTCGTGCTTCCAATGCTGGCACTCTCCAAAATGCGAAAGTCCAACTCCGCCAGCACCCCCGGCCCGTTGGCCGACCCCAGCCCCAGCATCGACACAATCAATCGTCCCGGCGTGTTCGTGTTCGCTGCCAGCAGCCAGCCGGCTGTCAACTCGCCCAGCCGCACCCCTTCCACCCGCGCCACCGCCGCGTCATACTCGATCGTGAAATCGGCCGCGTTTACGCTGCTGGTGCTCACCAGCGACAACGGTGCCGTCAGCCGCGTCCCCGGCACGTTCTCCAGCAGGGGCAACATCACCTCGGCGGCGAAGCCGCAGGCGGCAACCGTGGTCACCAAGATGCAAGATGCCAGCGACCGAGGGATCAGGAGGGAATGTGCTTTCATGCGCGAGCTGTGATTCCAGAGCTTTGACTTGCAGAAGACTGACTAAACGGAAGCGGCAGTTCAAGGTGTTTTATTGTGGCTTCGCGATTTGAAGGCCCGTATTCTCCCGCCATGCATACCAGCGGTCTTTGCATAAGGCGCCTCGACAAACCCCACTGCCTCCCCCCTCCGCTGCCAAGACCTGATTCTCGTCCTCATCGACGGACTTGTAGCAGCCTCCTGAAGTTGAAGGAAGCAACAGCGAAGACCCAGCCGCCCCGCGGGGGAACCCAGAGGTCAGGCCCGAGATCCGGGTTGAATTCTTTCGGTTTCGATCGCACCGACAGTTCTTCCCGCAAGTATTCACAAAGTCCACCGCGGCTCTGGCTGGTGTTGCTGATGATCGTGTTGTTGTTCGCCGCCGGGCCGGTGGTGAGTTCAGCCCTTGCCCAGCCAGCGGTTGCCCACGATGTCAACGGCGACGGCGTGATTGACATGCTCGACGCAATCAAGGCGCTGAACCTCGCCGCCCGGGTCGAATCGCCCGGCACGCGGGCCCAGGCGCTTGCTGCGGATTACGACGGCAACGGACAGATCAGCTCCTTCGATGTGCTCAGCATCCTCCGCATGCATGTGGGCATCTATCCCAAGTTGACCGTTTCCGCCTCGCAGGTCCACGGCGTCGCCCCGCTGGAAGTGGCGTTTGCCGCCAACGTCACGGGCGGCGAGCCACCCCACGTCGTCGAGTGGGATTTTGCCGGTGACGGCGATTTCGATGCTCAGGGCGAGAACGTGCAGCGTGTGTTCGCGACCGACGCCGTGTACCAGGTCACGGCCAGGGTCGCCGACCATGCCGGTCACACAACCCGTATCACGCTGCCGATCACCGTGCATTCTGTCGCGCCTGCCGCGGTGGAGGACATTACCGTGAACGTGGGTGATAGTTTCGCGCACCTGTCATGGCTGGACGCGCGGTTTGCCGATGACGAGTTGTTGGGCTACAACCTGTACAGGGCCGAACCGGGCGATCCCGAATTCCGCCGGCTCAACGTGGCGCCGCTGCAACACCATTACTGGGATCGCAGCCTCGAAAACGGTGTCCCGTACACTTACCGCCTCCTGGCCCTCGGGCTCAATGGCCTGGAAGGACCGCCTTCCGACGATCTGGTGGCGATCCCCGGAGCCACGTTGCAGGCGGTTCGCCTGATCTCCGCCGTTCCGGGCGACGGCCAAGTCCGACTAACATGGGAAGCCGTAGCTGGCGCGACCGGCTACCGGATCTATCGGTATCCCGGCAGCGCCGTCCGATTCGCGGAGACTTTAGCGACCGGGGCGGTTGACGATCTCAGTTATCTCGATTCCACGCCCGCCAACGGGACCCTCTTCAGCTATCGCGTCGAGGCTATCGACGCCCTGGGCCGTAATGGCGGAAGCGCGAACAGTATGCGCGTCGCGGCCTACGGCGCAGCGGACCGCGACCGCGATGGACTCCCGGACGATTGGGAACATGCCTGGGGCACAGACGAGATGACGGATGACGCGGATCTGGATCCGGACAGCGACACACTCACCCACCGCGACGAGTTTGCCGCCCGCACGGACCCCTTCGATTTCGACACGGATGACGACGGATTAACCGACGGCGCCGAGACCGCTCAGGGCGCCGACCCGCTCCGGTCGGATAGCGACGGCGGCGGAGAAGGCGACGGACTCGAGGTTTCCGCCGGCACCTCTCCTGCGGATCCCCACGATGACGCCCTCCGACCGCCCACCTTGTTGGCCGCCGACCTGGACGGTGAGACGATCGAGTTGACCTGGATGGCGGCGGATTCCCCGCACGTCGAAGGCTACCACGTGTACGCCGACCGGTTGGACGGTCTGGGCTTTGTGCGACTGAATTCATCCTTGTTGACGGCATGCCGCTTGGGGGGGATCGAACCGACGGATGGCCACCCGATCAAGTTCGTGGTCACCAGCCTTCGCGCCGGTCAGGAAAGCCGCTTCAGTCGCTCGCTTGCGCTGCTGGCGCGGCGGGTCGAGGGCGGTACCGGGGCTGACCTCGAGTTCTTCGGCGACAGGCTCACCGTGCCGCCGGCGTCGTTCACCGGCACCCGTTGGCTGGCGCTGGCCGAATGCCCAGAGCCATCCCCACTCGCCGCCTCCGGTCGCATCTTGTCGTTGCTCCCGCATGGCGCGGTGTTCGACGCGCCGGTGATCTTGCGCCGCCCGCTGGCCTTGCCGGAAGGCGCCGAAGACTTGATCGGGCACCTGCGCTTCGCCTACGCCGCCGGGGAGTGGACCTCGACGACAGCCACCGCGCAGCCGGAGACGGGTTCTGTGCTGCGCATCGAGACCGATCACTTCTCCGCGTGGTACCTCCACACCACCGAAGAGAAAGAACTCGAGAAGGCGGAACTGAGGCAGAAAGACGGGACCCTGAACCTGACCATCAAGGCTTGGGGCGGTATTCCAGCGGACAGCACCGGGGCGAAGTACCTCGAACACTTGTCGCGCGGATTCTCGGCGTTGCAGTGGCTCCAGGACATCGCCACGGCGAATAGCGAGACGGTGCTGGAACAAATCGCGCAGGGCGGCTTCGTCGTCGATTACATAAAACTCTACAACTTGCTTTATCGGAAGTGCATCGACACTCGCTGCTTCAAGGTGCAAGTCGGTTCGCGCACGTTCTACATCACCCAGGAAATCACCTTCGAGACGCCCACAACAGTCGCGGGCGGCGCGGAGTTCGACCAACGGCAGAACACCATCCGCGTCAAGACCACCGTGCAGGAGCGCCGCGACGGCGACACGCCCGTGGTCTACCACAACGAGCAGGATATCAAGAAGGGCGATCTGACTTGGGAACGGTTCCTCAGCGCTGGCCTGGATGCCTACCAGGAATTCACCGTGCCCTTCGATATCGAGGGGCTCGGTCTCGAACCCGGCGACCGCGTTTCCGCCAAGGTCACCTGGACGGACGGCCGGAACGTGTCGCGCAAGGACGAAACGGAGATCCGACCCTGGCCTCTCGGCCCGACGCTGACCGGCGTTGCCCCCCCCTCGGAGGCGCGCCAGGATGTTGAGTACGCGCTGGAGTTGAAGTCGCTGTTCACACCGGCCGACGGTAAACATCACCGGGACTACACCGTCACGGTAGAGGCCGGGCCTTTCAAATATCGCTATCCACAACCGATCCGGGGTGACCAGTGGATTCGCTGGACCCCGGTGGACTGGTGGGATTCCGTCGCTACCGACATTGCCCATTACGACCAAGGGCTCTTTCCAGGTTGGGACGAATTGCTCCGAGGACGTGGCCTGCACCGGCGGCGTCCCCTGCTGTGCATCGCCGACGCGGAGAGAAACAGCCGGCAAATCGAATGGGATCTTCGGGTCATCAACCGGCCAGATCCGCCGACTCTGGACTTCCGCACGCCGACCAGCAGCAATACCAATCGGATTGCGGTGTATCGCACCCGCCCTGTGAATCTCAAAGCCAACTTCATCGATTTCGACCTCTGGCCCGAAGCACCCGAGTTGCTCTCTGGCCAGACGTACGAAAACGGAGTCAGCGTCTTTTGGGATACCCTCATTCTCGGGACGCTCTCCAACCATAAGGTCGAACACGATCGCGCTACGGGCCAGATCGTCGTTGAGGCGACCTATACAGCTCCAGACATGCCAATCAACGAGGATCTCTGGGTCGCGCTGCATGATCCAGAGAATAATGAAGTCGTGCGGGCGGATTTCTTCCTGGCTGTCTTGACGCCGCCTCCGCCCGCACTGAGCATTTCGGGACCGGGTTCGCTTTACACTGGGCAGAGCGGCACGTTCTACGCAACGGTATCCGACCCGGAAAGCTGGAAGGCCTACTCGACCGCCAGTTTCAACTGGTCGGGCGCGTCGCGAGGCAGCTATTCCTCATCGAGCAAGCAATGCTCGGCCAGCTTCAGCCGCAGCAGTGCTGGCGCCTACACCGTCGCCTGCACGGTTACCGACCAGTTCGGCCAAACGGCCAGCGCTTCGCGGACGGTGTCAGTTGTCGATACGCCACCGCCTCCGCCGCCGGAGGGTAGTGGTGCCGGCAACGTCACCGTTAGCAGTCAGTTGGTCACCATCCGGGTATGGGACAACGCCGCTGAGGACGGCGACATCATTGACCTGTACGTCAACGGCGCGAAGAGGCTCGGTAACCACACCCTGACCAAGTCCGGCACGAGCATCGAAGTCTGGCTTAATCGCGGGCATAACACCCTCAAGATCGTGGCGCTTAACGTGGGAACAGACCCGCCGAACACCGCTTCGGTCTCGATCAGTAACGTGACGAACGGCCCCTCAAATCAGACTTGGAATGCCTATCAGGGGGCATACGCTCAGTGTACGATTACCTTTCCATTCTATTGAGACCCTTCTATTGAGACCCATGCACCGAGGCGAATCATGTAGCAGGCGGTGGCGGCGAGACGGCGAGCTGGGCCAAGTTAGTGGGGTGGAGCAACCAAGACGGCTTAGTGCTCTGGGGTTTGGCACTTCCCTGTGATCAGCTCGCAGCTTCGACTCGAGCCGGTTGTTGCCCGATTCCACCGCCAGCACGGCGCAATCGCCCTTCCATGCGAGTGGCGGAAAGATCCCGAGGCGTATGAAGAGGCTCGAGCGCGGCTGGCGGTGACCATCGCCGCCGCCCCGAACGCGCCGGGACGAAAGTAACCGACGCCTGCACCGGCTCTGGCCGCGATGCCTGCCGGGCGGCCGCGGGATTCAAGCCCCGAGTGAGATGCGCCACCGAGCAGGAGACGGAATGGCGAATGATGGAATGATGAACGGGCCGACTCCCTCCCCCCGCGAGATCGAGCGGAGGGCGCAGGGAGAGGGGATTGTTCCAACGACCGCCTCTCCCCGGCCCTCCCCTCCACTGCCGCGGAGGGAGAAGACAATCGGCTAACGGGGTGCAAGTGACCTACCACGCTGCCTGGAAGCGGTTGCCCAGCACGCCGGTTGGTAGCCGTTGCCCATCACGTCGTCTGAAAGCGGTCGCCCGGCACGCCGTCTGGAAGCGATTGTCGAGCGTGCTGCTTGGCTACCCGGCGTGCCGCCACTTCCTCGTCACTGGGAAGCCTTGTCCTCTTTCCCTCCCCCCGCGAGGGACGAGCGGGGGGAGGGCGCAGGGAGAGGGGATTGTTCCAACGTCCGCCTCTCCCCGGCCCTCCCCTCCACTGCCGCGGAGGGGAGGGAGAAGACTGCGGACGATTGCCCCACTGCGACCGGCCGCAACAAGCGCGGAAGAATTTTGTCCTGTCGCGCCCGCGCAGCGGAGTGCGCAGACTTTCACCTTGTCACTGAAATCGACCGGGGGTCATACTCGACTCGAATGTCGGTGAATAAAGAATATAGGCGTAATCATTATGAAAAGAATGTTCGTTGACCTGGGTGGAAATCGGTCCGCAATGATTGGCGGGGCCTTGGGCTCGAGGAGATTGGGGCGTTCGGGGACGGGCGCGCGTGGGCTATCGTGGCTGGCGGCGGCGCTGGTCCTGGCCAGCGTCTCGGTTCCGGCGCAGACATACCTGATCGATTTTGGGGGGGCGAACACGACCTTGAACGGGCCCGCCCCGGACGATCCGGCCAACTACTGGAACAATCTGCCTAATGCCACCGCGCAGACGGATACGGGCGCGATGTCCAACTTGGTTTCGACGATCAACACGGCCAGCACCATCGATCTGGTCATGGTCCGGCGGTTCAACGGGGTCAACGAGAGCGGCACGCAGGCGTCCACGATCTATCCCGCCGATGCCACCCGGGACTCGATGTTCGGCAACACCGGGAACCACAGCGGCCTCACCGATATCTACCCTTCCTTCAAGCTGACCGATCTGGATCCCGCGGCGAAGTACACGCTGACCTTTTACGCGTCCCGCATGAGCGCCAGCGATAACCGCGAAACCGGTTACACGGTCGTCGGCAGCAGCACCAATTTCGTCGCTTTGGACGCCGCGAATAACGTCGATAACACGGTGTCGGTGGCAGATGTCGTTCCGGACGCGTCGGGCGCGATCGCGATCGACATCGGCCCGACCGAGAACAACAACAACTCGGTGAAATACACCTACCTAGGGGTGCTGAGAATCGACGAGGTGGTGCCGCAGACGCCCCTCTCCTTCGTCAAGCAGCCGGCCAGCCAGAGCGTCGTGCAGCTGAAGCCGGCGACGTTCACCTGCGAGGTCAGCGGATCGATGCCGCACATCTTCCAGTGGTACGAGAACGGGATCGTCATTCCGGACGCGACACAGCCCAGCTACACGATCCCAGCGGCGGAATTGTGGATGAGCGGCTTCACTTACTCGGTGACAGTGAGCAACCTCCTCTACGGTGTCACGAGCACGAACGCGGTGCTGACAGTGCTGAGCGACAACAATCCTCCGGTGGCCCTGAAAGCGGCGAGCTACGGCGGGACGACCGTGCAGGTCAACTACAACGAGCCGGTCGAGTACTGGACCGCCTGCAGCACCGACAATTACCGGATCAACGGCGGAGCCGTCGCGGCCTTGGCAGAGCTCAGCACCGACGGCCTGACGGTGACGCTCACGCTGCCGGAGCCCCTCACCGGCGCGTTCACGGTCGTCATCAACAACGTGACGGATCTTGCGGGCAACGTCATCGCGCCGAACACGAGCCTGACCGGGGACGTGATCCCCTTTGAAGACCAGGAGCTGCTGTTCGATTTCGGCGACGGCGCCCAAACCACACAGATCGGCGCTGCGCCGGAGAACGACCCCGAGAACCACTGGAACAACATCACCAGCGTGGGCACGTCCGATTCCGGGCAGCTGCTCAATGTCGTGTCCGTGCACGGCGTCCCGACGCCAGTCAGCCTGGTCATGATCCGGCGGTTCAGCGGCGCCAACAACAATGGGACCCTGGCTTCGACCTTGTTCCCGCAGAAGGCGACGCGGGACTCGCTCTACGGGCACACCGAGCTCTGGAACGAAGTGACGGACATCTTCCCCAGCTTCAAGCTGACCGGGCTCAATCCGGCCCGGAAATACACCCTGACGATCTACGCCTCGCGCATGGGGGTGAGCGATGTCCGGGAATGCCTTTACACCGTCGAGGGCGCAACGACGAACCTCGCCGTCCTGGACGCGTCGAACAACATCGACAAGACCGTCGCGGTCGAAGGCATAACGCCCAGCGCAGCGGGCGAGATCGTGATCAGCATGGCGCCCACCGAGAGAAACAACGAAGCCCATCACTTCACCTATCTGGGGGTGCTCCGGGTCTCGCCGTATACGGCGCCGTTGAAGTTCATGCAGCCGGTCATCGCCAACGGAAAAATCAAGCTGGAATGGACTGGGGAAGGCCAGCTGGAACGCGCTTCGTCCCTCGATGGGCAATGGACAACCATCGAGCCCGTGCCCACTTCGCCTTACGAGGAGGAGATCGTGGCGGGTGCCAGCCGGTTCTATCGGCTCAAACCGTAGCGGCATCCAGTCGTTGCCGGGTCTGAGATCATCGCTCACGAAAGCCGGGCCTTCCCGGCTTTCGTGAGCCGGTTTGTTTTGGAGCGAGGGCGAGCCGGGCCATGCCGTGAGCCGGCCTTGAATTGGAGAAAGAGTTCGAATGATGGAACTGCAGAGTGCCAGACACATGGTTCGGGCCCTTATCGTGGGGCTGTTCCTGTCGGCCGGGCTGGGGGCTGGCGCCGTATTGGCGCAGAACCGGGTCCTCTTCATCGGCAACAGTTTTACCATCGGGAGCGGGGGCGGAGGCGTGCCGGGGATCTTCGACCGGTTGGCCCAAGCGGGCGGGCATCCGGATCCGGCCGTCCTCATGGCCGCAGCCGGTGGGAAGGATTTCCAGTACCACAGCCAGGATGCGGCCACGCAGACGGCGATCCAGTCGCAGCCGTGGACCCACGTCGTGCTGCAGAATTACAGCACCGAGCCCACCCACCTGGCCAGCGGGAGCGTGGCCGACCATTACACTTATGGGACGCTGCTCTACCGGCAGATCATGACCAACCACCCGCTGACGCGCGTGGTGCTGTTCGAGACGTGGTCGCGTGCGGCGGCGCACGCGCTGATCACGGGGGTCTCGACGCCAACCAGCTTTGCGAGCACGGCCGAGTTCCAGGCAGAGCTGCGAGCCAACTACCATGGTCTGGCGGACTCCTTGATCGCGGCGCATCCGGCGAATCCGCCCGTGGTGGTGGCGCCGGTGGGCACCGCGTGGGAGAACGCCGGGGGCCTGCTGCCCGCCTCGCATCCGATGTTCATCCCGCTGTTCGGCAGCGACAACTACCATGGCAGCAACAACGGCTATTATTTGGCGGCATGCGTCATCTACAGCGTCGTCTACGGCGTCAGCCCCCACGGCCTGTCGTCTCACCCGCTGGTGTCGGGGCTGAACCTGGGGCTGAGCGTATCCCCCGCGATTCTCGAGGACGCCGCGTGGGAGACTGTGCGCGGATCGAGCGAGACGGGCGTGCAATCGCTCCTGTTCGACTTCGGCCCCGCCAGCGCGATGACCGATCGAGGCGCCGCTCCGAACGATCCCGCCTATTCCTGGAACAACGTGACCGAAGCCGTGGGCGGATCGTCCGAGGGACGGCTGACGAACCTTGTGACCGCGCTCAACGCGCCCACGGGGATCGGCCTGGCGATGCTCAGCCGGTTCAACGGCGCCAGCCGGGCTGGAACGGCCCAGGCCGCCCGCTGGCCCGCAAACGCCTCGAGCGACTCCCTCTACGGGAACACCGAATGGTTCAACGGTTCGGCCGATGTCTTTCCGCGATTCAAGCTGACGGGCCTGGATCCGGCGCGGACCTATCGGTTCGAGTTTTACGCCTCGTGTCTGGGCGTGAACGACAACCGCGAGACCCTCTATGCCGTGACGGGATCGAGCTCGATTTCTGCGGCGCTGAATCCCGTGGACAACACCGATGGAACCGTCCAGGTGGATGGGATTACGCCGGACGCCTCGGGCGAGATCACGATCGGCGTGGCGCCCGGCCCCGGCAACGATAGCAGCCATCATTTCACTTACCTGGGAGCGATGCGCATGGATGCTCTGCCGCCGCAGGATCCGATCGTGTTTACGCTGCAGCCGCTCAGCCAGACCGTGCCCGAGCACATGCCGGCCTCGTTTGAGGCGGCGGTCGAGGGCTCGCGGCCTTACTTCGTGCAATGGTTCAGCAACGGGATCCCGATCCTCGACGCCCACGGGTTCACCTATGCGATCCCGGCGGCGGCCACGAACATGGACGGCGCGGTGTATTCGGTCCAGGTGAGCAACCTCGTCTTCCACGCGACCAGCAGCAACGCCGTCCTCCGGGTAACACCCTCCCAGGAGAATCCGGCGGGCGGGGCCTTGCTGTTCGACTTCGGCGGCGGGAGCATCACCGGCAAAGGACCGCCGCCCAACGACGATCCGATCAATGCATGGAACAACGTCACCTCCGCGGTGGGCGGCACATCAACCGGCCGCCTGACGAATCTGGTCAACGCTGCCAACATGCCGACGACGATCGGGCTGGTCATGCTGAGCCGGTTCACCGGGGCCAATGAAAGCGGCGCCACCACCTGGGCGCTGCTGCCCCGCAATGCGACGCGGGATTCCCTCTTCGGCAACACGGAGAGCTGGGGCGGCTCCTCCGATGTCTTCCCGAGATTCAAGCTCACCGGTTTGGATCCGGCCGCCCGATACGATCTGACCTTTTACGCGTCGCGCACGGGCGCGGGCGACAATCGGGAGACCGGCTACACGGTCGCGGGCGCCAACACGGGTTTCGCGGCCTTGAACGCAGCCGACAACATCACCAACACGGCCCGTGTCACGGGGATCATCCCCAACGCCTCGCACGAGATCACCGTCAGCCTCGCCCCGACTCCCAAGAACAACAATCCGTATCACTTTACATATCTGGGTGTGCTGCGGCTGGACACGGTGTTCCCGGCGCCTCAGTTCGGGCCGCTGGCGGTCGCTGATGGGCGGGTGGCCTTCGAGTGGACCGGTGCGGGGCAATTGGAGTGGGCATCCGCCATCACAGGGCCATGGACACGGCTCGAGCCGGCGCCTTCGTCGCCGCACTCGGAGGAGATTGCGCCGGATCAGGACCGGTTTTTCCGGCTGGTCGCGGACCGGTGAGGGGCTGGCCCCCGCTCGATCCTCGCGGGGGGAGGGAAATAAGAGGAGTTGTGTCTCGTCGTGCGCCAAAAGTGACTGTTACCCGGGAGGGGCCGACTGCGGCTTTTTCGCTCTTGATTGGAGTGTCGATTCCCGTCAAATATCAGCCATGAACATCCACTCCCTTTGGATCGGCTGGCTGCTGGCTGGAAGCGGGGTTTCCATGGTGGCAGGGGAGGCGGCCCCTTCTGCGGGAGCGGCGGCTTCCAGCACAGCGCGGCTGGTGATCCGGGCGGGGGCTGGCCAGGAGAAGATCAGCCGGCATATCTACGGGCATTTTGCCGAGCATCTCGGGCGGTGCATCTACGAGGGGATCTGGGTGGGGCAGGAGAGCCCGATTCCGAACACGCGGGGGATCCGGAACGACGTGGTGGCGGCGCTCAAGGAGATCGGGATTCCGGTGTTGCGATGGCCGGGCGGCTGTTTTGCCGACGAGTATCACTGGAAGGACGGGATCGGGTCGCGGGCGGGGCGGCCGTCGATGATCAACACCCACTGGGGCGGGGTGGTCGAGAACAACCATTTTGGGACGCACGAGTTTCTCGACTTATGCGGCCAGCTCGGGTGCGAGCCTTATATTTGCGGCAACGTCGGGAGCGGGACCGTTCGGGAGATGCAGGAGTGGGTCGAGTACATCACGTTTGACGGGCAGAGCCCAATGGCGAACCTGCGCCGGGAGAACGGACGGGATCAGCCCTGGAAGCTGACGTATTTCGGCGTGGGGAACGAGAACTGGGGATGCGGCGGGCACATGACGCCCGAGTATTATGCGGACCAGTATCGGCGCTATGCCACCTATGTGCGGAACTTCGGCGGGAACCGGATCTCGAAGATCGCATGTGGGCCCAGCGGCGGGGATTACCGGTGGACGGAGGTGCTGATGCAGCAGGCGGGGCGCCAGATGTGGGGGCTGGCCCTGCATTACTACTGCGGCTCCGGCCGGAACTCGAGGTCAGCGACCTGGTTCGACGAGGCGGACTGGTTTCATCAGCTCCGGAGCGCGCTGCGGATCGAGGAGCTCATCGTCAAGCATGCCGAGGTGATGGACCGATTCGATCCGCAGAAGCGGGTGGCGCTGATCGTCGACGAATGGGGGGCATGGCACGCGGTCGAGCCAGGGACGAATCCGGGCTTTCTCTATCAGCAGAACACGCTGCGGGACGCGCTGGTGGCGGGGGTGACGCTCAATATCTTCAACCAGCACTGCAACCGGGTGAAGATGGCGAACATCGCGCAGACGATCAACGTGCTGCAGGCGATGATTCTCACGCGGGGCGCGGAGATGATTCGGACGCCGACGCATCATGTGTTCGCGATGTTTCGGCCGCATCATGACGCCACCCTGGTGCCGATTGAGCTTGAGGCGGGCGAGTATCGGCTGGGGGCGGAGGCGATCCCGGCCGTGAGCGCGTCGGCGTCGCGCGATGCCCAGGGCCGCGTGCACATCACGCTCTGCCATCTGAACCCGAACTCGCCCGTCACCGTGAGCGCCAGGTTCGAGGGCGCGCGGGTGAGCCGGGTGCGCGGGCAGGTGCTCACCGCCCCCTCGATCACGTCCCACAACACCTTCGAGCAGCCCGACGCGGTTCGGCCCGCGGCATTCGACGGGGCGCGCCTGGCGGGAGACAGACTCGAGGTGGTGCTGCCGCCCAAGTCGGTGGTCGCTCTCGAGCTCGAGTAGAATTTGCCGGGACTCGCGAATCCAGACGGATACAGCACGACGCATATCGCATACGAACCCATCAAGATCATGAACCACATGTTCCCCATTCTGGCGGCGGCGGAGCCGGCGAAGGCCGGCCTTTTCACGGGGCTGGACTGGATCATCATTGCAGCGTATTTCGGCATTTTGCTCGGGATCACCTGGTGGTCCATCCGGCGGAGCAAGGATACGGCGGACGACTATTTCTTAGCCGGCCGGCATCTGACGTGGTGGATCATCGGGGCCTCGATCTTCGCGTCGAACATCGGCTCGGAGCATCTGGTGGGGCTGGCGGGCTCAGGGTGCACCGACGGGGTGGCGATGGCGCATTACGAACTGCACGCGTGGTGTCTGCTGGTGCTGGCGTGGGTGCTGGTGCCGTTTTACATGCGGTCGATGGTCTACACCATGCCGGAGTTTCTGGAGAAGCGGTTTTCCGCAACGGCGCGCTGGGTGCTGTCGGTCATCTCGCTGGTGACGTATGTGCTGACGAAGATTGCGGTGGGGATATTCGCGGGGGGGGTGGTGTTCGGGGTGCTGCTGCCGGAGATGAAGCTGGACTTGGGTTTCGCGACGTTGAATAGCTTCTGGATCGGGTCGGTGGCGGTGGTGGTGCTGACAGGGCTGTACACGGTGGCGGGGGGAATGCGGGCGGTGGCCTACACAGAGGCATTGCAGACGCTGGTGCTGGTGTTCGGATCGATCCTGCTGACCGTGTTCGGCCTGATCAAGCTGGGGGGGTGGGGCGAGCTCCGGAACGTCTTGGGCTCGGAGATGTTCAACCTGTGGAAACCGCTCATTCCGCAGGGCGTCGAAGGCACGTGGGCGCCGGTGAAGGAGGCGGGGAGGATGGCGTGGTATTTCAATGGCAACTATCCGTGGCTGGGGATGCTGTTCTGCGCGCCGATTATCGGGCTGTGGTATTGGTGCACGGACCAGTACATCGTGCAGCGCGCGCTGGGGGCGCCGAACGAGCAGCAGGCGCGGCGGGGGACGATCTTTGCGGCTTTTCTCAAGCTGCTGCCGGTGTTCATTTTTATCATCCCGGGCATGATCTGTTTTGCGCTGGCGATTTCGGGAAAAGTGCCGGCGTTTCAGGGCCTGGCGGTTCAGGAGGGGGGGAAGTGGGTGGCGAATCGCGAGGAATGCCAGGCGGCGTTTCCGCTGATGGTGGCGCACGTGTTGCCGTCGGGCTTGCGGGGGATCGTGGTGGCGGGCCTGCTGGCGGCGTTGATGAGCTCGCTGGCGGGCGTGTTCAACGCCAGCTCGACGCTCTTCACAATGGATTTCTATCAGAAGCTGCGTCCGCGGGCCTCGCAGCATCAGCTGGTCTGGATGGGCCGGATCGCCACCACGGTGATGGTGTTGATCGGGCTGCTATGGATTCCGGTGATCCAGGGCGCTAAGGGGCTGTATCATTACCTGCAATCGGTCCAGGGATACCTGGCGCCGCCGATCTTCGTTGTCTTTTTCCTGGGGGTGTTCATGAAGCGGCTCAACGCGCGGGGGTGTCTGGCGGCTCTGATCGTGGGGTTCGGGCTGGGGATGTTCCGGCTGGCGGTGGACACGCCGGTGATGCTGCCGCTGGCGGGCTATGAGAACGGCTATACAGCGGGCTCTTTTTGGTGGATCGTCAATAACATTTATTTCCAGTACTTCAGCCTCCTGATTTTCGTGGTGTGCATCGCGGTGATGGTCGGGGTGAGCTACCTGTCGCCGGTGCCGGAAGAGGCGCGAATCAAGGGGCTGACTTTCGCCACCACGACGGACGAGCAGCGGGCGCAGTCGCGTTCGAGCTGGACCGGCCGCGATGTGCTGGCTTCCGCAGCGGTTCTGGTTCTGATCCTCCTGGCGTATCTTTACTTCCGGGGCTGAGGGACGAGCTGGCCGCGGGGAAAAAGACTACACGAGTGCCGCCTTGCGTTCGCTGAGCCAGTCCACAGCCTCATCGAGGCTGTTCAACGGTCCGAGAATCGTCCGCTGGTTGAAACCGGCTCCCGGTGTATAGAGAGGCCGAGGCGGTGTGGATTTACTCGGCATACGCTTGGGCCGCGAGGCTGGCTTCTCTCCGTTTGCCTTCGCGCAGCAAGTCCAAAGGCCGCCGGCCCTCGAGGCTCGGTTTCTCCTGCAAAAAGAACAAAATCTTCGCCCAAGTGTCGAGCCGCTCGTCCTGGTTCAGGATTTCGAGCACATCTTCCAGCCCGTCCAGCACCTGCCCGTGCTCATTTTGGATTTACCAGGTTGTCAACCTTGTAAACCATTCATCCCCTTCTTTCTTCTTCCGGTTTTGCCGGCGGCGGCCACGCACCGGCTTCTGACGACGTGCGCAGCAGTGGCGACGCCGGCGATGTCGTTATTGCGGCCGTTGGAAATCAGAAATCCGGTGCCGGAACCGCTGGGGGTGGAGATACGGACGACGTGCGGTTGCATGAGTTCGACGGCCTGTGCCCACTGGATTTGGGTTGCGGCAGGAGCGGGTGGAGGGGGAGCGGATGGAACAAGACTGGAGTGTTGCATGTCAGGTTTGCGGCTTCTCAATGGTCTCGGATGCTCTCGGTGCCGGCGCCGCAGGCGCATCCGGGATGAATGACACCGAGGGCAGCACCTGCGGCGGAAACGGGCCCCGCGCAGTCAGGTCCCGTGCCATCTCCCGGGCCACTCCGTAAAGCATGCTTGGCCCATTGGTCCGGACCACTGCTTCCAACTTCTCTTCCGGCTGCTCTGGCCCAACCCAGCAGATCACACCGATCAGGTTCAGACAGAAAGAATACGGCGAGTTGGCCTCCAGCCCGGGTTGCAGCTTGATGTTCAGACTAACCTGCCACCGGCGTGGCTTGTCCTTGATCACCTGCACCCCCGTGCCAACCTCCAGGTCTGTTTCCTGGAATTTTGTTTCCTTGTCGGCCTTGTACTGCGGGTTCGCCTGGCAGTTCAGGTCCGTCAGGAAGTAGCTTTCAAGTTGCAGTGGTGCGAGTTTCATGCGATGAGGGCTTCATCAGGGATTTCAAAACGCCGGCTCGACAGCGCATCCGGCTTCGTCGGCTGCACCCCGTGGCCCGCCACGGCTGCCTGCTTCATCGAGTGGACAGTGATCACGTTGGGCGGCGTCGCCGGCATGAAGGTGATCTTGGCTTCCATCTGGAGATTAACATCACCCGGCTTCCCCCGCGATATCAGCCACCCCGCAATCGCCTCCTGGATCGCCTGGGCCAATTCCTGCCCCTCCTCCGGTTGCCAGCCTTGCCACATCTCCTGCACCGCGTTCAACCACGGGTTCCGCGGCGCGCATGGCCTCTCCGCCAGCGGCACCGCCCAGTCGCTCCGCCGCCGCGCCACCGAGTGCAGGTAGCCCGCGTCGAGCTTCCCGTCACTCAGGGCAAACAGAAGCACATTGATCACCCGTGAAGGCCGTTCCCGCCCCGTTTCCCAGCGCGTCCAGGTCTTCTCCCCGATCTGCAGCATCTCGGAGATTTGCGGCTGCGTCAGCCCCAGCCGCTTTCGCAGGGCCTTGATCTGCTCCGGCAGCAGCAGTCCCATGTGCCGCGCTTTCACCTTGTCCAGCATCGCCGTCGCCTCGGCATCGAGGTAAACCTCCCCGTCCTTGGGATCCCGCCAAGCGGGAACCTTTACCTGAATTGTTTCTGCAATCCCGATGCCGTCGAGATTCGGGATGTGGACCGGTTCCTCGACTTCAATTCTTTCCAGCCGTTCTTTCAAACCTTTCATAACAATTCCAGGCCTTTCAAGGGCCGGTGTGCGGAATACACGATCACGATTTCGTCAGTGGTAAGATTGACCTTGGCATAGACAGACACGCTCCTGTAGGGGAAGATGAAGGCGTACGATTCACCCGTTTCATCCATCTCATGTCTTTTTCCGACCAGGTTGTCGTCGTCCAGCGCCGATGCAAGCGCATCACCCAGTTCATAGTCGAACGGACAGAACGGCAGACTGGCCCAGTCACGCCTGGCGCGCTGTCGAATTATCACCGACCCCTGCTTCCCTTCCCGTAAAATGGCTGCCACTTTCGTTCGCCAGGTCTTTGGGATGGGAGCGATCTCATCATTCATGTCCTATCATCTATCAAAGGGTATCTATTGATACCTCACTGTCAATGGTTATCTCAATCATTTTGCATGCCACTCGGATTTATGTGTGTATTACACTACACCTGAGCATCTTACATAAATTAGCACCCCGCTTCATGACCGTAAGAATCAACCGTTCAGAACCCGTTCCCGCCAACTTCCTTCAAGAAATCATCAATCGTCGCTGCAGCTTTAGCTGCGAGAAAACCACCTAGCTTGTTCCAATCGAATCAAACAGTCGCGCCTGCATTCGCACATCCTGATACTCAAAATAAGCCTTCCTGGAGGCAATCAGCACCGTTCCCGATGAATCCATCGTGCGCATCAGGTTGCCAATCGCCGAAAGCGCCTCCCCCTTCGCGTCCCGGACAAACATTTCCTCGAACCCATCGAACGCCGGCCGGTACCAGCACGCCCAGCTTTTCTGAGCGATTCCCGGCCTGCGCTGCGGGCGTGCTGGCGTATTTCGGACAGGAGCTCATGCCGCTGGGCGACAAGCTCTGGGCAGTGCCGCTGCACATGTTGCTGGCATGAATGATCAGACACAACGTCATCAGTCACGCCGCATGAGGCCTGCCTGCCGGCAGGCAGGGCACGCGGCCTGTCTACATCGCCGGCGTCGGTCGCCGTGTAGGCCCGGTCCCCCGACCGGGCGTTTGGGAGACAGGCTATCAACCGCCGCATGAGGGCACGCGGCCTACAACGCGAGACAGGCTATCAACCGCTGCAGGCTGCGATTATGCCGGGGGCGCGTTGGTGCCGGCGGGGGCGATCTGCTCGAGCTGGGGCGTCTTGGCTTCCTGGGATTTGTGGTAGCGATGCCATCCGTAGGCGGCGGCGGCCGCCAGGGCCAGGATGATCAGGATGGTGAGGTAGAGCGGGCCGCGCCGCTTCTCGGCGTAGGGATCGTCGAGGGTGCGCGACGAATTGGGCGGCAGCTTGGCAGTCTTGGTCAGGGCGCCGCCGAAGGGGATGTTGATGCGGACGCGTCCGTTGACGGCCCAGCCGTTGGCATCGAGGATGGGGCCGAGGTTGCGCTGGCGGAGCTTGAGCCAGGCGATGATCATCGAGGGGGCGGAGATCAGCAGCATGACGGCGACGATGGCCACCGGCTTCTGCCACCAGACCAGGTTCATGAACGAGCCGGCGAGGGCGGCGATGGCGGTGCCGATGGCGCCGATCGCCAGCCCGATGGCGGCGAAGATGCCGACCATCTTGCCGATGTCAAACGCGGTCGGGGGCGCGGCGGCTTTGGGGGCATCGATTTTCTGGGCGGCGCCGGCGACCCCCGCGGCCATCTTGTCCTCGGCGGCTTTTTCCCGGGCGGAGGCGAACTTCTCGATCTGCTGCTCGATGAGGCGGATGAATTTCTTGTAGGGGGACCAGAAGGCCTGGCCGATGCTGATGGGCTGGTCGATGATCTTGACGATGGTGGCGTCCCAGTCCTGGCCTTTCCGGTCGTAGAACACGCCGTTGCGCCCGACCATGAGGTTATCGGAATCGCCGGCGGTGAAGGCGGCGGCGATCGTCATTTTATCGGCGGCGCCCCGGCGGGTGCAATCGCAGTAGGCGAGGTAGGTCTTGCTGAGGGCGGCGAGGGCGCCGTGTTTGGCGGGGTCGTCCACGCGGACGCAGAGGTCGCAGGCGCGGGAATCGAGGTAGAGGGTGCCGGCCTGGAAGATCGCCTTGCGTCTGCCGCTGTAGAAATCGGCGAACGCGACGAAGTTGTTGAGGAGCTGGTAGAGGTCGCGGTTGTAGCGGAGGAGGCGATCCACGTCAGCGATTCCGTTGGCTTGGGGCTCGAGCGCCCGATCCTGGGCGATGAGGTCGGCGATGGTTTTTTGGAACGGTCCCGAGAGGATTTGCCGGATCCGATCGAGGCCCAGGGATTCGACGCTCGAGCCGGCGCGGGCGGATTGCCAGGCTTCGAAGGGGGCGAGCCGGGCGCACAGCGTCTGCCATTCGGCGGCGGTGAGGGCATTTTTTTCGCCGAGCAAGGGCTTGACCACCTGGGAATGGAGCTGGGCGATCGGGGCGGCCCAGGCGGGATTGACGCCATCGACGAGGGGCAGGGGTTTGCCGGCCTCGACGCGGGCGACGGGGAATCCGGCGATCTCCGGCGTGGTGAGGCTGAGGTCTTTGGCGGCGAGAGATTGGAACTCGGATTCCTGCCGGTTGAGGGCGCTGACGGCCCGGGAATCGAAGGCGGCGAGGCGGCAGCGGGCGAAATAATCGTCGATCTTGGCGCGGACGGCCTGGAGGATGGCGAAGGCGGCGGGGGTCTTGTCTCCCAAGGGGAGGATGGATGCGGCCTCCTTTTCGGCTTTGGCTTGCCAATCGGCGTAGGCCTGGAGGTCGGCGAAGAACTGGTCGGCCTTGGCCTGGCTGATGCCGGGCAGGCCGCTCCGGTCCGCCTCGGCCCCGAGGCACGCGATGATGTCCTGGATCACCTTGCGGGTGGGCTCGTCCTTGGCGGATTCGGCCGGGACGATGCCGTCCCCATTGAACTTGGTCTGGGCGAAGATGCGGACCGTATCGCTGGTGTCGGCCAGGCAGATGGTTTTGGCGTCGGCCTTGCCGAGGTTGGCCAGGATTTGACGGGCGGCTTCGAGCAACTGCCGTCCTTCATCGGTGGTGTCATTGATGGCGGCGAGGGGGAGGGTGTCGGAGCCTTTGCGCGACTCGCCGAGGTCTTTGAGGGTCGAGCCGAGCCATCGGACGGCGGCGAGGATTTCGGGCACCCGGATGCGGCCGTCGTGGTCGGTATCGATGAGCTCGAGGGTATGTGTGTCGCCTTCGAGCCCCCGAACGGGACAGCTCAGGGCAACCCAGAGTTTCTGGTCGAGCTGATCGAGCGACAGGATGTCCTGGGCGGATTCGAGCCGGACTTGATCGGTGCCGCCGGCGCGGAAGAACTTCCAAGTATGGTTTGTCATAAGTCGGTTTCTGGCAGCGTCTGTTTGTGCAGAACGGATCCGAGTGTATGCGGGCTCCAGGTTTTTGCAAGGCGGACGGCGGAGTGGGCATCGCCGTGCCTTTCCGGCTTTCGGCTTGCCAGGTAGGGCGCGCACTCCGCTGCGCGCCGGGCGGTGAGCATGCAGCCGTCAATGCGGCGTGCGACGCCCCACCGGTTCGAAGAGGGAATCGGGGGAGAGGAAGCAGGCCGAGTGCGAGGTGAAGAAACTGTTGCGTCAAGCCATCGAATGTGGCGCTCAGACATGCACACCGCCTCGGTCTGCACGGTCCTCCACGACCACAGCGCCGCCAGCCTAGCCTGTCGACCCCCCAACGGCTACCGCCGCCTTTGGCCCTCGGTCCATGCCTCTCGAAGCCCAGCCCTCGCCAACTGCCTGCCCTTCAATTCCCTCACCACTTACGTCCCGTCCCCAACCCTATCCGAACTCCGCAAACATCCAGATAAATCCCTCTGCATTTATCGTCACGAGTAACACAACTCGCTAAGGGGCTAGCCGTCACGGCACCTTGACCTGTGCCTGAAAACTGCACACGGCGGGGTTATGATCGACAACAACCATGAGAACCTGCAGCGGGACCATATCTTTCCCCGCGCGACGCTGGAGAAGCAGGGCATTTCAGCGGAACGGGCGAATCTCTATGCGAATTTCCATTTTCTGCAGGCGACGGACAACCTGAACAAATCCGACAAGTCACTGCACGAGTGGTTCAAGAGCCCAGGTGATCAATCGGACTATTCAGAGCAAGATGTAAAGGAACGGCTGATTACGTGGAACCTTTTGCAGCACAACATATTCTGCTAGGTATTCAAGAAGCGAATGCAGGCGCTGAGACTTTTCGGGATGAGTTTGGTGGAGTTCGACGCACTATTTGCTGCGTCGAAGCAGGCCTGAGGTGTGGGAGTGCGCCTCCTCGGGGCCGGCGGGTGTTGGCGGCCAGGTGCAGGAAGGCGCTGTGCAAGGGTGGGATGGAGGTGATGGTGCGGTAGTAAAATCTCCCTGAATAACATACTGCAAACAAGTATTTGACAAGTGGCGGTGCCTGGTATAGATATTATGCTATAAATGGATACTGTAATAAGTGCTACAACAAAAGAAAGGCCCGAACGCGGGGAAGCAAGCCTCCTGCGGACGGGCCAAATCGAGCTCAGCCGGAGCCAAGCTAGTCATCTGCTGTGTAGCTCATCGGCCGGGCGGAAGCAAAACAACAGTGATGAACAGACGCGGATGGCGATCGAGCGCGACCTGGTCACGAAGTACAACCCACCCTGCAACGGGCCGTGACGGTGAACCGTGGGGGCGGGCCGGATGGCGGCCCGTCCCCTCCTATAAGAATGCAAACCAAAGCACTGAGAGAGTTGGCAGAAATCCGCACCGGGTATCCTTTTCGCGGTGGCGTGGACCGCGTGCCTGAGGGTGGCTGCCTGCTGGTCCAGGCGGGCAATATTGACGGCGAGGCCGGGGACCTGACCGGTGAGCCGACGCGGATCGTGACACCGTCGAATTTCCGGGAGCACGTGCTGCACTTCGCTGACGTGCTGTTGATTGCGCGTGGTCCCCGGAACGATGCCGCGACCTATACCTGGGGCGACGGCGTGGCGGTGGCGGCTTCGCACCTGATGATTTTGCGGACAGCCGGGCGGATTTCGTTCCCGGATTACCTGACATGGTTTCTGAACCTGCCCGCAACGCAGGCCAAGATTCGGGCGATGAGGTCGGAGTCCACGGTGCCGTTTGTGTCGGTGGAGGCGTTGGGGCGGCTGCGGGTGCCAGTACCGAGCTTTGATGCACAGAACGCGATTGCCGGGATCCAGAAACTGAGCACGCAGGAGCAGCGGCTGATGGAACAGCTCAGGCGGCAGCGCCGGGTGTATGTGGACGGGCTTTTGATGGAGGCCGTGCAGCGCGGGTGCGGCGGCCATGGAACCAATAACCAGTAACCATACATTTTCGAATTTAGAAAAGGGAACATGAAGACGATTAACCAAGACGAGATCAATGCGGTGGCGTGGCGGGCGTGTGACACTTTTCGGGGCACGATCGACCCTGCCCAGTATAAGGATTACATCCTGGTCATGCTGTTCCTGAAGTACCTGTCCGATGTGTGGAAGGACAAGAAGGAGGAGTACGAGAATGAGTTCAAGGGGGACGCTGAGCGGGTGAAGCGGCGGCTGGCACGGGAGCGGTTTGTGATGCCGGACGGCTGCGATTTTTACAGCCTGTATGAGAAGCGCAGCGAGGCGAACATCGGCGAGCTGATCAACACAGTGCTGGAGCAGCTTGAGGATGCGAACAAGGCGAAGCTGGAGGGTGTGTTCCGGAACATTGATTTCAACTCGGAGGCGAACCTGGGCCAGACCAAGGAGCGGAACAAGCGCCTGAAGGATTTGCTGCAGGATTTTGCGGTGGATGAACTGGACCTGCGGCCTTCGCACGTTGGGAAGCAGGACATCATCGGTAACACGTACCAATACCTGATTGGGCGGTTCGCGAGTGACGCAGGGAAGAAGGGGGGCGAGTTCTATACGCCGGCGGAGGTGTCGGAGCTGCTGGCGAAATTGCTGGCGCCGAAGAAGGGGAGCCGGATTTGCGACCCGACTTGCGGCTCGGGATCGCTGCTCATCCAGGTGTCGGACCAAGTGGGTGACAACGATTTCTCCCTGTTCGGGCAGGAAATGAATGGGAGCACGTGGGCGCTGGCTCGGATGAACATGCTGGTTCACAACAAGGACGCGGCGCGAATCGAGTGGGGGGACACGATTAACAACCCGAAGCTCATCGAAGGAGATGCCTTGATGAAATTCGATGTCGTCGTGGCGAATCCGCCCTTCTCGCTGGATAAGTGGGGAGCCGAGGGAGCGGAGGCCGACAAGTTCCACCGGTTCCACCGGGGTGTGCCGCCGAAAAGCAAGGGCGACTATGCTTTCATCAGCCACATGGTCGAGAGCGCCAGGGAGGATGGTGGAAAGGTTGGCGTCATCGCGCCGCATGGCGTTCTGTTCCGGGGGGGCTCGGAGGGGCGAATTCGGAGGGCGCTGATTGAGGAAAACCTGGTCGAAGCGGTAATCGGGTTGCCGGAAAAGCTGTTTTTTGGAGCTGGCATTGCGGCTGTGATCCTGATCATTAAGAAGGGTAAGAAGACGAGGGACGTGCTGTTTATTGATGCGAGCCGGGAATATGTGGAGGGCACGAACCAGAACAAGCTGGGCCGCGAGCATATTGGGAAAATCGTGGTGACGTTCAAGGCCTTTAAGAGTGTGGAGCGGTATGCCTGTCGGGCGACGCCGGATGAGATTCGGGAGAACGACTACAACCTGAACATTCCTCGGTATGTGGATACCTTTGAGCCCGAAAAGGACGTGGACCTTAAGCAAGTTGGGAAGGAGATCGAGTCCCTGGAGCGTGAGCTGGCAACCATTCGGGCGCAGATGGGGGCTCATCTTAAGGAGCTGGGGATATGAGTGCGCCCAAGGGATGGAGTTGGGCGGTTCTGGGCGACTTGGTTGAAGTGAACCGTGAAACGCTGAGCGAGGCTTGTGACCCGAAGAGGGAATTCTATTATCTGGATCTGGGCTGCATTGAGGAGGGGCGCATTTCGCTGCCCACCTCGCGAATCACCTTTCGGGAGGCACCGTTGCGGGCGCGGCGATTGTTCGAGACTGGCGATGTTCTCATGGCAGCCGTGCGGCCGCAGTTGGGTGGGCATGGCTATGTCGGATTCCATGCTAAGGCTTATGTGTGCTCCACGGGTTTTGCGGTGCTGCATCCTAGGAAGGGAGTGCTGGGGCGATTTGTTTTCCAGACGCTGTTCTCTCCGTGGACGAGAAGGCAATACGGGTGGCTGACGGCTGGATCGAGCTACCCGGCCTTGAACCCCACGCAGGTGGCGGAACTTGAGGTTCTCGCTCCGCCAGGGCCTGAGCAGGAAAAAATCGCTGAGATCTTGGACTGCTGGGACGCGGCGATAGTGAAAATTGAGGGCCGTGGACGACTTGCTAAAGAGCGTAAGGTCGGGCTTATGCAGGCCCTGCTCAGTGGAAGGAGGACATTCCCGGAGCTCAGAGGGCAGCGTTGGCGCTCGGTTCGAGTTGGAGCTCTGTTGGAGGAGCGTGATCGATATGTGGAGTGGAGTGACGATGAGCGGTACCGATTTGCGAGCATCCGTCGCCGGTCCGGTGGGCTCTTCGACCGTGGCACGTTTTTCGGTCGCGAGGTCAAAACGAAGGTGCTCAAGCTGCTCAAGGCGGGCGACTTCGTGATCTCCAAGCGGCAGGTCGTTCATGGAGCGTGGGCGATGGTGACCAAGGCGTTCGAGGGCTTCGGCGTTTCTGACGAATACGACGTGTTGGTGAATCGTGACCCGACGGTCCTGGACATGCGATTCTTCAACTACCTGTCGCAGACGCGGCGGCTTTGGCACATGGCGTATCTGGCTTCGAACGGCGTCCATATCGAGAAGCTGATCTTCGATTTCGACGACTTCGCTAAGGAGAAGATCAAAATTCCGGCGAGTCTTGCTGAGCAGGCAAGAATCGCTGACGTGCTGGAAGCCTGCGACCGGGAAACTGAGCTGCTGGAAAAGCAGCTTGCCGCGCTAAAGGAACAGAAGCGCGGGCTAATGCAGAAACTGCTGACGGGAGAGGTCCGGGTGAAATGCTGATTGGGGAGGGAGCCTATGACTAACGCCGCCACACATTATCAAACGAGTTTCCGGGTGCAGAGCCCGGACGCCGACACGTTCATGCGGGTGAAGGCCATTATCTATGGCTGGGTGCTGGAGAAGGAGGGCGACTGAATTGTGCGGGAGAAGAAGGGTGATTTCTTTTTCCGGTGCGAGTGGGCGAACCTGTACCTGACCCGCTCGATGATTGAGACCTGCACACTGCTGACGGAGGCCGGCGATGCCTGGGCGATGCACTACATGGAGCTGGACAAGGGATGCGGCCGGCAGCGGTATTGGTACACCGACATCGGAGTGAAGAGGCACGGGGAGGATGTGGTGGTATCGGTGCATACCTCGTATGCCCGGAACACGGAACACTTGAGCGGCGATCGAGCCGAGCCGGCGCCGACGGTGCCGAAGGTGGTGCGGTACCTGTTGCGTGGGAACAAGGCGTATTGCGGGCGGCCGGAGTTCCGGCTGATCGAGAAGCCTTTGAGGTTCGACACCGTTGGCCAGGGCAAGGTGCTGGCAGAGTTCATCGCGTCGCCGGAGCGGCGGTACCCGCTGATTGTGTTCAACGGCAGCGGCGAGGCGCAGGTCAAAGAGGCTCGGAAGCTGGCATGGGATGTGGCGGGCAAGAGCCAGGTGGTGATCGTGGCCACGAACCAGGATTTAGTAGCGAAGCTGGCGGGCCGGGCGTTTCCGCGGCTGGTGATCACCGAGAATGCGTTGAGGATCGCGGAGGACTTTCACGATTGCCGGTGCGTGGAGGAGGCCTGGGAGATTCTGCGCCACCTGCAATCGTGCATGTGGGGGCTGAAACATGTAGGCATGAGAACAGGAGCCAACAGAGGGAACGGAGGGGGAATCGACCAATGGGATGCAATGGACGGATGGGGTGTTGCCAGTGAGGGACACCGGGGTGGGGCGGAAACCGGGGTATCGAATAATTGTCAGCGGTTGTTGACACGTTGTCAGTCAACTAATAGAGTGTGTTTAACAAACCCGTCACGCCTCTCGTCAGATCGGCGCACCAGGACGGGTGCTCTTTTTTCGGGGGGGCTCGCGTGAAATTCAGCAAGCCGCCCCTGACCCTCTCACAGCAACTCGCCAAGTGGCAATCCCGAGGCCTTGTCGTGGCTGATACGGCCAAGGCGCTGCATTATCTCAAGTTCATTGGGTATTACCGATTTTCAGCGTACACGCTTCCATTTCAGGATCCGGCCCACCACGACAAGCATTTCAGGTCGGGAACGACATTTGAACAGGTGCTGGAGCTTTATGTGTTTGACCGGGAACTGCGGCTGTTGGTTTTGGACGCTATCGAGCGGGCGGAGGTGGCAGTGCGGACCTGCCTGGTGAACGAGATGAGCACAAGGCACGGGGCCCATTGGTTCATCGAGGCGCGGCATTTTGGCGGGCGATTTGATCACAACAGGTTTCTGGACAAGATCGACAAGGAGCTGGGAATTGCGGCGGGGGCGAGGAGACCGAGCCGGCAGCACAGCGAGGTTTTCATCAACCATTATTACGCGAAGTACACCAGCCCGGACCTGCCGCCGGGGTGGATGGTGTTTGAGGTGCTGCCGCTGGGGACGATGTCGCTGGTGCTGGCGAACCTGGCGAATGTGTCGGACCGAAAAGCGGTGGCGCTGCCGTTCGGGATTGATGAGCAGGTCCTGACAAGCTGGCTGCATTGCCTGAGCTACATCCGGAACGTGTGCGCGCATCACAGCCGACTTTGGAACCGGCAATTGGTGATCAAGCCGCTGGTGGCGAAGAAACATGCGGCCCTGGTGCCGGTGCGGGACCGGTTTTATGCGGTAGCGGTAATGTTGCATTACATGCTGGGGCTGACCGCGCCGAAATCGAGCTGGCATGAACGGCTGGCTCGGCTGGTCGATGGGCAGCCGGCGGGGAACTTGCGGGTAATGGGTTTTCCGGCTGGGTGGAAAGCCGTTCCGTTCTGGGGGTTTAGCACGGAGGATTTTGCAATATGAGCGCACCATCGTTTCAGGAGGACCATATTTCGCAGGTGCCGGCGCTGCAGCTATTGCAGAACCTGGGGTTCACCTACCTGCGGCCACAGGAGGTGTATCTGGAGCGGAAGGGAAAGCTGAGCAACGTGCTGCTGGAGGGCATCTTGGCGGACCAGTTGAAGCGGCTGAACCGGGTACGGTACCGTGGGAAGGAGCAGGAATTCACCGAAGCCAGCATTCAGTCGGCGATCCAGAGCTTGAAGGATGTGGGGTTCGACGGGCTGGTGCGGACCAGCGAGCAGATTTATGACCTGCTGAGCCTGGGCAAGGCGCTCGAGCAAACCATTGAAATCCCGGAGACCTCGGGCGGGACGCCCGTGGCACTGGCAGGCGAGGACGCCTACCCCACGCCCGAACGCAGGTCGGACACGAAGAGCTTCACGTTACAGTACATCGATTGGCGGAACCCGTCGAACAACGTGTTTCACGTCGTCGAGGAGTTCGAAGTGGAGCGGTCAGGGAGCAAGGAGCTGTGCCGGCCGGACATTGTGCTGTTCGTGAACGGGATTCCGCTGGGGGTGATTGAGTGCAAGCAGCCGGTGGCAGGCGGGAAAGATCTGCTGCCGCAGGCCATTTCGCAGCATATCCGCAATCAGGCGGATGATTACATCCCGAGGCTGTTCACGTATGCGCAGTTGCTGGTTGGGTTGTCGAAAAATGAAGCGTCCTACGGGACCACCGCGACGGCGGCGAAGTTCTGGTCGCACTGGCGGGAGCTGGAGGGGAGCCGAGAGAAGGATCTGGAAGCAGTGGTCGGGGCAGTGGTAAATCGGTCGCTGACCCGGGCACAGAAAGCGAAGCTGTTCGCCGACCGGTTCGGCTATGTGCGGACGTATTTCGATGAGCTGGAGGCACAGCCGCGGCAGGTAACGGAGCAGGACAAGGCGCTTTATTGCGTGTGCCGGCCGGAACGGCTGCTGGACCTGGCCTGGCGTTTTATCGTCTATGACGCGGGGGAAAAGAAGATCGCGCGGTACCAGCAGTATTTCACGGTGAAGAGCATCGTGGAGCGTGTGAAGAGGGTGGGAACCGACGGACGGCGACTGGGGGGCGTGGTCTGGCATACGCAAGGATCGGGCAAATCGCTGACGATGGTGATGCTGGCGAAGTCGCTGGCACTCGAGACGGAGATTGTGGGGCCGCGATTGCTGCTGGTGACGGACCGGATTGACCTGGACGAGCAGATCAAGAAGACGTTTCACCAGTGCGGGCTGGAGCCGGTGCAGGCATTGACGGGCAAGCATCTGGCGCGGCTGATCACGGAGAAAAAGGCGGCGGTGATGACTACGGTGCTGGACAAGTTCGACGCCGCGCTGAAGGCGGGAGAATTCAAGGATGAATCGCCGAACCTGTTTGTACTGGTGGATGAGAGCCACCGGAGCGTGTACGGCGAGGCCGGGGCGCAGATCGAGAAGGTGATGCCGAAGGCGTGTTTCATCGGGTTCACCGGCACGCCACTGATGAAGCGGGAGAAGAACACGGCCCAGCGGTTTGGCGGCATTATCCTGCCGGCATACACCATTGACCAGGCGGTGAAGGACAAGGCGGTGGTGCCGCTGCTGTATGAAGGCCGGCACGCTTTGCAGGAGGTGCAGGAGAGGGCCATCGACAAGTGGTTCAAGGTGGCGACGGCGGAACTGAATGACGCCCAGCGGGCGGACCTGAAGCGGAAGTTCTCCACGGCCGACCAACTGAACAAGGCGCAGAGCAGGATTTACGTGGTGGCCTATGACATCAAGGAGCATTACGTCCAAAACTGGCAGAGGACCGGGTTCAAGGCGCAGCTTACGGCGCCGGATAAGGCGACGGCGATCAAGTTCAAGAAGTACCTGGATGAATTTGGCGGCGTGACGTCGGAGGCGCTGATTTCCGGACCGGACACGCGGGAGGGGAATGACGATGTGTATAACGTCGGGAAGGAGGAGGTGCAGGCGTTCTGGAAAGTGATGATAGCGAAATTTGGGAATGAGAAGGCCTATAACCGGCAGCTCATCAATTCGTTCAAGCACGGGCCGGAACCGGAGATCATCATCGTGGTGGACAAGCTGCTGACCGGCTTCGACGCGCCCCGTAACACGGTGCTATATGTATGCCGGTCGCTGAAGGAGCACACGCTGCTCCAGGCGATTGCGCGCGTGAATCGTCTGTGGGAAGGGAAGGACTTTGGCTACGTGGTGGATTATTACGGCGTAATCCAGGAGTTGGACGAGGCGATGGACCTGTATGCCTCGCTGCCGGATTACGACAAGGAGGATGTTGAGGGGGCGTTGGCGGACATTGCGGACGTAGCTGAGCAGGTGCCGCAACGGCATTCGGAGCTGGTGGACGTTTTCAAGGGGGTGAAGAACAAGCTCGACGAGGAGGAGTACGAGCGGGTGCTGGCGGACGAGGAGCTGCGGCAGAAGTTTTACGAAAAGCTGAACGGCTTCCATCGGGTCCTGGGTGTGGCGCTGTCGAGCAGCCATTTCCTGCGGGAGACGCCGGAGAAGAAGATCAAACGCTACAAGGATGACCTGGCGTTCTACATGAAGCTGCGGGCGGCAGTGAAGAAGCGCTATGCCGAGGAAATCGATTACAGGGAATACGAGGCCAAGGTGCAGAAGCTGGTGGACACGCACGTGATGGCGAACGAGGTCTGCAAGATCACGGAGCTGGTGAGCATCTTCGAGCGGGAGAAATTCAAGGCCGAGGTGGAGAAGCTGGAGGGCGTGGGATCGAGAGCTGACACCATCGCCCACCGGACGGAGCGGACCATCACGGAGAAGATGGACGATGACCCAGTGTTTTATCGGCGATTCTCGAAGATCCTGGAGGAGGCGATCGCGGCGTATCGGGACAGGAGGATTAGCGAGGCCGAATACCTGAAGCGGGCCACCGAGGTGATGGAAGCCGTGGTGACGCGGACGGGGGACAACCTGCCGCCGGTGCTGCGGCATCGCGATGTGGCCAAGGCCTTTTATGGGGTGGTGAACGAGGTGCTGGGTCGGTTGTCGGTGGCCGAGGACGCGCTGCCGTGCCTGGCCGCCGATGTGGCGGTGCGGATTGACGATGCGATCCAGTCGAAGGTCGGCGTGGACTGGCGGACGAACATGGACCGGCAGAACGAGATGCGGAATGCGATTGACGATCTGCTCTATGAAGTGAAGTCGGAGCATGGACTCGCGCTGACCGTGGAGGACATGGACACGATTATCGAGCGGACGCTGGATATCGCGAAGAACAGGTATGCCAGGTAGTTGAGGATTGATGGTAAACGACTTACAGAAGGGTACCAAGGAAACAAAGGCGCTGCCGGAGGTGCATGAGGTCGCGTTCGGCGCGAGGCCGATCCGGTTCGTGGTGAAGCGGACGGCGCGGCGGACGCTGGCGATCACGGTGAAACCAGACACGTCGGTGGTGGTGACGGCGCCGCGCGGTGCGGGCGTCGAGGCGATTAAGGCGCGGGTGCGGAAGAGGGCGATGTGGGTCCGGCGACAGCAGGAATATTTCTCGCGGTTTCTGCCTGAGCTGCCGCCGCGGCGGTATGTGAGCGGGGAGACGCACCGCTATCTCGGCCGGCAATATCGGCTGAAGGTGGTGGACGGACCGGGTGAGGTGGCCAGACTTCGGGGCAGGTTCATCTGGGTGGAGACGAAGGGGAATGGTGAGAGCGGACGCATCCGGCGGTTGGTCAATACGTGGTATGCGCTGCACGCAAAAGAGAGATTTGCGCGGAGTCTGGTCGAGTGTCTGGCCCGGTTTCAAGGCCGCGTGGTGGCGCCTGAGCTGCGGCTCAGACGGATGCCTAAGCGTTGGGGGAGTTGGACGCGACGAGGTGTGATCTACTTGAATCCAGAGCTGATTCTCGCGCCGGCAACGTGTATTGATTATGTGGTGACGCACGAATTGTGTCACCTGGTGCATGGCGCGCATGGGCAAGTGTTCTACGGACTGCTGGGGAGGGTCATGCCTGACTGGCAGGAGCGGAAAGAGCGGTTGGAGCGGGCTGGGGCGGAGACGGGGGCGGAGGGCTGGCGGGCTTGTGGAGCATCAGGCGCGGAAGGAACAGGCGGATCTTTATCCCGACGTATGCCAAGCCGACTCTCGGCTATTTGTGATCCAGAGTCAGCGCGGTGACGAAGCCCTGCTGTATCTCGAAATCTTCTGGCGCAACGGCCGCTGGGACCTCCTGCTCCCTCGCACCGCCTTCAACCCTGCAAGAAACTGAGCTGCACCCGGCTCATCGGCTCGTCGAGGGACAGCGAAAAGAACTTGACTGGAGGAGCGGGGAAATGGCTTTTGAGGGATTGAAGCACGAGTCTATGGCAGAGCCTTGCGACATCAGCGCCGCGGTTTCCCCGGTCCCGGGCCAGGCAGGGGGCGAGTTCGAGCGCCAGCCGGTGCCCGCGACCCATTGGAAGGGATGGCGGAGCTTTCTGGGGATGTATGCCGGAGAGCATGTGGCGGGGACGGAATTCATGATCGGCTCGCTGTTCCTGGCGGCCGGGGTGAGCGCGTTCGATCTGCTGGTGGGGTTGCTGATCGGGAACGTGCTGGCGGTGTTGAGCTGGGCGCTGGTCTGCGCGCCGATTGCGACCCGGGCGCGGACAACCCTCTACTATCAGCTCGAGAGGATCTGCGGGGAATGGCTGGTGACAGCGTACAATCTGGCCAACGGGATCCTGTTCTGCTTCCTGGCGGGCGCGATGATCACGGTGTCGGCGACGGCCGTGGGGGTGCCATTGGATCTGAGGATGCCGGGATTGAGCGACTGGCTGCCGACCGGGGCGGCGTGGGTTGTGACGGTGGCGGCGGTGGGGGCGGTGTTTTCGTTGGTGGCGGCCAAGGGGTACGACGCGGTGGCTCGCGTGGCCAACCTGTCGGCCCCGTGGATGATCCTGGTGTTTCTCGCCTGCGGGATCGTATCGCTGCCGAGGCTGGGAGTGGATTCGCTCGGGGATTTTTGGGGAGTGGCGCGGGATCGGATATGGCCGGGGACGGATCCCTTGCCGGGCCAGTCGAAGTTCACCTTTTGGCACGTGGTGTTTTTCGCGTGGTTCTGCAATGCGGCAATGCACATGGGGATGGCGGATCTGTCGATCCTTCGATACGCGCGGCATTGGCGGCAAGGGTTCTGCTCGGCGGCGGGGATGTTTGTCGGGCACTACATGGCGTGGATATCGGCGTCGATGCTGTATGCGGTGCAGCTGGCTCGAGCGGGGTGGGACCCGAGCAAGCCGGCCCCGCCCGTGGCGCCGGGGCCGATGGCCTACGATGCGGTGGGGGTGGCCGGATTGATCTGCGTGATCCTGGCGGGGTGGACGACGGCGAACCCGACGATCTACAGGGCGGGTCTGGCGTTTCAGGCGATCCGGCCGGGATCATCGCGGTTTGCGGTGACGCTGGTGGCGGGCGGGATTGCGACGCTGGGGGCGATCTTTCCGGCGCTGGTGATGAGGCTGCTGGATTTCGTGGGGCTCTACGGAACCATCTTGATGCCGATGGGAGCGGTGGTGTTCGTGGATTTCTGGTTGATGCCGCGGCTGGGGATGAGCTCGTATTACGCGGAGAAGGCGGGGTTGAGGATCAACTGGGCAGCGGGGTGCGCGTGGGTGCTGGCGCTGGGGGTTTGCGCGCTGCTGAACTGGCAGGGCGGTGTGCAGGTGTTCTTTTTGGCAGGGCCGGGCTGGCTGGTCACGGGTGTGCTTTACCTCGCGTTCAGCCGCTGGTATCAGCGCCCTCAGCCGCGGGGGCAAAGACGATGAAGATCGCAACATGGATCGTGCGGGCGGCGGGCCTGGGCTTGACCATCGTGCCGGCGTGTCTGCACTACGGGGCCGGCTTGGGGGCGGGCGCAATGCGGCATCTGATGCTGGCGGGGGCGGTCCTATGGTTCGGCGCGGTTCTGTGGGGCGAGGGGGTGCGGCGGAGGTAGCGATGGGCTGCCGGCCTCGAGGGTGGAGCCCTTCACGCCGTGGACGAACGCGCGGACTTGGCCGGCGACCTGGTCGACGAGATCGGGGCGGCCTCCGAGCCGTGCGATGTGGCTGACGATGGCGCTGCCGACCACGGCGGCGTCGGCTTCGGCGGCAGCGGCGCGGGCCTGGTCCGGATTGGAGATGCCGAATCCGACGGCGATGGGAAGGGCCGTATGGCGCCGGATGCGAGCGACCTGGTCGGCCAGGTTGGCGGCGAGGCGATCCTGCATGCCGGTGACGCCCTCGCGAGAGACGCAGTAGATGAATCCGCCGGCATCCTGCACGATGCGTGCGACCCGCGTTTCAGGGGTGGTGGGAGCAACCAGGGAGATGGGGCAGAGGCCCGCCTGGCGCATCCATGGTCCGTAATCGCCGGCTTCCTCAGGGGGCAAGTCCAGGACCAGGAACCCGTCGACGCCGGCCGCCGCGGCGTCCTGGATGAACTCGTGCAAGCCGCGGCGGAAGATGAGGTTCGAGTAGAGGTAGAGAACGATCGGGATCTCGGAGCGGGCGCGAATGGACTGGACGGCCTCGAGGACCTTGCGGGGTGTGGCGCCGGCGGACAGGCCGCGCTGGGCGGCGAGCTGGTTGACGACGCCATCGGCGAGGGGGTCGCTGAACGGAACGCCGAGCTCGAGGACATCGACGCCGGCCTGGTCGAAGGCCAAGGCCAGCCGACGGGTGGTCTCGAGATCAGGATCGCCTGCGCCGATGTAGATGATCATCCCTTTCTGGCCCCGGGCGCGAAGCTGCTCGAACCTTCTCTCGATACGATTCATAGGGGGAGGATGTCATTGGCGGCGGCCGAATTGAAGGAGGAATTGAAGATGGCCAACGTTGGGCGAGATGGTTGAGCGGGGGAGCCGAAGGGGCGGCCGCGCGGGTTCACTCCTCGCCCCCGGCGGGGGTGGCCAGGCGGAGTCCTTCGAGGGTGAGACGGGGATCGACGGCTTGGATTTCGGGCAGGCCGCGGGCGATGAGGGCGGCGCAGCCGCCGGTGGCGATGACGCGCGGGCGGCGGCATCCGAGCTCGAGGCGGATCTGGCGGAGCAGCTCGCGGATCAGTCCGCGGTAGCCATGGACGGCGCCGATCTGCATGGCTTCCCGGGTGCTGCGGCCGATGGCGTGCGGGACATCGCGGATGGCGATGCGGGGGAGGAGAGCGGTTCGGTCATGGAGGTACTCGGTCATGGCGGCCAGGCCGGGGGCGATGACCCCGCCGATGTAGCACCCGCCCGGATCGACCACATCGAAGGTCACGGCCGTGCCGAAGTCGATGACGATGGCGGGGCAGCCGTAATGATGGCGCGCAGCCAGGGCGTTGGCGAGGCGATCGGCGCCGATGGTTTGGGGGTGGGGATAGCGGATGCCGAGGCCGGGGATGGTTTGCCAGGTCAGCTCGAAGGGGGCATGGCCGCAGAGACGGCGCGCCCATTGGGCGACGCGGGGCGTGACGCGGGGGACGACGCTGCAGATCGAGCAGGACCGGATGGAGCAGGAGCCGGTGAAGGCGCGCAGGGCGCGGCCGGCGCGCGGGGCCAGCCAGGAGCGGGTGGGGACTTGGGCGGTCCGGATCACTCGACGGTCATCGGCAAGGCCGAGGTGGGTGTGGGTGTTGCCGATGTCAAGCAGCAGGCGCATGGGCTCAAGATGGATGGGAGGCGGGAGGGGGTTTGACGATGGAGACATCGCCGCTGAGGATGCGTTCGAGGCGCCCGTGCTGGGTGCGGAGGAGGAGGACGCCATCCTCGTCGAGGGCTTCGGCGAAGCCTTCGATGCGGAGGCTGCCCTGCTGGATGGTGACGGTGTGGCCGAGGGTCAGGCATTGGCGCGCCCATTCATCGGCCAGGAGGCTGAAGCGGGAGTCATGGACGCGGGTGTAATCGTGCTCGAGCTCGCGCAGGAACGCGGCGGCCAGCTCGGCGCGGTCGATCGGGCGGCCGGCGGCCATGAGGAGGGAAGCGGCGGTGGAGCGGAGCTCGGGGGGGAAATCGGCGGTCTGGTGGTTGACGTTGATGCCAACCCCGAGGATGAGATAGCGGAGGCGGTCGGATTCGGCGCTGATCTCGGTGAGGATGCCGGCGATCTTGCGGGAGCGCCAGACGAGGTCGTTGGGCCATTTGATGTCGAGGCGGCAGCCGGCGACGCGATGGACGGCGCGGCTGAGGGATGTGGCGGCGGCGACCATGACGCGGGTGGCGGACTGGGGCTGGAGGCGGGGGCGCAGGAGGATGGAGAGCCAGAGGCCCTGGTGCGGGATGGAGCTCCAGGAACGGCCGAGGCGCCCGCGGCCGCGGGACTGGGACTCGGCGATGACGACGACGCCTTCGCGGAGGCCGTCGCGGGCGAGGCGGTCGGCGATGTCGGAGGTGGAGGAGGTGGTTTGGAAGACGTGGATTTCGCGGCCGACGGTGCAGGGGTGATCGAGGCGGGCGAGGAGGTCGTCGGCATGGAGGCGGTCGGGGGTGGCGGCCAGGCGGTAGCCGCGGTGGGGGGTGGCTTCGATGACGTAGCCCAAGGAGCGGAGCTCGTCGATGCGGGCCGCGATCGCGCCGGGGCTCACGCCAAGGCTGCGGGCGAGATCGGCCCCCGGGATTTCGACGGCGCCTCCGCCCTGGCGCAAGGCGCGCAGGATCTGGGCGTCGATGGTCACACGAAATCGAGGGCGATGTCGGCGGCGCGCGCGGAGTGCGTGAGTGCGCCTGCGGAGATGAAATCGACGCCGGTCTCGGCGATGGCGCGCACGGAGTCGAGGCGGACGCCGCCACTGGCCTCGGTGCGGGCCCGGCCATCGACGATCTGGACGGCGGCCCGCAGCTCTTCGAGGCTCATGTTGTCGAGCAGGATGATATCGGCGCCGGCGGAGGCGGCGAGCCGGACCTGATCGAGCGTATCGGCCTCGACCTCGACGGCGAGCTGGGGATAGCGGGCGCGGGCGAGGCGGACGGCGGCATGGACGGGATCGGGCGAGGCGTCACGGAGGGCGGCCAGATGGTTGTCCTTGATGAGCACCTGATCATAGAGGCCGAAACGGTGGTTGCGGCCGCCGCCGCAGCGGACGGCGTACTTTTCGAGGGCGCGCCAGCCCGGGGTGGTTTTGCGGGTATCGAGGATCTGGGCGCGGGTGCCGGCGACGGCGGCGACGAACTGGGCGGTGAGCGTGGCGATGCCGGAGAGCCGCTGGAGGAAGTTGAGGGCGACGCGCTCCCCGGTGAGCAGGGCGCGGGCCGGTCCGTCGATCCGGGCGAGGGCCTGGCCGGCGGCGGCCTTGTCGCCGTCCGCGCAGGCGGGCTGGAACTGGACGGCCGGATCGAGCTGGAGGAAGGCGAGCCGCGCGATCTCGAGGCCGGCGACGACCAGGGGATCGCGCGCGACGAGGCGGGCGCTGGCGGATCGATCGGTGGGGATGATGGCCAGGGTTGTGACATCGCCGGCGCCGACGTCCTCGGCGAGGGCGGCGCGGACGACGGGCTCGAGGCCGGCTGGGAGGACGGGGGTCATGGGATTAGAAGAGCGCGCTGGCGGCGATGCCCAGGACCGAGAGCGGGCCCTGGTCCTCGAGGCTCTCGGATGCGCGGTCGAGCTTCTGGAGAGTGAGCCGTGCATTGCGGTAGAGGGCTTCGTCGTTGACGAGCTTGCCGACGCTGCCCTGGCCCTGGTTGATCTTCTGGAGGATTTCGCGCAAGTGGGTGGCGGCCTGGGCGGTTTCCTGGTAGAGGCCGTCCTCCTGAGTGAGGCGGCCGAGGGTGCCCTGGCCCTGGCGGACCTGGTCGACGACGGTGCGGGCTTGGGCGACGGTGGTTTTGATCTCGGCGGCGGTTTCGGTGAGGTTGGTGATGGCGGCGAGTGCGGACTCGTAGAGGGTGTCTTCGTGGAGGAGGCGGCCGACGGTGCCGGTGCCGCCGGCAATCTGGGCGGAGGTGGTCTCGAAGTTGGCGATGATGTTGCCGATCCGATCCTTGTGGGTCTTGAAGAACTCGGTGAACGGGCCTAGCAGGTTGCCGAAGTTGTCGGGGCTGACGGAGCGGGTCATGTTCTCGACGCTGGAGGCGACGCCGTCGAGGCGGGTCATGAGCGCATTGAGATCGGCTTGTTCGACGGTGGCCAGCTCGGTGTCCATGTCGGGATCGACGCGGGGGGCGGTGGGGGTGCCGAAGCTGATGGCGACGAAGTTCTGGCCCATCAGGCCGAGGAACCGGACGGCGGCCTGGCTGTCAGTCCGGATGGCTGCCTGGCGGTCGGTGATCTTCATGGTGACACGGACCTTTTGATCGGCCCAATCGATCTCGGAGACCTTGCCGACGGGCTTGCCGGCCATTTTGACAAGGTCGCCCACCTTGAGCTCGTGCACGGAGTCGAAGAGGGCGTGGAGGCGGTAGCCGCGCCGGAAGATGTCGAGGCCGCCGGCCATCTCGATCAGAATCACCAGCACGATGAGGGCGAGGGTGAAGAAGACGCCGAGGCGGGTTTCGAGGGTGTTTTTCATGGCGAGGTTGTCTCGGTGGCGAGGTTGGGTTCCTTGAATTCAGCCTGGAGAAAGCGCTGGACGAGGGGGACGGCGGACTGGCGGATCTGGCCGGGGCCGCCGACGGCGAGGATGCGGCCTTCGTGGATCATGGCGATCCGGTCGGCGATGCCGAAGGCGAGGTCGCGGTCGTGGGTGACGACGATCGACGTGACGCCGAGGCGGAGCTGGAGGCGGCGGATCTCATCGGCGATGGCCAGGGCGATGAGCGGATCGAGCTCGCTGGTGGGCTCGTCATAGAGGATCAGGTGGGGGTTCATGACGAGGGCGCGGGCGATGGCGGCGCGCTTGCGCATCCCTCCGGAGAGCTCGCCGGGGTATTTGTCTTCGGAATCGGCGAGGCCGACGAGGGCGAGCTTTTCGCGGACGATGCGGGTGATCTCGGCGGGGGAGTGGAGGCGGTGCTCGGCGAGGTAGAGGCCGACGTTCTCGGCGACGGTGATCGAGCTGAGGAGGGCGGAGGACTGGAACACCATGGCGAGGCGGAAGCGGTCCATGAGGCCCGGGGCGTGGAGGGGCTGGCCATCGAGGAGGATCTCGCCCGCGTCGGGGGATTCGAGCCCGATGATGTGCTTGAGGAGGACGGTCTTGCCGCTGCCGCTGGGCCCCATGATCACGAACGTCTCGCCGGGGTGGACATCGAGGTCGATGTCCTGGAGAACGGCGCGGCCGCCCAGAGCCTTGCGCAGTCCGCGGACGCGGACGCCGACTCCCTGGTGCGGGCTGGTTCCGTTGGGGATCATAAATCGATGTAGAGCAGAACCCGGGTCAGGAAATAATCCAGAACGAGGATCAAGACAATGGAATTGACGACGGCCTTGGTGACCGAGCGGCCGATGCCGCGCGGGCCCCCGATGGTATGGAGGCCCTGATGGCAGGAGACGGTCCCGATGATGGCGGCGAACACGATCGATTTCAGGAGGCCGTTGGCGAGGTCGGCGATCTCGACGGATTGGCGGAGGTTGCTCAGGAAGCCTTCGGTCGGGAGGGCGATTTCGGGGTTGTTGGCGGAGACCAGGAGGCCGCCGGTCCACCCGACCAGGACGGAGAAGAGGACCAGGAGCGGGAGCGCGACGCAGATGGCGACGAGCCGGGGCAGGACCAGGTAGCGGACGGGATGGATGTTCATGGTGCGGAGCGCGTCGATTTCCTGGTAGACCTGCATGGAGCCGATCTCGGCGGCCATGGCGGAGCCGATGCGGCCGGCGATGAGGACGGCGACCATGACGGGCGAGAGCTCCTTGCACATCGAGAGGCCGATGATGCCGCCGAGGACGCTGCCGAGCCCGCGATCGACCAGGACGGGCCCGGTCTGGAGGGCCAGGACCCCGCCGATGAAGAGCGAGAGGACGCAGACCATGAGGAGGCTGGCGTTGCCGATCTCGAAGAGCTGGTCCATGACTTTGCGGCGCTGCCCCCAGGTTTGCGGCAGCATCCGCAGGGTGCGCCCGAGCAGCATCAGCATTTCGCCGAGGTTCTGGAACATAATCAATCCGCAAGGAGAGGGTTTGGAGAAGGGATCGGCGCGGGAGGCGCCGGGGCCGCGGGCCGCGCGCCGACGGGGATGAACAGGATCCGCCCGCGCCGGCCGGCTTCGTCGCGTTCGAACTGGAACGCTCCGAACAGGAAGCTCCATTGGCGGCAGGCGGGGGAATCGGACTGGCGATAGAGGTTCCAGAGGAGCGAGCGGCGGGATTGGCCGGTGAGCGGGTTGGACTCGGACCGCCAGACGGACCACAGAGGCGAGTAGTTGCGCTCGATGCCGGGCGTCTGGGGGAAGATGGGCTCGAGGGGGGCAAACAGCTGGAATCGCTGGCGCCCTTCGCGGTCGCGCCGGGCCGTGAAGAGAGGCCACAGGTCGGTCCGCTGCCGCGACGTCTGGGTGCGCGTGTCGGTTTCGGTGAGATCGGAGTAGAGGTAGAAGAGGATCCGGGTGCGCTGGCGGTCGAGCGTTTCAGCGGTCTGGCGCTGGTGATGGTAGAGGGGCCAGAGGAGGAAATCGCTATGGCGGTTGGTCCTCTCGAAGTGCTGGAAAAGAGGCCAAAGGCGGACGCCATGCTTACCCTCGCCCCGGGCGACGTGAAAAACCGGCCATGGCATGGACCACTCACGGTAATGGCGGGCGCGGTCGTCGGTGTAGTTGAAGAATGGCCATGCCCAGCTTCGGAAATCGCGCTCGGCGGAATGCTGCCGAAAGAACAGGGGCAGAAGCGCGCGCGACTCGCTCGATGCATCGGTTCCGATGCCGGTGGTTTGATCGAGATACAGAGGCCAGAGGACAAAGCGCCGCTCGTGGCCAGGGCGCAGCTCGGCCTCTTCGAAGCCATTGGTTGTTGTGATCGGGTCCTGGCGCTCGTGGCCGGCGAGGGGCCACAACTGCCAGCCCTCGAGCCCGGGCCCATGCCGCCGATGGAAGAAAGGAAATAGGTAGTTGTCGGTGACCACCCCTCGCTTGCGCGTGCTCACGTAGAGCGGGAGCAGGACGAAGCGGACATCGTCCCGGTTGAACCGGTTCTGGATATGGCCGTAGAACGGCGCCAGGGCGAAGGAATTTCGGGCAGGGTCTTCGGACCATTGCTGGAAGTAGACGGGGAAGAAGGCGGCGCGGCGGGTCTGTTGGCCGGCCTGGTTCGCGCCTCCCGAGAAGCTCACGAGCTGCAGCAACTGGATGCGGTATTCCTCTCCAACCCGGCGGCGGGTGACCAAGGGATAGAGAAGATCGAATCCGGAAGTGCCGGCCTCGGGGTCGCGGATCGAGCTGAACAGAGGATGGAACTCGAATTGCTCCTGGGTCTCGGACTGCTGGCGGCCGAAGAGCGGTCCAAGCATTTCGTCACGGTAACCCGACTGAAGAGTCAGAGGGGATCGATCCCACAAGGGACCGGCATTGATTTCGGGGACGGCATCGGATGGCTGGCCGGCGGAGAGGATTGCGATCGAGGCAATCCACGCGCAGAACCCACTCAGGCAGAGAGTGGTGAAAGGATGAAAGGCCATGAAATGCCGCAGAGGAATGAAGGGACTGCGCCTTTGATGTCGAGAGTCAGGACTGAAGAGAGGGCGGGGCATGGCGGCTGCGGTTATTGTGCTGAGCGTCGCAAGTCAACATCGCGGGGTTGGGGTACCCAGCCTGTAAAACCGTGGAAGCCAAGTGCCCTCGGGCGGCGAGACCTGCGGCGCTGTTTATAACGATAACGCCCGCAAAAAGGAGGCACTTGACCGTTCATCATAGGCTTTTTTTTAAGATGGGCGTTGACATTGGGCCTGCATGCTAGTTTACTGATCAAGCATTAAAGATGGCGAGGCTTTGGCCTCTGTTCCTCTGTGCCCAGTGTCGATTGTGCATTGTCGCCACTGGGTTTTTATTTTCCAGCCGGCATGGGAGGCGAGCTTGAGGCAGGAGGGCAGCAGGGTGAGTGCTGCGATGAGGCAGCAGACCGTGCCTGTGGCCATGACAAAACCGAGGCTGGCGATCCCCTGGTGTTGAGCGATGGTGAGGCTGCCGAACCCGGCGACGGTGGTCAGAGCGGAGACGACCAGTGCTTTGCCGGTGCTTTTGGCGAGGATGCCTGGATTTCGTTCCTCGGCGAAACGATTGAGGATATGGATGCCGTTGGTGACGCCGATGCCGACGATGAGGGGGAGCAGCATGATATTGGCGGGATTGAAGGGCACGTTGGAAACGCCCATGATACCAAGGGTCCAGAGCGATCCGACGCCGACGGGGATGAGGGCGAACAGGACGGCGAGGACGCTTCGGAAATGGAGGGAGGTCAGGAGGACGATGGCGGCCAGCGAGTAAAGGGCAGCCTCCTCGTAGCTGTTTTTGAGGAGGGTGGTGTATTCGTAGAGCTGGACGGGGGTGCCGGTGATGATGGGGTGGCCGGTCTGGCCAGGGTCGAGCGTTTCGCGCAAGCTCCGGATGAAGGCCTCCTGGTTGGCGCGTTCCCAGACATCGGACTTGGGGTAGACCTGGAGCAGATACTTGCCGGTGCGGCCGACGAACCGGTTGCGGATCGTGTCGGGGAGATCCTCGATGCGGAGGCCTGCGCGGTCATCCTGGTTCCGGAGCGCCTCGAGGGTGTCGCGCAAGTCCCGGAAGAGGGCTTGCTGGTAGGCGGCCAACCGGTGTGCAATGGCCGTCCGGTCGGCGCCCTGGAGATGGTAGCGGAGCTGGGTGGCGGTCTCGAGGAGGGAGCGGACCTGGGCGGCCAGGAGCGGGTCGTCGGCGCGTTCGATTTCAGGCAGCGCGAGGCTGAGGTAGCCGATGAAGACGCGGAGGGGATACTCGAGATCGGGCAGGGACACCGGATCCGGATCGAGGGGCGGGAACCGGAGGGGGGCGAGGCATTCCTTGACCTGTCGGATGATGGGCAGGCGGCGGCTGGGATCGTCGGCGAGCAAAGCCCCGATGGATTCGACCGTGCTGACGGTCGGCAGGGATTCGATCTGGCGTTCGATTTGGACGGCCTCGGCGAGGGAGTCGGCGAGGACGGCGCCGAAGAGGACGGATTTGCCGGCGGAGTGGATGAGCTTGTTTTCGAGGGCGACGGCGGGGAGCCCGCGGGTCTGGAGGTGGAGGAGGTTATAATCGAAGTAGACCTTCGGCAGCTGCGTGATGGCGAGAGCGGAGATGGCGAGAGCGACGGCCATGACGGTGCGGGGCCGGTCCAGCCAGAGCCGTTCGATGAGGGCGCGGCGGCTGGGGGGCGGGTGCCGGTGGTCCTGGCGGTTCTGCCGGCCGCGCAAGATCCATGCGGGCAGCATGGTCATCATCGGGATCAGGCAGATGACGAGGCCGCCTCCGCTGATCCAGCCCATCTCCTGGATCCCGCGGAAGCCGGTGAATCCCATCGCGAAGAAGGCAAAGGCGGTGGTGAAGCAGCCGGTGAAGATGCCTTTGCCGGTGAAGACGATGGCCTTTTCGATGGCATCGCGGCGGGTGCGCCCGTGGCGGAGCTCCTCCTCGTAGCGGGTGATGAGGTGGACGCCGAAGTCGATGGCCAGGCCAATGAGCATGGGGACGAACGTGATCGTGAGGATGTTGAGGTGGCCGATGACGCCGGTGGCAAAGGCCATGGTGTAGGCCAGGCCGATGACCAGGCAGACGGTGGCTTTGAGGGGGCGGCCGGTCTCCTGGTAGCCATAGGCGAAGATGAGAGCGACCAGGACCAGCGAGACGATCGAAGCGACGAGGGTGTCGCGCTGGGACTGGGCCATCTCGTCCATCGAGAGCACGGACTCGCCGGTGATGCCGGCATTGACGCCGGGGACTTCGTAGCGGGTGGCGCGGACCAGTTCGCGGAGGCGCTCGACGGCGTCGCGGCTGAGGGATTCGAGGCGGGGCTGGGCGGTGACGAGGTAGATGCGGCCATTATCGAACGTGATGTACATCTGGCTTTCGGCCTCCTGGCCATCGTTGAAGAGGGCGCTGACGCCGGGCGAGGGGGGCACGCCGGGGCGCCGGAGGCTTTGGGCGGCCTGGTCGAGGATGCGGCGGAGGGCGGGGATGGCGCCCAGGAGGGCGGGAGGGCCTTCGTTGGTGGAGGGAGAGGCCTCGGCGAACTGGCGGTTGACCAGCTCGATCATGGAAGAGAGGTTGGTGGCCTGGGCGAACTGGCGGATCAGGGGCTGGGCGTCCTGGAGGGTGCGGGCGAGCGCGTCGAGCTTTTGCTCGGGGAGGAAGAGGAGCGCTTTGGGGCCGAGGAGCTTGAGGTCGCCTTTGAAGAAGACGTTGGTGAAGAGGTTGGTCTCGGTCTGGAGCCGGGCGGCGAGGCGCTCGACGAACTGGCGGTTCTTCTCGTGATCCTCGCTCTCGACCAGCGCGACCAGGTCGTCCTGGGCGGGGAACTCATCCCGGAACTGGAGGAACTGGCGATGGTATTGGAGGTTCCCGCCGACGAGGTCGTTGCGGCTGGTGTGGAACTGGAGATAGTAGCGGGTGAAGAAGACGCTGGCGACGGCGGCCAGGATGAGCGGGGGCACCAGCCAGCGGGATCGGCGGTAGACCAGTTCGGCCAGCCGGTGAAGTCCGCGGGAAATGAGGCTGTCTTTGGGGGAGGCCATGGGCATCGACCCGCGATCGAGTCAGGCGCTATCGGTGCTGGATGGGTTCGGGCTGGCTGGTCTTGGGCGAGGCATGGACGCGAGCCCGTCAGGCATCCGGGAGATCGGCATTCGAGTGGGTTTCCTTGACATCCTCGTGGTCATCGAGGGCTTCGAGGAGCCGGATGACGGCGGGGGCATCGGCCGCGCTGACCGGCACGGTGGTCGTGGGGACGAAGGCGATCTGGGCATCCGGGCATTTGATGCCTTTGGCCTCGATCGCCTTGTGGACGGACTCGAACGAGGCGGGCTCGGTGAGGATTTCGTAGCCGTCGGGGCCAGCCTGAAAATCCTCGGCGCCGGCATCGAGGGCGATGGCCATGAGGTCGTCTTCGGAGGCGGCATCGCGGGGGACGAGGATCTGGCCTTTGCGATGGAAGAGGCGGGAGACGGCGCCGGCGGTGGCGATGGCGCCGGAGTGCTTGGTGCAGAGGCTGCGGATCTCGGCGGCGGTGCGATTGCGGTTGTCGGTGCTGACCTCGACGAGGATGGCGACGCCGCCGGGGCCATAGACCTCGTAGCTGAGGTCCTCGTAATGGATGGAATCGTCGCCGCCAGTGCCGCGCTTGATGGCGCGGTCGATGTTATCGGAGGGCATGTTCGCGGCGCGGCATTTCAGGAGCACCATGCGGAGCCGGGGATTCATGCCGGGATCTCCGCCGCCGATCTTGGCGGCGATGGTGATTTCCTTGGAGAGCTTGGAGAAGACCTTGCCGCGTTTGGCATCCAAGGCGCCCTTGAAATGCTTTACTTTGGCCCACTTGCTATGTCCTGCCATAAATTGACTCGTTTCGAGTTCAATCGAACATACCACCCCATTCCCGGGGAGAAAAGAAGCGAAAACTTCCGCGGCTCAGATCCGGACCTTGAATTTCTGATTTCGTTTGAGAGAGGCGGCGAAGGCGGCGAGCAGCTCGGGGATCTGCTCGAGGTCGCCCAGGTGGATGAGCTCGACGGGGGAGTGCATGTAGCGGTTCGGGAGGCTGACCAGGCCGCTGGGGATGCCGCCTCGGGTCCAGAAGATCGCATCGGTGTCGGTGCCGCTGTGGGAGGACATGGTTTCGTGCTGGAGGGGGATGCGGCGCTGGCGGGCGATGGATTCGAGGCGGTCGACGATCTCGGGGTGGTTGCATCCGCCGCGGGTGATCGTGGGGCCGCGTCCGAGGCGGACATCGCCGTATTGGGGGAGGCTGACAGTGGGGTAGTCGGTGGCGTGGGTGACATCGACGACGAGGGCGATGTCGGGGGCGAGCGAGTAGGCGATCTGGCGGGCGCCGTAGAGGCCGGTTTCCTCCATGATGTTGGAGACGGCGCACACCTCGGCAGCCAGGCGCGGGCCGCGCTCCCGGAGCAGGCGGAGGGTTTCAGCCACGGCGAAGGTGCCCACGCGGTTGTCGAAGGCGCGGGCGACGGCCACATCGCCGCGGAGGCGCTCGAACCCCTGGCTGAGGGTGACAGGATCGCCGATGCGGACCAGGGCTTCGGCCTCTTTTTTCGAGGCCACGCCGAGGTCGAGGAACAGATCATGGATCTTGGGGGGCTTCTTGTCGTCGTCCTTCGTGAGGTGAGGGGCGACGTTGCCGACAACGGCGGGAACGGGTCCCCGGCGGGAGTGGATGGTGACGCGTTGGGCCTTGGTGATGGCGGCGTCGACGCCGCCGATCTTGCGGACGTAGACGAAGCCCTGGTCGGTGATGTAATTGACGGTGAGGGCGATCTCGTCGGCGTGGGCGGCGAGCATCAGGCGGGGCGATCCGCCGGGGTGGAGGATGGCGACCGCGTTGCCATAGGCATCGGTGTAGGTGCGGTCGGCGAAGGGCGCGACGTAGTCGAGCCAGACGCGCTGGCCGCGGGCCTCGTGGCCGGACGGGCTGGGGGTGTTGACCAGGTTTTCGAGAAAGGCGAGCGACTGTTTGCGCATGGGGTGCATTATGCGCGAGGGAAGGGCGGCGGCAACAGGTTTTGCGCTGCCGAGCCCACGGGGCGCTCGACAAGCGGTCCTGGGTTTGGTACGAGACACGGGCTTATGCGCGAGGAACTGCGGCTGAAGATCCAGCGTCTGGTTGTGAAGCTGGGGACGGGTGTGTTGACCGACGAGCGGATGCAGCCGGACATGGGGCAGTTCGAGCAGTTGACGGCGCAGGTGGCGGCGCAGCGGCGGGCGGGGCGGGAGGTGGCGCTGGTCACGTCCGGAGCCGTCGGGGCGGGGATGGGGGTGCTCGGGTTCACGCGGCGCCCGCGCGAGCTGGACGAGCTGCAGGCGTGCGCGGCCGTCGGGCAATCGCGGCTGATGGCCATTTACGAGCGGCTGTTCGCGCAGCACAACCTGCGCGTGGCGCAGGTGCTGCTGACGCACGACGATCTCGAGCACCACGACCGGCACCTGAATGTTCGGCACGCGCTGATCACCCTGCTGCAGCGCGGCGTGGTGCCGATCATCAACGAGAACGACGCGGTATCGGTGACGGAGCTGAAGTTCGGGGACAACGACCGGCTATCGGCGCTGGTGGCCACGCTGCTGCCGGCGGATCTGCTGGTGATCCTGACCACGGTGGAGGGACTGATGGAGAACTTCGGCCAGGCGAACGCGCGCACGATATCGATGGTGGCGCGGATTGATGCGGGGCTCGAGCGCCACGCGCGGGGGACGGCCAGCGAGACGGCGGTGGGCGGGATGAGCACGAAGCTGCAGGCCGCGAAGATCGTGATGCGCTCGGGGATCCCGATGGTGATCGCGTCGGGCCGGAAGAGGCGGGTGCTCGAAAGGGTCCTCGCGGGGGAATCGGAGGGGACCCTGTTTGTGCCGGCGGCCAAGCGGCTGCAGGGGCGCAAGCGGTGGATCGCCTTCTTCCATCATCCCCGAGGCGCGTGGGTGGTGGACGAGGGGGCGAAGACGGCCTTGCGGGAGCGGGGCAAGAGCCTGCTGCCGCCCGGGATCGTGCGGGCTGAGGGGGTCTTCGGCGCGGGCGATGTCGTGCGGATCTGCGATGAGGATGGGACAGAGTTCGCGCGAGGGATCACGGACATTGGGGCGGCGGATCTTGGGGGGGCGCGGGGGTCGCGGACCGAGGTGGTGCACCGGGACAACCTGGTGATTTTATGAAGAGGGATCGTGCGCTGGTGGATCTGTTGAGAGTGATGGCCCGGCTGCGGGGTCCGCAGGGATGCCCGTGGGACCGGCGGCAGGACCATCGCACGCTCCGGTTCCACGCGGTGGAAGAGGCCTATGAGCTGATGGATGCGATCGAGGCCGGGGACGATCGGGAGCTGATCGAGGAGCTGGGCGATCTGCTGCTGCAGGTGGTGTTTCATTGTCAATTGGGGCGGGAGCGCGGGGTGTTCGGGTTCGACCAGGTGTGCAGGTGTCTGGTCGAGAAGCTCATCCGGCGGCATCCGCATGTCTTTGGCCGGTCGCGGGTGAAGTCGGTGGCCGGTGTCTGGGCCCAATGGGAGCGGATCAAGGGAGCCGAGAAGAAGGGAACCCGCCACGAGAGACCGTCGGCTCTGGACGGCATCCCGCGGCATCTGCCGGCGCTGATGCGGGCCGAGAAGCTCTGCCGCAAGGCGCGGCGAGCGGGGCTGATGGCGAGGGATGCGGGCGGATCGATGGGGCCGGGACGGACCCGGCGGCAGTGGGCTGCCGAGCTGTTCGACCAGGTGATGGCGGCCCAGGCTCGCGGGTGGAGCGCCGAGGAGCTGCTCCGCGCCGAGGCGCTCCGGCGCGAGATGCAGTGGCGACGCCAGGAGCGGGCGGCAGGCGGAGGCGGGCCGGGGCCGCCAGGGGCAAGGAAGCGAAACGGCGGGCAGCGCAGGGAGAATCTATATGAATGATCCGAGATACGAGAGACTGGCTCGAGTGCTGATTGGGTATTCGACGGCGCTGAAGCGGGGTGAGGTGGCGCTGCTGGATGTGACCGACGCGCCCGATGAATTCGCGATCGCGCTGATCCGCGAGGTGCGGGCGGCGGGGGGTGCGCCTCTGATCGAGGTGCGCCACAGCCGCATCGCCCGCGAGATCGTGCGAGGGGTGGAGCCCGGGCCGGCGCGGCTGCTCCGGGATCTGGAGCTTCACCGGATGAAGAAGGTGCAGGCCTACGTGGCGGTTCGCGGCAGCCACAACGCCAACGAATCGTCGGATGTGCCGGCGGACCGGATGTCGATGTACGCGCGGACGATGCGGCCGGTGCTGGACTATCGGATCAATCGAACGCGCTGGGTGGTGCTGCGGTGGCCGACGCCGAGCATGGCCCAGGCGGCGGGCATGAGCACCGAGGCATTCGAGGAATTCTTCTTCAGGGTCTGCACGATCGATTATGCGCGCATGGCTCGGGCGATGGTCCCGCTCGAGCGGCGGATGAAGCGGGCCGACCGCGTGGAGATCAAGGGGCCGGGCACGGACCTGCGGTTCAGCATCAAGGGGATCGGCGCCAAGTCGTGCAACGGGCGCCTGAACATCCCGGACGGCGAAGTGTTCTCGTGTCCAGTTCGCGACTCGGTGGAGGGCGCAATCCAGTTCAATGCGCCGACCATGTACCAGGGGACGCGGTTCGAGAACGTCCGCCTCGAGTTCCGGCGCGGCCGGATCGTGGACGCCAGCTCGAACCTGACCCCGCGGATGAACGAGATCTTCGACACCGACCCCGGGGCGCGGTATGTGGGCGAGTTCTCCCTCGGGCTGAACCCGCTGATTCGGCAGCCGATGTGCGACATCCTGTTCGACGAGAAGATTGCGGGGTCGCTCCATTTCACGCCGGGTCAGGCATACCAGGCGGCGGACAACGGCAACCGCTCGGCGGTGCACTGGGATCTGGTCCTGATCCAGCGCCCGGAGTGGGGGGGCGGAGAGGTGTGGTTCGACGGGGAGCTGATCCGCAAGGACGGCCGGTTCCTTCCGAAGGATCTGCGGGGGCTGAACCCGGAAGCGCTGGCCCGATCGCGCTGACAAGGGGTGCGCCGACAATAACAAAGCCGTTCCGCATCGCACGGAACGGCGTTGTAGAGGACCCGACAGGTAAGGCCCTGTCAGACCTCGCAAAGGATAGCGCGCGGGCAACCGGCGCCGCGGATCGGACCTGCGAGCCTCACGCAGCCCGCCCAGGGGTTCCTCGATCCGTCGAGCGGATGGTTGAAGGCCCGTGCTTTCATGCTTGACGACTTAAGCCTACAGGCGGCGCGCCCCGGTGTCAAATGAATTGTCTTGAAACCGAGTGAGGCTGCTGCGATAAGACACGCATTACGGATTGCGGCGCCATGGCAGGGCGGGCGATTCGATCGAACCGGAAACGAACAGGAGACCAGGATGACAGAAAGCAAAGCTTCTTGGGTGTACCCGAGGTTGCAGCTGGCGTATCTGCTGCAATTCGCGATATGGGGGAGTTGGTCGGTTGCGCTGGGGGGGTACCTGAACGGGAAGATGAGCGGGCCGCACATTGGGTACCTTTACATGGCGATTCCGCTGGGGGCGATCATCGCTCCGATGTTCATCGGGCCGATTGCGGACCGGTATTTCTCGGCGCAGCGGGTCCTGGGGCTTCTGCATTTGATCGGGGGGGCGGCCCTGGTGGCCTGCGGCGTGATCTGCGGCCAGGCGGAGTCGCAAGCGGCGGGAGCGGCCGTGGTGATTCCGTTCGGGGCGCTGATGGCGTTGATGCTGATCTCGGGGATCTGCTTCATGCCATCGATCCCGCTGATCAACACGGTGGTTTTCAAGCACATACCGGACTCGGCGTCGGCGCCCAAGGTGTTCATATTCGGGACGGTCGGGTGGATCGTGGTGAATCTGGTTGTCGAGGTATTCGCGGGCGGGGCCGGGGCGCCGAACTTCTTCTTCATCGGGGGCGGCTGCGGCCTGCTTCTGGGGCTGTATTCGTTCACGCTGCCGGACACGCCGCCGAAGGGGGCGCCGGCCGAGGGGGCCAAGCGGGACCTTTTCGGGTTCGGGGCGCTGGCGATGTTCAAGTCCCCAACGTTCACCATATTTGTCCTGTGCGCGTTCATGGTGAGCATATTCGGGAGCAACTATTTCTTCCCGGCGGTCGTGGCCTATCTGACCGAGTTCGGCTATCCGGCGCCGGTGGCCCTGAACACGCTGAACCAGTTCTCGGAGCTGTTTTTCATGGCGATCCTCGCTTTTTGCGTGAGCCGGTTTGGCCTGAAGTGGGTGCTGGTGATTGGGATGGGGGCGTGGGCGGCGCGGTATTTGGTGTTCACGCTGCCCGGGTTCCATTTCGCGGTGATCGGCCTTCTTTTCCACGGGATGGCCTATGCGTTTCTGTATGTGGCGGCCTACATGTTTGGCGACCGCGTGGCCCCGGCACATCTCAAGGCGAGCGTTCAGAGCCTGCTGGCGTTTCTGCTGCTGGGGATCGGGCAGGTGCTGAGCGGCTATTTGTTCGGGTACCAGATTGACCGGTGCGCGCCTGCGGTCACGAAGACCGCGGCTGTGGAAGCGGGAAAGGCGGGCCAGAACCTGCCGGCGTGGCATGTGCCCGAGATGGAGACATCGGCCTGGCGCTATCTCGATTTGGCCAAGTCCGTCAAATATCTTCGAGGGGACACGAATGTGTTCAACCTCGGCGAGCACCTGGGCATGTATACCAAGGCGGATGGCTCGATCGACCTCGACAAGCTTCCGGATTCCTGGAGCACGGGGGGAACGACCTACACCAAGGGCGAGCTGAAAGCCACGTTCGACAAGATCGGGGGCGCGGTCACGCGCGAGAGCTATTTGAAGGCCCAGCGGCATGACTGGAAGGGCTTCTACATCCCGCCGGCGATCTTCGTGATCTTCTGGGTTTTCGTGTTCATCGTGTTTGGGCGGCAGCCTCCCGAGGCTTCGGCGGAGCCGGCCAAGGGATGAGGGCCTGACCCATCCTCGAGATCAGGAAAGAGGCGCCCGAGGTGGCGCCTCTTTTTTTGCCGGCGGATGGCCAGCCAAGAGATCAGGAGACGCCGAGGTAGGCCTGCCGGACCTGGGGGTTCCGGCGGAGGTCGGTCGAGCGGCCGGCGAGGATGACGCGGCCGGTCTCGAGGACGTAGCCGAAGTCGGAGATCTCGAGGGCGAGGTTGGCGTTTTGCTCGACGAGGATGATGGTGGTTTTCTGGTCGCGGTTGATGGCGGCGATCTTCTCGAAGATGGCGGCGACGAGGAGCGGGGCGAGGCCGAGTGAGGGCTCGTCGAGCATGAGGAGGCGGGGCCGGCTCATGAGGGCGCGGCCGATGGCCAGCATCTGCTGCTCGCCGCCGGAGAGGGTGCCGGCGATCTGGGAGGGGCGCTCGCGGAGCCGGGGGAAGAGCTGGTAGACGCGGTCGAGGTCGTCGGCGATGAGGGCGCGGCGGGGCTGGCGGAAGGCGCCCATGCGGAGGTTCTCGAGCACGGTGAGGTTGGCGAAGATGAGCCGGCCTTCGGGGACCTGGGAGATGCCGAGGGCGACGATCTGGTCGGGGCGTTGTCCGACGATGTTGCGGCCGGCGAAGAGAATGGCGCCGCGGCGGGCGGGGATCAGGCCGGAGATGGTGCGCAGGGTGGTGGTTTTCCCGGCCCCGTTGGCGCCGATGAGCGTCACGATGGCGCCGGCGGGAATGGAGAGGCTGATGCCCCGGAGGGCGGCGATGACGCCGTAATGGACTGTGAGGTCGCGGATTTCGAGCAGGGGATCGGCCGGGAGGGCATGGGGGGGCGGAGCGGCGGCCGTGGAGGCAGGCGGTGTCATGACTCGGCAGGCGCAGCGGGTGCCCGGCGCGGGGTGTTCTGCTCGCCGAGGTAGGCGGCAACGACCTTGGGGTGGCGGAGGACGTCTTCCGGGACGCCTTCGGCGAGCTTGACGCCGTAATCGAGAACGACGAGCCGCTGGCAGACGCCGCGGACGACGTGCATGTCGTGTTCGACGAGGAGCACGGCGATCCGGTAGCGCTCCTGGACGAAGCGGATGAGGCGCATGAGCTCCGATTTTTCGGATGGGTTCATGCCGGCGGCCGGCTCATCGAGCAGGAGGAGCCGGGGGCGGGTGGCGAGGGCGCGAACAATCTCGAGCCTGCGCTGGTCGCCGTAGGGCAGGGAGTGGGCGGCGGCGCCGCGGTGCCGGCCGAGGCGGAAGATCTCGAGCATCTCCATGACCCGAGATTCGATCGACTCCTCCTCGGCGCGGAATGTCCGGCCGCGCCAGAGGGCGTGCGCAATCCCGCTGAGCAGGTGGAGGTGGAAGGCGACGCGGACATTATCGAAAACGGTCATCGAGGGGAACAGCCGGATGTTTTGGAAGGTGCGGGCGATGCCGAGGCTGGCGATCTGGCAGGGGCGGAGGCCGGCGAGCGAGCTGCCGGCGAACCGTATATTGCCGGCGGCGGGCCGGTAGACGCCGGTGATGAGATTGAACACGGTAGTCTTGCCGGCGCCGTTCGGGCCGATCAGGCCGAGCAGCTCCCGCTCGCCGACCGCCAAATCGAGGCCGGAGACGGCCGTCAGCCCGCCAAACCGGATGGTGCAGCCGCGAAGCTCGAGCAGGGGAGAGGCCGGTGCATTCATGCGGGGCGAGGGGGATCTTCGGCCGGGGCGGCCGAGCCGCGGAGGAACGGGCTCAGCAATCGCCGGAAGAACCGGGGCTGGAAGAGGCCTTGCGGGCACGTCAGCATGAGCAGGATGAGCAGAAACGAGTAGAGCATCATCCGGTATTCCGCCACCGGCCGGAGCAGCTCGGGCAGGAGCGTGAGCAGGATCGCCGCGATGATGACCCCGACCGTGTTCCCCATGCCGCCCAGGATCACCATCAGGGCGATCTCGATCGATTTCATGAAGTCGAACCCTCGAGGGTCGATCGAAAGCTTGAAGTGCCCATAGAGCCCGCCAGCGATGCCGGCGAAGAACGCCCCCACGACGAACGCGGTGATCTTGTAGCGGGTGGTGTTGATGCCGATGGCTTCGGCGGCGATCTCATCGTCCTGGACGGCGGTGAATCCACGGCCGTAGGTGGAGTGGACCATGCTCGTGACGGCATAGATGGTGAGCGCGGCCATGGAAATGGTCCAGAAAAGGTTCGTGCACGCGGGGATGCCGTTGAGGCCGAGGGCTCCGCCGACGGATTCGAGGTTGCGGAAGATGACGCGGATGATCTCGCCGAAGCCGAGCGTGACGATGGCGAGGTAATCGCCTTTGAGCCGGAGCGAGGGAGCGCCGACCAGGATCCCGGCCAGGCCGGCAGCCAGACCGCCTGCGAGCAGGGCGGCCGGGAACACGGCCATGCCGATGAAGCCGGGGCTGGAGGCGGCAGGCAAGAGGCCCGGCGCCCAAAACATCGTGGTGCTGGCCGCGATGTAGGCCCCGATCGCCATGAAGCCCGCATGGCCGAGCGAGAACTGGCCGGTGTAGCCGTTGATCAGGTTGAGGCTGACCGCCAGGATGACGTTGATGGCGACGGTGACGGCAACGTCGAGGAAATAGGGATTGATCCGATGGCTCTGGAGCGAGAGGACCGAGCCCGCGGCAACGGCGCCCAGGAGGAGAAGGAAACGGCGGCCGGGCATCATACCTTTTCGACCTCCAGCTTGCCGAGCAGGCCGGCGGGCCGGAACAGCAGGATCAGAATCAGCAGCGCGAATGCGATGGCATCGGTGGCGGTGGACCATCGGCTCCCGTTGACGAATGTCTCGATGATGCCGAGCAGCAGGCCGCCCAGGGCGGCTCCGGGGATGTTGCCGATGCCGCCGACGACGGCGGCGACGAACGCCTTCAGGCCGGGCAGCACCCCCATGAGAGGATCGATCGACTGGTAGTTGAGCGAGTAGAGAATGCCGCCGGCCGCCGCCAGGGCGGATCCCAGGGCGAACGTGAAGGAGATGACCCGGTCGAGATTAATGCCGACCAGCGTGGCGGCCACGGGATGGAACGAGATGGCGCGCATGGCGGTTCCGAACCGGGTTTTCAGGACGATGAAATGTAGGGCCGCCAGAAGCAGGGGTGTCAGGACCAGGACGGCCAGCTGGTTGGTGGAAACGATCAGGCCGCCCGCGAACTGGAACGTCCGAACCGGAAAGAGCTGGGGGAACGGCTTGGGGGCGGCGCCGAAGAGGAACTGGCCGGTGTATTCGAGGAGCAGAGAGACGCCGATGGCGGTGATGAGGACGTTGAGGCGGGATCGGCGCCGGAGGGGCCGATAGGCGAGGCGCTCGATGACGACGCCCAGGAGCGCGCAGAAAGCCATCGATCCGGCCAGGATGGCGAGCCCGCCCGCCATCGAGTCCGAAGGCATCCAGCGATTCAGATAATAGCCGGCGAACGCCCCCACCATGAAGACGTCGCTATGGGCGAAGTTGATGAAACGCAGGACCCCATAGACCATGGTGTAACCGAGGGCGATGAGGGCGTAAACGGCTCCCAGCGACAGGCCATTGAGCAGCTGCTGGAGAAATTCAGTCAAGGTCCGGGGCTGGGTTCGTTCCGGAGGGCTTCCTCGGGCGTGATGGTTTGGACGTAGCAGAAGCGGCCGTCCCGGATCGTGATCATGACGGCGGACTTCCGGGCGTTGCGCTGGGGATCGATGGTGGTCAGGCCGCTGGCGCCCGAGAAATCGCGGGTCGAGGCGATGGCATCGCGCAGGGGGGCGCCCTCGGCGGCGCCGGCGCGGCGGATCGCATCGGCCAGAAGCAAGGCCGAGTCATAGCCGAGAGCGGCGATGGCATCGGGGGCGGCGCCGTACTTGGCCGTGAACTTCTGGACGAAATTCTGGGCGACGGTGGATTCGACCTCGGGGGCGAAGTGAGTCGAGTAATAGTTGCCTTCGAGGGCGGTTCCGGCGATCTGGATCAGCTCGGGGGCCTCCCAGCCATCGCCCCCGAAGAGCGGGACCGAGATGCCCAACTGCCGCGCCTGGAGCGCGATCAGGCCGACCTCGGTGTAATAGCCAGGGACGAAGATCGCCTCGGGCTGGGCGGCGCGAATGGCGGTCAGCTGCGCTTTGAAATCCTTGTCGCCGCTGCTGTATTTCTGCTCGGCGACCACCTGGCCGGCGCCGGCCAGGAACCGTTCCCGGAAGAAGGCGGCGAGGCCGACGCTGTAAGGGGCCGCCGCATCGCTGAGGATGGCCACGCGCGTCGACTGGAGGGTTTGCCGGGCGAAACGAGCCAAAGCGGCCCCCTGGAAGGAATCGAGGAAGCAGACCCGGAAGATGCAATCCCCCATCTCGGTGACCTTCGGATTGGTCGACGAGGGGGAAATCATCGGGATCCGGCTCTGCTGGCAGATCGGGGCGGCTTCGAGCGAGCGGCCGGATGCCACTTCGCCCAGAACGGCGACAACCCGCTCGCGCGAGATCAGCTTGCGGACGACGGTGGCGGACTCGCCGGGCTTGGACTGGTTGTCTTCGGTGATGAGATGGAGGGGGCGCCCGAGGACGCCGCCGGCGGCGTTGATCTCCTCGATGGCCAGCAGGGTGCCCTTGTGCGAGGACTGCCCGAAAGCGGCTTCCTTGCCCGTCATCGATGCGAACTCGCCGACTCGGATGGGCTCGGCGGCGCCGTCGGGTCCGGACGGGCTGGGGCGGCAGCCGAAGAGGAGCACCGCGCTCAAGCCCCCCAGGCCGAGCCACCGTCCGATATGGGCATGCGCTCTCATAGGTCTTTCTTCCGCCAGCCGATCGGTTACGCCACCCAAGCGCGCATTCGAATCGCACCGGTGCATTTGCCCGGACGTTACGGTGTCATGCCTGAAGTTTCAATCCCAGAAGGAGAAAAGCGGGCGGGAAAGTTGCGGGACGGGATGGGAGCTCAGGCCGGAGCGGGCTGGGCGGCGAGCTCGATTTCCCAGCAGGGCAGGAGGGCGAGGGCGATGCGGCGGAGGGCACGGAAACCGGCCTCGCCCAGGCCGAGCCGGACGGCGATCCGGGCGGCCCGGCGGTCGTATCCGTAGCGCCGGAGGCGGATCGATTCGAGCCGGAAACGGGAATCGGCAACCAGGTTGCCGACGGTTTGAGGATTCCAGGAGAAGAGGTGGTGGTTGGGCTCGCCGGGGCGGTAGCGGAAGTAGCGCCGCTCTCGCTCGTGGGGGACGTAGAGGAGAAGGCGTCCGGCGGGGCGGAGCCATGCGCGGGCTTGTTCGAGGATCCCGGCGGGGTGGCGCACATGCTCGAGGACATGGTGGAGGAGCACGACGTCGATGGAGCCGGGGGGCAGTGCGGCCGGATCGGGAACGAATTCGATGCCGAGAGCGGCCAGGTCGGCGGCCAGGAACTGGGCCACATCGTGCCCGAGGCGCCGGCGGCAGGGGAGCTGATCGAGGTTCCATCCCTGGCCGGCGCCGAACTCGAAGATGACATCCTCGGGGCGGAGCCAGGGGAGAAGCTTGCGGGCCCGGAGCCGCGCAACCCATGGGCGCGCGGGGGCGGGCAGCTCGCGCTGGACGCGCTGGTAAATCCAGCCGGCCGGTCCCGTGTAATGATCGGGTTCGGTGTTTGCGCTCATGATTTCGACAGGCGGCACTTTACCGGAAGAGGGGCTTGCCGCATACTGGATTCATGTCGATACCAGTGATCAGCATCGCGCAGATGCGCGAGTGGGAACGAGGGACGTGGTCGGCGGGTCGCACGGAGGAGGAGGTGATCCGGCGCGCGGGCGGCGCCCTGGCTGCGCAGATCCGGATGTGGAGCCGGCCGGCGGAATCGGTGCTGGTTCTGGCGGGCCAGGGCCACAACGGGGAGGATGCGCGGCAGGCGGCCCTGCAATTGGGCGACCGCCCGGTCGACGTGCTGAATGTGCAGGATCCGGCGGCGGACCAGGGCGCGCTCGAGGAGCGTCTGGCGGCGCGGCCGTCCTGGGTGATCGACGGCTTGTTTGGCATCGGGCTGAATCGGCCGCTCGAAGGCGCGTGGATCCAGTGGGTCGAACGGCTCAACTCGAGCCGGAGGCGGATCCTGTCGGTGGATGTCCCGTCGGGCTTGAACGCCGATACGGGGCAGGCGATGGGCGCGTCGGTGAAGGCGAGCATCACCGTGACGATGGGGGCGCCCAAGCGGGGGCTGCTCGAGGCGTGCGCATGGCCGTATGTGGGGCGGCTCGAGGTGGCCTCGGACATTGGACTGGTTGGGATGCCTGATGCGGGCGATCTCCAGTGGACGGCGCCGGAGGATTTCATCGACATGCTGCCGGCTCGGCCGGTGGCGGGGCACAAGGGATTTTTCGGGCATGTGGCAGTGATGGCGGGCAGCCTGGGGTATCATGGGGCAGCGGTGCTGGCGATGCGGGGGGCGTTGCGGGCGCGTCCGGGGCTGGTGACCGTGCTGACGGCGCCGGACATCTACACGGCCGTGGCGTCGCAGAGCCAGGCGGCGATGGTGCGCCCTTGGGTGGCGGGCCAGCCATTTCCGGAGGCGGCCACCGCGCTGGTGGTGGGGCCGGGCCTGGCGGCGCAGAACCTGTCGCGCGATTGGCAGGCGGATCTGCGCCGGTGGTGGCGCACGATATCGATCCCGATGGTCGTGGACGCATCGGCGCTGGACTGGCTGGCCGAAGGGCCGGTGGTGACCCAGTCGTGCCGGGTGATCACGCCCCATCCAGGAGAGGCGGCCCGGCTGCTCAAGACGACGCCGGATGCAGTGCAATCGGACCGGCTCGGCGCGGTGCGCGGGCTCTCGCAACGGCTGGGAGATTGCTGGGTCGTATTGAAAGGGCACCAGACGCTCGTGGGGCGGTCGTCGGGGCCGGTGTATTTCAACAGCTCGGGCAATCCGGGGCTTGCGCAGGGAGGGAGCGGGGATTTGCTGGCGGGATATCTGGGCGGCTTGCTGGCGCAGCCGGCATATGCGGAGCGGGCGGAGCAGGCGATTCGATATGCAGTCTGGCAGCATGGAGCGTGCGCGGACACGCTCGAGCGGGAATCCAGCTCGTGGACGATCGCAGATCTGGCAGGCCGGCTGGGGACCGAGGTCGCGGGCCGGCTCGATGTGCGTCCAGCCGGAGGCCGCTGAACGCGCTCAGCCCCGCTCGAGGGGGCCCGAGCGGCGCCTTGCCGCTAGCTGTTCAGGATCCCGTCGATCTCCTCCCGGTCGACGTCCATGATATACTGGATCCCGCTGATGGAGGCGGCTTGGTGGGTCAGGGCGGCGATGTCGGTTCGCGAGATGTGCTGGGTGGCGAACTTGCGGGTGCCGGCCATGAGCTGGCGCAGGCCCTGGGCGAGGCGCTCGTAGTAGGTGTAGAGCCCGATGGCGCCGGTGGGCAGGAGGTCGAAATCGCCGTTGCCGAGCTCTTTGCGCAGCGTGCTGGCAGTGACGAAGATGTCGTCCTTGGTGGTGCCGAAGCGCTCGATATAGACGGGCACCTGCTGCTCCTCGATGGCGTGGCCGATCGTCTTGCCCACCATGGCGGCGGCGATGGGCGCCCGCGCCATGCCGACCAGCTTGACGAAGGGCGCCCCCAGAGCCAGGGCCTTGAAGATGTGATCTTCGAACGAGAAGCCGCCGGCAACGGCGAGCGCGGGAAGGGTTTTGCCTTGGCTCGAGAGCCGGCCCGCATACTGATGGAGGAGCGAGTGGAGGTAGACGGGCGGCATGCCCCATTCGTTCATCATCCGCCACGGGCTCATGCCGGTGCCGCCGCCTGCGCCGTCGACCGTCAGCAGATCGAGCTTGTATTTCGCGGCATAGACGATCGCTCGAGCCAGGTCCGCGGGGCGGTAGGCGCCGGTCTTGAGGAAGATGTATTTTGCGCCCGCCTTGCGCAGCTCGGCGATCCGGGTGGCGAAGGATTCCTCGGTGAGAATGCCGACGCGCGAGTGCCGCTCGAACTCCTTGAACGCGCCGTGCTCGAACGCCTTGATGACATCGGGATCGTGGGGGTTGGGCAGGACGATGTAGCCGCGGTCGGCCAGGAGCTGGGCTTTCTTGAGCTCGCGGATCTTGACCTCGCCGCCGATGTTCTTGGCGCCCTGGCCCCATTTCAGCTCGACGCATTGGACGCCGAGCTTTTCGATGGCGTATTCCTGGGCGCCGAGCCGGGTGTCCTCGACATTGGCCTGGACGACGATCATGCCGTAGCCGTCGCGCTGGTATTGCTGGTAGAGCTTCACGCGCCGTTTGAGGTCGGCGGTATCGACGATGCGGCCGTTCTTGATGACGGACTGGGGATCCATGCCCACGACGTTCTCGCCGATGGTGAGGCCGGTGCCGGCCAGGGCCGAGCCAATGGCGAGCCCTTCCCAGTTGTTCTTGGCGACATTGGTCGATCCGATCCCCGGGATCGCCCACGGGTAGCGGAGCTTGATGCCGCGGTCGTGGCCGATGACCACCGTCAGATCGACCGCCGGGAAGATGGCTTTGTCGCTGTCGGCGTCGATCCCATGAGCCCCCACGATGGTGCCCATGATGTTGAAGTGCGAGTAATCCACGGGATAGGACTTCTCGGCGGCGGTGGTGATCACACCGAAGGGCTGGGGGTAGATCACCTCGTGGCCGCGGTAGGCCGATTTGCCGATCTCGCACATGCCGATGCAGCCGTCGACGCAGGTCACACACATGCCCGAGGCCGGGACCACGGAGGTTTCGGTGCGGTTCTTGGTCAGGGTTGCCGCGGAGGCGTTGATCTTGGAGAAGGTCAGAGACATGGTGGGTGGGTGTTTAGGTTTTCGCGATTTCGCAAGCTGCACAGGGATTCATGTAGCACATCAGATCGTCGTGTTGGCCGCTGCTGACGCAGGGCGCGGGGATGTTGGCGCACCCGCCGCAGATCGCCTTGTCCGGCTCGCTGAAGGTGCAGCGGAGCTGGCAGGCGGGGCAGACGTACATGCAGGCCCCGCACAGGCGGCAGACCTCGGATCGCTTGTCGAACGGGGTCCCGATGGTCCGGCCCTGGCCGCGGCTGCGGAAACCGATGGCGCCAGCCATCATCTGCTCGGCGCAGACCCGAACGCAGAGGCCGCACAGGATGCAATCCTCGTGCTCCTGCCGGAAACGCTGCTGCCGAATGCCGTGCGCTGAGGCCAGGTCCTGAATGACCTTCGACTGCGGGCACGTCGCCAGCAGGAGTTCGATCACCATCCGCCGCGCGCGCAGGACGCGCTCGGAGCCCGTGCGCACCCGGAGCCCAGGCTCGGCCGGATACGAGCAGGATGATACCAGCCGCGTCCGAGGCCGGACGCCGATCTCGACCAGGCAGAGACGGCAGGCGCCATAGGGAGACAATCCCTCGTGGTGGCAGAGCGTGGGGATGGCAATCCCGAGATAGTTTGCGGCTTCGAGCAGGGTTGTGCCCGGCTCGACCTCGATGGGGATGCCGTTGATGGTGAGAGAGATCATGCCAATGACTCCTGATGGGCGGGGCAGGCGGCCGGCTGCTCGCCCGGGGGCTGGGTGAAACGCAGGTCGCACCGCAGGCAGCGGCGCGCCTCGCGCGCGGCCTGATCCGCGGTCAGCGCAAGCTCGACCTCGGCGAAGCTCTTGCTCCGGCTCTCGGCCGGCAGCGTCGCGCACTCCTCACGCTCGGCCTCCTCCGCCTCTTCGTCCGCCACGGGGCGAGGCGGCACATAGACCGAAGGCGCGATCTGCTGTGAGGGCGCCGCGAGGGGTTTCCCCTCGAGAAACCGGCCGATGACGGCCGCCGCCTGTTTGCCGGCAGCGATGGCATCGACCACGGTGTTCGGCCCGGTGACCAGGTCGCCTCCGGCGAACACGCCCGGCCGGCTCGCGGCCAGGGTGCGCGGATCGACTCGAACCCGGCCGCTGCCGTCGATCTCGAGCCCCATGCCGGCCAGGCACTCGCTGTCGGGCCGCTCCCCGATGGCCGCGATTAGCGTGTCGAGAAACACAGCGAACTCGCTGCCGGGGATGGCCACGGGCCTTCGCCGGCCGCTCGGATCCATCTCCGCCAGGCGGTTCCGAATGCACTTGATGCCAGCCAGATGCCCGTTCTTGGTATCGATCTGGATCGGCTGAACGAATGGCTCGACACGGACGCCTTCGCGGATCGCCGCGTCGATGTATCGAATCTTCACCGGCGACACCAGCGTCTCGAGATGGATGCCCTCCTCGATGGCCGCCTCGACTTCCTCGGCATAGGCGGGCATCTCGCGGCACGTTCGCCGATAGAACAGGGTCACGCTCTCGACCTGCTTCTGGCGGATCGCCACCCGCGCCGCATCGACTGCCGAGTTGCCGCCGCCGATGATCCCGACGTTGCCTTTGGCCAGCTCGATCCCATCGAGGTTGAAAGCCTTCAAAAACTGCATCGATGAATAGACGCCGCGGACGTTTTCGCCCTCGAGATCGAGCCGCCAGCTCTTGTCCGCGCCGATGGCCAGGAAGATGGCCGCGAACCCGTCCTCGAAAAGACCGTCGATCGTGAGGTCGCGTCCCAGCCTCTGGCCGGGCTCGAAGCGGACATGGTCGTTGAGGAGCGAGGCGATGTCCTGGCGGACCTTATCGCGCGGCAAGCGATAGGCAGGGATGCAGCTGACGAGCATGCCGCCCGGCTCCCGGGCCGCTTCGAAGAGGGTCACCTGGTGGCCGCGGATGGAGAGGTAATGGGCGGCGGAGATCCCGGCCGGGCCGGCGCCCACAACGGCCACACGCCGGGCGTCCTTGGCCGCTCGAGGCGCTCGCGCGGGGCGGTAGGTGGACGGATCGACGCGGTCGGCGATGAACCGTTTCAAGGCCCGAACGCTCACCGCCTGCCCGCCGCTCACGGCCAGCGAGCAGCGCGTCTCGCATTTCCGGTCGCAGACCCGAGCGCAGACGGATGGGAACGGATTGGCCTCGCGGATGACCTGGTAGGCGGCCTCGTAATCGCCTTTCTCGATCAGCGCGACATAGCGCCATGCCTCCGTGTCGACCGGGCATGCCGACTGGCAGGGGGGGCCCATCAGCTCCTTGCACACGAAGGCGTCGCATCGCTTGTCCTCGACATGCCGCCGGTACTCGCCCGCAAAGTAGCGGAGCGTGCTCAGCACCGGGTTCGAGGCGGTCTGGCCCAGGCCGCACATGGTCGAGTCCTTGACCACCAGGGCCAGCTCCTGGAGCAGCTCGAGCTGGGTGATCGTCCCTTGGCCTTTCGAGACGTCATCGAGGATCTCGAACATCCGCTGCGTCCCCTTCCGGCAGGTGAAGCATTTCCCGCAGGACTCGTCCTTGAGGAAGTTCATGAAATACCGGGCCACATCGACCATGCAGGTGTTCTCGTCCATCACGATCATCCCGCCCGAGCCCATGATGGATCCGGCGGCGGCGAGGGTTTCGTAGTCGATGGGCAGATCGAACTGGGCGGCCGGGATGCAGCCGCCCGAGGGCCCGCCGGTCTGGACGGCCTTGATTTTGGCCTTGCCGGATGGCCCGCCGCCGATGTCGTAGACGATTTGCCGGATGGTCATCCCCATGGGCACCTCGACGAGGCCGGTGTTCTTGATCTTGCCGACGAGGCTGAAGATCTTGGTGCCCGAGTTGTTGGGGGTGCCCGTCTTCGCGTAGGCCTCGGCGCCGCGCCGGAAGAGCAGGGGGATGTTGGCCCAGGTCTCGACGTTGTTGATGGCGGTGGGCCGGCCATCGATGCCGCGATGGACCGGGTAGGGAGGGCGCTGGCGCGGCTCGCCCATCTTGCCTTCGATCGATCGGATCAGGGCCGTCTCCTCGCCGCAGACGAACGCGCCGGCGCCGCGGACGATCTGGATGTCGAAGGCGAACCGGGCGCCCAGGATGTTCGCCCCCAGCAACCCCATCTGCCGCGCCTGCTGGAGCGCGATGGTCAGATGCTTGATCGCCAGCGGGTATTCGTTTCGCACATAGACGATGCCTTCGGTGGCGCCGGTGCCGCAGGCGCCGATCGCCATGCCTTCGATGATGCTGTGGGGATTGCCTTCGAGCACGCTGCGGTCCATGTAGGCGCCGGGATCGCCTTCGTCGGCGTTGCAGACCAGGAACTTCCCGCGGTCGCTCGGCTGGCGGGCCAGCATCTCCCACTTCTGGCCGGTCGGAAATCCGCCGCCGCCGCGGCCGCGCAACCCGGATCGTTTGACCTCGCCGACCACCCAGGCCGGATCCTGCCGCGCCAGGACCTGCGCCAGCGCGCTGTAGCCCCCCTCCGCGATGTAGTCGTGGATCCGGATCGGATCGATCCTCTGATTCAGGCCGAGAATGTCGCGCTGCTGGTATTTGAAGAAGGGGATGTCATCCCGCCGATAATACACCTCGCCGGAGTCCGCATCGCGGTAGAGCAGCTCCTCGACGTATTTCCCCGCCAGCAACGCCTCGACAAGCCGCGGCACATCCTCCGCCTTCACCTGCGCGTAAAATGCCATCTGCGGCTCGGTCAGGATGAAGGGCCCCATCTCGCAAAACCCGTGGCACCCGGTGACCCGCAGGGCGACCTTGCCCACCAGGCCGCGGCTGATGATGTGCTGCTTGATGGCGCGGATGACACCGCTGGATCCGCTGGCCTGGCAGGCCGTGCCCGCGCAGATCACCAGGCGAAGCTGTCCCGGCTGGGCCGCCTTGGCCAGCACGCTCCGAAGCTCGTTCAGTTCTTGGATCGAAGATAGCATAGCGGGTCCTCGGCTCAGGAGATCTCCAGCAGGTGCTGAGGGCAGCCGCGCCGGCAGCACAGGTTCCATTTGCCGCCCCCGGCAATCTGCAGCGATGCCACCGGCGCATCGCATTCCCAGCAGCGGCTCGAAATGGGCAGCGCGATGTGGCAATGCGGACACTGAAACTCGACGACGGATCCCGCGGGGATCGGGAATTCGGATGCGATCTGCCGGCTCCCGTAAACGCTCGACAATCGAATCCAGCCATGCCGGCCGCGGCACGCGGCGTCGAGCCGGATCGCCGGGTGGTTCTCGATGAGATGGCCGCTTTCTTCGAGCCGGCTCTGGCAGCGGGGGCAGCAGGCGTTCAGCACGAAGGCTGGCGCGCCGTTTGCCTCCGCCGACCCGCCGCCCTGGGCCGCCCGCTCCAGCAGATCCCCCACGCCCGACTTTCTGACTTTCGAGTGATAATGCCCGTCGGCGACCACCACCGGGCCCAGCGCGCATGCGCCCAGGCAGTTGACGGTCTCGAGCGAGAACTCGCCGTCGGGAGTTGTCTGCCCGGCTTGGATCCCGAGCTTGCGCTCGAGCTCGTCGACGATTCGCTGGGCGCCCCGGACATGGCAGGCCGTGCCGAGGCAGGCGCACACGTGGTGTTTGCCGCGCGGCGCCAGGCTGAACGATCGATAGAATGTGGCCACCCCGTAAATCTCCTCGAGGGGATGCCCCAGCTGCCCGCTGACCATCCGGAGGGCGGGCTCCGGCAGGTAGCCATACCGGGCCTGGATGTCGCCCAGGATCGCTATGAGCCCCCCCCGCTGCTTCCGGTGTTTCTCGATGATCGGGCCAACCTCGTCCATCTCGATCCCCGCGGCGGCGGATCGATCCTCGTTCCCTTGCACGACGGTTCCTGGTGTCATGTTACTGGTAATCCTCGCAGTGCCAGACGCCCCCGTGGACCTTCGCGTAGATGCACGTGCGCCGGTTCTGGCAATCCACACACAAGCCCGCGAACTGGATGGGCTTCTTCGGCCTGGGCGCCCCGGCGGCACTGGATGCGGGGGGCGGGCTTGCCTCTGGCGCCTCCTTCGAGAGGGCGGGGGACGGCTTCAACAAAGCAGGGTCGGGCGAGATCCACCGAGCGCGCCCGCGCTGGCTGCTGCCGCGCGCTGGCTTCGGCGTGGAACATTTTCTGCCTGAACCCATGGTTCGATCCGGATGCAGAGTCGGGAAGCACCAACAATGCCATGATCGTGGCGGAGGCTCGCCCTCATGCCATCCCGCTCGGGTTCCGTGGCTCGAAAGGGCCGGCCAGCAAAGCAGAGCGGGCGTTTGGACGGCGCCCGCGACGGGGTCAGATCCCGCTGGATCTCAGGCGGCCCGACGCGGGATCAGGCCGTCTCGAGTGGGGAAATTTGCCCCACCGGGGTGGAATGTTCCGGCCAGGAGCCGCCCGCAGGGGGGAAGAGTGAAACGAGAGATTATTCCCGCTCCAGCTTCAAGTCTTGCATCGCGATCCGCATGGACTTGTCATGATCGGCGCGTTTCGCCAACAACATCTGCCCGCCCACTGGCCGCTGCCGCCGATCGACAGGCCCAGCACCGCCGCGATCAGCAGCCACCTTCCGTGCCACCAGCGAATCCTTTTCATGCTCGCCTCGATCACCCTGCGCTTGCCGGCCATCCACCATACCGGATCTGGCCCGGTTTCGCATCATTGATAGGAGCAGGTCCTGGTCCAACAGACGCAAAGAGGCGGACCCTGACCTTTGATCCGCCGTCGCCGCAGCTTTCAAGCTGCGATTGTATCGCACCACGAGGTGCTGAGAACGAAGGGGCATCGAGCTGCACGCTACTGCGGACGGGGACCATCCTGCGCCGCGGCGATTCTGGCAGGAAGGCGTCCGCGGTCCGGAAGGATTCGGAGCGCGGGCCTCCTGGCCCGCAGCGCGGTCGGCTGACTGGCCGCAAGCCGCAGATTTGTGCCCGCGAAACACGAAATGACACGGAAATGTTGATGCCCTTGGCAAGGTAGGGACGCGTCGCTGACGCGTCCGCCTGCCAGCCGACATTTGCATCCCCTTGCTGGCGTAGCCGCGGCTTTCGAGCCGCGCTTTCTTCCCTCGCCCCGCGAGGCACGAGTGGGGAGAGGGACAGGGAGAGGGGCGTCAAAACATCTCACCACGAAGAAGAAGAATTTTCTCCCGCAGAGACGCAGTGGCGCGGAGAATTTTAACCCGCAGCCACAGCTTTCAACCTGCAATCTGCAGCCCGCGGACCCCGCCGACCAAGCGGAACCTGACTTGAACCCGAAGCCGCCGTGGCGCCTGGACGCACCGACGTACTGACAAACCGACACACCGCCCTTCGTCCCCCTCGCCCCGCGAGGCGCGAGCGGGGAGGGGCACATGGCACCGCCGCCAGCTGGAAGATCGATCAGAGTTGCACCGGCGCATTCTGCGAAACTGAGGGCACGCGCTCTGTTGCCTGGGCCGGAGTAGAAGACAGTCCGTGACAGATGGAATCCCAGCGCATGCTTTGCCCCTATCCAGCTCGCCATGCGGTCTCGTCCTGGTCAGCGTCAAGGACATCTCCGACTGCGATAAAGTGCATCTTGTCTGGCAGCAAACTATGTAAATCTCCTGCGCAGTGCGGACACCTGGGGTATGCTTCAAAACGGAAGCGTCCTTGACAATGACAATGTGTCAAGTGGGCTTCAACGCGTTTCTTCTCTTCCTGAGACAGCATCCAAGGATGTTTGTCGCCGACAATTCGAACGTAGTTAGGATTATAGGAGCCAAATACTAGAGTGGCCGGACAGGAGTCGCAATACAGAAAACCTTGGTTGCTGAATCCGGCGTGATACAGATATTGCTGTCGGAGCCGAATCTTCTTCCCGCAATGAGGGCAAGTGAGCGTCATTTCAGCCTCCTCCTCCTCGGCGCCCAGGCGGACGCCGCCAACGATGGGGATCGATAGGCGTTGGCTCGATCAGCTGGCGCTGCCAGGCGCCACCGCTCGTCATGGGGCCATCGGCGGGAACACGGAGATTGGAAACCGGTGTGGGGACATCAATATACGTCACGCCACGCCCAGGATTGATTTCGAGGATTCGCTCGATCTGAAGGTGACCACCTCGGGGTGGAATCTCCGAGGGGAGCGTTACATATGTCCCTGCCCTCAAATGTGAGCTTTCGTTTATCGATTGCCGCGTGGCGATGTCGGTGTAGTGCCTGACAAGGATCGTTTCACTCTTATCTGCATTATGTGCAAGCCGGACAGCCTGGCGGGCGGTCTTGACGGCGGTTCCGACCGTCCTTCCCACCACCCCGCCCACCGCGCTCCAGCGGATCGAATCGAGCGCTTCCTCCCGCAACTGCTCGCCAAACCGCCAGAGGACCCGATGCCCCTGGCACAGGACCAGCTCATGCTCGCGCTGGAGCTGCCTGTCATACCGGCTGGCGTCGATCACCCGATACCGCCCATCCGCGCCCGCCTCCGGCCATAAACCGGCGTCGGGCTCCGCTCGATTCGCCCGCCCACTGCCTGCCCACCCCATCGATCCCAGAGCGACGGACCCGCCTGGAGACGGCCCATGAGGCAAGGCGATGGCCGGCGGGAAGGATTGCGGGCGCCGATCGGCCCACTGGCCGCTGCCGCCGACCGACAGGCCCAGCACCGCCGCGATCAGCAGCCACCTTCCGTGCCACCAGCGATTCCTTTTCATGCTCGCCTCGATCACCTTGCGACGTGCCGGCCATCGACCATACCGGATCTGGCCCGGTTTCGCATCATTGATAGGAGCAGGTCCTATTCCAGGTAGAAGCAGGCGTTCGCGGTCCGGAAGGATTCGGAGCGCGGGCCTCCTGGCCCGCAGCGCGGTCGGCTGACTGGCCGCAAGCCGCAGATTTGTGCCCGCGAAACACGAAATGACACGGAAATGTTGATGCCCTTGGCAAGGTAGGGACGCGTCGCTGACGCGTCCGCCTGCCAGCCGACATTTGCATCCCCTTGCTGGCGTAGCCGCGGCTTTCGAGCCGCGCTTTCTTCCCTCGCCCCGCGAGGCACGAGTGGGGAGAGGGACAGGGAGAGGGGCGTCAAAACATCTCACCACGAAGAAGAAGAATTTTCTCCCGCAGAGACGCAGTGGCGCGGAGAATTTTAACCCGCAGCCACAGCTTTCAACCTGCAATCTGCAGCCCGCGGACCCCGCCGACCAAGCGGAACCTGACTTGAACCCGAAGCCGCCGTGGCGCCTGGACGCACCGACGTACTGACAAACCGACACACCGCCCTTCGTCCCCCTCGCCCCGCGAGGCGCGAGCGGGGAGGGGCACGTGGCACGTGAATGCGCGCCGCCTCCAAGGCCGGGCCGGAGGCCTACCTGCGCCGCGTCGGCAGGCAGACCGGCGTTCCCGCTGTTGCCCGGAACCTGCGATCCAGCGGCTCGACATTTGAATCCGATGGTCGCAGGACAGGCGCTGCAACTGCGGGGCTGGCCACTCCACGCGCTCCGCAGCGGTCTCGCGGCCCGAGCGAGGCTGATTTCCCTCCACCATTTGTGCGGGACAGCCGATGGTCAGCTCGATTTAAACAACTTGTAGAGTTCGCTCCGTTTCGAGTCCAACTTCGCGTTGGCGGCGGCGGCTGCATCTCCAAACTGTTTTATGTCGAGCGAAAAGTCGCACAAGCTTCCCATTCCGCCAAAGAGCCTTTTCTTCAAATACTCGAACTGGTGCCGAGTCAGGGGCGCGTCCTGGCGTTCAATCATGTCTGCCATCGAGGTGAGCGCACTCCACCAAGCGAGCGCGTACGGGTTGAGCTTCCGTGGCTCTGCAACTACATAGGCGCTGCCATTCCAAATTCGTGAGCCAACAGTGACTTCCTGTGTGAATGGCTTCAATTCGTCAGCCAGACCACGCAGACCTTGAACAATGTCGGTGTTGCTCATATTTAGGGTGCGGGAATGAGAATACCTCGATCTTGGATGAAGATTTGCGTTGCTCGCTGCGCTCCACCTTCCACACGGCCATAGAAGATTTGCGTGCCCTTTGGTATGATGAAGGCATTCAACTGTTGGGCAGTCGCTCCGGGAGGCAGATTCAACGCTCGGATTGCTTCTTCGGGAGCTGCAATCCACCGCACCGTCTGTTGCGTTGTCAAGAACCTGCCTGCAGGATCGGAGACGCCACCAGAGAAGCGGTAGGCGACTACGTCGCTCTGGAGAACATGTGACGAATAATTTCCGCCCCGGAACGTAGCGGCAATGTCTGCTGGAAGCGTCGCTCCGCTTTTTACGGCAGCATGCCCATACCGAGCGGCCTGGCGGGCGGTCTTGACCGCGGTTCCGACCGTCCTTCCCACCACCCCGCCCGCCGCGCTCCAGCGGATCGAATCGAGCGCTTGCTCCCGCAACTGCTCGCCAAACCGCCAGAGGACCCGATGCCCCTCGCAAAGGACCAGCTCATGTGCGCGCTGAAGCTCCCTGTCATACCGGTTGGCGTCGATCACCCGATACTGCCCATCCGCGCCCGCCTCCGGCCATAAACCGGCGTCGGGCTCCGCTCGATTCGCCCGCCCACTGCCTGCCCACCCCATCGATCCCAGAACGACGCCTCCACCTGGAGATGGCCCATGAGGCAAGGCGATGGCCGGCGGGAAGGATTGCGGGCGCCGATCGGCCCACTGGCCGCTGCCGCCGACCGACAGGCCCAGCACCGCCGCGATCAGCAGCCACTGCCCGTGCCATCTGTTAATCCTTTTCATGCCCGCCTCGATCACCTGGCGCTTGCCGGCCATCGACCATACCGGATCTGGCCCGGTTTCGCATCCTCGATAGAAGCAGATCCCGTTCCATCTGCGAACCAGCATTGCCGTCAAGGCATGCACTGCCGGAGAGGTTCACGCACATGAACCTCTTGAATCCGGAACGCCGGAAATCAGGAAAGCGGAATGGCGCAAGGGACAAACGCTGCCAAAGACAGAAGCGGCTTGATCTTTGCGTGTTTTTGCGTTTATTGGGGCGAAGATTCCAGAGCCGATTCTTTGCAGCCGCAAGAACCGCAAAGAGACGCAAAAAGCCTTTTCATCGGTTTTCCGTTCTTTGGCGGCAACAGAAGTCGGCTGTTGGCGGCCTGGTTTTGTCGCAGGTCAAAACCTGCGGCGACGGTGGATCGAAGGTCAAAGCTTGCCTCGTCGTCCAGCCGCGCCCGACGGTCATGGCTTCATCGCAAAGCCGAATTGCGCGAAGTGGCGATCTGTGGTCAGAACCTCGCGCAGCTTCAACTCGCGCATGACGACAAAGCTGGTGCAATCGGTCAGCGAGAACTCCTTGTCCTGGTAGCGGAAGAAGATGGCGCGGGCTTTCTCGGCGCGAGCTGGCGTGATCCATTCCCAGCGGAGGCGGAGGCTGCCGTCCGCCTGGCGCCACCAGGCTTCCGCCGCCTTCAAGCCGATCCGGAGACGCAGGAGCGTCAGAGTCTCATCGGCGACATAATCGGTCGTGACAAGCCGGCCCTGTTGTTCGAGCCAGAGATCGCGCGCCGCGCATGCCTGCGCATGGCTGGGATCCGCGGCGTCGGCGCAGGCCATCCATCCCGCGGTATCGACGAAAAGGCCTTTCATCTCGGATACAGCACCGTGTCATGGCGGGCGGCGTCGGCGCCGTCCGTCGAGCGTCCCAGGGCTCGCGCGCGATACAAAGGATCCTCGGCAAGGCTGCCCTCGACATCCGGGGTCGTTTCCGCGGGGATCATCTGGAACGCAGGGCGGCTGCGGTACAGCACGGTGAAAGTTTCGCCGCGCCGCACCCGGTTCACCAGGTCCGGCAGCGACGCCCGGAGCTGTTTGGCGTTAATCATCGTGCTCATTCGAGTTCACCTTAAGTTGAACCGTATTGCCCGTCAAGCCGCGCGCCGGTAGCCGCCGAGGTACATCGGTGACAAGCGTCAGGTATCACGTGTCACGTGCCCCTCTCCCTGTCCATCTCCCCCGCTGGCGCGGGGCGAGGGGAATCGGAGCCGGCTTGCAGGAGACAAGGCGGGGTGCTGGCCAACTCGATCACCCGGCAGTTGAGGGTCTTCTCCCTCGCCTCCATGGCAATGGAGGAGAGGGTCGGGGAGAGGAGGGCGAGCATTTTTGAAACCCCTCCCTCTCCCCGCTCGTGCCTCGCGGGGCGAGGGGACGGTGCGCCATTCTGTCGTTCAAGTGCTGCGTTCATCGGCGAAATCTGTGGATCAATATCTCCGCGGGAGAAACAACCGCCTTTGCGTTTCTTTGCGATCTTTCGCGGCAAAAGAATTCGGCTTTGAGCGCAGGTTAAAACCTGCGGCTACGGCGACGGTGGATCGAAGGTCAAAGCCCTCCCCGTCGTCCAGCCGCAGTTCAAGGTGAAGGCTTCAGCCGGACCGTGCCGCTTGTTGGCGGCGGCGTAAACATGGGGTGAAAATGGCGGTTTGAAAATGCAGGTAGTGGGGAGGGGGGTACAACAAACGGGCGGCAGGTTGCGAGTCTGCCGCCGAGCGGAGAGGTGAAGGAGATTT
>JAKLFB010000021.1 GCA_022711435.1 Verrucomicrobiota bacterium
ACAATCAGGTGGCGCCGTTGCACGGGGTGGTGGAATTGGGGATGGGTCCGGTGATCGTCCGCTGCCCGGAAAGCCAGCGAGTGGTGGAGGGGGCCAGCGCGGAGTTCACAGTGGAGGCGTCGGGGACCGAGCCGTTAAGCTACCAGTGGATGAAGGAGAGCAAGCCGATTGCGGGGACAACTAATGCCACCTATCGGATCGGCGCGGTGGCGTGGGAGCATTATGGGACCTATCAGGTGGCGGTGACCAACCAATTTGGATCCAACCGATGCGAGGGGATCAAGCTGTATGTGGTGTTCAAGCCGCAGATCACGGCGCCGCCGAAGATCCAGACGGTGGTGGCGGGGAGCAGCGCGGTGTTCACGGTGGTGGCGACAGGCACCGAACCGCTGAGCTACCAGTGGCACAAGGACGGCCTGGCGATCCCTGGAGCCACCGACAGCAGTTATCGGATGGCACCGGTCCAGTGGTCGGATGCCGGGATCTACCGGGTGGTGGTGACCAACGAGGCGGGGGAAGCGACGAGCAATCCGGCGACCTTGACGGTCAGGGACAGCGAGCCGGGAGCCGTCAGCGATCTGCCGGCCTGCTACACCAATGGCCAGCCGTTGTGGATTGAGATCCGGGTGACGCCTCCGGAAAGCGCGATGTTCTACGCGGTGCGGGATCAATTGCCGACGGGGTGGGTGGCGAGCCAAATCACGGCCGACGGAGCTCTCAACGACGGGAAAGTGCGATGGGTATTTGCGGATGGGATGCCGCGATTGCTCGGATATTTGGCCACACCGCCGGCCGGGGCAGGAACGGCCGCATTCAGCGGGATCGCCGGTTTCGATGGCTTGAACGAGATGCCGGTGGGCGGGGATCGTCAGATGGCGGTATGCGTTGACGAACGGGCGCCTCGTTTGGGATTGCGTGTGGTCAAGCTGATTGACGAGCGGTACGCCGTGCTCGAGGTGTCGGGCAAGACCGGAACGACCTACGAGATTCAGGCAACTTCGAGCCTGGATCCTCAAACGACGTGGGAGAATGTTGGGGCCTTGACCCTCGAAGGCGAGAAAACGGACTGGTTCGATCTCGATCCGCTCGATGATCAACCTCGGTTCTACCGGGCGGTCCTGGTCGGGGAATAGTGATCATTGGTTTTGAACCCATGAAAGCGCTGATCCTGTTTGTTGGCTGGTGCATTTTATTCGTGTTGTCCTGGCCGGTCGCGCTGCTTGCGCTGGTGCTTTTCCCGTTGGTCTGGCTATTATCCCTGCCGCTGCGGTTGATCGGCATTACGATGGGGGCGTTGTTTGCATTCGTCCAAACCTTGCTCTTTCTTCCCGCCCGCCTGCTGGGATGGCGCCGCTTACATCCATGAGAATTTCCATTTATCATCCGCTGCCGTTCTCTTTGTAGACCATGGAAAATCTCTGGCATAGGACATCCATTTTTTGGGCGCCTGGATTGTTGAGGGGATGGAAACCAAGTCGTTCGAGGAGGGCTGTTTACCGATACCAGATTGATCGCTCTGCCTGGAGTCCGGATCCTGCCGGTCCTTCACGGGTTCACGGTTCCAGACACCCATTGAACCAGATCTGTCCTTGCGCGGCCTTAAAGCACGAAACAAAACCAAAATCAAAACGATTTCCATGATTAAGATAATATTATGAATACCATTACTTATCGACATTGCTGGTGGCGGCTTCTTCCGCTTTATTCTGTTTTGCTGTGCGTGGCAGCGTCAGCGGAAACACTGCAGGACTACAAATCCCTGGTGCGCTTGTACATCGCAGAATACCTCGATTCGACCAACTCCCCTGTATTCGTCAGCGGACCGCCGGAGGTGTTGCATATCGCGTGTGACGAGACGATTTCCGAGATAGCCTATTCCATTTCAATTCCAACCAACACGACCGCCGAATTGGTTGAAGCTGAGGATGCGATAAATGATAAATATCTACTGCACTACAAGGTCAGACTGAGTGACGACGCGGTGTATGATATCATTCCGTGTGAGACACGCATTGCGAAGGAAATATTACCGATCATTCAGAGTCAAACGCCTCCAGGTACCTATATTGCCTATCGTGACTGCGATGGTTGGCAACGGGATCTCGGACATCATGTTACCCTGGAACCGATGCCCTATATTATAGTTACAAATAAATGGTATTACAATGATTATGTTGTCGGTGAGTATTTGAATTGCAATGGCGAAATAACTGGCAATGGCACAATAACTGGTATGGGCAGCGGTTCCGCGCTTAATCTTTGCATGTCTGTTTCTCCACATTTCGGACCAGGAGAGGGTAAGTATCAACTGGAGGTATCCACCGCGTGCGGAACTGTTCTGAGCAAGCCAGTTTATATCGAGTTTAGAGGTCCAGGACCAGAAATAGTAGAAACGGGAACGAATATCACAGCATACGCAGGAGAGAATGTGAATTATATTGTTACCTTTCAGTATTATAAGGGTGGTGGATTCGAAGGATTGTTTTGGCCCATACATGGGTGTTTAACGGAATGGGGATGGGGACTGGAAGAGGGTAAAGTAATCTACGATTGTGAAAAGGCACCGTGCTATTTTACGGATCTATTTACTATTTCGAATGTTCAACCTTATCATTCTGGAGATTATTGGTATCTTTTACATGGTTGCCGACAAAGCGTTTCCGGATATACATTGACGTTGGATGTAATCATTCCTCCTGGAGGAATCGCTTGGAATAAGGTAATCAGCATAACATCAGAATGGCTTTGGGGTGTTACGTTTGGAAATGGCCGTTTTGTGAGCGTTGGGGGAGGGGGCAAGATCTATGAATCAGTCGATGGAAGTTCATGGAATGAAGACGTATCGCCAACGACGAACACGTTGTGGGGCATCGGCTATGGAAATGGGCGTTTTGTTGCAGTGGGCAACAACGGTGTGATTGCCGTTTCAACAAACGGAACCGCGTGGTCCCTCGCGGAATCCGGAATATCATTGCATTTGACGGATGTGACGCATGACGGAAAGCAGTTCGTTTGCGTTGGTCATCAAGGGACTGTATTGACTTCAAAGGACGGATTATCGCCATGGATCCTCCGGCCAACCGGTATAACCACGCCTTTTACAGATATCACGTATGGGGGCGGAAGGTATTTGGCGTGCGGCAATGGTGTCATTGCCCATTCAACCAATGCGATTGATTGGATTCAGGAAACCGAGGGAAACGGCAAATACCTGACTGCAACGGGATTCGGACACGCTCGCTGGCATGTGGGCGGCGCCAACGGGATCATTCTGACGTCCACGAATCTGACCGACTGGACAACGAACGCAACGGGTTTAACGAGTCTGCAGGCGGGCATGGTTGGCGGAGTGGGGAGGTTCATTGCCGTGGGCGGAACGGGATCCGGCGGCGACGGCGGGGCGGTCTTGATTTCCACCAATGGAGCCAGTTGGCAAACGGCACGGACAACGCCATTGCCGTCCCTTTATGATGTCGCCTATGGCAACGGAACGTGGGTTGCCGTTGGCCAGACTGGCGCCGTGCTCCGATCCAAGCAAATTTTCCCGGCATGGGCGCTGACAACGGTTGCCAGCGAAGGAGGGAGGATTCTAAAGGACCCGGACCAGGATTGGTTCGATTATTTGTCGCCTTGTCATCCCGAATACGGCCAGACTGTAAATCTCACCGCTGTTCCGGATCCAGGCTATGAGTTCGCAGGCTGGGGAGGAGACATTCAACGCGATGAACCATCTATTGTGGTTGAGATGTTTACAAACTGCACGGTTTCTGCCTATTTCAAATTGACCAACCGTCCGCCAGTCATCGATGTCATTGCGGAACAGACGATAAACGAGATGGAGGAATTCGTTTGGACCGTTAGCGCGACGGACGTCGATGAACCGGCGCAGAAGTTGACATTTCAGATTCTCGATTCGCCGGCCAATGCCATGATCGATCCGGATTCGGGCAGGTTTACCTGGACGCCTAGTGAAATCCAGGGGCCGACCAATGCGACGGTGACAGTGGTTGTCATTGACAATGGAAGCCCATCTCTTTCCGGCACCAACCAGTTTGCGGTCCATGTCCTCGAGGTTAATCGGCCGCCGGCAATCGAGCCGCTTTCGCGACAAACAATAGATGAAGGGCAACTGCTGAGCATCGACATCCTTGGGACGGATCCGGACGTTCCGATTCAACAGCTCGCGTACCGGTTGGTGAACGCGCCCCCGGGCGTCACACTCGATCCAGCGACGAGCTTGTTGGAATGGCAGCCCGCTGAGGACCAAGGCCCGTCAACAAACACCATCATTGTGGCCGTGGATGACGGCGGCGTGCCCCCTTTGTCGGCCACCAATGAGCTCGAGGTCGTCGTGCTTGAGGTGAACCAAGGACCGGTGCTGACCCCGATCGGCAATCGCGGGCTTTCGGAGCTGGGTCTGCTGCGAGTGACTTGCCGTGCGAGCGACGCGGACCTGCCCGCTCAAACGCTTTCATATCGCCTGGTGGATGGGCCGTCAGGGGTCACGCTGAATCCGGTTTCGGGCGTCCTGGACTGGTGGCCAACCGAGGCCCAAGGCCCATCAACCAACATAATTGTCGTGGCCGTGGACGATCATGGCAATCCGGCTCTGTCGGACACGAATCAGTTCCAGGTGATAGTGACCGAGGTCAATCAGGCGCCTGCGATCGCAGCCATGGATGACCGGACGATTGGCGAGGGGCAGGAGCTGGCGTTTGCCGTTCCCGCCACTGACGGGGACATTCCCGCCAATCACCTCTCTTTCGTGCTCAAGGCGGGGCCTCCCGGGATGACCATTGATTCAGGAACCGGAGCGCTGTCGTGGATTCCCTCGGAGACTCAGGGCGGTTCGACCTGGTCAGTGACCGTCACGGTTACAGACGATGCGAATCCGCCATTGACGGCCGAGCGCTCGTTCCAAGTGACGGCCGAGGAAGTGAACTCGACCCCGGAGATTGGAGCGATCGCCGACCAGACGGTGAACGAGCTGAGCGAGCTCCGGATCCAGGTCGTGGCCACCGATGCGGACATCCCCGAACAACAGCTTCTGTTCAGCCTGGCGAACCCGCCGGCTGACGCGGCGATCCATGCACAGACTGGGATCCTCACCTGGACGCCGGGCGAGGACCAAGGCCCGGCCGTTATCGAGCTGACAGTCCAGGTCCGGGATTTTGGCGATCCGGTTGCGGTGGTGCAGAAATCGTTCACGGTGACCGTGCTCGAAACCAACGAGCCGCCCGTCCTCGAGGCGGTGGCGGACAGGACGGTTGATCCGGGCAAGGAGCTCGCAATCCAGCTTGTGGCCGGCGATCCGGATCTGCCCACCAACGCCTTGACGTTCGCGGTGGTCAGCGGCCCGAGCGGGCTGGCTGTTCATCCGACAACCGGCATCCTGACATGGACGCCAACCGAGCCCAAAGGCCAGACGGCCTTTCCTGTTCATGTTCGAGTGACCGATGATGGCAGTCCAGCCATGTCCGACGACCAGACGTTCCAGATCACGGTTCGATCCGAGCCTCCCGTGGTGGCCATCCGATCTCCGGCGCCCGGCGCAACTCATGATGAGCGAGTCACACTCGAGGGCGAGGTCAGCGATAACACGCAGGTGACGAGCGCATCCTGGCAGCGCGATCGAGAACCGATGGGTGCCTTGTCGCTCGAGAACGGCCGGTTCGAGGTGGCCGGACTGCGCTTGAAAAGCGGGGAGAACATCTTTCAGGTGACGGCCCGGGACGAGGGCGACAATGAGGCCACAGCAGAGGTTCGTGTTACATGGGAACCGCTGCGGACAGTCCAGGTTGGGGATGCGGCGGATGTTCAAGAAGGCAATCGAATCGCCGTACCCGTTTCCCTCACAAGCCAAGGCGAGGTGGGGGCGATGACCTTCACGATCCACTACGAGCCCGAGTACCTGCGGGATCCCGCGGTGGCTTGGCGGGAAGCATTGGGGAATGGGACAGCGACCATGAACCCGGACATTCCTGGCCAATTGCGCGCCACGTTCTCGTTGGGCGGCCAGGCGGTTCCGGCTGGCACACAATCCCTGGCGACCGTGACTTTCCGCACGCGCAGCGTGCCTTTTGACCTGACCACCACCCTTATGCCGGAAGTGGTGGACATCGGGGATGCAGCCGGCAACAAGCTCGAGTATGGGACGGACATCCTGCCCGGCTCGGCCCGGATACTGTTGCGGCATTTCCTGGGCGATAACAACGGCAACAACCGGCTGGATGTGGGGGATGCGATCCTCATCCAGCGGCTGCTGACCGGGCTGGATGAGGTCCGGATCTGGGACGTGAGGGGCAACGACCTGAACGCGAGCGGCGATCTGGACGCCAGCGATGTCACCAAAGTGTTGCGGGTGGTGGTGGGATTGGACGCCCTGCCGGGCCCGGTGGTCCTGAGTGGGCGCGATCGGCGGGCTGGAGCCACGGTAGCGGCCTCGGCCTCGCCCGCTGAATCGGCCCTGATTGCTCCCTCGAGACTCACGGGCCGGCCAGGAGAACGGATCCGGCTCGAGATCGTGCTGACGAATATCCAGGAGGAGCTTGCCGGCGCGGCGTTCCGGCTGGTGTATCCGACGAATGCCCTGCGGGTGATAAATGCCAGCGATCACAGCGCGGGGCCGCTGGTGCCAGCGGCAGCCGTCGTTATCTGGAATTTGGGTCCAAGCCCAAACGATTACTCGAGTCAATCCGGCGAATTGATATTCGCCGCGAGCCGGGCGACGCCTTGGCCGGCGTCCAACGGGGTACTGGCGACGGTCAACCTCGAGGTGCAGCCCGACGCCACCAGCCAGTCTTCCTGGGAGATCAGCCTGGCCGGAGTCGAAATCACCGCCAATGGATACGAGATACGGTCCCTGCCGGATTTCGTGGCCGAGTTCGATGTTCGACCCGAAGAACCGCCGACCATCGATCCTGCAGCCTGCGGGTGGACGCCCGAGGGATTTCGATTGACGGTCCAGGGGCGGACGGGAACTCGATGTGTCGTGGAATATTCCGACGATCTCAAGGAATGGCACATTCTTAGCGAGGAAACACTCGCTGAAACACCCGCGGTCGTGACCGATCCCGCCTCGAACGACCGTCCATACAGGTATTACCGGGCGCACATCCGCTGAGCGTATAGGTCGCGGGACCCAGCCTGCTGCATAATTCGGATACGGCGGCAGGTTCTTGAAATTCGACAAAGGTGTTGGAGTCGCGGGCGTGCCGTGCTATTTCAAGGCTACTCACGCTAATGCAACCGAAACCGACTATGAAGAACCACCTCACCCGCCGGCATTTCCTTGCCGTGACCACAACCGCCGCCCTGGGCATCCAATTCGTGCCTCATCGTGTCTTCGGCGCCAACGCCCGCATTCACATCGCCGGGATCGGTGTTGGCGGCAAGGGCCGCGGTGAAATCAACGATGCCGCGGCCGAGGGGTGCAACATTGTGGCCCTGTGCGATGTCGATGAGAATCGCGCGCTGCCCACCTTCGAGAAGTTTCCCAACGCAAAACGGTACACGGATTTCCGGCTCATGCTGGAGAGGCAGAAGGACATCGATGCCGTGACGGTCAGCACGCCGGACCATCTTCATGCGCCCGCCGCCATCCTGGCGATGAAGCTGGGCAAACACGTTTATTGCCAGAAGCCATTGGCCCACTCGATTCACGAGGCGCGACGGATGGCCGAGACCGCCCGACAGTGCAAGGTGGTGACGCAGATGGGCAACCAGGCCCATGCCAACGAGCCGATCCGCCGGGCAGTCGAGTGGGTGCGCGCCGGTGTCATCGGGCCAGTGAAGGAAGTCCATCTGTGGACCAACCGCCCGATCTGGCCGCAAGGCCTCGAGCGCCCCGCGGAGACGCCGCCCATTCCCGAGGGGCTGGAGTGGGACTTGTGGCTGGGGCCGGCCCCGGCGCGGCCCTATCACCCGGCATATGTGCCCTTCAAATGGCGCGGCTGGTGGGATTTTGGAACCGGGGCGCTGGGCGACATGGCCTGCCACATCATGGACATGGCCTATTGGTCCTTGGCGCTGCAGCATCCGATCTCGGTGGAAGCCGAATCGGCCGGCGCCACCCGCGAATCCGGGCCGCTCTGGTCCACCATCACCTACCAGTTCCCGGCCCGCGGCGGCCAGCCGCCAGTCAAAATGGTCTGGTACGACGGCAAAAAGGAGGGCATTGCGGCCGAACCCGGCACGAAGAAGAAGGCGGCCGTCAGCAACCTGCCTCCGGAGGAGATACTCGAAGGCCAGGATGCCGGCAAGTTTGACCTCGTGATGATCGGCGAGAAGGGCAGGATGTTCTTCAACCGTGCGAGCACCAACTGGATCATCACCCCCAAGGCCATCCTGGACAGCTTTCCGCCCCCCGCCCTGTCCATCCCCCGGACCAAGAACGAGGATTACGAGTGGCTAGCCGCCATCCGCGGCGACGGCCCGGCGCCCTTGTCCAACTTCGCGTTGTCCGGCCCGTTCACCGAAACGGTGCTGCTGGGCAGTCTGGCGATTCGAACGGGCAAGCATCTGCTGTGGGACGCCGAGAATATGCGGGCCACCAATGCCCCCGAAGCCGCCCCGTACATCCGGCGCGATTATCGCAAAGGCTGGGAAGTGTGACTTGGCATCGCCGACAGGCCCTGTCTGCAGAGGCAATCGCTCACTATGAGGGTCTGTGGAAGAATTGACCTCGATTTTGCCGGGGGGAGTTGAGCCGGCTGGCCGTGGAATCGAGGTGTTTTCTTCTACCGGCAATTCGCGCAGGCGGTTTTCGCGTTGGATTTTCGCGCATCCAGCGCGGGGCTGGAGCTTGGGCAGGCCGGGATGGGTTTGCGCGAAAACCACGCATGCGCGGTTCAGGCGAGCGGAGGGGGTCGAGGTTGGGCGATGGAGCGTAAGGTCAGCTGGATGACTAATTTTTGGCGGAGTATGAAGCTCTGATATTGTTCTATGCGAGCTACTTACGACGCAGGTTGACTTTGGAAATAAACCGGGTTGCAGGGGATGGCGAGTCCGGCCCGTTCGACAGCCGGCGCGGGGATTCGGGTTTGGTGAGGCGAGTGGAAATGGCGCAAGGGATCGGGGTTGGGCCGATCGCGGGGAGGTGGCATTGGGGATGCTCGGATTCTTGCTGGCCCTGAAAAGAGATTTGACACGATCTCCTGTTTGTTTACAGTGCCAACGCCATTAACCCAAACAACTAAACTAACAATATGAGCAGATTGAAGAAAAATGGAATCAAGGCCTTCACGCTAATCGAGTTGCTGGTGGTCATTGCGATCATCGCGATTCTGGCCGGCATGCTTTTGCCGGCGCTGGCCAAGGCCAAAGCGAAGGCGCAGCGGATCAAATGCGCCAGCAACCTCAAGAACGTCGGCTTGGCCTACCGCGTGTTCGCCACGGACAACAACGACCAGTTCCCGATGATGATCAGCACGAACCAGGGCGGCTCGGCCGATCACAAGGCGAACCCGGCGCAGATCTACCGTCATTACCAGGTCATGTCCAACGAGCTCAGCACGCCTAAGATCGTTATCTGCCCGTCCGACACCGACCGTTATGAAGCGACGAATTTTGCCACGGACTTCGGTCTGCCGCCGTTTGCGATTGCCGGCGCGACCAAGGGCGGCAACAAAGCCATCAGCTTCTTCGTCGGCCTCGAAGCTCAGGAGACCTACCCGAACATGATGCTGGGCGGGGATCGCAATATCACCAACGGCCCGCCGCGTCCGTTCAACGTGTTCAATACCGTGCAGCCCGTGATCGTGCCCATCATGAGCAATCAGTCCGCCACCGCGGGCTGGAACGACAAGATGCATCAGAACGCCGGCAACGTGGTTCTGGGCGACGGCAGCGTGCAGCAGTTCAACAGCTCGCGTCTGCAGGAGCAGATCCGGAACTCGGGCGATTTCTCGAACATGATCGCCGTGCCCCACTAGTTCAAGAACACTTGGTTGATTGGCAAGAAAAGGCATTCCCTCGAGGGGATGCCTTTTTGATTTTGGCACGATTCCTGCTCCAATAAAAGTGCGGGAATTCGTATATCGGGTGTTCTTTTACAATTCCCTTCCATCCGTCTTCGCTTTTCGATGGCGGAGACAAAACGCTGCTTGGGAGATTCCCCTGACGCCGACTGCGTGTCGGTGTGCTTCTTAAGGCTGTAGGTTTGCTGGCGGCTTGCGCGCGCGTAAGCCGCCAGTCTTTTTGTGGCTGCGCGCGAGGCGGGGCGCCTTGGGCTGCTTCGGGCGCCCCGCCTGGAGGTTGCGCAATCCCGGGCCGAGAACCCGTCGTTCCCGGACTGAGACCGCGACAGGCCGATCAGAGGCCGTCCACGTGATTCTGCATGGCCTCGTGCTGGCGCTCGATCGAGCGGACCAGCTTGAACTGCGTCCGGCACCGGTCGAGGTTGTGGCCCGGGCGGTGGATGCGGAAGTAGGTGTCGCCATTGAGATAGTCGGTCAGGAATCGGAGCCCGATGGTGAACGTGATCAGTTGGCCGGAGAAGGCGAGTTGGGATCGCTCGGCGGGCGTGATGAAGCCGTGTGCGGCTTCGAGGTAGCCGCGCGCCAGCTCCTTGAAGACGGGCATGTGCATCTGGACCTTGGAGAGGTCGGGCTCATCCTCGAGGGTGGGGCTGGTGGTGGTTCGCACCATGTCCCCGAAGTCGTAGAGCGCCAGCCCGGGCATGACGGTGTCGAGGTCGACAACGCAGACCGCGCGGCCGGAGTCGGCATCGAGCATGACGTTGTTGAACTTGGTGTCGTTATGAGTGATGCGTTCGGGGATCTCGCCGCGGGCGTGGGCGCTCAGGAGGACGTCGACGATCGATTCGTGTTTGAGCGCGAAATCGATCTCGCGCTGTGCGCTTTGGGCGCGATTGTAGTGATCCTTCTCGACGGCCTTCTGGAAGGCCTCGAATCGTTTACGGGTGTTATGGAAATCGGGGATGGTTTCGGCCAGCCGCGGGTCGCCCAAGTCGGCCAGGAGCTGCTGGAAGCGGCCGAAGGCCAGGCCCGCCTCGTAGGCTTGACCCGGATGCTGGACCGCCTCAAAGGTCCGCGTGCGCTCCACAAACAGAAAGGTCCGCCAGAACTCGCCCTGCAGATCGCGATAGTACGGCATCCCATCCCGGGTGGGGATGACCGTCAGCGACCGCCGCGTGATGTCCTCGGCGCCTTCGGCTTCAAGCCGCTTGCGTACGTGGGTGGTGACGCGCATCACGTTGTTCATCACCGCAACCGGATCGCGGAAGACGGTGCGGTTGATCTTCTGGTGGATGTAGCGCACCCGGGTCCCCCCCTGGTTGTAGGTGGCCGTGTAGGTCTCGTTGATGTGCCCGATCTTGCAGGTCTCGGCATGGAGGATCTCCCCGTAAATCTGGAACTGGAGCGAGATGTTGCGCAACTGCGGCTCGAGCATGACCATGGAGCCAAGCAATGCCTGAGAGCCGCTCGTTTCGCAATCGCAAAATGCGCCGGAATGCCGTCTGGCGCGTAAGACAACCGAGGGTAAGCGCATCAATATTTCCGCGTCGTTTCGCGCGGTCCGCGGGCACAAATCCGCGGCTTGCAGCCCGTCAGCCGACGGCGCTGCGGGCCGTGCCAGCGCCTCTGCCTTTCGGGTGGCAAGGTGGATTTCGATTGCCGGCACGGGCGCATTCTGGCATGCGAAATACATGTCCGAGCTGATGCAAGGTCCGCCCGGCCCGGAGATTCTCGTGGGGGATCGCCGGCTGCTCTATTTTGGCGGCACGGGGTATCTGGGGCTGCAGAGCCATCCGTCGGTTCTGGAGGCAGCCATGGCGGGGCTGCGGGATTACGGGATGGGGAGCGCCACCTCGCGGCGCGGATTCGGATCCAACCAACTGCTGGTCGAGGTCGAGGCGAGCGCGGCGCGGTTCTATGGCGCCGAGGACGCGCTCTATTTTCCGACGGGTTACTTCGGCACGGCGATCCTGCTGGAAGGGATGTCCGAGCCGGGCGTTCGATTGTTCGTGGATGAGCACGCCCACTTCAGCGTGGCGGACGCGGCGCGGGGCTCGGGCCGGCCCATGCACACGTTCCGGCACCTGGATCCGGACGATCTGGGCCGGCAACTCAAAGGCTCACTCCGGGCAGGAGAACAGGCATGGGTGATGACCGACGGCGTGTTCTCGGTGACGGGCGATGTGGCCCCGCTGGCGGCCTATTCGAGTCTCTTGCAGGCCTATCCGGGCAGCCGGATGTTGGTGGACGACGCCCACGGCCTGGGTGTCCTGGGCGAGCAGGGGCGGGGAACGTGCGAGCACCTCGATGTGTCGGGTTCCGGGGTGCAGATCGCTGCCACGCTGAGCAAGGCGATGGGCGGCTATGGCGGCATCATCCCTGGCTGCCGCGACATGGTCCATAACCTGCGGTCGCATTCGAGGATCTACGGCGGCACAAATCCCCTGCCCGCCCCAGTCGCTGCCGCATCGAAGGCCGGGCTTGAGATCGCGCGCTCGACCCCCGCTCTGCGGGCGAGCTTGCGCTTCAACGCAAGCCGGCTTCGAGAGGGTCTGGCGAGGATGGGGCTGCCGGTTGCAGCGGGGCCGGTGCCGGTGGCGGCCTTGCGTCTGGGAAGCGCGGCGCAGATGCAGGAACTCCATGCTGCCTTGCGGGCCGATGGCATCCTGGCGCCTTACCTGAGCGGCTATTGCGGAGCGGGTCCGGAGGGCGTCCTGCGCATCGCGGTCTTCGCCACGCACACGGCAGCGATGGTCGACCGGTTGCTCGAAGCGCTGCGCGGACGGGTTTAGAGTCTGCCCGGCACTCACCCCCGATTCCGCCTGATCGCGCCAGAGGGGGCGGCTCATGGGATCAGGGTGCGAATCCTGGCCCGGTGAATTCAGCCCACGTACGGCAAATAATCGGGCTCGTACATCTGGGCGCGCATGAACGCGAGGAGATCGGCTGGACGCCGTTTGACGGCGTGCTTCTGCTCGTAGGCCACCTCGGCAACGGCAGCCGCTATATGGGCGGAGACATCCCGGATGCGGGAGAGGGCGGGGAAGATCCGGCCTTGCTCGAGATCGGCGGGGAGCACTTGCTGGGCTAGGGCGCGCGCGGCCGCGAAGAACATCCGGTCCGTGACGCGCCTGGACTCGACGGCGATGACGCCCAGGCCGACACCGGGGAAGATGTAAGCGTTGTTGCCCTGGCCGGGAACGAAGCGCTGGCCCAGGCAAGTCACCGGCTCGAACGGGCTGCCGCTGGCGAAGATCGCGCGTCCCTCGGACCAGGAATAGGCCTCCTGGGCTGTGCACTCCGCTTTCGAGGTGGGGTTCGACAGGGCGAAGATGACAGGCCGGGGATTGATCCGGGCCATGGTTTCGACGATCGGTTGCGCGAACGAGCGCGGCATGCCGGACACTCCGATCAGGACGGTCGGCCGGAGCGTCTGGATGGCGGATGCCAGGTCGGGACAGAACGGGTGTTCGTGGGCATAGGGCAGCTTGTGCTCGGCCAGATGATCGCGGCCGCGGACCACCAGGCCTTTCGAGTCCACGAACCAGCAGCGGCGGCGGGCCTCGGCCAACGACATCCCCTCGTCCTGCAGAGCCGCGACAATGAGGTCGCCGATGCCGATGCCCGCCTCGCCGGCGCCGAGGAAGAGGATGGTCTGATCGCGCAGCCTGCCGCCAGCGATCCGCAGGGCCGAATAGATCCCCGCCAGGGTCACCGACGCGGTGCCCTGGATGTCATCGTTGAAAGTGCAGATCCGATCCTGGTAGCGATGCAGCAGGCGGAAGGCGTTGACGTTGGCGAAGTCCTCGAACTGGACGAGGACCTTGGGGAAGACCTTCTGGACCGCCCGGATGAACTCGTCGATCATGGCATCGTAGGCATCGCCGCGCAACCGGTGCTGGCGCAGGCCGGTGTAGAGCGGGTCCTGGAGCAGGGTCTCGTTGTTGGTGCCGACATCGAGCGTGATCGGCAGGCAGAGGGAAGGCGCGACGCCCGCGCAGGCGGTGTAGAGCGAGAGCTTGCCGACCGGGATCCCCATGCCGAAGGCGCCCAGGTCACCCAGGCCCAGGATCCGCTCCCCGTCGGTCACGACGATGATGCGCGGCCGCCGATAGGGCCAGTTTCGGAGCACCTGGACCATGCGCCCCCGATCGCGCGCGGAGATATACAGGCCCCGGGGGCGGCGGAAGATGTGGCCGTATTCCTGGCAGGCCTTTCCGACCGTCGGCGTGTAGATGATGGGCATCATCTCCTCGATGTGATCCAGAACCACGCGATAGAACAACGTCTCGTTGCGGTCCTGCAGGGCGATGAGATGGATGTATTTTTCGAGGTCGTCCGTCTTCTTGCGGTAGTTGGTCATGACCCGCAGGACCTGCTCCTCCTGGGTATGGGCGTTGGGAGGCAGCAGCCCTCGCAAGCCGAGGGCGTCGCGCTCCGCCTCGGTAAAAGCGGTGCCCTTGTTGAACGCGGGGTCGTGAAGGAGTCGAGCGCCGCGGGGGAGTCCGCGGATACGGATTTTCTTTCGGGGATTCGGCATGCGTCACCTATGTTCGGTTGCGCGGGGCGCCCGCCGGGCCTCCGCTTTTCGATCGCTTCCCGCCCGGGATCCACCGGGCATCGGACATGAGCGGACCGCTGGGGCCGCCCCGCCCGCCAGGGGCACCCGCAGAATAAAAACCAGATGCGGGCTCGGCACAAGCACTAATCGGACGGGGATCGGCCTGCCGCCTCGGGGGCGGGCCCGGGCGGGCGGGCGGGCCGGATGGGCCAGCCGACTCCCGCCAGGATCTCCCGGGCCAGGTCAGGCTTGTTCATCGGCTCGAGATGGATGCCCTCGACGCCGTTGTCCAGCAGATCCCGGATCTGGCGGACGGCGTAATCGATCCCGGCGCGCCGGAGATCCTCCGGCCGATCCTCGTACTCGTCCATCATGATCAGCAGGTCGGCCGGCATCGAAGCGCCGCACAGGCTCACGATCCGCTTGATCTGGCGCGCGTTGAAGATGGGCATGATGCCGGGAATGATGGGGCATGCGATGCCGAGACCGCGGGCGGACTCGAGGAAATGATAGAAGATCCGGTTGTCGAAAAAGAGCTGTGTGATGAGGAAATCGACGCCGGCGTCGACCTTGGTCTTGAGGTTGCGCCAGTCCTGGGCGATGCGCGGGCAGGCGCGGTGCCCTTCGGGGTAGCAGGCCGCGCCGATGCAGAACGAGTGGGACTGTCGAATGAAATGGATCAGCTCGGACGCGCGCGTGAAATCGCCCCCGCTGAAATCGAAGTCCGGCTGGCCCTGGGGAGGATCCCCCCGCAGAGCCAGGATGTTGTCGATCCGGCGCGCCTGCAGATCCTCGAGGATCCGGCGGATTTCCGACCTCGAGTGGCCAACGCACGTGAGATGAGCCATGGATTCGAGCCCGAAATCATGCCGGATCCTGGAGGCGATCTCGACCGTGCGGCCCTTTTGGGCGCCGCCCGCGCCGTAGGTGACGCTGATGAATGAGGGATTCAGCTCACGAAGATTCTCGATCGTGGCGTAGAGGCTTTCGAGCGGCGTGTCCGGTTTCGGAGGAAACACCTCGAAAGACAAGACGGGGCGTCTTTCTCGATATAGATCGGCAATGTTCATGGATCCGCTGGCTTCGCTTTTTCCTGAGCCCGCGCGCCGGTATTATGGACGGCAGCCGGGGCGCGGCGGGCAGCCGCCGGAACGCCTGCATTGTTGCCGGTTTGGGCGTCATCCGTCAACCGCTCACGATGGCCGGCGGCCAGAAAACAGGGCGTCAGGAGCCGGGCGCGCCGGGTCGGGCGAGCCGGCCATCAAACGAAATCGAAGGAGGCGGTTTCAGCGCGGGCGATCATCGGCGCGCGGCGTGACGAACAGCCGGTCCATCCTGGTTCCGGCCTCGCGCACACGCAATTGGAGGTTGACCATGCCGGCCTGCCAATCGAGCGCCGTCGGGGCTCGCCCGCCCCCGATGGCCAGCGGGATCCATTGCCAGGCCTGGCGCACACCGGTCGGCCAATCCGTTCGGCTGAGAACTTCCCCTTCCTCCGTGAACGCGCGCACATAGAACGAATCGTTCTCGGGCGTTGGGGCCTGCACCCTGCCCCAGAGGTAGTACTTTCCCGCGGCAGCCACCTGGAGCTGCCAGGTCGCCGCCCCGATCGCGCTGCTGCCCTTCTCGCCGGACCGGGCTGGCATCCAGATGTACCAACCGCCCGAGGCTCCAGCGTCTTCCCCGACGGTCATCGGCGAAATCATGCGCCCCCCTTCGGCTTCGAAATACACTCCTTCCGTCCCTGATATGACCACCGGGGTAGAGGCGCTTGTGTTCCGACGCCAGGTGCGGATCGGCTCCAGGTCCTGCAGCAGCCGTCTTCCCACGTCGTCACCGTCCACCGCAAGCAAGGCGCGCGGCGGAGGCGGCTCCAGCCCGAACGGCGCAGACTTCGCTGCATCCGCACCGACCGCAACGGTTCCATCAGCGCCGGCCACGGACACGCGAACGCGCTCGCCAGCCGCCTCGACCTCCTGCCGCGCCGCAGCGAACTCCCGGGACCATTTCTCGAATGCGGCGGCGTCCGCCAAACCGCTGCCGATCCGGATCCAGAACGCCGCGCCCGCTCTGGCTGCCGCGGCATCCGGCCGCGCGCCGGCATGATGCGCCACCGTCAGCCGCACTGCGCCATACGGGTTGCCGTCGAAGACAAAGGCCGCTGGGGCATCCTTTCCGTCAAGGCCGCGAGCCCACGGCAAGCGCACACCCACCGCGGCGGTGCCTTTGCGCAGCACCAGCGGCTGGCCCGGGTTCAAAGGGATCTCCCAGGGCTTGTCCTTGGCGGCTGCGAGCCGCCGGCCGCCGATCCAGAAGCCGTCCACATCCAGGGGCATCACGAAGTGCGACTCGAGCGTGCCGGTTCCGGCGGGCACGTCCTTGGCGCGGTAGAGGGCCAGGCCGAGCGCGTCCCCGCGCCGCTGCGCGGCGGCCCAGAACGGAGTCAAGTGGAGCGTTTTGGCGTGGGCCTGGCTCTCCTGGATCTTCACCTTGCCGTAGGGATCGTGGCGGCCGTCGGGCAGAAAATAGCAGCGCACGCCCTCCCGCGACCCCGGCAGATCGGCGCACAGCGGCAGGTCCATGGTTCGATAGCCGGCGCCGGCTGCGCTCAGCGTGACGTCGCTGCAAAGGTAGTGCGTCCGCGATTCGGCCGGCTCGAATCCCCATATCTGCTGCACGAGCCGCGGGAATCGAGTTTCGCTCATCGCCTTCATGCGGGCGGGGGGCCGCCAGCGGGCGAACGCGTTGACGATGGAAGCAACCCGGTTCCGCTCGCCCGCTGGCAGCCAGCCGTTGGCTGTCATCTGCTGGTCGAGAAAGCCCAGGCCGCGCAGGTAATCGTAATCACGGCTGCGGGCGCCGCCCAGCTTCTGGGCCGGGGGAAACCAGTTCAGCGCGATGTCGGTCCAAAAATACTCGAGGAGCACCCGGGCCTGCTGCCGCCCCCGCTCGTTTTGGGCGAAGGCCTCGATCAGCACGAGGTCGTCGAGATCGACGCCATAGTAGGTGGGGCTGCAATACTCGTGGGTGCCGCACTCCCACGTCGCCAGCAGATAGCGGTCGAGCCGGGCGTAGCCTTCCGCGGCGGCGGCGGGATGGTCCATGGCCTCTCCCAAAAGGATCAGGTCACCCGCATTCATCAGCGCGATGTTGCTGTAGGTCTCGGGCACGCGATGTCCGAGCAAGCCGTGGATGGCGAGCTCGAGAATTCCGCGCAGCTTCTCACGAGCGGCCGGGGGGAGGGCGTGCCGGTGGCGGATCCAGAGGAGCGCGCCGGTTTGCATGCAGAAATCCACCGCGTTGGCATCCCACACGCCCTCGTGCTGCCAGCTCCAGCGGAAGTTGCCATAGGTGCGGCTCTGCGGGTTGCGGTCCTGCATTTGCGCGGCAAGGTCGAGCACTGGCTCGAGCCTGTCGAGATGGGTCTTCGCCTCGCACCAGGCAAGGGCGGCGCCGAACAGGTCGCGGGACGCGACCGCCGGCGGCTGCTGGTTGGCCGCACGCCAGGTGCGTTCGGCCATCTCGGCCGCGGCCCGGACGATCTCGTCGCGCGGCGGCGGCGCGGCGGCCGCCTCGGCGGGGCCGGCCAGGGACGCTGCATAAGGCCGGCTGGCCGCAGATGCGATCACCGCGATCCCAGCCAGCCACCGACCGATTCGGCGCCATCCCAACGGGATGCGGCGGCCGGCATTGCCAAAAATTGGGATGATATCCATGGGCTCTCCAATCATCGCCTCCGGGCTGGCAGACCATCTGCACCCCTTCGGCTCGAATCGCACAACAGGGACGATGTCACATCCCGATGTCATTGGCAATCTTTCCACGCCGCCTGCAGCGCCGCCAAAAGGCCGCGCCCGATCACCGTGCTGCTTGTGGATGGGCAAGGGCTGTCTCTCTGACTCGAATGGCGCGTGCGGGTCGGACAGGGCATGCGGCCTCGCAGGCGCCGCAGCCGTTGCACTTGGCCAGGTCCACGCGCGGCTGGTTCGAGAACCCGCCGTCGGGACTGTGCATATCGAGGGCGTCGAAGGGGCATCGCCGGAGGCAGGCGGTGCATTCGCGGCCTTGCGCCAGGAGGCAGGCATCGAGGCTGACCTCGGCCAGACCGATCACCCGGCGGCGCTTCTCCTCGAGCGAGAGGCGGGCGATGGCGCCGCTGGGGCAGACCTGGTGGCACCGGCGGCAATCCTCGCGACAGTAATCCTGATCGAAGCGCAGGATGGGCGTGAGGAAGCCCGCCCAGCCGCTCGAACCGAGGTCGGGCCGGATGATGCTCGAAGGGCATGCCTGGGCGCAATTGCCGCATCGGACGCAGAGCCCGATGAAACGGGATTCCTCGACGGCGCCGGGGGGCCGCAGCGGGGGCGCGGATGGGCGGGGATAGACATGGCGCATGAAACCGGCGCCGGCGAGCCCGGCGCAAACGGCCATGAACTGGCGTCGGGCCGGCGGCAGACGGCCGCCGGCGGAGATCGGCTGCGAACGCGCCGAGCTGCGGCGAACGGCGCGGCGGAGCTGGCGGCCGATCATGGCCAGCCCATCCTGGGTGGCGCCCAGCGGGCAGACGCGATGGCACCAGAGCCGGGGCAGGATCAGCTCCAGGAGCAGGAGCAACGGCAGGCCGAGGCCGGCCGCGACGCTGGGGAGCGTCCACGGCTGCCGGCCGGCATTCCAGAATCCGTTGAAGATGGCCAGCGGATCCAGCCACAGGAAGAGCGGATAGCCAAGAACGGCTCCGGCGAAAGTCATCAGGACCAGGCCGGGGCCCAGCCGGGGCCGCCGCTGGATCGGGGCCGGCCGGGATTTCGGGCAGCGCCGAATCGATTCCTGCAGCAAACCGACCGGGCATCCGTACCGGCAAAACCATCGGGGACGAACCAGCCCGAGCGCCAGGACCGGCAAGGCGAGGAGGGCGATCCAGCCTGCGGCCCGCGCAGCCAGCCCGGAGCCGATCGCGAGGAACGGGCTCAGGGCCGGCAGCAGGACCGACGTCCATGCGGCCGATCGGGCCGGCCACGCGAGGGCAGCCGCCACCGCCAGCGCCAGGCAGCGGCTCAGGATCGAGGCGCGTCTCTGGCCGAGCCGGGTCGCAATCCTCGTGAGCATCCGCAGGCTCGATGTGTCAGCCCAGGTATGCGCCCTGCCGGAGGAGCAGCTGCTGGAGCTGGGCGATGTCGACCTCGCGGGGGCGGCGGCCGGTCTTCACGGCGAGGGCGGCGGCCGCGCCGGCGGCGTGCCCGGTCGTCAGGCACGAGGCCAGCAGGCGCATGTCCTCGATGAGCTTTTCATCGACGCAGATGCAGCGGCCGGCGGCGATGACCTGATCGAGGGTTCGAGGGATCAGGACGCCATAGGGGATCGGCCAGCCGCGGTGGTGGGCGTTCTGGGCGCCCCCGACGGCGATGGTGTTGGGGAAGGACCGGCCCTGGCGCGCCTCTTCGTAGGTGAGCTGCTGGACGCCGGCAAGAAGACGGGAGATGCGGACGCCGAGCTGCGGGGCGGTCTGGAGAAGGAAGAGGGGCTCGCCACCGGGCTTCTGGCGGAGCTGCTGGGCGCGCAGCCAGATGCTGCGGCGATGCTCCATCTCGAGGCGGGTCAGCTCGGCGATATCGAGGCAGTCGGTGCTGGGGCCGCGCAGGTTGATCCACTTCACGGCCGGCAGCGGCTCGATGGAGCCGATGGACTTGATGCCGTTCGCCCGAAGCGACTCGAGGCCGGCGCGGTCGGCGTTGCCCAGGCGATGGACAAGCCCGATGGCGTGGAACCGCCGCTCATGCTCGGCCCCGGCAGCGGCGAACACATCGCCATCGCCGGTGGCGTCGATGACGACGCGGGCCAGGATGGCCTGCCGCCCGGCCTTGCTTTCGAACACGACTCCGCGCACCACCGGGCCCTCCATGACCACATCGGCGACCCAGCAGTGGAGAAAAACCTTCACCCCGGCCTCGCGGATCATTTCGTCCATCATGAACTTGGTGGCTTCGGGATCGGTGGTGGGATTGAACTGGTCGGGCTTGTGGTGGACGATGGCGCCGTCGATTTTCGAGAGGCGATCGAGGAGCTCGCCGCCCACGCCCTGCAGCACCTTCACGAGCCGGCCGTCTTCGCGGGCGTGGGAGCTGATGACCAGCAGGACGAGGCCGCCGGTCCACTGGCCCCCGAAGTAGCCGTAGCGCTCCACCAGCGCGGTCCGCGCCCCGGCGCGCGCCGCCGCCACTGCGGCCGCGAAGCCGGCCGGCCCCCCTCCCACCACGAGCACCTCAGTCTCCTCGATGACAGCCAGCGGCCGCTCCGGCTGGATAACCCGCCCATCCCGCATAACCGCGGGATAACACGGGCGATTCGAGGGCGGAGCGAGCTGGTTTTCGGCGATCTTAGGCCTCGCGGCGGCGGGCGAAGCGAGATCGGCAACGGTGCGCTGCGCGATGGCGGGCCCGAGGCCGGCTGCCGCCAGCAGCCGCAGAAGCTGCCGGCGCGTCATGAGCTGTTTCATGACGGATCACTCTGTCAGATCCGCCGCGCGTGTCGAACCTTAGTTTCCATCAGCCCATCAGGGAAATCGAACCTGATAGAACCGGGCGCTGTCGCTCAGCTCGATCATATAAGGGCTGATGACGGTGACGGGCTCGTAAGGGCCGTGGATGGCCGAGGAGGCGACCAGCGTGCCTGTCTCCCACGCGACAATCGCCTCGCCGTTTTCCCGCCCGATGCGCAGGTTGAACTGGACGAGGTTGCGGAGGTTGACGGCATAGAGGGCGGCCTCGCCGCCGATGTTCGAGGGCCGGCTCCAGGCGCAGTCGCCGGCCGGGACCTCCACGGAAGCTTCCTCGACGATATTCCCGCTGGGGATATCGAGCCAGCGGAACAGGTAAACCCCGGCTGTCATCTCCCGGATCCCCATCGGGCCGGGGCTGGTGGCATAGGCGACGTACGCCGTGCCGGGATCGGCCAGGACCCATCGCGTGGCGCCGTGGGCCAGGTCGTCGCGCGGCGACATCGAGTTCAGCAGCGCGGCCTGCTCCATGAAACGGTTGAGGATGGCGCAGTCCTCGTACTTGCCGGGATCGTTCTGGGCGGGGGCATCCGAGGCGCGCCCCATGCCCAGCACCTGGACCGCGCTGGCGCCGCCCATGGCGGCTGCCCAGCTCCATTGCCGCGCTGTGGCGCGGTCCTGCTCCGCGTGGGCGGCGACCTCGGCGAGGTTGAGGACCTTTTGGCCTCGAGTGTTGGCGGCAGCGTCGAGGAGGCCCCGGTGAATGGCGTCGGCATCGGACGCGTTGTGCTGGATGAGGAACATGGCCAGGCGGGGATCGCTGTTGAAATCGAATTGGGTGCCGCTGTTCTGGTGGACGCCGATGACATGATCGTGGTCGTCGGCAGCCTGGATGCGCTGGGCGATGGCCGAGACTGCGGCGGGCGTGAGGGCCTCGCCGTATTCCTCGGCCACCGACCAGATCAGAAGCTTGTGGTGCTCGAACCGGTTGACGATCTTGTCGACTGCGATCTCCCAGTCGGCCGGCAGCCGCCTGCTGTCGTCCAGGAAGAAGAACACCGTGATGATGCCGGCGTTTTCCATCTCCGCCATGTAGGTTTCCCACGTGTCGAGCGTGGCATCGAGCGCGGCCCCCGAGCCGGGGCTCCCGCCTCCGAAATCGGCGAGGTAGGCAGTGATATAGGTGCACCGGGCCTGGCGGGACTTGAGCAGCGCAAGGTTCTCGGACGTGTTGTTGTAGAAGAAATCCTCGGGATCGCCCGGCCCGGCGAAGAAGCAAGGCTGGAGCCGTCCCTGGACATAGGTGTCGCGGTAGGCGAGCCGGTTGGGATGAGCTGGATCGACGATGATTTGGCCAGCCATGGGGGCGGGCGGCGCATAGCGCACCCGGATTTCGTCCTCGGCGGCCCGATCGCCGTCGTCGGCCCGCAGGCGCAGCCGGTAGTCGCCCGGAACACCGAAGCGGGCGGCGGTGTCCGCGGCGGTCGAGTTGGTGAAGGCGACCCATCCAGGCCCGCTGACCGCCGCCCAGTCGATGAGCAAGCCGCCTCCCGGCAGACCGTCGTCGCTCACCGTGCCATCGAGGGCGACCGTGTCGACCGCGGTGACGAGGTCGGGGCCGGCATCGACCCGCGGGGCCTGGTTGGTCTTGACGATGCCCGCCATGAGGGTCTTGAAGACGTAATTGAGCGGGTGCGGATCCGAGGGGCGGGTGTCGAGCGTCGTGTCGTTCCAGGCGATCACGACCTGCTGGGAAGGCATGACGGCCATGCCGCGCTTGCCGTTGCTGTGGCCGAGACAGGCGTAAACGTCGGGAGGCGCGTCGGGCCATTTCCGATCGCCGTTGCGCCGTACGCCATTGACCCACCACAGCCAGCTGTAACCGCCGTCATGATCAGTCTGGTTGTCCGGGACCACCGTCGATCCGATCGTGCGCTGGCCGGGGATCATCTCGGCGGGCTGGCCTGCGGTGCGGGGGATCGAAAGAGGGATCGGGCTCGAGACGGCGAGCGTGGCATGCGCCTGGCTCAGGACCTGGGTCCCATTCCAATTGCCGCGGTGAAGGTAGAGCAGGCCGAACCGCGCGAAGTCGCGCGGGGACACCCCCAATCGGCCCGGCCGATCCGATGCGCCAAAGGCCATGAACGTCGGGCTGTCCTGGCACTGGAGGATGTCGGTCAGCCGGGGGCGCAGCACGGCGGCATCGACGGTCGCATGCGTGGCGCCATAGACCCCGAGAAACAGCGTGTCCCAAAACAGCGCCATCTGCCAGTCGTTGTAATCGTAGGCGGCGCCCGGGTTCTCCCGGACGCCATAGCAGGAGACCTGGTTTGCGAAATGGCGGAACGTGATGTTGGTGTCCTTGAAACCCAGCGCGGCATTGATCGACCGCAGGCGCGGCTCGAACTCGACGGCGGCGGTGTCCAGGCCCGGCAGCAGGCCCTCGTCGACCGCCTTGAAGAGAAACGTCGAATACCAGGGCTTGGCCGCGGAGGCGACATCGCCGCGAGCCGTGTAATTGCCCCATGTATACGCCAGGCACCCGTAGCGCACGACGCACCCGCGCCCGCCCAGATAGGTCCGCACCTCGTCGAGCCGGGCGATATCCATCCCCACCATGACCGGCGTGCGCCGCACCCAGTCGCGCCCAGGGAATATGGCGGACCGCGCCGCGAAGGAGCAGGCAAGGGCGAGACCCGCGATCAAGGCCCGGAAACCGGCAGGGAAGGTCTTCATGGATAAAACATGCTCGATCGCTCCAGCCGGATTGGCGATGGCCGCGGAAGGCCGCGCTTGCGGATCAGCGCCCGGCCTCCGGCGAAGCGTTGGGACATTCTGGCAGGGAGGGTAGGCAAGGGCAGCAGGTGCGACAAGCCAAAAGGGCGGGCCGAACGGGCGCCGGAGTCGAGGAGAGGATTCGATGGACGAATCCGCGCGGGCAGGTAGTATCGGAGGTCATGCAACGGCTACTCGAAAATTCCATCATCGGCTTCGTGCCCATGGCGATTCTCGCGGCATGCGGACTGATCTCCAGGCCGGCGGGATTAGACGCGGCTGACTGGCCACAGTGGCGCGGAGCCCAGCGAGACGGAATGTCCTCCGAGACAGGCCTCCTGGCAGAATGGCCGCCGGAGGGACCGAAACTGGCGGGCAGGTTCACGGATTGCGGGACGGGATACTCGACGCCTGCGGTGGTGGGCGGCCGGCTCTTCGCGCTGGGCAACGAGGGGCTCGAAGACGAGTTTGTTTTTGCGCTCGCCTTGCCCGATGGCCGGCAAGCATGGCGAACTCGGCTGGGCAAGGTCGGCCAACCGAAACAGGATCCCAACTTCCCTGCCGCGCGTTCGACGCCCACGGTGGATGGGGAATGGCTGTACGCCCTGGGTTCGGACGGCGACCTGGCCTGTCTGGCGACAGCGACGGGCGAGGTCCGCTGGCGCAGAAACCTGCGGGCCGACTTCGGCGGAAAACCGGGCACGTGGGCCTATGCCGAGTCGCCCCTGATCGACGGCGATGCCCTGATCTGCACTCCGGGCGGCAGCCAAGCGACGATCCTGGCGCTGAACAAACGGTCGGGCGAGGCGATCTGGAAATCGGCGGTGCCGGGCGGAGACGATGCGGCTTACACCTCGGCCATTCGGATCGAAGCGGGGGGAACGCTGCAATACGTTCAGATGCTGCAGAAGGGCTTGGTGGGCGTCGAGGCGCGGAGCGGGCAGCTTTTGTGGCGGTATGACCGGACCGCCAGCCGGTTCAACGCGAACATACCCACTCCATTGGCGCACGACGGCTGCATTTACAGCGCCGGGGCCGGGACAGGCGGCGGTCTCATCCGGCTTCGGGCGCAAGGGGCGTCGATCGAATATGAGCCGGTCTATTTCTCACCGAAGCTTCCTTCGGCGATCGGAGGCGTGGTGAAAGTGGGGGATTACCTTTACGGCACCGGCAGCCAATCGATGCTCTGCGTGGAATGGAAGACGGGCGAAGTGAAGTGGGAGGAGCGCGCCTTGGGGCCCGCGTCCCTGTGCTTCGCCGACGGCCGCCTTTACCTTCATGGCGAGGGAGGCGAGGTGGCGCTGGTGGCGCCGACCCCCGCGGGCTACCGCGAGAAGGGCCGCTTCACTCCGCCGGATCCGCCGCGTCGATCCCATCCCATGGAAAAGGCCTGGGCGTATCCAGTGGTCGCGCATGGCCGCCTCTATATCCGCGATCATCGCCAAATCTGGTGCTACGACGTGATGGCTGCATCCGCAAATCCTTGACCAGCGATTCGGAGGATGCAAAGGCTGCATCGCCGCATCTTTCCTCGAAATAAACAGGGCGAGGTTCATAATTGTTTCTAATGTTTTTTCGTCGAATGATCCGGCTGCGCGCGCGCTTGTCGGCGGACATCGCGTGTCTCCTTGTCTCCGGCTTGATCAGCTCATTCCAGTTAAGCGCGGGCTGGACGGGGTGCGCGCATTTGGAGCAGCACCGCCCAGCATCGGGACATTCGAGGCCATCAATTGGCTAAATCGTTGCTCATGAACGGAAATGGATGTTCCAGGTCGAGACTGGGCGCCGGTTGGGCAATCGGTTCAGGCAGGGGGCAGGCAAGCGCCGAATCCGCGGCCGTCCGGAAGCCCATTGGGCTGCGATCGGCGCAGGGATCCGATGTTGCGCGGCATTAGACATTATAATACCTTCCTGGAAATGCAAAATCATATTGACGTATTAGCAGCAGTTATTATCATTGAACCATCTGTCTGAGCCTTGATTTAACCGAATTGTATCGAGCAATGAAACGAATGGACATGGCGATTCGCGTGGCGGTTCGAGGGGCGCTTGGATTGGCGCTGTGGCTGGCGGGGCCGGGGGCCGAGGCGTGGGCTGCGGCAGGGGGGCCGGCTCGGGGCCGCGAGGCGCTGCTGGTCAAGTTTCGAGGATCGGCCTTGGTGGAGGATGTGCAGCGGGCGAGCGCGGACATGGGGGCGCATCGGGCGCGCGCTTACACTCTGGTGCCGGGTCTGGAGCGGTGGGAGGTGGGAGCGGGGCAGGCAAACGGCGTGCTGCGCCAGTTGCTGGCGAGGGCCGATGTCGAGTATGCCGAGCCGGATTTCCTGGTGCAGACGGCGGCCGTGATCCCCAACGACCCGGCGTTTGTCAACCAGTGGGGATTGTTCAGCAGCACGGATGCTGACATCAACGGCCCCGAGGCATGGGACGTGAGCGTCGGCGATCCGGCTGTGGTGGTCGCCATTATCGACACAGGCGTGCAATGGAATCATCCCGACCTGGCAGCGAATATTTTCGTGAACGCCATTGAACTGAATGGCAGCCCCGGGATTGACGACGACGGGAACGGATATGTGGATGACATTCACGGCTGGGATTTCTACGCCGGGGACAGCGATCCCATGGATGAAAGCGGGCACGGCACGCATGTGGCGGGCATCGTGGGCGCGGCGGGGAACAACGGGATGGGGGTGGCGGGGACCCAGTGGAGGGCGCGGATCCTGCCGCTGCGGTTTATCGGCCCCAACGGCGGCTACGTCTCGGATGCGATCGAAGCGGTGGAGTACGCGGTGGCGATGGGGGCGCGGATCTCGAACAACAGCTGGGGCAGCTCCTCCTATTCCAGCGCTCTGGAGAGCGCCATCAGCAAGGCGGGCGGCAAGGGCCACCTGTTTGTCGCCGCAGCGGGCAACAGCGGGCTGGACGCGGACAAGTCGCCGTTTTACCCGGCCTGCTATCCCCTCGACAGCATCGTGAGCGTGGCGGCGGTAGGCCAGACGCTGCTGCGGGCCAGCTTCTCGAACTACGGCGCCCAATCGGTGGATCTGGGGGCGCCCGGGGTCAGCATCTACAGCACCTTGAGAGGGAGCACGTACGGGTCCATGTCCGGGACGTCGATGGCGTCGCCGCATGTGGCTGGCGTGGCAGCATTGGTCCTGGCAACGATGCCGGATGCGAGCGTCGCGACGATTCGCGACCGCCTCTTTGCCACCGTGAGGCCGCTGGCCTCGCTGCAGGGCGTTACGGTGACCGGAGGGATGGTGGATGCGGCGGCGGCGGTGGCCGGCATTGGAGGCACAGCCCCGGCAACGCCGGGCAACCTGGCCGCCGTCACGGTCACCTCAGCATCGGTGAGCTTGGCCTGGACGGACAACGCTCAGAACGAGAGCGGATTCCATCTTGAGCGGTCCGGGGACGGCGCCCCGTTCTCCACGATCGCAACCCTGGGAGCCAACACGACCGGCTGGACTGACTCAGGCGTCGCGGCGGGGCAAACCTATTACTACCGGGTCTGCGCCTTCAACTCGTTTGGCGAGTCCGACTATTCCAACGTGGCGACGGCGGTGACGCCGAGGACGGAGCCGGTCCCGGTGGCCCCAGGGGCACCCGGCAACTTGGCGGCGAAAGCCCTGGCCGGCAAGAAGATCGCCCTGACATGGACATTGGGCTCGGGCGAGACAACCCATCTGGTGCTTTCACGGGCGACAAAAAGCGACTTCAAACAATCGGTGTTGATCACCCTCGCACCCGCAACAAGCTATACCGACAGCGGTCTGGTGGCGGGCAAGGTTTATTACTACCGGCTGCAGGCGTTCAACGGAACGTCGGCCAGTCCGTATTCGAACTCAGCCTCCGCGAAGGCCATCCGGTGACGGGATTTGGGCGCTGGCGAATCACCCGCGAGTGTTGGCCAGCGCTCGCCACAGGCCGCCCGGGGGGGCGGCCTGTGGAAATGAATCACCACCGCTCGCGGTGGACGCGAGCGGCCTGGAAGCGGTTCTCGCGCGGTTTTTCCTCGTCCGGGTAGCCGAAAGGCAGGAGCGCGAACGGGATGATGTGATCCGGCAGCGCGATCGCACGGCGAATGTCGGCAAGCCGCTGCGGGCGCGGGTGGATCCCCACCCAGACGCCGCCCAGCCCGAAGGCATGGATGGCGAGCAGCATGTTTTGCATCGCCGCCGCGCAATCCTGGGCCCAGAATCCGTCGTACTTGTCCAGGGAGATGTCGCCGCACACCAGGATCGCAACGGGCGCATGCTCGGCCATGCTGGCATAGGGATGAGCCCGGGCGATGGCCTGGAGGGTGGCAGGATTCCGGAGGATGACGAAGTGCCAGGGCTGCTCGTTGCCGGCGGAGGGCGCCATCATGCCGGCGCGCAGCACCTCGTCGACGACCTGATCCTCGACGGGGTCGTCCGTGTACTTGCGGATGCTGCGGCGGGTGTGGATCGCTTGAATGATTTCCATAATCTTTAGGCCCGCTGTGGCCGGCCGATGGCGGCCCCGGGCAGTTTCAATCTGCGCTCGCATCCTATCATGGGGCCGGCGGCATCCGCAACGCCCATTCCGGCAGGAACGCGCTCTTGCCACTCGCGGCCGGATGCGGAAACATGGGGGCATGAGTGAACCCACGCAAGCGAGGCAGGCGGACGGCTCGACGGATCGGATGCCGCGGCGCCGATTTCTTCAGGTTTCGATGGCGGGCGTCGGGGCGCTGGGGGCATCCGGCGGACCGGAGCAGGCCAGCGCGGCGTCCGGGCGGGACCGGGGCGAACGCAACGTGTGGCGGGCCCCATCGCGGTCGCGGTACCACGGCGTGTATGCGGACCAGAGGCTGAACCGGATCGCGTTTCCGCTGGGGGGGATTGGGGCTGGCATGATCTGCTTGGAAGGCGCCGGCGCGTTCTCGCACGTGTCGTTGCGCCAGCGTCCGGAGGTGTTCCACGAGCCGTGCCTGTTTGCGGCGGTGGCGATCCGGGGCCAGCCTGCCGCGGCCCGGGTGCTCGAGGGCCCCGTTCCCGGCTGGAAGCTGTATGGGGCACCGGGTGCCGGCAACGGCGCCGCCGGCACGTCTTTCGGGCTGCCCCGGTTCCGCCGGGCGACATTCCAGGCCCGGTTTCCCTTCGCCCGGGTTGTGCTTGAAGACGCCGTCGTGCCGCTCGAGGTCGAGATCACCGGCTGGAGCCCGTTCGATGCGGGGGATGCCGACGGATCGAGCCTTCCGGTGGCGGGGATCGAGTATGCGCTGCGGAATCCCAAACGGACGGCGTGCGAGGGCGTGTTCTCGTTCCACTCGAAAAACTTCCTGGCGGCCAGCGGGAATCCGCAGGAGATCCGCCGCTGGCCGGGCGGCTTCATCTTGTGGGGCGGCGCGGCGGCCGAGCGTCCGGCCGAGGAAGCTGCGCTGGCAGCCTCGGTGGATGACAGCGCGGTCCGGGTGAACCACGCCTGGTTCCGGGGCGGGTGGTGGGATGCATTGACCATGGCATGGAAGGATGTCGCCGAGGCGGCGTGCTACGACCGGCCGCCGATTGCCGAAGGCGGCCCGGCGCCGGGCGCGACCTTGTTCGTGCCGTTCCGGCTCGAGCCGGGCGAGCGGAAGACCATCGTGCTCCGGCTGGGCTGGCATGTGGGCAAGACCCGCCTGCGGCTGGGCAAGGATCCCGCAGGCGCTCTGCCGGCGGCTCCGGCCGAGAGCTATCATCAGCCCTGGTATGCGGGGCGGTTTGCGGGAGTGGAAGAAGTGATGCGCCACTGGGAAGGCCATTACGCGGATCTGCGGCGAGCGGCCCGGAGGTTCCAGTCCTGCTTCCACGACTCGACGCTGCCGCCGGAGGTGATGGAGGCCGTCTCGGCCAATCTCACGATCCTCAAAAGCCCCACCGTGATGCGCCAGGCCGACGGACGCCTCTGGTGCTGGGAAGGATGTTCGGACAATGCCGGCTGCTGCCACGGCAGCTGCACGCACGTCTGGAATTATGCGCAGGCGATCCCGCACCTGTTCCCCGGCCTGGAACGCACCTTGCGCGAGACGGAGTTCGGCCCTTCGCAAGCGGACACGGGGCACCAGGCATTTCGCAGCGGGCTGCCGATCCGGCCGGTCGAGCATGATTTCCATGCAGCGGCCGACGGGCAGCTGGGGGGCATCATGAAGGCGTATCGGGAGTGGCGGGTGTCGGGGGATCTGGAGTGGCTGCGCGGGATCTGGCCTCGGATCCGGAAGAGCCTCGACTACTGCATCGAGACATGGGATCCGCGCCGCACGGGCGCACTCGAGGAGCCGCACCACAACACCTACGACATCGAGTTCTGGGGGCCGAATGGCATGTGCACGAGCTTTTACGCGGGCGCTCTGGAGGCGGCGGCGCGCATGGGCCGGGCGTTGGGCGAGGATGTCAGCAGCTATGTCGCCTTGAGGGAGCGGGGCGTTCGGCGGCTGGAGTCCGAGCTGTTCAACGGCGAATATTTCATTCAGAAGATCCAGTGGAAGGACCTGCGGGCCGGCGATCCGACGGAGGCCCGGACCTTTGGGGGGCAGTATTCGGCCGAGGCGCGGGAGCTGCTCTCGATGGAGGGGCCCAAGTACCAGTATGGCGAGGGGTGCTTGTCGGACGGGATCCTGGGGGACTGGCTGGCGATGGTCTGCGGGATCGAGCCGGTGGTGAGCCGGGAGAAGGTGCGGCAGCATCTGCTGGCTGTGCACCGGCACAACCTGAAGCGCGACTTGAGCGGCCATGCGAATCCGCAGCGGCCATCCTATGCCTGCGGGGCCGAAGGCGGCCTGCTCCTCTGCACCTGGCCTCGAGGCGGGGCGCTGTCGCTGCCGTTCGTCTACTCGAACGAGGTCTGGACCGGGATCGAGTACCAGGTGGCGTCCCATCTGATGATGATGGGGCGGGTGGAGGAAGGGCTGGAGATCGTGCGGTTCTGTCGAGACCGCTATGACGGCCGGGTGCGGAATCCGTTCAACGAGTACGAATGCGGCCACTGGTATGCCCGCGCGATGTCGTCGTATGCGCTGCTCCAGGGGCTGAGCGGGGCGCGCTACGATGCTGTGGAGCAGGTCCTGCATCTCGAGCCGAACCTGCCGGGCGATTTCCGCTGTTTTCTCTCGACTGCAACCGGTTATGGCACGGTCGGGGTCCGGCATGGCCAGCCGTTCCTCGATGTGGTCAAGGGCCAGGTCCCCGTCCGCGAGATCCGGTATCGCCCGTGCCCGAGCTGATCGGGCCTTCGGCTCAGCCGGCGGCCGAGGAAAGTCGGAAATATGAAGCGGCTCTATTTAGGACGATGCGCGAGCTTCTCAAGCTTCTCGAGCTTCGGCCGGATGACGGCCGCGCAATACGGCGCGTCGGGATGCTGGCGGAAGTAATCCTGGTGATAGGCCTCGGCGGGATAAAAGGCGGCCAGAGGCTCGATCGCGGTGACGATCGGCCGCGGGAAGCGCGACGCGGCTGCCAACAGGGATGCCTGGGCCGCCTTTCGCTGCGCCTCATCATGGTAAAGAATGATGGATCGGTACTGGGTTCCAATGTCGCCGCCCTGCCGGTTCCGGGTCGTGGGATCGTGGATGTCCCAGAAGAAATCCACCAGCCGCTCGAAACGGATCCGCGCGGGATCGAACTCGATCTGGACAACTTCCGCGTGCCCGGTCTTGCCGGAGCAGACCTCCGGGTAGGTGGGATTGGATGTCGCGCCGCCAGCATAACCGGCGGTGACGGAAATCACCCCCGGCAAGGTCTCGAATGCGGCTTCGACGCACCAGAAGCAGCCGCCTCCAAAAGTGGCGCGCTGCGTCGTTGGGGGAGCGGGAACGGGATTGGCAGGAAGATGTGAGTTCATGAAATGAGCCCCGAGCGCCAACACCAATCCCCAGACCATCGGCCGCCACGCGGGGATCCAAAATAGCCGCAAGCGGCTGGCGGCCGAGGCCGCGCCGCCAGTTCGGCCGTTGCCTGGCGGCCGGAAACAGGATGACAGAGCCGCGCTCATGCGCCGGTAATAAAACCCGAAATTGGAATTTTGCAACTGCGCGGCGCTCTGGGGTGCTGGACATATTTCCTGCATCGAGTTCGCATCGCTTGATTTGCGCCTTTGATCGGGTAGATTCTCGGTCGAGACGCTGCCCAGGACCGCCTTGGACGGACTCACGCGGTTTCATGACCGCGGACAGGGGTTTTGTGAACAAGTGGAAATACGCGATAGGGATCGGCTGCGGGATCGTTCTTGCTGCGGGCTTACTCGAGACGGTTCGACGGCCAGGGGGTGGATTGGCGGCGCAAGGGATCGTTGAGATCGAGCCTGAATCGGCGCTCGGGGGCGGCCTGTCGCGGGCTGCGGGGACGATCGGGGATCGGGGGCCCGCGCGCGGGGCGCCCGCCGCTGCGCGGCTGGATGCGCCCGCCATGGCCGATGTCCGGGGCGAGGCTGCCTGCCAGGGATTCGTCCAATGGGCGGCCCGGCCGGCGCCGGCGCTCCCTGCGCAGAGGGCCGGATGGGAGGCGGATGGATTCCGGTTGGCCCAGCAGCGTCGGGATCATCTGGAAGACCTGATCCAGGCGGATCCCAAGCGGGCCCTCGAGCTGGCGCTGCCGTATCGGGTGCGATCGAGGCTGCCGGCAGCAGTTCTGGAATGGGTCGAGGAATCCGTGAGCGGCGTGGGGGACCTCGATGTGTTGGCGGCCATTCCCGCCGCGGATGGCACAGGATCTTTCCGGCCTCTCTTCCGAACCGCCACGGTCCATGGGCGAACCTATCAGGCTTGCGTCTATGGGCGGAGGCTGGGCGAGCCAACCCGGCATGAAGTCGCGCTGCGAGGCATTGCGATCGGACGATGGATGGCGGTGGCCGAGGATGCGGTCCGCGTTCTGGAGGAGGAGGAAGCGAGCGCGCGTTTGGGGGCGGAGGCATCGCCCGCATGCGCGGTCTGCGGGCGGGGACTCGCCGAGCCGGGCGCATTCGTCGGATTCGAGGTGGCGGGATCGGTTGGCTGGGTGTGCGGGCCCGAGCATCTCGAGGAGGTGAGCCAGCGATGGGGGGATGTCGAGGGCGAAGACCAGGCCCTTGAGAGCGTTCCGACGATTGCCGCCGCATCGGTTTCCTCGACGGGACAGAAGCGGCTGATCCTGATCCGGGTGGATTTCTCGGACCTGGTGGGGATGCCGTTCAGCGATGCGGCGGGCAGGACATTGATCGAGGGCCTGGACGCATTCTACCGGGAGAATTCCTACGGGAAATCGAGCTTCGCCCCGGAAGGGGCCGGATCGGACATCACGCCGACTTTTCGGATGCCTCAGACGGCGGCGTATTACGGGGGCGGAGACGAGTATGCGGAGCTGCGGAGCGATGCGCGGGCGGCGGCGCGCGCTGCGGGGTATGTGTTGTCGAACTACGATTTGGACATGATCTGTTTCGGGAGCGTGGCGGGCTGGGGGTGGGCGGGGCTGGCGTATGTGGGCGCGCCCGGGGCCTGGCTGCGGAACAGCTTCGGCGTGGGAGTGGCCGCCCACGAGCTGGGCCACAATTTCGGGCTCTCGCACGCCAATTTCTGGGACACGTCCGGCGAAAGCGTGATCGGCCCCGGTGTCAGCGAGGAGTATGGCGACAAGTTCGACACGATGGGATCGGCGTCGGCCGGCGTGAAGCATTTCAATGCGAGATACAAGAGCTATCTCAACTGGCTCGAGCCGTCGGCGATTCAGACGGTGACCACGAGCGGCGTGTACGAGATCGCCCCGCACGACTTGACGGAGGCGGCCGGGATCCGGGGCCTCCGGGTCGCCAAGAACGCCAGCACGAATTACTGGATCGAGTTCCGTCAGAAATACACGAGCAACCGGTGGCTGATGAGCGGGGCCGGCCTGCGCTGGGGCCGCTCGGGCAACCAGAGCACCCTCCTTCTCGACACGACGCCTGGATCGGCGGACGGCAAGGACGATTCGGCGATCGTCATCGGCCGGACGTTCGACGACCCCGCGGCCGGGGTGCACATCACGCCCTTGGGCTTTACGGGGAGCTCGCCGGAGACCCTCCGCGTCATGGTGATGCGCGGGCAGTTTCCCGCCAATCACCCCCCTGCCCTCCAGCTCGCCGCGGCCCGGACCAACACCCTGACGGGCCAGCCGCTCTCGTTCAGCGCGGCCGCCTCGGACGAGGACGGCCATGAACTGGCGTATGCGTGGGATTTCGGGGACCGCCAGTTCGGGCCCAACGAGCCCGCGGTCACCCATGCCTGGAGCAGCAGCGGGTATTACCTGGTGCGCTGCACGGTCAGCGACATGCGCGGGGGCGCAGCCACGGACTCGGCGGTGGTGCGGGTCGGTGCGCCATCGGGCTGGGTCCTTTCCGGCCAGGTCACAGCCGATGGCAAACCGCTGCCCGGCGTTGAGGTTTCCGCATCCTCGAGCCTTCGGTCATGGACCGATCACGATGGGAGCTTCTGGCTGCCGGGAGTGTCCTCCGGCAACTACTCCCTCGCGGCCCGGCTGCCGGGCTATCACCTGTTCAATGTTGGTTTCACCAATCCCCTGCAGGTCACCGCGCATCGGTCGAGCCTGGACTTCGTGGCGGTGGCCGGCACAGGCCAGTACTCGATCGCCCTGGTTCGGACCGGTTCCGTGTGGCGCTATCTGGACACGGGCCAATACCCGGGAGCGGATTGGACCCTCCCGACGTTCGCCGACGGGGGCTGGAAGACAGGCCTGGCGCCCCTGGGATACTCGAACAGCGGCATCGCCACGACCGTCAGCTACGGAGGCGATTCCGACAACAAACACATCACGACCTATTTCCGCCGGCCATTCACGGTCAACAACCTGGACCGGCTGGCGTCGATCCGGATCGGGCTGATGCGAGACGATGGAGCGGTGGTGTATCTGAATGGCAGAGAGGCCATCCGCAGCAACATGCCCGGCGGAGGCATCAGCGCCGCCACGCGCGCGGCGCAGACGGTGGGCGGAACGGAGGAGACCGCCTTTTTCGAGAGCGACCTGGATCCCTCCTGGCTGCAGGAAGGGGCCAACCAGCTGGCTGTCGAGGTGCACCAAGTGGTCCCGGACAGCACGGATCTGGGATTCGATTTGCGGCTGACGGCCATGGAGCTGCCGGCCATTCCCGCCCCGCGAATCGATTGGCGGATCGAGGATGGGGAATTGGTGCTCTCCTGGCCGGCCCTTGCGATCGGCTGGCAGCTTTATTCGAGTCCGGACTTCGGGCGCGACGAATCCGCGTGGTCGGTCCAGCCGATGCCCCTGGCGATCACCAACGGGATCCGCTTCTTCCGGCAGCCGATCGGCAGCGGCCGGGAGTTCATTCAGCTCCGCCGGCCTTGAAGGCGATCCCGCACCCGAGTCTTTTGGCCGGGTCTATCGCGCAGCGTTCGCCCACCGATCACAGTGTGGGACGATGGGGTCGCATCTAAATAGTTAATTCTGGTGAAAAGCAAGTAGTTTTCCAGCAGGGGTATTGGGGGATCGGCGGGTGGCGGCGGGCGTTCGTTCTGTCAACCTCCGGGGCGGATCCTGTCAGCCAGCCAAATCCGCCGATCCAAAACCGCAACCGCAAGACCCCCGGGACGCCCTGGACGCCCCATCGGCCGGTCGGATTTGCGCTTGTTGCGCCTCGAAGCCCTGCCCCCCACTCGAAAACCGAAATAATAGCCAGAACGGTTTTTCAGCAGAATCAATATTTGACCGAACCCTATCCGGCTGTGAACGGCTGTGCGGTTGCGCCGCACAGCCGTTCATGATGAAGCCTGAGACGATGCGTTGGTTGGCCGACACATCGTGCGCGGCAGGTTCTACTCGTTACCTTGAACGCGATAGAACATGGACTGCGGGCCGACAGTGTCCGTAGCCTCGCTGGCCGAGACCGGAGCGCCCACATCTTCCCAGGCGCCCTGCGTCGCATCGGGGCGGCGCTGCAACTGGAACGGTCCCAGGCCTCCCTGCCACTTGATGGTGACGGTCGAATTCGCAATGCCGATGTCGGTGATTTCAAGGTCGGCGGCCGGCGCCTGGGACACCACAGCGATGCCGAACGACCTTTCGCCCGTGCCAACGACCTTCAGATTCAATGAGGTGGCACCATCCACCTTAACCGTGCCCAGGCGTCCGCCCGTGCCAACCCAGAACAGAGTTCCGTCGGGACGCAAGGTGATGCCGAGCGGCGAGAGGCCGGCGTCCTGCAAGAGAACCGTCGGATTGGCGCCCGTCAGGCTCATCCGTTTGATCTCGTGCGTGCCGGCATCGGTGTAGTAGATGTGCCCATTGGGGGCATCCACGGCCATGGCGTTGAAGTAGAAGTCGGCGGCAGCCAGGTCGCGAGCCAATTCCATGTGATTTGCGCCCGTCAGGTCGCAGCGATAGAGGACGCCGTTGAGCATCGGATCGGCGTAATAGATGTAACCGTTCGCCCGATCCAGATCCAGGGCCGTATAGTGGCCCGCCAAACCGCCCAGGAACGCATAATCGGTCCCCTCCACATTGCCCCGCACGACTCCCTGCGTCCATGTGGTCCAATAGAGCTGGCCATTGGCCGCATCGAGTGCCAGCATTTGAGCGTTGGAGAAGCCCAGCCAATCTCCGTTGTAGAGCTCTTTCTGGCCGCTGCCATCCATTCCCGCTCGAACAATGCGGCTGGCGCTGTGCCCGCTCATGCCGTCTTCGGCCCAGTACACAATGCCGTTCGTGTCGTCGACGGCGATGCCGATGGGACGATTCAGCCCTGCAGCGATGGGAGTCTTGCCGCTGCCATCGAACGCGGCAGCCCATACGGTTCCGGCATCCGCAACCCACCCGCCATCCTCGGTCCAGAACATCTGCGGCTTGACCAGCTTTTCCTGGATGGTGTAAGCGACGATTCCGTTGTTGGCCGCCAGGGCGAACACTTTTCCGCCACCGAAAGCAACAGCGCCCACGCCATTGCCGTTCGAGTAGTCGCTGGGGAAGAGGCGGGACGTTTGAGGATGGTCCTGCTGCACCATGCCCGCGGCCGTGGGCTTGAACAGCCGAAGCTCGTGTTGGCTGCCCACGGCGGTGCTTGTCGTCACCGTCTTCAGAATCGCCAGCAGGTCGCTCTTCGCGTTATAGTCAATGATGCCGCCCATCGCCTTGAGTTCGCTGTTGGTGCGCACCAGGGTTGCTGTGGCTGCGGCCAGGTCGAGGGTGAACTCCTGCAACGCAAACTGCTGGGCGGCGGACGTCGAGTCATTCTTGGTGAAGAACGTGTTGTCCGCACCCCACGCGATGCCGTTGAGGGAGGTCGAGGTGGTGCTGGCGATTTCAGGAGCCTGAACCTTGGTATGGTTGAATAGGACTCCGTCCGTGGTGGTGAAGACGGCGAGAACCTTGCCCTGCCGCGTGCCGCAAATGATTTGCGTGTTCGCGCCGGCGCCGCGGACGTCGATGTTATCGCCATAGCGGCGATTGGCCGCGGTTGCGTCGCCCTCGCTCGGATCGCCTTCATAAACGAGGACCGGGTCGGCGGTTTCGTCGGCCCAGCGATAAATCCGGAACGGCCCATTGTTGTTCATGGGCACGGCGGGCTGGCTCATGCTATCGACGGCCAAGTTGCAGGCGTAGATTGCCCCGTCATCCGCGCCGCCGATCATATTGAGCGGGAAGTTCATGTCGTACTTGATGCCATTGGTTTTCAAGGTTCCGATGAAACTCCCGTTGGCGGAATCGATCACATAGACCTGTCCGCTGCCATTGGTGGGATACCGGCTGACGGTGAGGACATGGCCAGAGACCGGGTTATAAGCCAGCCCGCGCTGCATGTGGTTGGTGGTCATCCAATCGTAGGCCAGGGGCGGGATGTTCCAGTCAGGTTCCAGCACGTGCGCCTTGAGCCTCACCGGGCCGGCTAATTCGCAGATCAAGCCGGTTCCACCAACGATCATGTTGCCCTCGGCGGTCACATCAAATCCCCAGAACTGGCCGCTGTAACCGGTGAGCTCGGTCAGCTGTTCCTTCGTGTACGTCGTCAGCAGTGCGCCCAGCGTCGTCGCGCTGGTCATCTCGTAGACTTGGATGCCGTTGTCGGTGGTCTGGACGTAGAGGTATCCGCCGCGTTCCACCACGGTCCAGAGGCCAAAGCTCCCCGTCCCGGTCAACGCTCCGGCGTTGCCCAGTTCGGTTTCCGCTCCGGTGGCCAGGTTGATCGCGAAGAACTTCGGGTTATCATTCTGGCCCCCATCACCGTAGTAAGCGTAGCCGCTGTAGACATCGCCCACACGGACATTGCGAATCCGGCCGGTGGCGCTGGTCGTGACGTATCCCTGCTCGTTCCAGAGGGTGTCAGGCGTCACAGCAAACGGCTCCGCATCCACCGTCGCCAGCGCCAGCCGCTTGCGGTTGCCCGAGGGATTGTAGATGCAGTAAATGATCGTGTTCTCATCCACCCAGTCAAACGTCTCGGTGGACTGACCTTCCGGCACCGGAGCTTCAATCCGGTTCTGGCCGTCAAAGTCATAACGCGAAAACACCGAAGTCGCCGCGCTGCTGCCGCCCAGTATGTAACGAGCCCGATGGGCGCCGCGGAAAGGCGCTATGATGCGGTGCTCGACCGACGCCATCATGAATTCCGGCGTGCTGGAACCCTGGGGATAACGTCCGATGGCAGGGGCGTTGAGCTGGTTGGCGTAGATGTCCCCGTCGAAGAAGCGGGGGTTGAACATGCTATTGGCGCTAATTCCAACGTCGCTGTGGAGGTGAATGGTCGTTCTTAGCCTGAGGTTCTGGGATGGAATGGGCCCCGCCTGGCATAGAGGGGCTAACAACAGCACGGCAACAATTATTAATAGTTCTAATCGTTTCATGTTCATTAGTATTTAAGCATTGTTCCATTGCTTATGCTCATAACCGCAACAATTCTAATGCAGCGAGGGTGATGGGCAAGATATTTCGTTGGACTCATCACTTGGATCGCATGTCAGGCTTGCGCGACGCGCGGGCGGATTTAAGATGCCGGGGCTGGCTCAACCTAGCGGCAGGATATTTCTATGTCAAACGATCTGCGCCATGCCTCGGCCCGGTACTGCGACCTGACCCCGACGGCGGGGATTCGGACGGGATTGGACGTTGAGGACATTCGGCAGTCGTTTCTGGACAACCTGTTTTTCGGAATGGGCCGGGCGCCGATGGGGGCGACGCGCAACGACCTCTGCATGGCGCTGGCGCTGACGGTGCGGGATCGGGTGCTGCAGCGCGGGGTGCGGACTCTGGAAACCTATGGCGAGCAGGACGCGCGCGTGGTGGCCTATTTGTCGGCCGAGTATCTGCCGGGACCTTATCTGGCCAATTACCTCCTGAACCTGGGGATCACGGATGCGGCGCGGAAGGCCTTGGAGGAGCTGGGCTGCGACCTGGACGATCTGCTGGCGCAGGAGGAGGAGCCGGGGCTGGGCAACGGCGGGCTGGGGCGGCTGGCGTCGTGCTATCTGGACTCGATGGCGACGTCCGAAGTGCCGGCAACGGGGTACGGGATCCGGTATGAGTTCGGGATTTTCGACCAGGCGATCCGGGACGGCTGGCAGGTCGAGATCACCGACAAATGGCTGCGGTACGGGAACCCATGGGAGATTGCGCGGCCGGAGCTGGCGTATGACGTCCCGTTCGGGGGGCGCACCGAATCGTGGACCGACGAGGGCGGCCGCTACCGGGTGCGATGGATCCCGAACCGGGTGGTCAAAGGCGTGGCCTACGACACGCCCATCCTGGGATACCGTGTCGGGACGTGCAACCGGATGCGGCTCTGGAAGGCCGAGGCGGTCGAGTCGTTCGACTTCACGGCGTTCGACCATGGGGATTATGACCGCGCGGTCGAGCAGAAGATGTATTCGGAGAACCTGACCAAGGTGCTGTATCCGAACGACGGATCGGCCCAGGGCAAGGCGCTCCGGCTCGAGCAGCAATTCTTCTTCGTCACCTGCTCGCTGCAGGACATGATCCGCATCCATCTCCACCTCGGGCGGCCGATCGATCAATTCCACCAGAAGTTCGCGATCCAGCTCAACGACACCCATCCGGCCATGGCGGTGGCGGAGCTGATGCGGCTGCTGGTGGACGAGCACGGGATGGGCTGGGACACGGCGTGGCATGTGACGACGCGGACGCTGGCCTACACGAATCACACGTTGCTGCCGGAGGCGCTGGAGAAATGGCCGTTGGGGCTGGTGGGCCGGCTGCTGCCGCGCCACCTCGAGATCATATTCGAGATCAACCATCGGTTCCTGGGAGAGGTCCGATCGCGGTTTCCCGGCGACGACGCCCGGGTGGCGCGGATGTCGATCATCGACGAGGAGGGTGAGCGCTATGTGCGGATGGCCAACCTGGCGACCGCCGGAAGCCACCACGTCAATGGCGTCGCGAGGCTGCACACGCAACTGCTCCAGGAATCGGTCCTGTCCGATTTCGCGGCCCTGTGGCCGGAGAAGTTCTGCAACGTGACCAACGGGGTGACGCCGCGCCGGTTCATCGCCTTGTGCAATCCACCGCTGGCGCGCCTGTTGACAGGCCGGCTGGGGGAGGGCTGGCTGCGGGACCTGGAACAGCTTCGCCGGATCGAGGAGTGGGCGGAGGATCCCGGGTTCCAGGAGGAATGGCGGGCCGTCAAGCTGGCGGCCAAGCGGCGGCTGGCCGCGCTGATCGAGCAGCGGATCGGCCTGGCGGTGGATCCGTCATCCCTGTTCGACGTCCAGGTCAAACGGCTCCACGAGTACAAGCGACAGCACCTGAACGCCCTTCATATCCTGACCCTCTACCTGCGCGCCAAGCGCGATCCGGAGGCGGCCGGACCGGCCCGGACGTTCATCTTCGGGGGCAAGGCGGCGCCCGGCTATTTCCTGGCCAAGCTTATCATCAAGTTCATCCACTCGGTCGCCGGCCTGGTGAACAACGATCCCGATGTCCGCAGCCGGATCCGGGTGGCGTTCATCCCCGACTTCAACGTGGCCAATGCGGAGCCCATCTATCCCGCCGCCGATCTGTCGGAGCAGATCTCGACCGCGGGCAAGGAGGCCTCGGGCACCGGCAACATGAAATTCTCGATGAACGGCGCGCTGACCATCGGAACCCTCGATGGCGCCAACGTCGAGATCCGGGAGGAGGTTGGGGCGGAGAACTTCTTCGCGTTCGGCCTGACCGCCGAGCAGGTCCGCGACCTCCGGCGGCAAGGGTACCGCCCGCGGAACGAATACGAACGGAATCCGATCTTGCGGGAGGTGATGGATCTGGTGGCGACGGGCTGGGTGGCCGGGGGGGACGCGGGGCTGTTTCGGCCCCTGGTGGACAACCTGCTGGAATCGGATCCGTACTGCGTGCTGGCGGACTACCAAGCCTATGTGGATTGCCAGGCCCGGGTCAGCGCCCAGTGGCTCGATCCCGCCGTCTGGACCCGGCGGTCCATCCTCAATGTTGCGCGGATGGGGCGGTTCTCCTCCGATCGCTCGATCCGCGAATACTGCGACCGGATCTGGGACACCCAGCCGATGCCGGTGGCCGTCGAGTGCCCGATCTGAGGTTGGAATGGTTATTGCTCTTCGCACATCTGCAATCAACCTAACAACCAGGATCGATTATGGCATATCAACGGTATGACGATCTGCGGGTCTGGCAGGAGTCGGCGCGGCTGGCCGAGGGCGCCTTTCAGCTGACCGAGCAGCCATTTTTCAAGGGGTGCTTCAGCTTGCGGGATCAACTCGAACGGTCGGTGGTCTCGCTGGCCGGTCAGATCGCGGCGAGCCACGACCGCCAGGGAGCCGATCGAGTGGCGATGATCCTTGAGGCGCGTCGCACGGTGGCGGAGCTCCGATCGCTGCTGAGCTTGCTCGAGCGCAGGCCGGGATTGGCAGGCCAGCGCGGCGCGTTGAGCGAGCTGCAGGGCGCGGCCGAGATCTGCGCCCGCCAGCTCTGGGGCTGGGCCGATGCCATTCAGAATCCGGGAGCTCGGGCGAACCGGGCTCGATCTGGCGGGGATGGGGGGCGGGCCGAGGACCGGCCATTGGGGGCATCGGGTGGAGATGAATTAGGCGCGGGCGCCGAGCGTGGGGGGGATCGTCAGGGTGCTCGGCGGCCCGCGCGACCTTGAAGCCTGCATCGGGGCGCAGGCACCATTCTGCATCGGCAGCGGCGATCTCGATCCGTGCGGATGGACAAGCGCTCTCGAGCGAACGCGTGGCGCGATCCTTGGCTCCAGGAGCCCTTCCGGTTCGCGGCTCGGCTGCGATTCGACTGTAACCGGACATGGATGGGATGCGTCTGGCGTGTAGGAAGCCCGGGCGGCGGCGTGGTTTCCCGAGCGGAACACCGGTCCGGGCAAGGGAATAACTGCATTTTGTATGAAAGCAATTCGATTCACAGGTATTACTGCGATGGCGGTTGTTGGGATGATGGCAATGGCTGGATCGCTGCCCGCTCAGGACGCAAAGCCGGCCAAGCCGGCCCGGGAAGCCCGGCAAGCCGGAGTGGCCCGGGAAGGCAGGCAGGCCGGCGCGCCTCCCGGCCAGCTCACAGCCGAACAGGCCAAGAGGCAGACCGAGAACCGGATCAAACAGCTCACGACACAGCTGAGCCTGACCCCCGAGCAGCAGAAGAAGCTCGAGCCGATCCTCAAGGAGCAGTCCGAGAAGATGCGCGAGCTGATGGGCAAGACCGATCTGACCCAGCAGCAGCGCCGGGAGCAGATGACGCAGATGCGCGAGAAATACGATGCCAAGCTGAAGGAGATCCTGACTCCCGACCAGCAGAAGAAATATGCGGAGCTGCGCCAGAGCCCGGGCCGCCAGGGCCGCGGCCAGGGCGATGCCGCCACTCCGAAGCAAGGCCAGCGGGGAAACCGGCAACGCCCGACCCAGCCTTAGCAGGGCATCGAGAGCCCCCGACGGCGCGCCTGAACACGGCATGCGGGCGCGCGCGTTCTGCCGCGGGACCGATGCAGGGGCTCGGCCTGCATTGTGAGGCAAGCCGCTCGGCGTTCAGTAACTAGGGACCTGCCGCAACATGGCGCCGCAAGGTGCAATGCTGCGGCAGCGTTGCTTTCATGCCCAGGCCCGCGTATCGTCGATACGACCCTGAGGGGCTATGAGAATCGATAAGTGGCTGTGGGCGGCGCGGATCTTTCGGACACGGACTCAGGCAACAGCGGCGTGCCGGAGCGGTCATGTGAAGATGGGCGGCCAGGCGCTGAAGCCGTCCCATGAGGTGCGGCTCGAGGAGGTCTTGACGGTCCAGATGGATGTGCTCCAGCGAACGCTGCGGGTGACCGGTCTCAGCGAGAGGCGGGTGGGAGCGCCGGTTGCTCGCACGCTGGTCGAGGACCTGACATCGCCGGAGGAGCAGGAGCGTGCGCGGGCGGAGCGGGCCAAGCTGAACCAGGGGCGCCCTCCGGGCATGGGACGGCCCACGAAGCGGGATCGGCGATTATGGGAGCGCTGGATCCTGCGTCCCGATTCCTCGCAAACATGAGCTGGAGCCGCCGTGAGGGGGGGAGGTTGATGGCCGCCAGCAGGTCCGCCTCGTTACCTCGGCGGCTGCACCGGAGCGGACCGCGGGATGAGGATGGGCTGGATCGAGGGCCGCCGTTATGCCTCGCGGAACCGCTGGGCAATGGGGATCCGGCGGCCCACGCCGAAGGCCTTGCTGGTGACCTTGAGGCCGGGCGCGGCCTGGCGGCGTTTGAACTCGGCTCGGCTGACCAGCCGGATCACCTGGCGAACGGTGGCGGGATCGTGCCCGCGGTTGGCGATCGCCTGGGGGCTGAGCCCTTCGACGATGTAGGCGTCGAGAATGGCGTCAAGGACATCGTAGGGCGGGAGCGAGTCCTGGTCCGTCTGGTTGGGGCGCAACTCCGCCGACGGAGGTTTGGTGATCGAGGCGGTGGGAATGATTTCCCGGTCGCGATTGATCCAGCGGGCGAGGCGGTAGACCATGGTTTTGGGGAGATCGCTCAGGACAGCGAGCCCGCCGCACATGTCGCCGTAGAGGGTGCAGTAGCCGACTGCCAACTCGCTCTTATTCCCGGTGGTCAGCAGGAGGCCGCCGAACTTGTTGGAGAGGGCCATCAGGATCACGCCGCGGAGCCGCGCCTGGAGGTTTTCCTCCGTGACATCTTCAGGGTGCCCGGCGAACACCGGGGCGAGCTCGGCTCGAAGCGTGGCGAAAGCGGACTGGATGGGAATGACATCGTATCGAATGCCCAGGTTCCGGGCGAGCTGCCGGGCGTCATCGAGACTGCCGGCGGACGAGAACTGAGAAGGCAGAGCGACCCCCCAGACCTCGGCGGAGCCCAGGGCATCGACGGCCAGACAGGCGGTCAGGGCCGAATCGATTCCTCCGCTGAGGCCGAGGAGCGCGCGCTGGAATCCGCATTTCTGCAGGTAGTCGCGCAAGCCGAGCACGAGCGCGCGATGGAGCTTCTCCTCATCCGGAGCTTCGGCGCTGGCGCACGGCGGGGCGGCGTCAAGGTCGACCAGGACCAGATCCTCGGCGAACATGGCGGCCTGGGCGATCAAGGCGCCGTCGCGGTTGAACGCGAGGCTGCGCCCATCGAAGACAAGCTCATCGTTGCCGCCGACCAGGTTGACGTAGACGACAGGCACCCGGGCTTTGGAGGCGAGATTGGCGAGCATGGCATGCCGGGTGGTCTCCTTGCCCAAGTGCCAGGGGGACGCCGAGACATTGAACAGGATCCGGGCGCCTTGCTGGACGAGGTTGATGGCCGGGTCGCGGCGGTAGCGGCGCTCCCGCCAGAAATCCTCGTCGTTCCACACATCCTCGCAGATGGTGAGGCCGAGGGGGCATCCCTGGAAATCGACGGGTGCATTGGTGTCCGCCGGCTCGAAATAGCGGTCCTCGTCGAAGACATCGTAGGTGGGCAGGAGCGTTTTTTCGCGGATCGCTTCGACTCGGCCGTTGCGGAGCAAAGCGACGGCGTTGGTGGCCGGCCGGCCGGGGGCGCGATCGTTGCGGCCCGCGAAGCCCGCCAGCAGACCGGCGGAGCCGACGGCGCGCGCGAGATCCTCGAGGGCCGCAAGGTTCTGGCCGATGAACTCCGGCCGGAGGAGCAGGTCGCGAGGCGGGTAGCCGGGAATCGCCAGCTCGGGCGCCACAACGAGGTCGGCGCCCGCCTGGACGCCCTGCGCGTAGGCGGCGCGGATCTTGGCGGTGTTGCCAGCGAAATCTCCGACGGCGGAGTTGACCTGGGCGAGGGCGACGTTCATGGGAAGGCATTGCGCAGCGAGCCTCGCTCCGTCTGGATGAGAGTGCCCGGCCCCAGGCCGCGTTCGAGGAACCAGCCCCGTCGAGTCTCCAGCACATATTGGACTTGATCGGAGGCTGCGTCGACCGGGGTTTCATCCAGCGGCTGGAGATCGTGGATTTCCAGGATGACGCCTTCGGGGCTGATGTAGGCGCAGGAGAGGGGCAAGGTGGTGTTCTTCATGTAGAAGGAGGTGCGGTGAGGCGCGGGGAACACGAACAGCATGCCTTCGTTGTCGGCGAGAGACTCGCGGAACATCAGCCCGCGCTCCCACTGGGCCGGGACGCGCGCGACCTCCGCCATCAGCTCGTGCACCCCGATCTGGAGCTTGGCCACGGGCAGCTTGGGCTGGGGCCTCGAGTGGCGCGGACTCGAATCGGCGGCTCCGGCCGCCGGCGCACGATCGCGGCAGCCGGCCATCGAAACCGCCCACAGGCTCAGGAGAACAACGCACCATCGGTTCATCATGGCAGGTCAACCTATACACGATGAACTCCGGAATGACAGCCCGTTGTTGCCTCCGAATCGTCAATCCGCGGTGCGGTTCCGGAACAGGAGATGAGCGTCAGCCGCGGGAGAGATCGCAATCCGGGTTCGATTTGTTTCCGGAGAGCCCGTGAAGGATCGCATGGGCTGCCAATCGAGGGCGAAGCCGGGGGATGCGGATTCGAGCAGGTACGGGAGATCCGGATACGTCCCGAGCCAGAGGTCGAACCCGCCCCCGGACGCAGGGCTGATCCGCTCGATGGCGATGTCCTCGGCCAGGAGGTGGCGGAACGGCGGCTTCAGACGGCGATCCGAATCGAACAATCCCCAGTGCGGGCCGACGTCGCCCTCGGCGCCTTTCCATCCCTCGTCGCAGGCTTCGAAGAAGAAATACTCGAACCCGTCCGCCTCCGCCATGCGGCGGAAATCGGCCAGGAATCGGCGCTGCTGCTCGAGGCCGGGCACGGCGGCGCCCAAGGTTTGGCCGGCGGTGGGCCAGCCGGTTTCGCCGAGCACGATTCGTTTGCCGGGATAGAGGTTCCGGAGGTGGCGCAGGCGGCCGATGACATGGGCGGCGGCATTGCTGGCGCTGAGCTGCGGGCTGTAGTAGGGGCTTTCCCAGTAGGGATGGACGTGGGCCACGATGAAATCGACCGCATCGATCAGCGGCTTTTGCTCGGAGCGTTCCCAGATGTGCCAGCCTTCGGCGGTCGTGACCGGCAGGGTGGTTTGCGCCTTGACGGTTTTAATGAAAGCGATGAGGGCGCCTTGGGAGAGATCGCCGCGGAGCTGGACCTCGTTGCCGACGATCAGCGCCCGGGTGGTGGGATGGTTCTGGCGGGCGATCTGGATCAAGCTGGCGATCTGGTTCTGGTTGCCGGAGACGCTGGTGTCGAGCCATGCGCCCGCGTAGCATTCGAGGCCGGCTTCGGAACAGAGGGCGGGGATTGCCGCCAGGCTGTTCTCGGCGCCATAGGTCCGGATGCGCGCGGTGTATCGGCGCAGCATGAGGAGGTCCTCGCGGATCTGGTTGGTGGTTGGATAGACCGAGCCAGGGGATTGGCCCGCCCGGTAAGGTCCATAAGCCAGGCCCGCCAATGGCCTTGGGCGGAAGCCGGCCGAGCTCTCGCTGGCCTGCAGAGGGACCGGATCCGCAATCAGGAAGAGGGCGACCAGGCAAAACCAGGGGCTTGATCGATGGAACACCGCCGCATTCATGGGGCAAGAGTAAGCCAAACGGGGGCGAGTTGCCAGCCCGCCGTTGTGCGCGCGGCCGGCGAGCGGTCCATCCGCAACGCCGGGTCAGGCCTCCTGCGCTGTCGCGGCAGCAAACCCGCGGCCCCGCGCGTTTTTCGGTTGCCGGGGGACTCCGGGTGCGGGATAGTCGGGGCTGTCAGAACCATCAAATCACTCGAACGAATTATGAATCGTATCACTCGACGGAGCTTTCTGCGGCAGGCGGCCATCGGGACCACGGCCTTGGGCTTGGCGCCGCGTTCATGGTCGGCGGCGGCTGGCGCCAACGGCGATCTTCGCGTGGCGGTGGTCGGGTTCGGCGGGCGGGGCGGGTCGCACATTGGCGCTTTCAGCAAGATGGCGGGCGTGCGCCTGGTGGGGCTGTGCGATTGCGACCAGAAGATCCTGGGGTCGGCGGTGAAGAGCCTTGCGGGCAAGGGCATCACGGTCAAGACCTACACCGATTACCGCAAGCTGCTGGAAGACCGCGAGGTCGACGTGATCTCGTGCGCGACGCCCAACCACTGGCATTCGCTGAACGTCGTGTGGGCCTGCCAGGCGGGCAAGGACGTCTACATCGAGAAGCCCATCTCCCACAATGTCTGGGAGGGGCGCAAGGCGGTCGAAGCCGCCCGCAAATACAATCGGATTGTCCAGGCTGGCACCCAGAGCCGATCGTCCCGGACCGGCATCGCGGCTGCTGTCGAGTGGGTTCGCGCCGGCAACCTGGGCAAGATCAAGGTCTCGCGCGGCCTCTGCTACAAGCGGCGGGACACCATCGGCAAGGTCGATGGCCCGCAGCCGATCCCGCCGGAGATCGACTATGACCTGTGGTGCGGCCCGGCGCTGAAGCTGCCCCTGATGCGCAAACGGCTCCACTACGACTGGCACTGGGTGTGGAACACCGGCAATGGCGACCTCGGCAACCAGGGCATCCACGAGATGGACGTCGCCCGGTGGTTCCTGGGAGTGGCCGAGCTCTCGCCGCGGATTCTGGCAGTGGGCGGCCGGCTCGGCTATGTGGACGACGGCCAGACCTACAACACCATGGTCATCTACCACGATTATCCGGGCGCGCCCCTGATCTTCGAAGTCCGCGGGTTGCCGGACAAGAAAGGCAGCAAGAACATGGACAAATACCGCGGGGCCGGCATCGGGATCGTCATCGAGTGCGAAGGCGGCCATGTGACGGTGCCCAGCTACACCGCGGCGGCCGCCTATGACAAGGATGGCAAGGAGATCAAGAAATGGAGCGGCGCGGAGGATCACTACGCCAACTTCATCAAGGCGGTCCGCAGCCGGAAGATCACGGATCTCTACGCTGACGTCCTCGAAGGCCATCTCTCGAGCGCGCTCTGCCACACGGGCAACATCTCCTGCCGGCTGGGCGCTGCGAAATCGCCGGGCGAGATCAAGGAAGCGCTGCGGGCGGATCCGGCGATGGCCGAGGCCTACGGCCGGATGGTCGAGCATCTGGCCGCCAACGAGGTCGATGTCGCGAAGGACAAGCTCCGTCTGGGCGTGCCGCTCCGGATGGATCCCAAGACCGAGACCTTCCTCGGCAACCCCGACGCAAGCGCGATGCTCGCCCGGGATTACCGGGCGCCGTTCGTCGTGCCGGAGAAGGTGTAGACCCTTACCATTCCACCCGCAGCTCCCGGGGCTGGGCCAGGTTGGCGAACCGAAGCCAGAAAAGGCCGCGGGCGGGATTGGCTCGGAAAGGCGCCACGGGGTTCCCGCCGAGGCGGATCGATTGGGGCTGGGCGGGAAGCCGGAGGAGCAAAATGGCCTCGGTATTGGCGATGCCCTCGATCCAGGCGCAGAGGGTGTGCGAATCGACCGAGGGCGGGAACACCTTGCAGGCGGCAGCCAAGACCTCGGCAGGCCCGCCCTTCGACCGGTCCAGATCCAAGAGGAACCATCGCGAACCGGGGCGGACCGGGATCGAGGTTTAGAGCTCGAGCTCGGGATCGAACAGGTTGACGAACTGGCCGGAAAGAGTGCGTGGCGGGCCCTCGATCGACTCGTCCAAACCCGCGGCAATGACATAAGGGCCTCGCCGCAGGATGAGGTGGTTGTTCTCGCGCCATGCGATGTTCGATCCTCGAATGGCTTCCTGGAGGGCAGAGACGAGCGTTGCGTCGCCGCGGCCATGGCGGGCTAGAGCGGAGGGGCTGTCCGAACGAAAAAGCACCGCGCCACGGCCCACGGGATAGCGGCCGGGGGCGATTGGGGCGCTCAGCCCGAGCACCTCGAACAGGTGATGGCGCGGAGTGGCCAGGTTGCGGCTCCCGGTGTTCCACCACTCGCGCACGCGGTGATAAGGATCGGCGTCATCGTCCCAGACGACGAGCACGCCACCGGATCGGACCCAGGCAGCCAGGGGCGGATGAACGTCCGGGCTCAAGGGCTTCATCCCCTCGTAGGTCAGCAGCAGGAGCCGTTGTCGATCGAGGTAGCCGGGCAGAGCGGCGTTCTCGATCTGGACAGGCTCGACAGGAATGCCTCGCTTCAACAGAGGGAGGGCCAGCCCGTAGAAATGGCTCAGATGCGGATCGCTGGGAGCCGGATCGCCCCGCTGGAACATCAACGAATCGCTGATCAAAACTCCCACGCCGCCGAGCGCGCCGTCCCAGGCGAACTCGGGCTGGCGGAGGTCGCTAAGGGCGTGGATGACTGTTTGGATTTCGGTGGCATAAGGGGCGGGGATCGGGATGCGCTGGGCGGGGTTGGCAGGATCGGGATACTTCCCAAAAAAGATGCGCTGGGGCCACGGCATGACCTCGTAACGCCACACGTCGGGCTGCAGCATCGAGGCCGCCAGCGTCGATTCCCAATTGCGCCGATAATCTTCCCAGTCGTGGTTCGGATTGTCCTCGATGGGATCGTTCAGGTACCAGACTGTGCGGCCGGTCGACCGCACGAGGTTTTGCATTGCGCCGTATTCGAGGAAAGCGGTCTCGAAGGTGCGTTCCCGCAGCGAGCCGCGATAGAGGTTCGGAGTGCGGGATGTGCCGGTCCAGACCTGGGCGATATAGCCGTCGCAACCCTCGAGCCGGGCGAGGCTGGACTCGGGGCTGACAATTCGCCAATGAGCATAGTTGATCAGGCTATGAGTGGGGACATAGCAGCGGACGGCCCGGGAATGCTTCTTGTTGTGCTCCTGGATCGAATCGAAGACCTGCTGGAGGGCGCGCCGATAGAGGTGGTACTTCAGCCTCGATGCCCGCCACTGGGCATCCACAGACCGATGGGGCGGGATCCACTCCTCGCCATAGAACTTCCTCCACTCGCGACGGAAACCCTCGGAGTAACCGCCGCGAACCCAGAACTCGGGCTCCTCGAGGTGGATGGCCTCGGCTCCGGCCTCGAGGGCGCGCTGCACCCCCACGCTGAGGAACCGGCCGAAGTTTTCCCCTGGGCACATGTAATACACGTCGCCGCCGTGGCTGATCTTCTTGCCTTCCCGGTCGGTCTGGGCTTCGTCCTCGTGATTGACGCCGTCGAAACGCCCATACAGATAGTCCTGGTAATTGCCCCAGGAGACGCCGGTCATGACGTGAATCCGATAGCCGCGATTGCGCCAGGAGTCGATCCGGCCGGGCAGGCCGCGATCCATTCCGTAGACAATTGCGACATCGGACCGGAGGTTGACTCCGTCGTCGTAAGCGCCCGCGGTCTGGAAGCAGGTTCGTTCCAGGATCTGGCCGGGATCCAGCGGCGACGGGGGATCGGCGGCGGCCAGAGAGAGGCACAGGGATCCCAGCCAAGCGGGGACGGCCAGGAAGCGGTGGTGCGATCGTGCCCCGGAGAGGCAATTCGGTGACGCGCGCACGCCGAGCGGAGCGGCCGGTGGGATTTGCATGGGAGCAGTGTGCGAGAGGGAATCGGAGCGGGTCAAGGCGATTGCGGATGCGCATGCCGGCCCGGGATTTCTCGAATCGAGAGGGGGCCCTGCCGGACCGGTCTTATTCGCCGAAGATGCTTCGGCTCGGGCGTGAGGCGGCAGGGGACGGGACGCTGCCGGGCTTCCACTGGCGCGCGATGTCGATATCGGCGGCAGCCTTGTCGGTAAGCCGGGGGATGTCGACCCAGCCGACACGATTGTAGAGGATGGGCTGGCGATATTGCCGGGCGTAGACGGCGGCATAGGCGCGCCAGTGATCCAGCGCAGCTTCGAGGTGGCGGATGGCATCGCGCTGATGCCCGGCATCGGCCGTGGAATCGTAGAGAGCGAGGGCGCAGGCGGCGTCGATCTTGGCGGCATAGTAACGTCCGAGCTGCGCAAAGGCCTCGAGATCGCCCAGGGTCAGCCGCAGCTCGCGGCTGGATCCCTGGCGGGGACGGAGCGCGGCCACCCCTTCCAGCGCTTCGTCGGCGTATCGGCGCAGGTTGGCGGCGACTTGAGGCGGGGTGATGCCGTCCGGCATGACATTGCCGAGCAGGCCTTGGCGCCACTGGCGGATGTTGAGATTCTTTTCGCCGGGCATGCACTCGCCTTGGACGAAGTGGCGGACGGTGTAGAACCCCTGGTGCCGGGGGCTGCTGAGGCAGGCCTCGGGCAGCCATCGCAGGTCGATGTTGCCCCAGAAAAAGCGGGTGGTTTCGGGGATGATTCGCGAAGCGGCGCTCCAGGCGGCCAGGAGCCTCTCCGGAGGCACTTCGGGAAACCGGCGGGCAAGCGTGCGGACAAAGATCGAGTCCGGGAGGCCCGGATCGTAGCTGAGCCGGCCCCAGAGCATGAAGCTGAACCACTGCTTTTGCATCACGAGCTGGCGGGGCGTTTCGGGCTCGAGATCCATCGCCTCCCGCCCCCAACAGTAGCCGTCGGGTCCCATGTAGAATCCCGCGCACTGATCCGGCCCGGGCATGGACCGGACGAATGCGCGCGCGAAGTCGGGGTCCCCCCAGCGGAAGCTGTAGATGTCGTCGTTGCGGACGGTGAGCCAGGTCCGGCGATCGGGCGGGAGCACCTCGAGCATGGGCCGGATGAATTGCGGCGCAGTCGAGGCATACATGTGCGCGACCGCGTATTTGTAGCTGAAATCGAACGGCCCGGGATATTGCCTGAACTCGGCCACGATTTCGTCCAGCCCGGTCATGTGGAACCGATGGATGAGGCGGAAGGATCGGCCGGGCTGCAGCCGGAGGGCGTCGCGGGCGCCCTCGCCATAGGTCTTCCAGAGCCACTGCTCACGGCTGAGCTCGCCGGCCTGTTTCTCCATGCGCTCGCCCGCGGTGATGCCGATGCCGGCCAGGAGTGGGTAGGTGAGGATCAGCTCGCGCACGCTGGCCCGGAAATAGGCGATCGTCGCCGGATTCGACTGCGAGCCGGTGATGCCGTGCTTGCCTTCGGCGCCGAACACAAACAGGTTCCACGTGAACCAGTAGACCTCGATGCCACGGTCGCGAGCATGCTCGAGCACGGCGCGCCAAAAAGCGATCTTCTCCTCGATCGTGATTCTTCGGACCACCTCGACGTCGCGCAGATGCTCCGGCCGGAACATGTCGGCGCCGCTGTGGGCGTAATGCTCGTCGAAGGGCACGCGCGTGCGGAGCACGTCGCTCAGGGCGACCTCGGGAAACTCGGGCACCTTGACCAGCGAGGGGAAAGGATGGAGATTCCAGAGCGTGAGGACGTTGAACCGGTGGCGGGCCATTTCATCGAGGAGCTCGCGCCAGAAGTTCAGGCTCCAGACCTCGGGGATGTTGGCCTGGAAAGCGTCGGCGGCATCCGAGTAGCTGGGGGTGCGGAGGTCCAGGGGGATGTTGAACTTGAGCCCGCGCCGGGCGATGAATGGCTGGCGCCGCCCCTCGGCCAGCCCGTCGAGCGTTCCCAGCCGGATGGCCTCGGCCACATCGAGCCCGCCATACATCGCTCCAGCCGCATCGGCTCCGCGCACCCGAATCTCACCGCTGCCGCGCTCGATCGAGTAGCTCTGGGTTGCGCCATCGCCGGCAATCTCGAGCGCGATCCGCGGAAGGGCCTGGCTCGGCGCCGAGCTGGCTGCCCGCTGGATCTCGGCGGCCGCAAACCGCAGCGCCGCATCATCGGCCGGCCGCAGGTAGATCGCCGCGTTCGTGGAGGAGGCCGCAGCGGCTCGAGACGGCAGCGCGCCATCCGATGTCCATGCCAGCAGGACGGCCGCGGCCAGACTCGCGGCCGGTGAGATCATTGGTTGTTTCACGCGCTTGGTATTGGGGTGGACGCGCCGGCGGCGCGTCCCTGTTTTCGAAGCCGGGAGGCCGGCTCGGGACGCTGCGGGCAGACGATCACAAAGCCCCGCAGCATTGGCGATAATAGGCCTCGTTCCAGCGGAGCTCCTGCCGGAATGGGCGGACCCGGGTATCGTTGTCGATCACGGCGATCTCGATTCGAGCCATCGAGGCGAAGTCCTCGAGCATCTCGGTAGTGACGGCCTGGCTGAAGCTGGTGTGGTGGGCGCCGCCGGCATAGATCCAGGCGGCGGCGGCGACGGGCAGGTCCGGCTTCGGCGTCCAAACGGCGCGAGCGACGGGCAGCTTGGGCAGCGGCCGGTCCGGCGCAATCACCTCGACCTCGTTGACCAGCAGCCGGAACCGGTGTCCAAGGTCGATCATCGACGCGTTGAGCGCCGGGCCGGGAGCCGCCTCGAACACGAGCCGCGCCGGGTCGGCCTTGCCGCCGATGCCGAGCGGATGGATCTCGAGGGACGGCTTGCCGCGAGCGATGGTCGGACAGACTTCGAGCATGTGGGCTCCCAGGACCTTCATGCCCTTCGGCTGCAGGTGATAGGTGTAATCCTCCATGAAAGACGTGCCGCCGGGCAGGCCGGCGGCCATCACCTTCATCGCCCGCACCAGGGCGGCCGTCTTCCAGTCGCCTTCGGCCCCAAAGCCGAAACCATCGGCCATGAGGCGCTGCACGGACAATCCCGGCAGCTGGACCAGCTCGTGCAGGTCCTCAAACGTGGTTGTGAATCCTTTGAACTCGCCGTCCTCGATGAACGAGCGGAGGCCCACCTCGATCCGAGCCGCCTCGCGGAGGCAGCCGCGCTGCGAGCCGTTGCGGCGGAGGGCGGGCGCCAGGCGGCAGGAGGCATCGTATTGGGCCAGCTGCGCGTCGATCTCCGAGTCGGCCGCCTGGCGGACGCGATCGACCAGGTCGCCCACGCCGTAGCCGTTGACCGAGTAGCCGAACTGGATCTGGGCGGCGACCTTGTCGCCTTCGGTGACCGCCACCTCGCGCATGTTGTCGCCGAACCGGCAGAACTTCGCGCCCTGCCAGTCGTGCCAGGCGGCGGCGGCGCGACACCAGGCGCCGATCCTCTCCTGAACAGCCCTGTCCTGCCAGAACCCGACGACGACCTTCCGCTCGATGCCCATGCGCGTCTGGATGAACCCGTGCTCGCGGTCGCCGTGGGCGGCCTGGTTCAGGTTCATGAAATCCATGTCGATTGTCGCCCATGGGATGTCGCGGTTGTGCTGGGTGTGGAGATGGAGCAGCGGGCGGCGCAGGAGCCGGAGCCCCTGGATCCACATCTTCGACGGCGAAAAGGTGTGGCACCAGGTGATGAGCCCGATGCACTGGCCGGCGGCGTTCGCCTGCTGGCAAAGCGCCGCCACTTCATCCGGCGTCTTCACCACCGGCTGGAACACGACCTTCACCGGAACCGAGCGCGCCGCATCGAGCGCGCCCGCGATTTGGCGCGAATGCGCCGCCACCTGATCGAGCACGGCGGGGCCATAGAGGTGCTGGCTGCCCGTGACGAACCACACTTCCAGCGATTTCAGATCGAGCATATTGAGCTGCATTCGGTTTGAGGGTTGAGGAACGGGATCAAGAGACGGGAGAATCGACGGAGACGACGCGCCGGGTTCGGGCCGATTCGTAGCAGGCAGCGAGCACTCGCTGGCTTTGCAGGCCGAGCAACCCGTTGTTGGAAGGCTCGCGATCCTCGAGGATCGCCTGGCTGAACTCCTCGATCTCGGCGCGGTAAGGATTGACCGGCGGCGGATCGATGGCGATGCCGGCCGCCGAGGGCCGGGCCTGGAGGGCGTCGTAGCTGCCGGCTGGATTCTCGATGTGCGCGATCATCTCGCCGCGGGCGCTTTGGCCGATGGTGCCGCGCGCCAGGATCCCGCCCCGCGATCCATACAGCTCGAGCCGATTCTGGCTGGCCTCGTCCGGCACGCAGAAGAAGGCGTCCACCACCCCCAGGGCGCCGCTGCCAAACTCGACCGCCGCCACGGCGCTGTCTTCGGACGGATAATCGTGAACGGCCCGCCGGGTCAGGCAGCTCACAGACAGGACAGGGCCGAAGAACATCTCGAGAAGATCCAGGCAATGGCCGCCCATGTCCATCAGCGAGCCGCCTCCGCCGGAGGCCGGGTCCTGCCGCCAGGCGCCAGGCAGGGGCGGATACCAGCAGGAGAGCTGCGCACGCCCAAACACGGGCTGGCCGAGCCGGCCCTCCCGGATGAGCTCGAGCGCCGCCCGGTGCTGGGCCTGGAAACGCATCATGAACGCCGTGCCGAGCCGGACCCCGGCCCTCTGGCATGCGGCAACCATGGCCTCGGCGTCGGGGACAGAGAGGCCGAGCGGTTTCTCGCAGAGGACATGCTTGCCTGCCGCGGCGCAGGCCAGCGTCTGATCGCGGTGTCCGGCGGGCGGGGTGGCCAGATACACAGCATCGATATCGCACTCGAGGAGCTCATCGAGCGACGCGGCGGCCCTGGCGCCGAACTGGCGGGCGACATCGGTGTTGACGGAGGGTTGCGCATCGGCGACGGCGGCGAGGACGGCATTGGATGCGGGCAGGATCCCTTCGGGGATCGTGCGGCGCCGGGCGATGCCCCCCGATCCGAGAACGCCCCATTGGATCTTCTTGGACATGGCTGGCTGAGCAAGGATTCTAGGCGGCGAAGGCGCGGATGACCTTCTGGAGAGCCTGGCCGACCTGCTCGCAATGGTGCGGCTCGAAGGTGGGGAACGCGAAGCAGGTGAAGGTGTGGGACTGATGCCACAGCGCGTTGGGGACGCGGACCTGGGTGTAATCGACGCTGGCCGGGCTGGCGTATTCCTTGGACGTGAACGGGAAGCCGGACCGTCCGAAGGCGCGGTGCTCGAGGAAGGCTCGCTCGGTGTGGCACTGGGGCCAGAAGACCTTCCAGCAGGGCGCCCCCTCGGCTTCGACCGCCTTCACAAACTCGTCGATCGAGCAGCGCATGTGGTCCAGATCGAGCGAGAAGGCCATGACATACCATCCATTGCGCCGGTCCGGAGTGTCCACCGGACGGTATTTGACCAGCGGCTCGTCCCGCAGCGCGTCGAGGATGATGCCGGCGTTCCGGCGCCGCCGCGGCAGGTTCCAGGTGTCGATCCGTTCCAGCTCGGCCAGGCCGATCGCGGATTGCATCTCGGTCATCCGGTAATTCCAGCCGACGCGGCGGTGGATGTAAGAGAGCCGCTGCTCCATCTCGAGGAGGTTGAGGCGGTCCTGGACGTCGTAGCCATGGTCTCGGAAGCTGCGGGCAGCCCAGGCCAGATCCTCGTTGTCCGTGGTGACCATGCCGCCTTCGCCGCCGGTGGTGAACGTCTTGTTCTGGCAGAAGCTGCAGGCGGCGATGTCGCCCAGCGTGCCGGTCTTCCGGCCTTTGTAGACCCCGCCGAACGCCTCCGCGTTATCCTCGATCACAAACAGCTTGTGCCTCTGTGCGAAGGCCCGGACGCGGTCCATGTCGCAGACGTTGCCATACAGGTGGACCGGCATGACCGCCCGGGTCCGCTCGTTGACGAGCGCCTCCGCCGACTCGACGCTCAGGCAGTGGTCGTCCAGGTTCACATCCGCAAAGCGGGGGATCGCACCGGCCTGCACGATCGAGAAGCTGCTCGCGATGAAGGTGTAGCTGGGCACAATCACCTCGTCGCCAGGCCCGATCCCCAGGACGGTCAGGCCCACGTGAAGCGCGGCCGTCCCGGTGGCGACGCTGACGCCGAACCGGCTGCCTTGCCACTGGGCGAACTTCTTCTCGAACTCCATGCCCTGGCGGCCCGTCCAGTAGTTGACCTTGCCCGAGCGGAGCACTGCTTCGACGGCCCGGATCGCCGGCTCGTCGAAGCAGGGCCAGGGCGGCAGCTTGTCGCGGACGGCCCGCGGGCCGCCGTGGATGGCGAGAGTTTCCATGCTCATATTTAATGCGCGGCTTTGTCCGAACCCATGCTACATCTTTCCAGATTTGTTTCGACGATTTTTTTCCGGCTCGTCACGGATCCGCCTCCCGTGAGAGAGTGAGGCTATATGGCGCCGATTCACTGTCAACGATGGGCCCTTCGAGTCTTGCAGACAGCCCTTTTCCTGGCGATCGGATGGGCATCGCGGGGCGAGGTTCAAGTCGCGGTCGGCCACCGTGCCGGCGAAGACGCCGGCCCCGGCTTCCGGTTTCGCGAGGCCCCTCCGCCTGCGCGAAATGACGCGGCAACCGACGCCCGATTCGCTCTGGTGCGCGGCCGCGCCGACCCCAATGGCGGGCCCTTGAGCGTCCTGCACGATGGGCAGGTCCCGCGCGAGGAGGATGAGCCGGCCCGGAATTTCTTCTGCGCGGCCGGAACGGCGGGGGGAAGGCTCTGGATCGACCTGGGCCGTCCGGTGGACATCCAGCAGGTCAACACCTATTCGTGGCATCCCAACACGCGGGGCCCCCAGGTCTACACCCTCTACGCCCACGCCGCCGGCCCGATCGGCTCGGACAGCCCGCCGGGGACCGAAGCCGACTTGGAGGGATCCGGATGGCGGCGGATCGCGCGTGTGGACACCCGGCCCAAGGCGGGGCCCGGCGGGGGCCAGTACGGCGTGAGCATCTCGGGCTCCTCCGGGGCGCTCGGCTCGTTCCGATACCTGCTCTTCGATCTGGCCCGCACGGAGGAGGCCGATCCGTTCGGCAACACGTTCTACAGCGAGATCGACGTGATCGACCGGGCCGGGCCGGCTCCCGTGCCCGTGGCCGGCGATCCAGCCGGCTCGCCCGGCGCGCGGGAGATCGTCCTCACCGAAGGCGGCCAGCACCAGATCGTCATCGATACCACGGGCGCGCCCGACCTGACCGAGTGGGCGCGCCGCGAGCTGGCGCCGATTGTGCGCGAGTGGTACCCCAAGATCGCCGCGATGCTGCCCAGCGACGGATATGCCGCTCCCGCTCGAGTCAGCATCTATTTTCAGTCGGACATGAACGGGGTCGCCTCGACGAGCGGGACGCGGATCCGATGCGCCGCGAGCTGGTTTCGGCGCAACCTCGAGGGCGAGGCCAAGGGGGCGGTGGTGCATGAGCTGGTGCATGTCGTCCAGGATTACGGCCGGGCGCGGCGAGCCGGGTCCGCGTCGATGGCCCCTCCAGGCTGGCTGGTCGAGGGGATCGCCGACTACATCCGATGGTTCCTCTACGAGCCTCAGTCCAAGGGCGCCGAAATCACCGCGCGCAACTTGAGCCGCGCGCGATACGACGGCAATTACCGGATCTCAGCCAACTTCCTGAACTGGCTGGCCGAGAAGCACCGGCCGGAGATCGTTCGCGAGTTGAACGCCGCGCTGCGCGAGGGCCGGTATCGGGACGATCTGTGGCAGGCGCTGACCGGCCGCACCGTGAGCGAGCTGGGCGCCGCCTGGAGAGAGGATCTCGAGCGGAGAATCCAAGCGGAGCCGAAGTAAAGGTGTGTGCGCCACGGTCGAGCCGGAGGCGCGTCCCGGGCGCGTTCAGGACGCGCCGGCCGCGGCCGGCTGCCGGGCCCGGTGCGCCGAGAGGAAATCGCGGGTCAGGCTCGCCAGCCGGTCGGTCTCGATGAGGAAGGCGTCGTGGCCGTAGTTGCTCTGGATCTCGACGTAGGCGGCGTCGACGTCGCGCTTGAGCATCGCCCGCACCAGCTCGCGCGATTGGGACGGCGGGAACAGCCAGTCTGAGGAGTAGCTGACCACCAGCGCGCGGGCGGCCATCCCGGAAAAGGCGTGGGCGAGCGACGGCAACCCCTCGGCCATGTCGAAGTAATCGATCGCCTTGGTGATGTAGAGAAAGGAGTTCGCGTCGAAGCGCTGGGTGAACGATTGGCCGCGATAGCGCAGATAGCTCTCGACCGCGAAATCGGTGGCGAAGTGGTAGCCGTATTTCGCGCGCTCCTGGAGCCGGCGGCCGAATTTCTCGTGCATCGACGTCTCGCACAGGTAGGAGATATGGCCGATCATCCGCGCCACCGCCAGCCCCCGATTGGGCGGCTCGGCCCCATAATAATCCCCGTGGCGCCAGCTCGGATCCGCATAGATCGCCTGGCGCGCCACCTCGTTCAGCGCGATGGTCTGCGGCGACACGCGCGCCGTCGAGGCCAGCACGATCGCGTTCCGGACGCGGTCCGGATACGACACCGCCCACTGGAGCGCCTGCATCCCTCCGAGGCTGCCCCCAGTGACGCAAAAGAGGCTCGCGATGCCCAGATGGTCCATCAGCATCCGCTGGGCGTTCACCATGTCGGAAACGGTCACCACAGGGAAGTTCAGCGCGTAGGGCTGGCCGGTCTTGGGATCCAGCGAGGCCGGCCCGGTGCTCCCCTTGCACCCGCCCAGGACATTCGAGCAGACCACGAAGTAGCGATCCGTGTCGAAGGCCTTCCCGGAGCCGACTGCGCTGTCCCACCAGCCTTCCCGGTCCTCGGGCCCGTGGCGGGCGACGTGCGAGTCGCCCGACAAGGCGTGCTCGATCAGAATGACGTTGCTATGGTCCTTGTTGAGGGCGCCGTAGGTTTCGTAGGCGAGCGTGATGGGCTGGAGCAGCGCCCCGCTCTGGAGGCGCAAGCCCTCCGGCCAGGTCACCGACCGCAGAGGCTGGGAGGTTTTCGACATCGGGAGGCTTTCCAGGACGGATGGAGCCCTCGGCTCAGCCGGCCGCCTTCTCCAATGCCTGGTCGATGTCGGCCCGCAGATCGTCGATGTGCTCGAGGCCGATCGACAGCCGGATGTAGTCTTCGGTCACCCCCGTCGCCTCCTGCTCCGCCTTCGTGAGCTGCTGGTGCGTTGTCGATGCCGGATGGATCACCAGGCTCCGGGCGTCTCCGATGTTGGCCACATGCGAGAACAACCGCACGGCGTCGATGAATCGCTTGCCCGCCTCGAGCCCGCCGCGGATGCCGAAGCCGACCAGGCCGCCAAACCCCTCCTTCATGTACCTCGCGGCGACGGCGTGCGACGGATCCTCCCCCAGACCCGGATACGCGACCCATTTGACCCGGGGATGCTTCTGCAGGTGGCGAGCGACCGCCAGGGCGTTGGACGAGTGCTGCCGCTGCCGCAAGGGCAGCGTCTCCAGTCCCTGCAAGAACAGAAACGCGTTGAACGGGCTCAGCGCCGGCCCCAGGTCCCGCAGCAGCGTCACCCGCACTTTGATGATAAACGCCACGTTGCCCATCCCCGGCATGTTGCCCAGCGCATCCCAATACACCAGCCCATGGTAGCTCGGATCCGGCTCGGTGAACTCCGGATACTTCCCGTTGTTCCACGCGAACTTGCCCGAATCCACAATGACGCCGCCGATCGACGTGCCATGCCCGCCGATGTACTTGGTGGCTGAGCTCACGAGGATATTGGCCCCGTGATCGATCGGCCGCACCAGGCCCACTCCCACCGTGTTGTCCACCACGAGCGGCACCCCGGCCTCGTGCGCGATCTCCGCCAGCGCGGCGAAATCCGGCACGTCCAGCTTCGGATTGCCGATCGTCTCGGCATACAGGGCCCGAGTCCGGCTCGTGATCGCGCGCCGGAAGGCCTGCGGATCCCGCGAATCCACGAACACGGTCTTTCTTCCCAGCCTCGGGAAGGCATGATGGAGCAACTGGTAGGTGCCGCCATACAGGTTGTTGCCCGCCACGATCTCGTCTCCCATCCGGGTGATCGCCAGCAGCGCCAGCGTGATCGCCGATTGCCCCGACGCCACCGCCAGCGCCCCGGTCCCTCCCTCCAGCGCCGCCATCCGCCGCTCGAACACGTCGGTGGTCGGATTCATGAGCCGCGTGTAGATGTTCCCGAATTCCTTCAGGGCAAAAAGATTGGCCGCGTGTTCGGTGCTGTGGAACACGTAGGACGTCGTCTGGTAGATCGGGACCGCCCTCGCCCCTGTGGCCGGATCGGGCACCTGGCCGGCGTGCAAGGCTTGCGTTTCAAACCGATGATGTTCTGTGCTCATATTGGGTCAATCCAACTCGTCGCTGTCGGCGTTCAGGTCGGCAAAGAGCCACGAAGACAGATAGCGCTCGCAGCAGGAGGGGCAGATCACGACGATCTGCTGGCCGCTGCACTCGGGCCGCTGGGCGACCTGCAGCGCCGCCCAAACCGCCGCCCCGCTCGATATCCCGATCGGGATCCCGTCCAGCCGGCTCACCTCCTTGGCAATCCGCCCCACATCCTCTTCCCGCACCGGAATGACCTCATCCACCATCTTTTGGTTGAGCACCTCCGGCACGAAACCGGCGCCGATCCCCTGAATCCGATGCGATCCCGGCTTGCCTCCCGACAGGACGGGCGAGGACGCGGGTTCGACCGCGATGGCCTTGAAGGCCGGCTTGCGCGCCTTGATCACCTCCGCGATCCCGGTCAGGGTGCCGCCGGTCCCGACGCCCGCAACGACGGCATCCACCTTGCCCTCGGTGTCGCGCCAGATCTCCTCGGCGGTGGTTTTCCGGTGGCTTTCGGGATTGGCCGGGTTGGTGAACTGCTGGAGAATGAGGCTATGGGGGATTTGGGCGTGGAGCTTCTCCGCCTTGGCGATCGCCCCTTTCATCCCCAGGGATCCGTCCGTCAAGACCAGCTTCGCGCCCAGCACCTTCAGCAGCTTGCGCCGCTCGAGCGACATCGTCTCGGGCATGGTCAGGATGAGCGGGATCCCCCGGGCCGCCGCCACGAATGCGAGCGCGATGCCCGTGTTCCCGCTGGTGGGCTCGATGAGGACCGTGTCGGGGTGGATCTGGCCCGCCCGCGTCGCCGCTTCGATCATCGACAGGCCAATCCGGTCCTTCACGCTGGACAGCGGGTTGAAGAACTCGAGCTTCAGCAGGATCTCCGCCCGCGCCCCGTGCTCGCGCGCGGTCCGGTTCAGCCGCACCAAGGGGGTGTTCCCGACCGTCTCCGTGATGTCATGAAAAATGCGCGCCATAAAAAGCAGCTCCGTGCCAACATGATTCAGATTGCCTGGAAATGCAAGAATCGCGGCTGGGCTACTCCCGTCCCTGTCGATAGGCGGACAGGCGGCCGGCGACGCGTGCCTCGACGTCCGCCCGCCCGGTTGCGCGCGCCAGCTCGATCGCCCGAGTCGCCTCCGCCACCGCCTCGGCAAAACGGCCGGCTCGGGCCAGGTTCATGGCCAGACGCTCGTGCAATTCCGGGGTCCGGTCCAGGCCCGGCTCGCGCGTGACGGCCCGATGGTAGTGAACCAGCGGTTCCTCGACGAATCCCTGGTAGGCCAGGACCGTGGCCAGCAGGTAATGAGCCGTTCCATAGTCCGGATCCAACCGGATCGCCTCCTCGAGGCTGGCGATGCCCCCGTCCCGATCCCCATCGAGAAAGAGCGACCGGCCGAGCTGATATCGCATCACGGGCGCCTGATAGGGCGCCTCGGCCCCCGCCGGCAGCAGCTCGATCGCCGCCCGCAGGTGCGGGATCGCCTCCGCATGCCGGCCCAGCAAGGCCAGCGCCATCCCCAGATCGTATCGCGCGAGCCCGTTCCGCGCATCCAGCTTCACTGCAGCCTCCAGATGCTCCATCCCCTCCGCACGCTCCCCCCGCACGTTGAACAGGAGAAAGCCCAGCTTCTGGCGCGCCGTCGAGCTGCGCGGATTGAGCTCGATCGCCTTCCGATACTGCTGGATTGCCGGCTCGTGGTCGCCCTGCTTGTAGAACTCATTGCCCGCCCGCAGAAAGGAATAGTCGTTGAGGAAGCTCTCCCGGATGCGCCGGATCGCGCTTGCGCGCAGGTTGACGAACTCGGGGATGTTGGCCGCCCGATCCGGCTGCGTGAACCGCTCGAGGCAGACCGGCGGCGAGCTCTCGCCGGCCTCGTCCACGTGGCTCAGCCAGAGCTGGGTGTAGGGGCCGTTTGCCTTCGACGAAAAGACGATCCATCGTCCGCTCGGCGACCAACTGTGCCAGGAGTTCATCTGCCCCGTGTTGGCGCGCAGCCGCCGCGGCTGGCCCCCCTCGGCCGGCATCAGGTAGAGCTCGCTGTCCGGCTGCAGCAGCATGTAGCTCTTGGACTGGCAGAACAGGATCCAGCGCCCATCCGGCGAATACCGGGGGAAGAAATTGCTGCGGTCGTTGCCCGATGCCCCTGCCAGCGGCTCCGCCTTGCCGCCCCGCCCTTCGTTGAACGGGATCCGATACAGGTCGAACAGGAACGGCTTGCCCTCCTCGAGAAACTCGCGGCACTCCTCCGGGCTCAACAGGACTTTGCCCTGGCCCAACGTGTGCCGGAGATCGTAGGCCGGCGCCCGCGCAAACACGATGTGCCGCCCGTCCGGGCTCCAGACCGGATTGCTCTGCACGTAGGCTGGGTCGTCCGCGCCCGGCAGGGATTCGAACCGGCCGCTCGCGCGGTCGTACCAGGCCAGGATCCCCTTGATCGGGAAGAAGAGCTGCGAATACGCCAGCCCGTCCCGCGGCACAAACACCGACTTGTCCTTGACCGTGCTGATCACCGCCCGGCCATCGGGCGAGATCTGGGACAGCAGGCCGAACGTCTGCTCGTTATCCTCGGGCCGATAATCGTTCCAGGTGATGATCTCGCTGGTTGCCAGAACCATCTCCTCCGCCGTTCGCGTGATGACATAGGATCCCTTGCTGTTGGCGTAGTCCACATCCATCGCCAGCCATTGGCCGTCCCGGGTGAAGGAATGGCAGTTGCCGCAAACCGGCAGCCCCTCGAGCACCACCGGCGGCCCGGCCGAGCTCACCTCTCCCCACCGCCACCGGATCCGGCTTGGATCCTTCACCGCCTCGATAAACGGCAGGTTCACCTCCCGATAAAGAATCGCCGCCCCAACCGCGTCCCGCGATGTCTCCCAGCGGACTCGCCCCGCGGAGACAACCCGCGCCGGCGAACCCGCACGCACGCCCAGTATCCACACGGTCGCCATCCTGCCGGCGGACCGTTCCTTGATCGCCTCCCAAACACGCTCCTTGGGCCGCCAAATCTGCTCTCGGACGGCAAAGCGCAGCCGCTGGCTCCCCGAAAGCTCCCCCTGCCCCCGCTTTCGGCCCCCCTCCCCTTCGTCCGCATCGGAGGAGAGCGCAGCCAGGGCGGGCGAGCTCGGGTCCGTGGACCCGGAACCCAGCCCTTGTCCCGAGGTGCTGCCCGCCTGGCCCCACCCCACCGAGATCACCCACGCATCCGCGTCCGGACTCGGATCCTCCCAGCGAACCGTTGGCGCCACGATCTCAGGCGGGAAAACGGTTTCATCCAGGGGATACCGGATCCGGATGGCCGCATGCATGTCGGATTCGCGGAATGCGGCCCAGACAGCCTCGGCATCGACCGCCGGGGCTGATCGATCGCGGCGGTCACAGGCCGCCACTGCCATCGCCAGCGCCACCCAGGCCAGCCGATGTGTGGTCCTGATGGGTCCCATGCCTTGCCCTCCGCATCGCTCTACTGGAAGCGGGCCGGCCCCAGCTCGATCGCTTCACCCGGGCGCGCCTCCAGATCGACCGTGCCCGAACCGTAGCGCACACGCAACGGGCCGCCCGCCGCCGGCATCAGGACCGCGCGCTCGAGCTTGCCCCCCTTCCACGCCAGGCTCACCTCGAATCCACCGCGCGCCCGCAGGCCCCGCACCGATCCATCCCGCCATGCCCCCGGCAATGCCGGCAGCAAGTGCACCAGCGGCTCGCCCCTCGCCCCCCGCATATGGCTCTGAACCAGCATCTCAGCCACGCTCGCGCATGCGCCGAAATTGCCGTCGATCTGGAACGGCGGATGGGCATCGAACAGGTTGGGATACAGCCCGCCCTGCCCTCGGACGGCCCCGATCGGCTGCAGCAGGTTCCTCAGGATCAGCAGCGCATGGTCGCCGTCGAGAAAACGGGCCCACAGGTTCGCCTTCCACCCCATGCTCCACCCCGTGGCGGCGTCCCCGCGATAGAGCAGCGATTGCCGGGCCGCGCGGAACAGTTCCGGCGCTGCCCAGGTGATGTCCGCCCCCGGATACACCCCCCACAAATGCGACACGTGCCGATGCTGGTTCTTGGGATCATCCTTGTCCTCGAGCCATTCCTGCAGCTGGCCGTGCCTCCCGATTTGGTCGGGCGCCAGCTCGCTGCACATCGCCTCGAATCGCGCCGCATCCGCAGCGTCGATCCCCAGGATCCGCGACGCCTCGATGCATGCCCCGAACAAGGAGCGGATGATCTGATGGTCCATCGCCGGTCCCATGACCAGCCCGCCCTGCTCGGGCGAGTTCGAAGGCCCGCTGATCCAGCGCCCCGTCAGCGGATCCTTGACCAGGAAATCGACAAAGAACCGCGCCGACTCCTTCAGGACCGGATACGCCCGGCGCGCGAGGAATTCGCGGTCGCCCGTGAACAGGAAATGCTCCCACAGATGCAAGCTCAGCCACGCGCCGCCCGTGACCCAGATCCCATGGTTCGACGCGTTGATCGGGGCCGTGCCGCGCCACAGATCGAAGTTGTGATGCAGCACCCAGCCCCGGGCGCCATAATGGGCCCGGGCGGTCTCCCGCCCCGACTCCGCCAGATCGCCGATGGCATCGAACAGCGGCGCGTTGCACTCGAGCAGGTTGGCCGGCCCCGCCGGCCAGTAGTTCATCTCGGTGTTGATGTTCACCGTCCATTTGCTGTCCCAAGGCGGGCGCATCTGGTCGTTCCACACGCCCTGGAGATTGGCCGGCTGCCCCCCCGCCCGGCTCGAGGCGATCAACAGATAGCGCCCATACTGGAAGAGCAGCGCCGCGAGCTGGGGATCGTCCCCCGCCGAATGCTCCCGAACCCGCCGATCGGTCGGATTCCGCGCCGCGGCCGTCCTGCCCAGATCGAGGTCGACGCGGCGGAACAGCGCCTGGTGATCCTCCTGGTGCGATCGCCGAAGATCGTCCCAGGACTTCCCCCGGACCGCATCGAGCGAGGCCCGGCAGCGCGCGGCCGGATCGGCATCCACCTCCTTGTAGGTCCGGAAATTCGACGCAGCCGCCAGATGGAGGGTGAGCGCGTCCGCCCCGACGATCTTCAGGGCGTCGGATTCCAGGACGAGGCTCCCCCCCTCGATCGCCACGCGGGCTCGGCTCTCGAATCGAATCGCGCCATCCTCCACCTGACCTCGCAGCACGAGGGTGTCGCCGCCCTCGACAAAGGCTGCCGCATTCCGATGCGGGCTGCTCAGGCGCACCCGGCACTCGATCCGGCCCGGGGGGCTCGCCGCGACGCGCACCGCGATGATCCCATGAGGATGGCTCGCCATGACTTCACGCCGCCAGGTCGTCTCGCCGCGGCGATACTCGGTCGTGGCCATCCCCGCATCGAGATCGAGCCATCGCCGGTAATCCGCCGCCGGATCGTCTCCGGGGAACTCGAGCCACAGATCCCCGCAAGGCTGGTAGGCGCACTGCCGGAGAGGATCGCTCATGAACTGGTTCATCGCCAGGTCCTCCGCGTCTTTCTGGCGGGCCCTGGCGGCGGCGATGAACCGAGCCGCCTGGCGCTGCCGAGCGCGGCCCTCCTCGGGCCGGCCCTGGACATCGAGCTGGCGCGCCTGCTCCTCGAGCTGGAGCGCCTCGATCTCCTGCTGGCGCCCCTCCTGCAACAGACGCCGGATCTCAGGGAGAAACCGCGCTGCGCCTTCCCGGTGATACGCGTGCGGACACCCCGCCCAAACCGTCGCCTCGTTGAATTGAATCCGCTCGCGGCTGACCCCCCCGAACACCATGGCCCCCATCCGGCCATTGCCCACGGGCAAGGCTTCGATCCATGCCTGCGCCGGGGCCTCGTACCACAAAATCCAATCGCCGGCAGGCCCGGACGCCGCGGCGCGAACCGCAACGCGCTCGGCCGGCGCGGGCACCGCGGCGCCAGCGGCACCCGCCCATCCCAGGGCCGCCACCGCCCAAATCGCCGGCCATCCGATCGCCCGCCCAATCCGCGCCCGCCACGGATGAACCCCGGATCGAAGGCCCCCCGCGCTGTTCTGCCGGCCGGATCGCATGCCCGCCGCGCCGGCGCAGGCTCGCCCATTCCGCTGTTTCAGGCCCGTTGCGTTTCGGATCGAGAGGCTGGATCGGTTCATAGTGCAAAGACTTTCTCGTAGACTCCCCGAATCGTTTGCCGGCATTCGCTCACGTATCGCATGAAAGGTTCCGCGTCCGAGAACCCGCACCTGACGGCGACCCGGTAGAGCGGGGCAGGATCGTCGGGCAGCTCGTTTTCGCCCTCATAGCTCCAGCGGCGCAATATGCCCTCGATCCGCCGCAGGCGCCGGTAATTCTCGATGAGGCGCTTCCCATCCTCCCGCGGCAGGCGCTCCCGGTCGCGCGCCGCCGCCAGTGCGCGCAGGGTGTTGGGCTCGTGCCAGCCGTTCTCCAGGCAGAGGGTCTGCGCGATGAACTCCGCGTCCATCAGACCGCCTGCGCCGGTCTTGAAAGCGAGCGCCGCCTTGCCAGCCGGCACCCGCTCTTTCTCGATGCGGGCGCGCATGCCGGCAATGACCTGTTTCCAGTCAGGGCGGTAGGCGGCCAGCGGCTGGCTCGGCCGGCTGAAGTCGGTCAGCCGATCTGCCATCTCCTGGAAGCGCCTTCCCACCTCGAGATCGCCCGCCACCATCCGGCTCCGGGTCAGCGTCTGGATCTCCCAGAGCATCGCCCGGCTACGATAATAATCCTCGTAGGCCTTGAGGGTGTTGACCAGCAGCCCTTTCTCGCCATCCGGCCGCAGCCGCGCGTCCACCTTGAATGCGATCCCCAGCTCGGTCGGCGCCGACAGCAGATCGATGATCCGCGCCGCCGCCTTCCGCGCCCGCTCCAGGTCCCGGACCCTTGAATCGGCCACGAACAGGACATCCAGGTCCGAGCCGTAGGTCAGCTCGCCGCCTCCCAGCTTGCCCAGCCCGATGACGGCCAGCGGCGGCCGATCGAGGCGGTTCTCCCGCATCGCCACCTCCAGCGCATACTGAAGACATGCGTCGGCCAGCGCCGTCAGCTCGCTTAAGTTGTGCTCGAAATCGGCCAGCCCGAGGATGTCCCGAAGCCCCAGCCGCATGAACTCGGCCTGATGATACCGGCGAATCCAGAGGCGCTGGTCCGGATCCTCGATGCCATGGCGCAGATCCTGGAGGGTCTCCTCGCTGCTCTTCGGCCGCCGCAGCCGGCCGCTCTCCTCGAGCTCGTCCACCAGATCCGGCACGCGGATTGCCAGCTCGGCCAGGAACTCCGACCGGTCGAAAAGCCGCAGCAAAAGCTCGAACAGCGCCGGCTTGCCCGCCCACAGCTCGAAGAGCGTCGCCCGCGCCCCGTAAGCCGCAATGAACGAATCCAGCCGCGCCAGCACACGGTCCGGATCCGACAGCACCGGCTTGTCGAGCCGATCCCCTGCCGGCGCATCGCGGCGCGGACACAGCCCCAGCAGGCGCGGGATCAGCTCCAGACCGAGCTCCGCCGTGCGGGCCGACACATGCACATACCCCGGCCCATGGACCAGCGACTCGAGCAGGCGCAACGCCTTCTCCGGATCTCGAAACCGGTGGATCTCCAGGATGCGCCTCCATTCCGCCTCGGCGCCCTGGATCTGGGCCGGCAGACCCGATCCGCCCGCCGGCGCCTCGGACCGGACCAGCCGGTCGAAGCTCTGGCGCACCCGGCGCGCGTGCTCCTGCCAGGCAGCCTCGAATCCACCGATATCCCCAAAGCCCATCAACGCCGCCAGCCGCCGCCGAGCCTGCTCCTCGAGAGGCACGGTATGGGTTTGGCGATGCGCCTCCATCTGCAGCCGATGCTCGACGTTGCGCAAGAACCGGTACGCATCGGCCAGCGCCAATGCCTCCTCCCCGCCCAGCAGGCGATACTCCGCCAGCTTCCCGAGCGCGCCCAGGGTCTGGCGGTTCTGCAGAAAAGGCTGCCGGCCCGCATGCAGCAGCTGGAGCGTCTGCACCAGAAACTCGATCTCGCGAATGCCCCCGCGCCCCAGCTTGACGTTCCGCTCGAGCTCGCCCGCCTTCACCACCTCGGTCTCGATCCGGCGCTTGACGGCCGCCACCTCCCGCAGAACGCGCTCGCTCGGGGACCGCGGGTGCCGGAACGGCTGGATCATTTCGAGAAACTCGCCCGCCAGCGCCGGATCGCCCGCCACCCCCCGCGCCTTCATCAACATCATCCGCTCCCAGGTCTGCCCCCACTGCGCGTAATAATCCTCGTAGCTCGACAGCGACCGCGCCAGCGGCCCGGCCGCCCCCTCCGGCCGCAGACGCAGGTCGATCCGATACAGCATCCCCGACGGCGTCATCCGGCCGACTTCCGCCACGAAAGCCTCGGCCAGCCGCGTGAAGTAGGTGTGGTTGCTCAGGCTCGGACGATTCGTTGCGGAGCCCTTGGGCGCCTCCCGGAACACGGATCCCTCGTCGCTGTAGGCAAAAATGACGTCGACATCCGAGCTGTAGTTGAGCTCCTGCCCCCCCAGCTTGCCCAGCCCGATGACGGCGAACCGCGTCGGCTCCCACCGGCCGTCCGCGTCCTGCTGCCATGGCAACCCCCAGCGCGTCTCCAGCGGCCGGCGGATCAGATCCAGCACACCCTCGAGCACCGCGTCCGCCAGATGCGACAGCTCCAGCGTCAGGCTCTCCACATCGCCGAGTCGGCTCAGATCCCGGGCGGCGATCCGCATCATCTCCCGCTGCTGGAGCTCCCGAAGCCGATCGAGCCGGCCGGCATCGTCCAGCCCCTCCGAGGCCGAATCCAGAATGGCGCGGACCGGCCGGACATAGCTCTCCTTGGACCGGGACCGCCGCAGGCTATCGAGATCGGCAAAGGTGGCCGCCACCCACTCCGGCCGCCCGGCCAGGCGCTCACCTTGGGCCTGGGATCCGCTCAGCAGGGCTGCCATCGCAACCGCCTGCTCAGGCGCCGCCTCCGCCAGAAACGCCGCCGCGCCCGTCTCCCCCAATTGCCGGAGAAAAGAGGCCGCCCGCTCCGGGTCGGCGCACCGATCGACAGCTTGCCGCCAGACCTTCCGCGCCATCCATTGGATCATACCGGAATCATCTCCGTCCGGTAGCGACCGCCCCGGGGGCTCGCGGACCGGATCAGATCTTCGCGCGGTCCACGCTCTTGGCGACAAATTGTCGGAACTGGGCGATGTTGTCCGGACCGAACTCGCGCTCGATCGTCAGCGCAGCGCCCTTGACCTGGATCTTGACCGACTTGGCATAAGCGATCCTTCGCAGGTCCGTCGTCGTGCAGTGGTAGATCGCGGTCTCCATCACCTGCTCGTTCTTCCCCACGTCGCGCATCCCGTCGCTGCCCAGCCCGCTGAACACCATCTCCTGCCCATCGGCGATCACGGTCAGGGTCCTGCCGAAATCGATGTTCAGCCAGACCGCCGGGGATTCATAATGGACCTCGAGATAATACTGGGCATCGCCGCTGAGCTGCGCCAATCGCGTGGCATTCAGCCAGACGTTGGCATCTCCTGGCTGCGGGCTCGGCAGCAGGTTGTCCGTGATGAGTTCCGCGGTTTCGCCTGTCGCATTGTCGCGCAAGGTCAGCACTTCCGGCGTCGTCGCACAGCCGCACAGCCACAACGCCAATCCCAACCCGCACCAGAGCTTTCCATTCACGTTCGCGTCCTTTCGATTGATGCCACCGCACGCATGCTCGCTGCCCGGCCCGGGTGCCGCGGATCGCTTCGCCGTCGGATTCGGGCTCGTCCGGAAAAAGCTACCAGAGGCGCAATCGTTTGCCACCCCTTATTTTGTCGGGCGATCGCCCAGCAGAGCCTCCACTGCGCCGCGGATGTCCGCCGCGCGCATCAGGGATTCCCCCACCAGGATCGCGCTGGCTCCCCCCCGGGCCGCTCGCTGGACGTCCTCCCGGGTCCGGATGCCGCTTTCCGCCACCAGCAGGATTTCCTCGCCCCCCGGCTCGCCCCGCAGCCGCCGCCCCAGCCGAACGGTCGTCTCCAGATCCACCCGAAACGTCCGCAAATCCCGGTTGTTGACCCCGATGATCTTCGCTCCAGCCGCCCGCGCCCGCGTCAGCTCCTCCTCGTCGTGCACCTCCACCAGCGCCGCCAGCCCTCCCGCCCCCGCCAGCTCCAACAGGCGCCGCAGCTCGCCCCCCTCCAGGATCGCCGCAATCAGCAACACCGCGTCCGCACCCCACTCGGCCGCCTCGAGCACCTGCCGCGCGTCCAGGACAAAATCCTTCCGGAGCAGCGGCACATCCACCGCCGCGCGAATCGCCCGCAGATAGGCCGGCGATCCATGAAAATATTTCTCGTCCGTCAGGACCGAGATGGCGTCCGCGCCCGCCGCCGCGTACTCGCAGGCGATCCCCACCGGATCGAAATCCGGCCGGATCACCCCGGCCGACGGCGAGGCCTTCTTGACCTCGGCGATCAACGCTATCCCGCGCCGGGACCCGGCGCGCAGCGCGCCCGCGAAATCGCGGACGGCGCCCCGGCCGCGCCGGGCTGCCCGCAGCCGCTCGGCTGTCACCTCGACCTGAGGCATGCGCCCGAGCTCGGCGCGCTTCTCCGCAACGATTGTATCGAGTATGTGCATCGCGATCCTATCCGCAGGCGGCGATCCAAATGGCCCATGTCACTCTTCTCATAACGACCCCGGCTCGATCTCGATCACGGGGTGGCCGGAGAGCTTCAGCACCAGTCTCCCCTCCTCCGCCTGATACAGATGAGGTTCCCCGAGCGGCGCAGGCCGGCCGTCGATCTCCAGCCGCACCGGGCCCATCCAGCCATTGACGAGAACATAATAGGGTTCTTTGGACCAGGCGCGAACGGTGAATTTCAAACGCCTGGAGTCGGCGGTATCCGCCAGGATCGCGCCCGGCGCGTGAGCGATGATCCGGCCCCGGCCCGTGTGCCATACGCGGCAGTCATAGATCGGTCCCCGGCTGAACAGGCGGACGGCGCTGGCCTGCACGGTGCCGGGATTGATGGGCGGGCCGTTCCGATCCTGCGTGAGGAGCTCCCACCCGTCGGGCAGCAGGCCCTGGCGCTCCGGGTCATCCAGCGGCCAGGAATAGCGAATGCCGGTCGCGGTGATCCCGTCGGCGATCTGTTTCCACGGCCCCGATGGATCCCAGGGAACGAGCCGGTAGAGGGCGTCGGCATACACGAGCCCGCACCATTGCACCGGCCGGCCAATCCAGACCGGGGATTTCCATGCCGTCGCCCCAAAGACGGTCACGCACCCGTACGGCAGATCGGCCGTGCCGACCGGCGGAACCAGATACAGAAACGGAAGGCCCGCCCACGCCCAGTAGATGGCCTCCTCGAGCCATTCCCGCTCGCCGGTGAGCTGGTAGCCCATCGTGAACGCGCGGACCATGTGCGCCGAGGCCATGATATCCGGCGTGTGCAGCGGCACCTCCCATGTCTGGGCGCCCCGCGGCACGCCGTTCGCATACGCACGCCGAACCTGGCCCAGCCTGGCCAGCGCATCGTCGATCAGCGCCGGGTCGCCGGCAAACATCGCCGCTTCCAACGCCGTCATCAGGACCTGCGCGGTGAGGCCGTTGGCGTGGTCGGCAAAGTGGGTTCGGCCGTAATCGGGCCCATCGGACATCGCCCTGTAGGGGATCGTGCCGTCGGGCCGAAACCTCTCGAGCAGCCCTCGAGCGTGACGCCGGTGATGCTCGACCGCCCCGCTCACACCCCCGAAAACCAGCGATTGGACGGGATACCTCACGTGCCCGACCAGGGCGCTCTCCAACTGCCCGGGCGGGACCGCCGACAGCGCGCCCCTCGAGGCCTCGGCCAGCCGCTCGCCCAGGGCCGGATCCGTCGCGTGCGTCCCCAGCCACCGAAGATACAGCGCTGCATCCGCCGAAGGGCCCGCCGGGAAACGATCCCCGAAAACCGCGTGCCGAAAGAAATTGGTTGCGCGTATCTTCGAGTCCAGCCAGCCATGGGCGGCGAGGCGGACGTACTCGTCGAAGGTGCATCCGCCCGGCGGAATGGCAGGCAGGCCGCGCAAGCTCACGTACTGCTGGATGGCCGGGACCACGCTGCCGCCCCTGCCGCCCACAATCTGACCCCGAAACGCCAGCTTCCGGCCGGCCCGCAATGCCTCGGTCCGAATGGGCATCAGGTCGCCCTCGCGGCGGTTGAACCCGTCGCAGCCGGGGAACAGCACGCCCATGAGGTGGCCTCCGGTGCCGAGCAGACGATCCGGAGAATCGAACAGCACGCTCAACGGCTCCCGGTGCTCCCAAACAAGACCGATATACCGCCCGTCCTTTTGCATCGCCATGAGGGGGAAGGTCAGCTTGTGGCTGGCAGGAACACGGCGGTTGGATTCCGGCCCGATCAAGTCCGCCTCGCTGCTGCTGGGCTCGTTCTCGAGATACTCGAGCCCGGGCAGCAGCGCCTGTCCTTTGTGGGGCGATCCTTCGAAGACCGCCATCAGGATCAGGGGCAGGAAGGCCGCCTCCCGGTCCTGGCTGGTTTCCACGATCACCTCGACATCGATGACGCCGGGCCTGGCGCCCGCGCAATAGGTCCGCGTTACCCGCCACGCCGCGCCGTCCGGGTCGCGCAAGGCGGATTGGCTCTCGACACCGCGCTGGCTCCTCCGGACACGAGCGGGCGGGCCGGCATCCAGCCAGCGGACCTGGCCGCCAAGGACGTAGCCGATCATCGGACGCGTGTGGCTCGATGCCACCCGCTGCCCATCCACCGCCAGGCTCCATCCCCGCTCACCCACCCGGAAATCCACAGGCCCCGAGCCGATCCGGACTGCATCGGCGAAATCGGCGGGTTCGTGCGGCAGCCATTTCGGCGCCGCCAGGGAGGGCGCCGGCTCGAAACCCAAGAACGCGATCAACGCGGTGCCGGATTCGCCCGGCGGATCGATCCGGAGACGATACCCCGGCCCCAGCGGAGGCAGCATCGCCCGCACATCGATCCACTCCCCCACCTTGACAGAAAACCGCGCCGAATCCTCCTCACGCGCGGCATCGCGGAAATAGAAGATCTGGCCGCTGCCGCCCGTATCGGACTTGATGCGCATGGCCAGCCGGAGCGGCACGCCGGCCGGGTAATCCCGCACCGGGCCATGAATGTAGGGATCGTTTCCATTGATCGAGATCTCCAGCCCCTCCGCCGTCGAGCGCAGCGCGGCGACGTGATGCGCCGCCTCCCACTCGGAGCAGGCTGCCGCCCGGGTGAAATCGAACGCCACCGCTGCATGCTCAAGAAACGGCTCCGCCGGGCCGCCCGACCCAAATGCCCCGAAGCCCGATCCCCACAGGCTCAGGAACAGAACCAGAATCCACTTCGAATGTTCCATAGTCGATTGCGCACAAAACCGCCCCGCGTTGGGACGCCGTCGAGACGCCGTTCAGTCTTGACATCGCCGCCCATTCCGTTGACATACTATGAGTTACCATAGGTTTCGGATCAAGCCGATCAGAGCCAATGCATAACATCGGAACTGACGGGGGTGCGATCATGACAACACGATACGCAATAGCTGTCCTTGGCGCGCTGGCTCTTGCTGGCGCAGCCGCGCAGGCGGATTTGACCTACAATTTCAACGCCGACGCGGAGGGTTTCCAGAACGTCAGCTGGCAGGAGGCCAATCCGGTGGGCTGGGCAGGTCTGCCAGGCGCCCTGAAACAGACGCACACCGCCGGCGGCTGGCAAATGCAAATGACGAAGGAGTTCTCTTGGGGCCCCGGCGGCGGCAGCGACAACCAGCAAACCGCCATGCAAGCCCTGGCGAATGCCGGCGCAGATGCCCACCTGAAATTCGATGTGATGGTGGACGGCACCAGCTTCCCGCCAGCCACGGGCATCTGGTACCAGTTCAACGTTGCCGGGAACAGCGATGGAGCGGCGGGCTGGACCCAAACCAAACTCATCGACGGCTGGCAGAACCCCGACCAGTCGGACCTCCGCACGTGGCATTTCGACATGAGCTTCTCGGAATTGGGGTGGGGCCCCGGCGACACGTGGTTCCAGTTCTATACCGGGGCGAACTCCGCCGACGCCAATCCGGTGAACTTCTACATGGACAATGTGGCGGCCTATGTGGTGCCGGAACCCGGCACGCTCGCGCTGCTCGCGCTCGGAGCGGCGGCGCTGTGGATACGCCGGCGGCGCTGACCACGGTTCTCCAGATCGACTCGAAGGCCGCCTTCCCGGGCGGCCTTTGTGTTTCCTGGAAACGGGCTAACCCCGGTCCCAGGCGACCACCTTCTTCGCGACGTTCTGTCCGCAGAGGACCACCATCGGCATGCCGCCGCCCGGATTCACCGAGCCCCCCACAAAGAACAGGTTCGGATACCTCGTGCTCTGCTTGGGCGCCTTGAAGGCCAGGTTCCTGAATCGGTCGGTCACGACCCCATAGATCGAGCCCCGGTTCGAATAGTATTGCTCCCGGATGTCCAGCGGCGTCCAGCAGTGCTCGAAAACCACGTGCTTGCGCAGGTCGCGCAGGCCCATCCGCTCCAGCTTGTCCACCACCCGCTCCTTGAACGCCAGATAATCCTCCCGCGACAGCGGATGCGCATCGTCGATGTAAGGAATGTGCGGGAGGATCTTGAGACCGTCACACCCCGGCGGCGCGACGGTCGGATCCGTTCTCGATGCCGCCACGAGGTAGATCGTCGGATCCGGCGGCAGCTCGCGCCGGCGAAAGACAGTGTGGAAATGCTCGCGCTGGCGCTCCGAGTAAAAGAAGTTGTGATGGGCGAGCTGCGGGTATTGGCAGTCGAGCCCCAGCTCGAGCACGAGGCCCGAGCAGGCCGGCTCGAACCGGTCGAGCGTGCGCATGAACTCCTTGCCCTCGCCCAGCAGACGCTCGTAGGCCGGAATGACCTCCATGTTCGAGACGATGATGTCGGCCGGATGGTATTGGCCGTCCTTCGTCACGAGGCCGGCGACGCGGCCCTCCTGCTTGCGCACTTCGGCGACCTCGCTCTCGAGCCGGACAGGGATGCCGATCTCATCCATGAGCCGCTGCAGGCCCGCCGCAATGCCATACAGGCCGCCATCCACATACCAGAGGTCGTGCCGGAACTGGATCGTCGGCAGGCAGTTCATGAACGCCGGCGAGTGATAGGCCGAAGAGCCCACATACTTGACGAAATAGTCGAAGATGTCCTGCATCTGCCGCGTCCGGAGAAACCGCTTCACGCCCCCGTGCATCGTCCGGAACAGATCGAACTTCGGGAACGCCCACAGCCCGTAGAACCGCGTCGATTCACGGAAGGTGTCGATGCCCTGCTCGAAATGCCCGGCATTGACGAGGTCGTAGAGGCCGGCCGAGTACCGGAGGAACCGCTGCACGCTGGCCGGATCTTCGCCGACCTTGCGCGCCTCCTCCGCCATCCGGTCCGGCTCGGGGTAGAGGTCCACCACCTGGCCGTTCTCGAAGAAGTTGCGCCAGTGCGGCCGAAGAGGGCGGATGGGGATGTAATCGCGCATCGCCCGGCCCGAGCGCTCGAACAGCCGCTCGAACAGATGCGGCAAGGTCAGGATCGACGGTCCCAGATCGAAGGTGTAGCCGCGCGCCTTGAGCACGTTGAGCTTGCCCCCGATCCTGGCGTTCTTCTCGAAGACCTCGACGTCGTAGCCGGATTGCCTCAGCGAGATGGCCGCCGACAACCCGCCCAGCCCCGCGCCGATGATGCAGACTTTTTTCGCGCTCATAGCCAACGAGGTCCTCGCGGGAGCCCCGCCCCCGCACGACTGCGCTTGCCCGGACAGAACGATTACGCTAAGAAAACCACCATGTCAAAAAGCGTGTTGGTTGTCGGCGCCGGGCCGGGCGGGCTGGCCGCCGCCATGCTCCTGGCCAAAGCCGGCCTTCGCGTCACCGTGATCGAGAAGAAGGCGCACGTGGGCGGCCGCACGTCTGCGATCGAAGGCAACGGCTTCCGCTTCGACCTCGGCCCGACGTTCTTCCTCTACCCGCAAGTCCTCCAGGAGATCTTCGCCGAGGTCGGACGCGACCTGTTCCAGGAGGCGCCGATGACCCGGCTCGATCCGCAATACCGGCTGGTCTTTGGCGCGGGCGGTGAGCTCCTCTGCGCGCCCGACACGGAGCGCATGGTCAGCGAGATCGCCAGGCTCGCGCCCGCCGACGCCCCCCGGTTCCGCGATTTCATGAGCTACAACCGCGTCAAGCTCGAGAAGTTCGTGCCCTGCCTGCAGTCGCCGTTTCCGGGATGGAAGAGCTTGCTCAGCGCGCGGCTGCTCGCCGTGCTGCCCTTCCTGAAGCCGTGGAAATCCCTCCACGCGGAGCTGGCGGGCTACTTCCGCGATCCGCGCCTTCAGCTGGCGTTCACCTTCCAGTCCAAATACCTCGGCATGTCGCCCTTCCAATGCCCCAGCCTGTTCTCGATCCTGTCGTTCCTCGAGTACGAACACGGCATCTGGCATCCGACCGGCGGCTGCAATGCCATCACCCGCGCCATGGCGCGCGTGGCCGAGCAGCTCGGCGCCGCCATCCGCCTCGAGACCGCCGCCGAGGAAATCCTCTTCGACGGCCGCCGTGCCACGGGAGTTCGGACGGCGCGGGGCGACTTGCAGGCCGACGCAGTCCTGGTGAACGCCGACTTCGGGCACGCCATGACCCGCCTGGTGGATCCCCGGCTCCGGCGCCGGTGGAGCGACGCCAACATCGCCCGCAAGCGGTTCTCCTGCTCGACGTTCATGCTCTATCTCGGCGTCGAAGGCCGCTTCGACCAGCTCGCCCACCACAACATCTACATGACCGCCGATTATCGCCGGAACCTCGACCAGATCGAGCGCCAGCATGTGCTGTCCGAGGACCCGTCGTTCTACGTCGAGCATCCCGCCCTCACCGACCCCACGATGGCCCCCCCAGGCCATAGCGCCCTTTACGTCCTGGTCCCCGTCACCCATCAGCACCCGAATGTCGACTGGCGCCAGGAACGCGCCCGATATCGGCGGGTAGCCCTGAGTCAATTGACGAAGATCGGCCTGCCGGCCGACATCGAACAGCGCATCCGGTTCGAGCGCATCGTCACCCCGGCGGACTGGGAGAGCGAGCTCGACGTCTATCGCGGCGCCACGTTCAACCTGGCGCACAACTTCTCCCAGATGCTCCACCTGCGCCCCCAGAATCGGTTCGAGGAGCTCGACCGCCTGTATCTGGTCGGCGGCGGCACCCACCCGGGCAGCGGGCTGCCCGTCATCTTCGAGTCCGCCCGCATCAGCGCCCGCCTGTTGCTGGCCGACCTGGGAGCGTATTGAACCGGACGCGCAGCGTCCCTCTTCACTTGAAACCCTCGCCCCCTGTTTTCAAGATGACCGATCCCTATTGGAAAACGCAGGCTTGAGTTGTCCAGCAAAGAGAGCTGGGAAAAAGGCGCGGTAGAACGATTCGCAGAAATCCCTGCGGCAACTCTCTTTCTACTTGATCGAGCCCCTAATGGCCGACCCCATTGCCCGTTCACCGCCGGCGCAGGCCGCACCGGAAGCCCAGAAGCGCTATCCCACCCAATAAGCCCAACGATGCCACGTTCGGCTCGGGGATCGCGCCATAGTGGGCGGAGATTTCTGACAGCGACAGCGCCCGGTCGTAGATCACCAGCTCATCGATCAAGCCCGTCAGCGGGTCGACCAGTGTGCTATCGGCGCGGATGGCGGCTGCAGCCAGCGCCCAGCGAGCCAGAGGGGAGCTGGTCGCGTCGCTTCCCGCGGGGGCGCCGTTGACATAGAGGCTGACGCCGGAGGCCTGGCCGACAAAGACGACATGGGCGAAATCGGCTGGCGTGGCGGCCAGGGTGTCCGTGAAAGTCACGTCGACCACCCCGAACCTGGTATATCCCAACTGGCCAGTCGAGTTCCACTGCTCGGCCTTGACCGCCATGCGATCCGACGAGGCGGCGAAGTCGGTCCCGACCAAGCCCATGGAGACACCCCCGTTCACCGTGTCGGCTTTGAAGATGGTTTCCAGCGTCCAGTCCGTCGTCACGTTCGCCCCGCCGAGGAAGACGTGGCCGCCGGCGTCAAAGGCCGCCGCGCTCCCCACGAGCCCCGGGCTTCCCAGAACCACGTTGCCGACGTAGGTCCCATCCAGATTGGCCGCCCCCTGGTCCGCGGCGACCGTGCCGGAGGGTTCTTCGAAGCGAAACCAATTGAGTGGATTCGCCCCGCTGACCTCGGAAGCCCAATCCGCACGCACGCTGCCCGGCGCCAAAGCCAGAGCTGCGAGCATGGCAATACCCCAGATCCGCTGTGCAGCACATCGCTTCATGAACTCGTCCTTTCGCCTTGCACCTCGGCGGCGGCGCCAAGGAATGCTCACATCAACACACATGTTGCAGACAGAGCGAGAGCCTCGCCCGGTTCCAGATTGCTGGTGCGGCAACCCTTCGCTCTAGGTTTTGTGGACAGCTGACTGTGACAAAATGCAGGCCTCAAGTCAAGCCTGCTGTTCGACGGAATACGATGGATCGACGGGCGAGATCCCAAGGCACTATCGGGTATTCTGCTTGCGAGTGAGCGGGTGGGCCATGGCTACGCGAGGGGGTGGGCCGCATTGCGGCGGGCGCGCTCCTCGGCGAGGTAATCGCACCAGGCGTCCAGGCCCTGGCCGGTGCGAGCGGACAGCTCGAACACGCGGGCCCCGGGGCAGACGCGGCGGAGGCTGGCATGGGCGGTGTCCCGGGCGAAGCCGGCGGCCTCGGCCAGATCGATCTTGTTAATGACCACGGCGTGGGCCGAGGCGAACATGGGCGGGTACTTCAGCGGTTTGTCCTCGCCTTCGGTGACAGACAAGAGGACCGCGCGCAGGTCTTCGCCCAGGTCGAATGCCGCGGGGCAGACCAGGTTGCCGACGTTCTCGATGATCAGCAGATCGAGCGCGTCGAGGTCAAGGCGGCCGGCCGCTCGAGCCACCATTTCCGCATCCAGATGGCAGAGCGTGCCGGTGGTGATCTGGATGGCCGGGGCTCCGGCGGACCGGATTCGAATGGCGTCGTTCTCGGTTGCGAGATCGCCCACGATGATCCCGGTGCGCAGGCGTCCTTGAAGGCGATGGATCGTCTGCTGGATCAGCGTGGTTTTCCCCGACCCGGGCGAGGAGACCAGGTTGGCGACCAGGAGGCCCTTGGCGCGGAAATAGCCGCGATTGCGCTCGGCGAGCCGGTCGTTTCGGTCGAGAACTGGCTGATGGATCTCGACGGTTCGGGGCCCGCCCTCCGGCGCGGGAGGGGCAAGGTCATGGGAGTGATCATGCCCATGCTCGTGCTCGTGCGGGTGGGGATGGGGGTGGGAATGGCCGTGGATGTGAACCGGGCCGCCGTCTTCGCAACCGCATTCTTTGCACATGGTCAATCGATCTCCAGGGAATCCAGCTCGAGCTCGCGTCCGCGGCGGAGCTCGGCGCTGGGCTGGCCGCACCGAGGGCACTCGGCGATGAGGTCGGGAACGCCGAACTCGTCGCGGCAGCTGGCGCACCAGCATGTGGCGGGCACGGGGACGATCTGGAGCCGGGCGGATTCGGCGAGGGTGCCGGCCCGGAGGAGCTCGAAGGCGAACTCGAGCGCTTCCGGAACCACCCCCGACAGGGCGCCGACTCGCAGGCGGATCTCGAGAATGCGGTGGGCGCCCGCCTCCCGGGCGCGCCGCACCGCCAACGCGATGGTTTCGTGCATGATGCCGACCTCGTGCATGATCGGGCTGGGCCGAATCGACCCGCCCAGCCGGCGACACTGTAGCGCAAGAGCCGGCCGGTGGACAGGGGGAAAAATTTGGGCGTTGCCAGCGCGGTCGGGGTATTACACATTGAGGAGGATGTCACATGTGACGCAAATCCGGGGGACCGCGCGATTCACCGTATCGCTGCCCGCGGCGCTGCTGCGGCAGCTGGACGCCATGGCGCGGGAGAAAGGGTATCACAACCGGTCGCTGGCCGTCGCGGACATGATCCGCGACCGGCTGGCGGACCACCGTCGGGAGTACGGCGGCCGGGCGATCGCCGGCACGATCACGCTCGTTTACGACCATCACCGGCCGCACCTGCAGGAGGCGCTGACGGACATGCAGCACGAGTTCCGGGATCTGATTGTATCGGCGCTGCATGTGCATCTGGATCATCATCACTGTCTGGAGGCGCTGGTGGTGCGGGGGGAGGGGATGAGGATCAAGACCTTGGCGGACCGCCTGATTGGCGCGCGGGGGGTCAAGCATGGCAAGCTGACCGTGACCACGACCGGCAAGGACCTGCCGGGCTGATTGCGCATGCACATCCCGGACGGTTTCCTGGATCTTCGAACCTCGCTGGCGGGAGGTGCGCTGGCATCGGCGGGGGTGGGGTATGCGCTGCATCGGGCCCGGGCCGACCTGGCGCCCGGACGGGTGCCGCTGCTCGGGCTATCGGCGGCGTTCGTGTTTGCCGCCCAGATGATCAACTTCCCGGTCCTGGGAGGCACGTCGGGGCATCTGATGGGCGGGGTGCTGGCGGGGGCGCTGCTGGGGCCGGCTGCTGCGGTGGTGGTGATGACCGCGGTCCTGATCGTCCAGGCCTTCCTCTTCAGCGACGGCGGCGTGCTGGCGCTGGGGGCGAACCTGTTCAACATGGCGGTGCTGGCTCCGGTGGCTGGCTCATGGCTCTATCGCGGCCTGCAAAGGGGGATCGGGGGCATGCGGGGCCTGGTGGCGGGCGCGGCATTCGCGGGATGGTTTTCGACGGTGCTGGCGGCGGCCAGCTGCGCCGGGCAGCTGGCGATGTCCGGCCGGGTCCCGTGGTCCACGGTGTTTCCGGCGATGGTCAATGTGCACATGGTGATCGGGCTGGGCGAAGGCGCGATCACGGCGCTGGTGCTGCTGGCCATTGCCCGGGCGCGGCCCGAGCTGCTGGCAAAGGCCGCTTCCTGGGAGGAGGCGCGAGCGGGCCGGATAATGGTTTGGGGCGGGCTGGCGGCGCTGGGGCTGGCGGTCTTTGTGGCGCCGTTCGCATCGCCCTGGCCGGACGGACTCGAGCGCGTGGCCGAAAATCTCGGCTTCGCGGACCATGCGGTCTCGAAGCCGGCCGTGCCATCCCCGTTCCCGGACTATCAGGTTCCGGGGATCTCATCCGCGGTGCGGGCCACGGCGTGGGCGGGAGCCATCGGCACGATCCTGGTCTTCGCGCTTTCGTGGCTGCTGGCACGGATGCTGGTATCGAGGCCGCCGAGCATGGATCGGGAAGGGGCCGGCGATGCGGCGGGCTCGGCCCCGGCGGGCCGCCATCACGATCTGGGCCGATGCGACTGAACTGGCTCGATCGCGGGGACGCGGTGGACAGCCGGGTGCGGCGGGCGCCGGCAGGGCTGAAGCTTGGGCTGGCGGTCGCCCTGGTGGCGGGCGTGGCGGCGGGGCCGTGGAGCGGGTGGCTGTTCCATGGCGGGGTGGCCGCAATGCTGGCGGCTGCGGCCTGGGCGAGCCGGCTGCCGGCGGTTTTCTTGCTCAGGCGCCTGCTGTTGCTCGAGCCGCTGGTGCTGGGGGTGGCGCTCCTGGCGTGGTTCCAGCCCGACGGCGGCCGGATCGCGCTGGGGATGGTGATCCGCAGCACGCTCTGCCTGTTCGCGATGGTGTTGTTTGCCAACACCACGCCGTTCTCGGAACTCCTCCGCGTGCTCCACGCCATCCGCGTGCCGGGGCTGCTGGTGACGACGGTGGCGCTGCTTCATCGGTACCTCTATGTCCTGCTCGAGGAAGCCGAGCGCATGCGCCGCGCGCGGGCCTGCCGCACGTTTCAACCGCGCCGGTCCGGATGGTCCACGCCGGCGGCGGTGGTGGGGGCTTTGTTCGCGCGATCGACCGAGCGGGCCGAGCGGATTTACGCGGCGATGTGCGCGCGCGGGTGGAAGTGATGCGTCTGTGCCGTCAAAAGCACAGTGGCCCGGCCCGGCGGGGTGGAGCATCCTGGTGAGAGCGGGCCTCACACGGGGCCGGGCAGGAGAGATCAGACAGCATGAGGACAGGTGGAGACGATTCAGGCCGGCCGGCGTTCACGCTGATCGAGCTGCTGGTGGTGATTGCGATCATTGCGATCCTGGCGGGCATGTTGCTGCCGGCGCTGGCAAAATCCAAGACCAAGGCGCAGGGCATCATGTGCATGAACAACACCAAGCAGCTGATGCTGGCCTGGACCATGTATGCGGGGGATTACAGCGATCGCCTGGTCAACAACCACGGCGTGGATGAAACCCGGGCGCGCCGCAACAGCTGGGTGAACAACGTGATGACCTGGGGGACGGAGCCGGAGAACACGAACGTCGCCTTTCTCAAGGAGGCCAAGCTGGGACGCTACACCGCCGGCGCCAAGAACGTCTACAAGTGCCCTGCGGACGTGTTCGCCAGCCGGGCCCAGCGGGCGCTGGGGTGGCCGACCCGCGTGCGCAGCCTGGCCATGAATGCCTTCGTGGGCGACGGCGGGGAATTGTCGCCCGGCGGCGTGCATGTCTGGTACCCCAACTTCCGGCAGTTCATCAAGATGTCCGATATTCGCGATCCGGTGAAGACCTTCGTCATGCTCGATGAGCATCCGGACAGCATCAATGACGGATACTACCTGAACGATCCGGGCCAGCGGGCCTGGGGCGACCTGCCGGCTTCCTACCACAATGGCGCCGCTGGATTCTCCTTTGCCGACGGCCACTCGGAAATCCACAGGTGGCTGGATCCGGCCACGAAGAGGCCTGTCAGCTACGCCTCGTTCGGCGGGGCGAGCAGCACTCGCGACTACGACTGGGTGATCGAGCGAACCACGATCCGGGTTCGCTGATCCCGCGACGGATCGGGCCCGCCGATCAGCCGACCTTGATCCAGTCGTCGCGGTCGGCAGCTTGGTACATGGCTTCCATCACGCGGACGCGGTCGGCCGCCTCCTTGGGGGTGACCAGGGGCTGATCCGGCTTTCCGGCCAGCGCGTTCAAGAACTGGTGGAGCGGCTTGGGCTGCTCGGGGGGAAGGGCGGTCCAGGGGCTGCGCCCGTCGGCTCCCTCGACTTCGGCGCATCGGAAGAAAAGCTGGCCATTGACAATCACCGCGTGGGCCTTGGTGCCGCTGATCTCGAGCGACACGGGATTGGCAATATCCACCCAGCCGGCGGAGAGCAGGCCGTTGGCGCCGTTCTTGAAGCGCAGCATGGCGTCGCCGGACTCGTCGCAGGCGCCATAGCGGCCGGTCACCACCAGGGTCTTGGCAGTCACGGCCTCGACATCGCCCCCCAGCCACATCATCAGATCAAGCGAGTGCGTTCCCAGGTCGCCGAACGCCCCGACGCCCGCCATCGCCGGATCGGCCATCCAGCGCCACTCGGTATCAAACCAGCCCTCCAGCGACCCGGAGTGGCAGTTGCATCCCCGGATGCGGTTGATCTTGCCAAACACGCCCTTCTGGACCTGCTCTTTGAGGAACAGATGGACGGGGGCGGTGCGCATGAAATAGCCGGTGGTGAAGATCAGGCCGGCATCCTCGATCGCCTGCGCCATGGTATCGCTGTCTTTGCGGTTTCCAGCCAGAGGCTTCTCGGCGAACAGGTGCTTGCGGGCGCGAACGGCGGCTTGGACCAGCTCGAGATGCCGATGGGTCTCGGAACAGATGATCACGCCGGCCACGGCGGCATCCGACCAGATGGTATCGAGATCGGCAACCTGCGCATCGAGCTCGGCGGCCCGCTTTCGAGCCCGGGGCTCGTCGTGGTCCCACACATACTTGACCCGCGCTTCGGGACGCTCGCGCCGAATCAGGCTGATGAATCCCGGCGTATGGATGTGCGCGGCGCCAACCAGGGCCAGCGTCAATCGAGGCGCGGCAGGCGCCCCGGCAGACAGGCGCCCGGGGAGGGCCGATGCGGCGCCTGCCAGGGCGACGGTTTCGAGAAAGCGGCGGCGCGGCATGGGGTCAAGATGCGGGGAGTGCGTTGGGTTCATCGGATGTTCCTGCGTATGTCGTTGTCGTTTACCTTGGAATAGAACAATCAACGCCGCTCTTTCTGGCAAGGAAAATGCGCCGGTTGCCAGGAGCGCCCGCCGATGATAAGGAATGGGGGCAAGCACCATGACACCGCGATGGAGATCGGTTTTGGCACAGGGGATTTTCCTGTGGGCGATCGCGCTGGGATCGGGAGGATGGCTCTTGGGGGCCGAGACTGCGGCTGCGCCGCGGCCGGCCCACTGGGCGCAGCCTCTCGAGATCGCCGGAGCGCCGAACCTGCACCGGGTATCGGCGCAGCTCTACCGCAGCGCCCAGCCTACCTCCGCCGGCATGCGCGCCCTGGAGCAGCTCGGGATCCGCACCGTGATCAACCTGCGCACCCTCCATTCGGACCGCGATGAGCTGCGCGGCACACGCCTGGCTTACCGGCACTGGACATTGCAGCCGTGGCATGTCGAACGGAAGGAGCTGGTCGAATTCCTGCGCATGTTCAGCTCGGCGACGAATCTGCCGGTGCTGGTGCATTGCCAGCGCGGCGCCGATCGAACAGGTCTCCTGTGCGCGACCTATCGAATCGCCATCCAGGGATGGAGCCGCGACGAGGCGATCCGGGAAATGACCGGGGGCGGCTTCGGTTTTTATGAGGGCTGGGAGAACCTGGTTCGGCTCTTGAAGAAGATGGATGTGGACGACCTCCGGCGGCGGGCGGGGCTTGCCCCTCTGCCGGGGGGCAGGGAGAGCGATCGACGACGACGAGCCGCCCCGCCATCTCGGCTCCGCCAGGGTCCAAAGCGGTTGACCGTTTCCGGCCGCAGCTTACAGTGGGACGCATGACATTTGCCGAGGCCCAAGCCTGCCACGCACGGCTGGCGGAGCAGATACGCGTCCATGACCGGGCCTATTACGTCCTGGCCCGGCCCGTGATCGGCGATGCCGAGTACGATCGCCTATATCGGGAGCTGGCCGATCTCGAGCTGCAATTTCCCGCACTGGTCACGCCCGACTCCCCCACCCAGCGAGTCGGCGGCCAGCCGCTGGGAGAGTTCCGGCCTGTGGCGCATCGTCAGCCGATGATGAGCCTGGACAACACATATTCGATCGGTGAGCTTCGGGAGTTTGTGGAGCGGGTCCAGCGGCTGGCGCCCGGCGAGAAGCTCGACTGGCTGGTCGAGCCCAAGGTGGATGGAGTCGCGGTGAGCCTGACCTATAAGGAAGGCCGGCTTGCGCTCGGGGCCACGCGAGGCGACGGGACCACGGGCGACGACATCACCGCCAATCTCAAGACCATTCGAAGCCTGCCGCTGCGCCTGGCGGGCGATCCCCGGGAATGGCCCGCCCTGCTCGAGGTTCGAGGCGAGGTGTATCTGCCCCGCGCCGGCTTCGAGAAGCTCAACGCTGACAGGGTCGCGGCCGGGGAGGAGCCCTTCGCCAACCCCCGCAACGCGGCAGCCGGCTCGCTCAAGCAGCTCGATCCGCGGATCGTGGCGCAGCGGCCGCTGGACATCGTGCTCTATGGGATCGGCGCGCTCGAGGGCGCTGCGCCCCCTCCCACCCAGGCGGAGGCGCTCGAGTGGCTCGGCCGCTTTGGCCTCAAGAGGCCGGAGATGACCTGGCATTGCGGGTCGTTCGAGGAGCTCGAAGCGGCCATTGCCGAGCTGGATGCCGCGCGCCGCGGTTTTGCCTGCGAGACCGATGGGGCGGTGATCAAGCTCAACCGGCTGGCCTTGAGGGATCGAATCGGCGCCACTGCCAAGGCGCCCCGGTGGGCCATCGCCTACAAGTATGCCCCCGAGCAGGCGCAGACCCGCCTTCGCAACATCCTCATCCAGGTGGGGCGGACTGGGGCGCTGACGCCCGTGGCCGATCTCGAGCCCGTATTTCTGGCGGGCAGCACCATCAGCCGCGCCACGCTCCATAACGAGGACGAGCTTCGCCGCAAGGATATTCGGATCGGAGACATGGTCGTCATCGAGAAGGCCGGCGAGGTGATCCCGGCCGTCGTCGGGGTCGTGCGCGATCGCCGAACAGGCCGGGAGAATCCGTTCCGATTCCCGGCCCAGTGCCCGGAGTGCGGATCCTCCGTGGCGCGGGAGAGCGGCGCGACGGCGGAGGATGCCGGCGTGATCTGGCGGTGCCCGAACCCGGACTGCCCGGCCCAGATCCGCGGCAGGATCGAGCACTGGTGCTCGCGCGGGGCGATGGACATCGAGGGTGCGGGCGAGGTGTTGGTGGCCCAGCTCGTCAAGGCCGGCCTGGCGCATGACGTGGCCGATCTCTACCGGCTCAACCTGCTCGAGGTGGCCAGCCTCGAGCGCATGGGCGGCAAGTCGGCGCAGAATTTTCTCGAGGGCGTTGAAGCCAGCAAGAAACGCGACCTCTGGCGGCTGTTGTTCGGCCTGGGAATCCTGCATGTCGGCGCCGGAGTCGCCAAGGCGCTGGGCCGGCGTTTTGGCAGCTTGGACGAGGTGCGCCAGGCGACGCTGGCCGAGCTGACTCAGGCCGATGAGATCGGCGAGGTGATCGCCCTGAGCGTGATGAAATGGATGGGCAACCCGCGCCACCAGCAGCTCATCGAACGGCTTCGCCAGGCAGGGCTCAACTTCCAGTCCGCCCTTCGAGCGCCGAACGCGGCTCCGGGCGGGCTGGCGGGGAAGACATTTGTCCTGACCGGCGCTCTGGCCTCGATGACACGCGAGCAGGCAGCGGCGCGGATCGAAAGCCTCGGGGGCAAAGTCAGCAGCAGCGTCAGCCGGAAAACGGATTACGTCGTCGCGGGCGCCGAGGCGGGCTCGAAGCTCGAAAAGGCCCGGGCCCTGGGCGTGGCTGTGCTGGACGAAAAGGCCTTTCTGGCCCTTGGCCCGAGTGAGTGATCACTCGGCCACGATCACGCGGTAAAAGCGCTGGCCATCCCGCGGCTGGGGATCGACAACAGCCGCAGCCTCGTCCATGAATGCCGCCCATCCTCCCTGGGGCAGATCCAGCCACGCGCCCGCGCCGAACGAATCCCGATACTGGAGCTGATACCGCTTGCCGCGAACGGCCCGCCACTCGAGGAGCGTCCCGCCAGCGATCCCCTCGACCGCCGCCTCCAATCGCAGAACGGATTCCTTGTCGCGCGGATGGGTTCCCGCCACGTATTCGAGCGCGTTGGCGGCACCGTCGCCGTCGGGATCCGCATCGTCGCCCGCCACGGCCGGATCGCCGATCTCTTCGCCGGTGAAGAATGCAGACTTCCACTCGGCGAGGGCGAGGCGGTCGGGGGCGCCGGGGGTGCCGCCCCAGGCGGCGCTGGGCTTCCAGCTTTCCGGCCTGGAGTAATCGATGGCGCCGGCCGGGCTGGCCAGCGCCAGCGAATATCCCTCGCCATCGGCCACGATCGGCCAAGGCGGGTCGTCGTCGTAATCGAAGTCGGCCAGGGCGTTGCCGGCGCCGTAGGAGAGCTTGAGGCGCTCCCCGCCATTGGCGAGCTGGTCCTCGCCGGCATGCAGGTGATACTCGCCCGCCACAGGCAGCCCGGGGCCGTATCGGGCCACGAAGGCGGCCTCGCGGCGGACCACCAGCGCATACGCGCCGGGCGCAAGCGACGTGATCGGCCCCGAGGCGAAATCGAAGTCGATGCCCTTGGTGAACCGGACGACGCTCAGGTCGAGGGCCTGGCCGCCCCGATTCCATAGCTCGATGAACTCGAAGTCCGACTCCTCGAATCCGGCCGCGGCTTCGGCGGCGGTGCAGGGAGGCGGATGATACATGATCTCCGTGAGAGCCAGATCGCTCTCGAGCCGCGCCCAGGCCAGCGGCGCCGAGGCCGTGAACTGGACCGGCGCCGACCAATGGCTCCAGCGGCCCGCGGCATCCTTCATGCGCGCCCGGACGCGGCAGAGATCGCCGATGCGCGCGATGCCGGCCGGGATCTGAATCCGGTTCTGGAACGGGCTGAGGACGCCGCTGGTCCAGGCGGCCTGGATTTCGTAGCGAGGGCGATGGGCGCCGGCCAGCAGGTTCGTCTGGGCGGGATCGGTCACGGCCGCCAGCCGCCATTCGATGCCGGCGAAGGGCTGGCCGGCCGGGCTGGCAAAGGGCGTCGTATCGAACCGAAGATCATCGAGGGGGAACTCGGGGTTGAGAGCCGATACGGTGGGCCGCTGGGGCGCCAGAGACTCGTCCGTGAGCAGGTTCGCATCGAGCCATTGGCCGCGCGAAACAACGTAGTCCTTCTGCTTCTGGAGCATGCCGGCGAACGTGCGCGGGCTGGCGGACTCGTAGTAGCGGCCCTGGCCGGCCTTGCTGGCGTTGATGTAGGTGGAGGCGAGGATGGGGTTGTAGTCCCACATCGCGCGGTCGGCGTCCACGAGCGAGGGCTGGCCCGGCTGGTAGACCACCCGGGCGATCTCGTCCAGGACCATCCCGGCCTGTTCAGGATTGAACAGCAGGTCGCGGATCTCGCGCAACCGGTTGCGAAAATCGATCGCGAACGGCGGGTGGACCAGGACGTACTCGTTGAGCGGATCGCGGCCATTGCCGCCGTTGTAAGTCGTGGTCCACGTCAGATCGAGATCCCAGTTGATCACCCACCAGCGGCCGGTCTCGGGATGGTGATAGTAGAAGTAGTTCTTGCCCGCATGCGAATCGTAGTCATGGATCGCCATGAGGATCGAGCGGAACCGGTAATACTGGTCGAGCTCGAGGTTCTCGGTCCACCAGGACTGCGGCTGCGTCCCGCTCGTATAGGCGAGGAACGCGTTCAGGTCGGACTTGTTGGAGGGCTGGGTGGGGCCCTGGTTGTTGAGCTCGCCCGTGCCGCCCTCCATCTTGTAGAGGTTGGCATCAGGCAGGCCGTGCTCGTCGAGGAATCGGCCGTCGGGCTGCTCGATCGCCATGTAAAGCCCCTGGAAATCGGTGTCGTACTGGGAGCCGGTCGCACCGCTCTCGAGGGCCTGCTCGACGATGCGGAAGTGGACGTAATGGGTCAGGGGCGACGGGTTGCCCGCCAGGTTGTGCAGCCGGAAGCTGGCGCCCTCGAACAGGCCTTGCTCCCCTCTCTGGAGGAAGTTGCCCTGCTGGATCAAAGCCGAGAAATTCAGCTTCCGCCACCGCGTTGCATAGGGCTGGCCATAATCGTCCCGGGCCTGGAAATCGTGCGAGGTGTTGAAGTCGAATTTCCACATGTTCTTCCCCATCGAATATCGCCAGACACCGCCCCGAGCCCGGAAGCGGATGTGGTCGTAGACCTCGCCGTCGTAGACGAGCGTCCCCCACCAGGGATACTCATCGCCCCAATACTGGCCCGCCTGGGAGCTGGGTATGGACATCGCCTCCTCATGGCTCTTTCGCGTCGTGATCAAATGGTAGACAGGGATCCGGCTCAGCAGCTCCGGGCTGTAGGTCGCCGGAGCGGTGACGCCCGGCTGGGCCGCCCCCGTCCACGGCGGCACCCCGTCATACACAAAATAGGCGAAGTTCGGCGACGGATCCTCCGGATACGGCGCCCGCACGATGTTGCCCAGCGAGTCGGCCGCCATGATCCGGTAGCGCACCAGGCGCCGGTGGCTCTGGATGCCGGCGGGAAGAACGCATGTAAAGATCGAGTCGCCGCTGACCTGGTCGCCGGCCTGGCCGTCATCCCGCATGGGGATCGACGTCCAATCCGCGACATAGCGCGTGTCGTTCCGGGAGATGTAGCCGCCAGGCTCGACGATCTGGTAGGTGAGGGTCACCTCGGCGACTCCGTCTTCGTCGGTGCCCTTGACAGTGATCGCCACCTCCTGGCCGGAGCGGGGCTGGGCGGGCGTGTGGGCTGCCTGGCGAAGCTGGGGGGGCTCGGCCTCGGCATAGGCCGAGTTCCGGCGGCCGGGTGTCGGTCCGGCAACGCTGCTGCGCCATGCCCCGCCCAAATCGTTGTCCAGCAGAGGATGGATCAGCTCCATCGACGCTCCCTCCCCGTTGGCCCGGTTGGGCCATGGAAACCCGCTCTGATAGGTGACTTCGTCGACCGTGATGCCGGCAGCGTCCTGGAGCTCGACTCGGCCGCCCTCGTTCGGCAGCTTGTCACCCGGCAGCCAATAGCCATGGGCTGCCATCCCAAAAGCAGCCTGAAAATCGGCAGGATCCTCCGCAACCACCCAGTACTCGCCCGGCGCCAGGGTGGCGCCCGGCGGAAAATCGAAGTCCACCGCCCCCCGCATGCGCCACCCGGACAAATCCAGCATCCCCTCGCTCGCATTATGAAGCTCGACGAATTCGGACAGGCTCGTCTTGTCGGATGTATGGTAATGGATCTCGTTGATGACCGCTGAAATGGGCAGCACCGCCAGCGTCAGGAACGATTGCGCATCCGACCAGGCTTCCCCGGCGGCATTCCGGGCTCGGGCCCGGACGTAGTACAGAGTGGATGGCGCCAGGGGAGCCAGCGAGGCTCGCCAGAGGCCGGATTGAGTTCCCAGCGGCAGGGTTCGTTCCCAGGCCAAGGCCGATGCGCCTCGATCCGCCGTCCCGAAGAACAGCTCGATGGCAGGCGGGTCGCCGCCCGTCTGCGTGACTTGGCCCGACACCACCGCCGACCGATCGGATATCCCGCGCACGGGATCCAGAATCGCCTCGGGCATGCTCAGCGCATCCGTAGTCCATTGGCCGGCGGCTGCGCTCCACGATGCGCCGGCACGGTTCGTTGCCTGGAACCGGTAGAAATACGTCGTGGCCGGCTCGAGGCCGCCGACGGTGACCGGAAAGACTCCGCTGACCGTTCCCGCATTGGTTTGGGCAGCCCAGGCCAAAGGGTTCTGCCCCCCGTCCTCGCTCCCCCAGAAAAGAAGCACCGCAGGCGCGTCTCCTCCGGTGGACACCACTTCTCCCTGCACCGTGACCGAAAACGCGAACCGATCGGCGACTCCCCGGTCCGCGATCTCCGGCGGCTCGAGGGCCGTCGTGAACGAGCCGCTCGATTCGGCCCAGGCGCCGGCGACCCGATTGCTGGCGAAGCTGCGGAAGAAGTGCTCGGTTCCCGGCGCCAGGCCGTCGACCCGGACCGAGAACGGCCCGGTCTGGACTCCAAGCACGGCCGACCGCTCCCAGGCAGCCGCCGTCTTGCCGCCGTCGGCGGGTCCGTAATAGAGCGTGACCTCGGGGGGCTCGATGCCAGGATCGGTCACGCGGCCGCCCAGGCGGGCCGAGCGGCTGGCGACCTCCTCCGCCGGCCCGTTCTCGATGGACGGCCGGCCCGCCACCGCGCTCTCGATGAGCCGGATCCCGGTCAACGCATACCCCTTGGCTCCGGCGGTCGAGTCCCCCGTGCCGACACCCGGCGTGGGCCCTCGGTAGAGCTGCGAGATCACCTTGAACGCCCCATCCGGACCGGGATCGATGTCGGTCCAGCGCACGACCCAACCCTGGTCCGACCGGTGGTTCGCTCCGGTCCACAAGGCGGCTTGCGTGGCCCAGAGACCCTCGGTCACAACGCCGATCCCGGCGCTGTGCACAGGGGTGGCAAGGGCGGCCCCCTCGACTGTCACCAGGGTCCAGCGATTGGCATAGGTGTCCACCCCCCGCACCGCGGTCCCCGTGAAATCGTAACGGCGCGATGGATCCAGCCCCGTGAACTCGAGCGTGTAGCTCGAGGAGACCGTCAGCTCGATGCTCTGCTGGCTGCGGGCGGTGAAATCGACATAGCCCCCGAACGCCTCCGCGGCGTCGGTGCCGGGCGCGGGAACTCCGGTCTGGGTGGCGTAATTCACTGCGACCGCCACAGTTTTCAGCCTCCCAGACAAGGACGCGCCCGTCTCGATGTTCTTCATCGGACCGGAGGCGAGCGTGTTGGCGGCGTACAGGGTGGCGTTCGAGTGCGTGCCGGGTCCAGCCACATGGTCGTTGTAAGCCACAAACCCATGGGCGCCCGCCGCCCCAGCCAGCGCGATCCCCAGACTCAAAATGATCCAACGTCGCATCATGCTCTCCCGGAACTCACTATCGTTTCACTCCACAGAAAACGATAGCAAAAAGGAGCAATAACCATGCCGGCGGATCCTCGAAGACGCTCGACGCACCGCCAGGGCGCATCGGAACGATGCGTCCGCCCTGTCCAACACGCGGGCCTTCTGGCTTCATTCCATCGTCTTCGGCGGACGCGGATGCAGTCCCAGGCGGCGCGGATGCAGAGGACGCGGATGGGCTTGGGGGCTTGGGACGGGGTATTATGGGCTGGCAATCCGATAGAAGCGGCTGGATCCCAGCCCCGGCGCCAGGTCCTCAATCACGCACTCGCGGGTCGAGGCGGTGGGGGGGAAGATTCTCGAGTCCTGCCAGGAGCCGGCGCCAAACGCGTCTCGGTACTGGAGCCGGCACGCTCGCCAGGCTGGCGCCAGAAAACGGAGCCTCGGCGCCTGCTCATCCATGCTCCAATCCAGCTTGAGAAAGCTGCCCGGATCCCGCGGGTTGGTGCCGAGAGTGAACTCGACGTAATTGCAGAGGCCATCCTGGTCGTCGTCCTGCCAGGGCTCGCCCTGGAAGGTGCTGTCCAGGGTCCGGGCCAGGCAGAAGGCCGCGGCATCGACGATCACGTGGCCCGTGGTGCCCGCAGTGCGAATCCGGACGCTGCTGCCGGTGCCGATGTTGGCAGCGATCGATCCCGCGAGCATCCATCGGCCGCCGTTGAGCCTTTGGTTGACGGTGACGGTTTGAGTTCCGGCCCGCCCGATCAGGTCGACCGGCACCGCCTCCGAACGGCTCGCGGAGGATGTCCACCGCAGGTACACCTGATACTCGCCTGCCACCGGGAGATCGGGGATGAACTGGACGCTCTTGCTGCCTTTGTCCGCGTTGCCGTCATGAAGATAATCCTCGCCAAAAAATCCCGGCTCGTACGTGCTGGCGGCCCATGCTCCGGTGAGGCGCGCCCGGACAGCATCGCGGTTGTCGACGACTGTCACCAGGTTGGCGAGATCCTCGGTTCCCGCCGAAAGCCCCAGGAGCGATCGCAGCTCGGCGAGATGGTCTCGATACACCCCGCGCGGCGTGGTCTGGTGTTTCTTGCACAGATGCGCCGCTGTGCCCGCCGCCACCCCCATCTGTCCGCAGGTGTTCATGACCCGGGTGCTGCCCAGCGCCACGTGGGTCGCGCTCAGGCACCGCCCCGCCATGAACAGGTTGTCCACGTTGGTCGAATAGAGGCAGCGATACGGGATCCAATAGGGCTGGACCGCCACCGTGTCCGACCGCGACAGAAAGTCGTATCTCGTCGAGCTGGGATAATGGAGGTCGATCCCCCAGGTCCCCATCGCGACCGCATCGGAAAAATGCGGGCGGTTGCGGACATCGTGTTCGGTGAGAATGTAATCCCCCTCGAGCCGGCGGGACTCGCGTTTGCCGGCGACATAGCCGACCCAGTCGAGCTCGAGCCGCGCGTTGGCCGCCAGCCGCTTGGCATTGGCGAACGAACCGTAAATCGCGCGCAAGAGGTGGTCGCGGATCTCCTCGGCATCGAGGATGGTGTCGTGGTTCATGCCATATTCCCACTGCCACTCGCCGCTGGTGGCGGCGTAGTCGCGGGCCACGTCCATCGCCCAGGGCACGTCGGGAAAGCTGGCAGGCTGGCCCGCGTCCTTCGAGCTCCAGAGCAGGCTGGTGCCCAGCGTCATGGCATCGGCGGCGGAGGGCGCCAGCGGCTCGTTGAACTCGGCGCGCGGCTCGCGGCCCATCCGATGCCTTGCCCCCGCCCAATACCCGATCCACGCGTCGCCCGTGGCGTCGACATGCCAGGGAGCGCGAAATCGCCGCTCCTGGCCTGTCCGGATATGGCAGGCGTCAACCGCGACGACCCGCGCCTCCTGGGTGACCACGCCAAATGCCCGCCACTCGAGGTGGAGATCGATGTTCGTCTCCGCCGCCGCCACGCGGTGACGGCGCTGGTCGTAAGCAATCGACTGGTCCGATCCATTCGGATAATGGGCGGTGTTGATCTCGCTCACAACCGCGCCCCGGGCATCGCCCATGGTGTGAACCCGAATTTCCTGGCTGGCATTGCCGCCCAGGACCGGCCGGTCATGGATCAGGGCTACCCGCATGCCCAACCGGGCCGCGGCAATCGCAGCCCCGCATCCGGCAATCCCGCCGCCCGTCACGACCAGATCGTATTCGCCGCCATCCTCGGGCGCAGCCGGCCGCCCCAGCAAAGCCCGCCGCCACTCGAGCAGGGCGCTGCCATCCGCCGGCGGCGCCGGAGCATCCTCGGGAGCGAAATAGAGCGCGTCGCATCGCCCGTCGAATCCCGTCCGATCCGCCAACCGCACCTCGATGGCTGGATTCGTGGCCGTCACCAATCCGCCGTCCTGCCACACCCACCCCTGACCTGCAGCGCCGAACCGGATGGGCAGGAGATTCCCATCGAGACTGATTTCGAACTGTCCGGCCGGGCTCGGATGCGGCGCAGTCCAATTGCGCGTTCGCGCCCAGAGCCGATAGGTTCCGGCCGCGGGCAGGATCACGGTGGTGCGGGCATCCGCCACCGGTTTGCCGAGCCCGTGCGCCAGGAGGTAGGGCGAGCCCATCACGTCCATGAACTGCGCATCGACCACCCACCCGCCCAGCTCGGCAAAACTCTCGGCTTCGACCAGGACGCCCGCTGTAGCCGGGGCAGCGGCTGGCAGGGCGTCAGGGGCGCAGGCAATCAGGGCCATTGCCAGAACGCCAAGCCAGCGCCATTCTGGATGCTGCCTGCTCATGCTGTCCATTCATCTTGCCTGCTGCCTTCCCGGCCGGCATGAAGGTCGGCGCTCCCAGTGCGCTCTCGCGGGCGTCACCGGGCCTGGCGCACCCGGATGGTGTATTTCTTGGCCCGATCGCTCATCGAGGCGAACTGCACCGATTCCGTCGCGTTCTCGGTCAGGATGAGGGTCTGGAAGGGCGTCTCGTCTCCGTAGGCGAAGCCCTGCTCGTCCTTGAACACGCAATTGACCTGGACCTGGATGCGCTTGCGCTCGAGGTTCAGGACCTGGGCGGCGACCTGCAGGCGGCCATCGGGCAGGTGGGTCACCTGGATGCCGGTGCAGGTGACGGACTGCTGCGTGTAGCGATCGAGCAGGACGAAGCCGGCCTGGTTCTCCAGGCTGGGCTCCGTGGCGTGGAGAGGGGCATAGGCGCCCCGGTGGGACGCGCAGCCGGCCACCAGCGGCAGACATGCAGCGGCGATCCATAGGGGAGTCCAGGACAGTTTCATGGGCTTAAAGATTAGGGGGTTGATCACTGACGAATACCACGGCATCTCGCGATCCCGCGGGTAGATTAAGCTTGACAGTTTGTGTCTTTCCGGCCATGGGGCTTCCGGCCCCATCCAGGAAATCGATGGTCAGGGTGTGGGCTCCGGGCGGGAGCCGCAAGGCAGCAAAGCTCAGGTATTGCGGCAGGTTGTTCCAGGAGCGGGTATCGGCGGCCGGCGTGGTGACTCCGGAGACGATCTTGCTCAAGACGCCGAAGGCGAGCAATCCCAGCGCAGCCTCCTCGTGATCGCCGCCGACGGCGACGGCAGTCCCCCCGATCAGGGCGGCATCGCCGAGGGCGCTGGTAGTGTTCTTGAACACCGCCTTGTTGGCCAGGATATGGTCCATGACGCGCCCGCCGCGGGTGGTGGCCTGGAAGCTGAGATCGTCGAACACGCCGGCCTGGGTTGACAGGCTGCCGGCGGCGATGCGGATCCCGGCGGCCGGGGAGCTGCCGGGGCGGAATCGGAGCTGCTCGCCGTGGGCGCCGGCGGCGTATTTGACCGGCCCCTGCCCCATCTCGGCGAACACCATGACGTTGGCCTGGAGATCGAAGGGAGGCAGAGGGCCGCTGCGGCTGGCGGCCTGGGCGCGAGCGAGCGCCTCCTGGCCGCTGCCGGAGAGCCGCGTGCTGATGTAGCCATCGAGGTAATCGAACAACGCATAGTCGCCCGCATACTGGTGGTCCTGCGTGTCGCTATCCTGGACCTGGGCGTTCCGGAAACAAGCCCGCGCGTTGTCGGGCTGGCCGTCCATCCAATAGAGGATCCCGCGATAGAAAAAAGCCATCGATCGCTCGTAAGGCTCTCCGAAGAATGTCTTCCGAGATTCCTCCTGGAAATAGCTGCGCGCCTTCCGGGCGCTGCGGTCGGCCTCGATGATCACTCCGATGCGAGAGAGGGCGCTATCCAGAAGGTCCTTGGCCTTGTCGAACTGACGCGATCGCATCGCAGCGGCAGCCAGCCGGTATTGCCAGAGCACATGGTCGCGCTCCGGATACTGCCCGAGAAAAGCGCCGGGCTCAGCGAGCGGATCCCCGGAAAAGGCGGGGCCTGACGGGGGCCGGGACGTGGCACAACCCGCCCCCCATAAAAGCCATGCGATCGCCAATAACCGCGCGCAAGTATTCATCCGGCCACTGCCCCGAGGCTGCGGACGACCATCGGGTTTAACGGTAAGCGGCGTCCTCGAGCCCCTGTTTCTTGATCTCCGAGAAATCCTCCCAGATGATCTCCGAGGTTCGCGCATCCACCAGGCGGAACGTGTAGAGGATATAATCGCTCCGGCCGGCCGATGTGCCGGTGTACATGCCGGACAGCTTTCCGGTGAGGAAATAATCCGCGCCGCGGAACTCGACGATGTTCGGATCCGACGTGGCGGTGACCTGGCCGGATTGTTTGAGGGCGCGCTCGCGTTCGAGCAAGGCCATGTTTTCGCGGTCGAGGAACACGACCTTGCCCGCAGCCTTGGAGGTGAGCATCGCCCGGATCCGGGTCAGGAAAAGGTCCTTGTTGATCGGGAACCGCGTGTCATTGACGACCGGTTCGAGCACGACGCGGGGGATTCCCTGGGCCTGGGCGATCTGGGGGGTGCCGAGGATGCTGCGAGCCATCTTATCGGTCACCGCGACCATGTCCTGCGATTCGATTCCGGTCCCCGCGACGAAACCGCGCTCGTCCGGCCGCATCTCGGTCACGGAGACGCCCGAAGGGTGTTTGACGCCGGTGGCGCAGCCACCCAAGCCGAGAGAGAGGGCGGCCATTGCCGCCAGAAGACACCTGCCCGTCACGCGCTTTCTCATAACATGATTTGACGTTTCACCTGTTGCGCTATTCAGCCTACCCTGGAATCCGTGAAAAGCAATCGCGCCGCCACCAGCAATTCCGTAAGGTGGGGGGCGTTCTGATTCCAATTAAGCCAGGTCCAACCGCTTAGAGCATTTTCGGAATCAGGCGCATTTTCGTTTTTGCTTGCTTCGCTGTGGGGATTGGGTATCTTACTC
>JAKLFB010000022.1 GCA_022711435.1 Verrucomicrobiota bacterium
AGGTAAGTTGTCGTCTCGTGCAGGCGGCAGCCAGCCAGCCTTCGCTTCGACAGCGCGCCAGACAGAGGAAAATCCGGCGCCCCGAGAAATACGCCAAAAGCCTAACCTGCCTTGCGGAATTGCTGCGCCGCCACTTCCTGGATTGCATCGCCGGCCGGCTGGGACTAGGGTGGCTTTGGCGGCTGCGGCTCCCGGGGCTGATGCCGGAATAAGGCCCGAAACTCGCGTATGAAACCAGATATCGATGTCGACAAGTGTCGCGCTTTTATCGATTCCCAACTGCGGCATTCGACAGGTCCGCTGAGCGGTCAGGCCCGCCGAGCGCTGCAGCCTGCGGTGACCATTTCGCGCGAGACCGGGGCGGGGGCGTGGACCATTGCGAGCCAGCTTGCCCGTTTCCTGGAAGCGAACCAAGCCGGCTCTCCCGGCGAGTGGATCGCATTCGACCCCAAACCTGGTGGAGCGAGTGCTTGAAGATCATCATTTGCCCGGGCGCCTGGCCGAGTTCATGGTCGAAGACAAGGCGCGTGTGGTGGACGATGCAGTCGGGGAGCTGCTGGGGCTGCATCCCTCGAGCTGGACGCTGGTTCAATACACCACGGAAACCATCCTGCGCCTGGCCCAGATGGGCCATGTGATCCTGGTCGGCCGCGCCAGCAGCGTCATCGCCAACCGCCTGCCAAACGCGTTTCACGTGCGTCTGGTGGGCCGGCTGGAACAGCGGGTTCGGCACACTGCCGAGTATTACCGGATGTCCGAAGCCGAGGCCCGCCAGTTTGTCCAGGAGGAAGATCGCCGGCGCCAGCGCTACGTCCGCCGCTATTTCGACCGGGAGATTCAGGACCCGCTGCTTTACCACCTGGTCATCAACACCAGCCTGGTGCCATTCGAAGACGCCGCTCGCCTGATCGGGGAGGCCGTCATCCGCCATTTCGCGTTGCGCGGATAGCGGAATGCCGCGAGCCGACGGCGCCCGCCGGGTGCGCGAGGCGGGCCAAGTCCAGCCATGCGGGTCCGCCGGCTGAGGACGGCGGCTGCGGGGCGGCGCGGTTCGTCCTCGATTTCAGCGTTGCATCCGCGGGCCGGCTGTGTCAGAAAGCTCCCAGGTCGGAGCGTAGCTCAGCCTGGCAGAGCACTTGGTTTGGGACCAAGACGTCGCAGGTTCAAATCCTGTCGCTCCGACCATTCCATCCCGCCAGCTCGCCATCCGGGTCCGAGGCCCGATCATTTCAACTCCGGCACGCCCAGTTCATCGAGCACCCAATCGAGATTCAACCGGGTGCCGTCCCTCTGGTTGTTGATCTGGATCTGGTGAATGTGATCCTTGAGAAGCCGGACCAGGCGGGGCCTGAGGTCCGGGTTCTTGGCCGCCGCGCGGGGCGTCTGGTTCTCGAGGGCGGGGATGGCGTCGTCGAGCAGGCGCGTGTAATGGTTGCGCAAGGCCTGTTCGAGCACATGATGGCGCTCCTCCTCGGGCACGGCGGACGCGGCGTCCTGGGGAGATCCATCCAAGGCGGAATCGTCGCCGGGCTCGGCATCCGCACCGACAGGCTCTTCCTCGGATGGGCCCTGGGCTTCCTCGAGGGCTTCCCGGGCCTCTTGCTCTTCGAGGTATTTGCGGGCCAGGTCCACCACCGTCTCCTTCTCGAAGACCACATGCGACCCGAGCCATTTTTCGAGAAGAGGCCGCAGGAACTCGTAGCGGCGTTTCGTGAAGGTCGATAGAACCAAACGATCCGAATACAGCCGGAGACTGCCCAGGATCCGCTTCGGTTCGGGGGCGGTCAATGGTGAGTGCGCCGCGGACGGGACCGGCGCCTGGACGAATGCCTCGGACTCGCCCTGCTGGAACCACGTCCAGTGAGCCAGAGGCGCAGGTTCCGAGCCCGGCTGCTCCTCCTCAGATTGTCGGCTGCATTCGGGTTTGGCATCGAGCACAGCGATGATTGGCTGGGCGTCGCCGGCCAATCGGTACTCCGCCGCGCACTGGTTCATGTCCATCGACTCGATCATCTGGCGGCGATGCTCGATGACGATTTGCTGGTTCAGGGCGATCAGCGAAGCGAAACGGCCCATCAGGAAATCCGACCAGGCGAGGCCGGGCTTCTGCGCGGCGGCTTTCTGGAACAGATCCTGGATGATCCCCCACCAAACGTCGAAGGTGAGATGGGGGATCATGACGGCCAAGCCTGCGACCCGATAGTAGTGGGGATAGGGCGCGATCCAGCCCAGGAACCGGCTGAACCGAAGCGCGCCGCCTGCCAGCGTGCGATCGAACACCGTGAACGGCGCCGACTCGGGCGCGTGCATGTCCTGGCAGATCGTCTGCACGTCATCGACAATCCGCTGCACCTCGAGGACGGCGGCAAAGGATTTGCGGCGGCATTGCGTCATGACCCGCTCGTCGTTGTTCAGGCCGCTCCACCCTTCGGCCTCCCAGACGTCGGCCAGAGTGCGGCCGTCGGCGCGGGGCTCGCGGAACAGCGCCATCTCGAGCGTGATCGGAAGCGAGTCGACATCGAGGTCCTGAGTGGGATCCAGCGAGTTCTGACGCAGGATCCGGCGGAGCCGATCGGGGCCGACCTTGCGCACGGCGAAATCGAGGGCTTTGCGCGTCCACGCGCCGTCCACTTTGAGCCAGAGGTCGTAGGATGCCGTGCCGAACGGGAAATGCGGGCAATGCGCCGGGCAGCTCAGCTTGCTGCCGCGTTGCTGGCCGCATTCGGCGGTGCCGATGATGGCGTTCAAGGCGGGGCATTCGCGCCGGTTCTTGCTCTCGGGCCGGATTTTCGGGTCCGTGGTCATGGCTTGTCACCATAACGGCAAGCCCGTGCCGATGCCAAGCGGCAACTCGGGCTGGAATTCCGAGCTTGCCGCGGCCCGCGCAATCCGGTAGTCCCCAGCCTCGACATGGAACCGAAGCGACCGACGGCACATTCCGCAGAGCTGGATGCGGCTGTCCCGGCGGCCGCCGCTGCCCATGAAGATCCACCTCGCCCGGCCTGCCGCCACCCTCTGCCCTGCGGAGCCGGGCCGAGACGGAAGTCAGAGGGGGTGTTCCTTGGTTCGGGGGGACAAGGCGCGCTTGCTGGTTTGGTGGGTTCTATCTCCGCGCGCCAGTGGCATCTGCGGTGGCTGGGCCCGGCCGCCTCCGGGCTTTTCCTGGTCGTGGTCCTGTTCCAAGTGGGTTGGACGGAGCTGGCGGCGGCGCTGGCCCGGCTCTCGCCGGCGACGATCGGTCTGGCGGTCGTTTTCTTCGGTTTGGGGCTGGGGGTGGGCGCCTCGCGCTGGCGGCGCGTGGCGCGGCTTCGGGGATTGACGACGACGAGGTCCGAGGTATGGCGCATGACGCTGATCGGCCATTTTTTCAACACGTTCCTCCTGGGACCTGCCGGCGGTGATGTCGCCAAGTCCGCCTGGTTTGGCGCCCGATGGAAGAAGCCGGTGCCAGACCTCCTGGCGGCGTCGTTTCTGGACCGATTGGCGGCAGGGGGAGGCAGTCTGTTGCTGGGGGGGCTGACCCTGGCATGGGCGGGAACCAGCCATGTGAGCAGGCTGTGGCGCCAGACGGCCTGGCCGTCCCCGCCTTGGTGGCTGGGACCGCTCGCCTTGCTGGGGGTGCTTGCGGGCTGGCTGCTCTTCCGCTACGGCCGGATTTCACTGATTCGCAAGACGCTCGATTCGATTGTCGCCGGTTTCCGGGCGATGCGCCGCAAACCGGGCGCGGCGGCGGGCGGAGTCGTATGCGGTTTCATCTCTCAGGTCCTGTTCAGCAGCGTCATGGCGATCCTCCTGGCGGATCTGGCCACCGGCCGCATCGATTGGATCCAGGCGGGCTGGATATTCCCCCTGATCTCGTTTCTGACGGCGATGCCGGTTTCGGTTGCGGGAGTGGGTGTGCGGGAAGGGTCGGGCCTGCTTTTGCTCCGGCCCCTGGGGATCGCCAGTGGAGATGTGATCGCAGCCGGCCTGGTGACCTGGTTCATTTATCTGGCGTGGGCGGGGGGCGGGGGGATCCTGTTCTGGAAAGCGAGCCGCTCGGCGAGCTCAGCAGGGACTCCACCTTCTGCCGGATGATGTGCTCGCAGCGCGCGACCTCCTCCTGGCGCTGCCGGAGCGACTCGTCCGCAATCCCCTGGAGATCGTCGATGTTGTACAGATACACATTGTCCAGGGAATTGACCTCGGGTTCGATGTCGCGCGGCACCGCGATGTCGATCAGCAGAAGCGGCTCGTTGCGCCGGATGGGCATCACAGGTTCGAGCCGGCCGCGATCGAGGATGTAATGCGGCGCCGAGGTGCTGCTGATCACGATATCCACGCGCGCCAGCTCCGGCTCCCATTGGTCGAACGGCACAGCCCGGCCGCCTAGCTGGCGCGCCAGATCCTGGGCATTCTCCCATGTCCGGTTCGATACCACCAGGGCCGCCGCGCCCCGGCCGATCAGCGCGCGCGCGGTCTTCTCGCCTGTATCTCCGGCGCCGATGACCATGATCCGGCGATCGGCGATCGAGCTGAAGATCTTTTCGGCCAGATCGACGGCGGCGCTGGCCACGGAGACGTTCCCGCGCTGGATGTTGGTTTGGGTTCGGACCAGTTTGGCGACCTGGAAGGCCCGCTGGAAGGCGCGGTTGAGGCGTCCACCGGTGAATCCATGTTCGAGCGCGAGCTGATAGGCCTGCTTGAGCTGGCCCAGCACCTCCGTCTCCCCGAGGATCATCGAATCCAACCCGCACGCCACGCGAAACAGATGCTCGATGCTCTGGGGTTCAGTCCGCGCGTAAAACACCCCGTCCAGCCTCTCCGGACAGCCCCGGAAATCGACCAGAAACCGCTCGATGGACTCGAGGATGGCCGGCTGGGGATCTTCGACGGCCGCATAAAGCTCGACCCGGTTGCAGGTGGAGACAATGACCGCTTCGCGGGCGAGACCGCGCTGTCGCAGCGCCTCCAAGGCCCCGGGGACGATCGGCGCCGGAAAGGCCAGCCGCTCGCGCACCTGGACTGGGGCGGTGTGGTGGCTGAGGCCGACGAGAACGATGGGCATACGCGTTCAGGGCTGGTGGATCGGCGACAGCAGGTAAACTCCCCAAAACGTGAGCGCGATCACCAGAAAACCAGCTACCGCCCCCCAGGCGAAACGCCGCCCGCGCCGCGCATACTTCCAGCGCCACACCAGCAGGCCGAGGTAAAAAAACCAGATCGCCAGCGTCCATCCCACGATCGGATCCCGAATCCCCGAGGCTCTCTGCGACTGGCACAGCCAGACGCTGCCCGTGACGATTCCTCCCAGCATCAGCGCCGTCGCCGCCCACAGCAGCCGGTCCATCGTCACCTCCAGACGCTCGATGGATGGCAGACGCGAGGTGACCGCTTGCAGCCGGTGCAGTTTCAGATTGCGTTCCTGGATGAGGAACATCGCCCCCGCCACCGCGCCCATGCCGAACGCCCCGCATGACAGCAGGATCATCGTCGCATGCAGGCTGCGCCATACGGGCGGGGTCGTTGGGGCCGCGCCGGGAGCATCCAGGGCCGGCGTCATTGCAAATATCCCCATCGCCAGCAACAACGGCGATGCGAACACGCCCAGGAACCGCAGCGGCGGCCACCATCCAAGCACGAGGACGACGGCCACCATCGTCCACGCGACGAACATGATCGCCTCATACAAGTTATTGATGGGGCAGCTCGAGAGGCTGAAGCCGCGCATCAGCATCGCGGCTCCGTGCAACAGGAAGCCCAAAAACAGCCATCCGTAATGGATCCAGGCATCCCGGCGGAATCCCTGCCGCCACAAAAAGATGGCATACACCGCGGCCACTCCGTAGCACACCACGGCCGCCGCAAACCAGGACCGGTCCATCATGCCTGACACCATTCCAAAGTAGAACAACCGCCACCGGCTTCGCAAGAGTCAACGAGTCGGACGATCCCGGCATCCGGGCCGCTGCGCATCGCGGCCCTCACGGGCTGGCCCGGGCGCGGCGCCATCCTCGCGACACCGGATCGCCCGGCTCCAATCCGCGATTTTCAGGTTTATTCCGCCCGCGGCCTGATGTAAGCAAGAACGGCACAGATGGCCTTGCTCGAAATCCAAGACTTGCAGATCGACTTTGGAAACGACTCGTCGGCGGTCCGGGCCGTGGATGGCGTCTCGTTCGATGTCGAAGCAGGCGAAACCGTCGGAATGGTCGGCGAAAGCGGGTGCGGCAAAAGCGCCTCCGCCCTGGCCATCGCCCGCCTCCTGCCATCGCCCCCCGCACGCTACGCGGGCGGCTCCATCCATCTGGCGGGCTGCGATGTCCTCTCGCTCCCCCCGCGGGGCCTGCGCCGCCTGCGCGGCCGAATCGTCAGCTACGTGTTCCAGGAGCCCGCCTCATGCCTCAACCCGGTCATGCGAATCGGGCGCCAGATCCGCGAATCCCTCCGCCTCCACCGACCCGAGGCGGACTCCGACGCCGAAGTCGTCTCGCTCCTCCATCGAGTCGGCATCGCCTCGCCCGAACGGCGCCTGCGCGACTATCCGCACCACCTGTCCGGCGGCATGCAGCAGCGCGTGATGATTGCCATGGCGCTCGCATCCGAGCCCCAGTTGCTCGTGGCCGATGAGCCGACCACGGCGCTCGATGTCACCATCCAGGCCCAGATCCTCGATCGGCTCCGATCCATCCAGCGCGAATCTGCCATGAGCCTGCTCCTGATCAGCCATAATCTCCTCCTGGTCGCCCAGATGGCGGATCGCGTCGTCGTCATGTACGCCGGCCAGGTCGTCGAGACCGGCCCCGCCCGCCACGTGCTCCGCCAACCCTTCCACCCCTATACCCGCTGCCTCCACGATTCGATCCCTCGGCTTGGCAGCGACCAATCCCGACTCCGCGCCATTCCAGGCCAGGTCCCCCAGCCCGGCCATTTCCCTTCCGGCTGTCGGTTCCATCCCCGCTGCCCCATCGTCCAGCCGGACTGCTCCCGCACCGTGCCTCCGCTGGTCGACGCCGAACCCGGGCGCCAAGTCCGCTGCCCCTACGCCCTCGCCCTCAGCCCGCCCGACCCCTCCCCATGAACCTGCTCGAAATCGATCAGCTCCACGTTCATTACCCGGTCCATTCCGACCGATGGGGGGGGCCCCGCGCCTGGGTGCGTGCCGTGGACGGCTTGAGCCTGACCATCCCAGCCGGCGAAACGCTCGGTCTCGTCGGAGAAAGCGGCTGCGGAAAAACCACGCTCGGACGCGCCATCCTCCGCCTGGTTCCCATCACCAGCGGCCGCATCCGGTTCGCCCACGAAGACCTCGTCCGCCTCCGGGGCCGCGACCTCCGCCAGCGGCGCAGGCAGTTCCAGATGATCTTCCAGGATCCGATGGGATCCCTCAATCCGCGCCTGACGATCGGGCAAATCGTCGGCGAACCGCTCTCGATCCATCGGCTCGTCTCCGGCCGCAGCGCCCGCCGCCGCCGGATCGCCGGGTTGCTCCAGTCGGTCGGATTGAACCCCGACGATTCGGAGCGATACCCTCATGAGTTCAGCGGCGGTCAGCGGCAGCGCATCGGGATCGCGCGCGCCCTCGCCGTCGAGCCCCGCCTTCTGGTCTGTGACGAGCCCGTCAGCGCGCTGGACGTCTCCGTCCAGGCTCAGATTATCAACCTCCTGCAGGATCTACAGCGGGCGCATGGTCTGACCTACCTTTTCATCACGCATGATCTCGCCGTGGTCGAGCACATCAGCCATCGCCTCCTGGTGATGTACCTCGGCCGAATGGCCGAGCTGGGCCCGACCCGCCAGGTCTGCCGCACACCCCAACACCCCTACACCCAAACCCTCCTCGCTGCCGTCCCGGCTCCCGACGCCCCAGGCCGCCCCCCTCGATCCGTCATCTCGGGCGATATCCCCTCGCCCATCCATCCGCCGTCCGGATGCCCCTTCCACCCTCGCTGCCCTCGGGCCGAACCCCGTTGCCGCGAAGAAATCCCCGCCCCCCGCCTCGTCGCCCCCGGCCATTGGGCCGCCTGCCATCGGGCGGAATCGGCCCCCTAAGCGTTGTTCTCCGTCTCCAAAAAACCCTGCAGCTGCCGCAGCCGGGTCGGATGACGCATCTTGCGAAGCGCCTTCGCCTCGATCTGCCGAATCCGCTCCCGCGTCACCTTGAACTGCTTGCCCACTTCCTCGAGCGTCCGCGAGTAGCCATCCCCCAGCCCAAACCGGAGCTCCAACACCTTACGCTCCCGCTCCGTCAAGCTGCAAAGGACGTCGCTCAGCTTGTCCTTCAGGAGGCTGTAGCTGGTCATCTCCGACGGGTTCTCGGCGGTCTTGTCCTCGATGAAATCGCCAAAGTTGGTGTCATCGCTGTCCCCCACCGGCGACTGCAGGGAGATCGGCTGCTGCGCCATCTTCAGCACCGCCCGCACCCGGTCCACCGGCATCTGCATCTCGTCCGCAATCTCCTCCGGCGTCGCCTCCCGCCCGAAATCCTGGACCAGCTGCTTCTGCACCCGCATCAGCTTGTTGATCGTCTCGATCATGTGGACCGGGATCCGGATGGTCCGCGCCTGATCGGCGATGGACCGCGTGATCGCCTGCCGAATCCACCACGTCGCATAGGTCGAAAATTTGTAGCCCCGCCGATACTCGAACTTCTCGACCGCCTTCATCAATCCCATGTTGCCCTCCTGGATCAAATCCAGAAACGAGAGCCCGCGATTGGTGTACTTCTTGGCGATCGATATCACCAGGCGCAGGTTCGCCTCGACCATCTCCGTCTTGGCCCGCAACGCCTTGGCCGCAAAATGCTGCAGCTGCTTGTACGACTTCAGATAATCCTCGAACGACATCCGCACAAACTCCTCCAGCGCCTTGATCTTCCGCTGCTCGGACTGGATGATCGCCTGCTGCTGATGCGACTTCCGCTGCGCCTCCGTCTCGTGGATGCACCGCAGGCTGTGCTGGATCTTGTCGTGGATGTTGTCCGCCACCAGCGCCATCTCCTCGATCACCTTCTGCTTGTAATAATAGCGCTGAAACATCCGCTGGAGCCGCTGGTCCAACCGCTGAAATTGCTGGTACATCCGTTCCCGACGCGCCCGGTTCGGCGCCGCCTGCCACCCGGCATAGGCGTCGTCCACGTGCCGGTCCAGATCCCGCACCTCCTTCACCAGCTTCCGCAATGCCTTCAAATGGTTGTCGCGGCTCTCCACTTTCTTGTCCAGGATCACCCGGTCAAATCGCTCCTTCGGCGGCTCCGATATCAGCTTCTCCGCCAGCGCAATGTGCTCCTTCCCGGCAAATCCAAAACCGTAGATGATCCCCTTCACCTCGTTCTCTGCATCCTCGATCCGCTTGGAAATCTCCACCTCCTGCTCGCGCGTCAGCAGCGGCACCTGCCCCATCTGCTTCAGATACATCCGGACCGGATCGTCCAGGATGTCCAGCCGGCCCTTGTCGTCCTCCTCCTCCGGCTCCGGCTGCTTGACCCGGTCCACCTCCGCCTGGTCGACTATCTCGACTTCAAGGTTCCGCAGCTTGATATAGATCTCGTCCAGCTCCTCCGGGGTTACGACGCTGTCCGGCAACGCGTCGTTGATGTCCGTGTAGGTGAGGTACCCCTGCTCCTGCGCCAGCTTGACCAGCTCCTTGATCTTTTCCGCCAGGTCGAACCCCTGCCCCGGCTTGCCGGCCGGAGATGACCCCGCTCCGCCGGGCGCCGCCCCGGCCGCCGCTGCTCCGCCCGCGGCCCCCCCATGCCCCGATGCCCGCCCCGCTTCCCGGCGCTCCCCCTTCTTGCCGCCGCCCTTCTCCGCTGGCTTCTCCGCAGTTTTAGGATGCGATCGAACCGCCGGCTTGCCAGCTTTCGAATGCGCCAGCGCAGGCTGACTCTCCTTCTGCGCCTTGCCTGCCGATGGTTTCTTGGCCGCAGGGGCCTGCCCCTTGCCCGGCTTCCCATCAGCCGGCCGAACCGCCGCTGGCTTCTTCGCCTTAGGTTTCACCATACTTTGCCATCCCTAATCGCTTCTCTGCTGCCGATATTGCGCAAGTCCGCCAATATGGTTTCTCCGAAAAGTGAAGTCAAGTCCACCCGCGTCCAGCTCCACACCCCCTCGCCCTCCGGCAGCTCCGGCCTTCACGCTGGTCACGCTCGACCCACCTCGCCCCGCGCTTCCTCCACCAGCCTCATCAGCCGCCGGCCATACTCGACATAACTCCCATACTGCGCCTCGGCCGAAGATTGCACCGAGTCATCATGAAACACCACCGCCAGATGCGGCTCGATCGACAGCCCCCCGTCATAGCCCGACTTCAACAGGTCCCGCAGGATCGCCTTTACACACCCCTCGCCTTCGCCCGGATACGTGTACACTGCCTCGTTCCGCGCCGGATCCCACTTCGCATCCTTGATGTGCACATGGACAATATGGTCCCGGACATGCTCGAAGAACTCCCATGCGTCCTGCCTGGGCCAGGGCTTGGGCTTGCTCCGGTCCAGGTTGAACACCGGATTGCCCGTGTCAAACACCACCTTCAGCCCCGGCACGTTCTCCAGCAGCTCCAACATGTAGGGCCATCCCATCCCTCCATAGTTCATGCAGTTCTCGTGCACCGGCTGAATCCCCGCGCCCAGAAACATCTCCGTCAGCTCCCGCACGCGGCGAAATCGCTCCGCCGCCATCTGGTCCTCCCCCTCCCGAATCGCAAAGCTCATGATCCGGATGAGCCGCGTCCCCAGCCGCTGCATTCGCGGGATGGCCCGCCGCGCCTCCTCGAGCGAGCTGTCGAACGGCTCGTCAATCTTTTTCGCCCAGTTCCCGATCGCCGAGCCAAAACAACAGACGCGCACTCCCGCCGCCTCCAATTTCTCCGCAGCCGCTTCGAAGGCCGGCTCCGGCAGATCGTGGATGTTCGCCTTCGGATAGCCCGGCACCTCCACCATCCGCGCCTCGATCTGATCCCACCCCAGCTCCCGCGTCGCACGAATCTGCGTGTCGATCAACGCCCCCGCCTCATCCGCGATTCCTGTATAATACATGGCTGCCTCTCCAGTTCACTGCCGGTTGAACGATTGGGTGAAATCTTCCGTGGCAACCTCCGCCACGACCTTCTCGTGCCTCGACTCGGCGATCAGCTGCTGGAGCTTCCGCTCGTACGCCCCGCCATCCAGTGGCATCTCGACCGTCTCTCCAATCAGCGAAGAATAGAGGATCGCGTTGGCCAGCTCGACCGATCCCACCCCCTCCGTCGCCGGGGCCAGCAGCCGCGCCCCGCTCGATATCGCATCCACGAAATTCTGGACGATGAGATGGTGCTGCGCCCCGCTCGGGTCGAACGGCACATCCACGTTCCATACCTCCGGCCGCGCAAAACCCGCCCGGCTCGATCGGCTGAACTCGAACATCGACACCTCGTTCCGCACAAAGCTGATCCGCCCGTGCTCGAGCACCAGCCTGCCCTTTTCCCCCGCGATCTCGAACCGGTTCGTCCCCGGCGTCTCCCCGGTCGATGTCACGAAGACTCCCGTCGCGCCTCGGGCGAACTCGAGATACGCCGTCACGTTGTCCTCCACTTCGATCGAGTGGAACCGCCCCAGCTGGCAAAACCCGCGCACCCGCGCCACCGGCCCGCAACACCAGATCAGCAAATCCAGATTGTGCGGGCACTGGTTCAGCAAAACCCCTCCTCCCTCCCCCTTCCAAGTCGCCCGCCACCCCCCGCTCGCATAATAGGCCTCCGTCCGATACCAGTCGGTGATGATCCAGTTCACCCGGACAATCTGCCCCAGATGCCCCTGGTCAATCAGCTGCTTGATCTTCCGATACCGCGGATCGGTCCGCATCTGGAACATCGCCCCAAACACCAGCTTCGGATCCCGGTGCGCCCCCAACAACCTCTCGCAGTCGGACTTGTGGACCGAGATCGGCTTCTCCACCAGCACGTGCAGCCCGTGCTCCAATGCATCGATCCCGATGGTCGTGTGCAGATAGTGCGGCGTCGCGATCAGCACGGCATCCACCGCGCCCGACCGGATCAGATCCTCGCTCCGCTCGAAGGTCTTTAGCTGCCGATACCGCTCGAGGTTCGCCGGGATCGCGTCGCTCACCGCCGTCAGCTCGCATCCGCTCACCTTCTTCTGCAACAGGTAATCCGCATGATACCGTCCCATGTTGCCCAATCCCACAATCCCCATCCGTACGATTTTCATGTCTCGGCTTTTCTCTTCCGATTGTTGCTGCCGCCCAACCGCTCGACAGTATCCCCGCCACCCTCGCCTTGCCGCAAGCCATTTTTCCTCGTTTCCCGCCCGCCCGGCGGCCCGGGCCGGCTCTGGATCCGCCCCCTCACACCGGCGCCACCAGCCTCTCGAACCGCCGATAGGCCGCCTCCCACGCCTCGGCCTCCTCCGGCAGATAGGTCCGGCCCGTCAACGATTGCCGGACCACCTCCCGAGCCGCTGCCAGCGACGGCAGATGCCCCAGCGCGATCGCCTGGATGAGCAGATTGCCCGCCGCCGTCGCCTCCGCCGGCCCCGCCACCACCGGGATCCCCAGCGCGTTCGCCGTGAATTGGTTCAGGGTTCCATCCTTGCTGCCCCCCCCCACGATGTGCATCCGCTCGATCCGCCGCCCGATCAGTTGCTCGATCCGCCGCAACGTGTGCCGATAGAACAATGCCAGGCTCTCGTATACCGCCCGGATCGTCGCCCCCGGGTCCGACGGCGCCGGCTGCCCTCGCTCCCGACATTGCGCCGCAATCTTCTCCGGCATGTCGTCCGGGCTTAAAAACCGCGCGTCCGCCGGATCGATCAGCGACCGAAACGGCGGCGCCGAGCGGGCCAGCTCCTCCAGCTCGATAAAACTGTATTCGCGCCCCGCCTTCGACCACGCGCGACGGCACTCCTGCACCAGCCATAAACCGATGATGTTCTTCAACAGCCGCACCGTGCCTCCATACCCGATCTCGTTCGTCAGATTCAGATCCCGGCACTGGTCGTTGATGATCGGAGCCGGCAGCTCCACGCCGATCAATGACCACGTCCCCGAGCTCAAATACGCCCACGATCCTCCCCCCGCCGGCACGGCTGCCACCGCCGCCCCCGTATCGTGCGAGCAGGAGGCAATCACCTCGATCCTCGGCAGCCCCGTCTCCCGCGACAGCCCCTCATCCATGAAGCCCAGCCTCGTCCCCGACGGCACGATCTCCGTCCACAGCCCCGCCGGTATCTCGAGCGCCTCGAGCAGCCGACGCGACCACGTCCGCTCCAACGGATTATAGAGCTGGGTCGTGCTCGCCAGCGACGCCTCCGTCTTGGCCGCCCCGCTCAGGAAATAGTTGAATGCATCCCCGATCCCCAGCAGCCGGTGCGCGCTCGCCAGCCGCCCCGGCTCCTCCGCCGCCAGTTGGTAGATCGTGTTCAATGGCATGAACTGGATCCCCGTCTCGGCGAATACTGTCTCCCATGCCACGCGCGCCCTCACCCGCTCGACGCCCCGCTGGCAGCGCGGATCCCGATAATGATGAACCGGCGGCATCACCCGCCCCTGCCCGTCCAGCAAGACGTAATCCACCCCCCAGGAATCGCAGCTGACGCTCGATACCGGCAGCCGCCGCTCCGCCACCTTCGCCAGCCCTTTCTTGAGCTCGCCCCACAGCCCTTCCCAATCCCAATGCATCGAGCCGCCCGACTTGATCGGCGCGTTCGTGAACCGGTGGGCCTCCTCCAGCGTCAGCCGCCCGCCCGCCAGCGTCCCCAGCATCAGCCGCCCGCTGTCCGCGCCCAGATCGCACGCTAAATAATGTGTGGTCATTCAGTCCGTTCTACTTAATCCGCTCGCCCCGCCCTGCCAAGGGAAAATCCAAGCGATCCGCAACTTCACCCCCAGCCGCTGTGTATCTATCTACTGTGATGAGCCAAGACCGATCCGCCGAAAACTGAGGAAACCCATATGCCAGTGATTGCTCGATTCCGTGGGATTGTGATCCGAATGCTGGGCGCCAAGACCCTCGGCGCTCGCATCCATGCCTTCTTCGGCGAGTCGGAGCTGGTCCTGAGCGTTCAGCCGCTCCGCATCGTCAACGGCGATGCGCCCGCCGAGGTCCGCCTGCTGGTCCTCGCCTGGGCCGCCTGCCACCAGTCCCAGCTCCTCTCCCTCTGGAATCAATGGATGAGCGGCCAGCGCCCCCCGATCCTCCTCGGCCATGCCGCCTGAGACCCGCTCGATCCCCGCTCCCCCGGCGGCCGCGCGCTTCGGCTCCCCCGTTACGGCGCCGCCTCCATCTCCCGGATCAGCACGCTCATGAACGGATACCTCCGGTCCGGATCCCGCTCCAGACAGCGCATGATCACTTTCTCCATCGCTGCCGACAGCTCCGGATTGAGCTCGCGCGGCAGCAGGAAATCCTGGCTCCGATCCAGCTGCTTGCGCAGCACCTCCTCCGCCGTCTCCCCCTGAAACGGCCGGCGCCGCGCGATCAGCTCGTAGGCCGTCACCCCCCACGCAAAGACATCCGCCCGATGATCCACCGGCTGCCGCAGCAGTTGCTCCGGCGCCATGTAGGAAAAAGTCCCGCCGTAGCTTTTCAGCCGGGCCGGACGCGGCGGCGCCGGCATCGCCAGATCGAAATCCACCAGACGCAACTGCCCGTTGCGGGTCAGCAGCAGATTCTCCGGCTTGTAATCCAGGTGCATGAAGCCGCTCTCATGCACATGCTCGAGCGCCAGCGCCATGTCCCGCAAGATCTCCCATACCCGGTCCACCAGAAGCGGATCGCTCAGGTTCAACATCTCCTTCATGTTGGCGCCCTCGACATATTCCATCAGCAGGTAATGGCGCCCATCGATCTTGCCGTGTCCTTGATACTCGATGACCTGATTGTGATTGTGGATTCGGGAGAGGATCTCGCAGCCCTGGATGAAACGGCGGCGCGCCCGCAAGTTGAATCGCAGCCGAGGATGCAGCAGCCGCAGGGCGCACGCCTCCTCACGCTGGTTGCTCACCAGCCATAGATCCGCCATCCCGCCGCTGTTGATCAGCTCGTGCAGCCGATACGGCCCCAATGCCATTCCCGGCGCCAAATCCGACGCGCCCAGTAATCCCCATAAAGCCATAGTTCCGATGCTCACCCTCTACCATGCCCCACCCGCCGCCGCCAGCCGATTTTCCAGCGGCGCCGCCAGCCTCCGCGCCCTTCACCACCCCGATCGCCTCATCCCCGATCCACGCGAAAACGAGGACCGTCCCATCCCCGATCCCGAGGAGAATACCGACCTCCCAAAGCTGCTCGAGGGGCTCCGCTGCGTGGAGAGCCGCCGCTGCACCTCGATCGCCCGGCGCCGCCGCTCGCGCTCCTGCCGTTCTTCCTCCGCCCGGCGGCGCCTGAGCATCTCCGCCTCCGCCTCCGCGATCGCCAGCTCCGCCGCGCGCCGCGCCTGCTCGGCCATCCGCCGCGCCTCGGCGTAAACACCCCGTTCCAGCCCGCCCCGCGCCTGCTGCAGCAGGCTTCCACCCGGCGACCCCGAGATCAGGACGCCCCACCCTCCCGCCCACCCCGACGCCGACCGCACCGCGTTCGATGCCCGCGAAACCGCTTCCAAAGCCGCTCGAGCCTGCTCCAGCTCCCCTCGCAAGGCCGCCGCCACCCTCCCCGCCTCGGCCGCCAGCCGGTCCGCTTCCCGATCCAGCTCCCCCCAATCCCCGTGCGCCTCGAGCAGGCGCGGCTCGCACGCCGCATGTCGCGCCCCCAGCGCATCCAGCTCCCCATACGACCCCAGGATCGCCCCGCTGTCGGCCACCGCGTCTCCCCGGGCTTCCTCCGCCAGCCGGCGCGCCCCCTCGATCTGCGATGCCGCCGCCCGGAGGCTTCGCTCCGCCTCCGCATGGGCCTCCCAATCCTGACGCACCCGAGCCGCCACTTGCTCGAACGCCGCTCCCGCCGCAGCCAGCACCGCTCCCCGCGCGAACGGATTCCGCAGGCCCGCCGCCGCCAAAACCCGGCTCCGCTCGAGTTGCTCGACCGCCTGCCGGAATCCCTCCACCGTGGCGGCCATGGTGCGGGGATCGCCTGTCAATCCCTCGATCTCCCGCTGGCGCGCCTCGAGCTGCCCCTGCAGCTCCTCGTTGCTCGCCTCCGTGCGCCGCACCCGGTCCCGTTTCTCGACAATCTCCATCAATCGATAGGCCGCCTCCTGCTGATGCGCCGCCGCTTGCTCCATCAGCTCGGAGCCCTCCAGGATCCGACCCGCCCGAAATGCCCGCCCGCTATCCTCCCCCAGCGAACGGCACCGAGCCAGATGATCCTCCGCCTCCTTCAGGTTGTCCTGAGCCGTCCCGTTGGCGTTCGGATGCACTGGATCCCCCTCGCCCAATCGCAACGCCGCCGGCTCATAATCGCGCAGCAGCTCATCCAGGATCTGCTCGTGCTCCGGGAGCATGGCCGTCAGCCGGTTCGTCTCTGCCCGCCATGCCGCCTCTGCATCCGCCCGGGCCGCCCAAGCACTCCGCGTCGCCTCGACCATCCCCCGGGCTGCGGCCACCGCCGCCAGGCCCGCGTCGAATCCATCCCTCCCCCCCTCGAGATCCCCTCGATCGAGAGCGGCTCGAACGCCCTCGAGTTGCTCTCGAGCCCGGCCGATCGCCTCCGTCGGATTCCGCCCAGTCTCGACCAGCAGCTCCCCGGGCGCCAATCCCAGATCGCGGCCCAGCTCCTCCCGCGCCCGTTGGACCTCGGCCCCAGCCTCCTCCACCGCCAGCGCCAGCTCTTTCTGGCACGATTCCTCGAGCGCGATGGCGGCCTCCGCGCGCTCCCGCAGCCTGTTCAGGCCCTCCCCGATCTCCCGGATCTCGCGAGCCACGCTCTCGCGCTGCGCTCGCGAGGCCAGCTCCTCCGACTGAGCCGACAATTCCGTCACGGCGGCCTCGATCCACCCCGCATCCCGCCCCGCTCCCTGCAGCCGCCCGGCCGCCGCTGCCAGCGCGGGACCGATCTCGAGATGGTAGCCCATCCCCAGCCCAACCAGGCCCGCGGCATCCCCCGCCTTCCGTTGAGCCGCCGCCGCCGGCCCCTCGAGCGCGCCCATCGCGTCCCGGCATGCCATCCGCACCGCCTCCGCATGGTCCAGCCGCGCGGCCGGAAGCAGGCTTGCAAAGACCTCCGCAAACGTGAACCGCGAATCCATCTCGCGCGCCCGCTGCAAATCGGTCTCGTGGCTCGCGGCCAAAGAGGCGGCCTTTTCGATCTCCGCGAACACGGGCCCGGCCCGCAGGATGGAAGATTGCACCGATTCAAGCCCCGTGAGGGCGCGGCCCGCGCGCTCGTTGAACGCGTCGATCAGCTCCGTAAACGTCATCGTGAATGGCTGATACGATTCCAGATGCCCCAGCAACGTCTCTCGCTCCGTGCGCGGGCCGCGGATCACCAGCTCCAGCCCCTCCTCCGGCCGGAAACGGATCGGCTCGTCTCGCAGCCGGCGAATCGCCTCCCGGTACGGGCCCGCGGAAATCCAGGCCCGCGCCCGCCCGCCCCATCCCGCCGGCTCGATCAGCGCCTGGGCTTCCCCCAGCACGCGGCCGGCACAAGCCGACATGATCGACAGCTCGTCCACATCCCTTATGATCCGCTGGCCGGCCTCGAGCGTCCGCCCCGCGTATCGCTCGGCGACCTCCTCGGTCGATCCCCCCAGCACCGTTCGCACCCGATCCAGCAGATCGAACAGCGCCACCGTCTTCTCGTTCAACCCGGCCGTCCACGTCTGGACCAGCGCCAGCGCCTCCGACCGCGGACCCCGCCGCCGCCGGTTCAATCCGAACAGCAGCGCGCCTGCTCCCGCCGCTGCGGCCGCGCCGCCGCCCGCCGCCGCTTGCCGCCTCAACCGCGCCGCCCGCGCCTCCGCCTCTTCTCTCTGACGCGCTGTCTGCTCGGCTGCGCGCATCCGGGCTTCCGCCTCATCGGCCCTGCCCCGCGCCAGGTCCGCCTTCTCGATAGCCGCCGCATCTCCCCGCTGATGCGCCTGGCGGGATTCCTCGAGCGCCCGCTGCGCCTCCTGGCTGGCGGCCATCGCGGCCCCATGATGCGGATGGCTCGGCCAACCGGCCATCCGCTGCTCGAGCCGCGCCAGCTCCGGCCCCAGCTGCCGGAACGACTCGATCCGGCGAGCGTGTTCATCCGCCTGCCGCGCCACCGGATCGGCCAGCGCCGTCACCGCCGGCACATTCCCCGCCTCCAGCGCCGCTCGCGCCGCCTCGAGCTCGCCCCGCCATCCGGCCAGGCCCGGCCGCGCTAGATCGCCTGTCATCGCGGCGGCGGCCCGCTCGGCTCGGCCCACGGCATTGCTGGCCATCGCCAGGCTGGACCGCGCACGTTCCAGGGCTTGGGCGCGAGCCGCCTGCGCCTCCGCTTCGCGCCTCTCCCGCTCGATCCGTTCCGAGCCGATCCGCTGCGTCAGCTGCCGATCGATCCCCGTGATCGTGTCCCGGACCGCATCCACGATCCGGCCGCCGCCTCGCATGGCCGCCACGGCCGGCTGATCCAGCTGCCCCGCCCATCGCTCCTCCCCCAGCCCTCTCCGATCCTGCGCGTCCGAGCCGAAATACGAGAACTTGCGCTCGCGCAGAAACAGGACGAAGAGCGCCCCGTTCCGCTCCTGCGTTCGCGCATCCGTCAGCTGTCCGAACCCGGTCCGGTTGGGCAGCCCTGTTCCCAGGGCCTGTTCGACGGCGTCCATCCTCGCGAGCGTCTTGCCGTCCACGTCGCGGAAACGCTCGTCGTCCGCGTGCTCGAGAAGCACGACCGTCCAGTTCCGGGCTTCGGCGCGCAACCATCCCTCGAGGGAATCGAGCTGCGCCGATCCCACTCCGAGGTTGCCCTTGACGTACAGATGCTGATCCGGCCGCCACAGCCCGACCACATCCGTGGCCGCTTCTACCCGCTGAGCACCGCCGGAGGGCGCCGCCGCCGCCGCTGCGCCGCACGCGCCCGGCAACGCTTGCGCCGCCACCCATCCCGCCAGCGCCAGACCGATACCGCGCCCGGCGGTTTGCCGCCTGCGGCCATTGGCCCTGGATCGATCCCCATCGCAGCGCTGGACCTCCCCCAAGCCATTCCTTGCCGGACGGCATTCCTTCCGATCAGAACTCATGAAAACCATACAAAAACCAACCGCTCGATTATTCCACTATAATGTGCGATTCGGTTTGTAACAAAACATCGAGTCTCGCCAGATAATGCTTTGCGCGCAGCCGCCAAACTGATAGGAAATGCCGCATGTCAAATTCAACCTTTTCATCCGGGATTCACATCCCGGCCAAGCCATCTCGTCCGGGGCGATTCGGATCCGGAGCCTGCTCAGTATCGCGGCGCAGCTTTTTGAAACAGGTGGCGGGTGCGGGCGGCATGATGGCAGCGCCGGTTCTGATTCCGGCCTCGGCGCTCGGGCGGGACGGCGCGGTGCCGCCGAGCGAACGGATCGTGCTGGGCGGCCTGGGCGTGGGCAGCCGCGGGACCGGAGTGCTCAACTGGATGCTGCCCGAGCCCGATGTGCAGTTCGTGGCGATCTGCGACGCCAAGAAGGCGCAGCGCGAGGCCATCAAGCGCCTGGTGGACACCAAGTATGGCAACACCGACTGCAAGATGTATCGGGACATCCGCGAGTTCCTGGCGCTGCGAACGGACATCGACGCCCTGCTGATTGCGACGGGGGACCGGTGGCATGCCATGGCGGCGACGCTGGCCATGCGGGCGGGCAAGGATGTCTACTCGGAAAAGCCGTCCTCGATGACGATCGCCGAAGGCCAGATGGTGGTGGAAACGGCGCGGCGCTACGGGCGGATCTACCAGACGGGCACCCAGCGGCTCAGCGAGGCCAACTTCACCTTCGCCAACGAGCTCCTCCGCCTGGGCAAGCTCGGCCAGGTCCATACCGTCCGCGCCCACATCGCCCCGTGGGATGCGGCCGAGATGCGGACCGACTGGCTGCCGGCCGAGCCGGAGCCCTCCAAGGACGAGGTGGACTGGGACCAGTGGCTGGGGCCGTGCCCGTGGCGCCCCTACAACTCGGCCTACGTGCGGGGCGGATGGCGCGGCCATTACGACTTTCACACCAGCTGCATCGGCGAATGGGGCGCCCACACCTTCGCCCAATGCCAGGTCGCCATCGGCGCCGCCGACACCTCGGCCGTCGAATATCAATACGTCGCCAACGAGAGCGGCGACGGCATGGTGACCCGCTTTGCCAACGGCATGCGGATGATCCTCAACCGCGGGGGATGGCAAGGCACGGCCGGCGGATGGCATGGGTCGTGCGGAGTCTGCTACGAGGGGACGGAAGGCTGGGTGTCGGTGGCGGACGGCTACTCCAAACCCGATCTGTCCAACCCGGCCCTCCTGGGCGAGTTCAGCACCCTGGTGCGCAATTACATGGCCCGCACCCAGCGGCCGATGAGCCATGTCCGAAACCTGTTCGATTGCATCAAATCCCGCCGCCTCACCGTCGCCAACCCGGTCATGATGCACCGGTCGATGTCCACCGTCCACGCGGCCAACATCTGCATGTGGTTGAAACGCGACATGAAATTCGATCCGGTCAAGGAGGAGTTCATCAACGATCCGGAAGCCAATCGGCTGCGCTCACGGGCGATGCGCGCCCCCTGGACCATCTAGCACATTCCTGACCCTCACCTTTTTGGAGAACCCGATATGTTGACTCGAAATTGGAAATCACTGGTCCTGGCGGGCATCTGGCTGGCGGCATTCCACGGCGGGGCCGCCCTCGCCCCAGCCGCCACGGAGGCGGAGCTGCTGGCGGTGCTGCAATCCGGCGCGGCGCTCAAAGAGAAGGCGGATGCATGCCGGCAGCTGTCGGTGGTTGCGACGGCCAAGTCGGTGGCTCCGCTGGCGGCGCTGCTCGCCAACGAGGAGCTGTCGCACATGGTCCGGTATGCTCTGGAGCCGATTCCGGATCCGGCCGTCGACCGCGCGCTGCGCGACGCCCTGGGGCGGCTCAAGGGCCGCCCGCTGGCCGGAGCGATCATCAGCTTGGGAGTGCGGCGCGACGCCCAGGCGGCCCCTCTTCTGGCGCCGCTCCTTCAGTCCGAAGACAGCGATGTCGCCCAGGCGGCGGCCCGAGCGATGGGCAGCATCGGCACCGACGAGGCCGCCCAGGCGCTGGAAGCGGCCCGCGCCGCGGCCGCCCCCGCCCTTCAGCTCGCGCTGATCGAGGGCCTGCTGCGGAGCGCGGAAGCCATGGCAGCCGATGGCCGCCGCCCGGCCGCCCTCGCCATTTACCGCCGGCTCCAGAAGCCCGCGCTCGCCCAGCAGGTTCGAGCCGCCGCCGTCCGCGGCGCTCTCCTGGCCAGCGCGCAGAACCGGCCCAAAATCATGCAGCAGAACCTCGCCCACCAGGATTATGTCCGGTTCGCCGCGGCGGTGAAGACGTCCTACGAGCTGCCCGGCCCCCGGATCACCGAAGCCCTGGCGGCCAGTCTGGGATCGCTGCCCGAAGACCGCCAGATCCTGGTGATTCAAGCCCTGGCTCGGCGCCGGGACACCGTGGCCGCCGCGGCCGCGTTGACGCCCCTGGCCAAGGAGGCTCCCAAGCCGGTCCGCATCGCGGCCCTGCGCGGGCTCGTCGAGCTCGGCCAGCCCGCAGTGCCGGAGCCGATCCGTCTGGCGCTCCGGGATCCGGATCGCGAGATTGCCCAAGCGGCCCAGGATGGCCTCGCCAGCCTGCCGGGCGCGGAGGTCGATGCCGCCGTCATGCGCATGCTCGACTCCGACGACCCAGCCAGCCAGCTCATGGGGCTGGATCTGATCGGCCGCCGCCGGATGACCTCCGCCCTGCCGGTGTTGCTGGACCTGGCTCGCCGGGGCGACCCCAAACTGCGCCCCGCCGCCTTGAAACGCCTCGGCGAACTGGGCGGCGACGCCGAAACTCCGGCGCTGCTGGACATGGTGATGCGGGCCCCGGCGCCCGCCGAGATGGACGCCGCCGAGCAGGCCCTGACCGCCGTGGCGGCCCGCTCGGCTCAGCCCGAGGCATCGGCAGCCCCCATCCTGCGCCAGCTGCCTCAGGCCGATCCCGCCTCCAAGAGCGCCTTGCTCCGCGTCCTCAGCACGCTGGGCGGCCCGTCGGCGCTTCAAGCCGTCCGCGCCGCCGTGAACGATCCCGACGCCGGGGTCCGGTCCAACGCGATTCGGGCGCTGGGCCAGTGGCGGACGCCAGATGCCGCCCCCGCCCTGCTGGCCCTGGCGAAGAACGCGGCCAGCCCGGCCGATAAGCTCCTTTGCCTGCGCGGCTATCTCGGCTGGGCGGCGAATACGGACCTGCAGGCCGCCCAGCGGCTGGACATGTGCCGCCAGGCCATGCCGATCATCCAGACCGAGGCGGAGAAGAAGCTGTTGCTGGGCACCCTGGGCGGCATTGTCGCCGTCCCGGCCGTCCAGCTCATCGCGCCCTATCTGGACGATCCCGCGGTGCGCGAGGAGGCAGTCACCGCCACCGTCACGGTCGCGGAAAGGCTGCTGACCGGCCGCAACGCAACCCCGTCGGCCCGCGAGCTCGTCCCCGCCCTCCAGCAGGCGGCCTCGAAGACTGGCAATGCCGAGCTGGCACAGAAGATCCGTCAGCTGATCAACCGCGCCCAGAAACCGCGCGGGAGCTGAGGACGCGACCGCGGTCGGGCCCCGCCCCTCGGTCGTCGGGGGGCGCCGGCCCGCAGGCTGGCGGCCTCTCGGCAGCGCATGGAGAGCAGCAGGAGCTGGCGTGTGCTGTCCAGGCGTGCGCCAAAGCCGCTGGCGATTGCCCCGGCCTTTACTGGTAAAAGAAGGTGAACCGGACGTGGCGGGAATCGGAGCCGACCATTCGGCGCAGGTCGCTCGGCCACGGCGCAAAGGGTGCGGGGTCCTGGATCGCCCGCTGACAGAGCAGGGATAGAAGCTCGCCCACTTCGTTTTCGACCACATCGATGTCGCTGACGCGGCCGTTGGATTTGAGCTTGAACTCGATGGCCACCTTGCCGATCCGGTTCTGGACCAGCTCGCTCGCGTCGATCAGGTCGTACCACCGCTGCTGGATCGCGGCGATGATGGCTGCGTCGTAGGCGCCAAAGGGTGTCGCTGCCACATCGAGCGAAGCCATCAGTGCCCGCCGCCGCACGCCGCCTTCCTGCTGCATCTTCTCCCCCGCCAGCAAGCCCTTTTGGCGGAGCGCATCCGAGATCGTGCGCGGTCGGGCCCGGGGAGGCGGGGGCGGCGGAGGCGTCATGCGAAGGCCGGCGCCGGGCTCAGCCGTTTCCGGCCGGGGCATCGGCTTGGCCATGGCCAAATCCCCGGCAGCCTGCCCGCCCCGCGGGCGGTCGGAATCGGCATCCGGCTCGCGCTGCGGCGAAGGCCTGGATTCGGTCTCAGGAGGCGGAACGGGCTGGGCATCGGCCACCTCGGGCGGAGGCAGCGCCGGCTGGAGAGGCTGCGCCTGGGACCGCGGCTGATCCGCGGTCTTGGGAACCTGGGCCTGGGCGCCGTCGATGTTGGGGAGATCCGAATCGATTCGAACATCGGGATTGGCGGCGATGGAATTTTTATCCGAGTAATACCGGGCCTGGGCAGGGGCTTCGGCCGAGGACTGGGATGCGTCGACATCGACGAACAGCAGCGGCATCGATCGCTGGGCGTCGGCCGCATCCTCGCGCTGCATCCGGGCAAGGGCTTCGACCATTTGGCGGTGCATGGCAGCCCGTAGCCAGGATGGGAGCGAATCCGGCTGCCACCAGCCCAGCCGGTGCCCGGTCTCAATCCCGCTGAGCAGGGCGACATGAAGGGCCAATGACCATGCAAACGCGCGCAGCAGAGGCTGCGAGCGCCAATCCCACCATCGGACCTGGGTCATCCCGGACACCATCGGATCGAAGCATGCCGCGAATGGGCGGGCCGGGCAACAGGGGAATTGCCCGCTGCAGCGCCCCGCGCTCTCCCCCGAGAGCCGCAGCGGCGGGCGTGAGGAGGCGGGGGCCTTCGGCCCCGAGCGGCCTCCGTCTCGCTGCCTTGGCGGCTACCCCCGGACAGGTTCATGGGAGCCCGGCCTGGGCATTCCCGCGGGCCTGCTCCTCGAGCCAGGCCGTCGCCCGCGGCAGGATGTGGTCCCAGTGGAACTCCCGGGCGCGGCGCCAGGCGTTTTCGCGGCAGCTCTGATAGAGGCCGGGCTCGGCGGCCATCCTCTGGATGGCATCGGCCAGCGCCGCCGGCGTCTCCGCCGCGGTCACCAGGCCGGTCTGCATGTCGAGCGTCGATTCCGTCAGCCCCGCCACCGGATAGACCACCGCCGGCGTCCCCAGCGCGTTGGCCTCGATCACATTCAAACCCCAGCCTTCCCGCATCGAAGTGTGCACCAGCAGGTGCGCCGCAGCCAGGGCATCGTTCTTGTCCGCCTCCGGCAGCGGGCCGGTGAACTCCACGAGGCCGGACAGGTCCAGCGAGCGGGCGAGCCCCTGGATCTGCAATTCGACCTCGCCGGTGCCAACAATGGTGAGGCGGGCGGCAATGCCTCGGGCCCGCAGGAGCGCGAGGGCGCGCAGGGCGTGGTCGACTCGCTTGTTGGGGGCCAGCCGGGAGACGGTGATCAGGCGCAGCGGCGGGGCCAGGGCCTTGGGCGCCAGCGGTTCGGGAGGGCGGACGTCCACGCCATTCGGAATGACGGTGACGCTCCGAACTCCGCATTCCATCAGGCTGCGCTGCGTGGCGCGAGACGGGGTCCAGAACGGGATCCGCCGGTACAGCCGGTGAGTCCAGCGCTCCTGGCACCGGCCGAGGACGCTGTAGGGCCATCGGTAGAACGCGTTCCAGATCGGGCCCAGGACCTCGTGGATGTAAGCCACACAGTGCGTCCGGCACCACCAGGGCGCATACCACGGGATCCCATGGTGCTGATCCACCACGAGGTCAAAGCGCGGCTGCTGGCGAAACCACCGCCGCGCCGCCGGTATCGCGCGCCATATGTCCGCTCCCGCCCGAAGGATCCGGATCCCGTCGATCCAGTCGCCTTCCGATCCGCCCTCGAATTGCGGGGCGAACCAGAAGACCTCGTGGCCGCGGCCCGCCAGGTGGGCCAGGTAGGATAGCGTCACGCGCTCCGCACCCCCCGCCCGGGGATTTCTCGGGTCTCGCCAGTTCAGCATCAGGAAACGCATGGCCGCGCCGGCAAGCGCGGCTGCCGCCGGCACGCGCAGGTTTATGGCCGCCCACGGCTGAAAACACAACTCATTTGCGGAAAGCCCAACCCCGGATAAGATTGGTGAGCGTGAAAAGTCCGCTTCGAATCGGCAGCAGGGCCATGGGCTGGTGGGCGGCGGCGATGGCAGCGGGATGGATGATCGGGCTGCCCGCCCTGGGCCCGCAGGCCGGGGCCGCCACGAACGTGTTTCTCACGGGCATGCCGGACTACTCCTGGTCCTACGGGTGCTTCGCCACGGCGGCCGGCAACCTGATGGGCTACTGGGATCGCCATGGCTGCCCGGGATTCTACACGGGGCCGACCGCCGGCGGAGCGGCGCCCATGGACAACTTCGGCCCGAACACAGGCATCCGCTCGCTCTGGGCATCGGAGGCTGGATTCGACGGGCGCCCGGACGGCCAGCCCGGGCATGTGGACGATTACTGGGTTGCGTATGAGTCGGTGGCGCCCGATCCGCACGCCTCGGCCGGCCGGGCGGCGCATGCATCCGATTGCCTGGGCGACTTCATCGGTGCAAGCCAGAACCGGTGGGACGACCTCAACGGGGAATGCCGCGGCAACATCGATGCCCACGCGTTCGTTTTTTGGGATCACGCCGGCGATCGGCGGGCCAACTTCACCCCGCGCGGCGGCGCCGGGGAGATCATCCCCGACATCCCTTCAGGCCTGCGGGCCTTCACGCGATGGCGAGGCAGCCAGGCGGACGTCTTCAGCCAGCTCGCCGATTTCAACCCCGCGATCCCGCCGGGGCGCGGATTCGGGTTCGAGGATCTCCGGGCCGAGATCGACGCCGGCTACCCGGTCCTGCTTCTGATGCAGAGGTTCGATGAGCTGTACCGGGACCTGCCCGGATTTCCACGCGCCAATCCGTCGGGCCACGCCATGGTTGCGTATGGCTACTACGTGAGCGACCTGGGCGAGCGGTTTGTCCGGTATCGGACCAGCTGGGCCAGCGGCGACCAGCGGTTCAGCCCGTGGACCGCCGATTGGTGGATGCCGGGCAATTTGAACATGCCGCTCCGGGGCGTCGTCGGCTATCATCCACAGCCCCGCGTCACCGGCATCGAGATCGCCCCGCCCCACCTGACGATCCGCTGGGAAGGACCGGACTCCGAGCTGCACGACGTCGACCGCAACCAGGCTCGCCGGCTTCACGCCTATTTGCTGGAATGGTCCGACACGGTCAGCCCCGCCCGTTTCGTCGAAGTGGCCGGCCCGACCTTCGAGCGGGAGCTGACCGTCGAGCTGCCGTCTGCCGCGGCCGCCTGGTTCCGCGTGCGGATCGATTCTCCGCGGCAGGCCGCGCATTGATCCCGGCTTGTTCTTTTGAATGCTCGCACGGACTGTGAGATACTGTTGGCGGCCGGGGCGGGAGAAGGGGCGAGCGGACTCGCCTCGAAACCGGCCTGGCGAGTGATCCACATGAAACGAATACATTGCATGATGGCGCGAGCTGCAGGGCATGCAGCGGCGATCGCAGCCGTGCTGGGGGCAATCGGGCAATCGCGGGCGATCGGGGATCCCCTGCCCCCCCCTGCAGCCAGCCTGACCAGCTGGCCCATGTATCGCGGCGGCCCCGAATTGATGGGATGCGCCCCCGGCCAGCCGCCAACCAACCTGGTCCTGCGCTGGTCAGCCAGGACGGGCGAGCCGATCAAATCCTCCGCCGCCATTGTTGACGACCGGGTTTTTGTGGGATCGGACGACGGCCAGCTCCACTGTTTTCGGCTGGCCGACGGGCGCTCGATGTGGGCCCAGAAGACTGGCGGACCGATCGAGTCATCGCCCCTGGTCTGGCGCGGCCGCGTCTATGCGGGATCGTCCGACGGCTTTCTGTATTGCTGGGACGCAGGCACGGGGCGGCCGGAATGGAAGTTCGAGACCGGGGACCGCGTGCTGGGGGCTCCCAGCTGGACAACCTCTCCCCAGGGCGACGCGGCATGGATCCTGGTCGGCAGCTACGATTTCAAGCTCCATTGCGTGGACGCCCAGACGGGGCGGCGGATGTGGGCTTACGAGACGGGCAACTACATCAACGGCGCCCCGGCGGTCTGGCGCGGGCATGCCGTGTTCGGGGGCTGCGACGCGGTGCTTCACGTGGTCCGATTGTCCACGGGCGAGCTGGCCAAGTCCGTCGAGGCGGGAGCTTATGTGGCCGGATCGGGCGCTGTTCGGGGCGACCGTTTCTTCTTCGGGCATTACGAGAACGAGTACCTCTGCGTCGACCTCGAAGCCGGCCAGATCCTCTGGAGATACAAGGACCGCGCATTCCCCTACCTGTCCTCGCCGGCAGTCTCGGGCGACCGGGTGATCTTCGGCGGGCGTGACAAGCGGCTGCACTGCGTCCAGGCCACGGACGGCGCCAGGATCTGGCAGTTCACCACGCGCGGGAAGGTCGACAGCTCGCCCGTCGTTTGGGGAGATGCGGTATTTGTCGGCTCGGACGACGGCCGGCTGTACGGCGTGAGCCTTGCGGACGGGCGCGAGCGCTGGTCCTACGAGATCGGCCAGCCCCTGACCGCTTCCGCCGCCGTGGCGTCGGGCTGGATCGTCATCGGTTCCGAGGACGGCTCGCTCTATGCCTTCAGCCGCCCTGCCGATCCGCCCGCTGCCCAGCCGTGACCCCGCCCGGCCCATCCAGCGCCGGAAACCCATCCGGCAGGCGCCTGACTGTCGTGCATCTCACGCCCGGCGCGGGCCAGACGCATTGCGCGGGCTGCTTTCGCGACAACACCCTGGTCCTGGAGCTGCGCCGGATGGGCCATGACGTTCTCATGGTGCCGCTGTATCTTCCGCTGCGGCTCGAGGATGTGGATGCCAGCCGCAAAACCCCGGTCTTTTTTAGCGGGCTCAACGTGTATCTGGACCAGCGGTGGCCATGGTTTCGGCGGGCGCCGCGGCTGCTCCACCGCCTGCTCGCCCGGCGAGCCCTGCTCGGCTGGGTGGGCCGGTGGGCGGCCAAGACCCAGCCCGCCGAGGTCGGCGAGCTCACGCTCTCGATGCTGCGGGGCGAAGAGGGCCACCAGGCGCGCGAGATCGAAGAGCTCGTCGCCTGGCTCAAGACCCAGCCGCCTCCCAATGTGATCTGCTTCTCGAATGCTCTCCTGCTCGGAATGGCCCGGCGCCTCCGCCAGGTATGGGACGCCCCCATGGTCTGCACTTTTCAGGGCGAGGACGGCTTTGTGGATGCGATGCCAGCCGATGCGCGCGGCGCTGTGTGGACCCTGATGCGCGAGCGGGCAGCGGAGGTGGACTGCTTTATCGCCCCCTCGCGGTATGCGGCCGACCTGATGCGCCAGCGCCTGGCTCTGCCCGCGGAGCGCGTCCGCGTGATCGCCAATGGCATCCGCCTCGAAGGATACGGCCCCGCTCCGGCGCCACCGGCGGTCCCGACCTTGGGCTTTTTCGCCCGAATGGGCCGCGCCAAAGGGACCGATGTGGTTGTCGACGCCTTTTTCGAGATCCGCAAGCGCCGCCGGGTTCCGGGCCTCCGGCTTCGATTGGGCGGCAGCTTGGGATCCGCCGACCAACCCCTGATTGCCGATCTGCGGCGGCGGATCGAGCGCGAGGGCGCGGGCGCCGAAGTCGACTTCTGCCCGAATCTGGATCCGGCGGCCAAGCTCGAGTTCCTGCGCTCGCTCACTGTGATGAGCGTGCCTGCGCGGGCGCCGGAGGTGTTCGGTTTTTACCTGCTCGAAGCGCTGGCGTGCGGAGTGCCCGTGGTGCAGCCCCGCCAGGGCGCATATGTGGAGCGGATCGAAGGCGCCGGCGGCGGCCTCCTCTACGAGCCCAACGATGCCGCGGCCCTGGCAGGCGCCGTCGAGCCTCTCCTGATCGACCCCGCCCGGGCTCGCGCTCTGGGTGAGACAGGGCGAAAGGCGATCCAGAGCGATTGCAGCGCCGAGCGGATGGCGCGGCGCTTCGCCGATGTGTATGCTGAGCTGTGCAGGCGCGGGTAGGCATTTGTCTCACGCCCGCCGGGAGCGCGCCTTGCGGCTTGCTGGATGTATCGATGTCGGCTATCTTGAAGCTAGCTCCGGCTTGGGAGGAGCTGAGGATCGCTTCCCGGTCGAACGGGAAGAGGAAAGTCCGAACACCGCAGGGCGCGATGCCGTTCAACCTGGCCTTTCGGGGCCGGGGCACGGGCGGAAGGCCGGGCCGAAAGGCGCGGCCGATGGACAGTGCCACAGAAAACAAACCGCCGGGCTTCGAAAGGGGCGCGGCAAGGGTGAAAAGGCGGGGTAAGAGCCCACCGCCCGCCGAGCGATCGGCGGGGCACGGAAAACCCCATCGGGTGCAAGGCCAAATAGGGAACCTTGGAGTGGCCCGCTCCATGGCGCAAGCCGGGTTCCGGGTCAGGCCGCTCAGAGTAATGATCCTCTCCGCTCTTTCGAGAGCGCAGACAGAATTCGGCTTACCGCTCCTCCAAAGCCGGAGCGCCCGAGCCCGCGCGCTGCCAGGGGCGACGTTGGCTTGACGGGGCGAGGAATGGATCTAGCATGGGTTGAGTCCGGGGAGCCGACCGGCCCGCTGAAGGCGGCGAAGGCTGAGAGTTCGGCGCGGGAGCGCCGAAGACCCGTCGAACCTGATCCAGGTCATGCTGGCGGAGGGAGTGGAGGCACTTCATCCTTGCGGCATTCCACGGGAGCGCTGGCGCGGCCGGGGCGGTGAGGAGGCGATCCGGACCAGCGCATATGAATGTCAATGGAGCTGCGGAGACGGGCGGCAGCGTGGCCAGCGAGCCAAGGTGCCGGCGAGTCTATGTCCAGGGAAAACTGCATCCGGACGTTCGGGTTCCGTTTCGAGAGGTCTGTCTGGAGCCGACTCGATTGGGGAGCGGGGAAATGGAGGGGAACGATCCGGTGCTGCTGTACGACACGACGGGGCCGTGGGGCGATCCGGCGTTCGCAAGGCCGGCCCAGGAGGGGTTGCCGCGGTCGCGGGAGGGCTGGATTCGGGATCGAGGGGATGTGATCGAGGCGGGCGGCCCGGGGGCGCGACGGCGGGCATGGCGGTCCCGGGGGGATCATCCCGTGACGCAGCTCTGGTATGCGCGGCAGGGGATGATCACGCCGGAGATGGAGTATGCGGCCATTCGGGAGAGCGCCGGGCAGGGTCAGCTCGCCGGAAAGGCGAGCGATGCGCAGGGGGCAACGAGTGCGGCGCGGGGGCCGATCACCCCCGAGCATGTGCGCGAGGAGGTGGCGCGCGGGCGCGCGATCATCCCGTGCAACGTGAACCACCCCGAGCTGGAACCGATGGTCATCGGCCGCGATTTCCTGGTGAAGATCAATGCGAACATCGGCAATTCGCCGATGCGTTCGAGCCCGGAGGAGGAGGTGGACAAGATGCGCTGGGCGATCCGATGGGGAGCGGACACGGTGATGGACTTATCGACGGGGAGCGGGCTGTGGCAGACGCGGGAGTGGATCGTGCGGAACTCGCCAGTGCCGGTGGGGACGGTGCCGATCTACGAGGCGCTGGAGCGGGTGGGCGGGATCGCGGAGGATTTGACCTGGGAGATCTACCGGGAGGTGCTGATCGAGCAGGCGGAGCAAGGGGTGGATTATTTCACGATCCACGCGGGGGTGCTGGAGCGGTTCGTGCCGCTGGCGATGAACCGGGTGGCAGGGATCGTGTCCCGGGGCGGGTCGATCCTGGCGAAGTGGTGTCTGGCTCACGGCGAGGAGAACTTCCTGTATCGGCGCTGGGATGAGATTTGCGAGGTGCTGGCGGCGTACGATGTGGCGGTATCGATTGGGGACGGCCTGCGGCCGGGGGCGATTGCGGACGCGAACGACGAGGCGCAGTTTGCGGAGCTGGAGGCGCAGGGCGCGCTGACGGAGCGGGCCTGGCAGCGGGGGGTCCAGGTGATGAACGAGGGGCCGGGGCACGTCCCGCTGCACCTCGTCGAGGAGAACATCCGGAGGCAGCGGGAGCTGTGCCACGGGGCGCCTTTCTACACCCTGGGCCCGCTGGTGACGGACATTGCGGCCGGCCACGATCATCTGGCGAGCGCGATCGGCGCAGCGGTGATCGGGTGGCACGGCTGCGCGCTGCTCTGCTACGTGACACCGAAGGAGCACCTGGGGCTGCCCGATCGGGAGGATGTCAAGGCGGGGGTGATCGCCTACAAGATCGCGGCCCATGCGGCAGACCTGGCCCGCGGGCATCCGGGCGCGCGATGCCGCGATGACGCGCTGAGCAAGGCGCGATTCGAGTTCCGATGGGAGGACCAGTTCAACCTGAGCCTGGATCCGGACACGGCGCGGCGGTTTCGCGGTGAGTATGAGCCGCCGGAGGCGATGGGGGCGGCCCACTATTGCTCGATGTGCGGCCCGCGGTTCTGCGCGATGAAAAGGACGGCGGAGGCGCGGGGGGATCAGAGATCCTCGCCGAGCTCGACGTTCCAGTAGGCCAGGTCGATGAAGTGGCGCCAGCTGTCGTGGCAGCGTAGGCCGATGTGGATCTGGAGGAAGGGCCGCCACTTGGGTCGGCGGGGCTTTCGGATCAGGCGCATGGCGGCTTCCTGGGGGGTGCGGTTGGCCTTGCGCGTGTTGCACTCGATACAGGAGCAGACGATGTTCTCCCAGGAGGTGGGCCCGCCCCGATCCCGGGGGATGACGTGATCGAGGTTGAGGTCGGTGCGATCGCAGATGCGCCCGCAGTATTGGCAGGTGTTGTGATCGCGCTCGAAGATGTTATGGCGCGTGAACTTGACCTCTTTCTTGGGCATGCGGTCGAAGACCAGGAGCATGATCACCCGAGGCACGCGGATGCGGAAGGAGATGGTCTGGACTGACTCGGGGTGGGGCTCCTGCTCGGAGAGATCGCGCCACTCGTGGAAGCTGAGGGTCTCGAAGGAGCCGTCGGGATTGCCGAGCACGGCCTGCGCGTGCCCCTGGAACAACAAGGTGAGGGCCCGGCGAGCGGTGCAGACATTGACTGCCTGCCATAGCCGGTTGAGCACCAGCACGTGTAGATTGAGGAGCGAGCTCATCGGTCGTCCCTGCTGATCCAGCCAGACGCATATTAGACAACTGGCGGGACGCGTGTCAATTCCACGCGGCGGGCAGCGAAATGGATTTGCCTATTCCGGGTTGATCTGGCAAAAACCGCCGGATATGAAACGGAGAATCGCGGGATGGCTTTGGATGGCGGGGATGGCGGCAGCGTGCGGGGGGGCCGGAGCGGAGAGCCGGGGCGATGCGCTGGTGGCGCGGCTCTATTTTGCAGGATCGGATGCGGTCGTGGGAGGGGGCGCGAGGTGGTGGAAGGAGATGGCGGCGATGCCAGCCAGCGGGGAATTGAGGGCGGTGTTGGCGGAGCGGATGGCGCGAGCGCCCCGGGAGCTTTTGCGCCGCCGGCTCGATGCCGGCGCGCCCGACCATGAGGCGATCTTCAAGCCATTGTGGCAGGACTGGTGGCGATCCGAATCGGCGGTGGAGATCCGGTGCAATGCCGCGGGGCGATGGGGCTGGGCGATGGCCGTGCGGCTCTCGAGCGCGCGAGGGGAGGATTGGTCGGACGGCTTGCGGAAGGTGCTGGGATCCTGGGGCATGAATCCCGCCGACGAATGCCGGCAGGGACAGGGACGCGGCTGGGAGATGCGCGGCAGGGATGGATCGGAGGGGTTTCGTTTTCTCCGGGCAGGGGAATGGTGTTTGATGGGATGGAGCGCGGATCCGGCGTCGCTGATGGCGCCGTGGCTATCAGCGGTGGAGCGGGAGGGGCGGCCGGTCCAGGCCGATCGGGGCATCTGGCTGAAGCTGGACTGGAACTGGGCGGCGGCGCGCTCGCTGTGGCCGTCGGGCTTGGGGAAAGCCAGCGGGCAGGCCAGCGGGTCGCTGTGGCGGCTGACGGTCGGACCGGAGAAGGAGAACGTTCGGGCTCGGCTCGAGATGAACTGGCAGGAGGCGCCCGAGTGGAGCTGGGCGCCCTGGCAGCTGCCGACCAATCTCGTGCGCGAGCCGCTGATCAGCTTCACGGCGGCGCAGGGCGTGGGATCGTGGCTCAAGGAGTGCGACTTCCTGAAACGCCTGCCATGGAACCCCTGGCCCGACCAGGTCTTTTTCTGGGCGCAGGGCGCGGCGCCGTTCCAGGTGTTCGGGGCGATTCCAACGCGGTCGACGACGAACGTGGTCCGCCGGATGGCCGAGGCCAGCTTGAGCGGCTGGGCGTCGAACCTGACCCAGCGCGGGCTGGGCAAGGTCCAGTGGGTGACCAACGAGACGATCCTGGTCTGGACGGGGCTGCCGGTGCTGGTACCGTATGCGTGCGCGGCGGTGGACGGGTCGGATCGTTTTGTGCAGTTCGGCCTGTTCGCTTCTGCGCCGAACACGAACCCGGCGCCGACGGAGCTGTGGAGCCAGGTGGCCGGCCGGAGCAACCAGGTCTTCTACTCGTGGGAGATCACCGGGGAGCGGCTGCTGCAGGTGAAGGTGCTGGGCCAGATCCTGCGGATCGCGGCGCCCCCCGAGACGATCCCGATCCGCCCGGATCTGAACCGGCCGGCCACCCTGGAGCAGACATGGCTGGACGCCGTGGCGCGGTTCTTGGGGAACACGGTGACCGAGATCACGCGGGAGACGCCGACCCGGTATTTGCTGAGCCGGCGCGGGCACTTGGGATTGACGGCGACGGAGCTGGTGCTGCTGGTCAACGCGATCGACGATCCGCGGTTCCCGCTGTTTGGATATGCTCTGCCGCCTGCGAGCGCGGATGCCCGGCGGCGGTGACGAGGGCGGCTTGAGGTTATGCTGAAGCTCGGCGTCAACATCGATCATGTGGCGACCTTGCGGCAGGCCCGGTACCGGGGGATCGAGGGAGGCGAGCCGGATCCGGTCGCGGCGGCCCGGATCTGCGAGGAGTCGGGCGCTCATGGGATCACGGCCCATTTGCGGGAGGATCGCCGCCACATCCAGGACCGGGACATCTGGCGGCTGCGCCGGGAGGTCCGGACCCGATTGAACCTGGAGATGGCCAATGTGCCGGAGATCCTCGACATCGCGCTGCGCTTGCGTCCGGACATCGTGTGCATGGTGCCGGAGCGGCGGGAGGAGGTCACCACCGAAGGGGGTCTGGATGTGGCGGGCCAGGAAGCGGCGCTGAAAAGAAGCTGCGCCCGGTTTGCAGGGGCGGGGATCGAAGTGAGCTTGTTTATCGCCCCGGATCCGATCCAGGTGGAGGCGGCGGCCCGGGTGGGCGCCGGGTGGATCGAGCTGCATACGGGTGCGATGGCAGAGGCGTATTCGCGATCCGCGGACTGGGGGATGGAGGCGGGCCGCCTGGCGGCCGCTGCGCGCCAGGCCGGCGAGCTCGGCCTGCGCGTGAACGCAGGCCATGGATTGAGCTGCCAGAATCTCCGGGGGCTGTTCGATGTGCCGCACCTGGTCGAGCTCAACATCGGGCACAGCATCATCAGCCGCGCGATCACCGTCGGGCTGGCGCAGGCGGTGCGGGAGATGCTCAACGCGATGCGGGAATATCCTGGCCCATGATTCTCGGCACCGGGATCGACCTGGTCGAGGTGGATCGGATGCGAGCCACGCTGGGCCGGTTTGGGGATCGGTTTCTCGAGCGCGTCTTGCGCCCGGGGGAGATCGAGTATTGCCGGCAGTATCGGGATCCGGTGCTGCACGTGGCGGCGCGATTCGCGGCCAAGGAGGCGATCAGCAAGGCCTTCGGGACGGGCATCGGCGCCCGGCTGAGCTGGCTCGATCTGGAGGTGGGCCGGCAGCCTTCGGGCGAGCCGTTTGTGATCCTGCACGGGAAAGCCCGCGGGCTGATGGCCGAGCGCGGCGCTGACGACTTGCGGATCAGCCTGAGCCACACGGCTCACCATGCGATTGCCATGGCGGTGCTGTCGGGCCCCGGGGCCGAGGCTGCGCCTGCGCAGAGGCCGTGAACAGGGCCCGCTGCGGGCGCGCGCTGCGGCCAGGGGAGCCGAAGCCGGACCGCAGACACCGGGCGAGCCGGCCCTGCCTGCCGGATCAGCCTTCCTTTTGGAGGTAGGTTTTCCCGCGGTAGCGAAAAGACAGCACCAGGAAGAGGAATGCCGCGGCGGCCATCAGGCCGGCGAAGACCCAGAAAAAGGTGGCGAGCGACAGGCGCTGGAGGGGGGCGAGAAGAGCGACAAGGACATTGCCGAGCGTGACGCACAGCTGCCAGCAACCGACGATGGTGGATTTCATGGCGCGGGGCGCCTGGGTGTAGGCGAACTCAAGCCCGGTGACGGAGACCAGGACCTCGGCGGCGGTCAGGAGCAGGAACGGAATGAGCTGCCAGAACACGTGGATGCGCCCCGGGCCGGCGGAATCGATCCGGGCCTGGAGGAGGGCCACGGCGACAAAAGACGCGGCGGCGATGAACATGCCGATGGTCATCCGGGTGAGCGGGGCCAGGGGGCGGCCGCGGCGCGCGCACGGCTCGAGGATGGCCGCGTTGAGCGCGGGGATGATGATCATGACCAGGAGCGGATTGAGGGCGGCGATTTGAGCGGGCAGCAGCTCGATGGACCGAGCGCCTCCATAGACCGCCTGCAGAATGGCTGCAATCAATCCCCAGAGGACAAGGCCGGCCATCGCGGCGAGTGCGGCGGATCGCGAGACGGGCCGATTGGACACCCATCGGAACAAGCCGATCGCGCCCGCCAGCGCGCCGAGAATCGTTCCGGGAACGACCCAGCCGTTCCAGAGGATGGTGGGCACCGTGAAGGCAAGGTTCATCGACTTGGCCTGCTCGATCCAGGTCGAGGAGTGCTGATCGAAGAGGGCCCAGAACACGCTGACCATGGAGAAGACCAGCAGGATGCGCAGGACGGCGGGCGGGCCTTCGGCGGCCTCCTCGCCAAACCGGCGGCGGGCGGGGGCCCAAAAATCGTCGGCCGCGGCGCGCGCCCGGCGATGGCGGAGGCTGAAGAGCAGGATGGATAGAAAGCCCGTATCGGTTTGGATCCGCTGGCGCAAGCCGAACAAGGCGAGCCCGGCCAGGGGAGCGGCCACGGCGAGGACGGCGTAGGGCCAGTATTGGCGGGCGATGTTCGAGGCGGCCTGGGCGACTGCGCCCGAGGGGCCGTTCATCGCCGCCGACACCACCTGCTCCGCGGCAGCAGCTCCCACTCCCACCACCACCAGCACGGGGACGATCAGAAGCGAGGAGGTGATGAAATCCAGAAACCCGAGCCGGCCGCCAGGCTTGGGCGGGATGCGCACAAAGCGTTTTCGGCCGAGCCAGAACACGAAGGTGGCGACGGCCATCAGGACACCCGGGACACCAAAGGCGACCTCGGCGCCCCAGCGCTGGTATAGGAACGGGGTGAGCAGGCTGGCGAAGAACGAGCCGAAATTGATGATGAAATAGAAGACCTGGAAGACGCGGGTGACGAGGTGGCTGTTGCGCGCGGTGAACTGGTCGCCGACGTTGGCGGAGACGCAGGGCTTGATGCCTCCGGAGCCGAGCGCGATGAGCGCCAGGCCGGCGAAGGCGGCCGACTCCGCCCACGGGATGTTGCCGGTGGCGCCAGCCCGGCCCGCCATGGCCATCGCCGCATGCCCGGCGCAGTAGATGAGGGAGATCCAGAGAATCACCCGGTACTTGCCCAGCAGGCGGTCTGCGAGGATGGCGCCGATCATCGGGAAGAGGTAGACGCCGGCCATGAACAGGTGCGTGATTTGGGTGGCCCGCACCTTCGAGGCGGCGAGCAGGTCGGGATCGACCGCCGGCTCGGCGGCGAATCCCAAGAAGAGGCCCACCAGGTAGATGTAGAGGATCTGGCGCATCCCGTAGAACGAGAAGCGTTCCGCGCCCTCGTTGCCGACGATGTAGGGGATGCCAGGCGGGAACCGGTCATCGCGGACCGGGGCGGCGGGCGAGGGTGAATCAGGCATGAGAGTCGGCTAAGGGTCTGTGCAAAAATTAATTCCCATTTTGCTGGAGGGGATTGGGCGGGCTGGCAAGGCGCGACGAGCGAGCATACCCGCGCGGTCTGTGAGCGAGGAGCAACACAGCCAGCGCGCCCAAGGCACCCAGCCCGCAGGGGCGGGGCGGCGCCGGGCCATCTGCTTCGTTGCTCGGCCGGTCGAGTATCGCAGGGGATACACTCCCTCCCTTGCGCCTCGCATCGGGCCCGGCGGCGCTCCCGCCAAAATCGGAAGTAATTTTTGCACAGGCCCTGAGGAAAGGGCTCGGGACGGCGCCAGCGCTATCCGGACACGTCCTTTCGTTTCATGAGCCATTCGATGTCGGCGATGGAAGAGGCAGGCCCGCGTCATCGGAACCGGCGCAGGGACCGGAGAAACGCGACCGAATCCTCGATGTCTTGTTTGATCTCCGGCTCCGTTCGAGGCACGCCCTGGATGCCTTCGATCTCGATGGTGACCGGCCCCCGGTAGCGGTGCTGGTCGAGAATGCGGAAGATCCGGGGGAAATCGACAATGCCGCGGCCGAGCGCCGGGAAGTGCCAGTCGCCGGCCTTGCCGTTATGGTCCTTGACCTCGACGGTGGCGACGTGATCGATGATCTTCTCGAGCTCGTCGGCAGCCCGGGCGGTTGCGTTGTAGAAGTGGATGTTGCCGGTATCGAAGTTGACCCGGACGTTGGGGTGATCGACGCGGGCCATGGTCTCGAGATGCTCGCCGGCATTGGCGCCGAGGTCCGGATGTGTTTCGAGGGCGATGACGACTCCGTGGCGGGCGGCGCGCCGGCCCGCCTGGCGAAGGCGGTCATACATGGCTGCCTTGGGAGTGTCGCGCCGTTTGGGGGAGAAAAAGAGATAGGGAACGCCGAGCCGGGCGCAGGCAGCGAGCTGCTGATCGAGATGGTCCAGGCCGGCGGGCTGGGAGAGATCGGCATTGGCGCGCAGGACGACGGGCGTGAGCGAGCATTGCGCCAGCCGTTGGCGGACGGCATCGACCTGATCGGAAGCGGGCGCGTCCATGAACACGTATCGAACGCCGATCGACGGCAGATGCGCCCAGGCCGACGCCGCGAAGGGGCCATAATTGGCCAGGCGACAGGCCAGCGCACAAAAAGGGTCGGGCTCCGGGGCAATGGCGGCCGGGGCGTCGGCGCGAGCTGTCGGCGCGGCGGGTCTCTGGATGAGCCCGATCCATCCCAGCGCGCTGGCGGCCTGGAGAAAGGCTCGACGCGAATGTCGATGAATCCGGTCCTTGAACATTGGTTTTTGGAGGATTCTAGGTAGAGTTGTGATCTTGTGTCAACCGTCGGGAAGGGATTACCTCGGCGGCTACGGTGCATCAAGGGTCAAGGTTCGATTCTGCTGAAAAAGCGTTCTGACTAATTTTTAGGTTTTCGAGTGGGGGGGCAGGGCTTCGAGGCGCAACAAGCGCAAGTCCGACCGGCCGATCAGTTGCCACTGCACCCGCTCGCCCGCCTGGACATCCAAAGCCGCGGCCAGGGGCAAGGGCAGGTTCACAAAGAAGCGGGGCGGGCGCTGCCGGGATCGAATGACCTGCACTTTCATCACATATTCTGCTTGCATGGCGATAGACTACTGTATAGACTAGCCTGATGTCAATGGTTGATTGGCGCTTTTTGAGCCCTCCGTTGTGATGAGCCTGCCGCACTTCTCGATTGGATGCGCGGGTGGAGGCGGGATGGGTATCGCGGCGGAGCCGGCAGCGGCTGGATTCGACGCTGCGGGGGCACTTGCGCAAGCTGGCAGGCGGGTTGACCACGCGGGCTGTGCTGGAGAAGTTCGCCGCCATCCAGATGGTGGATGTGCACTTTCCCACGACCGACGGGCGGGAGCTGGTGTTCCGGCGCTACACCCAACCGGAGAAGGACCAGAAGATCCTGCTGGCACAACTGGGCTGGGAGCTGCCGGATCAACCACCACCGCGGATCACGGCCAAAGCGGATTTAGTCGATCCGACGCTCTGAGTCACCACCGAGGTTTGGTGCAGACCTTTGAGGTCGGAAGGCGATTTATCAAGGACTTACGCATGACGAATCCCTCCAGTTGCGAAAGTCCGGTTAGATGCGACCCCATCGTCTTATCTTTCATCCGAATCAAGGTCCGCCTCGTTACCATCGGCGGCTACGATGGGTCAAGGGTCGGGATGGCCGCCGGCCGTCAAGGAGGGGCCACGGGGCTGGCGCCAGGGAGAACGGAGTTGCGGGTGATCAACCGGAAGGGGATGAAGACCGATGGTTCGAAAGGCTGGTGGCGGACGATTTGAAGGGCGGTGAGGATGGCGGTGCTTCCCTGGGCGCGGGCGTCCTGGAAGACGGTGGCGTCGAGGCGGCCTTGCTGGATCGCCTGCAGGGCGTCGGCGATGGCATCGATCCCGACGACGATCCGGTCCTTGAGCCGGGACTGCTCGAGGGCGATAAGGGCGCCCATGGCCATCTCGTCGTTCTGGGCGAAGACGGCGTGGATCTTGGCGCCGTGGGCCTGGATCCAGTTCTCCATGAGCGCCATGGCTTTGGCGCGATCCCAATCCGCGGTCTGCTCGGCCAGGAGCTTGAGGGCGGGATAGCGGGCGAGGACATCGCGGGCGCCCTGGTCGCGTTTGATCTGCGCGGCCTGCCCCATGAAACCGTGGATCATGACGACGTTGCCTTGGCCCTCGAGGCGGCGGGCGATGTACTCCATCGCGATGCGGGCGGATTCCTCGTCGCGAGAGCCGACAAAGGCGGTGGGAGATGAGCGAGTCTCGGAATTGACATTGACGATGGGGATGCCGGCGGCAAGGGCTCTGTCGACGGCGGGCGAGCTGGCTTCGACCTCGCACGGGTTCAGGACGATGGCGTGGACGCGCTGGGCGACGAAGCTCTCGACTTGCTGGACCTGGCGTTCGGCGTTGCGCTGGGCGTCGCTGACGACGAGGCGGACGCCGAGCTGCCGGGCCTGGTCCTCCATGGCCCGGTGGAGCATGACAATGAATTCGGAGGAGAGATTCAGCAAGGAGACGCCGATGACGACCGGCTGGGACGGGGGCGCATCCGGAGCGGGATCGGCCGCAGGCCGGCAGCCGGAGAGAAGAGCCAGGAGGCATCCCCAGCCGCCGGCGATGCCCGCCATGAAAAGAAGCACGCGTTTCATCGTTCCGGACGGCAGGGTATCACGCAGCCGGCAGGCAGCACAAAAACAACTTGGGATGACGGGGGCAGACCCTTACGGTTGCGCGGGGATGAAGCGCACCCCGTAATCGCCCATGGGCAGCCAGAGCCCGCCATCGAGCCGCCCATCGGCCTGGTCGAGGTTGGCGCCATAGCAGGCGGGCGGCTGGCCGGCGCCGACCGACTCGAGCCGGGCGGGATCGGTCTGGTCCCACAAGGTGAAATCGCCCATGCTCGATTGGCTCACCAGGAGCGAGTCGAACCCGGCGATCGCCGACACGGGCTGGCTGACCTCGACGGAGCCGGCCCGGACGAGCTTGCGGGCGCCTTGATCGAGCGTCCAGGTTTCGAGGCGGTGACCTTGGCTCGCCGAGTCCGGCGCGCCGATATAGATAAAGCCCTCGTGGACGGCGACGGGGTGAGGCCATTCCTTCGAGAGCGGCATCGCGGCGACCCAGGAGGCGGAGACGCCATCATAGGCGCAGACGTCGAGGAAATCGGTCCAGTCGGTGGTCCAATCGGCATTCCAGTGAGGTCCGGCCGTGTAGAGGAGGGCGCCGAGATCGGAGACATGGGAGATGCCCTGGAGCCTGCCGGGGATGTTGACGGGGGCGCGGGCTTCCGGGTGGGCGGGATCGGTGTAATCGATGACATCGAGGAAGTCCTTTTGCACCCAGGTGCCAGGCGGCATGATCTCCGTGACGTAGACGTTCTTCACGGGATCCCATCGAATGACCGGAGCCGGGGTGTAGGGGGAGAGGACGCCTTCGAGGAATTCGGATGCCTGGTGGCTGAGGAAGAGGCATCCGTTGGCAGCGACGGCCGGGCTGAAATTCCACCATGAGTTGCCGGCGAGGTTCAGGTCGGAGGCGAGCCGGGGCTGGGCGGGGTCGGCGACATCGAAGGCCAGGAGGCGCCCGCTGTCGCCCCCGTACCATCCGCGCCACATCGAGGGGGCGAACAGGTCGATCCCGACCAGGGGAGAATCCCACCGCCACCAATAGTGGCTGGCGACAGATCCTTGCCAGACCAGGAGTCCGGGTTTGGGCCAGAGGGGGCGGAGCGCGCAGACGGATTGCTCGCCGAGATTGGCCGTGGTGGATCCTGCGATGGAGAGATCGGGCAGTTGCGCGAGGTCGAGCACGGTGAGGACGATCGGGCGGGCGGGAGGGTCGGATGGGTTGGCGGGATCGGCCAGAGGCATGACATAATAATAGAAGGAGGGATCGGTCTGGGCGATGTAGAGGCGATCGCCCTGGCGAGCCGCCCCGGCGACGGGCAGGCTGGCATCGAGCGGGAGGAGGCGCAGGACGCGGGCCGGATCGGCGGCGGGGGCGACGCGCAGGACGGGTCGGCCGGCGGGGCTGGCAGCGGGCTGGTCGGCGATCTCGATCAGGAAATCGCCGGCCACGAAGAGACGGTTGACGGGCCAGGACAGCTCGAGGGAATGGGTGACTTCGGGGTGGTCGCGGTCGGCGGCGTTGACGGAGAGCAGCTCCTGGCCGGAGATGGAGAGGATGGTGTTTTGACGGACGGCGGTGCGGCGGGCCTGGGTGCGGTGCTCGATGACGCCCCGGGCCTCGAGGCGGTCGGCGGGCGTGTGGGAGACCCGCAGGTCGATGAGCTGGACACGGGAGGCATAGCCATCCTGGTAATCGCCCTGGTAGGGGACGAGGATCAGGCCGGGATCGGAGCCTTCCGGCGGCAACACGTTGAATGCTTTCTCGTCGAAGTTGGCTTCGCTCGAGGACCAGTTCTGCCCGAGCAACACCTTGCTCATCAGGCTGGGGCGGGTCGGGTCCTGCACATTGAACAGCGACACCGCAACCCTCCAGCCGTCCGTGTTGTCCGTCCCGACGGCCACGAGGCGATCGCCGAGCGGATGGAGGTAAGTGGACCAGCCCGGGATCGTCAGCTCGCCGAGGACAACCGGCTGGCTGGGGTCCGCGAGATCGACAACCCACAGGGGATCGACCCGCAGGAACGTGACCACGTAGAGCCGGGTCCCTTCGAAGAGCGATGCGGTGAGGGATTCCTGGGTGACCAGATCCAGGCGGCCAAGGCGGCGGGGGTTGAATGGATCCTGCATGCTGTAGGCATGGACAGAGACGGTCCGGGCGCTGCCGACACTGGACTCGGTCACGGTCGTGAACACGTCATCGCGGAGGTTCATGTTGAACTTCCTCTGGACGGGGCCTGGCGAGGGGATCTCGGCGGTGGGGCGCATGATCCCGGTCGGATCGGAAATGTCGATGCAGTAGATGGGATATCCGTTTTGCCGGCTCGAGTAGGACGTGGAGGCCACGAACAGGAACCGGTCCGTCGCCATCACGGTGTAGGAGTATCCGGGGTAGACGATCGCATCGCGCAGGACGGGGGATTCGGGCTGAGCCAGGTCGATGGAGCTGACCTGGACGACGGACTCCCAGGCGCCTCCGGAATCGCCGGCGACAGGCCGATAGACTTGAGAGGTGAGGTAGAGGACGCTGCCCACGAGCCGGTTTTCCTGGGCCTGGATGCTGCCGGGCACGGCCTGCCGGGCGACGATAGCGGGGCTCTCCTGGTCGATCCGCACGACCAGGATCTGGCTTTGGCCGTTGGCGGCGTCGTACTGGCAATCGTCGCGAGCCAGGAGGACGACGTGGCGGTCGCCGAGCAGGTGGAGCTGCTCGCCGGCTGCGGCCAGTTCGAGAGCGCCGCGCAGCACAGGCGCGCTGGCATCGGCGATGTCGATGACCTGGAGGCCGCGGTACTGGTTGAAGAAGAAAAGACGGTCGCCCTGGATCTTCCAGATATCGGACTCCTGGACCGCGCGCGGGGCATCGACGGCCGGTGTGCCGGGCGCGCCAGAGCCCAAGGCGTCGAAGCCGTTGCGATAGAGAATGGCGTCGGGAGAGGACGAGGGTGCGCCCTGGAATCCGGTCGCTCCCTGGAACAGGGTGCCGGACAGGGCGACCTCTGCATCGCCGCGGACGCGGAACAGCTCGAGACCGGGGGATTGGGGGAGGCGGAAGGTGATGGAGCCGGCGGAGCCATTGGGGCGTTCGACGGCGCGGTGGACCCAGGCGCCCTCCCCGAGCCGCGACCGGCTCTGGAGGGTGACCTGCTGCAGGCCTGGGGGCACGCGGACAACAACGACGACTTGACCGCCCTCGAGGCGGATATCCGTAATCGCGGGCTGGGCGGTGGCGGCGGTGAGGGCGCCGATCTGCGCGATGAACAACAGCAACAGCGCGACCGACACCGGCAACAACCTTAGGGTCTGTGCAAAAATTACTTCCGATTTTGGCGGGAGCGCCGCCGGGCCCGATGCGAGGCGCAAGGGAGGGAGTGTATCCCCCTGCGATACTCGACCGACCGAGCCACGAAGCAGATGGCCCGGCGCCGCCCCGCCCCGCAGGGCTGGGGGCCTTGGGCGGCCTGGCTGTGTTGCTCCTCGCTCACAGACCGCGCGGGTATGCTCGCTCGTCGCGCCTTGCCAGCCCGCCCAATCCCCTCCAGCAAAATCGGAATTAATTTTTGCACAGACCCTTAGGTATCTTTTCATGGCGGCCTCGACTCGATTGGATCCTGCATAACGTAGGCAGGATTCATGCCAGCGTCAAGGAACCGGCGGCGGGACCGGCGCGGGCCGGTCAGGTTTGAAGGACGATCTTGCCAAGGGCGCCCGGCTCGAGGATGAGGCGGTGGGCTTCGGCAGCATTGGCGACGGGGAGCCTGCGGCCGACGACGGGCTGAAGAAAGCCGCGCTCGAGCCCGGCGACGAGGGCCGCATGGACCATCTCGAGCTCGGCTTCCGGGGCATTGAAGAGCATCATGCCGAGGATATCGGCATCGCGGCTCATGGCATCGCGGGGATTGATCTCGATGGGGCCGCGGGAGCCGATGATGACGATGCGTCCGTGGCGCGCAAGGAGGCTGAGGTCGCGTCCGAGGTTGACGTTGGCGAGCATCTCGAGGACGAGGTGGACGCCGTGGTTGCCGGTGAGATCGAGGAGGGCGGCGGGATAATCGGGCTGGCGGTGGTCGAGGACATGGTGGGCGCCCTGCTCGGCGACCAGGCGCCTTCCAGCCTCGGTGCCTGCGGTGCCAATGACGCGGAGGCCATGGGCGCGCGCGATCTGCACGGCGGCGATCCCGACCCCCCCGCTGGCCCCATGGACGAGGACGGATTCCCCGGGCGCGGCCCGGCCGCGCTGGAACAGGGCGCGCCAGGCGGTTGCGTAGGGCACGCCCACAGCAGCCCCCTGCTCGAAGGTGACGGCATCGGGCAGAGGATGGATCTGGTTGCAGCGGCAGAGTGTCTTCTCCGCATAGACGCCGGTGAGTGAGCCGGAGGTGTAGACGCGGTCGCCCGGCTTCCAGCGGTGGACATCCGGCCCCACGACCTCGATCTCGCCGGCGGCGTCGGAGCCGGGAGTGTAAGGGAGCGGAGGCAAGCGGCCGTATTTGCCGGAGCGGATGTAGGTTTCGACGGGATTGACGCCGGCGCAGCGGACGCGGATGAGGGCCTGGTGCGAGCCGGGACGGGGGTCGGGCGCATCCACGAGCTGGAGCACCTGGGGATCGCCGAACTGGTGGACGCGGATGGCCTTCATCGCTCAAGCGGCGCTCTGGCGCACCTGTTCCTTGCGGGATTCGAGCTCGGCGCGCTGGGATTGGCGATCGCAGACGAGCTGCTGGCGGATGGTCTCGGCGGACTCGGCATCGCCCTGGGCTTCGGCCTGCGCGATCCGGTCGCGGGCGAGCAGCTCGAGCTCGGCGATTTTGGCGGTGTATTTCGCATCCAGCTCGGCCAGCGCCTTCCTCTGCGCGTCGGTGAGCTTGGGAGATGGCCCGGACTTTCCGAGCCGTTCCATGGCGAGTTCGTAAGCGGTTTTCATCGTCGGCGACAGCGACAATCTGAGCCGGACGGCCGATGAAGGCAAAACAAAAACAGCCCGGGGCGCTCAAAAACAGCGGGGCCGCGCGGCGGCCGGAGGCACTTTGCGGATTGACGGTCCGCGCCGATGAGTATTAACTGCGGCCATGCGCATTTGGATTGCAGTCATCGTGGCGGGATGCCTGGCTTCAGGCTGCGCGTCGCACAAGGCGGGGGCTTCGGGCGGGCAGGCGGCTGCGGCGACGCAACAGCCGGGAGGGGAAGGGGTTTACACCAACGGGAACACCGTCATTCGGGTCGAGGAGGCGTTTGTGGGCAAGGTGGCGTCGGTGAACGGGGCGCTCCGGTATGCGGTTCTGGATTTTGCGCTGAACCCGCTGCCGGCGGTGGGCGCGCAGCTGGGCGTCTATCGCAATGGGGTAAAGGTGGGAGAGGTGAAGATCACCGGCCCGGCGTATCACAGCAACACCGTGGGCGATCTCGTGGCGGGAGAGGCGCAGGTTGGGGACGATATCCGGCGGGGTCCCTAGCGGTGTCTCACACTAGCGCCATTTGAAGTTGAAGATCAGCTGGAGGCCGGCGAGCAGGGTGAACCAGTAGATCAGCTGGGTGAACAGGCCTTCGGAGACGCGCCGGTTGAGCCACACGCCGAGCCAAACCCCGACGGGGATCAACGGGAGGAAGAAGAGGCTGATGCGAAGGGTGTCGGCGTGGATGATGCCGCGGGCGATGAAGAAGGGCATCTTGATCCAGTTGATCCAGGTGAAGATGAGGACGGTGGTGCCGACGTAGATTTCCTTGGGCAGCTTCTGGGGCAGGAGGAACACGCTGATGACGGGGCCGGCCCCGTGCGCGATGCTCGAGGTGAACCCGGCTCCGATCCCGCAGGGGACGCCGAGGGCGTGGTTGGGCCGGAAGACGCCGTGGGCTTGCAGGATCCGCTCTTTGGTGAACTGGAACAGCACGAAGGAGACGGCGAGGATGCCGATGGCGAGGTTGAGCTGGCGGTCGGAGACGTTGCCGATGAGCTGGACTCCGAGGAGGACTCCGACAACGACGCCGGGGAGGAGGTAGCGGAGGTTGGAGCGGTCCCACTTGCGCCAGTAATGGTAAAGGGAGAAGACATCCCCGGCGCACAGGAGGGGGAGGATGACGCCGATCGCGACCCGGGCGTCGAAGGCCAGCGCGCACAGGGGCGTGGTGAGCATGCCGAGGCCGCCCCCAAAGCCGGCCTTGGACAGCCCGATGAACAGCACTGCCAAACCTGCCAGCAGCTCCCGGCTCCAATCGCTCATCGGGGGGCTACAGCGTCCAGCCAGGGCGATACTCGCGGCGGATGTATTGATTGGCGGCCTCGAGGTTGGTGACGCGGAGGCTGGGGCCATCCCAGTGGAGCTTGGTGCGGGTGAGCTCCTCGCGGAGCGCGCGGCGCAAGGCGATATTGCCCAGCAGAACGACCTCGGCCAAAGGGCCGGCCCAGTCGAAATGGGAACCGGCGGGCGCGCCCCCCTTGCAGGCATTGATCCACTCGATGTAATGGCCGGGGGACCGCGGGATGGTCTTGGGAGGCACGCCAAACTCGCGGGCCTTGGCCTGGGGGATGATTTGCGTGCCGAGGATCTTGCCTCGATCGCCGACCAGCAGGCGGCCGTTGGATCCGAACTCGCGTTCGGGCTCGAGCTCGTCGGGCCGGGCGGGGCGCAGGCCGCCGTCGTACCAGGTCAACGCGAGCGCGGGCATATCGCCCCGGGCGGGGAACTGGTAGCGGACGATCGAGGAGAGGGGGTAGGTTTCATCGTTGACCCGGCTGGAGACTGCCTCGACGGTCAGGGGATGCCCAAGCTGGAGCGCCCGGAAGACGGGGTCCATGGCGTGGCAGCCGATGTCGCCGAGCGCGCCGGTGCCGAAGTCCCACCAGCCGCGCCATTTGAAGGGGTGGTAGGCGGGATGATAGGAGCGGGCGGGGGCGGGGCCGAGCCAGAGATCCCACTCGAGCGCGTCGGGCACGGCCGGCGTGTCGGCAGGACGGGAGACGCCCTGGGGCCAGTATTCATCGAGAAGGCCGCGCGAGGGGCGGTCAGTCCAGATGTGGGCTTCGCGGACGGGGCCGATGGCGCCGGCGGCGACCATCTCGCAGAGCTGGCGTGTTTCCTCGGAGGCCTGGCCCTGGTTGCCCATCTGGGTGGCGACCCGGTGCTCGCGAGCAGCGAGGGCCAGCTGGCGGGCTTCCCAGACGGAATGGGTGAGAGGTTTCTCGCAGTAGACATGCTTGCCAAGACGGATGGCGCGCATGCTGGCAAAGGCATGGGTGTGATCGGGAGTGGCCACCACGACGGCGTCGATGTCCTTCTGCGTGTCGAGCATCCGGCGGTAGTCCTTGTGCTGTTTGGCCTGGGGATAGCGGCGGAAAACGCGGGCGGCGTGGTTCCAGTCCACGTCGCAGAGGGCGACGATGTTCTCCGACTCCATCTGGCGGAGGTCGGAGAAGCCTTGGCCGCCGATGCCGATGCCGGCGATGTTGAGCTTCTGGCTGGGGGGCGTGGCGCCGCGGAGGCCGAGGATGTGGGGCTGGACCGCGAAGAAGGCGGCCGCTGCGCCGGCGCCGCGAGCGAGGAACCGGCGGCGAGAAAGCGGATGGGATGAAAGGGCGGAATTGGTGCTGGGTTTCATATAATATCGGGCGCCACCCTAGAGGATGGGGGAGGTCGAATGCAACGGCAAATCCGCTCCGGCAAGGGAGGCGGGCGGGAGGCGATCAGGGGATGGGGCCGATGCAGCGCTGGTATTCGAGTAGGACGTAGCGGTCGGTCATGCCGGCCAGGTAATCGCACACGGCCCGGTGAACGCCCGAGCCATCGGCGCGCTTGCGGGATTGCTCGCCGATCTCGCCGGGGTGGGCGAGGTAGAAATGGAACAGCTTCTCGAGAAGGCGGACGGCGCGGAGGTTGGGCTCGTGGACCTCAGGATTGAAGTAGAGGTTCTGGTGGAGGTACTGGCGGAGCTCGATGTTGAGGGCCTGGCGCTGGGGGCTGTATTGGACGATGGGCTCGGGCTGGCGCCGGACGGCGTCGGCGGAGCCGACGCCGGCCTGCTGGAGCCGGAGCTCGGTGTGGAGGACGACGTCGCGGATCTGGCTGTCGATGAGGCAGCGGATGGTGAAGTAGCGGCGGCACTCGTCGGGCAGGAGACCCTGCTCGCGGCGGACCTGGGAGGCGGCGTCGTGCCAGATGCGGACGTCGCGTTCGAGGCGGTCCTCGTCGAGGAGGCCGGAGTCGATGCCGTCGTCGAGGTCGTGGCTGTAGTAGGCGATCTCGTCGGCGAGGTTGGCGATCTGGGCTTCGAGGGAGGAGGAAGGGGCGGCGGCGGGGCCTGCGGGATGATCGTAGGGGGTGGAATGCTTGGCAAGGCCTTCGCGGACCTCGAGGGTGAGGTTCAGGCCGGGGAACGCGGGGTATTTTTGCTCGAGGCACTCGACGATGCGGAGGCTTTGGCGGTTGTGCTCGAACCCGCCGTGGTCGCGCATGAGCTGGTGGAGGGCGTCCTCACCCTTGTGGCCGTAGGGGGCGTGGCCGAGGTCATGAGCGAGGGCGATGGTTTCGGCGAGGTCCTCGTTGACGCGGAGGGCGCGGGCGATGTTGCGGGCGATGGCGGCGACCTCCATGGTGTGGGTGAGGCGGGTCCGCAGGTGGTCGCCGGTGCCGTTGAGGAAGACCTGGGTCTTGTATTCGAGCCGGCGGAAGGCGCGCGAGTGGATGACGCGGTCGCGGTCGCGCTGGTATTGGGTTCGCCAGTCGGGGGGCGGCTCGGGATAGCGGCGGCCGCGCGTGTCGGCGCTGAACTGGGCGAATGGGGCGAGCCACTGGCGCTCGTGCTGCTCGAGTTCGTGGCGGGTGCAGGGCATGGGCGGATGGGCAATGCGGCCGGTCTCAGGCGGGGAGCCACTCGTGGACGGGGATGCCCCGCAAATCGAACAAGCGGCGGATGATATCCTCGATGAGGTTGTTGGGACAGGAAGCGCCGGCGGTGATCCCGACGATGGCCGGCCCGGGATGGAGCCAGTGGCGGGACTCGATCTCCTGTTTGCGGTGCAGGTCAAAATGCAGGATCCGATCGCTGGAGACGAGCATGGAGGCGTTCTTGACGAAGAAAGTGGGGAGGCGGGACATGCCCATCTCGGCGAGATGGGAGGTGTTGGAGGAGTTATAACCGCCGATGACCAGGAGGAGGTCGAGGGGATCGGCCAGGAGCTTCTGGAGCGCGTCCTGGCGCTCCTGGGTGGCGCCGCAGATGGTGTCGAAGGAGCGGAAGTGGCGGTCGAGATCGGCCTCGCCGAACCGCGCGATCATGGCCTGGCGGAGGCGGCGCTGGACCTCCTCGGTCTCGTTGCGGAGCATGGTCGTCTGGTTGGCGACGCCGATGGCCTCGAGGTGGATGTCCGGGTCGAAGCCGGGCGAATAGGCGCCGCGGAACTTGTCGAGGAAGGCCTGGCGGTCACCGCCGTGGAGGATGTAATGGCAGACGGCATCGGTTTCATCGAGGGTAAAGACCACGAGGTAATGGCCGCTGCCGCCGGCCGTGGCGCGCGAGCTGGTGGCCTTGGTTTCCTCATGCCAGGACTTGCCGTGGATGATGCTGGTGTAGGAGTGATCGGCGTAATGGCGGACGCGTTTCCAGACGCTCATGACGTCCCTGCATGTGGTGTCGACAAATCGGCAGCCGCGGTTCTCGAGGGCATGGAGGACCTCGATCTCGGCCCCGAAAGCGGGGATGATGACGATGTCCTGCTCGCGCAGGTCGGCCAGGTCGGCGTCCTTCTCCTTGCCGGAGAGGAAGCGGATGCCCATGGCGCGGATCTGGTCGTTGACCTCGGGGTTGTGGATGATCTCGCCGAGGATATAGATGGGCTGATCGGGGAAGGCCTTGCGGGCGGCATACGCGAGGTCGATGGCGCGCTCGACGCCGTAGCAGAAGCCGAATTCCTTGGCGAGCTTGACCTGGAGGCCGCGGGCGTGGAGGACGTGGCCCCGAGCCCGGATCCGGTCGACCAGCTCGCTCCGGTAATGCGAGAGCACCTGGGCCTGGACCGCGGCCATCACATCCGGCCGCCGGAGGTTGAACTTGCGGTGGGCGATGCTCGAGACCTTCGACATGCACCCTATCCTATCAGCTCCAGTAGGTCCGGTCCAGGGAACGGTATTGGACGGCCTCGAGAAGGTGGTCGGCCCGGATGGATTCGCTTCCGGCGAGGTCGGCGATGGTGCGGGCCACTTTGAGGATGCGGTCATAGGCTCGAGCGCTCAGGCCGGTGTCGGCGAGGGCAGCCTTGAGGAGATCGAGCAGGGGCGAGTCGAGGTGGCAGCAGGCCTTGAGATCGCGGGGGCCCATGCGGGCGTTGCAGGTCACGCGAGGGCGATGGGCGAAGCGCTGGCGCTGCGCGAGGCGGGCCGCCACGACGCGCGACCGGATATCGTCGGAGCCCTCTCCGGCGCGCGACGACGAGATCTCGCGGAACGGGACGGGGGGGACCTCGATGTGAAGGTCGATGCGATCGAGGAGCGGGCCGGAGATCCGGCCCAGGTAGTTCTGGATCTCCCGGGGCGAGCTGCGGGATTCGTGGGGCATCTTGCCGTCGGGAGTGGGATTCATGGCGGCCACGAGCATGAACTGGGAGGGGAAGGTCATCGAGCCGGCCGCGCGGGAGATGGTGACGGTGCCTTCCTCGAGCGGCTGCCGGAGCGTCTCGAGGACGTTGCGCTTGAACTCGGGCAGCTCGTCGAGGAAGAGCACGCCGTTGTGGGCGAGGGAGATCTCGCCGGGGGTGGGATTGATATTGCCGCCGAGGAGGCCGGCGTCGCTCACGGTATGGTGGGGGGCGCGGAAGGGTCGTCGAGTCACCAGGGCCTGGCCCGCCGACAGGAGGCCGACGATGCTGTGGACCTTGCTGGTCTCGAGGGCCTCCTCGAGGGAGAGCGGCGGCAGGATCGTCCGCAGCCGCTTGGCCAGCATCGATTTGCCGGCGCCCGGAGGGCCGATCAGCAGGATGTTGTGCCCGCCCGCGGCCGCCACCTCGAGGGCGCGCTTCACCGATTCCTGGCCTTTGACATCGGCGAAATCGAGGTCGTCCTCGGCCGGCCGATCGAACAGCTCAGCCAGGTCGACCTGGAACGGCGGGATGGCCAGCTCTCCTTCGAGGAATGCCACCGCCTCGCGCAGGTTGCGGACGGGGTAGGTCTTGAGGCCGTCGACGACCGCTGCCTCGGCAGCGTTTTCGGAAGGCACGAGGATGCCCGTCTTGCCATCGGCGCGGGCCCGCAGAGCGATCGGCAGGACGCCCTTGACGGTGCGGACGGCGCCGTTGAGGGCGAGCTCGCCCACGCAGACGTGGCGGTCGAGCCGCGATATGTCGAGCTGGTCGGCGGCTGCCAGCATGCCCACGGCGATCGGCAGATCGAAGCTGGGCCCCTCCTTCTTCACGTGGGCAGGCGCCAGGTTGATCGTCGTTCGGCCAAGGGGGAAATTGAACCCCGAGTTCAGCAAAGCGGTGATCACCCGGTCGCGCGCCTCGCGAACCGCGGCGTCCGGCAGCCCCACAATGACAATCACCGTGTCGCCCCAGCCGGCATTGACCTCGACCTCGACCGGATAGGCGTCGATCCCGATGACCGCAGCGGAGTGGACTTTGGCGAGCATGAATCTGTTGAATAGCAAGAGCGTCATAATACGCAACCATGAAATGCTATTCCCGCGGAGGCAGTTGGATGGATTGTCTGATTCCGGCAGCCGTCGGAAGGATGATCTTGGCGGCGCCCGCGCGTCAACGGGCCGGATGCCAGCGGCGCAAGGCTTCGAGGACGCGTTCCAGGGGGAGGCCGACAACATTGGCAAAGGATCCTTCGATCGAGTCCACGATCAGGTCGCCCTGCTCCTGGATGGCATAGGCGCCGGCCTTGTCGAGAGGATCGATCCGCTCGAGATAATCGCGGATTTGAGCGGGCGTGAGGGGGCGGAAATGGACGCGGGTGACGTCGGCGAAGCAGGCTTCGCGTTTTGACTCGAGGTGAATCATGCAGACGCCCGTGATGACGAGGTGGGATTTGCCGGCGAGCTGGGCGAGCATCGATGCGGCTTCGGCGATCGAGCCGGGCTTGCCGAGAATGGTGCGGTCCAGGCTGACGACCGTGTCGGCGCCAAGGACCAGGCAGTGGGGATGCCGGAGGGCGACCGAGATGGCTTTGCGCCGGGCGTTATAGCGGGCGGATTCGGAGGGGCTGAAGTGATCCGGATGCGTCTCGGGGACCTTGGCGATCACGATCCGGAACTCCAATCCGGCCTCGCGCAAGAGCGCGGCGCGCCGGGGTGAGGCGGAGGCAAGAATCAGAGGCGGATGGTGCATAAGGGTGTGGATGGGCGGTCAGGGAGAGCGCCTGCGGGCTGCAGGCGACTCCGTGGTGCGGCGCGGGATCCGAGCTGGAACGCTGATTGCGGCATTGATTGGGCCGTTGGCGGCGGCAGTCGATGAGTTTACTGACAATGCCTGCTGGCTGCAAGCGCCGTCGTCGGGCAGGATTGGCGGGAAGGTATGCCGCATCCGGGGGCAACCCCCTTGCCGCATCCTGGGATGGCGGATATGCTGGTCGCATGGTCGAGTTTTGCGACACACACGCCCATCTGCATTACCCGGATTTCGAGCCCGATCTGGCCGAGGTCATCCGGCGGGCCGCCGAGGGGGGCGTGACTCGGATCATTGCCGTCGGCACCGACCTCGAGAGCAGCCGGCGCGCGATCGAGCTCAGCCAGCGGCACCCGGGGATCGATGCCGCGGTCGGCTGGCATCCGAACGACGCGGTCGACGCGCCAGCCGACCTCCCGGACAGGCTCCGCGAGCTGGCCCGGCATCCCCGGGTGGTCGCCTTGGGCGAGACCGGTCTGGACTACTTCTGCCGGCCCGCCCGAGAACCCGGAGCCGCGGCAGCGGCTCCGGATCGGCGCCGCCAGGCCGAGCTGTTCCGGGCGCACCTCGAGGTGGCCGCGGAGTCCGGCCTGCCCTGCATCGTTCATCAGCGGGATGCCGCCGAGGACGCGCTGGAGCAATGGCGGCCCTGGGCCGATCGCGTCCCCGCCGTGTTCCACTGTTTCACCGGCGACGAGATGCTCCTGGGCCGCATTTTGTCCCTGGGCGGTTTCGTGAGCTATACGGGGATCGTCACGTTCCGGAACGCGGCAGCGGTGCGGTCGGCCCTGGCGGCCACGCCGCTTGACCGGTTGATGCTGGAGACTGACGCCCCCTTTCTTGCGCCGGAACCGCACCGGGGAAAGCGGGCTGAGCCGGCCCATGTCGCGCGGGTGGCGGAGCGGGCCGCGGAGGTGAAAGGCGTTCCTCTGAAGGCGCTGGCGGAGATCACCTGTGCCAATGCGGCCCGCTTTTTCCGGCGCCATTGATGCCGCCGGTCGTGGCCGGCGGTCAGCGGACGAAGAACAGGACCAGGATCTGCGCCGACAGCACGCGAAGCAGCATCGTCAGCGGATAGACCGTGGCGTAGGAGATGGACGGGGCATCGGAGTTGTTGAGCGAGTTGGCAAACGCAAGCGCGGGGGGATCGGTCATGCTGCCGGCCAGGAGGCCGCACAAGCTGGTGAAGTTGAGCTGGAGGATCCAGCGGGCCGCCAGGCCGACGACCAGCAGCGGCAGCAGCGTGATGAGCCCCGCCGCAGCGATCCAATACAGGCCGTCGCCGGCCATCAACGTCGCCAGAAACTTGTCTCCGGCCCGCAGGCCCACGCAGGCCAGGAAGAGCGTGATGCCCACTTCCCGGAGCATGAAATTCGCGCTCAAGGGCATGTAATAAATGAGCGGCCCGATCCGCCCGATCCGGCTCAACACGATGGCGGCCAGAAGCGGGCCGCCGGCCAGCCCGAGCTGGATGGCCGCGGGCATCTGCGGCATCCGCAGCGGCCAGCTCCCCAGGATCACGCCCAAGGCGATCCCGACGAAGATCGGCATGATCTGGGGATGGTTCAGCTGTTTGGGGGAGTTGCCCAGCTCGCGAGCCACCCGGTCGATGGCCTCCTCTTCGCCCACCACCAGAACCGTGTCGGCGAACTGAAGGCGGAAGTTGGGCGTGGGTGTGAACTCGATATCGGCGCGGCTGATGCGGGTGATCGTGACGCCATAAACGCGGTGGAGATCGAGCTCTTCGAGGGTCTTGCCGAGGATCTTCTTCTGAGTCACCACGACGCGGCGTGTTGTCAGGCGGCTGGGCAGCGCCTTTAGATCCACGCTGGCGGGGGAGCCGATGATGAGCTGAATGTCCGCGATCCGGTCGGGAGGTCCCACCGCCAGCAGGACGTCGCCGGCGTGAAGGATGGTTTCCGGCGCAGCCACGTCCACCTCCTGTCCCTTGAAGACCCGCGAGATCACGACTCCGGAGCCGGCCAGGCCCGGGATGCGCTTGATGGGCAGCCCGTTCAAGTTGGGGTTCTCGACACGGATGTTCAGGGTGGTGACCTGCGGCAGTCCCGACTGGAGCTGCCGGGTCAATGCCTCGGCCTCCTCCTGCGGACGGATGCGGAAGAGGGCGCGGATGATCCCCATGGTCAGGATGATGCCGAGGATTCCGAACGGATAGGCGACCGCGTACCCCAGGCCGGGCAGCTTGGCCATTTCATCGGCGACGGCAGGATCGAGCGGAAGGTTCTTGAGGGCCTGCTGGGCGGCGCCCAGCGCCGGCGTGTTCGTGGTGCCGCCCGCGAACAGGCCGACCGCCACCCGCATGTCGATCCGTCCCAGCCAAACGACCGCCAGCGTCACCAGCACGCCCAGCAACACCACCGCCGTGGCCATCAGGTTCAGCGGCAGCCCCTGCCGCCTCAGGGAAGCGAAAAAACCCGGCCCCACCTGCATGCCGATCGTGTAGACAAACAGGATCAGGCCGAACTCGCGCACGAACTCCATCACGTGGGCATCGAGGCGCACTCCGAAATGCCCGAACAGCAGACCCGCAAACAGGACTCCCGCCACCCCAAGGCCAATGCCCCGGATCCGCAGGCTGCCCAGAAACACCCCCGCCGCCGCCACCAGGCTCAGGATCAGCAGGGTGTGCGCAATGGAAACGGCCGGATCCGATCCCGCGACCAGTTCGGCGAGCCAGCTCATGCCGGGGCCCTTCCGCCCGCCCGGGATGGCCTGCGCGAAGAACGGGCTCGGAATGCGGCCGCCGATCGGCGGGCCCGGAGCCGCCCTGCAGGCGCCAGCCCCGAAGCGCGCTCAGGTGGATGGAGGGGATGCAAGCTCTTTGCGCCGGGCATCCAGCCAGGCGCGTTCGGAGGCGAAAAGGTATTCCGGATCGATGAGGGCCAGCGCCTCGCGCGCCAGATCGGGCCGGTCCCGCAGCAGGTGCAGCTCGAACCAGATCAAATGGTACGTCGCCGTCTCCTGGGGCACGAGCATGGACGCATCCACCGTCCTGAGCAGCTCTTCGGCCTCATCCAGCCGCTTGTTGTGCACCAGAGCCAGGCTGTGCAGCAGCCGGAACGAGGCCGAGTAGGGGGAGGCGGTCAGCGCGCGCATGGTGAGGGCGATCGCTTCCTGGGCGCGCTCGCGCTGGGCCAGCAAGGCGCCCGCGTAGTTGGCCTGGGCCAGCGTGTTGGTCGAATCGAGCTGATACCAGTTTTCGGCCCCCAGCCGCAGCAGCTGGTCGTCCTTGAGATCGTCGGATATCTTCACCAGCGACCGCCAGTAGGCGATGTTGGTGCTGTTTCGATCGACGGATTTCATCAGGATGTCCCGGCCGATGTCGGGGAAGCCCAGGCGCGCGACATTGGTGGCGATCATGATCTCGATCCCGCTGCGCTTGTAGTTGAACTCGGCGGCCTTACGAAAGGCGCTTTCGGCGCTGAGCCGTCGATCCTTGCCCAGCGCAGCGCGGCCTTCGATGTAGAAGCTGAAGCCGTTGAGGGTGTCCATGACGCGCGGCTCGCGCCGGACCTGGAGCGCCATTGTGGCCAGCTTGTCCCACTGCTGGGTCCGAACCAGAAGCTCCCCATAGACGATCCACGTCCCCTCGAACTGGCGAAACTCGGACAGATAGCGCTCGATGATATCCCGGGCTGTCTCGCGCAGATCCACCGCCAGATAGGCTCGGACAAGGGCGACCAGATCCCGGCTGGTCACGGGGGGGCGCGGATAGGCTTGGGCCAGCCGGATCGCCTCGGATTTCCGTCCAGCCAGGTTCAGAAGCATCCAGTAATTGGCATGATCCGAAGGGGTGTCTTCGTTGAGATCGACCAGCTTCTGGAGCGCCTTTTCGTACTCCTGCAAATCTCTCATCCGCAAGGCGACTACGACCTGAAGCCGGGTGGACAGCTTCTCCAGCTCGGGATTCGTCTGAACCGCCTCGAGCCGCTGCCGGCCTTCGCCCATTGTCTCTGGAGGACCCCACCCGACCATGAAGGCGCCCTCGTAGAGCGCCATGTCGGGTCGGTCCTGGAGCCGCTCGCGGCAATGCTGCCAGCGGTGATAATATTGCTCGATCTGATCGGCATTGAACAGGGCGCGAAGCTGGGCGGCCTCCAGATCCGGGGTCAGATCGTTCTGGATCGGATCCAGCATGCGGATGATGACCTCATTGAGGCGGAAATGCTCGAGAACACCGACCGACATCAGCAAGTCCTGACGGTTGGTTGAGGTCAGATAGAGTAACCATGCGGAGGCCATCTGGGCCATCTCGCCGTGCCGGCGCACGTCGTTGCTCAGTTTCAGGCTGCGCAGGAGGCCGCGGGCATGCTCCGGATCGCCGCGGTTGTTGGCCAGCGCGGCGCGATACGATTGGATGGCTTCATCGGAAAGCCCTGCGTTATAGGCTTTCTCAGCGGCGCGCCGGAGCGACCATGCCTGGCCCAGATCGAGCAGGCTGACTTTGATGACCGGCGTAAAGTCAGGCGGGGAGGTCTGCCAGACCTTGGGCAGCGAGATCGCCACCACGCCGATCATCGCAAGGCATAATAGAAAAAACAGCCGGAACCACGTCTTGTACAACAACAACCGCAAAAGCGGGTAGTGGCTCACCTTCTTTGCCAGGCGCCGCTTGCTCCAGTGACGTCCATGCCTTCGGGCGGTCGACGAATTCATCCAAGGCCACTCTGGCCAAATTACATTGACATAACAAGCCAGAAAATGGGCGGGAGGGCGCGAGGCGAATTTTTGGGGCCGGGCGATTCGGAAAGTGCTTTACAGCGGAGAGCGATCCAACCTATATTGAGCGGTCGTTTATCGAAGATTGGCCGGTGGTATTATGGAAGCAAACCTTAAAGCGAAGAGCATTGCTGATTACCGCATCCATGAGCGGGACACGGGTTCGGCTGACGTCCAGATCGCCCTCCTGACCCAGAGGATCAACCGTTTGACGGAGCATTTGCAGCAGAACCAGAAGGATCACGGATCCCGGCGGGGATTGATTGTTATGGTCGGCAAGCGGCGCCGGTTGCTGGATTATTTGAACCGGACGAATCATGACCGTTATGTCGCGATCACCAAGCGGCTTAAATTGCGCAAATAGCTATTTCAGAAACCCCCATCTTGGGCGGCGGGATCATCCCCGCGCCGAAGGTGGATCTCCGGTCTGGTCCGGGCTCCGTTGAGCCCGAGGGCGAGCCTGGAAAGGCGCCCGCCCCAGCCGGAACACCACAACCAACCACCATCTCCCTCAGCCTGGGGTAATTTCATTCAGAGCCGGCGCGCCGGGGCTGACTGAAGTTCCTCCGGGCAAGGCGGGAGCAATGGACTCAAAGAAAGCACAAATGCCAGAACAAGCATCCGCCCAAGTCGGGGCCGGAACCATTATCATTGAAACCGGCAAGCTCGCCAAACAAGCCGATGGCGCCGTCACCGTTCGCCTCGGAGACACGGTGGTCATCGTCGCCGCCGTCGGCGCCTCGAAGCCGCGCCCCGAGCTGGATTTCTTTCCGCTGACGGTCGATTACCGGGAAAAGGCGGCTGCAGCCGGCCGCTTTCCCGGCGGCTATTTCAAACGCGAGGGCCGCCCCACCGAGAAGGAGATCTTGACCAGCCGCCTGATCGATCGCCCCGTCCGCCCCCTGTTCCCCTCCGGCTGGATCAACGAGGTCCAGGTCCAGAGCATCGTCCTCAGCGCCGACGGCGAGAACGATCCCGATGTGCTGGCCGTCGTCGGCGCCTCCGCCGCTCTCTCCCTGAGCGATATCCCCTGGAACGGGCCGCTGACCGCCGTCCGCGTCGGCCGGGTCGAAGGCCAATGGATCGCCAACCCCACCCACACGCAAATGGGCCAAAGCGATGTCGATCTCGTCTATGTCGGCACCGCCAACGACCTGATGATGTTCGAAGGATCCGCCAAGGAGATCTCCGAAGCCGACTTCCTGGCGGCGCTGAAGTTCGCGCAGGAATCCGGCCAGGCCCTGCTGGCGGCGCAGCGGGACCTGGTGGCCCGCGTCGGGCGCCCGAAACGGCCCGTCCCCGCCAGCGGCATCCCGGAGGAGGTCCTTGTCGAGGCGCGCCAGGCCGCCGGCGACCGGCTGGCCGCCGCGCTCCTCATCCCCGGCAAGATGGAGCGCGAGTCCGCATGGGACGGCCTTCGCGCCGAGATCGACAGCCACCTGGTCCAGAAGTTCGGACCGGAAAAGGCAACCGAATCGATCCTGAAACAGGTCGCGCAGAAAATTCAAAAGGAAACCGTCCGCCGCCTCATGCTCGATGAAGGCAAGCGCCTGGACGGCCGCGGCTTCGACGACCTCCGCCCGCTGGTGTCCGAGGTCGGCCTCTACCCGCGCGCCCATGGATCGGCCTTGTTCGCTCGCGGCGAGACGCAGGCAGTGGCGCTGGCGACCCTCGGCACTCCGGACGACACCCAGGAGTTCGACGCCTACACCGGAGGCCACACCCAGAAGCAGTTCATCCTCCACTACAATTTCCCGAACTTCTCCGTCGGCGAAACCGGCCGCATCGGCGGGCCGGGCCGCCGCGAGATCGGGCACGGCGCCCTGGCCGAGCGCTCGCTCGAACCGCTGCTGCCGCTGCCGGACTACCCTTACGTGATCCGCGTCTCCTGCGAGATCATGGAGTCCAACGGCTCGACCTCGATGGCCTCCGTTTGCAGCGGATGCCTCGCGCTGATGGATGCCGGCGTGCCGATCGCGCGGCCCGTCGCCGGCATCAGCATCGGCCTCTGCACCGAATACAACGCCGCCCAGGAGGTCAGCCGATACCGCCTGCTCACCGATATTATCGGGTGGGAGGACGCCTTCGGCGACATGGACTGCAAGATCGCCGGGACCAGCAAGGGGATCACCGGCTTCCAGCTCGATCTCAAACTGCCCGGCATCCCCCACGGGATCATGGTCGAAGCCCTCGAGAAAGCCCGCGTGGCGCGCATGGCGATCCTCGATTCCATGGCCCAGACCCTCGCCGCTCCCCGGCCCGAGCTCAGCCCTTACGCCCCTCGCATCCTCACCCTCAAGATCAACCCCGAGAAGATCGGCGCCTTGATCGGCCCCGGCGGCAAGAACATCAAGCGCATCGTCGAGGAGTCGGGCTGCGAGATCGATATCAACGACGACGGCACAGTCAAGGTCTATGCCGTCAGCGAGGAGGGCATGAAGAAGGCCCGCAGCGAGATCGAGGGGATGACGGGCGAAATCGAGGTGGGCAAGGTGTATCGCGGCAAGGTCGTCACGATCAAGGATTTCGGTTGCTTTGTCGAGGTCTTCCCCGGCAAAGACGGCCTCGTCCACATCAGCGAGCTGGCCAATTTCCGGGTCAAGCAGACCGAGGACATCGTCAAGCTCGGCGATGAGATCTGGGTCAAGTGCATCGGCGTCGATGAGAAGGGCCGGATCCGCCTGTCCCGTAAGGCCGCAATGGCCGAGCGCGACAAGCAGATGGCGTCCGAGGAATGACGTCCGGCCGAGTTGATCCGCAGCGGACCCGGCCGGATCAGACGGAGCAAGTCCCGTTGTGCTGAATCAACAAACGTTACGGGAGGCAGCCTCGTATTCGGGGGTGGGCCTCCACAGCGGAAGCCGGGTCGAGATGACCCTGCATCCGGCCCCTGCGGACACAGGCATCCGGTTCCGGCGGACGGATCTCGATGGGCAGCCCGAGATCGAGGCCCTCGTCGAGCATGTGGGCGATACCCAGCGGTCCACGACGCTGGCCAAGGGTAACATTCGCATCCATACCGTCGAGCACGTGCTCTCGGCGCTGGCGGGCATGGGTGTCGACAACGCCACCATCGAGCTCAACGCCAACGAGCCGCCCATCGGCGACGGAAGCGCCCGCGAGTTCGCCCGGCTGATCCGGTCGGCGGGCATACAGCCCCAGCCCCAGCCGCGGGAGGCCTTTCGAGTCGCCAGCCCCTTCGAGGTCCAGGCCGGGGAAACCGCCATCTCGGTCTTCCCCCACGACCGGCTCAAGCTGACCTGCGTCAGCTCCGATCGGGGCGGCCGGTTCACGCAGGTCTACAGCCTCGAGGTCACCCCGGATTCCTGGGAGCGGGAGCTGGCGCACGCGCGGACCTTCTGCTTCTACGAGGAGATCGAGCACTTGATCAAGAACGGCCTGATCCGGGGCGGCAGCCTCGAGAACGCCGTGGTCATCCGCGAGGACGCGGTTCTGACGAATGAGCCGCTGCGGTATCCCGAGGAGTTCGTCCGCCACAAGATGCTCGATCTGGTGGGCGACCTGTCGCTGCTGGGCTGCCCGCTCCAGGCCCACGTGATGGCGATCCGGCCCGGCCACGCCGCCAACTGCGAGCTGGTCCGCCAGCTGAGCAGCCTCCGCCGCAAGCCGATGCTGACCGCGCAGACCTTCGTCCCGCCCCCCGCGCCCCGGGCCGCTCCCGCCGAATCCATCAAGGCCGGATCCGTCCTCCAGGAAGGCATCGAGCTCCATGCCGCCCAGCTCCTCAAGGTGGTGCCCCACCGGTTCCCCTTCCTGATGATCGACCGGGTCAAACGGATCGAGGGGAACCGCATCACCGCCATCAAATCCGTCAGCATCAACGAGCCCTATTTCGAGGGCCACTTTCCCCGGCTGCCCATCATGCCGGGGGTGCTCCAGCTCGAGGCCATCGCGCAGACCGCCGGCATCCTGCTCCTGCGCCAAGCCGAGAACATGGGCAAGTACGCCTATTTCATGTCGGCCGAGAGCGTGAAGTGGCGCAAGCCGGTCGTCCCGGGCGACACCCTCGTCATCGAGGTCGAGCTGACGCGCATCCGGGGCAAGATCGGCAAAGCCAAGGGCGTCTGCCGGGTCGAGAACGACATCGTCAGCGAGGCCGAGGTCACCTTCATGCTCGGCGAGGGATAGCTGGCATCGAGCCCCGGAGCATCGCGCGACCATGACCTCGATCCATCCTACCGCGATCGTTCACGCCGGCGCCCGGATCGGCAGCGGCTGCACCATCGGCCCCTACTGCGTCATCGGCGAGCATGTCGAGATCGGCGACGGCTGCCTGCTCCATTCGCACGTGGTGATGGACGGGCACACGGCCATCGGCCGAGACAACACGATCTACCCCTTCGCCAGCATCGGCCTGCAGACCCAGGATCTCAAGTGGAAGGGCGGCCTGACCCGCACGCGGATCGGCGACGGCAACACCTTCCGGGAATATGTCACCGTGCACAGCGCGACCGGCGATGGCGAGGCCACCGAGATCGGGTCGCACAACCACATTCTGGCCTATGGCCACGTGGCGCACAACGTGGCGCTCGGCAGCCATGTGATCATGTCCAATGTCGCCACGCTGGCCGGCCATGTCGTTGTCGAGGACCAGGCTGTCATCGGGGGGCTCGCCGCCGTCCATCAGTTCTGCCGCATCGGCCGGATGGCGATCGTGGGCGGCTGCTCGAAGGTGGTGCAGGATGTCCCTCCCTATATGCTGGCCGACGGCAACCCCGCCGCCACGCGCACCGTGAACAAGATCGGCCTCGAGCGCAACGGGGTGTCCGCCGAAGCCCAGAACGCGCTCAAGCTGGCCTACCGAATCCTCTTCCGCGAGGGGCTCACGATCTCCAACGCGCTCGCCCGCGTCGAGGCGGAGATCCCGCCGCTGCCGGAGATCCAGCACCTGGTCCGATTCGCCCGCGCCAGCGAGCGCGGCCTCAGCCGGTAAATTTGGCGCGCATCAGATTCGCAATAATCCCGCCTCGATGGCAGGCAGGGATATTCAATCCTTGGAAACTCAGCCCCGGAACTTCCGGGCCAGAAGAGATGCGTTGTGGCCGCCAAACCCGAACGAGTTGTTCAGCGCCACGTCGACCTGGGCCTGGCGGGATGCGCCGGGCACGTAATCCAGGTCGCACTCGGGATCGGGATGCTCGTGGTTGATGGTGGGGGGGATGATGCCGGTCTGGAGGACTTGGGCGCAGATGGCCATCTCGACGGCCCCGGCGGCACCCAGGAGATGGCCGGTTGCACCCTTGGTCGAGCTCACGGGCAGCCGGCGGGCGTGATCGCCGAAAACGGCCTTGATGGCCTGGGTCTCGCAGATGTCGCCCTGCAGGGTCGATGTGCCGTGGGCATTGATATAGCCCACTTCCTCGGGCCGCAGGCCGGCCGAGCGAAGCGCCATGCGCATGCATCGCGCCGCCCCTTCCCCCTCGGGGGCGGGGGCGGTGATATGGCTGGCATCGGCCGTGTTGCCATAGCCGGCGATCTCGCAGTAGATGCGGGCGCCCCGGCGCCGCGCGTGCTCGAGCTCTTCGAGGACCAGCACGCCCGCCCCCTCGCCCATGACAAACCCGTCCCGCTGGGCGTCGAACGGACGCGAGGCGCGCTGGGGATCGTCGTTGCGCGTGCTCAAAGCCCGCATGGCGCAGAAGCCCCCCAGGCCCAGCGGGATGACGGCCGCCTCCGTCCCCCCCGCGAAGATGGCGTCGGCGTCTCCCATCTTCAGCGTCCGCCAGGCCTCGCCGATCGCGTGGGCCGAGGTCGCGCAGGCCGAGCAGGTGGCCAGCGTCGGCCCGCGCAGCTTGTGCAGGATCGAGAAACAGCCGGCCGCCATGTTCATGATCAGCATGGGGATCATGAACGGCGAAAGCCGCCCGGGCCCTTTCTCGAGCAGGATCCGATGCTGCTCGGCAGTCGTGTGCAGGCCGCCGATGCCGGATCCGATATACACGCCGACCCGGTCGCGGTCCTCGCGCTCGAGCTCGAGGCCGGAATCGCGGATCGCCTCCAGACCGGCCACGGCGGCGAACTGGATGAACCGATCGTTGCGCCGCACCTCTTTGGGCGACGAGAAGGCGGGGCTGGGATCGAAGTCGCGGATCTCGGCCGCAATCTGGCAATCGAACGGCGCGGGATCGAAGGCCGTGATGCGGCTGATCCCGCATCGGCCCTCGATCAGGTTGCCCCACAGGGCATCCATCGATCGACCGAGGGCGGTCACCACCCCCAGCCCCGTGACCACAACACGCCGTTCGGTCGAGTGATGCGACATAACAACGAACAGGGCAGCGCCCGCCGCGGTCACCCGTGCCGCTGCCCTGGTTCAGCCATCCGATGGTTTACTTCTGATTCTCCTCGATGTGCTTGATGACGTCGCCGACGCTCTGCAGCTTCTCGGCTTCCTCGTCGGGCACCTCGATGCCGAACTCCTCCTCGAGGGCCATGATGAGCTCGACGGTGTCCAGGGAATCCGCGCCCAGGTCCTCGATGAATTTGGCCTCATGCGTCACCTGGTCGGCATTGACACCGAGCTGGTCGACGATGATGTCTTTCACGCGTTGTTCGATCGATTTTTCCGCAGCCATGACTTGCTCCGTTTTCTTGCTGATGTATCTCGTTTGCTGTGCGTGTCTAAACGAGCCGCCGTCAGGCGTCAAGCGCCTAATCGGGCCCGCACGCGCCCCGGTTCACATCGCCATTCCCCCGTCCACCGCCAGCACCTGCCCGGTGATGTAGCGCGCGCCTGGGCTGGCCAGGAACAGAACCGCTTCGGCCACATCCTCCGGCTCTCCAAAACAATTCATCGGGATCTGCTTGCGCAGCTGGGCCTGGAGCTCCTCCCCCAGCCCCGCCGTCATGTCCGTCTGGATGAACCCCGGCGCCACCGCGTTGACTGTGACCCCCCGCGACGCCAGCTCGCGGCTCAGCGACTTGGTGAACCCGATCAGGCCCGCCTTGCTGGCCGCGTAGTTGCACTGGCCCGCGTTCCCCACCAGCCCGATCACCGAGGCGATGTTGACGATCCGCCCCGACCGCTGCCGCACAAAGGTCCGGCAGCAGGCCTTGCTCACCAGAAATGCCCCTTTCAAGTTCGTGCCCAGAACGGCGTCCCAGTCCGACTCGCTCATCCGCATCAGCAGCCCGTCCCGAGTCACCCCCGCGTTGTTGACCAGGATGTCCAGCCGGCCCGTCTCCGCCAGAATCCGATCGATCCCCCCCGCTACCGCCTCCCCATCCCCCACATCCAGGGCGTGCGCCCAGGACCGCCGCCCCAGCGCCCGCACCTCCGCCGCCGCTTTCTCCGCATTGGCCGCCGTCCGCGAGATGCACACGACATCCGCGCCTGCGCTGGCCAGCTTCAACGCCACCGCCCGGCCAATCCCCCGCCCGGCGCCGGTCACCACCGCTATTTGGTTCGCAAGCATGCTCATCAACCTGGCCGTTTGTCCGGGTTTCCCCGCCGAATGTCAATGCCTTCTGGTCTGTCAAAAAATGAACCCCGATCCTGCCGGAGGGGATCAGGCGGGCGGGCGAGGCGCGGCGCGCAGGCATCCCCGCGCAGCCTGTGAGCGAGGATCGACAAAGCCAGTCCGCCCAAGGCTCCCCGCCCTGCACAGCCGGGCTAATCCCACGCCTGAACCGCCGCTTCCAGGCCTGGGACATCGCTGACCTGAATGACCCTGGCCGCTGGCGCGATCCGCTTCATGAACCCGCTCAGCGCCTTGCCCGGCCCCAGCTCGACAAAACGGTTGAACCCCTCCCCCAGCAGATACCGAATCGATTCCTCCCACCGCACCGGAGCGGTGACCTGCTCCACCAGGCGCTCTCTCAATGTCTCGATGCTCTCGTGCGGCCGGGCGGTCACGTTGGCGATCACGGGCGCCGCCGGCCATCGCAGCGGAACCGCCTCGAGCGCCTGGCGCAATCGCGGCTGCGCCGCAGCCATCAGCCGGGAATGATACGCCCCAGCCACCGGCAGCGGCAATGCGCGCTTGGCCCCCCGCGCCTTCGCCAGCTCGCAGGCCCTCTGAATCGAATCGATCGGGCCGGAGATCACCACCTGGCCGGGGCAGTTCAGGTTGGCCAGCTCGACCCCCGCCTCGGCGCACACCGCCCGTGTGGCATCCAGATCCAGCCCGAGGACCGCCGCCATCCCGCCGCGCGTCGCCTCGCACGCCTCCTGCATCCATTGCCCCCGTTGGCGCACCAGCCGGAGACCCTCCTCGAACGACATCCCTCCCGCAGCGGCCAGCGCGGTGAACTCGCCCAGCGAAAGCCCCGCCGCCGCCTGAAACTCGAACCCGGGGGCCCGCTTCCGAAGCAGATCGAACGCGATCCAGCCCAGCAGGTAGATCCCCGGCTGCGCCGCCTCCGTCCGCGTCAGATCCGCCTCCGGCCCCGAAAAGCAGAGCGCCGCCAGATCGAATCCCAGTATCCCGTTGGCCCGCTCGAACCACTCCCGAGCCGCTGGGATCTGATCCGCCAGATCCTTGCCCATGCCAACGTGCTGGGCTCCCTGGCCCGCAAACAGAAGCGCCGTCTTGTTCATGCCCAAGCGGTATAACCGGTTCCCGTCGCTGCCGGGAAGCCAATTCATTCCGGAGCCGGGACCGGGACGCGCCCCAGCTGCCGATCCGACCCGGTCCCGCTCGCCAGCCCTCATGCCAGGCCGGCTCCCCGGATTTTGGACTTGCGAATGGCGCGGATTTGGCGATAACAACCGGCATGAATAATCCCGATAGCCCAAATCAACTTCCATCGTATGTGACGAGCGCGACGCCCAATCCGGCGGCCAATCGCGCTCCCTGGTTTAAAAACACCGCCCCGGCGTATGCGGGCATCTTCCTGTGGTTCGTGTTCTGGCAGGATGCGGTCAAGGCGGGCAGCCTGGGGGGCGGCCTGGCCCAAGGAGTGGCGGTGGCTCTGCTGGGCCTGCTGCTCTCGGCGGCGATCTGCCACGCCCTGTTTTACCTGGTGCCCGGCCTGCTGGGCCAGCAGACCGGACTGCCCCTCTACATCGTAGGCACATCGACGTTCGGCGCCCAGGGCGGCTTCATCATGCCCGGATTCCTCATGGGCGTCCTCCAGTTCGGGTGGCTGGGGGTCAACATCTTTTTCTCTTCCATGGCCCTGCACGCGTTTATCAAGGACTACGCGAACCTGCCGCCCCAGGTTCTGATGGTTCTGTGGGGTGTGCTCGCCGCGTTCGTGGGCCTCAAAGGCATCCAGTATGTCGCCAAGGTGGCCACCTACCTGCCGCTGATCCCCCTGGCCGTGCTGGTGGTCATGCTGGTGAAAACGGCGGGCGGCATCGGCACCTTCCTTCCCGCCGACCTGATCAACGCCCACCGGGTGATGGATCCGTCGGCCCCCGCCGCGCTCTCGAGCTTCGGCGTGATCGCGCTGATTCTGACCTACGTGGTGGGGTTCTTCGCCACCGCCGGCGCCGCCGGCGTCGATTTCGGCACCAATAGCCGCGACAAGAACGACGTTCAGATGGGCGGCTTGGTCGGCATCGCGCTGGCCATCCTCGTCACCGCCGGCATCTCGGCCCTGATTGTGGCGGGGGTTTACGGGTCGCCCGAGCTGAGCAAGGCCGCGCTCGCGGCCGGCGCCGAGAAGAAGTCGATCATCCTGGATTCATTCAACCTGATCCCGGTCGTGCTGGGCACCCCGGCGGGCAAATGGCTGGCGTTTCTGCTCGCCATCTCGTGCTTCCCTTCGGCCTGCTTCTCCTCGTTCATCGCCGCCAACAGCTTCAAGACAACCCTGTCCGGCATCAACCCGTTCATCTCCGTTGGCATTGGCGCCGCGGTCAGCATCCTGCTGGCAGTCATCGGCTGGGCCGGCCAGGTCGTCCCGGTCTTCGTCGTCATCGGAGCGTCCTTCGGCCCGATCTGCGGGGCGATGATGGCGGATTACCTGCTGTCGGGCGGCCGATGGACCGGCCCGCGCGCCGGGTTCAACCCGGCCGGCTGGATCGCCTGGGCCCTGGGTTTCCTCGTGGGCATTCTCCCCAACCTCAAGGTCTGGTTCAAGCTCTCCATCCCCGATATCCCCGCAGCGCCCGTCCTGGCCTTCATCGTCGGCGCCATCGTCTATTACGTCTGCGCCTCGGCAGGCCTGCTTTCGCGGACCATCCCGCTTCCCGACAAGGGCAAGCAAGGCTGACCCCGCCGATTCGGACGGCTCGGTTCTGACCGGCCTCGCACGGCGCGAGGCCGGTCTTTTTTTGGCCCGTTTTGTGCTTCCCCATGAAGGGGCTGGCATGCCACAAGGTGATTGTCTTTGTCGGAAAAACCATTAGGTTACGAGAGTATGACATTTTGGATTGCTGGACTGCTGTTGTGCAGCCTCTTCGCGGTCGCCGGGTATTTTCTGGGGGCGGTGCGGGCGTTGGTCGGCCTGGCCGGCCTGATCCTGGGCGCCGTGCTGGCCTTGCCCCTGGCGCCCTATGTCAAACCGCTCTTTCCCTACATCAAGATCACGCACCCGGTGTGGCTCTGGTTCTGGCCCCCCGTCCTGGTGCTGCTCCTGATCGAGATCGTGGCGCTGGTGCTGGGTTTCGTCGCCCAATGGCGCATCGACCTCTACCAGCGGTTCAAGTTCGACGATGTCGAGCGCCTGCGCTGGCGGCGCCTCAACCAGCGCCTCGGCGCCGGGGTCGGCGTGGCCATCGGAACGGTTTACCTGGTCCTGTTCGGGCTTTTCATCTACGTGCCCGGCTATTTTACGCTGCAGGTGGCCAAGGACGATGCCGATCCGGGCTGGCTGCGCTTCGTCAACCGCGCCCGCCTGGACCTGCAGTCCACCGGTCTGGACCGGATTGTCGCCCCGTTTGATCCGGCGCCCAAGCTCTACTACGAGGTCGCCGACATTCTCGGCCTGATGCACAAGAACATGCCGAACATCCTCACTCGGATGCGGGATTACCCTCCCTTCATGACTTTGGGAGAGCGCCAGGAGTTCCAGGACATGGCCGGGGACAAGGATTACATGAAGCTCCTCAGAGACCGCGCCGGCCTGGCCGGCGTCATGCCCCAGGAGCGCACCATCGGATTCATCACGAACGAGCCGCTCATCCAGGAGCTCCTCCAGCTCGATCTCAAAGACGTGCGCGCCTACCTCGAAACCGGCAAGTCCGCCAAATACGACCCAATCAAGCTGCTCGGCCGCTGGCAGATGGAGCCGGGCGAGGCGATCATCATGACCCGCAAAAGCCGGACGAACATCAATGCCCGCGAGCTGCGCGCGCTCAAGACCCAGATGATCGCCATGGCCAAAGGCACACGGCTCAAGGCGACCCACGACGGACGCGTGTCGCTCACGATCCAAAAAATGGTCTCCAATCCCGCGTCGGTGGCCCTTGCCCAGCCCGCTGGGATCCCGCCCCAGCTCCAAGCGCAGGCCGCCACCGGCCGCCTCGGCGCGCCCTCCGGCATGAGCGCCGAAATGCGCCGCCGCTACGGGCTCGGCGCCGCCGAGGCGCCAGCCTCCGCCCCCGGCCAGCCTCAAGCCGCACTGCAAGCCGAGCCCGTCCAGTTCGAGACCGTCGAATACAGCGGGACCTGGGATGGCGAGGGCAGCAATTACCGGTTCCAGCTCAGCAGCAAGAACCAGAAGATCTCCCCCGCCGCCTCCATCGACAGCGGCTTCCTCATCGTCAACATGCCGGATCAGAAGCTGGTCTTCATCCGGCAGTTCTAAGGGTCTGTGCAAAAATTACTTCCGATATTGGCGGGAGCGCCGCCGGGCCAGATCCGAGGCGCAAGGGAGGGAGTGTATCCCCCTGCGATACTCGACCGACCGAGCAACGAAGCCGATGGCCCGGCGCCGCCCCGCCCCTGCGGGCTGGGGGCCTTGGGCGCGCTGGCTGTGTTGCTCCTCGCTCACAGACCGCGCGGGTATGCTCGCTCGTCGCGCCTTGCCAGCCCGCCCAATCCCCTCCAGCAAAATCGGAATTAATTTTTGCACAAACCCTAAGGGTTACTTGCGCGCGCTGGTCCGCGACTGAACCCACGGGACATCCTGACTGCCGGCCACCACGTAATCGTGCGAGTGGTAGTTGGAGACCTGTGGTTTCAAAGTGCGGCTGTCCTGCCAGCGGTGCCCCTCGACGTGGCCATCCGCGAACGAGAAATCCCCGCCCCGGCTGTGGTAGCTGGCCGGTATGTGGTACCACCGGGTCGGGGTGGGCTCCATGTACACTCCGAAAAAGGGCCGGCAGATGCTGTCGGGATGGACCTCGCCGATCACGAACAGGTTCGCGGGGGAGGGCTGGGTGATCTGGGCCATCTTGCTGAATGAGCGGTATTGTGCGTTGGGCAGGTTCCGGTAGAGGTCCCCCTCCCACCCGACGTGGGCGTTCATGCCGTAGCTGCGGACGCGCGGGTCCTTGTAGGTGCCGGAGGTCCCCAGGGTGCGGTCGGCGGGGCACTTGTAGATGGCGGCCGTCTTGAGATAGGGGCTGAAGAGCGATCGCTGGGGATCGAAGAGGAGCGTCTCGTTGGTCGCGTCCTTGGGGGTGCCCCGGAAGCTGCCCGCCACCCAGGTCGGAACCGCCGCGATCCCGGCGCCATTGTTCACCAGGCGGTCGTTCTGGTCGTTGGCATACATCGTCCAGATCAGGGTCAGCTGCTTGAGGTTGTTGACGCAGGCGATGCGATGGGCCTTGGCCTTCGCCGCCGCCAGGGCCGGCAGGAGCATCCCCGCCAGGATGGCGATGATCGCGATCACCACCAGCAGCTCGATCAGCGTGAAGCCGCCCGCGCTCCGAAATCTCCGTCTATCGATCGATCCTGTTTTCACAGAGACAGTAAACCCGCCTCGAGGCCGCAGGGCCACAATAAAATTCGTGTTCCATTCCCCGCACTCCCCGGCGGACTTGTTTTTTCGCCAGGGTTGTCTAGAGTACCTCCATGAAACGCGATGTGGTGCCGGTGCAAATCCGCGGGATCCTGCCTGCCAATTCCGGCTGCGCCATTTTCATCGGCAACGCCCAGAAGGTGTTCGTCATCCAGGTCGAGCACAACATGGGGGCGATCATCAACATGTTCATCCAGGAGACTGCCAAGGAACGCCCTTTGACGCACGACCTGATTGCGAGCATCCTGAAGGGCTTTGGCATCACGGTCGAGCGGGTGGTGATCACCGAGTTGCGCGGCACAACCTACTACGCTCGGCTCATCCTCCAGCAGCAGAACGAGCTCGGGCGCAAGATCGTCGAGGTCGACGCGCGTCCGAGCGATTGCCTGGCGCTGGCCGCCTGCCAGAAGCGGCCCGTCTACGTCACTGCCTCGCTCTTCGAGCAGGTCGAAGACATGTCCGAGTGGCTCGAGCGGATCAACCAGGGCGGCGCCGAGCCCGAGTAATCCCGCCCATGCCGCCATCTGCCGCCGCCGATTCACCCGTCACCCTGGTGTGCGGCGAGGACGATTTCCTGGTCAAGCGCCGCTCCCGGCAGCTTTTCGAGCAGTGGGCCGGCGGGGCCGGCGACTTCGACCGGGAGATCATCGACGGCGGCGCCGCCAACAGCGGCGAGGCGCTCCGGTCCATCAGCCGCCTGCGCGAGTCCATCCAGACCCTGCCCTTCTTCGGCCAGGGCAAGACGGTCTGGTGGCAGAACTGCTCCTTCCTCGGCGAGGACCGCACCTCGACCTCCACAGCGGTCACCGATGCGCTGGCCGATCTCGCCGATGAGATCAAATCCTTCGCCTGGGGCAAGGTCCGGCTGCTCATCTCCGCCGGCAAGGTCGACAAGCGGCGCGTTTTTTACAAAGCGATCGAGAAGATCGGCCGAACGGAGCTGCTGGACGGCTGGTCGCTCGAGGACCGCGATTGGGCCAGCCAGGCCGAGGCCTGGGCCGAGCGCGAGCTGGCCGAGATCGGCCGGTCCATCACCCCCGCCGCCCTCGCCGCCCTCGTCACCGCCGCCGGACCCAATCCCCGCCTCCTGCGAGCCGAAATCGACAAGCTCGATCTCTACGCCGAAGCCGGCCGGCCCATCGAGGAGTCCGACATCGAAGCCGTCGTCGCCCGGCAGAAGCAGGCCGAGGCGTTCGCCCTGGCCGAAGCCGTGGGCGATCGGGACTTGGCCCGGGCATTGCGCCATCTCGATTCCGAGCTTTCGGACCTGGCCCGCGACAGCCAAAAATCGGCCATCGGCATCCTCTACGGCCTGATCACAAAGATCCGCGTTCTGTTGTTCCTTCGAGAGGCGGTGCGGATCGGGTGGATCAAGACCGACACCGATTACCAGCGCTTCAAGAGCCAGCTCACGCGCCTGCCGGCGGCTGGCCTGCCGTCCGACAAACGCTGGAACCCTCTCCTCCAGCATCCCTTCGTCCTGTTCAAGGCCCTCCCCCAGCTCGGCCGCTACCAGACACCCGAGCTCATCCGGATCATGGATCGGCTCCTCGATGCCAACCGCAAGCTCGTCGGAAGCGGCCTTCCCGAAGAGCTCGTGCTCCGGCAGCTCGTTGTCCAGATCATCCGGCCTTCGGCCTCGTGACCGCGGCGGCCCCGCGGCGCCCGGCCGGCCTCGAGCGCTACCCCATGGTGCCGACCGGGCCGATCTGCATCAGCCGAAGCACCGGGCGCCCTGCCCGGCGCGCGCGCTCGAGGTCGAGATGGAACTCGAGCCGCCAGTCGTTGTGCCCCTCCGGGTCCACCAGCACCTGGTCGATCCTCCACGTCTTCCCGTCCTCGGACGGCTCGACATACGTATGCCGCGCGTTGCGTGCGTCGGGATCCAGGCAGATCCGCGAGTGCTCGGCCCCGTGCGCAGCGAGCCGGGCTTCGAGCGCCGCTACGTTCCATTCCTGTCCCTCCGCATCCACGGGCGGATCGAGCAGGGCCGGGACCTCGTCGAGCCGGCTGGTCGCCAGCAGACGAAGAACGCCGAAGATCGACTGGCGCGCCAGCAAGGTCAGCTGCCTGCGGTCGCGCGTGATGTCCGCCGCCTCGGCGGCCTTGGCCGCCTCGGCGGGACCGGCCGGCTCCGCCCGGTCCCCGACGGGCGCCTGGCCCGGCTGCCGCAGCTTCTCCCACTCGTCCAGCAGGCTCGAGTCCACATCCCGGATCATCTGCCCGAAATAGAGCTCGATCTCGCGGACCGGATCCGTTTTCGCGGTGTCCGGCACGGTTTGGGCCAGGGTCTTGTAGACGTAGGAAAGATACCGGAGCACGACGCCTTCGGCCTTTTGCAGGTCGTAGTGGCGAATGTAATCCGCGAACGTGTGCAGGCTCTCGTACATCTCCCGCGCGACGGACTTGGGCCGGATGTTCTCCTGGCCGACCCACGGGTGCCGGCCCGCGAACTCGTTGAACGTCGAGTAGACAAAATCCCGGTTGGGCTTTGGGTATTCGAGCTTCTCGAGCTCGGCCTCGCGCTCGGCGAAGTCGAGCCCCTGCATCTTCATCTCGGCGATCTTTTCTGCCTTGAGCCGGCTCAGCTGCTTGTGCAGGACGACGTCGGGATCCTCGAGAATCGACTCGACCAGCGTCAGGAGGTCGAGGGCGTGCGCGGGCGATTCAGGGTCGAGGAGCTGCAGCGTGTCGAGCAGGTAGAGCGACAGGGTTTGATCCAGGGAGAAATCCTCCTGGAGCGCCACGTTGACCCGCAGGTAGGCGCCCGAATCCGTTCTCGGGACGAACTCGATGATCTTGCGATCGAGCAGAGAGCGGAACAGCACCCAGGCGCGCCGCAGGTGCTGGCGCTTGGCCGGCGGCGTCTCGTGCGACCGCCGAACCAGCTCGCGCATCGCCTCGCAGCCGTCCCCGGCCCGGCTCAGCACGTTCAGCAGCATCCCGTGCGTCACCTGGAACCGCGAAGCCAGCCGCTCCGGCGCCGAAGCCACCAGCCGGTCAAACGTCCGCCGATCCCACGACACGAAGTTCCTCTCCGGCGGCTTCCGCTTCACGAACTTCCTCGCCTTGCCCGAATCCGACGCGCCCTTGTTCGCCAGCCGGAGGTTCTCGATCACGTGCTCCGGCGCCTGCACCACCACCCACCCCCGGTCGTCAAATCCTTTCCGGCCCGCCCGCCCGCAGATCTGATGGAAATCCCGCACGCTCACGATCCCGGTCTTCTCTCCGTCGAACTTGCACAGGCGCGTCAGCAGCACGGTCCGGATCGGCACGTTGATCCCCAGCCCCAAGGTGTCTGTGCCGCAGATGATCTTCAGAAGCCCCTGCTGCGCCAACTGCTCGACCCGGACCCGGTATTTGGGCAGCAGGCCCGCATGGTGCAGGCCAATCCCGTGCCGCAGGTATTTCTTCAGGTCCGCCCCATACGGGCTGTCGAACCGGAAATCCTCGAGCGCCCGGGCGATTGCCTCCTTCTCCTCGCGCGAGCAGAAGTTCAGGCTCAGCAGGCTCTGCGCGCTCTCGGCCGCATCGAGCTGGGTGAAATGGACGATGTAGATCGGCGCCCGCCCCTGGGCCGCCAGATCCTCGATCGCGCGCTCGAACGGGACTTCCGAGTAGCTGAACTCCAGCGGCACCGGCCGCACCCGCGAGCGCACCACGCTCGTCGGACGGCCGTTCCTGCGCGTCAGCTCCTCCTCGAAAAAGGCCGGATCACCCAGCGTCGCGGACATGAGCAGGAACCGCGCCTGCGGGAGCGCCAGCAGGGGCACCTGCCACGCCACCCCGCGCTCGCGGTCCGAGTAATAATGGAACTCGTCCATGATCACCTCGTCGACGCGGGCGCTCTCGCCCTCGCGCAGGGCGATGTTGGCGAGGATCTCGGCGGTGCAGCAGAGGATCGGCGCGTCGCGGTTCACCGTGGCGTCCCCGGTGCTCATCCCGACCTGCTCGGGCCCGAAATCGCGGCAGAGCGCCAGGAACTTCTCGTTCACCAGGGCCTTGATCGGGCAGGTGTAGACGGAGCGTTTGCCCTGCGCGAGCCCCTTGAAATGCAGCGCGGTCGCCACCAGCGATTTGCCCGAGCCGGTCGGCGTGTTCAGGATCACGTTCCGCTCGTCGAACAGCGCCAGCAGGGCCTCCTCCTGCGCCGGATACAGCTCGAGCCCACGCTCCGCCAGGTAGTCCAGAAAACGATACAGCGCCGCCTCGTTCCCGCACGGCCGCTCGGCCGGCAAGTGCCGCAACAATGGATATTCCACGGCCGCCATTCGCTCCCCAGCATGAGGGAGCCATTCGACACTGGCAACCGGGAATCGCGTTGGCTACAATTCCGGCGCCCAATCCATGAACACCGCAAGAATCGATCTCCTGGCTTTGAGCCTGGCGTGCCTCGGCCTTCACGCGGCGGATGCTCCGTCTCGAGTGGATGAGCCGGGCGGCCCCAGCGCGCTCGCCGCGCGCGCCTTCGATCCGCCCGCCGCCCACCCCCAAGCCGCCGCCGCAGACCCGGCTGCGCCCGCGCCCGCCTGGCAAGCCCGGATTCGGGCCTACCTCGAAGGCTTGTCGCGCCCGGACGGAGGCTACGCCTGGGAAGGGCAATCCCGGTCGCATCTGACCCCTTCGTTCTCGGTTGTTGCCTGCTACCGCGTCCTGAATCAGGCGCCGCCGAAACCGCGCGAGCTGGCCCAGTTCATCCGCACCCGCCATCCCGCCCGGCTCAAGAAGCTCGAGCAGGAGCATCCGGAGTTCGAGTTCCAGCAGATCCAGGGCCTCCTCTGGCTGGGCGAGGACGCCGCGGAGCTCCGCGAGCCAATCCGCCTCTGGACCAAGCCCATCCCCTATCTCCGGCAGTATGAGCGCCACGGGCACCCCGTCCTGCGCCACCAGCTGGCCGCCTTCGCGTGCCGGGCGCTGCTCGGGTTGCCGCTCGAGGATCTCGCGGCGGATTTTGTCCCCTATCTCGAAAGCCGGCGGCGCGCCAACGGCAGCTTCAACAACACCCCCGTTGCCGATGGCGGGGACGGGCACGTGCTCAACACGCTGTGGGGGCTCGAGGCGATGGATCTGCTGCGCCGGGCCGGAGAGAGGCGCGCCGAGACGGTTGCCTGGCTTCAGGCCTGCCAGCTGCCCAACGGCGGCTTCACCTGGCAGCCGCAGCCGGAATTCGCCGGCGTCGACAGCGCTGCCTATACTTGGGCCGCAGTGATGGCGCTGCGCCGGCTCGGCGCGGAGCCGGCCCGCCGCGACGCCTGTCTCGAGCACCTCCAGTCGCTCTGGAATGAGGACGGCGGATTTGGCGACAGCCACGGCTGCCCCAGCAATCCGATGGCCACCCGATACGCCCTCGAGGCGCTTCAGGCCCTCGGCGGGCTGGCCTCCCTGAACAGCCATCCGCCCCGCCCGCGGCCGCCCGTGCCCGCCCTGCCCCCCACCCTCAAGGTCTACACCATCCAGATCGAAGCCCACGGACAGGGCAGCCCCGCCGAGGCGGTCGACCTGGCCCGCGCCCTCCGGATCCATCTGTGGGGCGCCAAGAACGCCCGGCCCGACTGGCTGGCCCGCGCCCAGTCCATCGCCGATCGGCAGAATGTCCCCGCTCGGTTCTTCATCGCGAACGAGGAATACGGCGCCTGGATCGACGTTCCCGGCCTCGGCACCTACAGCCACATCAGCGATGTCGTCGCCCCTCCCGGGGTCGGCTTCGGGCCGTCGCTCGCCGGCCCGGAGGCCATCGCGTGGCCCGAATTCCGCCGCCGCCGGCTCGGCCCTCTCGAGGCGGCTGGCGGACGCCTGATCTGGCAGTTCGGGGAGAACGAGGAGCTCGTCCGGCTCTTCCTGGACGACTCGATCGAACACGGCGGCTACGCCGCGATCAGCACCTACCATTTCGGGAACCCCGATTTCTGCAACAGCGAGCCGTTTCTCGCGTGCTACCGCGGGCGCATCCCCTTTGTCGCGCTCCAGGACGCCCACGGCGTCGAGCCATGGTGGTTTGCCGACATGACGGCCGGGTTTCGCACTCTGTTCCTGGCCGAGGCGCCCACGTGGGAGGGCTGGCTCAATGCGCTCCGTCATCAATGGGTGGCTGCCGTCCGGCACGACGCCGCCAGCGGTTTCGAGACATGGATCCACTCGAGCTCGAACCCGGTGCGCGAGTTCGTTCTCGAGCGCGAGCCCGCGTGGCGCTGGTGGGATCATCCCGCAATCCAGCGCCCGATGGTGTCGATCGTGGCCGTCCGCCCGGAGGATCCGTTCGAGGCGGCACGGCCGGAATCGGGCGTGACGATCCGAGTCCGCTGCGCGTGGCAAAACACCACGCAAGGCCTGCCGAAGACGCCCATCGCCGAGCTGGTCCGGCTCACGGTCAACGGGGCCGAAGCGGCCCCAACGATCGTCGCGCCCCGATCCCCGCGAGCCGCTGCCTACACCGACTATTACCATGCTTGCCATCTCGCGGCGCCGGCCCCTGGACCGCACTCGGCCACCGCCGTGGTCCGCGAGATCCAATCGGGCAGGATCTCGAGCCGGACCATCCAGTTCGAAGGCGCCAGCCCCAACCCTTCAGGAAGACCATGAACACCAGCCATCGATCCGATTCGCGCGCGCTGACACGCCGCCAGTGGCTCGGGGCGGCCGCCGGGGTCGGCGGCGCAAGCCTGGCATCCGCCGGCGCCGCCAACCCCGAGCCTGCCCCCGCCAATCCGCCTCTGGACATCACATCCTATGGCGCCGTCGGCGACGGCCGAAGGCTCAACACCCAGGCCATCCAGCTGGCCATCGACGACTGCGCCGAGGCCGGCGGCGGAGCCGTCCTTTTCCCCGCAGGCGTGTTCCGATCCGGAACCCTGTTTTTGCGAAGCCGGGTCCGGCTGCGCCTCGAGCCGGGCGCCGTCCTCCAGGGAAGCCCGCGGCTCGAGGATTATCCCACCACCCGGCCCTCGATCCGATCGTATACGGACACCTACACCGAGCGCAGCCTGCTCTATGCCGAGGACGCCGACGGATTTGCCATCGAGGGCGCAGGCACGATCGACGGCCAGGGCGGCGGCTTCCAGGGGCCTTACCTGGTCAGGCCCTACCTGCTGCGCGCGATCCGCTGCCGGGGCGTCCAGGTCCGCGACGTCACCTTTCGCGACTCGCCCATGTGGGTCCAGCATTACCTGGCGTGCGATGACGTCGCCATCCGCGGCATCCAGGTCGACAGCCGGTGCAACCAGAACAACGATGGCATCGACATCGACGGCTGCCAGCGGGTCACCATCAGCGATTGCCGGATCGATTCGGGCGACGACGCCATCGTGCTCAAAAGCACCCTCGCCCGCCCGTGCCGCGATGTCGCCATCGCGAACTGCGTTCTGCGCAGCCTCTGCAATGCGCTCAAGCTCGGCACCGAATCGAATGGCGGGTTCGCAAACATCGCGATCTCCAATTGCGCGATCTACGACACGCGCCTGGCCGGCATCGCCATCGAGATGGTCGACGGGGGCCTGCTCGAAGGAGTCGCAGCCTCCCACCTGGCCATGCGCAACGTCCGCGTCCCGATTTTCGTCCGGCTGGGAGATCGGGGCCGCCCGTTCGAGGCTGGCATGCCCCGCCCCAGCCAGGGCCGCCTCCGCCACGTGTCCATCAGCCATGTCCAGGCCACGGGCGCCGACCGGATCGGATGCTCGATCACCGGCCTGCCCGGCTGCCTCGCCGAGGACGTCAGCATCGACCATGTCCGCATCGAGTTCGCCGGCGGCGGCGCGCTCGAAGACGCGCGCCAAGCCGTCCCTGAAGCCCCAGAAAAGTATCCCGAGGCCACCATGTTCGGGCCCTTGCCAGCATTCGGCCTCTACTGCCGCCATGTCCGCGGCCTGCATCTCAGCCAGATCCAGCTGGCCTGCCTCCAGCCCGATGCCCGGCCCGCGGTGATGGCCGAGGATGTTGCGGATCTCCAAGTCGACGGCATCAAGACCGCCGGCCAAAATGCGCGGGGGCCGCTCCTCGACTTCCAGGCGGTCCGGTCCGCCTGGGTCAATGGCTGCTGGGCAACGCCGGGCGGCCTGTTGCGGGTCAGCGGCCCCGACAACCGCCAGATCCACCCCGGCAACAATATCGTCCCGCCCGACGGCAAGGAGCTGATCCTGGCCGACGGCGCCCGCGAGGAGGACCTCGAACAGGAGTGACCCGCCCAGCCGGCGCCGCCGGCGCCAACTTGATCCTTGGCAGAATCGATCCGTTTGCGCATACATCAATCATGATCATCCGGACCATCGGCTGGTGGGCGTCGGCCGCTGCGCTCGCCGGGCTGGGATGCCTCAAGGCACCGGCACTGGAACCCCTTCCCGCCATCCGGGTCGATTCCCAGAAACGCGGCTTCGTCACTGCCGAGCGCAAGCCCTTCGTTCCCTGGGGCGTCAACTATTTCCGCCCGGGCACCGGCTGGGCGCCGCAGCTGTGGAAGAAGTTCGATCCGGACCTTGCCCGTCTTGATTTCGAGCGGATGCAAGGCCTGGGGATCAACTGCGTGCGGGTCTTTCTGACCTGGGGCTCTTTTTTCGAGCAGCCGGGCGTTCTCAGCCAGGAAGGGCTGCGGCGGTTCGACCAGCTCCTCGACCTGGCCGAATCCCGCGGGATCTACGTCCACCCGACCGGGCCCGACCATTGGGAAGGGACCCCCGCCTGGGCTCGCGGCGACCGGTTCACCGACGAGACGCTGCTGCGAGCGCAGGAGGAGTTCTGGCGGCTGCTGGCCGCGCGCTACCGCGGTCGATCGGCTATTTTCGCTTACGATCTGCTCAATGAACCCGCGATTCCTTGGGAGTCGACGGGCGTGCTGGCCCGCTGGAAAGAATGGCTCCATCGACACTATCAAACTCCCGAGCAGGCCGCGCGCGCCTGGGGCGTCCCCACCGCATCCATCGACTGGGAAAAACCCGCGGCCCCACCGCCTTCGGGCAAGGGCTCGCGCGCCTGCCTCCTCGATTACCAACGCCTTCGCGAGTCCGTTGCGGACGCCTGGGTCCGCCGCCAGGCCGAGGCCATCCGGGGCGCCGATCCCGATGCGCTGGTCACCGTGGGCTTGATTCAGTGGTCGGTGCCGGTCTTGCTGCCCGGACTGCAGCACTACGCCGGATTCCGCCCCGAACGAATCGCGCCGCTGGTCGACTTTCTGGAGATCCACTTCTATCCGCTGGCCGGCGGGTTCTACGAATACGATTCCGCAGGCGAGGTCCGGAACCTGGCCTATCTCGAGTCGGTGGTTCGCGAGTGCGCTCGATTCGCCAAACCGGTGGTGGTGGCGGAATTCGGCTGGTACGGCGGCGGCCAACTGACGATCGATCAGGGCCGCCATCGGCCCGCCACCGAGGAAGATCAGGCCCGGTGGTGCCGGCGCGCGGTCGAGGTCACCGCCGGCCTGGCCTGCGGCTGGCTCAACTGGGGCCTCTACGATCACCCCGAAGCGCGCGATGTCACTCAGCTCACCGGCCTTCTCGATGTCGCCGGCCAAACCAAGGCCTGGGGACGCGCCTTTCAGGAGCTGGGCACGCGCTGGAATGGCGAGGGCATCCCGCCCCCGCCCGCCCTGAAACGGCCGCCGCCGGACTGGGACGCGTGGCTCACCAATCCCGAGGCCGCTCGATCATACCGGGACAATTACTTGCGCTCCTTCCACCCGTGATGATTCTCGATCCCATCCTCGCTCTGTTGCGCCCCGCCCCCGCAGCTAAGCCATTGCCCACCGATCAAATCGATCCCGCGTACCGCAAGCTCCGACGCCAGGTGTTTGCCGGCATTTTTATCGGGTACGCCGCCTACTATCTCGTGCGCAAAAACCTGGCGCTGGCGATTCCCGATATTCTCGAGGAGCATCCGGAGCATACCAAGGCCATGGTGGGCTCGGCGTTGACCGGCCTGTCGGTGGCCTATGGTTTCTCGAAGTTTCTGATGGGATCGGTCTCCGACCGAAGCAACGCCCGATATTTTCTCCCCTTGGGCCTCTGGCTGTCGTGTTTGATCATGGCCATCTGCGGCCTGGTCAAGGAGATCTACGCCTCGCTGTTCGTCCTCTTCATCCTCCAGACGCTCAATGGATGGGCGCAGGGGATGGGCTGGCCGCCTTGCGGCAAAACGATGGTCCACTGGTTCAGCCTGCGCGAACGCGGGCTCACGGTGTCGGTCTGGAACGTCGCTCACAACGTCGGGGGCGCGCTGGTGGCCAACCTTGCGTTGCTGGGGGTGACCCTCTTTCACGACTGGGGCGCCAAGTTCTACTTCAACGCGATGATCGCCGCGGGAATGGGCTTGCTCGCCTGTTACTGGCTGCGCGACACCCCCCAGTCGTGCGGGCTGCCCCCCGTCGAGGAATACAAGAACGATTACCCGCCCGATTACTCGGCCGATCGCGAGCGGATCTTGTCGTTCCGCGAGATCTTTTTCGGCTACGTGCTGAACAACCCGTATCTCTGGGCATTGGCGGTCGCCAACGCATTCGTCTATTTTGTCCGCTATGGTGTCGTGGATTGGATTCCAACCTACCTGCAGACAGCCAAGGGATTTTCCTTCAAGGATTCCAGCCTCGGATGGGCCCTCTACGAATACGCCGCCATCCCGGGCACCATCGCGTGCGGCTGGATCTCCGACCGCGTATTCCGCGGGCGGCGGGCGCCCGCGACGCTGCTGTTCATGGCGCTGACGCTGGTGGCCGTCCTGGTCTACTGGCTCAACCAGCGGGGGCCGCTCTGGATCGACTACGCGGCGCTCATCGCGATCGGCTTCCTGATCTACGGCCCGATCATGATCATTGGATTGCACGCCCTGGATCTGGCGCCCAAGAAAGCGGCTGGCACCGCCGCCGGCTTCACAGGCCTGTTCGGCTACGTGTTCGGGTCCGCCACCGCCGGCGCCGGCGTCGGCTGGATCGCCGACCGATGGGATTGGCACGGCGTGTTTCTGACCATGGTCGTCTGTTGTCTGTTGACGATGGTTTTCAGCGCGCTCACTCTCGGCCATCAAGTTCACAGCCAGGCGAAACCGGAGCACTAAGAGTCTATGCATTGCACCTTGAATCCATGGCGGCAGGTCGCGGGCCTGCTCTGCCTCGGCTTCGTATCTGCCGCCCTCGCCGCCAGGCCGCATCCGCTCGTCATCGCGCATCGCGGCGCCAGCGGTTACCTGCCCGAACATACGCTCCCGGCCAAGGCCTTGGCCTACGCCCAAGGCGCCGACTTCCTCGAACAGGATGTCGTCCTGAGCCGGGACGGCATCCCGGTCGTTCTCCATGACGTCCAGATCGATACCGTGACCGACGTCGCACGCCGCTTCCCCGAGCGCAAGCGGACCGATGGCCGATTCTACGCGATCGATTTCACCGTGGCCGAGCTCCGGCAGCTCGAAGCCACCGAGCGCTTCGACCCGAAAACCGGCAAGGCCGTGTTCGACCGCCGCTTCCCCCTCGGGCGATCGACGTTCCATCTCCACACCTTCGAGCAAGAGCTGCAGTTCATCCAGGGCTTGAACCGGAGCACCGGTCGAAACGTCGGCATCTACCCCGAGATCAAGGCGCCTGCGTGGCACCGCCGGGAAGGCAAGGATATCAGCCGGATCGTTCTCGATATGCTCTGGCGCTACGGTTACCGGACCAAAACCGATCCGGTCTTTGTCCAGTGCTTCGAGTATTCGGAGGTCCGCCGGCTCCGGCTCGAGCTCGGCTACCAGGGGCGACTCATTCAGCTCCTGGGCAGCCGGCGCGGGGTCGACGGGACAGACTACGAGTTTCTCCAGACGACTGCCGGCCTCGAGCTGCTGGCCGGCGTCGCGGACGGCATCGGCCCGGCGCTCTCGCAGGTGGTCCGAGCCAAGGCCGGCGGCGGCCCCCAGGTCACCGACCTGGTCGCGCGCGCCCACGAACTCAAGCTCCAGGTCCATCCCTACACGCTGCGCATCGATGAATTGCCCGCCTATGCCTCCTCATTCGACCAGCTCCTCAACCTGTTCTTCCGCGAGGCCGGCGTCGATGGGGCGTTCACGGACCACCCTGATCGCGTGGCCGACTTTCTCGCGAACTTTTCGCCGCCTCGGCCGTGAACGACATCCCGCCATTGCGAATCGGCGTCTTGGGCGCCGCACGGATCACCCCCCGGGCAGTCATCGATCCTGCCCGGCGCAGGCCCGACTTGGTGCGGATCGACGCCATCGCCGCCCGCGATCCCGAACGCGCCCGCCAGTTTGCCCGCTGCCACGGCATCCCCCGCGTGCTGCCAACCTACGCCGACCTTGTCCAGGATCCGGAGATCGATGCGGTCTATGTGCCCCTGCCCATCAGCCTGCATGGCGTCTGGACCCAACACGCCTTGGCGGCCGGGAAGCATGTGCTCTGTGAAAAGCCGCTGGCGCTCAACGCTGGGGAGGCCGTTCAACTGGCGGAAGCCGCTGCGGCATCGGGCCGGGTTCTGATGGAAGCATTCCATTACCGATATCACCCGCTGGCCGATCGGCTCCAGGCGATCCTCAACCGCGGCGAGATCGGCGCCGTCCGCCATTACGATGTCGCCTTCTGCATCCCTTTGCTCCCGCGCGACGACATCCGATTCCACTACGAGCTGGGAGGCGGCGCCCTCATGGACGTCGGATGCTACCCGGTGAACCTCGTGCGTTTTCTGGCGGGGATCGAGCCACGGGTCCGATCCGCATCGGCGCGTCTGGCCGGGCCGCAGGTCGATCGCTACATGCGGGCCGACCTCGAGTTCGCGGATGGCCGGACCGCGCGAATCGTCTGCGCCACCCGGAGCTGGAGGCTGCTTGACGCCCGGCTCCGTGTCGACGGAGACACGGGGACCGTACGGGTCTGGAATCCGTTCCAGCCGCACCGGCTCCACCTCATGACCGTGAGGAACGCCGCGGGTCGACGGATCGAGCGCGTCCAGGGCGACACGACGTTCATGCATCAGTTGATCGCATTCGTCGATGCGGTCCGCGAAGGCAAACCGTTCCCGACCGATGCCCGCGATGCGATCGCCAACCACAGGCTCATCGACGCCATCTACGAGCGGGCCGGCCTGACCCGCCGCGGCGCGCCCTGTGTCGCGCCCGCGACCTGATGCTATCCAAGCTGGTTTCCGGCGCGTTGGACGTGTCGAAGCTGGACCTCGAAACCGCCCCGGAGCGCGGAATTCATTCCGCAGCGCTCCGCGAAAGTCCCAAATCAGCGGAATAAATTCCGCGCTCCACTGGCCTCCGCCGACACCGTGTTGTTCGTGGATGCCCGGCACATCTTCCGCCAGATTGACCCCGCCCACCGCGAGTTCACGCCGGAACAGGTCGAGTTCTTGGCCAACATCGTGCGGCTTTACCGGGGCCAAGAGCCGGAACTCGTGCGCGGGTCCGAGAAGCTGCTCAAGGAAAAGTCCCCTAAACTCAGGTACGCCGATGTGGCGGGCCTGTGCAAGGTGGCGACGCGCAAAGAAATCGAGGCGCAGGGCTGGAGCTTGAATCCGGGGCGGTACGTGGGCATGGCGGCGGGCGAGGAAGTCAGCGACGCCGACTCCAGGGAGCAGTTCGAGGAATTGACCGAGGAACTGGAGACGCTCAACGCCGAGGCGCGGGAACTAGAGGCACGGATCGCCAGCAATGCGGCCAAAATTCTGGAAACATGAACCCCAAAAACCAACCGGATCAACCCGCCAAAAGTCAGTTCCTCGTCTATGCTGCAGAAGACGGGCGGGTGAAGATCGAAGTCCGGCTGGAAGGCGAAACGGTTTGGCTGACGCAGCAGCACATGGCCGACTTGTTCCAGACGACCCAACAAAACGTCAGCCTGCACTTGCAGAACATCTACGCTGAGGGTGAACTGCGACGGGAGGCAACTCACAAGGAATTCTTGTCGGTTCGCCAGGAAGGTCCTCGCGAAGTCTCGCGCGCGCTCGATTTCTACAACCTCGACGCCATCATCTCCGTCGGCTACCGCGTCAAAAGCGCCGTGGCCACGCGGTTTCGCATCTGGGCCACGCAACGGCTGCGTGAGTTCATTGTCAAAGGCTTCGTTCTGGACGACGAACGCCTGAAGAACCCCGACCGGCCGTTCGACTACTTCGAGGAACTGCTCCGCCGGATTCAGGACATCCGAACCTCCGAGCGGCGCTTCGACCAGAAAGTCTTTGGACCCGGCGGCACGTTGGGCGGGGAAAGCGCGGGCGAGGTTGTTTTGCTGCGGCATCTGGTTCCGGCATTGAAGAAGCTGAACCCGAAAGCGCCGCCGGAAGCGATTGATGCTGCTGTAAACGAATTGACCCGCGACCGCAGCGTAATGTCGCTGGCCGCCGCCAACCGGGAGGTTCACGCGCTGCTCAAGAACGGCGTTCATCGGGTTCACCGGCACGCCGCTGATAGCGGGCGAGGAAAAAGGAGGTCTTCAGCGATTACGTCAGTGTTGACGATTTCAAGCAGTCGGTGGACGACGGCGCAACGGTCCCGCTGTTCTACGAAAACCGCATCCCTGAGCTGCAACTGACCAACGAACAGTTGAACGAGGACATCTACCGGGTCATCGAGGATGCCGAACGGAACGACGAACAACAGCGGAAGCTGGAGCGGGTGCTGGGCAAGCAATATCACCTGATTACCTGTGAGGAACGGTTGGACAAGATCGCGGCAGACATCGTTCGGCACTTCACCGGACGCGGCTTCAAGGGCAAGGCGATGGTGGTCTGCATTGACAAGCTGACGGCGGTGCGGATGTTCGACAAGGTGAAGGCGGCGTGGGCGGCGCATGAAACCAAGTTGAAGCGGCGGCTTGCCAAGATCGCAGAGTCGGAGCGCGGAATTGATTCCGCTTCGTCGGACGATGTTGCCGCCAGTAGACATCTCCGGGGTCATGCGGCAGAAACACCGGTTCGGCCAACGTCGAGGCCATCTTCGAGGAGTTGCTGAAGTTCGCCAAAAAGCTGAACGAAGAAGAACATCGCCACGTGCGGCAGCAGATGACCGAGGAAGAACTGGCGATCTTCGACATCTTGACGAAGCCTCGCGTGGACATCACAGCCAAGGAGGCAAAGCAGGTCAAGAAGGTCGCCAAGGACATGCTCCTGACGTTGAAGGCCAAGGCGCCTCCGCCTCGCCTGACGGAGAGGGATTACCTCCTCGAGGAGTTGGACGTTGCAGAAAAAATGCTCCAGTTCGAGGAAGCCCGGTTTGAAAAGGGGGTGTCGTCCTCGGAGAAGGTCCTCGGAGCCCGCCGGAGCGTTCTGTCGCCGAAACGCCAGTTGGCCGCGCACGATGAGCGGATCAAGCGGCCTACGCCCGAGCAGGAGATCGTGCCGCTCACGAACGTGGCCGGGCCGCCCCAGATCGCTTCCGTTGTTCCCTCGAATGCGGTGCCGAAGCTGATCCAGATTGCCCGGGAAAGCCCCAATCGAGGGCTTCGCCAAACGGCGATCCAGCGGCTGATGGAAGTGAAGGGCGAGCCGACCAGCGCCGAGCTGGTGGCGATCTACGAGGCCAGCGGCGATAACGAGCTCCGACAATGGATGGTGCAGCAATTGGGCAACCGCCCGGATCCAACCGCCATGGGCAAGCTGGTGGCGATCGCTCGGACCGATCCCGATCCGCGGGCCCGACAACTGGCGGTCGACCTGATCGGCCGCGCGCCCTTTGACGGCAATCCGATGTCAGGTATTCCCTCGGGCGTGCCTCGCCCTGCTCTGCCTTTGCCGCCGTCGCTGCCCATGCGCAGGTAGCAGCTGCAGCTCCCGCCCCGGGCGATCCTGCCAATTGGGCTGGTCCCGAGTTGCAGGCAAGAGCGAATTGCTGGACGGCGGTCGCTGAGCTCAAGCACCGACCAGCCGGCGAAGGAATTCGTCCGGACTGACGATCCCGGTGTCCCGATACGCGCCGAGGCGCAGCAGATGTTTCTTGTCGCCGCTGACAATCAGGTCGGCCTCAGCCGCAATCGCACACTCCAGAACGATCTCGTCGCCGGGATCCGGCGTCGCCCCGGTGGCCCGTTCCGCCGGGAAAACCAGCTCGGCGGACTCGCCCAGCGCATCCGCCCAATCAACCGGCTTGCGGCAGGGGTATTCCCGCCGGAGCTCGTCCATGGTCTCGTGATATTCGGCAAGGAGAGCGGGGCTGACCGCCGCCTCACATCGGCCCGCTGCCCAGGCCGCCAGACAATCCAGCGGTTTGCCCCGCCAGAAGCTCGCGCTGACGACAATATTGGTGTCGAAGACCACCCTCATCTATTGGCGGCGGTTTCGGACACGCCCAATGGCATCGCTGACGGCCGCCTCGTCGGCAGCGGTCATTTCCGGCAATTCGCGTCCCGCCAGAATCAACCCGCGCACCCGCGCCGGGGTCAACGGCCGGCGTTTGCGCATGACGATCAGCCCATGGGCATAGCCGACGTCGAGATGATCCCCGGCCTTGATGCGGGCCTGCTCCCGGATGGCCTCCGGGATCACCGTTTGTCCCTTGACGGACACTTTGGCAATCATGCGGTAAGGCTAGCATTACCCGGGAAAGACGCGCAACAGAAATGAATGGCGGCGGTTCCGAGGCCCCCCAGAGAGTGAGATCCACCGGAGCGCGGGGCGGCGCGTCCTGCACTTCCGACCCGCCCCGCAGGTGCAGGAGAAGAACCTTCGGCAACTCCTCGACCCGGTAGCCGATCGTCATCTCCCCTCCGCGGCAGTGGAGGGGAGGGTCGGGGAGAGGCGGGCGTCCATTTTCTGTAACCCCTCTCCCTGGCCCTCTCCCCGCTCGTGCCTCGCGGGGCGAGGAAAAGCAGAGCGGGCTTGCGAGAGAAAAGGCGGCATGGTGGTGAACTCGTCCCCCTGTCAGTTGAAACTCATCCCCCCTCCATGTTCGGCATTGATGGCGCACGGCGTTTGGATTACGCTTCGCCTCTACATGAAGTATCAGCTCGATTTTGAGAAGCCGATCCTGGAGCTGCAGCGAAAACTCGAGGAGCTGAGAAGACACCCCGAAGCCAACTCGATGGATATCAGCCTCGACGACGAGATCCGCCGGATCGAGAAGAAGATCGAGGAAACCCGCAAACACGTGTACTCCGAACTGACTCCCTGGCAGCGAGTGCAACTGGCGCGGCACCCCAAGCGGCCGTTCGCGCTCGATTACATCCGAGCCATCCTCACCGATTTCCACGAGCTGCACGGCGACCGGCTCTACGCCGATGACCGGGCGATCGTCGGCGGTTTCGCCCGCCTTGGAGATCGCAAGCTCATGGTCATTGGCACCCAGAAAGGACGCGATACCAAGGAGAACATCCTCCGGAATTTCGGATCCGCGCATCCGGAAGGATATCGCAAGGCCCTTCGGCTGATGCGGCTGGCCAGCAAGTTTGGCCTGCCGATTGTGACGCTGATCGACACCGCTGGCGCCTACCCCGGCATCGGCGCCGAGGAGCGCCATATCGCGGAGGCCATCGCGGTCAACCTGCGCGAGATGATGCTCCTCGATGTCCCCATCATCGCCGCCGTGATCGGCGAAGGCGGGTCCGGCGGCGCCCTCGGGATCGGCGTGGCCGACCGCGTGCTGATCCTCGAGAACGCCTATTACTCCGTCATCAGCCCCGAAGGCTGCGCCGCCATTCTGTGGAAAGACCGCGCTGCGGCCGCCCGCGCCGCGGAGGCACTCAAGATTACTGCCCGCGACCTGCTGTCCCTGGGCCTGGTCGATGAAATCGTCCACGAGCCCATCGGCGGCGCCCAGAACGATCCCGAGACCATGGCCGCAACTCTCAAGCTCCATCTCATCCGGCATATCGATGAGCTCAGCCCTCTGCCTGCAGAGGAGCGCCTCCGGCTTCGCTACGCCAAGTTCCGGTCCTTCGGACGGTTTCTCGAGAACACACCCGCCCCCGCCGCCGAGGAACCGCCCACCCCCGACAATCCCCCTCCCGCACCGGCCGAATGAGCCGAATCCGCCCGCAACCGGCCCGGCGCTCATTGCCCCACCCCGATATGCTCTATCCGATCCAGTTTCGCCCGATCTTCAAGGAACGGATCTGGGGAGGGCGCCGTCTCGAAAAGCTCTATGGCAAGGCGCTGCCCCCGGGAATCCTGATCGGCGAGTCCTGGGAGCTCGCCGACCGGCCTGGCGACTCGAGCACGATCGCCAACGGCCCGTGGGCTGGCCGCGATCTCCGGTGGCTGCTCGATCGGCACGGCGACCGGATCCTGGGCAAAGCGAGCCCCACCGCCGGCCGCTTCCCGCTTCTCGTCAAGCTCATCGACGCGCGCCAGGCGCTCTCGCTCCAGGTCCACCCGCCTGCCTCCGTCGCCGCCCGGCTCGGCGGCGAAGCCAAAACGGAGTTCTGGTTTTTCACCGAGGCCGATCCTGGCGCCGAGATCTTCCTCGGCCTTCGCGCCGGCGTCGGGCGCGATCAGTTCGAGCGCCAGCTCGAGGATGGCACGGTTGCCGGCTGTTTCCACCGGGAGCCCGTGCGCGCCGGCGATGCCGCCTTCCTGCCCAGCGGCCGGGTCCACGCCCTGGGCGCCCGGCTGGTCCTCATCGAAATCCAACAGAACTCCGACACCACCTACCGCGTGTTCGACTGGAACCGCGTTGGGCAGGACGGGCGGCCGCGCGAGCTCCACATCGAGGCAGCCCTGGCGAGCATCGATTTCTCGGATCATGCGCCCGGCCTCGTCCAGCCTGCCTCGATCCCCGGTCCCGCGTCCGTCGAGGTGGCGTGCCTGGCCAGGAATCCTCACTTCGCAATCGACCGGGTGGCAGCCCGGGCGGACGCGCGGTTTCAATTCGTCGTCCCCGACAGCCGCCCGCTCGTCGTGGTCGGAATTCGCGGCGCGCTCGAGCTGGCAGCTGGTGGCGAATCGGTGACGGTGACAGCCGGCCAAGTATGTCTCTTGCCCGCTGCGATCGAAGACGTGGCCGCTTATGCAGCGGCGGACACATGCTATCTCCAGGCGCAACCGGCATGATCCCTCCCGCCGACAACGAAACCCGCTGGTTCTGGCTGGATTCCGGCCCAGGCGCCGCCGCGTGGAACATGGCCATGGACCATGCGCTGCTCGAGGGTTCGTCCAGCCGCGGCGCGCCCATCCTGCGGTTCTACTCGTGGGCCGAGCCGGCTGCGACCTTCGGGTTGCTCCAGCGCTACGCCGATGCCGCCCGGTGGACGATGCTGCGGCCGCTTATTCGCCGCCCGACCGGCGGCGGCCTGGTGCCGCACCTGGACGATTGGACCTACAGCATCGCCATTCCGCCGGGGCACCCCTGGTATGCCCGGCGCGCCGCCGATAGCTACCGCTTGCTCCACGCTTGGATCCAGTCCGCATTCGCCATTCTCGGCCTCGACACCCAGCTCGCCCCGGCCCGGCAAACGGATGCGCCCGGACAGTGTTTTATGGGGGCGGAGGCCGGCGACCTGCTCTGGCACGGACGCAAGCTGGCCGGCGCCGCCCAGCGCCGCACCCGCCAGGGACTCCTCATCCAGGGATCGATCCAGCCCCCTCCTCCCCGCCTGAACCCGATCGATTGGCAAACGAGCATGCGGCAGTCCGGCGCCGATCGTGGGCGTATCGCCTGGTCGCCATTCAACACCCCCGCACCGCTCTCGGCCAAAGTCGAGGAGCTGATTCGCGATCGATACGGAAGAGCCGAATACAACGAAAAACGGTGAAACCCATCCATCCGATGAATCCAAAACAGACTCTGAATCGCCGGCAGTTCCTCGGCACGTCGGCCGCCACCGCCGTCGCCGCCATCGTCCCGCGCCGCGTCCTGGGCGGGCCGGGCTTCGTGCCACCCAGCCGGAAGATCAATCTCGCTTACGTCGGCTGCGGCACACAGGGCTTGCGCCAATTGATGCCCGCCCTCGAGAAGACCGAGATCCAAGTCGTGGCGGTGTGCGATCCGAACCGTAAGAGCGACGATTATCCCGAGTGGGGCCGCAACGAGCTCAACGACAAGATCCGCCGGTTTCTGAACGACCCCGGCTGGGCCCGAGGCGCCCGGGGCGGATGCTGCGGGCGCGAGGTCGGGCTCGAGCTCGTGCAGCGCCATTCCGCGCGGCAGCGCCGCTCGGGCACGCCCGCCCCATGCCGCGCCTATGCCGATGTCCGCGAGCTGCTCGAGAAGGAGCGCGATCTCGATGCCGTCTACATCATGACGCCCGATCACCTGCACGGCCCCATCGCCGTTCGCGCCATGCGCCAGGGCAAACACGTCGTCACCCACAAGCCGATCGCCAACGTGCTGGACGAGGTCCGGCTGGCGCGGGATGCCGCCCGCACGGCCGGCGTCGTGTCGCAGCTGTTCTGCTCGGCCGATCAGAGGAACACCCCCACCATCCGCGAATGGATTGCAAGCGGCGCGATCGGGCCGGTCCGCGAGGTCCACAACTGGTCATCGCGGCCGTTCTGGCCGCAGGGCATGGCCAAAGCGCCGTCCGGCAGCCCGCCCGTCCCCGACGGTTTCGATTGGGACCTGTGGCTGGGCCCCGCAGCCGCGCGTCCCTACCACCCCGCCTACACTCATGCCGTGTTCCGCGGCTGGTACGATTTTGGGACCGGGGCCCTGGGCGATATGGGGCACTACAGCTTCCGCCAGATCTTCGAGATCCTCAATCTGGGCTCGCCGGCCAGCGTCGAGGCGCGCCGGAGCGAGTATTACGAGATCGAGGAGTTCACCTGGAAAAAGCAGGTCAACCGGCTTTCGTTTCCCCGGGCATCGCTGATCCGATGGGAGTTCCCAGCTCGAGGGGGCAAGCCGCCCGTCACGCTGCACTGGTATGACGGCGGTCTGCGCCCGCCCCTTTTCGACGAGCTGGACGCCGACGGCCAGCCGATGCCTGACGAGGGCCTGCTCTTCATCGGCGATCGCGGCAAGCTGCTGGCCGGATTCTCCGGCAACAACCCGACGCTGATCCCCAAAGCCCGGATGCAGCAGTTCGCGCCCCCGCCCTCGACATCCCCGCCGCCAGCCGACGAGCTCGACCAGTTCATCCGCGCGTGCCAGGGCGGCCCCGCACCCGACGCCAGCTTCCCCAGAGCCTACCCCTTCGCCGAAACCATCCTTCTGGGCACCATCGCCGTCCGCGTCAACGGCAAGCTTCGTTGGGACGCCGAGCACGCCGAGTTTGTCCAGTCGCCCGAGGCCAACAAGCTGAAGTCGCGCAAGAACCGGCCGGGCTGGGAGATCTGACCCCCTGGGACGCACCCCAGGACATCCCCTTGATGCTCCTGGGCAAAGCGTGTAAACAGATCCTTGCATCCAAACCAACTCGATCATGAAAAGAACTGTTTCGACGCTCCGCCTTTCGAGCCGGAGAGAGTTTATCGCGCAGGCGCTGGGATCGGCTGCCGGTCTGGCGGCCATGGGATCGCTGATCCCGCGAGACCTCCGAGGGGCGGCTGCGGCCGATCCGCCCGCCCCGCAAGTCCGCCTCGGATTCACCACGTACCAGTGGGGGCAGGACTGGGATGTTCCCGCACTCATCGCCAATCTCCAGCGGGTCGGCATCTTCGGCGTCGAGCTTCGGACCAGCCAGAAATATGCCCACGGGGTCGAGGTGGCCACCGGCGCCGGCCAGCGCCGCGAGGTGCGAAAGCGGTTTGCCGACAGCCCCATTAGGCTGGTGGGCATCGCCAGCGGCGAGCGGCTGGACTGGCCCGAGCCCGAAAAACTCGAAGCCGCCATCCAGAGCATCCAGCAGCATATCCGCCTCAGCCGGGACGTGGGCGCCAGCGGCGTTCGCGTGTTCCCCAACCAGTGGCATCCGAACGTCCCTCGCGAGACAACGATGGCGCAGATCGCACGCGCCCTGGATCGGATCGGCCTCTTCGCGGCCGAGCACGGTCAGGAGGTGCGTCTCGAGGCGCACGGCCCGGCCGGCCAGCTGCAAACGCTCCGCACCATCATGGACCAGGTCACCTCCCCGGCCGTGCGCCTCATGCTGAACAGCGACGCCCGAGACACCCAGGACCCCGGATTCGAGGCCAACTTCAATCGGGTCAAATCCTTGCTCGCCCGCGCCCTCCACCTGCATAACCTCAAGGATTCCCGGTTCCCCTACCAGCTTCAGCTCGATTTGCTGCGCCGGAATCGGTGGGACGGCTGGGCGCTGCTCGAGCTGTCCGATCGCGTCACGGACCGGATCGCGGGGCTGATCGAGCAACGCGAAATCTGGGATGCGATGATGGCCAAGAGCGCGTAGCAGAGCGCGCCCCGAATCTTTCCGGACCGCGGCTCACAATCGCAGCTTGTCCGCCGACACCCTTCCCCTCGCCCCGCAAGGCACGAGCGGGGAGAGGCTGGGAGAGGGGGTCGTCCCACGATTCTCCGTGTCCAGACCTTCGTGGTGAGATACAACCGCAGCTTGAAAGCTGCGGCCACGCCATCAAGGGCGTGCAAAAGCTGGCCGGCAATCGGACCTGACAGCGTCGCGTCCCTACCAACATTTCCGCGTCGTTTCGCGTGGTCCGCGGAAAGCGGCAGAGGACTGCCGCACTCCACGAGGCTGGCGCCCATTCGGACACGCCCTCGCTGCGCGCGAAGCGTCTTGGAGTGCGCCAGCCCCCTGCCGCCTTGGATCAGGCGGGCTGCGCATCCCCGCATCCGGGCAAAATCCGCGGCTTACAGCTGGTGAGTTGACCGCGCTGCGGGCCAGGAGGCCCGCGCCCTGTTCAGTATTGTTTCATGCTCTCGGGGCGGTGCGCAGCGGCCCATTCGAGCTCGATCCGGGCCTGCTCAGCGGTCAACAGCCCCTGCTCGCCGAGCACGGCCAACTGCGGCGCCGTGTTGAAGTCCACCGCCAACAAGCCCTCCGCGCTGGGCACGAAGTCGATGGCCCACACGACGCGCGGGATCGGCATTGCCTCGGGACGCCAGGCATGGCTCACGACGGTTTCCTCGTCGTTCCGATTGGATCGCCAGTCGCCCGACCCGCCCGCCTGCCGCAGCCAATACTCGCGGCGGCCAAACCGCACCCACCGATAAGCCACCGGCCCGCCAGGCGGCGCCACGTACGCCGACGCAAAATGCCGCGGATAACGCCTCAATGCCTCCTGCAGCGTCAGACGCTCCTTGCCCTGCCCCCGATGGGCAAGCTCGTCCAAATACACAATGCACTGGATATCGTCCAGGACCCGGCGCGGACCGCTCCCGACTGCGGGCATTTCGAGGATGCCGGACGCGAGATCCTCGATCCGCCCGTGGGGCGGCGTCCTCAAACCCATTGACTTCATCAGATCGAACTGGGCCGCTTTGCCGAGTCCGCCCCGGGTGAACGCCATTCGCTCGAATGCGGGCTCCGCACCGTCGAAGATGCAGTCATACCACTGATCGTAATCCGTCAGGAGCCGCATGAGAAAGCCCGCTCGAAGATCTCGCAATGCCGCATGCGATCGTCTGCGGGCGCGCGGCCGGTGGCCGTGAACCCGCATCTTTGAAAGAGCCGCCGGGCAGCGAGGTTGGACCGGGCAACGACGGCCCGGACCCGGCCGCCATGCGTCTCGAGCCAGCGTCCAGCCAGCTCCTGGACCAACCGGCGCCCCAGCCCGCCCCCGCGATGGCCCGGCCCAACATACAGACGCCGGATCTCACCGTCTCGGATCCCTGCCATCCCGACCACGCGATCGTGCCCGTCCACCGCGACCAGGAACCGGCCCCCTGCCCCGCCATAGCCGCTCGGAAAATCCTGCATGTCCGCATCGAGGTCGGGATCCGCCTCATAACCGAGCTCGCGCAGGTGAGCAGCAAAGAGCCCCGCCACCGCCGCCGCATCGCCGGCATCGGCATCCCGGAATCGACAATGCGCCCCGCTCGCCGGCAACGTCGGCTTCAATCAGGAAGGATTATTTTGGGAATTGGGTTGGCGGCTGAAAGGCCGGGAGCTTCCCGTTGAGGGACTCCATGAACCGGGTGAGATCCTTGACTTCGCTGGCAGTCAGACGCAGCTCCGTGTCCGGCTTCACATCCTGCATCCGGACATTGTTGGCCCGGAAGAAGACCGCGCCTTCGAGCGACGGCTCGGATCCGTCGTGGAAATAAGGCGGGGTCATCGCCACATGCCGCAGGCTGGGGGTTCGGAACATGCGCTTGTCGGCCGGGTCTTTTGTGACATCGAATCGGCCGAGATCGGCGTCGGTCATGTTCGAGGATCGGTACTGGTGCGTGGTGAGGAACGGGCCGCGGTGGCAGGGCATGCAGCCTGCCTTGGTCAGAAACAGCTCCAGGCCCCGCACCTGCGCCTCGGACAATGCATCCGCCTTGCCGGCCAGAAACTCGTCGAATGCAGACGGACCCGACACCACCGTGCGCTCGAAGCAGGCGATCGCCTTGGCGATCCGGTCCGCGGTGACTTTCTCATCGCCGAACGCCGACTTGAAGAGCGGCTTGTAGCCGGCCACCTGGTCGAGCTTCCCCAGCAGGTTGCCCATCGGCATCCCCATCTCGATGGGATTCTCGATCGGCCCAAGGGCCTGCTCCTCGAGGCTCGAGGCGCGGCCATCCCAGAAAAAGACCTGGTAATACGCCGAATCCAAGACCGTCGGCGAGTTGCGCGGCCCTTTCTTGTGGCCGATGCCGATCGATGTCGGATCCGTCTCCGCCCAGGCGACCTCCGGATCGTGGCAGGTGGCGCAGCTGATGGTGTTGTCGCCCGAGATCCGCGTGTCGAAATAGAGCAGCCGGCCCAGCTCGACCTTGGCCGGTGTCGATGGATTGTCGGCGGGATGGGCCACCGCTCCCAAAGGCCCCAGCTTTGCGCTCGCCAGCGCCTTGGCCGCCCGCGGGCTCAGCTTCTGAAGAGCCGCCGGCGACGGCTCCCCCGCGCTCAACCCGGCCGCCGCCAGAACCAGGCCGCACCCGAAAGAAATGAACATGGGGATGGCAGATCGACGTCTATTCATGGAGATGATTCTCCGGCCCAGGCCGAATCTTGTCAACGGGCAACAAGCTGCGCTCGGCGCGATGCTGTCCGATGGTTTTGCTTGCGGGGCCGGGGAATTGGACTTAGATAGAGCCTGCTAACAACCAAATGACTCGACGACTATGAATCCACTGGAAACGAACCTCTCGCGTCGCGCCTTTCTCCGGCGCTCGACTCTGACGGCTGCCGGCGCCGGCCTGGCCGCCAGCCTGCCCAACCTCATCACCCGGCCCGCCTGGGCCGCTGCAAGCCCAAACCCCATCCGCGAAGGCGTCCGCCTCGGCTGCATCGGCGTCGGCAATCAGGGCAAACCCCTGATGCTCCAGAATTACCAAAACGTCGTGGCCGTTTGCGACGTCGATAAGGACCGCGCCGCCGCCGCTCAAAAGGAGATCGAGACCCGCCGGAAGATCAAGTGCCCGTCCTACACGGATTATCGCAAATTACTGGACAACAAAGATGTAGACGCGGTGATTGTCGCCACGCCCGACCATTGGCACGCCCTCCAAACCGTCCATGCCTGCCAGGCCGGCAAGCATGTCTATGTCGAAAAACCTTTGTCCCTCGTCATTGACGAAGGACGCCTGATGGTCCAGGCCGCCCGGAAATACCAGAAGATCGTGCAGACGGGCAGCATGCAGCGCTCGATGCCCGGCTTCCGCGAGGCCTGCGAGTTCGTCCGCTCCGGCCGCATCGGCAAGGTGAAGCAGATCAAGGTCGGCATCCCCGGCGTGAACTTCAGCGAGAAGGCGGTGCCCAACAGCGAGCCTCCGCCGGAGCTGGATTACGATCTTTGGCTCGGGCCCGCCCCCTGGCGCCCCTACAACAAGAACCATGTCCATTACAACTTCCGGTTCTTCTGGGATTACTCGGGCGGCCAGATGACCAACTGGGGCGCGCACCATCTCGATATCGCCCAATGGGCTATGGACATGGACAACAGCGGGCCCGTCCAGATCGAAGGCAAAGGGGATTACGATCCCGAAAAACGCTTCGAGGTGCCCGTTCTGAGCGAGATCCATTACCGGTACGCCAATGGCGTCCACATGATTCTCGAACAGAAGCCCGGCGTCCCGATCGGCACGACGTTCATCGGTGAAAAGGGCACCATCTACGTCAACCGCGGCAAGCTGACGTCCGATCCGGCTGACATCGTCACGCGGCCCCTGGCGGCCGACGAGGTCCGCCTCTACACCAGCAAGAACCACCACGACAACTGGTACGAATGCATCAAGACGGGCAAGCTGCCCATCTGCGACGTCGAGGTGGGCCATCGCTCGGCCACCGTTTGCCACCTGGGCAACATCGCCCTGCGCACCGCCCAGAAGATCACCTGGGATCCCGCTAAGGAGACCATCGTGGGCAACGCCGACGCCGCCAAACGTCAGCGATACGCCTATCGCAGTCCCTGGCAGTGGCCCAAGATCTGACGCTCTCGCCACCCCCCCTCGCGACGCGTGCGCAGGGGGGGGGTGAAGCCATCATGCGGACGCCTGCCTGCCAGCGCGCCGCCCCGGCGCAGGCTGGTCCCCGCCCGCAGCAGCGTGCTGCTCGATGCCTCTTCGCGCCCTTCCTTCGTGGTGAAATACAATCGCAGCTTGAAAGCTGCGGCTACGCCATCAAGGGCGTGCAAAAGCTGGCCGGCAAGTGGACCCGACAGCGCCGCGTCCCTACTTTTCAGCCTGCCGACGCACCGACTCACCAACGCACTGTCCTCCGCGTCATTCGGCGTCATTCCGCGGGCACAAATCCGCGGCTTGCAGACCGTCAGCCGACAGGGCCGGTGGGCCCGGAGGCCCGCGCTCTGAAACCCTTCGCGTTGGCAGGGGGCGTCCGATTTCGCGTCAGCGTCATGGACTGCGGCAGTCCCCTGCCGCTTTCAGCGAAGACTGGATTCCTCGGCCGATCAGCTCCACCCGCTGCTGTTTTGTCAGCGCATTCCACTTCTTGTGCGTAACCGATGGCAGCGGCCAGAGTCGTGGAGGACTGATCTCTTGCCAATTGCCCATCTCCCGCGAACCGCAGTGAGGACATCTTGGATGCACGCCGATCTTGAGCATCTCGCCACCAGATGTCGGATCGCGCGTTAGCGCAAACACTTGCTGCTGGATTCTCGCCTTTCGCTCGCCACTCATTTTCGCGGTCTGAGGATCAGACCGGACCATATGGTAGAGCCTGTCCCGAAGGCGGAAAGGCCCCAGATTGTTCAGTAAGACCCAAGATGTTGCGGCGCCAGAGCGAGCCATTTTGGGCGAATCGAGTCAAATCGTGCCCCTATGATGGTCTGGGCGATC
>JAKLFB010000023.1 GCA_022711435.1 Verrucomicrobiota bacterium
ACGGGCTGTATGGGGAGTATCGGGATCGGTTTGGGCCGAGGCGGCGGAGCGGGGCGCGGCCGATGCGGGGAGTGGAGGCGCTGGGGGATCTGGCGACGATGAGGGATCTGCGGGTGGATGCCGTGGGATGAGATCGGCTCGTGCGACTCTGGTGCCCTGAGGGCGAGCAGGCTTGCGCCGTCGGGGAGTCTGATGCGCATTCCATCGAGCCGGGGCTGTGCGAGGCGCCGAGGAGTGGAGGCGTGCAGGAAGTTCAGGCGGAGCTGGAAGCTACCCGATCCTGATCCTGCGATGGAGGGCTTGCCAAGCCAGGATGAAGATGCGGGGGTGGCGGAGGAACAAAGGGAGCCATTTGATGATCTGCGCGGGGGCACGCTTTTTGAAGAAGGGGTAAAGGTTTTCGTAGGTTTTCTGGACGCCTCTCTCGAGCTCCTGGGCCGTCATTCGGGCCGGTTTGAAGACCGCATTGGCCCATCCGTATTTCTCGCGATCGAGGGATAGCAGGCGCCCGTCGCGTTTCAGCTGGTCGTAGATGGGGGTGCCGGGGTAGGGCGTCAGGATGTAGAGCAGGGCATCCTCGATGTCCATCTTCCTGATTGCGGCCTCGGCGGCTTCGAAGATGCGCGCGTCCTCGCTGTCGAAACCAAAGATGAAGAAGCCTTGGACCAGGATGCCGTGCTGGTGAAAGCGCCGCACGACCTCCTGGTAATGCTCGACCTTGTTCTGGACCACGCCCGCCCGGCGCAACGAGTCGGGGTGCACGGTCTGAAATCCGACCTGGACGAAGAAGCAACCGGACCGGCGCATAGCCTCGAGCAGGCGAGTATTGCGGGTGATGGTCGTGGGCGCCTGGACCGACCACGCCTTTTTGAGCGGGGCGATCTTGTTGCAGAGCGCGATGGCGTATTCCTCGTCGACGAACAGGTTGTCGTCGACGAAGAAGATGATCTTCTGGGGCATGCCCTGGATCTCTTGATACACCTTGTCGATCGATCGGCGGCGGTGCTGGTGCCAGGGGACGCTGGGGAGGTAACAGAACTTGCAGGAATGGTTGCAGCCGCGGGTGGCCTGGACCATGCCGACGAGGGGATCGGAGCGCATGAGGTCGCGGCGCGGGACGGGCACATCATCCATGTCGGTGGGCCGGTCCTGCCGGTATATTTTTTGCAGCCGGCGGGCGGCGGCATCCTCGATCAGCCGGGGCCAGGCGTATTCGGCCTCGCCGATGACGATGGCGTCGGCGTGCTGCAGGCATTCTTCCGGCATCAGGCAGGCGTGGACTCCCCCGATCACGACAGGTACACGCTTATTCCGGAATGCGTCCGCGATGTCGAAGGCCCTGTGGGACGTGAAGGATGTGGCGGTGATGCCGACGAGGTCGAAGTCCTGATCGAAAGGGATCTCATCGCGGTCATTGTCAATCAGGCGGACGTTGTGGCCTGGGGAGAGCGCGGCCAGGATGCCGAGGTGCAGGGGCTCGAAAGTGACTTGAGTCAGGAAGCGGTAGACTCCGTCCTTGACGAACCATTTAGGTTTAACCAGCAGGATCCTCATCCTAGAGGTTTCCCAGGAAGGCGTTGAGCCTGGCCTTGAGATTGAGGAGCGTGACGCCCAACCGGCCTCGGGCGCCGAAGATGTCGTTCCATGGCTGGTTCTGGACCAGGTGGTTGAGGAAGACGCGGGTGTTGGCGGTCTGGAGCTCCTCGTGCGGGCTGCGCGTGTCGATGCTGTCGGGCTGGAAGAAGCAGGATGGATCCTCGGCGAGGTGGTCGCCGGTGTGGTAATAGGCGAGGGATCGGCATCCGCGGCAGGAGTTGCCATAACGGCAGCGGCCGCACTTGCCTTTCACGGGTCGTTCGGTGCGCAGGTGGCGGAGGATATCGGACTGGGCGAAGATTTTGGACAAGGGCTGCTGGCGGACATTGCCGCAGCGGACGGGGCTATCAAGAAGGTGGACGCAGGGCGCGACATCGCCTTCGGCGTTGATGCCGATAAAGGAGCGGCCGGCCTGGCATCCGAGGTTGCCGAGGGTGAGATCGCGTCCGCCCAGCCTCAGATGAGTGGCGTCGGGCGCTGCGAAGAATGGAGCGTAGCTGACATAGCTGAGCGGATTGTCTCGCAAGGCGGGGAAGATGTGCTGCTCCATATCCTGCCGGTCGAAACAGAGATGGCGGGCGGAGGCGGCGGCGCCGCGGGGGACAAACGGCGAGCGCAGCACGGGGATCTTCCTCGCATGGAGCCACCGCATAGTGTCGGGAAGCGATTGGAGGTTTTGTTTGGAGACCGTGACCAGGACGAAATAGGGGACCTTGTGTTCGTCACAGATCCTCAGGAGGCGGTCGAGGGCTTCGCGGCCGCCGGAGCGGCATTTGCTCTGGATATCCGGGTCTACGGAATCGAGGGAAAAGCCCATGGTCAGCCGGCGATGGGCGGCATCTTTGAGCTGCTTGAGCCTGGCGGAATCGAGGCCGCTGCCGCTGGTGTTGACGAACGTATAAAGGCCGTTCCGGGCATTGTGCTCGATGAGCTCGAGGTGGTCGGGCCTTTGCAGGATCTCGCCGCCCGAGAAAGAGACCGCGCCCTTTGGGCAAATGGACTTGAGCTCATCGAGCACGAGCCGTTTGGCTTCCTCGGTGGAAAGCTCCGGTTGGTCCGGAGGGGTGGCCCGCTGGGTCATGCAGTGGGGGCAGCCCTGATCGCATCGCCGGGTGGTTTCAAAGTAGCAGAGGAAGAAGCGAGGGATTTTCATCAACATTCCCGGCGGCAGGGGCGGAGAAGCGAAGGTGACACGCCGCCTGACCGCCCGGTAAGAATGGCCGGGGCGGGCGCGTGCGAACGGCCTGGCCTGAGGATCTGGCGTAATGCGAGTCTGAGCACAATGTCACGCAGAATGGCGGTCGAAAAATCAAACGCCCTGGTGCAATAAACTGATTTCGAGAATGTTGGTCAAGCCGGATCAACCAAGCGATCACGTGAGCGGGGTGGTGGGTCAGGGCGTGGCGGCCCGATGGGGTTGCTCGGCGGGCGGGCTGTGGTTTCCGGCTAACGCGAGCCGGGGGTGAACGCCTGGTATCGCAGAACGACCTGGCTGCCATCAGTTGTTGCGCCGATGATTTGAACCGTCTGACAGGCGCTCAGCCGATAAAAGGCGGCGGGGCCCGACATGGGGATGCGGATGGTCTGGGCGGCCTCGTCGACCGTGGTATCGGAAGCCGGTTGGTAGGGTCCTTGGACGGCGGAGGACGCCCAGAGCGCAGGGGGCGGATCGCGTCCCTGGTGGGCGGCGATGACGGCTTGAAGCCAGACCAGGCGGCTGGCGACTTGTGTGGCGTAGATGGCGGACGGTTTTGGCGCGGGGGAGCAGTCCATCCACTCCCATGTGTTATCGGCGGCCCGCTGATAGAGGCCGCCGCGGTCGAAAAGGGCGCCGTGGAAGGCCGGGCCGGAGCTGGAGTAGCTGAAAGGGCCATCGACGGCGTAGTTGATGCCGGCAAGCTGCCACCGATCGCCGTTGCGGATGAACAAGCCGCTGCCCGAATCGCCTCCCGCCAGGCAGGCTTCGTCCGGCAGTCCGTCCTGGTCGAACGCGGCCACGAGCAGCTTGCCGATCCCATTCTGGCTATCCACGATTTCAGTGATTGTGTTTTTGCCCCACCGGAGGCGGCCGTCAGGGCTGCCCCAGAGCCAGCCTTTCAGGATTGGCCCGGCCTCGTTGGTGCAGGTGACCTCCGCCCCTCGGATTGAGCCGCGGCCCAGGAGAACGCAATCGCAGCCGACTTCGCCGGGGCCATCGTAGAGAGGTGCGACGGTAGGAAAGGATCCGCACACCTGCCACACAACCAGGTCCGTCTCAGCGTCCGGGTATGAAGCCACAGCGGGATATGGAACGTCCTGGAACAGGAACGGGTCTCCGACCGTGCCGCCGATGTGTTTAGCGGTCAGGAACAAGTTGGATGCGATGGGTGTGCCGGTGAAATAGCCCCAGCGCCCCTGCCACTGCCAGCCGCTGTCGGCCGAGTCGCCTCCGGGCGGTGTGGTGTGGTAGTCCGGGTCCGCCGTCGAGTAGAACACGATTGGGCGGAGGCTTGGGGGTGCAGCAAGCAAGAGGAGGATCGACAGGCAAGGAATCCAGGAGCGGGTGCGCATGTCGCGGGCTCCTGGTTTTGTCAGAATCGAGCCATTTTGCCGCATACCGTCAGGTCTTGGACACCGCCTGATTGGACGGGGGCGCCTGGCGTTTTTGCATTGGCGGGGGCGGGGACCAATGGCTTGGCAGCGGATGCTCGATTTTCAGCGGGTATTTATCTCCGGAGGCGGCCATTTCGATTTCGAGAAGCGCGCTGAGCCGGGCCACCTGGGCGGCGTGTTCAGGCTGGGCGGCGAGATTGTGGAGCTCGTGCGGGTCGGCGGCGAGATCGAAGAGCTGCGTCCTGTCGACGAGCGGATAACGGATGAGCTTCCAGCGGTCGTCGCGGATGGACCGCATGCAATCGCGGTAGCCGGTATAGAGCACGTCGCGGACCTTGGCGATCCTGCCTTCGATGACGGGGCGGAGCGACTTTCCTTCGACACCTTCGGGCAGTGGGGCGCCCGCGAAGTCGGAGAACGTCGGGAAGAGGTCCATGAGATAGACGAGGGCGCGGCTTTTGCCATTTGGGATGCCCGGCCCGGCGAAGACCAGGGGGACGTGCATGCCGCCGAACTCGTAGAGGTTCTGTTTTCCGAAAAGGCCATGGTCGCCCAACGAGAGACCGTTATCGCCGCTGAAGACGATGAGCGTGTTGTCCCATTGGCCGCAGGCCTGGAGGGCCTCGAAGATGCGTCCAACGTGGAAGTCGAGACCGGTGATGCATGCGTAGTAGTCGGCGAGCTGCCGGCGGGTGTCCTCCGGCGTGCGGGGCCACGGAGCCAACTGCTCGTCGCGGACGGTCATCTCCCCGTTATCCCAGGGGTGGAGGGGCAGAAAGGCGGGTGAGAGCGGCAGGGTTGCGGGATCGTAAAGCCGATGGAACTGGGGCTCGGCTTCACGGGGATCGTGCGGCACCGGCGGCGCCAGGTAGATGTAGAAGGGGCGCGTTTCCCGGCTCGCCGCGCGCGACCGGATGAACTCGATAGTGCGGTCAGCGAGCCGCCGGCTGGAACCGGCGCGCGTGCCGGCTTTTCCATCCTCGATGAGGCTGGTTTCGAACGCCCGGATGCCGGGCGGGAAGGCATTGCCGCTTTTGCCGATGTGCCAGGTCTGATAGCCGGCTGCGGCCATCACACGGGGCAGGAACGTGGCGGGATCGGCGGCGTTGGGCAGCGGATCGGCGGCCTTGGGGATGCGCATCCAAGAGCGGCCGGTGAGCATCATCGTGCGGCTGGGGGTGCAGACAGCGCCGACCATCGAGCCCATGGTGTAGCAGCAGGTGAAGGTCATGCCCCGTTCGACGAGGGTGTCGAGATGGGGTGTCCGCAGCGCGTCGGTTCCCAGGGCGTGCAATCCTTCGGCGCGATGGTCGTCGGCGTGGATGTGCAGGATGTTGGGTTTGGGGGCGGCGGCGGCGATTGCCGAACAGAGGAGGGTGCAAAGGACCAGGGCAGATGCGGCTTGGGTCCGGGCCACCCGCGGTGGACGCCGGCCCATGCGGTGCGAGCAAGATCTCGGGTGCGAGGCGGCCATGGCGCTCGAGAATCAGGGCCTGAACCGAAGCGAGTTCTGGACGGCGAGGGTGCCGATGATGCCGGTGAAATCCTTGGGGTCCTGGTAGAAATAGGCGACCCGGCCGCCGGTCCACGAGGGGCTCCAGCTATGAAAGAAGGACATGTCCGACGTCCGGATCCAGCGCGCAGAGCCGTCGACAAAGACCTGGTTGCCGCCAGACGGGACGGCGGAGCTGGATCGCCGATGGGGCGGGACGCCGGAGAAGATGTCCCGATCGTCGGTCCCCCATGCTCCGCCGATCTTCATGACGGTATCAGCGGCGAGCGTCCAGTGCGGGGGAGAGGCTGAGAGCTTGACGGGGCTGTAGGATTTGCCCATGCCGGAGGAGAAAGCGGGGTTCATCCAATTGGTGATGCCGCCGAAGTATTGATAGCCGATGACCCACTGGTTGTAGGGATCGGCCTCGAACACGGGGTAGCGTGGGGGGCGGGACGGGCAGTTCCAGACGCTGGAGGTGTAATTGGAGCCGACGACCAGGCCGACGGTGCGGGCGGCGCTGGCTTCGGGGGGATTGAGCGCGACTTGGACCTGACCGTTGCGGGCCTCGACGACGCGCTCGAGGTTTTCGCTGGCGTAGATGGTCATGCCGACGGCGATCTGGCGCATGTTATTGAGACAGCCGGTGCGTTTGGCTTTTTCTTTCGCCGAGGCCAACGCGGGCAGGAGCATGCCGGCCAGGATGGCGATGATGGCGATGACCACCAGCAGCTCGATCAGGGTGAACGCGCATGTTAGCCTGGCGCGGCCTGTCCGATGTGGCCCGGGAGCGGCATGCCCGAACGGCTTTTTGCTGTTCATGGACTGGATCGATGCGAACGATGCGCGTTGTTTGGTGCGATCACTGGCTTTTGGCCCGGAAGAAGACGTTACTGGGCGTGATCGGGACCTCGAACAGGACCAGAGGGCCGTTCGTGGAAATCGTTGAAGCGCCGGCCGCGGCGCCCCAGGATCCCGGGGCGAGGGTGTAGCTTTGCTCCAATTCGATCGGCTGGCCGGGATAATCGCCCAGGACACGCAGCCGCAGCAACGATTCCTGCGACTCGAATCGCTCGATCCGAGTGCCGGCGGGGCGCGCGACCAGCCGAATCGCATTGATGAAGACGCCAATGTCCGCATTGCCGGCCGCGTTCACGCTGGCGGCGTTTCTTCGGCCTTCGAACCGGAGCTTGCCGGACGCGGACGAGGTCACGACCCCGCCGAACGTATATGCATAATCGCTGGCGGGGAGATTGGTGGCATAGAACGTGTAGGCGTCCGCGACGGCTACAGGCGATCCGGAGGCGGTTTCGGTCCAGTTGGCGACGCGCATGCCGGTGCTGGCGGGATCGTAGGACCAGATTGTGACGCCGTAGGGCGTGTTGGGCGAGAGGCGTTCGATCAGGACGCTGAGCCCGTTGTTCTCGACGGCGCTGCTGGCGAAGACGAAATCGTCGTAGATAGGCGCCTGGGTCAGCTCGGGCGGTTGATTGGTGACGTAGGGATCTGCGATGCGGTGGCGCGAGGCGAGGCTGATGGCGCCGATGGGTGCCAGGGTGACACCGACGCCGCCGTAGTTTGTGCCGTTCATGGCGAGGGTGAACTCCTGGAAGCCAGGCTGGACGTTGGGAGATCCAGCGAGGCCGATATCGATCTTGAGAACCTCGCCGGCAGTGGCGGGGGTGTAGGGGGCGAGCTCGAGCCGGACCACGCTGCTGGTGATGGATCCGCCCGAATTGGTGATGACGACCGAGTAGGCTCCATTGTCCGGGAGCTGGGCGTTGGCAAGGACGAGCGTGTCGGTGATGGCAGAGGGATTGGCGGCGGCGGGGATCGGGGCATCATCCTTCCACCACTGGTAATGGAGGGGCAAGGTCCCGTTGGCGATGACGCTGAGGGCGATGGTGTCGCCGGTGAAGACGTTGTTGGTGCGGTCCGCGGGCTGCGTCTGGATCGTGGGCGGGATCGCGCTGATGGGGAGAGGGACCCCCTGGGAATAGACTTCCTGAATCTCGGTCCAGGAGAGCGGCCGGTTCCAGGCGGCGACCTCGTCGATGTTGCCGAAGAAGAAGAAATCGGGGGCGGTGCGGAGGACGGCGCCGACGGACGTGATGCTGACGGTTGTGGGGCCGCGGGTGTAAGCGAAGTCAGTCTCGTCGAGGATGCCATCGATGTAGAGCCGGGCGTCGCCATTGGCATCGGTCCACACCAGATGATGCCACGCGTTGTCGAACACGGGCCGGGCCGAGTTGCGGGCGTTCACGACAGCGTTGGCGTCGGTGCGGATATAGACCCTGGCCGAGGGGCTCGATCCGGCGTTGTCCGTGCCCAGGGTGAAAATGGGAGTGTTATTGGTCGGGGAACCTTCGGAGAAGATGCGCCGGTCGTTCTGGGCTGCGTAGTCAGCCTGGACCCACATCGAGATCGAGTAATTGGTGTGGCTGTAAATGGCAGTGCCATTAGTGCGGTAGGCGTATCGATCCACGAAATTGAAGGCCAATGCATTGCCGCTGTAGCCGGGGACCACGTCGGTGGGATCCAGGAAGCCCATCAGGACAAAGTCCGTGTGGCTGTAGAGGTCGGGCGAGAGGAAGTTGGTTTCCACGAGGTTGATCTCGTTCAGGGGCCAATAGCTGACGAGGCCGGTGCGGAGGTCGGGGGCGGGATCGGCCACGACGGTGAGGCGGGCTTCGGGGCTGAGAGTGGCGCCGACGGAATTGGAGACGGCCACCGAATACCGGTCGCCGGATTCAGTGGGCGTGAGGTGGGGCGTCTGGTAGGTGCGGGCCGTGGCTTCGGGGATCGGATCGCCGTTCTTGAACCACTGGTAAGTGAACAGGTGGTAAGGGCGGTTGGCGTAAGCCAGGACGGAAAACCGGGCCCAGTCCTGATTCTGCCGGGTGGTGTCGGCGGGCAGGGCGTAAAGAGATGGCGGGCGCGGCGCGATGGGCGTGGGGATGCCGGTGGTCCGGACCACATCGATCTCGGCCTGCGACAGGGCCCGCTCCCAGATAGCGACGTCGTCGATCTGGCCGTTGAAGATGGCGCCGGTCGAGATGGCCGCGCGCACCAGGGTCCCGATGGCGGTGGACGAGAACGTGAACGTCCCGCTTCGGGTGTAGCGGAAGTTGGCTGCGTCGCGCTGTCCATCGACGTAAAGCCGCGCATCGCCGTTGTCGTCGACCCAGGCGATATGGTGCCAAGTGTCGTCAAAGACGATGTTGCTGCTGGCGATGTGATTGAGGAGGGCGCTGTTGCCGTCGGTCCGGATGATGACGTCGAGCTTGGCATTGTTGGCGGCGGCCTGGCCCGTCTGGAGGATGAAGAGAGGTGCGTTGGCCTCGACGCTGCCTTCGGCGAAGAGGTATTTGGCGGTCTGGTTTGTGCCTTTGACCCACATGCAGACCGTGTAGGTGCCCGCCTGATAGATGGGCAGGCCGGCATCGGCGAACGCGTCGCTGGCGTGGAGGTTTGTCAGGTAGGTGTTGGGGCCCACGAATGTCAGCGCGTTTCCGACCTTGCCTGGGCTGACAGCAGGATCGCCGACAACGGTCATGGTATTCATGAAACCAACGTCAGCCGTGGTCCCGCCATCGACTGCGTCCAGGGGCCAATAGGAAACGAGGCCGTCCCGGACGTCGGCCGCGCGCAACACGAAGCAGGCCAGGAGGATGGCGCTGGCGGAGAGCAATCGCCGAACCAAAGCGTACGACGAAATGCCATCGGTCGCATATGATTTCATAGCTTCAATCGTTGGAATTTGAATCATCATGCTCCGGGCAGGCAGGCTTGGCGAGCGAAAAAAGGGACGCCCCGAACGCGTGGGTTCGTGGCGCGGTGCGCTTGGGCCCGTCTGGGATCTTCCCTGTCTTGATGGCAGGCATGTCGATGCGTGCGCCGGGCCGGGGGGCTCAACGCGGCAAAGTGAGCTCGACGGGGCTTTGGAGCGCGTTGGTCATGGGATCGGGCAACTGCCAGACGCGCGATCCGGTCGAGTCGGTGAAATAGAGGCGGGAAGGCGAGAATGCGGTGGGATCGCCGTCGGCCCAGAAAGCGAAGAAGGGATCGGCGGCGTGGAGGGGGCGTCGGGCGTAAGTGTGGTTGAAGGGGCTGTTGCGGGTGATCTGGCGGGAGATGACCCAGGTGAGGCCGCGATCGGCGCTGGTCCAGAGGGCCATTTCACCGCCGGCCTGCCACGCCTGGGGGCCGGTCTGCGTGGGGCCGATGACCAGCCAGCGATGGGGGCGCAGGTAGAGGCTGCCCATGTCGTAGTTGTGGTCGGACTGGCAGATCGTGGAGGTGATCCATCGCTGGCCGTCCCATCGGGTGAGCGTCCAGGTGCGTGGATCGCCGGCGGGGCCGGGCGCGTGATGGCGGCTGGTGATGTAGAGGAGCACCGGGTGGCCCTGGTCGTCGAAGTCGAGGTCCATGGTGTACATGAGCCGGCCCTGGGCGGCGTAATCGATGACGCGGGCGGGGTTGTCGGGAGTGGTGAGCGGGGTGGCGACGGGGGTGCCGTCGGCGGTGGTCCAGGTCTGGCCGAAGTCCTCGGTCTGGAGGTAATAGAGGTCGGTTCGCTGGTCGACATTGCCGTTGGGGTGGCGGTTGAAAAACGTGGCGACCTTCTGGTGGCGCGCCTGGCTGACCTGGTAATGCCCTTGGATGCCGGCCAGCTTCCGGTGCGCGCTCCAGGCGACGCCGTCGGGGCTGGTTTCCCAGTACAGCTCGCGGCCGGCGGTGTATTTGGTGAACAGGTGGAGGAACCCGCGGCCCGCGATGTGCCATGGCTGCGGGTAGGTGATCTCATCGGAGCGGATTCGGTCGAACTCGGAGACGTCGTAGGGGCGTTTGGAGCGGTATTTGAATCCGGGCCGAACCCGGCCGCGGCCGCTGACAAACACCCAGAGGCAGCCATCGGGATCGATGCAGAGGCTGGGATTGTCATGGGGATCGTTCACACCGCCCTTGTCATGGACGATGGTGGGGCGGGGGACCAGGCGAGTCGAGTGATCGTAATAGGATGCCATGATGAGCAGGTGGCGCTGGTTGCGGATCGTGCCGCCATAGACGAAGAAGGTCTTGTTGACCGCGGGGGCGTAGACGGCCATGGGCACGTGATTGGCCGTGTAGGTGCCGAGCCCGCCGGAGTATTTGTCCCCGTATTCCGAGACCTGCCCGAGGGTGAACCAGATGCCGCGATAGCCGTCGTTCCAGCCGGGCGGAGGCAGCAGTGCGACGCGGTAGGACTGCTGCGATTGGGTGGCGTTCGGGTCGGTGTAGCGCGAGAGCAGGCCGTCCCCCCATCGCGTGTGCAAGGGGGACCAGAGGGGCGAGGTCAAGCGCGATCCGGTTTCCACCATGTATTCGCGGTTGGATTGGGTCTGGAAGGAGAAACCGAACGCCTCGGCGCCAAAGGCGGGATCGACGAGCCGGAAATCGGCAGGGATGGCGGATGAACCTTCCACGGAGACCGCGAGGCAATCGACTTGATCCTGGCCGGTCTGGGTGCGGCGGGGGATTTTGCCGTGGGCGGGATCGTCCTCGAGGAGGAGGATCTGGGCTGGCTGTGCGGCTGGCAGCCATTGCGCAAGCCCATCCAGGGTGGGCTGCAGGTTGCCGGCCGGGTATTTGGCATTGCTGTTGAAGCCGTCGACGTCGACGAGAACCGCCGCGGTAGCGGCTTGTGCGGTCAAGGCGCAGCCCAGGCAGAGTAAGCCTGCTGCAATCAGGATGGGATGGCAGGTTTTCATTTGGATGCTGCGAGAATATGCATACCGTCATCCACTTCCTCCAGGCGAGAGCACGCAGCCTGGACGGGTTCGCAGGCCGGGCCTTGTGCCTGCCGGCAAAGTGCGGGCTGGCTCGATCCGGCGCTGTGGATTTGTGACGCTGGATTATAGATAGCCTTGGCGGCCGGCGCGAAGCAAGGCATTCCGGCCGCAGGGAGGGCAATGCGGGGAGCCGAGCCAGGCAGCCGCCTTTCCATGAGCCGCCCGGTGAGGGCACCGGGCTACACAGGCCGGGTCCCCGGACCCGGCGTGAGCGGTTCATGGTCGTCGAGCATGGCCGACAGACCAAGGCAGTTTTCCAGGATCGCAAGCGCTTGACGTTCCGCGATCGGCCGCGATGATAAAGCCATGAACGAACGATGGCACAGGCCAGCCAAAGAGAGACGTGCCTGGAGGTGTGTGGCTGCCGGGGTGATGGCCATGGCGTGTTGTCTGGGCGGGGGTCAGGGGGTGGCGCCGGGCGGATCGGGGGGCGGCAATGGTCTGATCGCGTCTGCGGCGCCGGACTGGCCGCAATGGCGGGGGCCGCGCCGGGACGGGATCTGCGACGAAACAGGCCTGCTGGGCCAATGGCCGAAGGAAGGCCCGCGCAAGTTGTGGTCGGCCGCCGGGCTCGGGCGCGGGTATTCGGCCCCGATCGTGGTGAAGGGCCGGATTTTTCTCTGCGGGGATTTCGAGGACGAGCTGCGAGTGATCGCATTGGATCTCGAGGGGCGTCCGATCTGGCAGACCGCGCAGGGGCGTTCGTGGAAGAACCCGTATCCGGGGGCGCGGGCGAGCTGCACGTGGAGCGAGGGGCGTTTGTTCCATTTGAACGCGCATGGGCGGCTGGCGTGCCTGGATCCGGACACGGGCCGGGAGCTGTGGGCGGCGGACATTTTGGAGCGGTTCGAGGGCCGGAACATCACGTGGGCGCTGAGCGAATGCGTGCTGGTGGACGGGGATCGAGTGATTGTGACGCCGGGGGGCCGGCGGGCCCTGATGGCAGCGTTGGACATCCGGACGGGGGAGACGGTATGGGCGAGCGAGCCCTTGCGCCTGGGAGCGACGGCCGATGCCGCCCATGCCCGGGTTGCCGAGCCGGCGGGCGAGGTTGATGGCGCCAGCTATGCTTCGCCGATCCTCCTCCGGCTCGATGGTCGGCGCCAGATTGTCAACTGCTCGGAGCGCCACGTGTTTGGAGTCGATGCGGAGAGCGGGCGCCTTCTATGGACGCGCCCGCTGCCGACGAGGCATCGGGTGATCGCGTCGACGCCGGTCTGGTGCGGGGACTCGGTTTTCGTGACCGCACCGGACACCGAGGAAGGCGGGCTCTATCGGCTGGGGATGGAAGGGGATCGGGCGCAGGTGGAGCTGTTGTGGAAGACGCAGCTCGACACCTGCCAGGGAGGGGTGGTGCGAGTGGGGGACGCGCTGTATGGATCCTGGTATCGGCGCCAACGGGGGTGGGCGTGCGTGGATCTGGGCAGCGGCGGGATTCGCTACGAGAACCGCGAGCTCGCGATGGGGCCGGTGCTCTACGCGGATGGGCGGCTGTATTGCCTGAGCCAGGAAGGGGAGATGGCATTGCTCGAGCCCACGCCGGGCGGTTTCGAGATCCGGGGCCGGTTCCGGCTGGTGGAAAAACGCACCAGCGATGCCTGGACCCACCCGGTCATCCATGGGGGGCGGCTCCTGCTTCGCTACCACGAACGGCTGGATGCGTACGGCATTGGCGCCGGGCAGTGACCGCGGATCGAATGGAAGCCCGATATCACGGCTGGAACTTGGGGTCTGTGCAATTACGTAAACCCTTATCGGAGGCACGATCATGTTAGCGACACAAATTCGTCAGAAGGACAGCGTGTTTTATTTCGCGGCGTATCCCGCGGAGGATCTGCTGGGCAAGATCCGGTTCATCAGCCGGTTTTACGGTGAGGAAGGCTCGATCACGCCGGAGGATGCCCCCTTGGAGGACGAGGTGGCGCAGTTCATCCGCCGGATCGAGCGTTCGGACAAGGCGTTTCAGCGCCAGCTTTCGCGGGCGAAGGTCCGGTCGATCAAGAATTTCTATCAGACGGCGGTGAGCCAGCCGCCGATTCCGGGAACGATCCTGCTGTTCAGCGCGGACGCGTTGCAGTTCGAGCCGATGGGGGGGCTGAGCAGCGTGGGGCATTTGCAGGAACCGGCGGGCAAGTATCTGATCATCGATGGGCAGCATCGGCTGGCGGCGCTGCAATTTTACTGCCAGGAACGGCCGGGCGAGGCCGCCCATCTGATGGTGCCTTGCATCATCTTCGACGGCCGGAGCGAGGATTTCGCGGCGGAGATGTTTGTGATCATCAACTCGACGCCGACGCGGATCAACAAGAGCCATCTGGTGGACCTGTATGAGCGGGTGTCGTGGGCGGCGCCGGACAAGCGTCTGGCGGCGCAAGTGGTCGACCAGCTGTATGGGGAAGCGGACAGCCCGCTGCGCTACCGCATCAACCGGCTGGGGGGGCGGAGCCGGCAGGACAAGTGGATCCTGCAGGCCGAGCTGTTTCACGAGGTCTACCGGTGGGTCGAGGCCGAGTGGCGCGAGCGCGACCTGCCTGCGCCCGCCCGCAACGAGGTCCGGCTGCGCTATGAGGCCCTGCGCGATTTCTTCCGCGCGGCGGCGGCTGTGTGGGGAGAAACCTGGGGCCGGGAGACCCATTTTGTGACGGCGGCGGTCACCCTCAAGGCGATGGTCCGGGTTGCGGTCGAGCTGGCCCGGGGGGACGACGGTCCGGCTGGCGAGCGCGTGAGCCGTTGGACCGGCCGGCTGCAGCCGTGGGCGGAGCTCAAATCCAAGTTCCGCGCGGACGGCTTTTACGAGCGGTTTCCGGCGAAGGGCCAGGTGGAGCGCGTGGGCCGCATCCATCGGGAGCTGGCGAGGGCGATCGGGCTGAAGATCGAGCCGAGGGACCGCCGGGGTCCGAAGCCTGGCGCCGAAGAATAGCCCTGCCAAACAGGGGGTAGAGGAGGGGGGATCCAATAGAATATTGTCCTGCACCCGCCGCCGGGCGCACTGCGGAAAAACGCTTTCTTTTCGTGAGGAGATCCGTATGTTTGCCAGTCGCCAGTGCGCGACGAAGACTATGAACACGACGCAAAACAACCTCAAAGAAGCATTCGCCGGAGAGAGCCAAGCCAGCCAGAAATACCTGGCCTTCTCGAAGCGAGCCGAGAAGGAAGGTTTCCGCAACATCGCCAAGCTGTTTCGCACGGCGGCCGAAGCCGAGCGGATCCATGCGGAGGGCCATCTTGCGGCCATGGACGGCATCGGGCGCACGGCGGAGAACCTGCAGGCCGCGATTGCGGGGGAGACGTACGAATTCACCCAGATGTATCCGCCGATGGTGCAGCAGGCGGAGGCCGATGGCCACAAAGCAAAGCGGATGTTCGATTACGCGGTGAAGGCCGAGGCCGTCCACGCGCGCCTCTATCAGATGGCGCTGGAGGCTGTGCAGCAAGGGAAGGATCTGCCGCAGGACAAGATCTATCTCTGCCCGATTTGCGGCGACATCGAGTTCGGAGCTCCGCCCGAGATCTGCCCGGTCTGCAAGGCGAAGGGCTCGTGCTTCATCCAGGTGGGATGATGGCGGGAGCGTTTTGGCGGCCCTGGCCGCCGAAACCGGCGAGGCGCGCGTTCCGGGCGCCGGACCGCAGGCGGGACGCGCCTCGCACGGCACATTGCCCAGTATGAATCGCGAGACCTTTTACAGGATCACCTACGGCCTTTACGTGGTAAGCTCGGCCGATGGCGGGCAGAGCGGCGGGTATATCGGCAACACGGTCTTTCAGGTGACCGCCCAGCCTCCCCGGTTTGCCGTCGCCTGCAACAAGGACAACCACACGTCGGGATTGATCGAGCGAAGCCGGGTGTTCGCCATCTCCATCCTGCGGCAGGACGCCAGGACCGAGCTCATCGGCCTGTTCGGATACCAGTCCGGACGCGCCGTGAAAAAGTTCGCCTCCGTGCGGCATCGGACGGGGCAGACCGGCGCCCCGATCCTGCTGGAGGACACGCTGGGCTGGCTCGAGTGCAGGCTGGTGCAGACTGTGGACGTGGGCACGCACCTTCTCTTTGTCGGCGAGCTGGTGGACGGCGATCTGACGGGCTGCTCCGATCCGCCGCTCACCTACGCATACTACCGGGATGTCAAGAAGGGCAAGGCGCCCAAGAACGCCCCGACCTACATCGAGCCCGATCCGAGCGACGGTGCGGCCAAGACCGGGGCGGCGGACAGCGCCCGCGCGTCCCCCGCCCAATACGCCTGCAGCATCTGCGGCCACGTCTATGATCCAGCTGCGGGCGATCCGGATGCGGGAATCGCGCCCGGCACCCGGTTCGAAGACCTGCCGGAGGACTGGGTCTGCCCGGTCTGCCGGGCCGACAAATCCTATTTTGTGAAACAAACGTAGCCCTCGAGGCTCATCGCCTAACACTCATGAAAACCCCCGTGATCGCACAGAAATCGCCCGCGGTGCAAAAAGCGGAAAAGGGCACCTATCACTGGTGCTCGTGCGGGAGATCGAAGCGCCAGCCCTTTTGCGACGGATCGCACGCGGGCACCGAGTTCAAGCCAATGAAAGTGGAGATTGGGGAGGCGCAAACGGTGGCTTGGTGTCAGTGCAAGCATACGAAGACCCCCCCGTTCTGCGACGGATCGCACATGAGCCTGCCGAAGGCATAAAAGGCCCGGGTTCGAGTTGTGCCACGGGTTTCTCGCCGGGAGGCGAGGCTCAGAACACCTCGGCCCTGAAGCCCGTCGCCTCCCGGACGCGATGGGCGATGCGCGAGAGGAAGGGCAGGGACAAATGGTGGCAGCTCGCCACGGCCGTTGGCCGATGGGCTGAGTAGATCTGGACCAGGGCGATCTGGGCGCCGGCATCCCTCAGCTCCGTCAGGCGGCGGACATATTCCTCGATGTCTTCGGCCGATGGGGACTCGCTGTGGACGCTGGCGAAGAGGCTTTGGATGACCACCGGGCGCTGGCGTCCGACCAGGAGAATGTTATCCAGGACTTTGGCCATGGGGACTCGTGACCGGTTGATGCGGTCCATGCCGGCCTGGGTGCCGGCGTCCAGCTTGGCCCACACCTCATCCTGAGCCGTAAACCACTCGAGCCCCTGGCGCACCTCGGGCAGATGCAGCCCGGTTGCGTTGGTGACCAGGACGAGCTGAAAAAAGGAGTGGGGATCCTGGGCGCGCAGATGCACCAGCGACCGCACGACCTCGGAAAAATTCGGGCAGAGCGTGGGCTCCCCATTGCCGCTCAAGGAGACGTTCCGAAACCGAAGCAGATCCGCCGGCACCGTGGCATAGCACGCCAGCTCCCGTATCTTGTCCCGGCGGATCCACGAGAGCATCCGCTCCAGCTCCGACACCATGACATGGACATCGACCCGGGATCCCCCCGCCGATTGATCCCGGCGAATCTCGCAATACACGCACCGGAAGTTGCAGTTCTGATCGGGATTGAGATTGACGCCCACCGACAATCCCCGTGCCCGCTGCGAGACCATCAGGTAGACGAGCCGGTTGTCGAAGTAATTGCGCGGCTCGCCGAAGACCGATTCGATGCGAGTGGATCCCTCGACCGGATCCGCCTCCGGTGTTTGCCGACCTGATTTGCGGGCGCGCGCCATGCCGATTCGAGAAGCTACCCGGCCGATTCGCTGCCAGCATAAGAGGGCTTGGCGCTCCTGGCTTAGCAAAGGTTGGGAAATGCTGAACAAAAATTGGCGTCAGAGCGTCTGGGGGGGGGCTGGGAGCGATGCGTAGAAATAAAAAAGCCATACCCGGCCGGGGCCCGGTTATCAACAACAAAACATGGCCTTGGTGCTCGCGTCTGCCCCTCTCGATTCAGGGCGCGGTCATCGCCTCGCGAAGGATGCGTTCGAGGGCATCGATCCAGGCGGGGTGGTCATTGAGGCATGGGACGAGCGAGAAGGATTGGCCGCCGTTATCGAGGAACAGGGCGCGGCCGCGCATCCCGATTTCCTCGAGCGTTTCGAGGCAATCGGTGACGAAGGACGGGCAGAGGATGCGGAGGTCGCGGACGCCCTGGCGGGCGAGGCGCTGGATTTCGTGGTCGGTGAAGGGCTGGAGCCAGGGCTCGCGTCCCAAGCGCGACTGGAAGGCGACGGTGAAGCGGACGGGCGGGAGGCCGGCTTGCTGGACGAAAGCGGCGGCGGTAGCGAGGCACTGGGCGCGGTAGCAGGTGGCGTGGGCGGGGTGCGGTGTTGTGCAGCAGTCCTTTGCGACCAGGCAGTGGCGGCCGGTGGTATCCGAGCGGCGCAAGTGGCGTTCCGGGACGCCATGAAAACTGAGCAGCCAATGGGCCTGGGTATCATCGAGGTGAGGCTTGGCCGAGGCGACGAGGGCGTCGATGTAAGCGGGGTGCCGATAGAAGGGCGGCAGAACGCGGATCGCCATCTGGGGGAATTGCTTGGCGGCGATGGTCCGGGCGCAGGCGACGACGGTCTCGAAGCTGGACGAGGCGTAATGGGGATAGAGAGGGGCCAGCAGAAGATCGCTGACTCCCTGGCGAGCCAGCTCGCCAAGGCCCGATTCGATGGAAGGGTTTTGATAGCGCATGGCCAGGGCGACCGGGACGGGCATGCGGGTTTGGATGGCCTCGAGGAGCTGGCGGCTGATGGCGATCAGCGGCGAGCCGTCGGGGCGCCAGATCTGGCGATACGCCTCCGACGTCCGAGCCGGCCGGAACGGGAGGATGAACAGGTGCACGATCAGGAACCGCTTCCACCAGGCGATGTCGAGCACGCGCTCGTCCATCAGGAACTGGCGGAGGTAGCGGCGGACATCCGGGATTGCGGGCGAATCGGGGGAGCCGAGGTTGGCAAGGAGGATGCCGGACCGGGGGCGCCGGAGGGTGTCGGCCACGGCTGATTGGGGTTGATTCGCCGGGTTGCCTTGGCGGCTGGGCTGGGGTGGCATCGTGCCGGAGGCCATGCTGCAGGGGGTTGGGGATCGATCAGCCGGCGGCGGTCGCTGCTGTGGCATCCGGACGGAGAAAGGCCTCGATCCGATCCGCGACGTCGTAGCCGGAGATGAGAGAATCGCCCATGGAGATGCCGTTGCGGCAATGGCCGGCCACGAAGAAGCCGGGGGCATCGTTCTCGAGCTGGTCCATGGCGGCCTTGAAGCGGCCGTAGCCGACCTCGTATTGAGGGATGGCGCGGGGGTATCGGATGCTGTGGTGGAATGTCGGGGAGCCCGTGATGCCGAGGATGGAACGGAGATCCTTGTAAGTGAGGGCGAGGATCTCATCGAAGCTTTTGAGGGCGAGGAGGGGGTTGCGCACGCCGCCGACGTAGCTGGTGAGCGTGACATGGCCTTCGGGGGCGCGGTTGGGGAAGAGCGACGACGAGAAGAGCGTGCCCAGGATGCTGAACCCCTCCACCTTCGGGATGAGCATTCCGAATCCGTCGAGGGGATGGGCGACATCGGCGCGCCGGAAGCCCAGGACGACGCTGGTGACGGGCGGGTAGTAGATCTGATTGAAGTAAGAGAGGTTGATGGGAGGCTGCTGGTCGAGCGCGAGCTCGGCGAGCTGGTAAGCGGGTCCGGCGAACAGCACGGCGCTGTGCGGGCGGGTTTCGGCGCCCTGGGGGGTCTCGATGGCGAGCGTCCAGAGGCGCTCCTGGCGCCGGATCGAGATGACGCGTGCTCGAAGCTGAACGGAGTGCTCGATGCGGGCGCCGAGGGTCTCGGGCAGGACCTGGAGCCCGTGGTCGAAGGAGAGCTTGGGGGCATCCTGTTTGGAGACCTCGGCGCGGCGCTTCCGCTCGCGGGCGCCGAGGATCTGGCCGCGGATGAGGGAGCCGTAGCGCTGTTCGAGCGCGTAGATTTTGGGGAAGGCATGCTGGACCGACAGGCGGAAGGGATCGCCGGCGTAGATGCCGGCGACGAGGGGATCGATGGCGTAGTCGAGGAACTCGCGGCCCAGGCGGCGGAGGACGAATTCGCCCAGGTTTTCCTCGCGGCGGTTGTGCCAGCGGCGGATGAAGGGCTCGGCGAAGAGGCGGAGCTTGGCGCCGGGAGAGAAGAGCGGCGTGCGGAGGAACCCGGCCAACGAGCCGGGCATGGCGATAGGCCGCCGGTTGCGGACCAGGTAGCGGTTCTTCGCGGATTCGGCGGAGACCAGAACATGGGGTTCGAGGCCGGCGTCGCGGATGAGCGCCCGGATTTTCGGGGAGGTTTCGAGGAGCGTGTTGGGGCCGAACTCGGCGAGGAATCCGTTGCGGCGGACGGACTGGATGACGCCGCCGACGCGGTCGGACGCCTCGTAGAGGGTGACGGGGATCTTTTTTTGCGCGAGGCGAAATCCGGCGGTGAGGCCGGTGATGCCGGCGCCGATGATAGCAACGGAGTTCATATGGCGCGTGAGAAGCGTCGCTCCCGGTCGCGGGGCAGGCAGGCATCGAAGCGCATGGCGACGATCCGGACCAGGAGCCGGCCGAGGTCGGTGATATCGAGCCGGCCTTCCTGGCGCCACACCAGTCCGTCGGCTTCGAGGTCGTCGAGCGAGTCGAGCTCGGCCCGAAAGTAATCCGCGACGTCCCGGCCCAGCTCGAGGGAGAGAGCCGCGTAATCGAGGTGGAGATTGCACATGAGCTGCATGATGATGCGGCGGCGGATCCGGTCATCTTCGGTGAGCAGGCAGCCGCGGGCGACGGGGGCGATGCCCTGATCGAGCGCGGCGTAGTACCGGGGCAGCTCCTTGTGGTTTTGCCAATAGACACGATCGGTCTGCGAGATGCTGGACACGCCGAAGGCATAGATGTCGGCGCCGCCATGGGTGCTGTAGCCCTGGAAATTGCGCTGGAGAGCGCCCTGGCGCTGCGCGATGGCCAGCTCGTCGTTCTGGCGCGCGAAATGATCCATGCCGATGTAGACGTAGCCGCGGTCGGTCAGTGTCTCGACTGTGAGCTTGAGGAGGCGGAGCTTGGTTTCGGGCGTGGGCATTACCTTGGCCAGGACCCGGTGAGCGGGCTTGATCCAGGGGACATGGGCGAAGCTGAAGACGGCGAACCGATCCGGCTCGAAGGCCAGGACATCCTCGAGCGTGCGCTCGAACGACTCGACGGTCTGGAGCGGCAGGCCGTAGATCAGATCGATGTTCAGCGAGGTGAACCCCTCGGCGCGAATCCAGTCGATGACCTGGGCGGTGACCTCGCGGGGCTGAATCCGATGCACGGCCTTCTGGACCGCGGGATGATGGTCCTGGACACCGACGGAAGCCCGGTTGAAGCCCGCCTCGCGCAGCGCGCGGAGATGGTCGCGGCCGATCCCGCGCGGATCGATTTCGACTCCCGCTTCGAGGGGGCTGGCGAACCGGAACCTGCGCCGCAGGCTGCGGCCGAGGGCGGCGAACTGGCCGGGCTCGAGGAATGTGGGGGTGCCCCCGCCGAGGTGGAGCTGGACGACGGGGCGCTCGGGATGGAGCCTGGGCTGCAGCAGGTCCATCTCCTTCTCGATGTAATCCATGTAAGTGGCGCTGGCGTCCTGGCTTTTGGTCACGATCGCGTTGCAGCCGCAGAACCAGCAGAGCGAGCGGCAGAACGGGATGTGAAAGTAGAGAGAAAGGTCGCGGGGCGCGCGGTTGTTCTCCTCGACATGGGGGGCGAGCATCGGCCAGGTGACCTCGGGGCTGAAGTGCGGCGCCGGCGGGTACGACGTGTAGCGGGGGCCCGCCACGTTGTACTTGTTCACCAGCGCGAGATCGACGTTCAGCTTGCCCATTTGAACTCCCGGACAGTTTCCACCAACTTGGCGATGTTTTCAAGCGAGGCGTCCGGAGGGACGCCGTGGCCGAGGTTGAAGATGTAACCGGGACGTCCTCGCATGTCGGCGAGCAGGCGGACGACGCCTTCGGTCAGAGCCGGCAGGCTGGCGCAAAGGAGTTCGGGGGCGAGGTTGCCCTGGATGGCGATATGGGGTGGGATTTGGTTGCGGATCTCGGCCAGCCGGACCGAATGATCGAAGCCGAGGACGCGGGCGCCGCATTCGAGCAAGGCGTCCCAGCGGGCGCGCCGCCCCCGGGAGAAGACCATGACCCGGGCGCCGGCGGGCAGGCGGCGGATGATGTCCGCGATCCACCGGCCGGAAACCTCGGGCCAGGAGCGGTCATCGAGCAGGTGGCCCAGCGTGTCGAATATCTGGACGGCATCGGCGCCGGCCTCGAGCTGGAGCCGGAGATAATCGGCGATAGTCTGAGTCAGGCGCTCGAGCAGTTCGGCCAACGCGGCCGGCTGGCGGCGATGCCATTCGAGGGCGCGCGAGAAGGGCTGGGCGCTGCCGCCTTCGATCATGAAATTAGCGAGCGTCCAGGGCGAGCCGGCGAATCCGAGCAGGGCGGTCTCCTCGAGAGCCGCCCTCGAGGGATGCCCGGCCTGCAATGCGGACTTGAGAATGCGCAGGGCCGAGGGCACGTATTGCCATCGCTCGGCCGGATCCTGCCAGCGGAGCCGCCGCACGTCGGCGGCGGACTCGAGCGCGAAATCCATTGCGATGCCGCCGGCTTCGCGGAACCGGTACGATTGGCCGAGGGCCTCGGGCACGACCAGGATATCGCTGAAGAGGATGGCGGCGTCGAATCCGAAGCGCCGGATCGGCTGGAGAGTGACTTCGGCGGCCAGGTCGGGGGTGCGGACCAGCTCGAGGAACGAATGGCGCTCCTTCAGCGCGCGATACTCGGGCAGGGCGCGGCCGGCCTGGCGCATGAGCCAGACCGGCGGCCGGTCCACCGGTTCACAGGCGCAAGCGGCCAGAAACCGGCGGCGTCCAGTCCAGGATAAATCCTCGGTCCACACGAGTTACACATACCATGGAGCGGCCCCATCGGTCGAGAGCGGAGTCAGATTACGATCCAGCCGGCGACGGCCATCGTGGGATCAGCGGGAATCGGGCAGGGCGCGTCCACGGTTGGGCTGCGAGCCTTGGGCTCCCGAAGCGATTGGAGATTGCATTTTGAACGCGTTGGATGGGAGGATCGGATCGTCCCCTGGGCGGGGCGATCGCGGCAGGTTGGAGGCGGACATGCCTGGCGGTTGCCCGCAAGCGGGGATGGGGATTGCGGATGACGATCGCGATCCGGATACGCAAAGCGATGGACAAAATATGGTCAAAGGAGTTGCGCTTATGATTCGAGTGTTGCTGATTGCGGCGTGTGTGGGGGTGCTCCCGGTTCTGGCGATGGCGGGGCCGGCGGGGGATCGGGTGATGCGCCCGGGACCGCTCGTGATTGCGCATCGCGGGTTCAGCCAGCGGGCGCCCGAGAACACGCTCCCGGCGTTCCGGCTGGCGCTGGCGGCCCAAGCGGACATGGTCGAGCTGGACTATCACCACAGCGCGGATGGCGTGCCCGTCGTCATCCACGATGGCACGCTCGATCGGACCACGGATGCCCGGGCGCGCTGGGGCGGAGAGAAGATCGCGGTGCGGGCAAAGACATCGGCGGAAATCATCGGATTGGACGCAGGCCGCTGGTTCGGCCCGAAGTTCCAGGGGGTGCGCGTCCCGACGCTGGTCGACGCGGTGAAGGCCATCCAAGCGGAGGGCTGCACGCTGATCGAACGCAAGGCCGGCGATGCGGCGTCGCTGGTGGCGCTGCTCGAGAAAGAGGGATGGACCGATCATGTCGTGGTCCAATCCTTTGACTGGGAGTTTGTCCGGGACGCGCATCAGCGGTCGCCGGGATTGGTTTTGGGCGCTTTGGGTCCCCCGAAGACATGGCGCGGACGCGACCTGCACGATTCGGAGAAGGCGCTTTCGGCGGGGTTCATCGCCGAGATTGAAGAGCTGGGGGCGCGCCTGGTGGTTTGGAACAAACAGGTCGACGCGGATGCGATCAAAGAGGCGCATCAGCGCGGGATGCGGGTTTGGGTTTACACGATCGACGATCCGGCTGAAGCGGCGCAGCTGGTGGCATTGGGTGTGGATGGCATCATCACCAACGACCCTGGATCGATCCGCGCGAAGCTGCGGGCCGCCGGCGCCACGGCACGCAAGCCTTGAAGCAGGCTCAGCTCGCACCGCAAGGCCCGGACGAAGCGTGCGCGGCCGGCTGCGACCTCGGTGAGTTCGCGTTTCCCCGGGATTCTGTCCTTGCATTTCCGATCCCAGCATGTGGAAATGCAAGGAGCTATCATTCGTCGTCCGGCCGCTCTGGAAGCCATTGAAACCGCGCTCGCGGAGAACCCGGTGTGCGCCCTCCTGGGGCCACGCCAGTGCGGCAAGACCACACTGGCGCAGCAGGTGGCCGCCAAGCGCTACGGCGTGGAGTTCAAGTGCTCCGATGCGCCGGTGATGACCAAGTCGCTCCACATCGCCCTCACGGACTTGAAGCTCGAGCGGGCGTGGATCGTGTATCCGAGCAACGAGGAATACCCCGTGCACGAAAAAGTGCGTGTCTGCCCCCTGGCGGCCGCGTTGAAGGAAGTCGCGAGCCGTGAATAGCGAATGGTGAGCAGCGAGCAGCAAACTCCCTGAATTTTCACACGCGGGGAGTCTGACCGGCAGGACCGGTGCGCTTTTCGTTCATGGGAGAAAACAAAGAAGCTGCTTTTTTTGCCTATTATCTTGCGTAAGTCCTTGATTATGAAGTGGAGCCAATGGCCGGGATTGAACCGGCGACCGACGGTTTACGAAACCGTTGCTCTACCGCTGAGCTACATTGGCCCCTGCGTCTGGAAGCGCTCGGTGGAGGGGCGTCCCGGACAACGGCCATCACTCTAACGCGCGGCCGGGGCGGGGTCAAGAGCAACAAGATTGGCGCACGGAGGAATTTTATCCTGCGGGCAGCCGGGCTCGACAAGCCTGTGCTGTACATGGTAAGAGTAGCGCATGAAAAACGCATCATTATCGCGACGTGAGTTCGTTCGAGGCGTTGCAGTGGCTGCAGCGGCTCTGGGATTGCATCCATCTTTGAGAGGCGCAGCGCGCTCGAGGCGCAAGCTGCCCATCGCGCTGCAGCTCTATTCGGTGCGGCAGGATTGCGCGCGGGATTTCGATGCCGCGCTGGTCCAGGTGGCGAACATGGGATTCGAGGGGGTCGAGTTCGCAGGCTATCACAAATACGATGGGAAGGCCAAGGAGCTGCGGAAGAAGCTCGATGAGCTGAACCTGAAGGTCGCAGCGACGCACATCGGCACCGCCAACTTCCGCGGGGACGCACTGCAGCGGGCGATCGAGTTCCATCAGATCATCGGATGCAAATTTTTGATTGTGCCTGGGGACCGCGACTTCACGCATCCGGAGAACAGCAAGGCGCTGGCGGAGACGTTCAACCGGACGGCGGAGGTTTTAAAGCCGCTGGGGATGGCCTGCGGCTACCACAACCACACCACAGAGTTCAAGAAAGATGGGGACAAGACCTATTGGGATCTGTTCGCGGAGCGGACCCGGCAGGATGTGATCCTGCAGCAGGATTGCGGGTGGACGGCGGCGGCGGGATTGGATCCGGTCGCCATGATGAAGCGGTATCCGGGCCGAATGAAATCGACCCATTTCAAGCCGACGGTGGTCGATGCCGACAAGGGCAAGGGGAAGAAGGCTTTTCTGGGACAGGACTCGGTGGATTGGGCGGCGGTATTGGCAGCCTGCCTCGAGTATGGCGGGACGGAGTGGATCACGATCGAGCAGGAGGCGTATCCGGACGGCAAGTCGCCGATGGAATGCTCGGCGCTGTCGCTGGCCGGTCTGAAGAAGATCCTGTGAATCGAGGCAGGCCGCCCGTGTGGCTGCGGATGGCTGGCTGGGGGCTGCTGGCCCTGACGCCGCTTGTGTCGGGCTGGGGGGCGGTCTACGACCTCCAGGTGGTCACGGACGCATCGCCGGATTACGGCGACCTGCCCCGTCTGGTGCGAAGCGCCACGAGCCGGTGGGCGGCCCCGGCGGAGAAGTGCTGGGCGATGTTTTACTGGGTTAACCGCGCCCGCCGGCAGACCTCGCCGATGGAGGTTCACGGGCTGGCGGTGACCGACCCGATCCGGCAGTTCAACGATTACGGCTACACGATGTGCAGCACCGTGGCGGGGATGAACTGCGCCCTGTGGGATGCGATGGGCTTTCGGGCCAAGTACTGGGACATCAGCCTGCATACGGTCCCCGAGGTCGAGTATGACGGCGGGTGGCACATGTATGACAACAGCATGAGCGCCCTCTACACCCTCTGCGATGGCCGGACCATTGCCGGGGTGGCCGACATCGGAAAGGAGGGCGCCTGCGCCGCATCGGAAGGCCGGGTCGAGCCGGGCCACATCGCCCGATACCACTGCCTGATGGCGACCAGCCCGAACGGGTTCCTGACGGGGGCGGACACGGTGCGCAGCCTCGAGGAGGAAGCGCGCTGCTGCAACGTCATCACCGGCTTGAGGATCCGCGGCGAGTCCCGAAGGGAGACCGAGGCAGACGAGAGCCGGATCGAGGTCAGCACGGTGAACGGCAGGGCGTGGCAGACCGTATGGGAGGCGGCGGGGGTTGGCGGGAATCCAGTGTCGGTGGATCTGGTGGATGAGGTCAACGGCGCCTACGAGGTCTTGGTGCGAGTGACGTTGACGGGGCGGGATCGAGGAGCATCTGTATGAACGGATCCTGCCGGCGCCGGTCGATGCGCGGCATGTCCGTTTCGAGATCACGGCGGCCCGGACGCTGACCGTCAGCGAAGTTGAGGTGCTGGATTTCATCCGCTACGAGCCGTTCGATCTGCGGGTGGCGCTGCCGTAGGGAGGTTTTTTATCCGAGGGCGGTTGCGAGTGCCGGGCAGTTGGCGAGCCGGCATTGGAACGGGCATGAGTTTACCGTTTGGGGTTTTGGTGGATGAGGAAGTTGGCGAGGAGCATAAACACCAGGCAGCCGGGGAAGAACGCGCCGAGCAGTGCAAAGGGGAGCATGTCAGGGGGGGAGGAGGCATCGAGGTGGGCGTATCGAGCGGCCAGCATGGCTCCGGCAAGCCCGATGAGTGCAAGGACGATGGCAAAGATTCTGGCGACCTGGCGGGGCCAGCCCCGAGGGCATGCGAAGACGCCCGAGACGGGAATCAGCAGGACGCCGCAGACCAGCGCGGCCAGAGAGAACCCGAAGTTGCCCGTGGCGGCGCTAAGGATCAGGAACAAGGCTGCGGCGCCGAGGCATGCGGCCAGCCAATTCGAGGCGGTCGTTTGTTCCACCGAGAGCGCAAGCCGGCCGAACCGGTGAAAGCGAAGGAGCAGGTTGAAAAGCGGCTGGGCAGTCCAGGAGAGGAGGACGAAGAGGACGTAGGCGATGCGCAGCGGCAGGACCCAGGGTGCGAGCGCGGGGTGGTCGGCGGCGATCGATCCCAGCCAGCGGCTGGCGAAGAAGCCTCCGAGGACGATGCCCCATTGGGTGGCGGGGGTGAGCTTGGCCATGGCCAGGAAATAGCGCAGCATGAGTGCGTAGATGGCATGGCGGGCTTTGAGGGCTTCGATGATGCCTTGGCGGGCCCAGTCGAGGGTCGGATCCAGCCGGAGGGCTTCGCGGAAGTGCTCGAGGGCCTTTTGGGGCTGGCCCTGTTCGAGGAGCGTCCAGCCCTGGTTGGCGTGGGTGATCGGGTCCTGGGGATTGCGGGCGAGGGCGGCGCCGATGGCGTGGCCGGCCTCGGTCTTGCGGCCGAGCTTGACCAGCGCGATGGCGCGCAGGTTGGCGCAGGCGATATGCTCGGCGTCGAGGCGGAGGCCGGACTCGGCAGCGGCCAATGCATCGGCCCACTGTTTTTGATCGAGGCGGAGCTGGCCGAGGAACGCGTGGTAATCGGGATCGGCGGGGTCGAGGCGGAGGGCTTCCTGGATGGCGTCGATGGCCTCGCGGGTTCGGTTGCGTTGGCCGAGGACGCGGGCCAGGGCATAGAATGCGAAGGGGAGGTCCGGGCCGAGGTGGACGGCCTGGCGGGCGGCGTGTTCGGCGGGGTCCCACTGCTGGCGGTCGGCCAAGCAGAGGGCCAGGAGCGAGTGGGCGCTGGCGTTCTGGGGATCGGCGGCGAGGGCCTGGCGGAGCTCGGCCTCAGCGAGGTCGAAGCGCGATTGGTCGTAGAGGAGGGCGGCGCGCTGGAGGTGGGGGTTCATTTCACGCGAGCCCCATGAACTTGAGGATATCGTCGTAAAGCCCGCCCTGGTTGGCATAGAGGGCGTAATTGCGGGCAGTGGCGAACCACTCGCGGGTGGTGGGTTTCAGGGTGGCGGCGGCCTGGGCGAGGTCGCGGGTGGAGAGCGGGGCGGGGGCGCCGGATTGCATCGCTTCACGCAGCTTCTTCTCGATGGCGACATCGACGACGGCCTTGAGATCCGCGCCGGAGAAATGGTCGGTCCGGCGGGCGAGGTGCTCGAAGTCGATGTCGGCGACGGGCTTGCCGCGGCAGAGGAGGCGGAGGATGGCGGCGCGGGCGGCGGCGTCGGGGGGAGGGACGAACAGGATGCGGTCGAAGCGGCCGGGCCGGCGGAACGCGGCATCGAGGTGCCAGGGTGCGTTGGTGGCGGCGAGGATGAGGACGCCTTCGTTGGAGGATTGGACGCCGTCGAGCTCGGCGAGGAACTGGTTGATGAGCTGGCGTCCGGCGTGCTGGCGCATGTCGCCGCGGCTGGCGCCGAGGGCGTCGGCTTCGTCGAAGAACAGGACGCAAGGCCGGTGGGCGCGGGCCTGCTCGAACAGCTCATGGAGGTTGCGCTCGCTGTTGCCGATCCACATGTCCAGCACGTCATGGATGCCGACCGAGATGAACCCGGCGCGGATTTCGCCGGCGGTGGCGCGGGCGAGGAAGGTCTTGCCGCAGCCGGGCGGGCCGTAGGTGAGGATGCCGCCGCCAATGGATTTGCCGTAGGCCTGGTAGATCTCGGGACGGGTGATCGGGTAGATGATCTTGAGGCGGATCTCCTCTTTGAGATCGTCCATGCCGCCGACATCGGCAAAGGTAAGGCGGGGGCGCTCGACCTCGACAGGTTGCGGGAGCTCGGCATCGCCGGCGCGAGCGCGGAGGCGGCCCTCGATCCGCTCGCTGGTTTCCGGATCAGCGTTGAAACCCAGCTGGCTGGCCAGCTCGGGATCGGCTGCGGCGGGATCGAGATCGATGGCGCGGCGATATTCGGCGACAGCGGCGGCGGTCTCTCCCATGTGGAACAGCAGACGGGCGTGGAGAAGAAACGCGAGGGCGGGCGCGCCGGGCTGCTGGACGATGTCCTCGATCAGGACGAGGGCGTGGCTGCGTTTGCCGAGCTGGAGGAAGGCGCGGGCGAGGCCGATCTTGAGGGGTACGCGGTCGGGGGCGAGGGCCAGGGCGCGGCGGAATTCTTTTTCGGCTTCGTCGGGCAGGCCGGACTCGAGCAGTTTTTCTCCAAGCTGCTGGCGCAGGGGCGCATTATCGGGCGAGAGGCGAACCGCCTCGCGGAGGGTATCGAGGTCGTCGGGCGACGGCGATCCGTGAGGGCCGGGCGGGTTAGGCCGTGAATCCATGGGGTGGAGCGAAACGAAAAGGCTGGCCGGGGTCAAGCGCGAAGCCGCGGGCGCCTGGGGTCGGGGGCGCGGCCGATGGATCGAGGGTAGACGCAGGGCGTTGGGATACGGTATTGGAGAGGCGCTTGCGGGCGGGGCGGGATGATGTCATATGTATCCGCGCGTGGCAGGAGAATTGCTTTCAGGAAGATGACTCTACGGATTGAGAAACGGATGCAGCGGATGGAGCGCAGCGGGACGGCGTTCACGCTGATCGAGCTGCTGGTGGTGATCGCGATCATCGCGATCCTGGCGGGGATGCTCCTGCCGGCGCTGGGTCGCGCGAAGGAGAAGGCGCGGGCGGTGAACTGTCTATCGACATTGCGGCAATGGGGGCTGGGGCTGCAGGTGCAGGCGACGGACAACGATGATCGGGTTCCGCGGGATGGTACGGACCAGGGCGGCCAGTATGGGGTGGACACGGGCAATCGGTCGGGGCCCGGCTCGCCGCTGGATCCGGCCGCGTGGTTCAACGTGCTGCCGTCGGTGATGAAGGACCGCCCCTTTTCAAACTACTGGATGGGCGTGACAGGCGATTTCAGGAAGAACCTGCCGTTCCCGGGCGGGATCGGCAAGATCTGGCATTGCCCGGCGGCCCAGGCCGCGTCAGGCGAGAATTTCTTGAAGGGCGGATCCTTCGGCTTTTTCAGCTATGTCATGAACCTGGATCTCAAGCTCAAGACCAGCGTCCGCAACAACGTCCAGGGCAACAGCTACGATTATCCGCAAATGCCCCGGCTGGGGACCATCCGCCAAGCCTCGGCGACCGTGTTGCTGGTGGACGCGGTCTTCAGTCCAACCCGGGAGGATTATGTGGATACGCCGGACCGGAACGGGATCTTTCCGGCGGCGCGAAGCAACCGATTCGCGCAGCGGCACGGGAACCGGGGGGCCAACCTGGTGTTTGTGGACGGGCACGCCGGCTGGTTTGCGCGGAGCTACGTCACCAACGGCACCGCCTCACGCGAGGAAAAGTTCAATCCGGACATCGTCTGGAATCCGAATCGGGATCTATTCTAACACGTCAAACGCCGAGCCAACGATCATGAGAACAAGCATCTTGTCGAGCCTTTGGGCCCTTTGGATGGGCGGAAGCGCGGTCCTGGGGGGCATCGTCTTGAACGAGCCGTTCGATTATACGGACGGGCCGGTCACGACGGTCTCGAGCGGTTTATGGCAGGCGCATAGCGGGACGGCGGGGCAGGCGGACGTGTCCGGTGGAGCGTTGCGGTTGACCCAGGCCGAAGGCGAGGATGTGAACACCCCGCTCGCCGGCCAGCCGTACGCTGTGGATGGGAACCACGTGCTCTACGCGAGAGTGAAAGCGGCATTCACATCCCTGCCGACGGGCACGCCGGGATACTTCGCGCATTTCAAGGATGCGAGCACGGGATTTCGGGGGCGGTTGTATGCCACGACGAACGCGGCGGCGGAAGGGTGTCTGCGGATCGGGGTGAGCAACGGGGGCGGATCGCCCTCGGTGGTTTTTCCCCTGGACCTGATCCTGGGGGCCGCTCATCAGCTGGTGATGCGGTACGACGTCAGCACCGCGACCACGACCCTCTGGATCGACCCGGTCCAGGAGTCCGATCCGTCGGTGACGGCCGTTGACAATGCGAACGTGTTGGCGATCGTCGGATGGGCATTTCGCCAATCGGGAGGGATTGGCGGGATGGGGGTCGACGAGGTCGTGGTGGGAACGGCATTTGGAGACGTAATTTCATCGGGAACTGGCGGGGAGGATCCGCCCGCGATCGTGCAGCATCCGGCGGGCCGAGAGGTCGAGGAGGGCGGCACGGCAACGCTGAGCGTGGTCGCAACCGGCACCGCGCCGCTGCGGTATCAGTGGCTTTTCGAGAACGGCGATCTCGAGGGCGAGACCAACGCCGCCCTGACGCTGTTTGGCGTGACCACGAATCAGGCGGGCGATTATCGGGTGCGGGTGACCAACCCTTACGGCCAGGCATTGAGCGATCCGGCGCGGCTGACGGTGAAGCCGCCGGCGGGACCGGTGGTGGCGGATATTGCCGATGTGCGCTCCCAGGTGGATCCGGCGCTTTACACGCCGACGAACACCACGGCCCTGCACACGATCGAAGGCGTGGTGACAACGCATGTCAACCTGACGGGGCCCGGGACCAACTGGCTGTTCTACCTGCAGGATGCGACGGCGGGGATTGCGGTTTTCTGGACGGGTGGCGCGGAGCGAATGACGCTCGCGGCGGGAGACAAGCTGCGAGTGACGGCGCCGCTGACCCATTACAACGGGCTGCTCGAGCTGGCGCCCACGGTGGCCAACGCCGAGCATGAGGTCGTGCGGATGGCCACCAACCAGCCGCTGCCGGCCGCGCGCGTGCTCGATCCGGGCTGGACGAACACGCCATCGGTGATCGAGGGCTACGAGGGCAGCTACATAGTCGTCTCGAACGCGACGCTCGATCTGACGGCGCCGAACTTCCCGGCGCCACCATCGGGGGGCACGGTGAACATCACGACCGAGCTAGGGGAGGCGTTTGTGTTGCGGGTGGATCCAAGGACGGATATTGCGGGACAGGCGAAGCCGGTCGGGACGGTGACGGTCTACGGCGTGCTGGGCCAGTATGACACGTCGGCGCCGCGGCTCGAGGGCTACCAGCTCATCCCGACGCGGATGGCGGACATCATCGGCGCGCTGAAGGCGCCCACGGTGCGGTTCACGAACGTGCTCGAGAACCTGATCCGGCCCGGCGATGCGCCGACCAACCAGTATTCGGAGCTGGTATTGCGGCCGGGGGAGCGCTTGCGGATCACGGCCGAGATCAGCGATGACCAGGAGCTTCCCGTCACCGTGACGACACCGGGGGAGATCCCCGCGGGCGCCCGATGGACGATCACGCCGGATGCCGGGAGCCGCCGGACGGCGGTGTTCATCTGCGAGGCGGCGGCTGCCGATGCGGGGCAGGCATGGACCATCGAGCTGCGGGCGGACAATGGCCAGCTATCGAGCGCGGTTGCATGGTCGTTATATGTGCCGACGGCGGTCGAGCAGCAGGTGATCCTATCGGAGTTTCTGGCCAATCCGCCCTCATCGACCAACCATCCTTGTTACAACCCGCTGATGCGGGATCCGCCCGTATCGCAAACGGGCGTGCAGGACGAGTATATCGAGCTGGTGAACCGGTCCGGCGCGGACCTGAACCTGGCGGGATGGTCGATTGCGGATGCGGTATCGGTGCGCCATCGGTTTTATGAGAGCCTGATATTGGGCTCTTCGAACAGCGTGGTGATATACGGCGGGCCGCTCAATGGCGACGTCCCCAACCTGGACGTGCCGGTTGCGCCCGCGAGCGAGGGCACCGCGGGGCTCGCCCTCAACAACAGCGGCACGGAAGCCATCCTCGTCCGCAATGCCAGCGACCGGCTCGTGGCGCGCGTGTTTTACACGGGCGCCGATGTGTCGAGCGAGGGCGCCCTGGCGCGATTTCCGGATCTGGACGGCCCTTTTGTGCCGCAGGCGTGGATTGCGATGCGGGGAGTGACGCCCGGGCGGCAATACACCGGGCAGGCGTGGGCGGAGCCGGCTGCGCCTTTGGCCAGCATCAAGCCCGTCCGGGTTGTTGCGACCGCGAATGAGAACGTGTCGCTGCAATGGGAGGCCGATCCGCAGCGGCCCTACACGATCTGGCAGACCGACGATCTGGGGAGCGTCTTTGTGCCGGTTCGGTATGGGCTGACCTTTGCGGACAGCGCGGGATTGTTCAATGACCCGACATCGGCGGGCAGCTCGCAGCGGTTCTACTGGATCAGCGCGCCGGAATGATCGGATTGGGCGGCTTATGGAAAGGGGGGCCGAAGGCGGGGATAGGGGGTGAGTTCGGGGTGAGACTCGCGGGGTCATGGGGGAGGGGGGTTATATGGGGCAAGGGGACAGATGCGAGGGGCGGGTCTTTGGTGGATGGACGTTGCTCGAGCTGTTGGTGGTCATTGCAATCGTGGCCACGTTGACGGGGCTTCTGCTGCCGGCCGTGGGGCGGGCGCGGGACCGGGTTCGGGATGTGACATGTCTGAACCATCTGCGGCAATGGGGGCTGGCGACGCATCTGTTCGCGGTTGATAATGGCGATCGGCTGCCGCCGGAAGGAGTTCCCAATCCGGGCGACCGCGACACGAACACGGGCTGGTATATCGATCTGCCGCGCCAGGTCGGGCTGGCGCGCTATCATGATCAGCCCTGGCGCACGAATCCCGAGGCCAATGCCGGGCGGACGCTGTGGCTGTGCCCCGCCAATCCTCGCCGCAGCAATGGGCGGAACCTTTTTCATTACTGCCTGAACGAAAAGGTCAATGGGACCGGCGAGGAGAATCGTCCGGTCCGGCTTGCGGAGGTGTCGCGTCTGGCGCTGGTGGTATGGCTATTTGACTCGAAGAACCTTCCCGCGGTCGGAAGCGCGTCGTTCGTGCACACGAATCTGCATCGGGGCGGCGCGCAGTTTTTGTTTCTCGATGGGCATGCGGAGGCATGGCCGATGGAGCGGTGGTGGGATGCGGACCGCAACCGTCCACGCACGAACCTGGATGAGATGCGGTGGACGCCGTGAAAGGGGCGGTGCGGGGGGGGCGGACGGGGAATCTAATCGAGGAAATCGAGGGATGGGGCGAGGATTCCCGGGGCTGGAGGGTGGGGCTCTGATTCCTGGGTGGCGGAACGCGACTTCTGGAGGCTCGCCTCGTCGGGTGGGGCGGGGGAGGATGTGGCCGAAGGATGGGCAGGAGTGCGGTTGGCGTGAGGGGTGTTCGGGAGGGCGATCGAGCTGGTGGGATGGATTGCGGGAGAGACGGAGGGGAGGTTGGCAGTCGAGGATGTGGGCGTGGGCATGGCGATCTGGAGGGCCATGGGGGCCAGGGAACGAATGAGGTCGGGATCATTGCGTGTTCTGGCCAGGAGGAGGGCCCCTTCGAAATAGGCAAGCAGCGCGCGAGCGGCCTCGTCCGGGTTGGCGGGCTCAATGTTATCGAGGATCGAGATCTCGCGGATGAGCTGGCGGAAGTGATTCTCCAATTGCTCGAGGATGGCCGCAGCCTCGGCCCGGAGTCGGTCGTCGACGCCGCTGAGCTCGTTGCCGAGAGAGCCAAAGAAACAGCCTCGCGTCTTTCCAGTTTGGGCGAACGCAGCGCTGTTGCGATCGGCAACGCGATGGAAGAGCTGGATCAGTCTTTCTCGGGGGGGAAGAGGAGAAAGGAGCGAGGATTCGAGCACGGACCGCTCGAAATCGCTCCAGGCGGCGCGCATGGCGGCCAGGGTCAGGTCTGCCTTGGAGGGGAAAAAGTAATAAAAGCTGCCCTTATTGACTCGCGCCCGGCGGCAGATGGCATCGACGCCGACGGACGCGTAGCCGTTTTCACAAAGCAGCTGAACGGCGGTTTGGATCAGCCGTTGCTCGGCATGGCTGGCTCGCCCCAAGCTGGCCTCCAATGCACGCCGTTGGCTAGGAGAGATAAGTTGTCAGCTTGCTGACCAAGGTCTTTTTGGGGACGGCGCCGGTGATTTGTTCGACGACCTGTCCTTTCTTGAAGACCAGGAGGGTGGGAATGCTCTGGATGCCGAATCGGACGGCGAGGTCCTGGTTATCGTCGACATTGATTTTAGCGACCTTGAGCTTCCCGGCATATTCGGCGGCCAACTCATCAAGGACGGGGGCAACCATGCGGCAGGGGCCGCACCAAGGGGCCCAGAAATCGACGAGGACTGGAATGGTGGAACTGACAACTTCAGCATTGAAGTTGCTGTCATTGATTTCGACGGTAGCATTGCCCATAAGCGATTGGATTCAATGTTTTCAGGTTAACGGACATGGACCAAAACGGCCCATACACAACGCAAATATATCAAATTATACTGACCGGTCAACTATCAGAGTGATCTGTTTCGCATTTTTTGGCTGTGAAAACCGCGGATCGGCTGGCGCCAACTTAAGGTTTTGTTTTTGGGGTGCTCTTGTCAGTGTCGGCTGCAGGTTTCGGGGCGGGTTTGGCGGGTTCGTCGGTTTCCTTGAACTTGACGCCCTGATCGATCCATGCGCGGAGCAGGGCAATTTGATCGGGTTTAAGCGGATCACCCTGGCGGAGGGGCGGCATTTCCATTTTTTTGATCAAGTGTGCGACGTAATGGATGATGGGGCTTTTATCGCTTTGGCCGGGGAGGATGGCTTTGCCGCTGGCGCCGCCGTCGAGGATTGCCTTGCGGTCATCGACGCGGAAGTCGCCCATGGCGGCTTCTTCGGAGTGGCAATCGAGGCAGGCCTTGGTGAGGATGGGTTTGATATCCTTTTCGTAAACGACCGTTTTTTTGGCGGGAGGGGGCAACTTGGCGGCATCGATTTCGGCGGCCTCGAGGGTCAGGAGTCCGAGAGCGATCGGGGCGCACGTTGCGCAAGCGGTCCAGAGACAGGGATATTTCATACGCATATTATATGACGGTTACTGGATGGCATCATACCGCGACTTTGGCAAACGTCAAAGTCGTGGTGAAGAGCTGGATGGATTGACGGAGGGGCTTTATTTCGGTGCGGGCACCTTGGTCCAGCGGCCGCTGCGGGCGGACTTAAGGACGGCGTCGCAGACGAGCTGGGTTTCGAGGGCGTCGCGGAAGTCGGGCCGGGGGCGTTCCTTGCGGGCGAGGGCCTGGAGGAAGTCGGCGACCTGATGGACGAAGGAGTGCTCGAACCCGATCTGGAGGCCGGGGACCCACCACTGTTTCATGTAGGGATGGTCGCCGTCGGTGACGTGGATGGAGCGCCAGCCGCGGAGGCGGCCTTCATCGCGGTGATCGAACATCTGGAGGCGGTGCAGGTCATGGAGGTCCCAGAAGAGGGAGGCATTCTCGCCGTTGATCTCGAAGGTGTAGAGGGCTTTATGGCCGCGGGCATAGCGGGTGGACTCGAACGTGGCGAGGGAGCCGTTCTTGAACCGGGCGAGGAAGGCGCAGGCATCGTCGATGCCGACCTTTTCGACTTTGCCGGTGAGGTTATGTTTGCGCTGTTTGACGAAGGTTTCGGTCATGGCATTGACCTGGTCGAGGCTGCCGTTGAGCCAGATGGCGGTATCGATGCAATGGGCGAGGAGGTCGCCGGTGACGCCGCTGCCGGCGACTTTGACATCGAGGCGCCAGAGGGACGCGCCGCCCTGGGGCAGGTCCTTCGATATAGTCCAGTCCTGGAGGAATTTGGCGCGGTAATGGAAGATGCGCCCGAGGCGTCCGTCGTCGATCAGCTGTTTGGCGAGGGTGACGGCGGGGATGCGGCGGTAGTTATAATAGACCATGGTGGGGACGCCTGCCTTCTCGACAGCGCGGACCATGGTGGCGGCCTCGATGCCATCGCGGGCGAGGGGTTTTTCGCAGAGGATCATCTTGCCGGCTTTGGCGGCGGCGAGGGCGATATCGCGGTGGGTGTCGTTGGGGCTGGCGATATCGATGAGGTCGATGTCATCGCGCCGGACGAGCTGGCGCCAGTCGGTCTCGACGCTTTCGAATCCCCACTGGCTGGCGAAGGCCTGGGCTTTGGCGGCATCGCGGGCGCAGATCGCCTTCAGGACGGGCCGGTACTCGAGGTCGAAGAAATGGTTGGCTTTGTGGAAGGCATTGGAGTGGGCGCGGCCCATGAAGCCGTAACCGATCAGTCCGACGTTGATGGTTTTCATAGCGTTATTTTGGGCCTCATGATTAGCCTGATTGCCTCGGTTCGAGCAAGCCTCAAGATGGAGGGCCATCGAGGGGATCGATCACCAAATCAAAGACGGGGGCTCGAGGCCCCCGTCGATCGATCACCGGTTGTTCGATCCGAGCCGGACAACGGCCGGTGGATTGCCTGTCGGCGAAGACGAATATGCCACAGGATGGAGGCGGGCTGCAAGCAGAGCGATTTGTTGGCATCCGGGCGGGATCGAACGCTGCTGCGGACGAGGGCGTCCGCGGTCGGAAGGATTCCCGCTTTACGGCGAGAAGGGCGGCGGGTAGCGTTCAGCGGCTATGCGGAACAAACCCTGGAAATGCATCTGGATCGCCTGGATGGCAGGCATGGTGGCGATATCGGGCTGCGCGACGAATCGGAGCGGCGGGAGCGACTGGATTGCGCTGTTCAACGGCAGGGATCTCGAGGGCTGGACGGTGCGCTGCCAGCCCGGGGACGAGGGCCGAGAGTTCTGGCGGGTGGAGGACGGGACGATCTTGTGCGACTCCGTAGGCCGGAAAGACCACAATTATGTCTGGCTGATGTCGGATGCGGAGTTCTCGGATTTCGAGCTGCGGCTGAAGTTCCAGGCCTATCGGAACTCGACGGGGAACAGCGGGCTGCAATTTCGGAGCCGGTATGACGCATCGGCGCGCGGGGGCTGGCTGGACGGGCCGCAAGTGGACATCCATCCGGTGCCGCCGGCGACGTGGCGGACCGGTTTCATCTACGACGAGACGCGCGAGGAGAAGAGGTGGGTTCATCCGAGCCAGAGGGACGCGCGCATGGATCCAGCCTATCGGCCCGCGCGGCACGTGTTTAAGTTCAGCGATGAGGGCGACGGATGGAACGAGCTGGTCCTGATCTGCGATGGGATGAAAGTCCGGACCGAGGTAAACGGGGTGGTGGTGACGGATTGGAACGGGGCCGGGGTGCTGGACAGCGCGGACCATGTCCGGCACGGGGTGGGGCGGACGGGGCAGTTTGCGCTGCAACTGCATGCGGGCGACGAGCTGCGGATGCGGTTCAAGGATATCCGGGTGCGTCGGCGGTCCTGACGGGGAAAGCGCTTGGCAGTGGGGGTCGATTCTGGTTGACTCCTCGGCCGAGACGGACCGGCGATGATTCCCAAGCGTTATCGGGCGAAGATCTTTTGTCTGGCATGCGCGATTGCGTGCCCGGGCGCGCTCGCTGCGGAGGCGGTGTGGGAGATGGAATCGGCCGGCGAGTTCGAGTATGCGCTGGACCGTGAGGAGCTGGAGTCGACCGAGCGGACGACGATTCGATATATCGACGGCACGAACGCGCCGGTGGTGCTGACCGCGAACCGGCTTTGGTGGAACCGGCGTTCGGGGGAGGCTCGGGCTTCGGGGGCGGTGGTTCTGGAGCAGTCCGGGCAGCGATGGGTCGGGGAGCAACTGGACTACAACTTTGCGACAGGGGAGGCTCGAACGGGCTCCTTTCGGACGGGGTATCCGCCCGTGTTTGCCGCGGGCCAGGGATTGAGCCTGGATCCGACCAACCAGACCTATGTGGCGACCAACGCGATTGTCACGACCGACGACGTCGAGGCCCCGGGCCTGAAGATTCGGGCTCGGGAGATCCGGATGGTGCCGGGCAAGTATATCCAGGCGCGGCATGCGACGGTGGTGATGGGGAAGGTCCCCTTGTTTTATTTTCCGTATTACCGGCGGCCGCTGGACACGCAGGCGAACTACTGGGAGCTGGCGCCGGGCTACCGGAGCGCCTACGGGCCGTTTCTGCTGACGAAATACAACTGGCAGGCGAGCGATCGGCTGCAGCTGGGGATGCGGCTGGATTACCGGGTGGAGCGGGGGCTGGGGGTGGGGCCGGAGGCGGAGTACGACCTGGGGCGGTGGGGCAAGGGCCTGGTTCAGCTCTACTATCTGGATGACCAGAAGCCGGGCGAGGACAGCGCGGGCCAGCCCATCGACAATGACCGGTACCGGTTCCGGTTTCAGCATCAGATCGAGCTGCGGACCAACCTGACCGTGCGGGCGGCGGTGCACCGGCAGAGCGATGCGTTCGTTCTTCACGACCTGTTCGAGCGCGAGTACCGCCGCGACATGCAGCCGCGGACCTATGTGGAGGGCCAGTGGATCGAGGGGGATTTCAGCCTGAGCACGGTGGCGCAGGCGCAGATCAACGATTTCTTCGAGACCGTCGAGCGCCTGCCCGATGTGCGGCTGACAGGGATGCGGCAGCGGCTGGGGATCTCGCCGATCTACTACGAGAGCGAGAGCTCGCTGGGCTTTTTCCGGCGGCGGTATGCGGACGATGCGCTTCCGCGCTACGAGGCGATGCGGGCGGACACGTTTCAGCAACTGGTGCTGCCGCGGACGCTATTTGGGTGGCTGAACGTGACGCCACGCGCCGGGGGTCGATTGACCTACTATGGGGAGGCGGATGGGCCGGGCGGCGTGACGGGTGAGGAGACTCGCGGTGTGTTCAACACGGGGGCGGAGGCGTCGGCGAAGCTGTCGCGGTTGTGGAAGGGGGCCCGGAGCCGGTTCTGGGACATGAACGGGCTGCGGCACATTGCCGAGCCATCGATCCAGTACGTGTATGTGCCGAACCCGTCGGAGGCGCCGTCGCGGCTGCCGCAATTCGACTACGAGGTGCCGACGTATCGGCTGCTGCCGATCGAGTATCCGGACTACAACGCGATCGACTCGATCGACAGCCAGAACGCGCTTCGTTTCGAGCTCTACAACCGGCTGCAGACCAAGCGGGGTGAGGAGATCGACCATCTGCTGGCGTGGGGGTTGGCGACCGATTGGCGTCTGGATCCGCGGCCGGGCCAGGCGACGATGGCGGATCTGTATTCGGATCTGGACTTCAAGCCGCGGAGGTGGATCGCCTTTTCCTCCGAGGTGCGATACGACCTGGAGAGCGCCCGGCTGCGTCTGGCGAGCCACCGCCTGACATTCCGGCCGAACGACACATGGTCGCTCTCGGTGGGGCAGCGCTACCTGCGGGACGAGCCGTCGCTGGGCGCGGATTACGCGATCGGGAACAACCTGGTTTACGGCCGGATCTTTTACAAGCTGAACGAGAACTGGGCATTCAGCGTGGCGGAGCATTTCGAGGCGCGGAACGGGCTTTTGCAGGAGCAGTATTACACGGTCTACCGGGATTTCCGGAGCTGGACGGGGGCGCTGACCTTCCGGTTGCGCGAGCAGCGGAACGGAGAGGAGGATTTCAGCGTGGCGGCGATGTTTTCGCTGAAGGCGTTTCCGCGGTTCAACCTGGGCCAGGACAGCGACAATCCGGCTTCGCTGCTGGGGTATTAGGGAGCGCGGGGCGGAGGATCGAGCGAATCCGGCGGGGCCATCGCGACTGGCGGCGGCGCCGGGTTGGCAAGGCAGGCGGGAATGGATGGGAGAAATGCGCGGAGGAGACATGAATGCGTGGAGCCGAGTGGCGGTGTTGATGGCCGGGCTTTTAGTGGCGATGCCGGGGTGCTCGGTGCGCCGGATGGCGGTGAACCGGGTGGGGGATGCATTGGCGGCGGGGGGGACGGCCTTTCGAAGCGACGACGATCCGGAGCTGATTCGGGCGGCGGCGCCGTTCAGCTTGAAGCTGATGGAGAGCCTGCTCGAGGAGGCGCCGCGGCACGAGGGGCTGCTGCTGGCGGCGGCGAGCGGGTTCACCCAGTATGGGTTCGCTTTCGTGCAGCAGGAAGCCGACGAGCTCGAGGATCGGGATCTCGATGCGGCGGTGGCGATGCGTGAGCGGGCGCGGAGGCTGTATGTGCGGGCGCGGGGCTATGCGCTGCGGGGGCTGGAGGCGCGCCATCCAGGATTCGGGGAGGCGTTGCGGCGGCGGCCGAGGGAGGCGGCGGGGATGGCGGAGGCGCGGGATGTGCCGCTGCTGTATTGGGCCGCGGCGTCCTGGGGGGCGGCGATCTCACTGGGGAAAGATCGTCCGGATGAGGTGGCGGATCTCCCGTTGGTGGAGGCGCTGGCCGATCGCGCGCTCGAGCTGGACGAGGATTATGACCGGGGGGCCATCCATGGCTTTCTGATCACATTTGAGACCATTCGACAGGGGGCGGAGGGGGATTCGGCGGCGCGGTCGCAGAGGCATTTTGAACGGGCGATGGAGCTGGGGGGCGGCATGGAGGCGGGTCCGCTGGTGGCGCTGGCGGAGGCGGTGGCCCAGCCGGCGCAGCAGAAGGGTCAATTCGAGGCGCTGCTGAAGCAGGCCTTGGCGATCGATCCGGACCGGCGGCCGGAGAGCCGGCTGGCGAATCTGATTCATCAGCGGCGGGCGCGGTGGTTGCTGGGCCGCATGGATCGATTATTCTTGGAGTGACGGCGGGCGAGAGAGGCTGGGGGCCGGGCGATGGGGGTGGTGGCAGGCGGGGGCCGGGCGAGACAAGAGCAAGAAGCAACAATCGGAGCAGCGATGAAATTATTCGAACTGGCAATGCGCATGCGGAGGTGGACGGCGGTCGGGATCGCATCGTTGACGGCGGCGGGGTCTGTGGCGTCGGCGGGGGCGGCTCAGGTCATCAAGCTGACGACGCTGGCGCCGAAGGATCATTCGTTCCATCGATCCCTGCTCAAAATGGGCCAGACCTGGCGGCAGATCTCGGGCGGGCAGGTGGATCTGATCGTGTATCCGGGCGGCATTCAGGGGGGCGAGGCCGCGATGGTGGACCGGATGAACATCAACCAGGTGCAGGCGGCCATGCTCACCGCGGTCGGCCTGGCCGAGATCGAGCCGGACGTGTCAGGCTTGCAGAACATGCCGATGATGTTCCGCGATTTCGCCGAGGTGGATTATGTCCAATCCGAGCTCCGGCCCCGGCTGGAGAAGCAGATGCGGGCCAAGGGCTACGTGGTGTTGTTCTGGGCGGACACGGGGTGGGTGAGGTTCTTCTCGCGGAGCCCGGCGGTGCGTCCGGATGATTTCCGGCGGCTGAAGATGTTCACGTGGGCGGGCCACAGCGCGCAGGTGGACATCATGAAGGAGAGCGGCTTCAGGCCGGTGCCGCTGGAGACGTCGGACATCCTGGTGAGCCTGCAGAACGGGCTGATCGACGCGGTGCCGAACACGCCCTTTTACGCGCTCTACACGCAGATCTACAGCGTGGCGCCGCACATGCTGGAGATCGCGTGGGCGCCGCTGGTGGGGGCGACGGTGATCACCTCGCGGGCTTGGGACAGGATCCCGGCGGCCTGGCAGCCGGAGTTTCAAAAGGCAGCGGCGGCGGCGGGGCAGGAGATCAGGGCGGCGGGCCGGGCGGAGGGGGATCAGGCGGTCCGGACCATGAAAGAGAAATGGGGATTGAAGGTGCACGCGATGACGCCGGAGATCGAGGCGGAGTGGCGCCAATTGGCGGAGGGCATCTATCCAAAGATCCGGGGTGCGATTGTGCCGGTGGAGATCTTCGACGAGGTGCAGCGGAAGCTGGCGACGTATCGAGCGGAACGTGCGGGGTCGCCGTAGGGCGGAGGCGGGATGCCAGCGGAGATTCCAGCGGCGGAGGATGGGGCTCGAGCGGGGGCGGGCCGGTGGAGGATTGCGCGGCGGATCGAGGACGGTCTGCTGGCGTTCTGCCTGGCGGTGATGGTGCTGCTGCCGCTGCTGGAGATCGCGCTGCGCAAGGTGTTTGGGTGGGGCATATCGGGCTCGATCGCCTTCACGCAGCACTTCGTTCTGGCGGTCAGCGCCGTGGGCGGGATGGTGGCAGCGCGGGAGAACCGGCTGCTTGCGCTATCGACGTTCACGACATTTTTGCCGAAGCGATGGAGGGCGGCGACGGGGGTGTTTAGCGGGGGCTGCGGGGCGGCGATCAGCCTCTGGCTTGCGGTGGGCAGCGGCCAGTTTGTGGCCAGCAGCCGGCTGATGGGCAAGGCGATCGCCTACGGGATACCGGTCTGGGCTTTTCAGCTGGTCTTGCCGCTGGCGTTCGGGGTCATCGCGCTGCGCATCTTATGGCACTCGGCGCCGTCATGGAGCGGGCGGTTGGCGGCGGCGGCGTGGATGGGCGCGCTGGTGGTTCTGGGATGGCATCCGGCGGGATCGGCGGGGGCATGGGCGCCGTGGATGTTGGGCGTGGTGGGGCTGGGAGCGATCCTTGGGATGCCGATCTTCGCTGTGCTGGGGGGGGCGGCCCTGGTGCTTTTCTGGGGCGAGGATGCGCCGATCGCGTCGCTGGCGATCGACCACTACCGGATGGTGGTGAATCCGTCGCTGCCGACGATCCCGCTGTTCACCCTGGCGGGGTATTTCCTGGCGGAGGGCGGGGCATCCCGCCGGCTGGTCCGGGTATTTCAGGCGCTGTTCGCGCATGTGCGGGGCGGGCCGGCGATCGTGACCGCGCTGCTGTGCGCGTTTTTCACGACCTTCACCGGGGCATCGGGGGTGACGATTTTGGCGCTGGGCGGCCTGCTGCTGCCGGTCCTGGTGGCGGCGCGGTATCCGGAGCGCCAGGCGCTCGGGCTGCTGACGGGGGCGGGATCGCTGGGCCTGTTGTTTCCGCCCTGTCTGCCGCCGATTCTGTATGCGATTGTGGCGACGACGGCGGGGACGACGATCACGTTGAAGGAGGTATTTCTGGCGGGGCTGATCCCGGGGGTGCTGCTGGTGGTGCTGACGGGGCTATGGGGGATTCGGCTGGAGCCGAAGGCGGAAGGGCAGCGGCCGGCCTTTCGGGTTCGAGAGGCGTTCGCCGCGGTGTGGGAGGCGAAATGGGAGCTGCTGCTGCCGGTGGTGGCCCTGGGTGCTCTGTTTGGCGGATTCGCGACGCCCGTCGAGGCGGCGGCGGTTACGGCCCTCTACGCCTACATCGTCGAGAGCGTCATCTATCGGGACCTGTGGCGGGGACGGGATGCGATCCGGGTGATGACGGAGTGCGGCGTGCTGGTGGGGGGCGTGCTGCTGATTCTGGGGGTGGCGATGGGATTCACCAACTACCTGATCACGGCGCAGATCCCGGACCAGGCGGTCGCATGGGTCCAGCAGACGATCCATTCGCGGTGGGTTTTTCTTCTGGCGATCAACCTGTTCTTGCTGGCGGTCGGCTGCCTGATGGACATCTATTCGGCGATCATCGTTGTAGTGCCGCTGATCGTGCCGATGGCGAACGCGTTCGGGATCGAGCCGGTCCACATGGCGGTGATCTTTCTGGCCAACATGGAGCTGGGCTATCTGACGCCGCCGGTGGGGATGAATTTGTTTTTGGCGTCGTATCGGTTTAGGCAGCCGATCTACGTGGTGGCGCGGGCGGCCTTGCCGATGCTGCTGGTGCTGGGGATCGGCGTGCTGCTGGTGACCTATGTGCCGGTCCTGACGACCTGGCTGCCTTCGGTGATCAAGTAGGCGACCGGCGGCTGGCAATCGAGGCCCGGCTTCTTGTGCGGGGGGCTGCCGAGGGGCGTGTCAGCTCGAGGCGGCGAGGTATCGTTCCACGTCGATGGCGGCGGCGCAGCCCAAGCCGGCGGCGGTGATAGCCTGCCGATAGGCGCGATCGACGCAATCGCCGGCGGCGAACACGCCGGGCACAGCGGTTTGGGATCCTTGGCTCGTCCGGACATAGCCCTGCTCGTCCAGCTCGATTTGCCCGCGGAACAGATCGGTATTGGGCGTGTGGCCGATGGCGATGAAGACGCCGGCGCAGGGGAGGATCTGCTCCTGGCCGGAGCGGACGTTCTTGAGCCGGACGCCTGTGACCTTCTCCTGGAGGGGATCGAGGATATCAGCGACGACGGAATTCCAGACGGGCTTGATCTTGGGGTGGTTGAGGGCGCGTTCGGCCATGATTTTCGATGCGCGGAGGGCATCGCGCCGGTGGACGAGGTGGACAACGGCGGCGAAGCGGGTCAGGTAGAGGGCTTCCTCGCAGGCGGAGTCGCCGCCGCCGACGACGACGAGCGGCTGATTCCGGAAGACGGGCAGGGCGCCGTCGCAGGTTGCGCAATAGGTCACGCCCTTTTTCTCGAGCCTGGATTCGCTCTCGATGCCGAGGCGGCGATGCCCGGCGCCGCTGGCGATGACGACGGACTTGGAGACGACGAGCTGGCCGTCGGCGGTGATCCAGAACGGGCGTTTGGAGAAATCGACCGATTCGACCGTCGCGAACTGGATGCGAGCCCCGAACTTTTCGGCCTGCCGCTGGAGGCGGCTCATCAGCTCGAAGCCGTCGATGCCGTCGGGGAATCCGGGATAGTTCTCGACGATGCTGGTGGTGGTGAGGAGGCCGCCGGGGCTGACGCCGGTGAGGACCAGCGGATTCAGATTGGCGCGGGCGGTGTAGATGGCAGCGGTGAGCCCGGCGCAGCCGCTGCCGATGATGACCACGTTTTCCATGGAACGTCGGCGGGGGGGCCTAATTGGCTGAGCGGCCGGCGACGCCCCGGGTGGACTTGGCGATGGGACGGGCGGATTCCTTGGGCCGGAGGGCGCGGACGGCGCGGCCGGCTCGCCACATTTCGGATTCGCCCATGGCGCGGAGCTCGGCGGTGAGCAGTTCCTGGTAATTGGGCCGGCCGCAGGCGGAGAGGACGCGGGCGGATTCCTTGCCGGTTTGGACGCGGCGATAGAGCTCTTTGAAGACGGGGAGCACGGCCTGTTTGAACTTGGGTTTCCAGTCGAGGGCGCCGCGCTGGGCGGTGGCGGAGCAGTTGGCGTACATCCAGTCCATGCCGTTCTCGTCGACGAGGCGGATGAGGCTTTGGGTGAGCTCCTCGACAGTTTCGTTGAAGGCTTCGCTGGGGCTATGGCCCTGCTGGCGGAGGACGTCGTATTGGGCCTCCATGATCCCGGCCAGGGCGCCCATGAGGACGCCGCGCTCGCCGGTGAGATCGCTGAAGACCTCCTTCTCGAAAGTGGTGGGGAAGAGGTAGCCGGAGCCGATGCCGATGCCGACGGCGAGGCAGCGCTCCTGGGCGCGGCCGGTGCAGTCCTGGGCGACGGCGAAGCTGGAGTTGATGCCGGCGCCGGAGAGGAAGTTGCGGCGCACGGAGGTGCCGGAGCCCTTGGGGGCCACCATGATCACATCGACGTCATCGGGCGGGATGACCTTGGTCTGATGGCGATAGACGATCGAGAAGCCGTGGGAGAAGTAGAGCGCGTCGCCGGGGTTGAGGTTCCTGCGGATGGCGGGCCAGATGGCGCGCTGGGCGGCATCGGAAACGAGCATCTGGATGATGGTGCCCTTCTGGGCAGCCTCCTCGATGTCGAAGAGGGTTTTGCCGGGGATCCAGCCATCCTTGCGGGCGCGGTCCCAGTCGCGTTTGAACTGCGGGGCTTGGCCGATGATGACACGGAAGCCGTTGTCGCGAAGGTTGAGGGACTGGGCGGGGCCTTGGACGCCGTAGCCGATGACCGCGATGACCTCGTTCTTGAGGACCTTGCGGGCGCGGGCCATGGAGAACTCACGCCGTGTGATGACTTGTTCCTTCGTTCCGCCGAAATCGATGGTAGCCATGATCTGTTTTTTTGTTTGTGCGCAGGGGCCCGCTGGCCGCCTGCAGTGTTCATTCCATGCCGCACCGAAGCGCGGCCCCTAGAGATTCAGTCCTCGACGCGACGGGGTCAATGAGAAAAGGGGCTCAGCCGACGAGCGGGGCCAGCTGGGGGATGGAGGCGGCGCCGGTGGTGCCGAGCTGGTGGATGACGATCGAGGCGGCGGCATTGGCGAGGGCGACGGCCTCGCGGAGCGTGGCGCCGGCGGCCAGAGCGGCGGCGAGGTTGGCGGTCACGGCATCGCCGGCTCCGACGATATCGATGGGCCCGCGCTGGGGGAGGGCAGGATCGTGGACGATCTCGCCGGCGGGAGAGGCGCCGAGCAAGCCGAGCTCGGCCAGGGTGACGAAGACGGGGTGGCCGAGCTGGCGGGCGAGGTGGAGGGCTTGCATCTGGATTTCGGGGAGGGTGGGTGGAGAGCCGGATCCCATCCAGCGGGCCAGCTCGAACGCATTCATCTTGGCGGTCATGGGCGGGAAATGGCGGAGGCCGCGCCGGCTGTCGCCAATCATGAGGCGCGCGGGGCGGGCGGCGGCGCGGCCCAGGGCTTCGAGGATGCGATCGGTGAACAGGCCGGTGCCGGGGCGATCGACCTGTTCGAGGAGGATCCAAGCATCGACGTGGCGATCGAGCTGGGAGATTGCATCGATGAACCGGGATTCGAGGGGCTGGGGCATGGGGGACCAGTTCTTGAAATCGAGGCGGCTGATCTCCTCGGGGGGGCGGCCGGGATGCATCAGCAAGGGTTTGGTGTAGGTGAAAGTGCGGCGGTCAGGCGTCTGCAGGAAATGGTCGAGGCGAACGCGCGGCAGGCCGGCCAGGGCGCGGCACAGCTCCCAGCCTTCGCCGTCCTCGCCTGCGAAGCCCACGGCGTCGATCCGCCCGATGCCGAGCGCATCGAGGTTGTTGAGGATGGTGCCGGCGCCGCCGGGCTGGGCGCGGACGCGCATGACGTTATGGACGGCGAGGCCGGTCTCGATCGAGGTCTCGGCGCGCGCGGGATCGATTTCAAGGTACCGATCGAGGCAGTAATCGCCGATGAGCGCGATCCGCAGCTGGGCGTAGCGCGCGGTGATGGCCTGAAATCGCTCGGGTTTCATGGGGGGATGCTCAACGCGCTGCACACGAGCTGGAGGAAAGAGACGTGATCGAAGCAGACATAATGCATTCGGCCGCCCATCCGGGCGAAGCTTTTGCAGAAGCGGAGGTAGTAGGCGGGGTGGGACTTGGGGGGCTCGCCGCGGGACCAGTCCCACTGGCCGCCGGGCTGAAGGTCGACGACGAAGATGGAGTGGTCGCAGACGGGAGGGCGGCGGTCCTGGGAGCGGAGGTTGTTGACGCAGCTGAGGCTTTTCTCGAAGACCTGGGGCGCCATGACGGCCGATCCGAGCGCGAGCACGACGCCGCCGTCGAGCTGCTCGACTGCGGCGGCGAACCGTCGGAAATCGACGGTTGCGGAGCGGCCGATGACGGCGCCATGGAACATGGGATGGGTGGCGATGATATCGTAGCCGATGCCGGGATGGACGGTGAGGGGGACCTGGTGGCGGAAGGCCTGGGCGAGGATGGACGCATGCTTCCATGGATGCGGCACGGCGAGGGGGCCGGGCTGCAGGCCATGCTGGAGCATGGCATGGAGGAGGTCGGCGCGGGCGGCTGCGAGCGGATCGCGGGGGCGGGCGCGGATGGATTCTTCGAGCTCAGCCGGCGATGGGAGCGCGGCACCGTCCTCGAGGATGAACCGTCCGAGGCTGGCGCCATAGCCATCGCCGCGGAGGCTCCCGATCCAGAGGGCCAAGTGCAGGAAGCGGCCGGTTTCGTCCCAGGTCCCAAACTGGCCGCGGGCGACGTGATCGCGGACGCTTTCGGTGGAGCGGCCCAGGAAGGCGAACTCCCAGTCGTGGATTGTGGCGGCGCCGTTGGTGGCCAGCAGGGTGAGCCAGCGGTCGCGCAGGAGCCGCTCGATGATGAGGGCGGCGCCGTTGCGGAGCAGGTGGGCGCCGTACATGAGGATGACAGCCCGCTGGCGGCTGCGTGCGGCGCGGATGGCCTCGGCGCACTGGGCGGCCAAGGCGGCGATGCCGGGCGGGGCGGGCGGGGGAGGGGAATCGGGATCGACCAGGATCTCCTCGACTCGGCTGAGGCTGCGCCGTTCCGCCAGGGGATAGACGCGGACGCGGGAGAGGTCGAGTTCGTCCATCATGGCAAGGGGTGGGGATTCATGAGGCGGGGATCAGCAGATCCAGGAGCGGGCCGGCGTCGCGGAAATCGGGGATGACGAGATCGGCGCCGACGCCCAGGAGCCGCTGTCGTTTCCATTCATCCATGCGGCCGGAGCCATTGCGGGCTTCGTCGCTGGCGACAGCGACGGCCAGGCCCCCGACCTCCTTGGTGTTCTGGATCTCGACGTAGCCGTCGCCGAACGACAGCAGGCGCTGGCCGGGGATCCGGTGGTCGCGCAGGATGCGGTCGATGACCATTTTCTTCGAGAAATTGCGGAAATCGTCGAGGGCGCCGTAGATATGGGGGCCGAAGAAGGCATCGATCTGGAGCAGCGCGGCTTCGCGCCGGACATAGGATTCGTCGGTGCCGCTGGCGAGGTAGAGGGGCAGGCTGCGGCGGCGGAGGATTTCGAGGAGGGTCCGGGCGCCGTGGACCAGGAGGTCATCGGGCTGGATGGCGCCGGACTGGAGGCCTTGGATGCGGTGGCGGATGCGCTGGTCGAGGCGCCGGAGGTATTCGTGTTTGTACCAGAGCGGCTCGCGGGGGCTGCCGCCGCGTTCCCGGACGCGATCGGCGAACTGGATCATCTGGTAGATGGTCTGCTTGCCGTTGAGGCGCATGATATCCTCGAAGAGCAGCTGCCGGATGCCGGCCTCGGATTCGTCGGATCGAGGGGGGAGCATCTCGACGAACATGGGCAGCATGACTTCGGGCCAGCCCTGGCGGATGAGGGAGAGCGTTCCGTCGAAATCGAAGAGGACGTGGCTGATTTGAGGGCGGGGCTGGAAATGGGGGGCCCGTTCGATCCGGCCGCGGAAGGCGGCCAGCGGTTCGGGCTGAGGGCCAGTGGCATCGTGCATGGACAGATGGGCCGCCGTCCGGAGAGGCGACAGCCTGGATTGTGGCTTTACGGTGAATCGGCCGGAAAGTCAACGGCGAGCGTTCGGAGTGGGCGATTCAAGGCCTCTGTGAATCCCATGGATCGAATCGACAATGTTGATTTGGTTGACGTCTCCAGGAGGCAACAGGTAACTCATAGCGCGCATGAGCAGAATTGCCATATACGGATTGCTGTGCGTTTCGATCGGGGTGGTGGCCGCGATCGGGGTGGGCTGTGTGGCGGACCGGACGATGTCGGCGGTGGGGCTGGCCGCGCCGAACGCGGTCGGGCGCGTGGGGGCCAACCGTTATGAGACGCCGACGGGGCAGGTGCTGACGCCGGCCGGGCGCCAGGTCGAGCTGCCCGGGATGCGTCCGCAAGCGCTTGCGCTGAGCCCGGACGGCCGGCTGCTGGCTGCGGCGGGCAAGACCAACGCGCTGGTCCTGATCGATCCGGGCAGCGGCCGGATTTTGCAGACCGTGCGGCTGGTGGCTGGGGTTTCGAATTCGATTACGGCGGAGATGAGCCTGGCGGGGCTTTTATTCTCGCCGGACGGGCGGCGGATCTATCTTTCAAACGCGGGTGGAAGCGTCTGGGTGTTTCCGGTGGACGGGCAGGGCCGGGGGGGGCGGCCCGAGGTGATGCCGATACCCGACGCGAAGGCGCCGCGGCGGAGGCAGGAGATTCCGATGGGGCTCGCGTTATCCGGGGACGGAGGGCGGCTGTATGTGGCGGGCAACCTGGGCAATCGGCTGCATGAGCTGGACACGCGGACCGGGCAGGTCCTTCGGTCCTGGGACACGGGTGTGGCGCCGTACGATGTGGGGCTGGCAGGGGGGAAGGCCTACGTGAGCAACAGCGGCGGGCGGCGTCCGTCGCCGGGGGCGGAGACTGTCGCTCCGGCCGGGAAAGGCACCACCGTGAGGGTGGATGAGGTCAGGCACATCCCCAATGAAGGCTCGGTGACAGTGATCGACCTGAGGAGCGGCGAGGTGCGGGGCGAGATCATGGTGGAGCTGAACCCCTCGGCGCTGGCGGTATCGCCCGATGGGAGGCACGTCGTCGTTGCGAACACGGGCAGCGACACGCTGAGCGTCATCGATGTCCGGACGGATCGTGTGGTGGAGAAAATCTGGGCGCGCCAGACCCCGGCCGATCTGTTCGGGGCCCAGCCGAACGCGCTGGCCTTCGATCCCTCCGGCCGGCGGCTCTATGTGTGCAATGGGACCCAGAACGCCGTGGCTGTGATCCGGTTCGATCCGGCCAGGAACGCCTCGGGGGTAGCTGGGCTGATTCCGGCCGGCTGGTTTCCGGGCGCGGTGCAGTACGATCCGGGGCGCCGGGCGCTGTGCGTGGCGAACATCAAGGGCATTGGGGCGGCGAAGGCCTTCGGGCCCAAGGATTCCGTGAAGCTCAACACCAAGGATTTCTTCGGCACCGTCTCGCTGATCCCGGCGCCGTCGCGGCTGCGGCTGGCGGCTCTGACGGCGGATGCGCGGAGGAACATGCACTACCCGAGGATGCGAGAGGCGTTGCTTCCGCCGCGCGCGGGGCAGCGTGCGCGGCCGGTGCCGGAGCGGGCGGGCGAGCCCAGCGTGTTTCGGCATGTGATCTATGTCATCAAGGAGAATCGGAGCTATGACCAGGTGCTGGGAGACATGCCGGAGGGCAACGGCGACGCCGGGCTGTGCATCTTTGGCGAGCGCTACACGCCCAACCAGCACAAGATCGCGCGCGAGTTTGTTTTGCTGGATAACACCTACTGCTCGGGGGTGCAGAGCGCCGATGGCCACCAGTGGACGGACAGCGCGATCGCCAGCGCGTATGTCGAGCGCCAGCTCACCTCGGGGAGCCCGCGGAGCTACCCGGGGGCCAAGAGCGAGGACAACATCGATGCGCTGGCATGGGCTTCGTCGGGCTTTTTGTGGGACAACGCGCTGGCGCACGGGAAGAGATTTCGGAACTACGGCGAATGGATGATGTCGGAGGCGGGCTGGGCGGATCGGGCGCGAAAGGGGCGTGTGGCCTGGAGCGATTTCTGGCGGGAGCATCAGACTGGCGGAGGACGGGTGCGCCTGCGGAGCCGTCCGGGGATCGAGTCGCTGCGGGCGCACAGCAACACCAACACCGTGGGGTGGGACCTGAAAGTGCCGGATGTGATGCGCGCGGCCGAGTTTATCCGCGAGCTGCGGCAGTTCGAGGCCGGCGGCGGTTTTCCGGAACTGACCATCCTGTTTCTGCCCAACGACCACACGGGGGGCACCCGCGGGGAGTATCCGACGCCGGGGGCGCAGATTGCGGACAACGATCTGGCGCTGGGGCAGGTGGTCGAAGCGGTGACGCGGAGCCGGTTCTGGCCGGAGACGTGCCTGTTCGCGATCGAGGACGATCCGCAGGCCGGCTGGGATCACGTGAGTGGATACCGCACGACCTGTTTTGTCGTAAGCCCCTACACGAAGCGCCGCCAGACGATCAGCACCCCCTACAACCAGACCAGCCTCGTGCGGACGATCGAGCTGATCCTGGGTCTGCCGCCGATGAACCAGCTCGATGCGTCGGCCACGCCCATGGCGGATTGTTTCACCGAGACGCCCGATTTCACGCCCTTCACCTGCGTACCGAACCGCGTGCCGCTGGATCAGCTGAATCCCGAGCCGAAGGCGGTCGCCGATTCAGTGCTGCGCCAGGATGCGCTGGTGTCGAGCCGCTTGCCGCTCGATGAAGTGGATCGCTGTCCGGAAGATGTCCTGAACCGGATCCTGTGGCGCGCCATGAAGGGGCCGGCGGCGCCCTATCCTGAATGGGCGGTGAAGGCGGTGGATGACGATTGAACCGGGGCGGTCATTCGCCGCTTGCCTTGGGGCGAGGGGCGTGAGAAGGAAGGGGCATGACCATCGAGCGGTCCAGGAATGCACAGCGGGAGCCATGGGTGGGGGCAGCCATGGCCGGCGCCGGATGGGCGATGGCCGGTCGCGCGAGGGCACAGGAAGGCGAGGGGGAGGATCGGTCCAGCCGGATCAAGCTCGGCTTCGACATTCTCTGCGTGCGATCCTGGAGATGGAAAGCGCCGGCGCTGCTGGCCTACGCGGCAGCCCAGCAGGTCGACATGCTGATGTTTTCCGGGCTGGGCGCGATGGAGCGGCTGGAGGCGAGCTATCTTCAGGCATTGCGAGCGCAGGCCGAGGCGGCGGGGATCGAGCTCCAGATCGGCACGGGGAGCATCTGCCCGGGCTCGCGGCTGTTCAACCCGCAAGCCGGCACGGCGGAGGACCAGCTCAGCCAGGCGATCCAGGTTGCCGGGTGGCTGGGGGCGCGGGTGATCCGCTGCGTGCTGGGATCCTACGAGGACCGTTTGAGCCCGGAGGGGATCTCGTCCCGGGTGCTGGAGGTGGTCGAGGCGCTGAAGAACTGCCGCAGCCGCGCGCTTGATGCGGGCGTGAAGATCGCGGTGGAGAATCACGCAGGCGATCTGCGGGCGTCCGAGCTGGCGGGGCTGATCGAGGAGGCGGGGCGGGATTTTGTCGGGGCGAGCGTGGATGCCGGGAACGCGGTCCTGAGCCTGGAGGATCCGCTGGACCACCTGGAGGTGTTGGGACCGTATGCGATCACGACAGGGATTCGGGATTCGGCGATCTGGGAGGTGCGGGAAGGGGCGGCGGTGCAATGGACGGCGCTGGGTCAGGGCCAGGTGAACTTCCGGGCGTATGTCCGGCGGTTCGCGCAGCTCTGTCCGGAGGCGGTGTTTTGCGTGCGAACGGTCTCGGGGGTCAACCTCAACCTGCCGTATCTGGTGCCCAGCTACTGGAAGGCCTATCCCGCGGTGCCGGCCCGGGATCTGATGCGGTTCATCCGGCTGGCTCGGCAGGGGCAGCCGCGCGAGCCGTGGGCGCCGCCGGCGATGTTCGATGCGGAGCTGGCGGAGAAGGAGTACCAGAAGCTGGAGCTTGAACGCAGCCTGGCCTATGGGCGCGAGGTTCTGGGGCTGGGGCGGAAGGCCGTCGCCCGGTAAGGACTGCGCGATCCGGCGGCGGCAGCGCTGAAAAGGAAGGCGGATGTCTGGACAGTCTGTCCAGACATCTAATCCGCGGCTTGATTCCGCCACCGCCCGGCTGGACAATACGATCCATTGAAAACGATCCTGCGTGCCAGTGAGATGGGAATCGTGCGGCGGAAGGCGGGGAGACTGCCGGCTGGGCGCGCGGTTGCCCGGTGGCGATGGCCGATGTGGTTGGTTGCGGGGCTGTGCATGGTCTCCCCAGGCATTCCGCAGTGCACCGGAGCGAATCCGGTCCCAAGGGAAACGGGGGGCGAGGCGGGGCCGGAGCGGCTGGCCCATTGGGACTTCAACGGGTCGATCTGGGGCGGCGATCGCGGCCAGTGGCCGCTGAGCCACTCGAACATCTGGGTGGTGCCGGGGGTGGACGGTACCGCCTTGCGCCTGCATCACGCGCGGCCGGCGCTGCTGAGCTATCGCGAGGCGGAATCGGACGGGCGCCTGAATCTGGCGTTCGGAACGGGATCGGTTCGGTTCTGGTTCCGGCCGGACTGGAGCAGTGCAACGGCCGGAGGATCGGGGCCGGGCGCGCCGGGGATGTTTCTCGAGGCAGGCGTCTGGAGCCCGCCCCCGCCGCGATACGGGTGGTGGGGATTTTACGTGAACGGCCAGGGCACAGAGATCGGATTCGCTGCACAAACCAACGGGGCAGGATCGACATTCCTCACGCATCCGATCCGGTGGGTGTCCAACCAGTGGCATGAGATCACGCTGGCCTACAGCGCGCGGATGACGGCCTTGTACATCGACGGCAGGCGGGTGGCGCAGGGCAGCGGCGTGAGCGCTTATCCGGGGCCGGCGATCCGGGCGGGCGGTTTCTTTGTCGGGTGCGGCCGGGCGGGAGACGGGCAGGTGCGAGGCACGCTGGACGAGCTGGAGACGTTCAGCTACCCGCTGGGTCCGGCCGAGGCGTGGGCGAGCCGGGAGGTGTTGAGCGCGGAGGCGCAAACCGATCCTCCCGCGGTCATGCTTCGATGGCGGGCGGCTCCGAGCGAGCCGATGCCGATCCGCCGGCGCGCCTGGGGGGAGACGAACTGGATCAACCTGCCGTCGGGTCCGGGCGGCTGGAGCCGACGGGATACGAACGGCGTGGTTTTGGGGGGGCGATATGAGTATTGGGTGGGAGACCGCTATCTGCTGGCAGGGGTGCGCGCCGCTCCGGTCGAGCATCGAGGGGGGATTTTGTTGCTGGTGGACGAGACGGTGGCGGGGGATCTGCGGGTGGAGCTCGAGCGGTTGCGGGAGGACCTCGCGGGAGACGGGTGGACGGTCACGCGGTTCGATGCGCCGCGCCACAACGACGCGAGCTGGGGGGAAAATCCGTCCCGGATCGAGAAGATCCGCAATTGGGTGCAGGCGGCAGCCAGCGGGGGGCAGGGCGGCACGCGTGCGATCTATATCGTGGGCCATGTGGCCATTCCGTATGCGGGTCCGATCAACCCGGACGGGCATGGGGCGCGGCTATGGCCGGTGGATGGCGTTTACGGGCTGGTGAGCCGGCCCGAATTGTGGACGGACACGGCCGAGTCCCGGGCGAGCCAGCCGCCCAATCTGCCCGGCGACGGCCGGTTCGATCAGGGCCGGTATCCGGCAGCGATGGATCTGGTGGTGGGGCGGGTGGATTTTGCGGGGCTCGAGGTTTTCAGGAGGAGCACGGCCCGGGAGGGCGCCCCGGCGTCGGAGACGGATCTGCTCCGGCGGTATCTGGACAAGGCTCACCGCTACCGGCACGGGGCGATCCGATTCGAGGAGCGGGCCGTGGCGGCCGGATATTTCATGGGCGCGATGGAAGTGGTCAACGAGAACCTGTATCGGCTGGCGCAGCGGCACGCGAGCCGATGCTTTGGCGGGGATGCAACTCGGGTGAGGGAAGGGGATGTCTTTGCGGGTGGGATTCCGGCGGTCTGGGGGTTGCAGGGCGGATACAGCTCGGTCGACACATTGAACTGCTGCGGGCATCCGCATTCGCACGCCGCGGCGCACCTGGCGGATCCGGCGCGGGAACACGGAGCGGCGTTTCTGATGGTGGACGGCTCTTATTTGGGGGACTGGAACACGCCGGACAATTTTTTGCGCGCATGTCTGGCGACGCCCAGCCGCGGTCTCGGGATCATCTGGGCCCGAAACCCGGCGGTGCGTCTGGAGGCGATGGGGCTGGGCGAGCCGGTGGCGACGGGGCTGCGTCGGACGATGAACGAGCCGACGTCCTTCGGCGCGACAGCAAGCTTGTTCCTGGGTTGGCTGGGGGATCCGACGCTGCGGCTGCAGGTGGTTGCGCCGCCGGGCCGGGTGCAGGCCCGGCGGACGGGCTCCGGGGTCAGCCTGGAATGGGATGCGGCAGCGGAGCCGGGAGCGAGCTACTGGATTTATCGATCGCGGAACGGATTGGATGGGCCCTTCGATCGGCTGAACACGGAGGCGCTGGCGACCACGCGCTGGGAGGATCCGGGCGCGCCGGAGGGGCCCAAGCTGTACCAGGTCCGCGCCGCGGCATTGAGGGTGACCGGGAGCGGATCGTTCACGAACCTGAGCCAGGGGGTGTTTGCCCGAGTGGATCGGTGAAGAGATCGAGCTGGGTGGAGCCGGGCCGCCGGAAGGCGGCGGTGGAGAGAGCGGGGCTTTCGGCCGGCAGGCGGCTCCGGCGGCATGCGACGGCAAAAAGGCGAGCCAGCTGCTCGGCCCAGATGCCTTCGCCACTGAACCGGAGTCCAAAGCGGGGATCGTTGAGCTTGCCGCCATGCAAGGCGCGGACGCGGTCGAGGATTTTCTGTTGTTTTTGGGGCTCTTCGCGGGCGAGCCAATCGGTGAAGACATCGGCGACGGCGAGGGGCAACCGGAGAGGTTCCATGCCGGCCCACTGGGCGCCAGCCTGGGCGGCGGCGGCGATTACTCCGGGGATTTCATGGTCTGTGAGCCCTGGGATGATGGGCGCCATGAGAACGCCGACAGGCACGCCGTGGCGGCGGAGAGTTGCGATGGCATCGAGCCGCCGGGCGGGGCTCGAAGTGCGCGGCTCGAGGCGGCGCAGCAGATCGCTATCGAGCGAAGTGATCGAGAGGGCGACCGCGACAGCGCGGTGGCGGGCCAGATCGGCCAGGAGATCGATGTCGCGGGTGACGAGGGCGTTTTTGGTGACCAGACAGACGGGGTGGCGGCAGGCGGCGAGGACCTTGAGGCAATGGCGCGTGATCTCGAGCCGGCGCTCGACTGGCTGGTAAGGATCTGTCACGCCGCTCAGCGTGAGAGTTTGCGGGGTCCAGCGGCGAGAGGCCAGCTCGCGACGGAGGAGCGCGGGGGCGTTGGTTTTAACCAGGATCCGGGTCTCGAAGTCGAGCCCGGCGGAGAACCCGAGGTATTCGTGTGTGGGGCGGGCGAAGCAGTAGGCACAGCCGTGCTCGCAGCCGCGGTATGGGTTGACGCTGGCTGAAAAGGGGAGGTCCGGACTCCGGTTGCGGGTGATGACCGATTGGGAGCAATCCTGGTAGAACGAAGTGCGCGGGTCGGGATCGGCCGACGGATCCCAGTCCGCGTCCCGCTCGAGGAACAGGGGCTTGAAGCGGTTGGGGGGGTTGATGGCTGCGCCGCGGCCGCGGGGGGATGGCGGTCGGGAGCCATGGGGGGCAGGCTTCATGCCGGACGATCGTCCGCGCCGGGACAGGCTCGAGGCCCGGGATCGCTGCAGCCGATTTCCTCCATCGACCGGGCGCCGCCGAGGCGGTGCCCGAGGCGTGAACGCGAAGGAGTCATGAGCGCCGGAAGATGGCCTCGCGGCCGGTCAGCAACAGCAGGATCACCAGCACGGTGAAAGGCAGCAAGGCCAGGAGGTCCGAGTGGGAGCCGGCGTAGAGTGGATTCCAGCGCTCGGACAGGGATGTCATGGCATCAATGAAGAAGCCGAGGAATCCGGCCAGGAAAGCGATGAGAATGCCGGCGATGGCGCCGCCGGCGATGTAGCCGGAGGCGAGCAGCACGCCGGGGCTGCGGTCGCCTTCGGCGGCGAGCTGTTCGGGGGTCATTTTCGCGGCGGCATGTTTCCGGGCGAGGTAGCGGTCGACGAGCAGGCGGACCAGGCCGCCCACGAAAATGGGGGCGGAGGAGGACAGGGGCAGATACACGCCCACAGCGAAGGCGAGGGAAGGGATGCCGGACATCTCGAGGACGACGGCGATCATGACACCGAGCAGCACGAGCGCCCAGGGGAGCTCCTGGCTGAGGATGCCTTTGATGATGTAAGACATGAGGACGGCCTTGGGTGCCTGGAACTTGCTCACCGTGGAGCCGTCGGGCCGCCGGGAGTAGACCCCATTGATGCCGGGATCGACCAGATAGATGGGTGTTCCAGAGGCATCGACGAGGTAGCGGCCGGTCGGGCCTGCTTGAGGGCTGGTGTTGTGCCAGACGTGGTATTGGGCCGGATCCGCCGCGCCTTGCCGGCCCAGCAGGCTTTCGCGGGAACCCCATTCGGACGGGGGCGCGCGCAAGGATGCGGGGAAGTGCTCGCGCACGCGCCAGAGGATTGCGGAGTTGGTCCCGACCAGGTAATCGCCGGCTGGAAGGAGCGGAGAGCCATCCGCGCCGGCAACGGCGGAGGCCAAAGGAAGCCACTGGAAAGGGCCGCCCTCGGGCATTGCGATGGATCTCCATGCGTCTGGCCAGGGAGCGGTGGAATAGGGGCCGGCGGCGGTCAGGGGGCTTTCGATTCTCTCGAGCGTGATGCGGGGCACGTAGACCGTGCTCTCCTGGTTGAGGCGGAGGAGAATGGGGCCGAGAATCAGGGCGGAGCCGAGGGCGCCGATGAGGATGCTGATCTGCTGGAGGCGGGGGGTGGCGCCGACGAGAAAGCCGGTCTTGAGATCCTGAGACGTGGTGCCGGCATTGGAGGCGGCGATGCAGACAATGCCGCCAACGGAGAGGGCCGTCAGGTAATAGGCCGGCTGGGTCCACTCCAGCTTCCAGAAGCACAGGCAGGTCAGCAGCAGTGTCGCAACGGTCATCCCTGAAATCGGATTCGAGGAAGAGCCGATCTCGCCGGTCAGCCTGGACGAGACGGTGGCGAAGAGGAATCCGAAGGACACGATGAGGATGGCGCCGACCAGGTTCATGTGGAGCGGCGGGGCCAAGGTGATCATCACGACCAGGCCGGCGATTCCCGCCAGGACGGCGCCCAGGGGCAGATCCTGGTCCGTGCGCAGCGGGGCATGTCCGCCCCGGCGCGCGGCGCGGACGGCGGCCAGCCCGCCCTGGATGCCCTGCCAGATGACCGGCAAGGAGCGGAGGACGCTGATGATGCCTCCGGCCGCAACCGCCCCAGCGCCGATGTAGAGAACGTAGGCGCCGCGGATGTCGTCCGGGCCCATGTCGCGGATGAGCATCGAGCCGGGGGGGAGGACCTGCTCGAGGCCGGCGCCGAAGAACCGGATGGCGGGGATGAGCACCAGGTAGGCGAGGACGCCCCCGGCGCACATGATGGCGGCCAGGCGGGGCCCGATGATGTAGCCCACGCCGAGGAGCTCGGGCGAGATCTCGGCCCCGACCGAGGCGCCGGCAAAGGACGATCCGAAGATCTTCTGGGGAATCTCCTTCCAGGCCTTGAAGGCGGTCATCAGGGTTTTATAGGCCAGGCCAATGGCGAAGCCGAAGAAGATGATGTAGGCGCCTCGGTGGTCGGAGGCGGCGGAGGCCTGGCCATGGGGAAGGCCGGCGCCAGCCTGCGCGGTGGCTCGCGATTCGGCGGAAGCGCCGGCCTTGAGAACCTCGGCGCAGGCGGTGCCTTCGGGGTATTTGAGGATGCCGTGCTGCTGGACGATCAGGGCCCGGCGCAACGGGATCATCATCAGAATGCCCAGGAGCCCGCCGAGGACGGCGACCAGGGTAACCCGGGTGACCTCGAGGTCAAAGCCAAGGATCAGGATGGCCGGCATGGTGACGCCCACGCCAAAGGCGATCGATTCGCCGGCCGAGCCGGCGGTCTGGACAATGTTGTTTTCGAGGATGGTCGAGGCGCGAAGTCCAAACCGGGAGAGGATGCGAAAGAGCGTGATCGCGATGACGGCGACGGGGATCGAGGCGCTGACCGTGAGGCCGACCTTCAGAACCAGGTAGAGCGAGGAGGCCCCGAACACCATGCCCAGGACCGTGCCGACCAGCACGGGGAGGGCCGAGAACTCCCGCATCCGGGCTGCCGGCGGGATGTAGGGCTGGAAGCCGGCAGGCGCTTGCGGGCCCGATGGTGGAGACGGTGCGGTAGGGGCCATGCGGAGGTGCTGTGGGTCTTCCCGGGCGGCGCCGTGGAGCGTCGGCGGACGGCGCGTGAAGGAATTAGCGGACCGGTGTCCAGCCCTGGTTGGGGATGAACTCGCGGCTGCCGGTATCGGTCTTGCAGCCGGCCAGCCCGAGGGTGAGAGCCAGGAGAATCCACAGACATGCTTTTGCCATGGAAAAATTCTTAGGCTAACCTTATCGTCAAGGCAAGATGGATGTGCTGATTGGGGGCCTATGACAAACCAGCATCAATCGTTGCAGGGCCAGCTCCTGCTGGATGGGGGCAAGCTGCGGGGATCGTTTTTTCATCGGACGGTGGTCCTGATTTGCCAGCACGACGAGGAGGGTGCGTTTGGGCTGGTGCTGAACCGCGCGACAGGCAACACGGTGGGGGAGGTGCTGGTGGCGAACCTGCCGGCGGCCATCAAGTCGCAGCCCCTGTATCTGGGCGGGCCGGTTCAGCCGACGGCGCTGAGCTATCTTTGGTCGGACGTGGATCTGCCCGACGCGAACGTGATGCCTTGCCTGCGCCTGGAGCATTCGGTGGACCTGCTGGCGGATTGGGGGGAGGCGCACTCTCCGACTCGCAAGGTGCGGCTGTTTGCGGGCTACGCGGGCTGGAGCCCGGGCCAGCTGGAGGACGAGATGCGAAGGGATGCCTGGCTGGTGCACCCGGCCTCGCTGGACCTGGTTTTCCACCAGGAGCCGGCCCAGGTATGGCGGCTGATCCTGGGCCGGAAAGGCAAGGAATACCGGCTGCTGGCCGATTCGCCGGAGGACCTGAGCCTGAACTGAGGCCGGCCGGCACGCGCGCGATGCCGAAAGGTTTTTGTTGGCAGCACGGCCGAGGTCTTTTAGACTGGAGCGGATCCAGTCGAACAACAGCGATAGCAGCGAGGCAACTATGGATTTAAGTTTTTCTTGTCCCAACTGCCGTCAGGCGATGATTGTGGATGCGAGCGGGGCCGGTTCGGAGGTCAACTGCCCGTCGTGCGGGATGGCGGTGAAGGTGCCGGAGCCGGACGTCACCAACATTGTGCCCCACAATCCGATCGCCTCATCCGCGGCAGCCCGAGAGGAGAGGCATTACTCCGTGCCAGTCCGCGAGGGCCCGACCGAGGTCCTGATCAAGAAGCCGAATCCGGCCCTGGGCGCGACCGTGAGCGAAGGCCCCCTCCAGATGCGGATCCGGTCGATTCGGCGGACGGACTGCATGGAGGTGGGCCATGACCGGTTCGACGACAAGGTCTCGGAATTCCTCGCGCAGGTGGGCGAGCAGAACATCATCAGCATCAACTCGCTCGCCTACACGCATCTGGACATGGCGACCCGGCAGCTGATGACGGATTACGGAGTGATGATTGTCTACAAGGGCTAGAAGCGATCCTTGAGGCGCTGCCACCAGGACGAGTTGGTGAGGATGACGAAGGGGACGGGCGGGCTTCGGACGCTTCCGGCCGGGTTGGATACGGTCACCGAGTAGAGGCCCGCCTGATCGGGCGAAACGCGGCGAAGCTGGAGCGTTGCCGATTCCGAATCGAGCAGGTTCGTCTCGTTGAAATGCCACAAGAACCGCAGCGGCGGGCTGCCGGTGGCGGTCACGGAGAAGGTGGCGTCCTTGCCCGGCCGATTCGTTTGTGGGGCTGGCGGAGAGACGAGAACGGGCGGGTAGAGGAGGGAGAGGTGAGCGGGCAGGCTCGTGATGCTGCCAGCCAGATTGGTCACCACGACGCGGTACTCACCGGTGTGCTGCGGGCCGAGGTTGGAGACGACGAGGCTGTCGGCGAGGGCGTTGGACAGGAGCTGCTGCCCGAAGAACCACTGGTAGCCGGCCGGGCCGGTGCTGGCGACCGTCGAGTTGAACACCGCCTTCTGCCCCGCCACGCCCGCCACGCTTTTCGGCGAGGAAGAGAAAACGGGAGGAAGGACCACGATGACGGGGACGGGCGCGGTGGAGACCCGGCCGGCGGGATTGGATACGACGACCGAGTAATTGCCCGCGTTGGTGGCCTGTGCGCTGGACAGGGTGAGGGCCTGGCCGGTGGCGCCCGGGATATTCGATCCGTTCACCTGCCACTGGTACTGGACAGGCACGGCGCTGGCTGCCTCGACTGTGAGCTGCAAGGGGCTGCCCGCGACCACGGTGCGGGGCTGGGGCGGGGATTTAATTTCGGGGGCTGTGACGACGGTGAGGTTGGCGACGGCGCTGGTGACGGCGCCGGCGGGGTTGGAGACGATGACCGCGTAAGGGCCGGCCTGAGAGGCCTGGATCTGGGGCAGAGCCAGGTCCGGTGAGATGGCCCCGGCCAAGTTGGTGGACTGGAAGGTCCACTGGTAGGTGAGGGGGCCGAGGCTGCTGGCGGTGACCCGGAGCACGACATTGGATTTGACGGTGGCGAACATGTCTTTGGGGCCGGTGGTGATGAGGGGCGGCACCATGACCTTGAGAGTGGCGGGGAGGCTGACGAGGCGTTCGGCGGCGTTGGTGAGGACAGCGGTGTAGTGGCCGGCTTGGTCGGGTCGGGCTTCAGGGATGGCGAGCGTGAGCTGGTCGGCTCCGGCCACATTGGTTCCGTTGAGCTGCCATTGGCACCCAATCGGCCCGGCGCCCTTGACCTGGACCTCGAAGGTGACAGGCCGGTGCTGGATGACCAGCTGGCTTTCGGGCTGGCGGGTGATGACCAGGAGGACCTTGCCGCGGCGGGCCGCATCGGCACGGAACATGGGCCAGGGGCTCTGGGCGGGCGCACCGGCGCCGCGCAATGCGTAGAGGACGCCTTCCTCGTCGCCGAAGAGCACATTGCCTTCGGGGGTCAGGACAGGGGAGGACCGGATGATGCCGCGGGCGGTGTGGATCCATTTCTTGGAGCCCTCGGGGCTGACGGCGTAGAGCTTGCCTTCGTCCGAGCCGACATAGATGGTGCCGTCGGCAGCCACGGCGGGGGTGGACTGAACGAGGTCGCCGGTGGCCAGAGCCCATTTGCGTGTTCCGTCGGGGCTGAAGGCGTAGAGCTTGGTGTCCCAGGAACCGATGTAAATCGAGCCATCAGGGGCCAGGACGGGCGACGAGTAGAGGTGGCCATCGGAGGCGGCCTCCCATAAACGTTCGCCGGCGGGCGAGAGCGCGTAGAGGCGGCCGTTGGCGGAGCCGACGTAGATGGTCTGATCCAGGCCGATCGCGGGAGAGGATGCGACGTAGTGGCCGGTGGGGAACGACCAGAGAAGCTTGCCTTGGGGAGAAACGGCGTAGAGGTGGCGGTCGTGGGAGCCGAAATAGACTGTGCCGTCGATCCCGATCGCCGGTGAGGACCGCACATAGCCTCCGGCATAGAACCGCCACAAGGGCGCGCCATTCGGGGTCAGAGCATGAAGATGCCCGTCGTCGGAGCCGACGTAGATCGTTCCGTCCAAGGCGAGGGCGGGAGAGGAGCAGACCCGATCCCCGGCGGCGTAGGTCCAACGGACGGCGCCGGTTGGGCTCAAGGCGTAGACGTGGTGGTCGTAGGAACCGCAGTAGATCGTGCCGTCGGCGCCCACGGCGGGCGTGCCGGGCATGGATCCAAAGGAGCGGTAGCGCCATTTGAGGGCGCCGTTGCGTCCGATCGCCAACAGGTCGCGGCCGGCGCCCACGTAGATGGTGCCGTCCTTGCCGATGGATGGGGAGCCGCCGATCCGGCCGCGGGTTTCCAGCTCCCAGAGCCGGCTGCCGGCGGGCTGAGCCAGCACGGCGGCCCCGCCCAGCGCGATCGAAAGCGCGAGCGCGAACGCGCGGCCATAATCGTGGATGCGCATGCCTGGGAGGATTCTGGACGGCCGCGCGGTCAAAATCAAGCTTGGCCCGGGCTCAAACCAGGAGGAGGCGGGAGGCGCCGGCGATGGGGCGAAAGACATCGGCCTGGATGCCTTGGCGGGCGAAGGCGCGGACCAGGCCGGCGGTGTGGGGCGCCTGGACCAGGATCATGATGCATCCGCCGAGCCCGGCTCCGGCGAGCTGGGCTCCCTGGACACCCGGCTGGCGGAGCGCCAGGTCGACCATCCGGTCCATCTCCGGCAGGCTGCAGGCATAGGAGCCAGGCAAGCCGGCCAGATCGGCTTCCGGCGACTTCCGATCGGCCAGGTCGGTCAGCGCGCGGGCGGCGTCCTGCGGATGGAACCGGCGGGACCGTCCATCCGCGTCGGTGCGGCTGACGCGGTCGCCCTCGTGGGAGAGGCTCATGAGGCGGCCCAATCCGGCGGCATCGTTTCGGCGGAGAAGATCGATGCAGCGGCGGGCGCGATCCATTTCGGACAGGCCGAACAGGACGACATCGCGCACGGCATAGCCGTTGGGCGGGGCGCTATGGGATTCGAGGAGGCGCTCGAGCCTTTCGCGATCGGGGGAGGGGGCCTGGCGGGCGAGCTGAAGGGCCTGGGATCGGTTGAGGCGGGCGGGCAGGCCCGCCAGCATCCGGAGGAACACAGGCTCGGGAAGGCCGAGGCGGACGGGATCCAGATCGCGCAGGTGGGCGATGGGATCGGCGATCTCGGGGTGGTGCAAGCGGCACCAGACCCGGCCGAGATGATAGGCGGCAACCTGGGCGTTGAACCGGTGGCGCGCCTGCGCGGATTTGCCGGCGTAGACGCCCGAGTTGCAGACGACCAAGTCATGGTCCGGCAGGAAGGGCGCTGCCGCCTCGAGCCGGAAAGGGAAGAAGCCGACCCGCGTCACATAGCCGCGCCGGGACAGCTTGATGGCGGCGTGGTCCGCAGCGCCGCCGCGGGTGCCGACGAACCACTCGCCTTCGCCGCACAAGCTGACCAGGCGCCGGGCGCTGACGGGCAGTTGGTTGAAGGCGATGGTGGCTTCGGCGGCGGCCACGACCAGGGCCGACGAGGAGCTCAACCCGGCGCCCATGGGGATCTCGCCGCCCACGACTGCGTCGAACCCGCGCAGCCGGCGGTGCCGGAACAGCTCCTGGAGACGGAGGATGGAGGCCTTGGTGTAATTGACCCAGTCGCCCCGTGCGCGGTCGAGAAGCCGGTGGAGCCGGGGGCCGTCGATGACGCGATGCCAGTCTTCCCAGTCGACGCTGGCCACCAGGTCCGACAAGCGGAAGTGGTGCTCGGCGAACTGGGCGCCATCGACGTTGACGAGGCGGATGAGATCGTCGGTTCGGGGTGCGGCGGCGAGGATGATCTCGCGGTTGATGGCGAGCACATTGACGCTGCCGCCCTGGTGATCGATGTGGCGTCCGAGGAGGTTGATGCGGCCCGGGGACCGAAAGACGGCGGTGCGCGACTGAGCGCCGAACCGCTGGGCGAAGGCGGCGAGCACCTTGGCGTAGAGGTTCTGGGCCGGGGGGGCGCCATACCACCGGCGGAGCATCCGGCGCGCTTGGGCGGACGGCGCGGCGAGCATCGCCATCCATTCCTCGGCCCGAGCCAGGCCATGGCCCTCGGCAGTGAGGGCGGTCTCCTCCGACTCGCGTTCTCGACAAACCTCCTCGATGGCGTGCAACTCGGCGGGGCAGTTGAACGCCATGAGCCCGCGGGAATCGGGGACGGGGAACCCGATGATCCGAGCGGGCGGGGTGCCGCGCATGAGGATCTCGATGGTGTCGGTGAGGTATTCCTCCTGATTGGAGAGGCGCGGTTTGAGGTGGTCCAAGGCCGCCAGCAGGGCGGGCGCGCGGAAGACATAAGTGGAGAGGTTGACCTGGTTGAAAACTTCGAGAGCCTGCTCGACAGGGACGGAGCGGCTGCCTGCCTGGAGACGTCCGGAGCGGTCGGCTTCCGGCACCCGAGACTGGAACTGCTGCCGGCTCAGGCCCCGGTCCGAATTGGACGTCAGATCGAGCCATTCGAGCAGGCGCAGGGCTCGCCTCTCGTCCAGGCCAGCCCGCACGATGGAATCGATTTCGGCGCCATCGAGCCGGGCCGCCCGCCGGAATCGGGCCTGGAGCCGGGCCAGGACCTGGAGGCGGCGGAGCTCGGCCAGCTCGAGAATGCCCGTGATCTGCCCGGAGGGGGTCTGGAGAATGATGCCGCCCGAGGAATGGGGAGGGCGCGGTGCGGTGGCGATGGTGAGATCGGCATCGGACTGGCGGTGGCGGGCGAGCAGCTGCTGGACGACGTCCGGCTCGATGACCTTGTCGCCGGCCACGACCAGCAGGTCGCCCTCATGGCGCAACCGCTCCAGAACGGCTGCGCCGATCCGGGCCGCATGCCCTGTGCCGAGCGGCTGTTCCTGGAATGCAAACACGGTGTCGGGAAAGCGCCGGGTGATGGTGGCCATGACTTCCGGCGCGCGGTGTCCGACCACGACGACGTTGAATCGCGCTCCGCCCAGGTTATACGTCTCCAGAGCACGGATGATGACGGGTGTGCCGAGCAGGGCCTGGCAGACCTTGGGATGGTCTCCCTCGCCCATGCGTGTGCCGCGGCCTGCTGCCAGGATCAGGGTCGCCCACGGCCGCCTCGGAGATGTTTCGGTGCCCATGCCAGTCGGTATCTATAGCCAAACGATGGAGGGGAAGTCGAACGCGGAATGGCGGCCGGTGCTCAGAGGCCCCAGCCAGGGCGGAACTCGGGGCGGAGGAGCTGGTTGGCCGGCGGGTGGTTGGTGAATCGTCCGGCGGCGCCATCCCATTCGAGCCGGGTCCCCAGGCACCGGATGGCGATGATGCCGAGCAGGGCGATCTCGGTCAGCGGGCCGCCGTAATCGAAGCGCGAGCCCGGCGATCCGCCCTTGCGGATGGCATCGAGCCAGTCGGCGTGATGGCCCGGGACGCGAGGGAGGGTCTTGGGCGGGCGCCGGTAGGCGTCCATTTTCGCGTCAGGGATGAGGCGGAGGCCGCCCGCGCCGTGCGATCCATGGAGGATGGCGCCTCGATCGCCGATGACGATCGCGCCGGTGGGCGGGACCTGATCGTCCGGATCGAGCTCCGCGGGCCGAGGCAGCTTTTCGACGCCATCGTGCCAGACCAGCCGGACAGGACCGCGCGATCCTCGAGCGGGAAATTCGAAGGTCACGACCGAGCCGGCCGGGAAGGTGTCGGCGTGCCGGACCGGGTCGTAATTCCTGGCTTCGGCCCGGATGGCGATGGGCGATCCCAGGTCCAATGCCCAGAAGGATGGATCCACGACGTGGCAGACCCAGTCGCCAATCGCGCCGCAACCGAACGGCATCCAGCCGCGCCATTTGCCGGGCAGATAGGCGGGGTGGTAGGGGCGGTGCTGGGCCGGCCCCAGCCAGAGGTCCCAATCGAGAGAGTCGGGCACGGGATGCTTCTCGCGCAGGAGCGGGAGCTGATCGATCTTGCAGTGGTTGGCGCTGCTGGCGGCATGGATCGTATGCACGTTGCCGATGGCGCCGTCCTGGATCCATTCGCGGAAGGTGCGGATCGTGTCGCTGGAATGGCCCTGGTTGCCGAGCTGGGTGACGACGCGATGGCGGCGAGCAGCCTGGACGAGCTGGCGCACCTCGTGGATGGAATGGGCCAGCGGCTTTTCGCAGTAGACATGCTTGCCGCGGCGGATGGCATCCATGGCCACCGCGGCGTGGGTATGATCGGGGGTCGAGATCGTGACGGCGTCGATGGACGGGCCCATTTGGTCGAGCAGGGCGCGGTAATCCTGGAACGTTTTGGCCTGGGGATGGGCGCTGCGGGCGCTCGCCATGCGGGCGGTGTCGACGTCGCACAGCGCCACAACAGACTCTCCGCGGACGCCGCTGAGGTTGGCGGCGCCTCGCCCGGCGACGCCGATGCAGGCGATCTGGAGCCGTGAATTCGGCGGGGTTGCACCCTGGAGGCCCAGCACAGCGCCGGGCACGATCTGGATCGCGGCCAGGGAGGCGCTGGAATGGACGAGGAACTGCCGGCGGGTCAGGCGGCCCGGGCGCAAGCAGCGCGCCGCCGGCCGCCAGGCGGGTCGAGATGGATTGTTCACAAGGGCCGATCATCGTGAAAAAGGCGGGCGGGTCAAGGCCCAACGCGCGATCCGGCGGCGGGAAACAGCCTTCCATCAAGGCAATTTCCAAGAGTGAGACACGGCCTTGGGACTGGGCTGGGAACTCCTCGGCGATGGTCTTGATCTTCTCGAGCCCGTGGCGCACGGCGATCTGCTCGAAGGACTCCACCAACTTCTGCAGATGGGGTAGAATCTCCTCAGGCGGGCGCCGGTCGGAGTAAAAGGTGAATCCGTAGATGCTCTTTTTAGCCAGCGGTTTTTGGGATACGCGCAGCGCTAGGCGGGGTGTGCGGCAGCGGGAAGGGCTTCGGCCTGGGCCAGGAGCCGGCGGATGGCGGCGGCGGCGGAGGAGCCGCGCGAATTGAAGGCGCGGTCGAGGCGCCCCTGCCACCGGGAGCCCCGGGATTCCTTGTAGTAGTAGTAGAGGGAGAACTGGCTGGGCACTTTGAGGCGTTCCTCGAGATCGTTCCAGGATGCGAGGCGCTGGGCAAGGCCGCCCGCATGGAAGAGGCGGTGCCACAAACCGGGCTGGATCGAGAGGTTGTAGATCTTCTCGACCTCCTGGAGACAGGAGCGGAGGGCGGTTTCGAGCGAGGTCCCCTGGCCCTTGAAATGGCGCTGCCGCCCGCTGCGCTCCTTGTAAAGCTCGCAGCCCCACGAATCGTCCGCCGGGTGATGCAGGGTCAGATGGATCAAATTGCCCTTCCGTTGCTGGTAGAAGAACGACTCGAGCATCTGGAGCGTCTCATCGGTCATAAGGGTCGGTCCGCCCGCTGTCGTCCATCCTCACAGGATGAACGCACACCATTGAACATAGCAGCAAAGTGGATTTTGTGTCAATACATCATGCGCCGGCGCAGCGCGGGCGGCGGGGATTACCGGGTGAGGGTGCGGACGAACCGCTCGAGGCGATCGATTCCTTTCTCGATCTGGGCCATGCTGGTGGCGTAGCTGATCCGGAAATAGTCGTCGGCGCCGAAGGCGATGCCGGGCACAGCGGCGACCTTTTCCTGCTCGAGGAGCCGGGTGCAGAACTCGCGCGATTTGAGGCCGGTGCGGGCGATGTTGGGGAAGAGGTAGAAGGCGCCTTTGGCATTGACGCAGGAGAGGCCGGGGATGGCGTTGATGCGCTGGTGGGCGTAGGTGCGGCGGCGGGTGTATTCGGCGAGCCAGGTGGCCAGGTGGTCCTGGGGGCCGTTGAGGGCGGCGACGCCGCCTTTCTGGGCGAAGGAGGTCGGGTTGCTGGTGCTGTGGCTCTGGATGGCATCGATGGCCTGAGCGATGGGGGCGGGGGCGGCCAGGTAGCCGAGGCGCCAGCCGGTCATCGAGTAGGCCTTGGCGAGCCCGTGGACAACGATGGTGTGGTCGTAATGGGCGGGGGAGAAGCTGGCAACGCTCGCGTGGCGGGCGCCGTCGTAGACGAGCTTCTCGTAGATCTCGTCGCTCATGATGAGGATGCCCTGCTCGACGCAGATGTCGCCCAGGGCCCGGATCTCGTCGGGCGAGTAGAGGGAGCCGGTGGGGTTGCTGGGGGAATTGAGGATGAACAGCCGGGTGCGGGGCGTGATGGCGGCGCGGAGCTGGCCGGGGGCGACCCGGAACTCGGTCTGGTCGGTCGTGGGCAGGATCACGGGGGTGGCGCCGGCCAGCTTGACCATCTCGGGATAGCTGAGCCAGTAGGGGGCGGGGATGATGACCTCGTCGCCCGGCTGGCAAGTGGCGAGGATCACGTTATAGCAGGAGTGTTTGCCGCCGCAGGAGACGATGATCTGGTTCGGCTGATAGGCGAGCTGGTTGTCGCGTTGGAACTTGTCGGCGATGGCCTGGCGGAGCTCGGGGATGCCGCTGCTAGGGGTGTATTTGGTGAATCCGTCGGCGAGGGCTTTGGCGGCCGCCTCCTTGATGTGCTGCGGTGTGTCGAAATCCGGCTCGCCGGCGCCGAAGCCGACGACGTCCATGCCGTCGGCCCGCATCTTTTTCGCCAGGGCGTCGATGGCAAGAGTGAGGGAGGGCGAGAGCGAGGCGGCGCGCTGCGAGATTCGATAGTTCATAAATCGGCGGAACAATTATCATGGGGGTTGAACAGCGCAAGCGGGAAGTGGCGTGGCGCAGGATGGGAGACAGATCCTTACGGGAGCCCGTAGCCGGGGGCGATGGAGGGGATGGTTTTGCCGAGCCAGGCTCTGGCGATGAGCGCCAGCTTCGTGGCGCGGGGGACGCGGATGGTGCGGGGGGAGAGGACCTGGAAGCGGGCGATCTCGAGCCGCCTAAGGAGGCGCCAATAGACGGCGCCCATCAGCTCGGCGGCGGCCATGGCGGGGCGGTCTTCGGGCGGGAGCGTGGCGCGGGCCTGGCAAAAGAAGCCGCGGGCGCGGCGGGCGATGTCGCTGGCCAGATCGAGAAACCGGCCGGAGTAGCGGCCGCCCAGGATTTCGTCCTCGGCGACATGGAACCGGTCGAGCTCGGATTGAGGGAGGTAGATGCGGCCGCGGCAGGCGTCGTTATGGACATCCCGGAGGATGTTGGTGAGCTGGAGAGCCTGGCCGAGGTGGACGGCGTAGGGATGGCATTGGGGATTGCGGTAGCCGAAGATCTCGATGCTCAGCAGGCCGACGACTGAAGCGACGCGGTAGCAGTAGAGGTCGAGCGCGGCGTAGTCAGGGTACCGGGAGCAATCGAGGTCCATCTCGACGCCGCGGATGAGCTCATCGAAGAGGGGCCAGGGAAGGCGGTAGGCGGCGATGGCCGGCTGCAGCTCCCGGCTCAGGGGGAGCCGCGGCTCGAGCCCCTCGCAGGCGGCGTGGATGTCCTCGCGCCAGGCGGCGAGCTGCTGGCGGCGGCGGTCGGCCGGCAGCCGGATGTCATCCGCGATATCGTCGATCTCGCGGCAGAAAGCGTAGAGGCTGGTCATGGCCCGGCGCTGGGGCCGCGGAAGGATGGCGAACGCCAGGGCAAGGTTGGAGGCGCTGCGCCGGGTGATGCGCTGGCTGACCTCCATGGCTCAGACGCCCTGGGGCGGGACCTCGGGAGGGCGGAAGGGCGGGAGCCCGCCCGTTTCGGCCAGGGTGGGATTTCGGGGTCGGTGCTGGCGGCGGTGTCGGCGGCGGCGGTGGCGATGGGAGTCGGATGCGCCGGCGTCGGCGCCGGCGGCTGCAGGGGTTGAGCCCGCGGACTCCCCGGCCTGCGGCGAGAGGCCGGCAAGGGACGAGGGCGGCGCGGGTTCCGGGTGGTGATGCGTGTGATGGTGGTGGTGATGATGCCGGCGCGATTTGCGCAGAAACAGGATCCAGCCCAGCAGCATGAAAGTGACGACGAGGACGGCGACGAGGATCAGGACGACGTCGGTGAAGAGCATGCCGGTGGCCTTGGGCAGGCTCGGGCCGGGTTCGGGGACGGAGCCTTGGGCGAGGAGGGGAAAGAGAATCATGGCTGGGGCGGCGGCGGTCCGAATCAGACGGATGAGCTGGCGGGCTCCTCGTCGTAGGCCTGGTCAGTGTTGATGTTGAGTCGCTGCATGCGATAGCGCAAAGCGTGCCGGCTGATCTTGAGCTGCTCGGCGGCCTTCGTCAAACTGAAGTGGTTTTGATCGAGGGCGCCGAGGATGGCCTCGCGCTCGTGGCCGGAGAGGAATTCATCGAGGGACTGGCTGGGGGGGAGGGTGATGGCGCCATCCTTGCGGAGGCGGCCTTCGATCTTGAAGTCCGGGAGGCTCTCGGGGCGGATCTCGCCGGTGGTCTCGAGGATGACGGCGCGTTCGATGACATTGCGAAGCTCACGGACATTGCCGGGCCAATGGTGAGAGGAGAGCTTGGCGATGGCGGCTTTGCTGAGCGATCGGACGGGCTTGTTCATGGCCACGCTGTATTGCCGGAGGAAATGCTGGGCCAGGAGGACGATGTCGTCGCCGCGCTCGCGCAGGGGCGGGGGGCGGAACTGGACGACGTTGAGGCGGTGGAAGAGGTCCTCGCGGAACTGGCCGTGCTGGATGGACAGGACGATGTCGGAGTTGGTGGCGGCGATGAGGCGGACGCTGACGCGGAGCTCCTCGTTTCCGCCGACGCGGGTGAACGTGCCATCCTCGAGGAACCGCAGGAGCTTGGCCTGGAGGGGGCGGCTCATGTCGCCGATCTCGTCGAGGAAGATGGTGCCGCCGTCGGCCTCCTCGACCCGGCCGGGCTTTTGCCGGAGGGCGCCCGTGAACGCGCCTTTCTCGTGGCCGAAGAGCTCGCTTTCGAGGAGGGTTTCGGGGATGGCGGCGCAATTGATGCGGACGTAATTGCGGTCGTGGCGCTGGCTGTGGCGGTGGAGGGCGCCGGCGATGAGCTCCTTGCCGGTGCCGCTCTCGCCGAGGATGAGGACGGTGGCCTGGGTGGGGGCGACGGTGCGGATGAGCTGGCGGAGCTCCTCCATCTTGGAGGACTGGCCGATGATCTTGTCCAGCGCGTAGGGCTCGGTGGCGTAGGCGCGAAGCGATGCGTTATCCTGGAGGAGCCGGTGGCGTTCGGCGCACCGGGCGACGGCGTGGAGCAGCTCCTCGGGGGCGAACGGCTTGGCGAGGTAATCGATCGCGCCGGCGCGGATGGCCTCGACGGCGAGCTTGGGAGTGGCGTAGGCGGTGATGATGAGGATGGGGAGGTCGGGCCGGCGATGGCGCACCTTATCGAGCAGCTCGTAGCCGCTCATGCCGCTGAGGCGGGCATCGGTGATGACCATGAAGAACTCCTCGGCCTGGAGAAGGTTCAGGGCCTGCTCGGCGGACTCGACCGAGCGGACGCGGTAGCCCTCGTCGAGCATGACGGCCTCGAGCGAGAGCCGCATGTTCTTCTCGTCATCGATGATCAATAGCGGTGGCAGCGTAGGCTTCATTTCCGCAGCTTCATCAGGGACTTGGCGGGAAAGACCAGAACGAACCGGCAGCCGAGGCCCGATTCCGAATCCACCTGCACTGAGCCACCATACATTTCAACGTTGTGTTTGACAATAGCCAGGCCGAGGCCGGTCCCCCGATCCTTGGTGGTGAAGTAGGGCTCAAACACCTTGTCGCGGATCTCGGGCGGGATGCCCGGGCCGGAGTCCTCGATCGTGACGATCACCGAGTAGCCCTCGCCGAACCGGGTGGCGATGCGGATCTTGCCGGCGCCGCCCATGGCCTCGCGCGCGTTCTGGAGGATGTTGACGAAGGTCTCCGTCAGGTGGCTCGGCTGCATCAGGAGGACGGGCAGCGCGGAGGAATAATCGCGCTCGATCTGGATGTCGTAGTGGACCGCGGCGGGAAAGACCTGGTCGATGGCGTTGTCGAGCGCTTCGTCGACGTTGAGCCGCTCGAGCCTGCCTTCGGCCAGGCGCGAGTAGCCCATCATGTCGGTGATGATGCGGTCGGAGCGCTCGACCTCCTCGCGGATGATCTTGATCTGCTGGGTGATGGTCGCCTTGCCCTCCTTGACGTTGCGCTGGAGGTTGAAGGCGGCATTGTTGATGATGCCCAGGGGGTTCTTCAGCTGGTGGGCGATCTCGGCCGCCAGCCGGCTGGTGACGCGCAGCTGCTCCTGGCGGAGGGCGAACTCGCGGGCTTCGTCCTCGGTCCGGCGCTGGCGGTCGAACAGCACCTGCACACCGTAGCAGCAGAGGGTCACCAGCAGCAGGATCGCGATCCGCAGGACCAGCGGCTCGCCCACCGTCTCGGACTCGATCTGGTCGAAGTGATCGATCTGGGCATCCATGACGGCCGCCGCCCCAAAGCCGAAGGTGATCAGGAAATTGACCAGCAACTGCCAGGGCACCGTGGGGATGCTGATGGCGTTGCGGATGATCAGGCCGGGGAACATCCAGAAAATCACGCTGTCGTAGGTGCCGGGCAGAAGCGTCAAGGAGGAGAGAAACAGGCCGTCCAGCAGGTTGACCGTGAAGACGACCCACTGGATCAGGATCAGGGGCAGCTGGGTCATGCCGATGAGCATGATGCCCGCTGCCACATTCACCAGGATGTAGAGCAGAAAGAACCGCTGGATGTTCTCCAGCGCAACTTCGCGCATCGAGACCATGGTGACCGAATCCGTCAGACGCGAGAAGAACAGGAAATAGAAGACGCTGATGAGGGCCAGGGCCTTGACCGGGAGGCCGATGTTCCTCTCCATGAACCAGATGCGAGCTGCATGCTGCTCGGGATCCGGCGCTTCGGTGGCCAGAAGCTCCGAGAATCTGGAAATGGCCCTCCGGATCATGAACGGTCGAGTCAGGTTTGGCCGGGATCCCTTCGTTGTTCGACGCACTGAAGCGCGTGGGCGGCTATCTTGTCGGCGGGCCAGAGGCGTCCCACTCCCTGGCTGCCGCACGCCAGGACGCCTTCTTCGGGCCCGATGAACTCGGCGCCGCGGGCGCGGAGGGTGGCCACATGAGCCTGCGTGGCGGGATGAAGCCACATGCGGCTGTGCATGGCGGGCGCGATCAGGAGCTTCGCGGCGGGGTTCAGGGCGAGGGCGGTGCAGCAGAGGGCGTTGTCGGCAAGCCCGAGGGCCAGCTTGGCAATGGTCTGGGCGGTGGCGGGCGCGACCAGCATCAGGTCCGCCTCGTCAGCCAGCCGGATATGGGCGGGCTGGCAGCATTGGGCATCGCCGTAGAGGTCGGTGACGACCGGGTGGCGGGAGAGGGTCTTGAACGGGACGGGGCTGAGGAAGCGCTGGGCGTCGGGGGTCAGAATGACGTGGACGGCGCAGCCGTTCCGGGTGAGGAGGCTGGCGATGTCGATGGCCTTGTGAGCGGCGATCGAGCCGGTCACACCGAGGATGATGCAGGGAGGTTGGCTCATGAGCGCAGGGGGGGCGGGTCGGATTCGAGGATCGGGAATGGGAGGGTGTGGGTGGGCTGGCGGCACGTGCGCATCTTCTCGGCCTCGATGATGGCCTGCATGTGGCGGACGTCTTCGGGAATGGTGCGGCTGACGACCAGGTAATCGAACAGATGCCACTGGGCGATTTCCTGGCGGGCGATGGCCAGCCGCTGGCGGCGTTCCTGGGAGGAATCGGTGTCGCGATGACGCAGGCGCTGGTCCAGGACATCGAGGGACTCGGGGGCCACGAACACCGTGACCAGGCACCGCTGGAGGGCGGGGTCGCGGCCGGCCTGGCGGCGGACCGTGGCGGCGCCCTGGACGTCGATGGTAAGGATGATGTCCCTGCCCTGGGCCAGCTTGGATTGCAGCTCCCGGTTCCACGTGCCGTAGCGATGGCCGTAGACGTCGGCGTGCTCGAAAAACTCGCCCGCCTGAACCTGCCGCTCGAACGTGGCGGGATCGAGGAAGAAATAGTCCACGCCGGGGCGCTCGCCGGCGCGAGGCTGGCGGGTGGTGCAGGTGACAGCCCGGCTGAGGTTGGGGTTGGCCAGGAGAAGCTCGTGGCAGAGCGTGGTCTTTCCAGCGCCGGAGGGGGCGGACAAGACCAGCAGCAGGGGCGCCGGCTGGAGCATGGCGGTCATTCGAGTCACTCGATGTTTTGAGCCTGCTCGCGAAAGCGTTCGAGCTCGGCCTTCAGGAGGATGACTTCGCGGGAGATGGCGGCGTCATTGGCCTTGGAGCCGATGGTATTGACCTCGCGGTTCATCTCCTGGGCCAGGAAATCGAGGGTGCGTCCGACGGGCTCGCGGGAGGGCAGTGTGTGGGCGTATTGCTGGCAATGGCTCTCCAGCCGGGTGAGCTCCTCCGCGATGTCGGTCCGGTCCGCCCAGAGCACGATCTCCTGCTGGAGCCGGGGATCGTCCATTCGGATGGCTTTGAGGCCGGCTTGGCGGAGGCGGTCCGCCAGCTGCCGGCGGTAGCGCCGGATCGATCGAGGCGCCAGGCGCCGGATGCGCGCGATGGCTTTCCGGATGCCGGCCATGCGGCGGCCCAGGTCGCGGCTCAGATGAGCGCCTTCGCGGGCCCGCATCGCCGCCATGTCGGCCAGGGCCTGCCGAAGCGCCTTTCTCAGCATGGGCCAATAGCCCGCCGCCGGGCAGGCCGCCGCGTCGATCTCAAGGACGCCGGGAGATCGAAGGATGGTCTCGAGCGTCGGCGTGGGAGGGATATGGATCCGGTCCGCCAGGGCGCGAAATTGACGGGCGTATTCGCAGGCGAGGGCGGAGTTGAGGCGCACGCGGGCCAGGGACCGCCGCTGGCTTTCCTGCAGGGCGACGCGGGCCGTCAGACGGCCTCGAGCCATCCAGCGGCTGATTTCGTCCCGGACCTGCGGCTCGAGCGGATCGAGCTCCCGGGGCAGCGTGAGGACGATCTCGCTCTGCTTGCGGTTGACGGAGCTCAGCTCGACCGTGATCTTGCTGCCGTCCTGGCTGCATTCCCCACGCCCATAACCCGTCATGGAATTCATGGCCGGTCTACTATGATCAATGGCCCGATCGCATGCGAACAAAAAGTGCAGGCGCGCCATCCCTGGGGCCTCCGGCGGCGACCGTCTCTTGTGGCGCACGGGCCGCCACCGCCAGGCACTTTGAGATTTGCTTCGAGGGATGCCTGAATTAACCTGCTGGAGGCATGATGTATCTCACGCAAGACCTGCATGTCCGGGAAGTGGTGCGGCTGCTGCCCCCCGGGGCGCTGAAACAGGAGCTGCCGCTTTCGGAAGCGGCCAGCCAGACGGTGTATGAGGGGCGCGAGGCCGTGGCGCGGATCATTCGTCGAGAGGAGTCGCGGATGCTGGCGGTGGTCGGCCCGTGCTCGATCCACGACGTCGACGGCGCCCTCGAATATGCGCGGCGCCTGAATCGGCTGCGGCAGGAGCTCAGGGATCGATGCTGCATGGTGATGCGAGTCTATTTCGAGAAGCCGCGCACGACGGTGGGGTGGAAAGGATTGATCAACGATCCGCACCTGGACGGCACGCACGACATCGAGGCGGGCCTCAAGAAGGCGCGGCGGCTGCTGCTGGCGATCGCGGAGATGGGGCTGCCGGCGGGGACGGAATTCCTGGACGGCATCATCCCCCAATACACCGCCGATCTGATCACATGGTCCGCGGTGGGAGCGCGGACCACGGAGTCGCAGACGCATCGGGAGATGGCCAGCGGGCTGTCTATGCCAGTCGGATTCAAGAACGGGACCGATGGGAGCCTGCAAATCGCGGTCGATGCCATGTGCGCCTCGATGCGGCCGCACAGTTTTCTCGGGATCGACCAGGAGGGCGTCACGAGCATCATTCGCACCACGGGGAATCCGGTGGGGCACATCGTGTTGCGCGGGGCGCGCTCGAAGCCCAACTACGATCCGGAGAGCGTGGCGGAGGCCGAGGCCAAGCTTGCTCAGGCCGGCTTGCCGGGTGTGATCATGGTGGATTGCAGCCATGCCAACTCCGGGAAGCAGCCGGCCCGGCAGGCGGCGGTGCTGCAGAGCGTGGTGAGCCAGCGCGCGGGAGGAACCCGCTCGCTGATCGGTGTCATGCTCGAAAGCTACCTGCACGAGGGCAGCCAGCCGATCCCGCCCCGCCCGGCCGATCTCCAATACGGCATTTCCATCACCGACGCCTGCCTGGACTGGGAATCGACCGAGCGGATCCTGTGCGAGGCCGCGGCGCAGTGGGTGTGATTCAGGCCGCGCCGCCGCCGGGGAACACGAGCAGGTTCTCAGGCGGGACGTGGATGGGGATCGTATCGCCAGGCCGCCGCAACGATTGGGGGTTGGCTTCGAGGGCCTTGATGGGCGCCCCGGGACCGAGTTCGAGCACGAACTGGTCAACCTCGCCCAGGTAATTCACGTGGACAATCCGGGCGGAGAATGCGTTCCGCGCGGCCGGGCCGAATTGAACCGCCTCCGGGCGGAAGCCGATCCAGACCCGCTGGCCAGGATCGGCCGCATCCGAAGGCGGGAGTTGAAGGGGGCCGAAGGGGGTGTCGGCTTCGGAGAAGGAGGGGGTGCGGGTGCGGACCTGGCCGGTGATCCAGTTGGTTTCGGCGAGGAAATCGGCCACGAAGCGGCTGGCGGGTCGCCGATAGACCTCGCGGGGGGTATCGAGCTGCTGGAGGCGGCCTTCGTGGAGGACGGCCATGCGATCGGCCAGGGAGAGCGCCTCTTTTTGGTCGTGCGTGACGTAAATGGTTGTGATCCGGGTCTGCTGATGGATGCGGCGGATCTCCTCGCGCATTTCGAGGCGGAGACGCGCATCGAGGTTGGACAGCGGCTCGTCGAGCAGGAGGACATCCGGCCGGATGACCAGGGCGCGGGCCAGGGCGATCCGCTGCTGCTGCCCGCCGGAGAGCTGGTTGGGGGATCGGTCGGCCATGGCGTCCATCTGGACGATGGCGAGCGCCTCGGCGACGCGCGCCTGGCGCTCGGGGCCGCGCAGGCCGCGCACATCGAGCCCGTAGGCCACATTCTCCCCGACCGTCAGGTGGGGCCAAAGGGCGTAGTTCTGGAACACCATGCCGGTGTTGCGGCGGTGGGGGGGGACGCCGTTCATGAGGCGATCGCCGAACCGGATGGCCCCCTGGGCGGGCTGGTAGAATCCGGCCAGCAGACGCAGGAGGGTGGTCTTGCCGCAGCCCGATGGCCCCAGCAGGAAGAATAGCTCGCGGTCCTCGACGGTGAGCGAGATGTCCCGCAGCACCGGGCCCGCGCCGAAGTCATGACGGATGTTCTCAACGACGACGCGCATGGGATTCAAGGCGCAGGTATTTCTCCTGAGCCCACTGCTGCCACTCGATTTTTTTCTGGTTTCGAATCACAGGGTCCTTCCAGGGGCCGGCCGCAAGGGCCCGCGCCTCGGCGTCGGTGATCGGGGTGCGGCCCAGGGCCTCGATGTCGGCCGCTTCGAGGCCGCGGCGGATGACCGCCCGCCAGGCGCGCCGCAGCTCGGTGTGCGTGTCGACCAGGAGCGCGCCGACCAGGGCCGCCACCACCTCGCCGCGGGCGCGGGCCAGCGCGCCATCATACGCGAACGGCTGGGAGAGATCGAACGGCGAAGTCTCGATGTTGCTGATCCCGCGGAACCGCGCATAGAAGTCGGGCCGAACCGCCATTCGCTCCATGGAATAGCGCTGCGGCCCCTCGGGGTGCCCGCGAGGGAGGAACCAGAGCTTCTGGCCGGGTTCGCCCAGCACGAAGGCCATGAATCGTTCGGCAGCCAGGCGGTTCGGGGCGCCTTTGAGCAGGGCGATGCCGTCCGGGACCAGGGTCGAGAAATCGCGGGGCAGGGTGAAGGTGAGGTTGGTGCGGCCCGCGGCGGCGACCTGGGTGAATCCGTAGAAATCGATCGCCATGGCGTAGGCGGTCTCACCCAGGGAGACGTCCTTCGCGGTGGTGGCCGAGAAGCGGTCGAACTTGCGCGTATTCCCCCCAATGCGCGCGAGGACGCTCCATCCCTTTTCCCAGCCGAAGGCCTGGAGAAAGCACTCGAACATCGTGCTCATGGTTCCGCTGTTGCGGGGATCGCCGGCACCCACCCAGCCGCACAAGGCCGGGTCCGCCAACTGTTCCCACGTGCTGATGGCGGGCAGGCCGGTCAGCCGCTGGATGCGCGGGCTCTGCAGGATGCCGAAGCTGGACAACGCCGCGCCAAACCAGCGCTGCTGCGGATCGTAGACGTCAACCCCGTTGGCGGTCTGGGGGATGCCGTCGATCACTTCCGGGGGCAGCAGGCACGCTTCTGTCAGCCCCTGCGCCGTCAGCCGCAAAAACGGTTCGAGGCCGCCTCCGAAGAAGCAATCGATCCCGATCCCATCCGGCTTCCGAGCGAACTCGGACAGGACGAATCGCAAGGCATCGGTCGAGCCGCCCATGTCGCGCCATTCGACCTCAGCAGGCTCAGCGAATCGCTGCTCATGGTGGCGGCGAAAGGCCTCGCGGAACTCGTGGCGGATGGACTCGTTGTGCGGGCTGATGACCACCACCCGAGCGGCGCCCATCGCATCGGAGAGCCCGCCACCCAGGACGATCCCCGCCACCCCGCAAGCCAAGACGGCCCTGGCCATGAACCGGAACTCGACCATGGACGGCAGCTCACCAGTCGCTGAGCGCTATTTCTTGATCACCCGGTAGAGAATCAAAAGGAGGACCGACCCGCCGGTCGCCACCAGAATGCTGCCCAGATTGAACCCCGTGACGTCTCCCAAGCCTACCCGGGTCCCGATGAATCCCCCGACAAACGCGCCGGCGATGCCGATGAGGATGGTGACGATCAGCCCGCCAGGATCTTTGCCGGGCATGATGAACTTGGCCAGCGCGCCCACGAGGAGGCCCATGACGATCCAGGAAAGAATTCCCATATTTGATGTCCTTTTATCGTTGCCGGTTCGCCATCGCTCGGAGATTGAGAAAAGGGCGCATCGCCTGGACATCCAGGACCCCCGCCGCTCTCCCCAAACCGAATGAGACCAGCCGTTTCGTTCGTATGACCCGCCTCCAGTAGAACTCGCGATCGCAGCGCTGTCGAGCCATAATGAAGATCACTCCCGCCGCCGCGAGCACGCCAGCCCGGCATGCCAGCAGATGGCGGCGGTTGATCTGCCGGATTCCGCATCGACTTTGTCGGTGACCCCGGCGACGCGGCGGCTCCGGCCCCGTCAGCGCGCGGAACCGCCTGGCTCAAGAAGCCCCTGGTAAATGGCCAGGTCGCTGGGCAGAAAACAGCAGAACACCACCTCGGGCGCGGCGGGGTTCCGTTCGATGAAGTCCCGGGCCACCCCGACCGCCACCCGCGCCGCCTCCTCGGCCGGATAGCCATACGCCCCGGTGCTGATGCAGGGAAACGCGATCGAGGCGAGCGCGTGGTCCACCGCGAGCTGGAGGGACGATCGATAGCAGGAGGCCAGCAGCTCCGGCTCGCCGCGCCGTCCGCCATGCCATATCGGCCCCACGGTGTGGATGACATGCCGGGCGGGCAGCCGGTAGCCTCGGGTGATCCTCGCCTCGCCAGTGGGGCATCCGCCCAGCCGCCGGCATTCCTCGAGCAGCTCCGGCCCCGCCGCCCGATGAATGGCACCGTCAACGCCGCCGCCGCCCAGCAGGGATGAATTGGCCGCATTCACGATCGCATCGACCGCCAGCCGGGTGATGTCGCCTTGGATGAATCGAATGAGACTCATGTCGCGATGGATGGGTAAGTTTTGCCGGATTGTAGCCTGTTTGGCAGCGCGGGCAAGGACGAGAAGCAGCAGCCGGCGCGATCGTAGATCGCTGCTCGGCGCGGACCGGCCTGGCGCCCCAAGCTTCCAGCAGCTGTCTCGGCCTTCGATGCATGCGCCGCGCCTGGCTGTCCAGGGCGAGCGAAGCCATTTTTCTTGTCAGCCTCGGTGGGAGGCGGCAGGTTCGGCCGCGTGAACACGAAGATCTGGATCCCCGCGGGAGGGAAGGCGGGGCTGGCGGCCACCGTGGCCTGCATCGGCCTGATCAGCGGCCTGGCGAGCGGGCTGTTCGGGGTCGGCGGCGGGATCGTGATGGTGCCGGGCATGGTGCTGCTGCTGCACGTGCCCATCAAGACAGCGGTCGGGACGTCGCTCGCGGTGATCATCCCCACAGCCATCGTGGGCGCGTGGAAGCATTATCACCAGGGAAACGTGGATTGGCAGCTGGCGCTGGCCTTGGCGCCCATGGCGATTCTGGGGGGGTATGGCGGGGCCTGGCTCACCAAAGTGATCTCGGCCGGAGATCTCAAACGCGCGTTCGGCGGGGTCCTGGTCCTCGTCGGACTCCACTTGATCTTCAGGTGATCCTGCCCGCATGGCGGTCGTAGCACTCGCGGAAGGCTGCGCGCAGGTTGCCCTGATGCCGATGGAACAGCTCGATGGCGAGCGAATGGAGCCCCTCGTCGCTCCGGTCGACCAGGCGGCCCAGCAATCGAAAGAGAAGCTCCGGCGTGGTCTCGCAGCGGAACAGGACCGGCAGCATGGCGCGGCGGTGCGAAGTGGCGATCAGGCCCGCCGGCGCCCGAAGCGCGCGCTCCCAGCGCCTCCAGGCCCGCGCATCCAGCAGATCGGCGCCGTCCATCAGGATGACATCTCCCGACTCGATTCCAGCGGGGCAGGGGAGAACCGAGGCGGGCGATCCGCCGCCTCGATCCGGACGGAGCTGCACTCGGTGGACGCCATAGCCCCGCTCCGCCAACCCGGCCGCCAGACGGTCAAGCAGTGCGGTCTTGCCCGAGCCTTCCGGCCCGATAATGCAGCCGCGATTGCCCATCTGGCGCCAGCGTGCCCAAACCGCCTCGATGCTGCCTTCGAGGAACTCATACTCGAGCCGGTCGATCCGCTCGCTTCGGAATGGATTGTCGCACGCCCGAGGGTGAACGATCGACATGGGATCAGGCCTGCTCGAACTGGAAGAGCGTCTTCTTCCCTGGCGCCGCCAGGAGGGCTGGCAGGCGGATTTCCCGCTCCTGGATCGCAAGGACGAACTCAACGCGCTGGCTGAGCTTCGATCGATCGCCGAGGACTTCGACAGCCCACACCAGGGAGATCAGCGTGCCGGAGAAGCTCAGGGGGCCCGCCGGCAGGCCGAACTCCACCTTCGCGATCCCTTGCGGGCCGGGATTGTCCAGACGCTGCTCGGCCACCAGGACCTCATCCGGTGTCCCCTTTCCGCGAGTGAAGTAGACGAGCCGAACCAGCCACGCCCGCGGCGGAGAAGCCAGCTCCCACAGCACGCCGACGGCCAGCACTTCGCCCGGAGCATAGAGAGCGCGATCGTCGCGGAATCGGATCTGGAGTGTCGGGGCGTTGGCGGCCCGGGCTGCAGTGTCGGTGCGGCTGTCGTCCGAGGTTCGGACGGTCGGCAAGGCGGGCGCGGGCGTCCGGGCCGGTGCGGGCGGCGCCACGGGAAACTCGAAGCGGCTCTGGAGATCGGGCCAGCGGCGGATCGCACCGTGCGCCTTGATCTCCCACCGGATCCGGTTGTGATCGGCGGCCAGGGTGTGCATGGAATCGGCGGGGATATCCACCGCCGCCTCGCCCCCGCGCATCTGGGCGACATCCTCGATCCGCGCGACGGCCTGCCGGTGGAAGACCTGGTGATCGGTGACCGTATCGGTCCCGCGCCGGTAGGTGGCGTGCTCGGAGCCTTCGAGGTCGAGCTCGAGGTGCTCGAGCCGATCCAGCGCGCCCGACACGCGCCATCGGAAGCGCAGGCGTCCGCCGAGCGGCACCGCCGCCGAGCCCCCCTCGATCTCGAGCCGGGGATTGAACAGCGCCAGGAATGTGTAGACCATGGCTGCAGCCATGCCCAACCCCACCGCCACAAACGGCAGCAGAAACAGCATCAGAAACCAGGACGGGCTCCCATGGCGCCACTGGCTGATGACCTGGATGAGAAAGACCGACAGGATTCCGTTCCAGAACAGCGCGAACACGGTGACCAGGATGAAAGTCCGCAGCGGCGATTGTCGTGCACGCCATCGGATGGGCGAGCCGGCCCCGGCTGGGGCCGCGGAGGGAGGCGCGATCGTTGGTCCGAGGACGTTCGACGGCGCGGGCTTGGGCGCGCGCGGGCGGCGGAGCAGGGCGATCAGGCCGGCAATGCCCACCAGCGAGAATAGCAGCGGGATCAGCCCGAACCAGTAATCCGGCACCCAATCGCGATACAGCACCGCCTCCGCCGGATTGGCCGGATTGACGTAGCAGACCGTCTCGCTTCCCGCAGGGTAGCGTTCGAGCATCCTCCTCCTCCAGCCCGCGCTCGAGGAGGATCCGCCCAGAAAATGAAACCGGTCAGACTCCATGTCCTGGCCGTTGACCGAATACGTGTAGACGATTTTGAGCCGGTAGGTGGTCCCATCGCCGTCGGAGGATTCGACCAGCTCGGATGCGCGGATGGCGCAGGGCGTCTCGATCCAGCCTCGGGCCTCCTGGCTTCTCCAGTAGGGGCGCACAAACAAAAAGAAGAGCAACACCTCGCCCAGCACAAAGAACAGCCCGAAGAAGATCAGCCCCGCCACCTTCCCCGTCCGTCCGTGGCTCCGTGTGTGAAATCCCAGCATGTTCAAAGGTTGATCACCGCCGCCTCGACCTCGGCCACCGTCAGCGACTGGATGCCGCCGGGGCGGCGAAGCACTTGGATGCGGTCGCCCCATGGCCGCCACACGCTCGCATTGGATGGCCCCCACAAGGCCAGCACAGGCAGCCCCAGGGCGGCCGCGAGATGGGTGATGCCCGAGTCGTGCCCCACGAAACCGCCGCAGGCGGCCAGATGCCGGGCGACCTCGACCAGCGGACGGTTTTCGAGCAGCCGAACCCGCTCGGCCGGAAGTCCGGCAACAAGGGGCTCGAGCCGCCCGGACTCGGCCTCGCCGCCCACGATGAGGAAATGGACGCCGCAGCGTCCGAGGAGTCTTTCGATCAACTGGCGCCAGCGTGACTCGGGCCAGTTCTTCTTCGGGCTGCCGCTGCCGGGATGGATGGCGAGCCAGGTGCCGTCAGGCAGCGAACCCGGCTTCGCGGCCAGATTCCGCAGGCATGGCCACGGCGGCGCATCCTCGATTCCCAGGGCGCGCAGGGGTTCGAGAAAGACCTCGATGGCATGCTGGCTCCTGCCTTCGTCGGGCCGGTGCGGGCCGGCGATCCAGGGCGCGGGCGAGCAACGGGACCACTGCCCGCGCACAATGCCCTCGGGATCGTAGAGGAACGAGAGGGCCAGCTCCTGGGCGGCGAAACGGTCTCGCCACCTGGTCGGGATCCGACCATCGCGGACGAACAGAGGCGATAAGGCGGGGTCCTCGATCGACAGGACCTGGTCGACCAGGCCTTCGGCCTCGGCCAGCGATGCGATGGCGGGATAGCCGAGAAGCTGGATCCGCGCGCCGGGATAACGCCGCCGCAGGAGCGCGAGCGCCGGGATGGTGAGGATGAAATCGCCGACGGCGCCGCCGCGCAGGACGAGGATGTGTGCGGGGGGAGGGAATCGGAGCCGGCTTGCGAAAGACAAGGCGGCGTGCGTGCTGCCGGGCTCGTTCACCCGGTCGCCGATTGTCTTCTCCCTCCCCTCCATGGCAGTCGAGGGGAGGGCGGGGGCAGGTGGAGACATCTCAAGGAGACGGTGATGGCTTTGGGTCTGTGCAAAAACCGGAAGTAATTTTTGCACAGACCCTTAACGGAAGGCGGTGAGCCCGAGCACGGCCACGAACAGCCCGAGGCCGAGCCGGGCGATCATCAGGGCGCGCAGGCGCGCCGGTTCGGCGGTGGCCCAATCGATCAGGTCCCGCAAGCGCCAGGGCGAGACCGTCAGCCACATGCCGGCGCAGATGATGAGATAAGCCCAGACGATGATCACCAGGCGCCAGGCGGTGTCGGCCCACAGGGCCGTATCGATCATGAGCTTGCCCAGCAGCATCAGCACCAAGGCCAGGCCGCGCACGGCCAGGAAATCCTGGACGTAGATGCATGTCAGCGCGCCCAGCAGGGCGAATCCGACATACATGTAGGGCTTGAAGGCGGCGAAGTCGGAGATGGTCTCGAGGCTGAGGTAGTAGAGGAACCAGGCTGTGGCCAGAGGGACGAGCACAAAGCCCCACGGGCGCGACCGCGGGAAGCGGCGCGCCTGGGCGACGAAGCCTTCGGGCCGGGTCAAGGCGAACAGGGCAGGCGCGATGATCAGCGCGCCCAGCAACAGGGCCAGCAGCGAGAGCGTCATGGTGTGTCAGTGACTGTCAATCCATTCCGATCCAGGCGGAGTCGCCATACAGCGTGTATCGGCCCGTCCGGGTGATCCGCACGTCGATCAGCTGGCCGAGCTGGCGATCGGACCCTTCCAGCAGCACGATCTTATGGCATCGGGTGCGGCCGGTCCAGCGCCGGGCATTTTTCCGGCTGGGGCCTTCGACCAGCACCTGGACGTGCCGGCCGAGAAACTGTTGATACCGGCGCGCGGCGATTTCGTCCACCGTTTTTATCAGCTCGGCATGCCGGGCCTCGCGGACGCCCAGGGGGACCTGATCAGGCATGGCCGCGGCGGGGGTGTCGGGCCGATGGGAGTACTTGAACAGGTAGGCTTGGTCGAACTCGACCTGGCGGACCAGGTCGAGCGTGGCCTCGAAATCCGCATCGGTCTCGCCGGGGAATCCAACGATGAGATCGGTGATGAGGCCGATCCCGGGCCGGACGCGGCGGAGCTGATCGACGAGCGAGCGGAACTGCTCGACGGTATGGCCGCGGCGCATGAGGTGGAGAATCCGGTCGCTGCCGCTCTGGACGGGGAGATGAGCGCTCTCGCACAGCTTGGGGAGGCGTGCGTAGGCCTCGACCAGATCGGCCCCGTAGCCGTCCGGATGCGGGGCCGTGAACCGGAGCCGCTCGAGCCCGTCGAGGGCGTCGACGGCCTCGAGGAGCTGGACGAACGGCGAGCGGCCATCGATGTCGGCCATCTCGTGCCGGCCGTAGCGGTTGACGATCTGGCCCAGGAGCGTGATCTCGCGGACGCCGCGGTCGATGAGCTGGCGGCATTCGTCCACGATCTCGGGCAAGGGGCGGCTGCGTTCCGGCCCGCGAGTCTTGGGGACGACGCAGAAGGCGCAGCGATGGTTGCAGCCCTGCATGATGTTGACGAAGGCGGTCACGGCGGGGCGAGGGCGGGCGGCCGGATCGAGGTGCTCGCGCAGCGCATTCTGGCTGCCAGGCTCGTCCCCGGTCTCGCAGATGGCGGCGCGCCGGCCTTCGAGCAGGTCGCCCAGGAAATCGGGGACGCGATGGAGCTTGCGGGTGCCGACCACCAGGTCGATGCCCGGCAGACGTTCCAGGAGATCGCCGCCGCAGGCCTGGGCCATGCAGCCCAGCATGCCCAGAACCCTCCGGCCGTTCTGGCGCCGCCGGTCCGCCAGGAGGGCCTGCATCTTGTTCCATGCCTTCTCCTCGGCCGATTGGCGCACCGTGCACGTGTTCAGCAGCACGATGTCGGCCGCTTCCTCCGACGGCGCAAGGTCGAATCCGCGAGCCAGAAGCCGCGCGGCCACGGCCTCGGAATCGCGCTCGTTCATCTGGCATCCATACGTTTTGAGAAAGACGGACGGCATGGCGAATGCGTGTCATCGGTCTCGACGTGCCAGGGCGCGCAGCCTGCACGATTCTGCAGGCCTGGGCCACGGGCCCGGCTTGCCGGCTTGAGACACTGTCAAGGTCCGGCCGGAACCTACGCCACGCCTGGACGGTTGAAAAGTCTGAAGATTCGTGCTTCTCTAAGTCTTATGGAAGCAACCAGGCGAAATCTCGGGTTCCTTTGCGCGATCATACTCCTGCTGGCGAGCGGGTCGTGCACGACTGTGCCGGTGACCGGCCGCTCCCAGTTCACCGGGCTGGTGTCGCCCAGCCAGGAGATGCAGCTCGGGTTGACCGCATTTGACCAAATGAAGAAAGAGACGGCTGTGAGCCGCGATCCGGCTCTGAACGCCATGGTCAACAGGGTGGGCCGTCGGATCGCCTCGGTCGCGGAACTCCCCAACGCGCAGTGGGAATTCGTGGTCTTCGAGAGCTCCGAGGTGAACGCGTTCTGCCTGCCGGGCGGCAAGGTGGGGATCTATAAGGGCATTCTGCCGGTGACGAAGGACGAAGCCGGGTTGGCGACGGTGATCGGGCACGAGGTGGCGCACGCGGTCGCGCGGCATGGGGCGGAGCGGATGAGCCAGTCGACGGCGCTGCAGGTTGGAGGCGAAGTCCTGGGCGCGGCGTTGACAAAGGCCACGCCGCAGTCCCAAGCCCTCGCCAGCACGGTCTACGGGCTGGGATCCCAGGTCGGCGTGCTGCTGCCCTACAGCCGCAAACACGAGGCCGAGGCGGACCAGATCGGGTTGATTTACATGGCGCGGGCGGGGTATCGTCCCGAAGCCGCAGTTGACTTTTGGCGGCGGTTCGCGGAATACAACCAGAAGCATGGCGGCGCCAGCCAGCCCTGGTTCCTGCGAACGCATCCGCTCGACGAAGACCGGATCCGGAGCCTCCAGGAATGGCTGCCGCGGGCGCAGGCCGAATACCGGCCAGCCTCCTGATCGAGCCGGAGCGGTCGGGGCTTTACACGGGCGGGCAAATCGCGCGGTGTGATCCGGCAGGAACGGAATGCGGAGATGGAACATGGCATGAACTTGCCGCAGAGCAGCGATCCGAACGAGCGGTCCATGGGACGCCGCGCCAGCAGCACGGCCTTGAGGGGCGGATTGGCCTGGCGCGGCCGGGTCTGGGATTCCGGCCCGATCGCAGCATGCCTGCTCGCCCTGGCCCTGGGAGCCGGTTGCCGCACGTCCCCGGTGAAAGAGGTCACACCCCTGCCCGGATCGACGGCGCTTGAGCGGACTGCAGGAAAGCAGCCAGCCGCGGGACGGGCCAGCTTATGGAAATCCTCCATGCCTGCGTGGGATGCCCAGCCCGCCTGGCCGCACGAGACGCTCCGCAAGCCAGGCAAATCGTTTTCTTCCGACGATTGGAGAAAGGCCGGCACCGAATGGTTCGGGACCCCGTATCGCTACGGTGGGATGGATCGTTCCGGGGTCGATTGCTCCGGGTTTGTCGTGCAGATGTATCGCCAGGTGGCCGGCGTCGAGCTGCCTCGCACTGTCAGCCGCCAGTTCCGCGCCGGGATCACGATCCACCCCGCCGATGCGATCCAAGGCGATCTCCTGTTTTTCGCGGGGGACGATGGCCGGCCCGGCCATGTGGCCATCGCGCTCGATGACGGCAATTTCGTCCATGCGGCCAGCCGCCATGGAGTGACGTTCTCCTCGCTGGATTCCCCGTATTACCGGGGCCGGCTGATGGCGGCGCGGCGGATCGTGCCGTGACGGCGGCGGGGGCGCGCCGTGCTTAATTCTTGCCTTGGAGGGGGGGGCTCCATTAGGTTGCGCCGGTCGCGGAAGGATAGGCTGGCGCAGTCGCTGGCCTTGGCGTTCCCGGCCCAGGATGGGTTGGTAGCTCAGTCGGTAGAGCAGCGGCCTTTTAAGCCGTTGGTCCCGGGTTCGAGTCCCGGCCAACCCACCATCCAAAGCCTCATGATCAGCGCGGCCAACGCGCGGGGGGAATTCTGGGCCGTGACCTACCCCGGCAAGTTGGACGTCGCGTCGTTTGTGCTGTTTCTGCAGAACTTCCTGGAGGGTTGGTCCGGCCGCGTGTTTCTGGTGGTCGACGGGCATCCTGCCCACAAAGCCAAGGTCGTCCGAGATTACGTGCAAGGCTTGGAGGGGCGTTTAGAGCTGCACTTTCTCCCTCCCTATGCGCCGATTTGAATCCGGATGAGTTCGTCTGGGGCGACATGAAGAGCAACGGAGTGTCCAAGAAGCCCTTGAAGCAGAACGAGTCGCTGCAAAAACGAGTGGAGCAGGATCTGTTAGCCATCAAGAAAGACCGCAAGGTCAGGTCATTTTTTTGTGCTGATAATGTAGCCTATGTTAAGGACTGATCAGTAAGACCATCAGTTCGCAATGGCTGTTCGATAAAAGCGCGCGGGATGATTGCTGGCCGCGGCGTCCGCGACTTCGAGGGAGACCGCCAACAGGCCGTTGGTCGCGAGCGTCATCCAGTCGACGAGATTCGTGGAAGCCTCGACGATGCA